>NZ_JBQFXH010000001.1:0-1577092 GCF_056540745.1 Ruegeria sp. AM1
ACGCGCCATCTGGGCGTCGGTCAGCCAAAACAGATCAGACATGTTCACCGCTCGTTTTTCGAACCGTGAATCACGCAACCTCGCAGAAATCAATGGGTCCTGACCCTAGCACCGTAAAACATGAGTCTGTTCATTCGGTAGAGTGCGGGTTTCGATCTGAGCAAGCCAACTGTCATATCTGACTAAAGCGCGGTGTTGGCTGAGCGGGATAATGATTCTCCCCCACTGAAGTGCTACCTAGAAAGGAATATGTACACCGTTGGTGAAGGACTTTTGAGTTACTTGGTCACACAACAAATCGGAAACATCAACAATGTCTTAAAATCGTGCTATTCTTTTTCCACTACTAGGTAGGCGAATATGCGTTGGTTCATTGCGATTGTAACACTTGTGTTTGTAACTGCTTGCCAGGAATCGGCTGAAGGCCGAAGAATCTCAGGCGGATCAAACAGTCCGGACCAAGTGGAAAATGTGTCTTCAGTAGCTGATCAAGTGCTTTCAAGGCCCATTGGGTACGTTGGAGACAGAGCCCCCAGAACGGCGTTTGTTATTAGAAACTCAAACTATGTACACTTGGCTAACCTGGATAATCCCTCAAACGACGCTAGGTTGGTCGCGAAATCACTTAGCTCCCTAGGGTTCCGTCTCGAAGGCGGCGGCCCACAGACAAACCTGACGCTTGCTCAAATGCGCAGTGCTATTGCGACCTACCGAAGCAAGCTGGCGTCAAGAGGTGGGGTCGGCATAGTCTACTTTGCGGGCCATGCTGTTCATGTTCAGGGGCGAAACTGGCTCGCACCAACGGATGTGATGCTTACGTCGCTGTCAGACGTTTCGCGGCAGTTTGTACCGGCTGAAGAGCTTTTCGGAAGAGGTTCCAACGATAAAGCCGTAAATATGGTCGTGCTAGATGCCTGCCGTGACAACCCGTTTGAAGCAGTTCCTGGCGCAAGAGTGTCCGGAATAGATGCCTTACGCGGAACGTCTGCTGGTTTGTCTCGTATCGTAGCGCCCCCAGACACACTCGTTGCCTTCGCGACAGCTCCGGGCGCTGTGGCGTTAGACGGCACAGGTGCAAACAGTCCTTATGCAGCGGCCTTGGCGCGATCACTTTCAGAGTCGGGTACAAGAGTCGAGGATGTATTTATTCGTGTTCGAAACATTGTTGAGAAGTCGACAAACGGATTTCAGACACCTTGGGAAACTTCTTCATTGCGACAGCGAGTGGTTTTGAATTCTGGCCGTAGTGGAAGTCTGCATACCACAGCACAGTTTGATGGAACGTACATCGGTAGGTTACTGTGCGACGCCACTCCAGACGATACAAGAAGCAACGATTTTACGCGTGGAGCTGGACGTACAATTCGGGTGGATATTTCTGACGGGCGCGATCGGTATTTGAAGGGACCGCCTCAACCACTCAAATCGTGGGCCGGCGGTCTCTATCACGAAAGTTTCGACTTTAGGATTTCTGAGGGCGGGAATGTACACGCACCCGGGACTTACCAATATGTCGACGAAGACCACATTGCGAACCCAAAACCGGGCGCACCAATGATTACAGACAGTGCGCTTATGCAGGGAAAAGCGACTCCCGATGGAATGCTGTTGAAAGGCACTAGGGGCCCTCGGCAATGTGTAATTGAACTAACCAAAGTTTGAGGTTGATAGAGATGGGGCACAAAGAAGATCCGCGAACGCAAAAACTGCAAACGGAAAATTGGAAGAGCTTTATATCTTGGACCAAAAGCCACGGAAAAATGGTTCTTCCGATTCCAGAGAAAGCAGTGATTTATGCTGGATACCCCGAAGCTGAGCTGCGTGCGTTTCAAAAGTTCCTGCTGGCGGAAGACGAGTTAGTAGGTATTTGGAAATCAATCGACGATGTGAACAAGAACATAGTCGAATGGACAGGACACCATCACTACGACAAGCTTTCCGATGTCCTTAAGAGGATTAAGAAACCGCTTCCTAAGCTTGTCTACACGCAAGGAAATCTGGCGGGGAAAGCGAAGGCCAACTTCCAAAGCATGTCGCACTGTGTGAGCTTGATGACCAGCCGCGAAGACAAGTTTTTAGACCGAGGAAAGCACAATGCGGTTTGGCAGGAGCTATCCAGGTTATACGTAAAGAACGCGATGGGAGATGTCGCGATATGGGAGGGTCGCAAGAAAAACTACAAGCAAGTTGATGCTGGTAGGCAATTGATCAACACCGAAATCATTGAGATGCTGAAGAAGAAGACCCTACCCGCTGATACAATGAAGAAAGTTGTAGCCATCGCCAAGCGGCATGAGGTCTTTTACAAGAAACAGCGGATTGAATTCGAGAAGATGATTGCTGCTGCGAAGAAGTCTATTGAGAAGGCTTCAATAGAATAAATTGTAGAATTCAATCTGATGCGTCGGGCAGTGTCTTAGATAAATGCCGCTCAGTCATTCACCTTACTTGCTAAACTAGACCGGAGCTTCGAAATTTCAGCGTTTGACGCTTTCATGCAGGCTTCCAGTGTGGTGTGTCCAGCAATTCATAGAACGGACCAGACCGACCAGAATGCGCCTTGAGCAACTCAAGTGAACACGATGCCGAAAGTCGCGCTCGGCCTCGCCATCGAAGCGGAATACCTGCGGCAATCCGAGCAGCAGTGACTCAGCGACAATTGCCCTGCCGGATGCGTTGGTCAAAAAGGCAAGCCTCAGCCCCGTACCTCAGCTTTATCGGGATTCGCCTAGGGAACTGGTTCGGGTTAAGACGCATGCTCCCACCCAAAGGCCGTCTAACAGGCAAGCCTCCCATTTCGGCGCGCTATTTCTTGGGCTTGGTCGCCTTCTCGTTCTTTTTTAAGTTGCCCTCTCGGTTGGGGGCATCCGATTGTGCCCAGGTCAGCCAATCGCCGTTTTCCTTTATTTTCGTCTGCACGTCCTTGATATAGCCCTTGTTCTTTTGGATCAGCTTCTGCGTGTCCTTGACCACGTCACTCATGATCCCGCCATATTGCTGCGCATCCTGCGAAAGCGAGAAGAACATTGCGTTTTGCGCGGTGGAAGGCCCCGCCGGAATCTTTGCGCATTTAAAGAAGGCCTTTTGCAGCACGTCGGCATAGTCACGCAGCGCAGTCGCCGTGCGAAGGTTGTCCAATAGCTTGTTCTCTTCGGATTTGAGAGCGGCCAGTGTCGCTCTCAGGTCTTTGTCATAGGTCTTGATTGCCGCGATATACGTCTTCTTGCCCGCTTCATATTGTTTGGAACCAAGGCCCTGTTTTTGCGAGATTTTGATCAGGGCGATAAAGGCCTTCAAGGTGCCTGAGGTCGGGTAGGCTAACTCGGCCTTGAGCGCCTTTTTGATGGAGGACTTGGCATCGCGTGCCATCTTAGTGGCCGTATTCATCGTTTTGTTGTTGAAGAATTTCAGCTGATCCCAACTCAGTTTTTTTTCATCAGCCTTCTCAACTTTTTTGGCGTAATCGTAAACCTGCTTAACCTTTTTTCCGTTAGTATACAGCGTGTGGAGCGGCTTTAGAGCCGAAAGCCATGACATATCGAAACCCCTTGTGTAACTTTGCAACCAATCAGCAAACGATACCACTCGATCTGGCCGCTGCAAGTCCGCACCTTCCGGGCATCTCGTGAAATGCGCCCCACACAATCATCAACGGCATGATTTATATAAGAAATATCGAGGTCAAGACAGCAAGATCAGCGGCCTGCATGGAGAATGCGGCTTGGAACATCTTTTCCAGCTTTCCTAGTCTCGTCCGAATGCTCATTCTGTACCCTACACGATACGCTCAATGCGGGCCTTAAATTCCGCGACTGTTTCCCCTTCAAAGGCGCTCAACTGCTGGCCTGCGCTAGGCCCCTTGATGATGTGGGCAAAACCCGGTTTCTGACCTTCCGTATCGCCTGGCTGGCGCGGAATGACCGATCCGTCTTCCCGAAGCCTCGGGGGCAGCGAACAGATGATGATGCTATCCACCGCCTCCCGATCATGAAGACCGGATTTGCGCTCAACTTTTTCGACTCGCGATTTCAAGCTCGTGCTTTGCCCTCCACAGTGAGATTGACCCGGGTCTGAAACTCTGCCCGTGTTTCATCCTCGTTTCTTGTCAGTTGCCCACCAGCCTTGGGGCCCTTCATGATGTATGCCAGCCGGGGTTCTCCAGACACAGCCGCAGGGCCGTGACATCACCCTCAAGGGCTTTATCGATTGCGCACTGTGTCAGTTCCTCAACTTGGCCCTGCAGCATCTGCTCAACAGCCTGCGTGGCCCTGTTGCGCGTTCCTTTCGGCTTGCCAGGATTGCCCGCCGCAAAAGTGCCGTCCCGGTTTCTGTCATCCGTATTTTCACGGCTATTACGGCTCTCTTCACTGCTCATTTTCTCTTTCCCATTTTCGAGTTTTGCCGTTCCACATGCGCCCGTTCGGGCCATGCTTTTCCCAGTCGGTCAAACGCCGCCATTCTTCCAGACTGACAACTTTGCCAGTCCATGTGACGGGCCTGCCGCCCACGCTAGCTTTAGCCGGTACTAGCCCATGCTGTGGAGCATGTCGGGGTAGTTCAGGTGGGTCATCTGTTCCCACCTGAATTTCTGCGTTTTGGCTGGTAGGGGCTGCTAAATCCGCTAAACTCGCTAAATGGGGTCGGTTTTCAGCACCCTTTTTAGCGGGATTAGCAGTTTTAGCAGGGATGTCCCTCTGATTTTGAATTTTTTGCCACCGCCGCCAGAGTGTCGAAAAAGAAAGTCGTCTTTCACTCCTCACGATGCTGAAGGCGAGGCTGCGGCTTGCGCCATCAATGACGGTTCCGGTCTCAAGATGATGCAGCCATCCGTGGTCAGCCAATACGTTTAGTAGCTCTTTGGCTTTTTGTGTTTCGCGGAATGATTTCGGCCCATATTGAACCACATCACCCGGTAGAATGGTTTGAGGTGTTCGGCCCAGCGCGCGCGCCCTGTCCGGCCAGCACTCCAGTATCCAACGCCGCAACTGTTCAGCCTGTTCAACCCGCTCAGAAATCGCTGCGGCTTCTGCCAGTCTTTTGGCCTCGCCTAGATAGAACTGCGTCAACTGAATCGCGTCTGCCATGGCCTCTATCCGCTAAACGCACGTCGGGGCGTTTCAAACGTCCGCCAATATTGCTGACAGGTTCGGTTATCAGGAACCGGGCCAAGAACCCCTGGCCGGATGCTATCGGATCTCAAAGCAGGGGCCGCGCGGCGATGGGCTAAACCATGAGGTGCAATGCAAGCCTGCGCCCGTGCAGTGTCACCGCGCCGTCACCGGCGCGAACACGTTCAGGCGCTTCGCCTTCCCAGAGCTTGGAAAGCCCCGCAACGGTTTTCATGCGGTTGTCTGAGTTCATGGCGTGACCACCCACAAACCCACCGCCTTCATCAGAGAACAAACCAAGGCTGGGCTGGCCGATTAGGTAGAGCTTCATCAACCCTTCTAGTGTCGGCTCTGATGCTGTTAGCTTCAGGGAAAGTGGTTGCGCTGGCTCCGGCCCCATAGCTCTCAAATCGTTCTCGGCTGCAGTGGCCTTGTCCGGCTTGCTGCCCGAAGCCCCTTTCAGAAGGCGGTCGCGCCTAGCGGTCCACAGCTTATGAGTTAAGGACCAGTCCGCTTTGGCTTCGGTGTATTCACTGGATTGCTCGCGCTCGTATTCGCGCAAACCGTTCATCACCAGCTTATCGCACCCGCTTTTCCTTTCCCCCGATTGCGCAACCGTCTGGCAGAACAGGGACGTGGGCTTGAACCCGGCCAGGGTCTCAACATCTGCATGGGCCTGCACTGCCAGAGACGCGACGGACAGGGCCGATTGAGGCTGTGCCGCTGTTTGGCGTTTGCCAAGGCGCGACGTGAATACAAATCAATTGGAGGAAATTGGGGGGCAAAACGACCACAGCAAGGCGCAAAACAAGGCCTCTTGGTGTGGTCTTTAGGAAGTCAGAGGAACCACTCGTTTTCCTTGGCGCATCCGACCCAAGACCTCATGACCGTTTTTAGGACCGGCCAATTGTCACCTTTCCCAATTGCGTAAATAGTATCCCCTAAGAACAAGCCGAACTGACCAGACGGAGCCTTAGGCGCAGGAACGCCATTCGCCATCGACCAAAAGTCACGGCACCGCTTCATTGTCAGGGCCTTCTGCCATGTTTCTCCGTCACGCTGGTGGTAAGTCAGGTCTTTCATATTCAGGCCTGACAAAACATTTTTGGCAGTGGATTTAGCTGACTTCCCCGGCGTCCCTTGATGCACCTTAAGGCCGGGTGTATCCGCTGAAGCACCAATGTATGAAGACAAAGCGGTACGTATGAGGATTTCCAAGTTTTTAAACGACTTAAAGGGCCTCAGAACGAGCCTTCCTTCCTCGTCCGCGCCTTTTTCGTCTGTGGTATCTTTGGGCAACAGTGCAACCGTCTGCAATCGTGTCATTGGTTCGTAATTGGCAAGATTGTCAGCCACTTGCCACTCAATAGCCTGCCTTAAATCAGGGTGAAGCGAATAGAGTCCCCTAAGCGCTTTTCCTAGATTGTCCTGAATTTCCTTGACTGCTCTCACCTGCCCACTTTTCTCGACTGCGCGAACAAAGTCCAAGTCGAGGAACCAACTCGGAATAAGTAAATCGGAATTGTCTTCAACGAAATCTCGGCCCAAATGATGCGCGCAAACCTCCACTATGGCATCATGGGTACCGAGGTCCGCCTCAATCATCATTTCGAAATTCTCACGACTGTGCGTTCTGGTAAGCTGCCCTCAACGCCCGATACAGTTGCCGCCAGCACCTCGAGGGCTTCGCGCTTTTCGTCCCGGTAGGTGGCGCGGTCGTAGATAGCGGTTACGCTGCTGTCCGCGTGGCCCAGCACACGTTCAACTATGAACCTATTGGCCTTCCCGGCCTCATTGCCAGTCGTCATGAGCGTTGCAGCCGTGCGGCGGATATCGTGATATCTCCAGTCGGACGTTTCAGAGCCCTTCTGCAACTTAGCTTTCAGCTTCGACCCCGGCGTGATTGGTTTGTCGCCTCTGGTGGTGAAAACGAAATCACCGCGCTTCTTTATACTGGCTATCAGTGCGGCCAGAGATTCAGACAGTGGAACCTCATGGGCTGCGGCGCTGGCACTGCGCGTGGCCTTTATTTTCTCTTTTGGTATCACCCACACATCACCCTGTATCTCGTCATGGCGCATCTGAGCGACGTTGCTGATCCGCTGGGCGCTTAGCATCAAGGCCTGGATAAACGGCCCGAAGGGATAGGGCATTTCACAAGCAGTCGCGTAAATCGCTGCCCATTCATGGCCGGATAAAACGCGGTCTCTACGCCCTGCCTTTGCGCCAACCTTGAGCTTTTCCCAAGGATTGCACTTTATCATTTGTTCCTCTGCACACCATGCGAGGAAGGGGCGCAGGTAGCTGACAACTGAACCGGCCCGGATCGGTGAGGATTTCTTACTGACGTAGGTTCGCAGGTCTCGGCCATGGTAGAAGGACAGGTCGGTTGCCCGAACATGCCCAATGCGGTCCTTGGCCCAAGTATCCCAAACGGACTGTATGTCGTGCCATGTCCGTAACTCAGATTCACGCGCAGCCTTGTAGGCGTCGAACAGGTCGGCAACGGTTTTAGCGCTGTTATCCGAGCGAATGATATGGGCCTGCTCTTTTGCTTCCTCGGCCAACTTGCGCGCCTGCTTCACGCTGATGTCTGGAAAAGTACCGAGGCGTTCTCGATGACGACGCTTGCCGCGATGTAACACGACTTCCCAAACTTTTTGGCCACGCTTGCCGACACGCAAGACCAAACCACGCACAATTTCGTCCCTGACCTCGTAACCCCTGTCCTTGGGTTTGAGTTCATCGGCCTTGCGCTCGTTCAATCGGGTCTTCATTTTTGTGCGTTTTGTGCGTTTTGTGCGTTTTGTGCGTTTTGTGCGTTTTGTGCGTTAGATGGAGATACTTCCTTATACACCGGGTTATACAAACGCTGCAATTACAAAGCAGTATATATGAGCATGTATCGTCGAATATGTAAGACCTACGAACTCCAAAACCGTAGGTCGCGGGTTCGAACCCTGCTGCCCCTGCCATTTCCCAGAAAATCACATCCCTTTGTTGTGTCTGCCCACAGCCAGACCAACGCGGCGCTGTTAAAACGCCAGCGGCGCATTCAGCGTGTGGCCCTTGTTCAGCAACCCCTCCAAGCGGCGGCGAATGGCGGGAAAGTCAAAATCGCGCAATTCCGGGTGGCGCGCCCTGAGCAGGGCGATCAGATTTTCCGTCGAGGTGAATTGCTGAGAAATCAGCGTGTTCAGCCCCTTGAGATCCTTTAGCGGGATATCCTCTTCGGGGTGATCATGATGGAATTCGATGATTCGCAACAACAACCCATCCAGATTGTCGCGCTTCCAATAGGTGGCGATCAACGTCGTCAGCGCATAGGCCTCGCGCGTGCTGGCCGAAGCGGCCATCTGCTGCCCCTGAGGGTGAGCCCCCCCGTTTGGGGCCTGTGGGGCCACATCGGCAGCCATCGGCATGCGCAGCCGTTCCAGCGGGGGCAGCCTCGCGCCAGCCCTTTCCGCCAGATCATCGCCCGCGAAATATCCAACCGTAAACGGGCCAAGCCGCGTGTCGGGATCATCCCGGTCCAGCAGCAATACGCTGTATGCGATCTCGGAAATCTCGCGGCATGCGCCCTTGATCGGGTCGCCCAGGATTTCGTAGCGCCGCAGGATTTTAACGTCATATTTGTCAGCTGTATCTTGCCGCGCGCCTTCACCGCACAGGAATTCACGTCCCTTGTTTGTCATATTGATTGGCCTGCCTGATCGTTCATGTTGGTTTTGGTAAATTTAGGTACTGAGCCCGGCCTGTGCCAGTGGCAATCGTGCTGGTTGATCCGCTAACTGCCTCGTAACTATAGAGGAAAGGCAGGACCGCCGACGGAGTGTGTTCCGAGAGGCCCCCAAGTCACAGAGATCGAAAGCCATCTTTGCATTTCGCCCGATCATCCCGGGTCTGCGCAAATCCGGTTTCCTCTGCACGGGGAATGGCATAATGTCCCGGAACGTCACGAACCGCTTAAAGAGGTCAGATGTCGCGCTTCGATGGGTATTTCCTTCGGCAATTGCTCGTGCTGTTTGGATTCTTCACGCTGGTTCTGGTCGGCGTGTTCTGGATCACCCGCTCGGTCAGCCTGTTTGACCGCGTCATCAGTGGTGGGCAATCGGCTATGGTGTTCCTTGAGTTCACCGCCCTGACCCTGCCCACCCTGATCCGCACGGTGATGCCGATGGCGGTGTTTGCGTCAGCGGTCTATGCCACCAACCGGCTCAGTCGCGAAAGCGAGCTGACCGTGATGCTGGCCACCGGGTCCAGCCCGTGGCGGCTGGCCCGCGCCGTGTTCCTGTTCGGGCTGACCGCGGGGCTGATGATGGCGATCATCAGCGTGGTGTTGCGTCCCGCTTCGGTGGATCAGCTGGAGCGCAGACAGGCTGAGGTCGCAGGCGATGTGACTGCGCAGCTGTTGAATGAGGGTGAGTTTCTGCACCCGGCCGAAGGCGTGACGGTCTATATCGGCCGGATCGATCTGGATGGCACCCTGCACGAAGTGTTTGTGTCAGACCGGCGCGATCTGGACAACCCAGTCAGCTATTCCAGCGCGACCGCCTATCTGGTGAACAATGACACGGGCATCCATCTTGTGATGCTCGACGGTGTCGCACTGCGCCTGAACGCAGAAGACCGCAGCCTGTCGTCCACGCTGTTTCAGGATGCCTCATATGACATCTCTGAACTGACCAGTGGGACGGATATGGCGCGCCGCAGTCTCGAGGCGATACCAACGCTGGAACTGGTGCAGGACATGGACGGCGCTGCCCAGCGCGACGGCTATTCGCGTGGTCAGCTTGTCGAGGAATTGCACCAGCGGTTTTCGTGGATCGCCATCTGCATCGCCGTCGCGCTAGCGGGCTATTCGACGCTGATGCTGGGCAGCTTTTCACGTTTTGGGCTGTGGCCGCAGATCTTTGGAGCGTTCACGATTCTGGTTCTATTGGAGGGGGTTCGGGGTTTTGTGGCGCCGGTTGTGATTGACGATCCGGCGCTTTGGGTGCTGCTTTATATGCCCGCGATTATTGGGATCGTCATATCGGCCCTGTTTCTGGCCGTTGCCGGACGCCCGCTTTTGCATCGGCGCAACCAGGCAAGGGCTCCGGCACTGCCGGTGACCTGATCTGCACCTGTGAGAATGCCTCGGACGACAGGAAACCGGTTCAAGTCTGAAGTTGCAGTCAGACCCAATGTCCAGCATCGGTCGACCAATTTGCTTTAGGCGTCACACGTAGGCCGGTTCATGCGTTGCAAATCTTCTGACGTGCTCATTGCACATGTTCCCCAGTTCTTTCATCTGCAATTGATATTGCATACGAAGAGATTGGCCGTGATAGAGTTGATAGCCGCCGCGACGGCCGCAGGGGCATGTATCGCTTCCCTGGCCTACCAACATCAACGAAAGAATGGTGGAAATCTGGGCCGCAATCCCAATAGCAATGTGTCGGATCGGTCTGTGGCGCGAGCCGGGCCCACGGATCACACCGAAACTTCGCACCGAACTTTGCAGCCCAGCACAATACCCAATGGCATAGAGCTCGGAGACAGGGTTGTCCTGGTGCCGGGCCCCCAATCTCTGCTTTTAGCCATTCCGGAAGGTTTCAGGAGATTGTTGAAGGACGGGTTCCTTATTCATGGATCAAGCACGGCGACCTGATTGGGCGCTATCACATGAACGTTCCGAATTCTGATGCCGACCACATCAGGCACTTCATGGGGTCAGAAGACAAAAGCGTTGATGTCAGGCCACCCGTCAGTGGTCTTTTTTATTGCACGCATACCTGTCGGATATGATCGATTGGCCAAAGCCCGATGAGGTGAGCGGAAACACCCCAAATGTTTGCATGGTAATTTTGGTTGCAGTGGATGAGTCACCGCCAATCCCGGCGCGTGAAATCTGGGCAGATGCGATACAATTCATCAGGCGCCATAAGGGGCCGTTTTTTCGTCACTCGCGATATTGGTCAAAACCAGCAATGACGGATGAGCAGTTTTCGAGGCTGATCGACATTCAACTGAGCACCGAGTGTCTGGACGTGGCGGCATTGCCAAAGTTCGAGCCTTATCTGCAAGAAGCCAGAACCCAGTACCTGCAACTAAGGCCGCATATCAGGCATCTGTCGTGAGGCTCAGGTGTTTCGTCGTCTTTAAAAGACCATGTCCGTTTGACGTCCAAGGCCAACAGACTTGGCCTATTCTTGGGCCATTCCTGAGTTGGAAATTCCGGATGTTTGGGGCGTGGCCATGGATCAGCAGGCCGCCATCAGGCGATAGACGATCTGCGCGGCGGTAAAGTCCCAGGCTGCATTGCCATCCGGGGCCAGCTCGACCACGTCAAAGCCCACGCATCTGCGACCCTTCAGGGCGTGTTCGACCAGATGCAGGGCCTGATAATAGCCCAGCCCACCGGGCACCGGCGTGCCGGTTGCGGGCATTTGTGACGGATCAAGGCCGTCAACGTCGAAGCTGACGTAGACCAGCTCGGGGAAATCTTCGGGCAGGTCGACGGCGTGGATATTGCCGGTGACCAGTTCCTCGGCATCCACGTGGAAGACGTGGTTTTTCAGACGGCTTTTGGCCTCTTCAGTGGAAAAGGCACGTACGCCGAACTGGGCTAGACGGGTGCCTTGCCCGGCCAGCAGGTGCATGACCGAGGCATGGCTGTGTTCTTCGCCCTGATAAGCGTTGCGCAGGTCGGCATGAGCGTCGATCTGAACGATGCCGACGGGCTGGTTCAGGGCCCGCGCAACCCCCGTCACCGCGCCATAGCTGAGCGAATGCTCTCCGCCCAAAGTGACCGGCACCTTGCCCGCGCGGATGGCGGCCTCGGTGCGCTGCGCAAGACGCTCCATCACGTCAGGCAGGGGGCCATCGCAATTCAGAGAGGCTTCGGTGAAGATGCCTTCGACGCAGGGCTCGGCATGGCCGGTGATGCGTTCCAGTTCGTTGCTGGCCTCAAGGATGGCTTCGGGCCCTTTGGCGGTGCCGGACCCGTAGGAGACCGTGCGCTCCAGCGGCACCGGGATCACGCGGAACCGGGCGTTTTCAGAGCGCTCAGTGGCCGTCAGTTCGCTGTCGAGGAAAATGCTCATGAAAGGCGATCCTTAAAGTCTTCATATCTAAACTGCCTGATGATCTTCAGGTCGTCCGTTTCGCTGTTCCACAGCGCGATGGAAGGCAGGGGAACACCGTTGAATGTGTTGGTCTTGACCATCGAGTAATGCGCCTGATCGAGAAAGGCAAAGCGTTGGCCGATCTCCAGCGGTGTGTCCCATGTATAGTCGCCGATCACGTCGCCAGCCAGACAGGACGGGCCGCCCAGACGATAGGTATGGCCGGTCTCGGCCTCATCCATCAGGGCGGGGCGATAGGGGGCTTCGATCACGTCCGGCATGTGGCACGTGGCCGAGATATCGGTGATTGCAAGGTGCATGCCATTGGTGGGAAGGTCGAGGATTTCTCCGATCAGGATGCCTGCGTCCAGCGCAACGGCTTCGCCAGGTTCGAGGTAGATGCCGATATCGTGCTCGGTGCGGATGGTCTTGATGAAGTCGATCAGCCCGTCGCGATCATAGTCATCGCGGGTGATGTGATGGCCGCCGCCAAAGTTCAGCCATTTGAGCTGATCGAGGAAGGGGGCGAGTTTGGTTTGAACCGCCGCCCAGGTGCGCTGCAGCGGTTCGAACCCCTGTTCGCAGAGTGTATGCATATGCAGGCCATCCACACCAATCAACGTTTCGGCGGTCAGTTGGTTGATGGGTGTACCCAGCCGCGAACACGGCGCGCAGGGGTCGTATTTCGGTATCTCGCCTTCGGAGTGTTCCGGGTTAATACGCAGACCAACCTGAACGCCCGCAGCCTGAGCCCTGGTAAGAAACCTGTCCTTTTGCGCCGGAGAGTTAAAGATGATGTGGTCGGACAGGGACAGGATTTCATCGATATCCGCGTCTTTGTACCCGGCGCAGAACGTCGCGACCTCTCCGCCATATTCCTCGCGGCCCAACCGCGCCTCATAGATACCTGACGCGCAAGTGCCTCCCAGATACCGGCGCACCAGCGGGGCCAGCGAGAACATGGAAAACGCCTTGAGCGCGCTCAGTACATGCGCACCGGAACGTGTGCCGACATCCGCCAGAATGCTCAAATTGCGTTCCAGAGCCTTTTCATCGACGACGAAACAGGGGGTAGGCACGCGGCTGAGATCGAGTTTGCGGAAGGCACCGGCATCGCCCGCCTGTGTGGTCATCATATCTGACACGATGTGATCTCCGAACAGTGCGGAGGGCAGTGCCCGACCGCAGGTGGGGGCTGCCCGGCATTGCCGCCGGGCCATGGCTTAGAATTCGACCGGGCTGTCGAGTTCGTGGACCTGCCATGGGAGGCCTTGGGTGTTGAGCATGTCCATGAAGTCATCCGGGTCCAGCTGCTCCATGTTCCACACGCCCGGTTCGCGCCAATTGCCTTTGAGCACCTGCGCCGCGCCGATCATGGCGGGGACGCCCGTGGTGTAGCTGACGGCCTGGCTGCCGACCTCGGCATAACATTCTTCGTGGTCGCAGATGTTGTAGATGTAATAGGTCTTTTCGCCCGAGCCGTCTTTGGCCTGACCCGTGGCGATGTCGCCGATGCAGGCTTTGCCTTTGGTTTCCGCACCCAGATCGCCTGGGTCGGGCAGCAGGGTTTTCAGGAACTGGATCGGGATGATTTCCTTGCCGTCATGCATCACCGGGTCGATGCGGGTCATGCCGACATTTTCCAGCACCTTGGCGTGGGTGATATAAGCGTCGCCGAAGGTCATCCAGAAGCGGGCGCGCTCGATCTCGGGGAAGTGGGTGCTGAGCGACTCCAACTCCTCGTGATACATCAGGTACATATTTTTGGGGCCGATGGCGGGGAAGTCGAATTCGACCTTGTGGGTCATCGCCGGGCTGTGTTGCCACGCACCGTTTTCCCAATGACGCACCTCGGCCAGCACTTCGCGCAGGTTGATCTCGGGGTTGAAGTTGGTGGCAAACTCCTGATCGTTCGAGCCGCCATTGGCGTCCAACACGTCGATCTGGCGGATCGTGTCCAGCTTGTGTTTCTTGAGCCATGTGGCGAAGACCGACGTCACGCCCGGATCAAAGCCCGAGCCGAGGATGGCGGTCAGGCCTGCCTCTTTGAACCGCTCCTGATAGGCCCACTGCCAGTGATATTCGAATTTGGCCTCATCTTCGGGCTCGTAATTGGCCGTATCCAGATAGTGGATACCCGCCTCAAGACAGGCATCCATCAGCACCAGATCCTGATAGGGCAGGGCAAGGTTCACCAGGATCTCGGCCCCGGTTTCCTTGATCAGTTTGACCGTATCCGCGACCTTATAGGCGTCCAACTCGGCGGTTTTGATCTCAACGCCCACACGCTCTTTTACCGCTTTGGCAATGGCGTCGCATTTCGATTTGGTCCGGCTGGCCAGAGTGATCTCGGTAAAGATATCCGAATTCATCGCCATCTTGTGTACGGCGGCATGGGATACGCCGCCAGCGCCGACAACCAATGTTTTGCCATTCAAAGTACCCATGGGGGTAGTCTCCTCTCACAGGGGTTATTCGTAATAGGTGTAGCCGTTGATCGAGTCGCGATAGGCGCTCATCAGGGTTTTGCGATCTTTTGCCATCAGCGTACCGGTCGAGATCGCCTCGTCCACCATTTTGCGGAAGGCGGCGACGCAGTCCTGCGGGTCGAACTCGACATAGGACAGGACCTGACTGATCGTGTCGCCCTCTTGTTCGTGCAGCAGATCAAAGCCGCCGTCAGCGCGCAGGTCGATGGTGACGACGTTGGTGTCGCCAAAGAGGTTGTGCAGATCGCCCAGCGTTTCCTGATAGGCACCGACAAAGAAGACACCCATGTAATATTCGCCCACTTCGGGCAGCGAATGCACCGGCAGGCTGGGCGAGACGCCATCGGCCAGAATGAACCGGTCGATCTTGCCGTCGCTGTCGCAGGTGATGTCGGATAAAACCGCGCGGCGGTCGGGTGTTTCATTCAGGCCCTGCAGCGGCACAATCGGGTGCAGCTGGTCAATCGCCCAGACATCGGGCAGCGACTGGAACAGCGAGAAATTGCAATGATAGATATCGGCGACCTTCTCAAGCTGGTCGTCCACATCCGTCTCAAGGCTGTCGCTGGCTGCCAGCGCTTTGAGACGCGCCATCAGCGACAGATAAATGCGTTCGGCGCGCGCCATCTGCCGCAGGTCGACATAGCCACGCCGGAACAGCGCGCGCAGCTCATTGCGGTAGAACCCCGCATCGTTCCAGCATTCCTGCAAACGGTCCTGGCTAAGGTAGTCATGCACCGCGGCAAGGTCCGAGACCAGATGATGGTCCTCGGGCTCGACCTCGGGGCCGTCGGGCGCATCATAAAGCGTGGTCTCCAGCACGTTGAACAGCAGCATCGAAGAGGTGGCCACCACCGCGCGCCCGCTCTCGGTCACCAGCGTTGGGTGATCGATCTCTGCCTCGTCCATGGCATAGGCGACGGTCTCGACGACATTGGCGCAGTATTCTTCGACCGTATAGTTGATCGAATTCTCAGCGGCTTTTTTCTCGCCGGTGTAGTCCACGCCCATGCCGCCGCCCAGATCCAGATGGGTCAGCGGCACGCCCTCGCGGGTCAGCTCGGTATAGTATCGGCAGGCCTCGCCCACGGCGCGGCGCACGTCGTTGACGTCCTGCACCTGGCTGCCCAGATGCGAGTGCTGCAACTTAAGGCAATGTAGCAGGCCTGCGTCTTTCAGCTTGTCAACGGTGGCCACCAGCTGATCGGTGTTCATGCCAAAGGCAGAACGGTCGCCCGAACTTTCTTCCCATTTGCCGCTGATCTGGTTGGTCAGCTTGACCCGTACGCCCAGCAGCGGTTCGATCCCAAGGTCGTTATAGACGTCGATCACCGTGTCCGCTTCTTTCGGGCTTTCCAGAACGATCACCGTGTTGAACCCGATCTTGCGGCTGAGGATGGCCAGTTGGATGAATTCGGCATCCTTGACGCCGTTGCAAACGATCAGCGCCTCGCGCGACAGGCGATGGGCCAGCGCGATGACAAGTTCGGGCTTTGATCCGGCCTCAAGCCCGTATTCGTATTTCTTGCCAAACGCGACGATCCGGTCGACCACCTGGGCCTGCTGGTTCACCTTGATCGGGAAAACGCCGCGATAGTTGCCCTTGTATCCGGTGCGGGCGATCGCCTCGGCAAAGCCTTCGTTGATATGCGTGATCTCATGTTCCAGATAGGAACTGATCCGCAACAGCATCGGGGCCTTGATGCCCCGCTCATCCAGATCGCTCAGAATGCCGGGCAGGCTGATCGCGGCCGCCTCAGGCGCCAGCGGATTGCGCAGACCGATCTCGCCCCCATCCGTCACCTCAATGAGGCCCTTGCCCCATTTCTCAACCCCATAAAGACAATGCGGTGCGTCAGACATCTGTTTCAAGAAAATCAGTCCTTGGTCGTGGTGCCGGTTTCGCGCCCGCAAATACGGCAGCGATGCGATTCTTCCAAGCCTAATCCATGGGATGCGCTAAGAGATAGAGCCAATCGGGATCAGGTGGTTGTCCCATTGGCACGCGGTGTTTGCTCGGATATCGACACCTGTGGCTGACAGGGTTCCGATGCGGCCGGTTCCAGTGGTGAATATCAACCCATCAGGCGCGGGGCTCAGCCCGCAGACATCGTCGAGCGTAAACGCATCGTTGAAACTGCCACTCTCGGCATCAAAGCTGAGCAGCGCATTGCCACGCGGGCAGGTGATCGCAACGCTTTGCCCATCGGCAGAGAACCCAACGCTGCCCGCATATCCTTGCAATCTGTGTTGAACCGCGTCCGGGGCCGACAGCAGCTGCGCGTCGCTTCCCCTGACGTGCAGACCCAGCAGCGGAGGGTGCTGCGTCGCATCGCCCTGCCATTGCAGGGCAAAAGCCACCAGCCCATCCTGTCGCACCGCGAGATGGCGGATCGAGTTCTTATGCAGGGCCTGCGGCAGTTCAACCTGCTCCAGAACCTGCCCGCTCAGATCGCAATAGGTCAGGTTCGGTTGCATGGTGGGCAGGTTCAGCTTGCTGCGGCCCGTGTCGGGATGGGTTTCGATCCCGCCATTGGCAATTGCAAGCGTGGCACCATCCGGCATCAGCACCATGTCATGCGGGCCAATGCCACCCGAGGGGAACGCGCCTTGCCGGGTGTAGTCGTTTCCGGCATCCCAGACGCCGATCATGCCCGTCCCGGCCTCATAGTTGTTTTCGGTGGTGAAAAGCCGCTGCCCATCTCTGCAAAACACGCCGTGGCCATAGAAATGATGGTCGCTCGGGGCATCTAACCGCGCGATCTCGGCTCCGGTGGCGCAATCGATCACGATGGCAAAGGTGCCCGGGCGGCGGGCAAAGGCCACAGCCTGCGCATGGACGGGATGTGCTGCCGCCGCGTGTCCGCGACCCGGCAAGGGCCGCGTGAACAGGATCGATCCGCGCGCGTCCAGCCCGACCAGTCGATAGGACCCGTCAGGAAACAGAGCCGCTGCCAGAAAGTCGGGTGCCCCGACCTCGGCCCAGGCTCGTGCGGGTGTCAGGCCGGTGGCAACCAGGCCCGCAAGGAACTGACGTCGGCTGGTCATGGCGTTTCAATCTCCGTCCAATGAGTTGAAGCCCGCGCTGACGCCCAGCGTCGGGCCCAATTCGGTTGCGGCGATCTGGCGGATATCGTTGATCGATTGCTGCAGCGCCTCGACCCGGAACCGACCCTGCGGCGTGGCAACCCCGGCAAATGCGGGATCGTCCAGCGACTGCGCCCGTGTGATGCTCCGATCAAAGGCAGCATCCAGGTCAGCAGCAATCTCTGCGTGATCGAACGAAAGGCGCGCGGCCAGATCGCGCAACGCAATCAGCGACAGCTCTACATGGCGTAACGCGCGGTCTGACCGGCGCGCCTCGGCCCGGTTCGGGCGCGGGCGGTCAGCTGTTCCAAGCGGCCGGCCCAGCCGTGTATCCGCAGTAAACTGCAGACCCGTCAGTAGCGCTTTGAACAGCTCCTGCACGGCCTCTTCGCCGGTGCGATAGGGGCTATCTTCGCCGGGTTGCATCAACCGGGGTGCATACCCTTGCCAGTCGTCCTTGATGGCATCTGCGTTGCGGTCGATATCCGTGGCAATGGCCCGGATCAGCGCGCAGCGATAGGCCGCGCTGCCCTGCTCGGCAAAGGCAGGGTCATAGAGCATCCGTTCCAGCGCAAAGAATCCGCGCCCCGCAATGGACAGCTCAGCAAAGGCCACCGGGTCGGAGACTGTGTCATCCGCAGTGGCGATCATGCCCGACAGGGCCTTGGGCGTGAACCCTTTGGTGTCGGGCCAGAAGGCTAAAGCAAAGGCGCGGTCCTCCGTCTCGGACGGGCCAAAGCGCAAATGGCTGGCCGATATCCACGCGTCAAACGCAGCGCCATAGGCTGACAGCAGCGCACCCGAGCTCGGCAGGCAATCGGTCTGCGCCGCCACGTTGAGTGCCTCAGTCGCACCTGCCAGAGCGTCAAATCGCGGCAAGATATGGCTCTGGGTCACATCAATCAGGGTCGGTGTACGATCCTGCGCATGGGCGGCAAGCGGCACGGCAAGAGCAAGGATTAGGGAAAGGCATCGCATCGTCAGAGACTCTTCAGAAAACGGATCAGGGCATCACGGTCAGGCTTGGGCATCGACACGACCGTATCGCGTGCCGTCTGCGCTTCGCCGCCATGCCAAAGGATTGCCTCAAGCAGCGATCGGGCGCGCCCGTCATGCAGGAACTGGGTGTGGCCCGACACGCGTTCGGTCATGCCAATCCCCCACAGGGGCTGTGTACGCCATTCGCGGCCCGTAGCGCGTGCTTCGGGGCGATTGTCGGCCAGCCCGTCGCCCATGTCATGCAACAGCAGGTCGGTATAGGGCCAGATCAGCTGAAAACTGTGCTCGGGCCGATCCTCCATCCGGTGGGTGACATAGGCAGGCGTGTGACACGCGGTACAGCCTGTGGTGTGAAACACCTCTTTGCCGCGCAATACCTCAGGGTCATCCGTATCGCGGCGCGCGGGAACGCCCAGATTGCGGCTGTAGAACGCAACCAGATCCATGCCGACCTGATCAATCTCGAACTCGCGCACATCGCCGTCGCCATGCGGGGCCGCAACGCAGTTTTTCTGGGCTGGCATGCAATCGCCATAAGCCGCCGGAAACAACGGGGTCGAAATGCCGATATCACCCGCGAATGCGCCCGCCGATTGCTCCATCACCGTGGGCATTCCGGCCTTGTGGCCGAACCGCCCCATCATCGGCTGATCAAACTCGGTGGACCAGACGATGTTGGGCCGGCCCGAAATGCCATCGCCATCTGCATCTTCCGGGTCTGCCCGGGCCAGCAAGTCCTCAACCGGGATCGCCTCAAGCAGGCCCAGCCCGATCATCTGCGGCGCAACGCGCGGACTTAGCATCGCGTCTGGATGCAAGGGGCCATAGCCCAGATCAGCCGCCTCATAGGTCGGCTTGCGTAACGAGGCCACCTCGCCATCCGACAGCTCAACGGGAATTTCCTCATAAGCGATGTCCAGCCGGTATTCGGCAGGATGACCGGCAAGGGCAAAATCCTGCATCTGCCCGCCATATGTGGGGTCGGGCAGGGTGGCGAAATAGCCTTCGATCTCTGCCGGAGCGTCTGCGAGGCTGCCTGGAATCGAAACGCGCAGGAACATCGAGATCGCGTTGTCCTCGGCATCCACTGGCGTATGACCGCGCCCGTCCTTGATATGGCAGCGCTGACAGGAGCGGGCGTTGTAAAGTGGTCCCAGCCCGTCGGATGCTAGGGTCGAGGCGGGCGACGACACCCAGATTTTCTTGAACAACCCGTTGCCGACCCGGAACTCAAGCTCCTGCTCGAAGCTGAGATTGGCCGAGGGCTGGGAAAACGCATCTGCATTGGACCGTGCCCGCACGGTTGCCGCTCCGGCGCTTAGTTCCTCGAAACGTTGCGGAGCCGAAAAGTCCAAGGGCGGAGCCGTCACACCAGTGATGCGGGCCGTTTCCTCGTCGGTTCTGGGGATGATCTTGAGGTGCGAATCCTGAAGCGGTGCTGACAGGGCTTGGGTGGTCGCAAAGGCGACCACCGCAGCTGGGATGAGGCTATTCGCTCTCGTCCATCTTTGACGCGTTGAGCTTGGCATAGTTGGCTTCGCCAATCCTTTCATACAGGTCAAGCTGTGTTTCGAGGAAGTCGATATGGCCCTCTTCATCGGCCATCAACTGCTCGAACAGAGCCATCGATACAAAATCGCCGGCTTCCCGGCAGTACTCGCGCGCTTCCTTGTAGAGTGCTCTTGCATCGATTTCGGCTGCAAGGTCACATTCCAGTGTTTCTTTTGGGGTCTGACCGATCCTCAGCGGGTCCAGCTTTTGCAGATTGGGGTGACCCTCCAGAAAAATAATCCGCTCGATCAGCTTGTCCGCATGTTCCATCTCTTCGATGGATTCTTCGCGGCTTTTCTTGGCCATATGGCCCAGACCCCAATCTTCCTGAAGCCTGTAGTGCAACCAATACTGGCTGACTGCGGTCAGCTCATGCCGCAGAGATTTGTTGAGATATTCGATGACTTTTGGGTCGCCCTTCATCTGTACTCTCCTGTGTTACTCCGCTGCGCAATGAACGGAGTTGCATGGGTACTTCCAGCTTATCGCTTGATCGCATCGTGTCTAGGAAAAGGGGCATGCATCCGCCACAATCCGCTGATTTTCCAAGGGCATGGTAGATTTTTCCAGGCGTGATGATCGCCCGCGGATCAGATGTCCGCATCCAGTCGATCGCGGCGCGGATATCAGTGTCAGAGATGTTGGTGCAGTGGCATACGATCATGGCGACTCGACCGGCTATCTGATTTCTTACTTAAATAGTAAGTTATTCAATTGACGTCCAGTAAGAAGACGCAAATCTTTGTGATTCGAATGGCCGGAAGCGCAATAGTGCCTGCGCTTCCGGCTGCGTTGGGTGCCGTCACCCGATAGGTTCGTTTATTGGAACACCGCGTTCGGGTTATCCAGGCTGTCCGAGCCCTCGAAATCGATCTGATCCAGTTCCAGCGCAGTGACGACGCGCTCGATGGTTCTGGTCTGATCCACCAGGCCGTTGACGCCACCCATGATCAGAGCCTCGCCACCGGCATTGCCGGCCTCCAGCATCTGGTCATAGGCAAAGCCTGCCTCGGCCGTCGATTTCAGACGTCCCAGTGCCTGCATGGTGGTTGACAGCTTGGCCTTCATCTCGATGTCCAGAGCGGGATCAACCCCAGTCACCAGATCCGAAAGCGATGCGCCCTGAACCGGTGTGCCATCGATGCGCACATAGGTCCCCAGATAGACGTTCTGGATGCCCAGCCCGTCATAATAGTGGCTGTTGTGGGTGTTGTCCGAAAAACAATCATGCTCTTCTTCGGGATCGTTCAACATCAGGCCCAAGCGCATACGCTCGCCCGCCTGCTCGCCATAAGAGAGCGAGCCCATGCCAGTCAGGATCGCGCTGACGCCCGCGCTTTCGTTCTCGGTCAGGGCCGCGCGTGCTGCGCCGCCTTGCTGCCACTGTGCTGCCATCCATTCCAGATCGCTGATCAGCAGATCGGTCGCCGCACTCAGGTACTGGGCACGACGGTCGCAATTGCCGCCGGTGCAATCGTCCCCTTGCGCATAGTCGCTCCAGGGGCGGTTCCCCGCGCCTGCGCCATGGCCGTTCATGTCCTGCCCCCACAGCAGAAACTCGATCGCGTGATAGCCGGTGGCGACATTGGCCTCGATCCCGTCGGCCTCATGCAGAGTCTCAGCCAGCAGTTCGGGGGTGATCGTGCCAGCATCAATTGTCGTGCCTGACAGCTCAAAGCTCGGGTTGGCGATGACGTTCAGAACCGCAAATTCGTTTTCATCCGTCGCCCCGCCATAGGCCGCATCCACATAGTCGATCAGGCCTTCATCCAGCGGCCAAGCGTTCACCTTGCCTTCCCAGTCGTCAACGATGGCGTTGCCAAAGCGGTACACCTCAGTTTGCTGATAGGGAACGCGTGCCGCTATCCAGGCAGCGCGGGCGGCGGTCAGCGTGGCATCCGACGGTTCAGCGATCAAAGCAGCGATTGCAGTCTGCAGGGTGCGCGCAGCAATCAGGCTGTCATCATATTTGGCTTCGGCGATATTGGCATAAGTGTTGAGGACATCTGCCTTCGAAGGCGCGTCAGCAGCGGCGACGGACGCGATGCACAGTGTCAAAGCGCTGGTCGCGGTAAACAATTTGGTCATGTCGTTTGGTCTTTCTTGTCAGAAACGATACGCGCCATTTAACTGAGTGATTTAGTGGGTTAAGTCAACCTGAGTTTTATTGTCAGGTATGGGTCGCGCCTAACCACATCCCGGAAGGTCTAAAGCGGATGAGCGCCAATCTGCTTCTGGTTGAAATCCGGATGCCACCGCACTAAGCGGCAAATCGCCCGTATGTCATGTGACGTGACGGCCCGCCCTCTTTGCGTGCCATCGCAAAATAGCTAAGCTCTATGGCGTGATTCTCGGTTTGGTTGTTATGGGTATGAAGCGTACGATTATGTCTTTTTTGCTGTGTCCTGTGGTGCTGTCCGCTCAGGAGCCGCAGTTGACCGATTCCCATAGCCATGGAACGGGTCTTCTTAAGATTTTGAATTCAGGACCGGATATCACAGTTTCCCTAATTGTGCCCGGTTCAGACATTGTGGGCTTCGAACATCCGGCTGCTGATGACGAAGATCGCGCGCGGGTCGCGGGGGCGATTTCGGAGCTTTCCAACCCGATGGAGCTGTTCACGCTGCCCGAGATTGCCGGATGTACGACCGTGTCGGCCAATGTGACACTGGTCAGCGACGACGCTGCGCATTCTGAATTTCACGGAGAATATGTCATCCGCTGTCAGGATATGACGGCGGTCGACAGCATCGGTATGCCGTATTTTGACCGGTTCGAGAACGCGCGCGATCTGGTTGTTGACGTGCAGTCTGAACGGGCGACACGTGAGACGACCGTCACACGGACCGCGCCGCAGGCCGACCTGTCCGGGCTTTTCTAACCGCTACCCGTCAGAGTGCTTTGAGGAATAGTAGTAGGCAATCGCCTGCGCTCGGTTTTTGACCGAAAGCTTTTCATAGATATTGGACAAGTGAAACTTCACCGTATTGGTCGAAATCTGCAACTCTTTCGACAGGTCGCGATTTGACAGGCCCTTGGCCAGAGCCTCAAGTATTGCGCGCTCTTTGCGCGATAGGCTGTGAATGGGGTCTTGCTGCATCTTGCGCACATCGATGAACGGAAAGACCATCTTGCCGGCAGCCACATCGGTACAGGTATCCAGTAAAACCTCGACAGCGCCGGAACGTGGGGCGAACCCGGCGGCACCGGCCTGCATGGCCAGACGCGGCACATCGCCCACTTCGTCTCCATAGATGACAAAGCGCGGGGCGTTCTCCTGCTCGCGCATCACCTCAATCAGCTTGGCGGCCCCGATGACGGGCAGGTTCCACGCCACAACGCAGACCTGCGCGGGCACGCGGATGACCGCCCCCAAAAATCCCTCTGCCGTGGCCGATGTGGCCACCAGAGAGAATCGCGGGTCGCGCTCAAAGATTTCGGACATCGCCGACAGGACAAGCGGGTTGTTATCTGCCAGCGCAATTCCGATCGAGGTCTCTGGATCCACATTCATATGAAATTTCACCTATTTTTTTCAAAAACTACCCATATGGGTGGTGTTAATTTTGGTATACATCGGTATATTTACCTAAATGGGTAGGTTTTTACCCGCTCATTTAGGTTTGCTAAAACAGTAGTAATCTACGTTGCGCAAACGCTCAAGCCCCGGTTTCCTGTCACTCAACGCGATGTATGGGCCATGACCGCCCAGTGTTGAGGAGGATCATCGATGACGCTTTACGGCTTTCAGCCCCCGGTTTCTCTGCAGACCTGCCGCCCCGGCACTTCTGTTGCTGTATAGATCGGAGACTTGGAATGGATATTCACGAATATCAGGCGAAAGAAATTCTTTCGAACTTTGGCGTCGAGGTTCCATCCGGCGCGCTGGCCTATAGCCCCGAACAGGCGGCTTATCGGGCGCGCGAACTGGGCGGCGACAGGTGGATCGTTAAGGCGCAGGTCCATGCGGGCGGTCGCGGCAAGGCCGGTGGGGTCAAACTGTGCAGCTCTGAGAATGAAATTCATGACGCCTGCGACGCCATGTTCGGTCGTAAGCTGGTCACGCATCAGACCGGTCCCGAAGGCAAAGGCATCTATCGCGTCTATGTCGAATCCGCCGTTCAGATCGACCGCGAGATTTACCTGGGGTTTGTGCTGGACCGCTCCAGCCAGCGCGTGATGATCGTCGCCTCGTCCGAAGGCGGCATGGAGATCGAGGAGATTTCCGCCGAGCGCCCCGACAGCATCGTACGCTCGATCGTCGAACCCGCTGTTGGTCTGCAAGAGTTTCAGGCGCGCGAGATCGCATTCAGCCTCGGGCTGGAACCACGTTTGGTGCAGCATATGGTCCGCACATTGCAGGGCTGCTACGCGGCCTTCAAAGAGCTTGATGCCACGATGGTCGAGATCAACCCGCTTGTGATCACCGGCGGCGGCAGGGTTCTGGCGCTGGATGCTAAGATGAGCTTTGACGACAACGCCCTGTTCCGCCATCCGCAAATCTCTGAGCTGCGCGACAAAAGCCAGGAAGACCCCCGCGAAAGCCGTGCGGCAGATCGCGGCCTGTCTTATGTCGGGCTTGAAGGAAACATTGGCTGCATCGTCAACGGTGCGGGCCTCGCTATGGCCACCATGGACACCATCAAGCTAGCCGGGGGTGAGCCTGCGAACTTCCTCGACATCGGCGGCGGAGCCTCGCCCGAGCGTGTGGCCAAAGCATTCCGTCTGGTTCTGTCGGACAAGAATGTGCAGGCGGTTCTGGTCAATATCTTCGCCGGTATCAACCGCTGCGACTGGGTGGCCGAAGGGGTCGTTCAGGCCCTGCGCGAGTTGGAACTGGATCTGCCGGTCATCGTTCGCCTCGCCGGAACCAATGTGGAAGAGGGGCAGAAGATTTTGGCGCAGTCAGGCCTCCCGATCATCCGCGCCACAACCCTGATGGAAGCCGCTGAACGGGCGGTTGGTGCCTGGCAGAGCGATTTGACTCAAAACACCAAAGTGAGGGCTGTTTAAATGAGCATTCTTCTCGATCGCAACTCGCGCGTCATCGTTCAGGGCATCACCGGACGCATGGCCCGGTTCCATACCAAGGACATGCTGCAATACGGCACCAATGTCGTCGGCGGCGTGGTGCCCGGCAAAGGTGGTGAAACCGTCGAAGGCGTTCCGGTCTTTGACACCGTCAAGCAGGCGGTTGAGGCGACCGAAGCCGACGCCAGCCTTGTCTTTGTGCCGCCGCCATTTGCAGCGGATTCGATCATGGAGGCCGCAGATGCCGGTATCCGGTATTGCGTCTGCATCACCGACGGTATCCCGGCGCAGGACATGATCCGCGTGAAACGCTATATGTACCGCTATCCCAAGGACAAGCGGATGGTGCTGACCGGCCCGAACTGTGCCGGAACCATCAGCCCCGGCAAGGCACTGCTGGGCATCATGCCGGGCCATATCTATCTGCCGGGTAACGTTGGCATCATCGGTCGCTCGGGTACGCTGGGCTATGAGGCGGCAGCGCAGCTGAAAGAGCGCGGCATTGGCGTCTCTACAAGCGTTGGCATCGGCGGCGACCCGATCAACGGGTCGTCTTTCCGCGATATTCTGGAACGGTTTGAACAGGACGAGGATACCGAAGTCATCGCCATGATCGGTGAGATCGGCGGCCCGCAAGAGGCTGAGGCGGCGGAATACATTCGCGACCATATCACTAAGCCCGTTGTGGCCTATGTGGCCGGTCTGACAGCCCCCAAAGGACGTACGATGGGTCATGCCGGAGCCATCATCTCGGCGTTTGGCGAAAGCGCCTCGGAAAAGGTCGAAATCCTCTCCGCCGCCGGTGTGACTGTTGCAGAAAACCCTGCGGTGATTGGTGAGACCATCGCCCGCGTCATGGGAAAGGCTGCGTAATGGTGAAACCTTCGGTTCTTGTTACCCGTCGTTGGCCTGCCGCCGTCGAGGCGCAACTGGCCGAAAATTATAACGCCGTCCTGAATACCGGGGACAAACCTATGTCCCCGGCCGAAATCCGCGACGCTTTGAAACGCTATGACGCGGTTCTGCCCACGGTGACGGACACACTCAGCGCCGAGGCGCTGGATGTGCCCGCCGCGCAGACCAAGATCATTGCCAATTACGGTGTGGGTTACAGCCATATCTGTGAACCAGCGGCCCGCGATCTTGGAATGACCGTCACCAACACGCCGGATGTTCTGTCCGAATGCACTGCTGATCTGGCCATGACGCTGATGCTGATGGTTGCTCGCCGCGCGGGCGAGGGCGAACGTGAGCTGCGGTCCGGTGATTGGTCCGGCTGGCGGCCCACCCATCTGGTCGGCACAAAGGTCAGCGGCAAGACGCTGGGCATTGTTGGTTTTGGCCGCATTGGCCAGCAAATGGCGCGCCGTGCTCATCACGGCTTTGGCATGAAAATCCTCGTCCACAGCCGCAGTCAGGTCTCGCCTGACGTGTTGAAACAGTGCAATGCCATGCAGGTCGACAGTCTCGACGCGCTGCTGCCACAATGCGATTTCGTTTCGCTGCACTGTCCCGGTGGTGCCGCCAACCGGCATATGATCAATGCCCGCAGGTTGGACCTGATGAAACCCGATGCGTTTCTGATCAACACCTCGCGGGGTGAGGTGATAAACGATTTTGCGCTCATTCAGGCGCTGATGTTCGGCGTTATCAGTGGTGCCGCGCTGGATGTGTTTGATGGCGAACCCCGGATCAGTCCCGATCTGCTGCAATGCGACAATGTAGTAATGTTGCCGCATCTGGGCAGCGCCACGCGCGAGGCGCGCGAGGCGATGGGATTCCGTGTGCTGGACAATCTGGATGACTTCTTTGCAGGCCGTCCGCCGCGCGATCGGGTCATCTGACGCCATGGCAGGATAATTCGTCGTCTATCAAGTTTTATTGACCCTGCCGCTTTCGCTAAGAAATCGGCCAAACCCACTTTAACAATGTGGAGCGCTCATGAACGTCAACCTACGCGACACCGGTTTTTTCACGCAGTCTCTTGCGGATCGTGACCCTGAACTGTTCGGCTCAATCACCTCCGAGCTGGGCCGCCAGCGCGATGAGATCGAGCTGATTGCCTCGGAAAACATCGTCTCGGCCGCTGTGATGCAGGCGCAGGGTTCGGTGATGACCAACAAATACGCCGAAGGCTATCCCGGACGGCGCTACTATGGCGGCTGCCAGTTTGTCGACATCGCCGAAAATCTGGCCATCGACCGGGCCAAGCAACTGTTCGGCTGTGGTTTCGCCAATGTACAGCCGAACTCGGGCTCTCAGGCCAACCAGGGCGTGTTTCAGGCGCTGATCAAACCCGGTGACACCATTCTGGGCATGAGCCTGGATGCCGGTGGCCACCTGACTCACGGTGCCCGCCCGAACCAGTCGGGCAAGTGGTTCAACGCCGTGCAATATGGCGTCCGCCAGCAGGACAACATGCTGGACTATGATCAGGTCGAGGCGCTGGCGAAGGAACACCAGCCCAAGCTGATCATCGCAGGTGGTTCGGCCATCCCGCGCCAGATCGACTTTGCCCGCATGCGCGAGATCGCCGATATGGTCGGCGCCTATCTGCACGTGGACATGGCGCATTTCGCCGGTCTGGTGGCCGCAGGCGAACACCCCAGCCCGTTCCCGCATGCGCATGTGGCGACGACCACCACACACAAGACCCTGCGCGGTCCGCGTGGGGGTATGATCCTGACCAATGATGAAGATATCGCTAAGAAAGTGAATTCAGCAATCTTCCCCGGCATCCAGGGCGGCCCGCTGATGCATGTGATCGCGGCCAAGGCTGTGGCCTTTGGCGAGGCGCTGCGCCCCGAGTTCAAGAGCTATATCCAGCAGGTTGTGACCAACGCGCAGGCGTTGTCGGATCAGTTGATCAAGGGCGGTCTCGATACCGTGACCCACGGCACCGACACCCATGTGGTGCTGGTCGATCTGCGGCCCAAAGGCGTTAAGGGCAACGTGACCGAGAAGGCCCTGGGCCGGGCGCATATCACCTGCAACAAGAACGGCGTGCCGTTTGACCCCGAGAAGCCGACGATCACATCGGGCATCCGTCTGGGCTCACCGGCTGGCACCACCCGCGGCTTTGGCGAGCCCGAGTTCCGCCAGATCGCCGACTGGATCATCGAGGTCGTCGACGGCCTCGCCGCCAACGGCGAAGACGGCAACAGCACCGTCGAGGCCAAGGTCAAGGCCGAGGTCCAAAACCTCTGCACCAAATTCCCGATATATCCTAACCTTTGAAGCAAGGACTCAACCATGAGCTTTCACGCAATTGAACAAGCGCCCGCGCGTCTGAACCGCAGCGAACTGGCTGTACCGGGCAGCCAGCCCGGCATGTTCGAAAAGGCCGCAAAATCCGATGTCGATGTCATCTTCCTCGATCTCGAAGACGCCGTTGCACCCGATGAGAAAGAGCAGGCCCGCAAGAACATCATCGAAGCTCTGAACGACATCGACTGGGGCAACAAATCCATGTCCGTGCGGATCAACGGTCTGGACACGCATTACATGTACCGCGACGTTGTGGATGTGGTCGAACAGGCAGGTGAACGTCTTGACCTGATCATGATCCCCAAAGTGGGCACTGCCGCAGATGTCTATGCCGTCGACATGATGGTTACCCAGATCGAAGACGCCAAAGGCTATAAGAAACGGATCGGGTTCGAGCATATCATCGAAACCGCGCTGGGCATGCAGAATGTCAGCGAGATTGCGGCAGCCTCCAAGCGGAACGAGAGCCTGCATTTCGGCGTTGCCGACTATGCCGCCTCGACCCGTGCGCGCACCACGATCATCGGTGGTGTGAACCCGGATTACTCGGTTCTGACCGACCCGGACGCAGATGCCAACCGCGCCACCCATTGGGGCGACATGTGGCACTATGCGCTGGCGCGTATGGTTGTTGCAGCCCGCGCTAACGGCCTGCGCCCGATCGATGGCCCGTTCGGCGATTTCCAGGACGCAGACGGCTATAAAGCCGCCGCCAAACGCGCCGCTGTTCTGGGCTGCGAAGGCAAATGGGCCATCCACCCCAGCCAGATCGCCCTGGCCAACGAAGTGATGTCGCCCGGCGAGGCCGAAGTTACCAAAGCACAGCGCATCCTCGAGGCGATGGCCGAAGCCGAAGCCGCAGGCAAAGGTGCGGTGTCGCTGGATGGTCGCCTGATCGACTATGCCTCGATCCGTCAGGCCGAGGTTATGGTCGAAAAAGCCCGCCAGATCGCCGCTGCCTGATCCTGAGACAAAAGACAGGCATCGGAGACCGCTGCCTGTCTTTTTCTGCGGTTGCCGTAGAGTGCTAGTCATGTCGTGCTTTTCGTCACAACACGGGCCCTGCCAGTCTTGGTCTAACTCCCCGTATCTGCCATTTACGCAAGCCTCTACAGCCTAACAACACAGCACGGAAAACGGCTGCTCTGACCCCAAGGCGATCATTCAGGTCTCTGTCTGTCGGGGATGAGCATCGCTGAGACGTTTAACCTTCCCCAATTCTCGATTGGTAGAGCCGTTTCGGTGAGAGCGTCATAGACACACCACGTTGTGTCGGTCTTTTCAAGCCATATAGGGTGGATCGTCTGTTCCGCTTTTGTGGCAAAGCGAATGCGCACGATTGTTCCGGCATGGACGGCGCGCGCCATGGCTCGAAGCCTATTGTCATGGACAACTTCACCATTATTGAGAACGAATCTGCTTGTCGTGGCCTTTGCTGCGTGCCGCGTCTTGTCCGGCAAGCTTTCAATGAGCTTCGCCTTTGCGCGCTTGGCTGCGTTTTCTAGCCCAAGAACGGAGACCATCGGGTTTTCAGCCGCCAGAATGAGCCCAAGCGCTACCGCCTCGTCTCGCGCTAGGCCGGTCAAGCGGGTGCGGTAGTTAAACCCCAATTCTATCCCGCCGCCACTGCCCTGATGGACTATGATCGGCAGGCCCGCTTCGGTCATAGCATCAACATCACGCAGGATCGTGCGGGGTGCAACCTCTAGTTCTTGAGCAAGTTGAACCGATGTTTGCTTCCCTCGGTTTTGTAGCAGAAGCAGGATTTGAAGAAGACGAGCGGCGCGCATGAGGGGCAAGCAAATATGACAGAAGATGTCATGTTACCTGATCTATCCGTTGCTTTGCAATGAAAGGATAGAAATGAAAACGTACAGCATAACAAGTCACGTCTCAGCCACCGTCGAAAAGGTTTGGTCGGTATTGACAAAGGAACTACTAAAAGACCCGGCGGCGTTTGGGGTTTTGCGGCTTGAGGGCTCACTTTCGTTGAACAGCCGCATCAAACTTTGGTCAGAGGTTGATCCTACAAGGGCTTTTGCCCTGAAGGTCCTGACATTTGAAGCTCCGAAGAAAATGGCCTGGCAAGGCGGGATGCCATTTGGACTTTTCACAGGAACCAGAACGTTCGAGTTAACAGACACAGGCGGCTCAACCACGTTTGACATGCAGGAAGTCTTCAGCGGACCTTTGTCAGGGTTAGTCCTAAAATCCATTCCTGACCTGACACCAAGTTTTGAGAAATTTGCACAAGCACTGAAAGATAAGGCGGAAAACCATGAATGAAGTTGTCTATGGCTCTGGCACCGAGGAAGACCCTTGGATCTTAAAGACACCGTCACTTACGTCCGAGTTCCAAGTCTGGAAAGACGAGGAGAATAATCCCCCGGCTTTGGCTGTTCAGGTCGGCAAGACGAGACTGTCTTATCAGCTTCGAGCCATTGAAGATGCGCATGCTATGTTGAAAGCCCACGGCGATTGGATGCCACTTGGTAACGCAGATGAGGGCAAACCCACAAAGCCGGGTACGCTAGAAGACTGGGCCCGCTCAGTGAACAACCCAATTGGCGGCTATTATGGGCTGCGCAAGGGTTATCGAGGGCGCTTTGCCAACTACGTTGGACCAACGCTGGAGTTGTTGGGTTTGGTGGAATTGGAACACAACGCACGGAACAACCGCATACGCGCGGTTTGAGATAGCGGTCGTTGTTCCGTTGCATTTCAAGGGCAGAAAAGCCCGCTTTGCCGACGTTATGTTGGAATGGTTTGATGTTTGGACCAAGAGTGGATGACGCGGGGCGCGAATCTGGTTCGGGAAACAGGCTGCACCGAGTCCCAAGATCGAGACGTTCCTAAGTTGCTTAGACCAACATCTCGATCCGGGCGTCTGGGAACCGTGCCACTGCCCGATCGATCTGCGATGTCTCCAGCAAGCAGATCGCCGTCGACAGACCATCCGCCACCGCCGCCTCGGGCGCTGAGACTGAACAGGCGCTGTGCAGTGGCTGAGCCCCCTTGGGATGCAGGATATGCCCGCTTGCATCCGGCAACTCTGTGCCCCGCAGGGCTGAGGTCGCCACGGCCCGATCCGTCAATCGGATACGGCTCTCAATGCCACCCGGCCCGGCCAGCCCAACACGCCATTGTTGGCCGTCGGAACGATGACCCAACGCAGCAATCTCGCCCATATCCACCAAAACATCGCGCAGGCCATAAGACCTGAGCAGCGCCGCAATCCGATCCGTGATCGCCCCTTGTGCAATCCCGTTCAACGTCAGGGCAGAGGGTGCGGACAGACGCACTTCGCTGGTGCTGACCTCGACTTTTTGCCAACCCACCGCCGCTTGCGCCCTGCCTAACGCGTCGGGGCGCGCGCCTTCGGCCAGTGCCTGCCAAACCGGCTGCACCGTTGGATCGAAAGCACCCTCCGTTGCCTCGTGCAACGCCGCGCACAGGCTCAGAACCTGCAGCAGTTCTGGGGCAGGGGCCTGCAATAGACCCGTGCGGTTCAGGCGGCTCAGCTGCGAATGCGGGCGATAGAGGCTGAAGATATCCTCTAGCCGGGTGAGCTCCGCCTCCACGGCTGCGATCACGGGCGCGGCGCGCGCAGGCGACCAACCTTCCAGACGCAAGCTGGCAGGCGCCCCCATCGCGACGCCACGCCAATGCGCCACAGGGGCAGCCTGCACGCCCACAGGCAATGCGGCACAGGCGGCCGAGATCGTCAGAAAGCGGCGGCGGGACAGGGCAGTCATGACGGTGTCTCCAGCATCAGGTCCAGATCGACGGGGCCCAGCACCTCGTCCGCCGGAATGTCGGACAGCGGCAGCGCTGCGCCGCCATAGCGCAGGATGAAGGCCTCGGCCTCGGCGGGCTTTGCAAAAGGCACCACCTCGCGTGCGCCCATGCCACCGGCCACATTGGCTCCGACGACAAACACTGCATCATCAGCGGGCATCCAGTTCGAAATCCCCGGCTGCTGCCAACTGACGGCAACGCCCATGTCGCTGACATAGACGGCGGCGATTTCCGCATCCCGCTCAGGGCTTTTGAGATAAGCCACCATGTCGCGCACCTGTGCAAAGAACAGCGGCGCGGGGTAGCCCTCCAGATGGATTTGCCCCTTTGGCCCGCCATGTTCGGCGATGTTCATCTGGCAAAAAAAGCTCAACGCGTCGGGGGTCAGATCCACCGGATCGGGTGCCTCGGCCACCTCTTCTTTGCAGGCGGCAAGCGCAATCAATGCGATCAGACAGAGGCGTTTCATGGCTCAACCCTCCGGAATGCCAAACGCGCCAGCGCAAAGCTCAGAACCGGCCAGAGCAGCAGCGAGACGGGCGCGGCCCAGACGGGCAGGGCCTGCGCGGCTCCGGTCATGCCGGACGCCATCGCAACGCCCTCGGTTGCGGCGATGTTCCACAGGCGGAACGCGTCGGCCGGGTTGGCTACCATCACCCATGGAAAGACGGATTGGGTGAAGGTGCCGCCCTTGTCCATGACCACGGCCCCCAACAGGCCCAGATCATAGAGGACGACAAAAACCAGCCACAGCCCGGCCGACATCCCCGCTGCCGCCGTAGCCCCCTTTGCCAAGGCGGACAGCAGGTATCCCAGCGCCAGAAACACAGCGCCCAACAGAATGGATGTGAGGATCAGACGCGCCAGAGCCACCAGGCTCTCGGGGCCCGCGCCACCGAAGAACGCGGCAACCGCGCCTGCGGTGCCGAACCCGATGGTCATGGCAAAACCCAACGCGGCCAGATGGGCGGTGAACTTGCCCAACAGGATTTCTCCGCGCCCCGCCGGATAGGACAGTAGCAGCGACAGGCTGCCCCGGTCCACATCTCCGGCGATGGCATCAAAGGAAATCATCAGTGCCAGCAAGGGTGCAAGGTAAACCGACAGCGTCGTCATCGAGGCAACTGAGACGGTCAGCATATCAACGCCCAAAGTGCCGGTGGGCGCGCTGCCTGCAAAGGTCAGCGCCAGCGCAAACAGCACCATGATCAGCGTCGCGACCAGCAGCCAGCGGTTGCGGCGCAAGATCAGCATTTCAGTACGGGTGATGGCGAGGAAACGGGTCATTGCACATCCTCCTGAGCATAATAGCGATACAGGTCTTCCAGCTTGGGCGGGGTCATTTCCACATCCGCCACCGCATCGCCCATCCCGGCGATGCGGCGGAGGGCCTCCATCTTGTTGTCAGGGCTGCACAGCAGCTCGACCGACGCGCCATTCACCCGATTGCCGCCCAGTTCGGCGGCCAGAACATCCGGGTTGGCGCTGGCGCGAACTTTCAGGCGAATGGGCAGACCCGCCAGTGCCGACAGATTGCTCAGCGTGTCATCCGCCACCATCTGCCCCTTGCGCATGATGGCAATGCGATCGGTGCGCGCCTCAACCTCGGTCAGCGCATGGCTGGCAATCAGCACGGCGGTGCCTTGCTCCGCCAACTCATCAATGATGGCATAGAGATCTTGCCGCGAGATCGGGTCCAACCCGCTGGTCGGCTCATCCAACAATGCGACCTTCGGCTGACCCAACAGCACCTGCGCCAGACCCAGCCGTTGCCGCATGCCTTTGGAATAGGTGCCGATCCGGCGGTCCAGAGCGTCGCTCAGACCAACGCGCTCCAGCAGGCCGGGCACATCCGCCTTGGACCCGGACAATTGCGCAAACAGTCTCAACTGCTCCCGCCCCGTCAAGGCGGGGTGAAACGACACCGCCTCGGGCAGATATGCCGTCTCGCGTCGTGCTTGGGCGCTGCCGGGGGTGGCGTGCCCGATCCGAATGGCTCCGCCATGGATCGGCGTCAGGCCAAGGATGGATTTGATCAGCGTCGACTTACCCGCGCCATTATGGCCCAGCAGCGCCACGCGCTGGCCAGGGGCAAGGGACAGGGTGATATCGTCAAGAACGCGGGTCTTCCCCCGGTCCTTGAGAACATGGTCAATTGACAGGGCCTTATCCGTCATGAGGCACCTTTTTCATAGCTGGGGGTTCAGGGGCTTGCATCAATGGGTTGCTGTCCATCACACCGCCCGGCAGCAGCGCCGGGAAGGCCGATTGCGACCAGCGCACCAGCTGCACGGCAGGCGAGCCGAGCAGCAATTTGGCTGAGGGTTGGGTCCACAGCACATGGTCCATCGAGTCATTGGGGCGATACGGCGCATCGGCGATCCCGTTGCCATCCACATCATAGGCGGCAAAATCAGACCAGTAATTGCCGCGCCCGTCTTCTGACCACTCGACCCATTTGGTCGAGACGTATTTCACCTGTGTCCGGTTCCCGATGAACGCGTTGCCAACGATACGGTTGCGCTCGCTGCCAGCGGTAAAGTGGATGCCGATGCCGCATCCCTGGAACCAGTTGTCGGTGAAGTCATTCTTGTTGGAATTATAGAGGAAAGTGCACTTCTCTTTCGCCCCTTTCACCACATTGCCGGTGATGGTGCTCTTGTTGGCATAGTTCAGCATCACACCGTGTTCGCGGTCACCGATTGAGACATTGTCCGCCACGGTCACATTGGTCGAGAACATCACCGCATAGCCCAGATCGTTGCCGATCGAGACATTGTCGCGGACCTCGGAGTTGTCCGCATACATATAGTGGACGGCGAAACGCAGATCGCGGAACAGGTTGCCGGTAAAGCTGTTTTTCTTGGACGAGTTCACAAAAATCCCGTCGCGGCCAAACCGGATGTTATTGTCCGCCACAACCGCCCCCGGCGCGTTCCAGACATAGACGCCATTACCGCGGTCATTCATCCGCCGGTCCTGCCGCCCTTCGATCCGGTTGCCGCGCACGATGCTGTCTTTTGCACCATGAATGTCGATGCCATAGAGATTGCCCAGCAGTACGTTATCCTCGACCACAGGCGCTTTGGCCGTCTTGGTCAGCTGGATGCCGCTGTCGATCTCCTGATGGTCCGAGCCCGAGCCGATCACCGTCAGATCGCGCACGGTTACACCCGGTCCGGTCACGGTGATGACACTGCCCGCGCCTTGTCCGTCAATGGTGGCGTGGCCCAGCCCGTCGATGGTGACGGGCCGGTCCAGCACTAGTGTTTCGGCGTAAACACCGGGGCTCAGGCGGAGGGTATCTCCATCCGCCGCCTGCGCCAGTGTCTCGTTAATGGCCCCCGCCCGATTGGGCACATCCCAGTCCGCCGCCCAAAGGGGCGAGCCGAGCAGGAGCGATATGAGCAGGGGCCAACGCATGGGTTACGCCCCTGTCGGCTCGACCAGCATCCGGCCGCGCATCTCCATATGCAGCGCGTGGCAGAACCACTGGCAATAGAACCAATGCACACCCGGACGGTCGGCGGTAAAGGTGATCGACGCCGTGGCCATGGGTGCAACCTCAAAGGCGATGCCATAGTTGCCCAGACAGAACCCGTGGGTCACATCGTCCACGTCATCGAGGTTGGTGATATAGATCGTCACCTCGTCCCCTTGTTTGACCGTGAACTTCTCAAGGCTGAAGGTCGGCGCCTGCGAGGTCATGTAGACCCGCACCTTGTTGCCATCCCGGATAGGCTCTTCGGCGCCTTCTTCCAGATCGATGCCATCGGCCTCGGCCTGTTTGCGGGCATCTTCCCACGTGACATCGTTGCGATCCCAGACATTGACCGGGTTCACAATGTCGCTGCGCACGATGATCGAGTCATGCGGCTCGGCAAAGGTCGGTCCGTCATGAACCACCTTCATCTCATCGGATGAGATATCGATCAGCTGCTCGTTTTCGGGCTTCAGCGGGCCTGTGTTCAGGAACCGGTCTTTCGAGAACTTGTTCATCGAAATCAGCCACTTGCCGTCGGCATCCTTGGTTTCACCCATCGAGGTCGAGTTGTGGCCCGGCTGATAATGCACATCCACTTTCGAGATGATCGGGTCCACGTCCTCACCCGCATAGGCGCGGATGGCCTTGTCCATGTTCCACTTCACGATCTGACTGTCGAGGAACAGCGTGGTGAACGCGTTGCCCTGACCGTCATAGGCGGTGTGAAGCGGGCCAAGACCCAGCTGCGGTTCGCCCACGATGCAGGATCGCGGATCGGCATCGCTTTCGAACAGCGCGTCCAGCTTGGTCACATCCATGATCGACACGGTGGGCGACAGCTTGCCGTTGATGCAGACGTGCTTGCCGTCCGGCGCGGTGTTGATGCCATGCGGAGAGTTCGGGATCGGCACATACCGGGTGTATTTCTTGTTCGACCCTTTACGCCCGTCCAGAACCTTGACGCCTTTCAACTCCTGATAGTCTCCGGCCTCAATTCCGGCCTCAATCTCGGCTAGGTTGAAGACCACCACATGGTCCATCTCATTCTCGGTCATCTCGGCCAGGTTCATGCCCATTTCCGAGTTGTAAGACGTCGAATAGGCGTATTTGCCTTGATAGTCGCAGTCGGTGTTGTCGAGGTTGCCCGACACGATCACCTGCCACGCGATCTCCATCGTGTCACCGTCAATGGCGGTGAAGATGTTGACGTATTGCGACGGATCATCCAGCACGCTGCCGTCATTGACCAGCGGGGTCTCATCCTCGCCATTGGCAAAGACATAACCGGTGCGCGGGAATTTCTGCGGACGCAGACCATGGATCGCCTTGGCATTCGGGATCTCGATTATCTTGTCGCATTTCATCACGTCACAGCGTACGCGGGCTACGCGGGTGTTAGCCTTGTCATTCATGAACAGGTAACGGCCATCATAGGTGCCGTCGGTGAAGGACATATGCGGGTGGTGCAGGTCGCCGTTGTCATAGGTCTGCAAGCCGCGTTTCGCCAGAAACTCCTTGGTTTCGGGCAGTAGCCCTTCGGTCATGATCTTCAGCGACTCGTTGGTCTGCCCCCAGCCGGTGGCCGAGCAGCGATTGAACACCGGAATCCGCATCAGTTCGCGCATGGACGGAAAGCCCAGAATGCGCAGCTCGCCGGTCTGGCCTGAGGACCAGAAGCCGTAATACTCGTCCAGCTCGCCGGGCTGCAGATGCGCATTGGCGGCGGCGCTGGCTTGTTTCGCGGTCATCAGGGTCGCGCCCATACCGGTGCCCGCCAGCACGGCGCCGGTGGCGGTTGCCCCCAGCATCCCGCGGCGTGTGATGTTCAGTTTGGTGTCATGTTCCGACATAGTCATTCCTCCTTAGGAAACGGTTTGCGGTTTGGCGTTCGGATGGTTCGCCGGTGGCTGTCCGAGCGGGGTCTTCATCTGGACCGACCCTGTCTTGGCCCGCCGCTTGAGCTGGCGGATAACGACGGGACATTTGTCCTCGGACTGATAGAGCACCTGACAATGCAGGCAGGTGACGCACTCGTTCGGATTGATCTCACCGGTGGGGTGGATCGCCTGAACGGGGCATTCGTTTGAGCAGGTTTGGCAAGGGGTGCCGCACTCTTTGTAGCGGCGCAGCCAGTCGAACATGCGGATACGGGCCGGGATCGCCAGCGCACCGCCCAGCGGGCACAGATAGCGGCAGTAAAACCGTTCCACGAACAGCCCGATCCCCAGCAGCGCCAACGCAAAGACCACAAACGGCCAGTCGCGCATGAATTTCAGGATGATCGCGGTCTTGAACGGCTCGACCTCGGCATAGGTTTCGGCCAGCGGGATCGACACAAAGCTGAGGCCAAAGAGCCCTAGGAAGATCATGTATTTCAGCGGCCAGAGGCGTTCGTTCAGCCCCCAGGGCAGCGTCCATTGCGGCACTTTCAGTGCGCGCGCGATTTTGTTGGTCAGCTCCTGCAACGCGCCAAACGGGCACAGCCAGCCGCAATAAGCTCCACGCCCCCAGAACAGCAGCGCCGCCGCCACCGCGAACCACTGGATGAAAACCAGCGGGTCCAGCAAGAAGGCATCCCACGAAAAGCCGCTGCGCAGGCTACCGGCCAGCGCCATCAGGTTCACCACGCTCAGCTGCGCGTTGGCGTACCAGCCGATGAAGAACAGCGTCAGCGTCAGATAACCGATGCGGAACCAGTAGAAGACCCGCGCATTCATCGTCGCATGGAACTGGAAGAAAAATGTCGCCGTCAGCACCAGCAGCATGACGCCAAGACCGGCAATCTCGACAGTGCGATCTTTCCAGATCCGTTTCCATAGCGCGGCCTTGGCTGCCGCCTCTCCGGTGGCGTCATCAATCACAACCGGGCTTGCGACCGGCAGCAAGTACTGCTCGGGCAGCCTATAGCCCAGATCGAAGGTCAGGAATGTCTTCTCAACCGCGCCTACGGCCCGCTGCACCAGCAATTGCAGGCGAAACGGCTCAGCCGGATCAAACCCTGCATCGGCGGGGATTTTGAAGATGTCCAATTCCGTGAAACTGGGTGCATCGGGCGCTGCAACCTTGCCCAGACGCTCTTGCTGCTTGTCGAAAAAGCGAACCGAGCTGTCGCCATGGATCAGCTGAATGCGGTCGAAAATCCCCCCACGGACATAGCCCGAGCCCTTGAAACTATAGGCTCCGCGCCCCAGCACCAGAATGGCCTGCTCGCCCTCATCCAGCCAGTCGACAAGGTTCTGATATTCCGCCTCACCCAGCAGCGATTTCCCGATGGATGGCACCGAGACCAGCGCCATATGCATGTCGATAAACGTATCATCCGGCTCACCCGGTTCGGGCCGCTTGATCGCGCGCTGATCGCCGGTCGCCTCAAAGGCCGCATTGACCTGCCCCACATCCAGCGTCAGCCGCCGGATCGAGCCATCACCAGATAGCGTCGACCAGTCAGAGACCGCATCCTGCGCCATATCGATTTCACGCTTCGGCCCATCAGCCTGCAGCGGGGAAAGCCCGCCCAGCCCCAGCGCCCGTGCCACTTTGATGCCGCCGCGCACAAGGCTGTCATCGATCACCATGATCGTAACCGTCGCGCCCGAGATGATGTCGAGGTCATGCCCTTCGCCACCCGTTTCGGCCTCAACCTTCAGGTCCAGCCCGGCATAGCCCTCGGTCAACTCAACCATGCGGGAATTGGGGATGCCGATCAGCACGATAGGTTCGGAGTGTTTGACCAGTTGCACGCCGGTTAAAACAGCATCGTCATTGATGGCGGCAACCACATGGATCGGCTTGCCGGAATAGCCGGTGGTGCCCACAAAGTCAGAGGTCAGGAAAGCCCAGGCAACGGTCTCGCCGCCCTTCAGAACGGGTGCTACCGGAACATCATCGCGCACCGGTCCAAAGGCATCGGCACCTTTGACCAGATCGGCGGGTTTCATGTCGGGCAGAAAGCTGGCCAGACTGTCGGCCTGTGCGCTGATCGCCAGCAGGCAGGACAGGATAAGAGCCAGCAGAAAATGGATTGCGCGACTTACGACCACGGCGCACCTCCGGAAACTTGGGTGAACGCCATGGACGCGCGCAGGGCGCGTTCGATTATGTTTTGGGTCGCGGCCGGGGGGCCTCGGGTTTCAGGCCACAGCCAAACTGAGTTGTACAAAACGAAAGATTGTCCGTTCTGACACTGTACAAATTGTACAATTTCAGTGTGCCGGGCCTGTGCGACTTCAGGCACGGGTGCCGGGCCGCTGACAGCGCACAAGGCGCAGTCAGCACATTCCGGGCAGGGCGCGGTCGGGTCTTCTGAACCTTCCTCTTCCAGATCCATCTGAACCCAAACCGTCCCCGCCTCCGAGCAGATCTCCACCCAAATGCCTTCGCCGGAACTCGCCAGAACCGGGCTCAGCATTTGCAACAGCAGAAGGAGGATACCCGCCAGCGCACATGCAGCGCGGGACGCACGAGCAGGGAGGTTGTGCATGAGGCTAAGGGCGGGCATGGAGAGTCCAACTCGGCAAACTTTACTGAGTCTTTAGGAGATTCTCTCAGCCCGATACTTGACCAAAGTCATCTGACGGCATGCTGCCCAAGAAATAGTCGCACGCAAGATCACGCGGCTTTGTCGGCTTCATCCATCAGGCCGCGCACCCATCTTCCGACCAGCCAAGATGCTGGAATTCCTAAAGGAATCGCCCATATGATCGCTGCAACCGGGCGGATCGCTGACAGGTCCAGGCCGTGTAAAATCAGGCCTGCCAGAAACAGGTTGATCGCCACCGCGAGCATTGTTGCGGGGTATAAAAGGAGGGCCAGTTTCCAGACCGGCCATCGCCCCTCAGTGGCTGGTGCCTTCCGAGAAGGTGATCTTGTTCCAGACATTGTATTTCCCTGAAGGTTTGCGCATCGGCAGGCGCCGCACTTCTTCTAGCGTTTGCGCATCATAGACAATCACCGCGCCGTCATCCTCCCAGATCGAAACCAGCGCGTGGCGACCATCTTTGGTGAACTCCACATGGGCCACGGTCTTGCCTGGTGCAGGGCGCAAAGTCTTCATGATTTCAAGGCTTTGCTTGTCGATCACATGCATGGCGTCCTTGTTTGGCCCAAAGAACACATCGGCCCAGACGTAAGGCGAATTCTCATGACTGCGCATGAAGAACCCCGGCCCTTCGGTCTTGATCCGCTTGACCGTTTCCCATGTTCCCATATCGATCACCGACACGGTGCCATCGGTCAGATGCGGCGTGGCCATCACGGTTGTATCGCCATGTTTCCAGGTGATCCCGGAGCCCAGATGCGGCATCCCCGGCAGGTCCAGATCGGCCACTTTCTGGCCAATCACCAGATCAATCACCTGACCTCCATCGCCATCGCGCGAGGCGCCCATCACGTATTCATAGCTCTGGTCGAAGAAGAAATCGTCCAGATAGTCAGGCGTGGTGATCTTGCGCACCGGGAAGGGATCGGGATTTTTGAACTGCCCTTCGATGCGGAAGTCATGGCCCAGCCCCGATTGCGGAGGATTGTCGCCGTAGAATACCTCCCAAATCTCTGGGACATCCTTGAGCGCCAGCACAAAGCTCTCACGCGGCGGGGCCTGATAGACGGCTGAAACGCGGCTGGGATTTCCCTTTTTGCTCTTGATATCAATGACCTTTGCGACCGAGAGGTCTGTGGTCGATAGCAGGGTCAGGCTGTTGGGCAGGTAGTTCGCCACCGCAACCCACTTGCCATCCCCGGACATGGCGATGTTCCGGCTGTTGAGCCCCGCGCGTACACGGCCGACCTGTTTTAGTGCCCAGATATCGTATTTCTGCACCCAGCCATCGCGCGACATGATGAACACATAGCGCCCATCGGGGCTGAATTTCGGCCCGCCATGCACAGCGAAAGGGGTCTCAAACCGGTCCAGCACCTCGAACGTGTCACCGTCCAGAACGCTGACATGGTGGTCGCCGGTTTCAACCACCAGAGTGATGTTCATCGGATCGCTGGCCCAGACAGGGGCCTGCACCGGGGTATAATCTTCGTCCAGTGTGCGGCTGGCCAGGATATCGGCTTCACCCCATTTGGGGTTCGTCTCCAGCGGAGATTTCAGCCATCCTGCCAACTCTTCGATCTGTAACGCGTTGAGCTCATGTGAAAAAGCAGGCATCTGCGTGGCGGTCCGCCCTTCGGCTATCACGGCGGCCACGCGGGGGCCGCGCATCCGTTTCAATGTTTCCGGGATCAAGGCAGGGCCAACGCTGCCCAGCCGGGTTTCACCATGACAGGATGCGCAGAATTCCGCATAGTCAGACGGGGCGTCTGCCCCTGCGGCGCCGGTCAGCAAACCGGCCCAGAGCGCGCCGGTTTTCAGAATGTCAAAAGAACTGATGCGCCGGATCATGGCTTTTCCCCCGGAACGGCGTGACCTGCAGACGCGCGCCGGCGTCGCTCACCCCGATTTCGTCGTTTGACAAGTAACAGGCCGGATCTTCGGCCCATGGATCGCCCGTCAGCTGCAAGGCCCGGATCCGGGTGTTGCCGCCGCAGACGTCTTTCAGTTGGCAGGCCCCGCATCGCCCTTTCAGCGGGCGTGGACGGGTGCGCAGCATTTTCAACATCGGGTCGTCGCTGGTCCAAAGCTCTGAAAAGGCGCTGGTTTTGACGTTTCCGACTGTGTAATCCGACCAATAGGTGTCGGGGTGGACGCGACCCAGATTGTCGATATTGGCCACACCCAACCCGCTGGAGTTTCCGCCCCACGCTGCCAGATGTTCCCGCACATGGGCGGCTTTGGCATTGTCAAAATGCGCCCGGATCCAGTTCAGGAAATAACCAGCATCGGCGTCGTTGTTGCCCGTCACGATGTCCAGTGGACGGCCTCCTGAGGCGGCTTCCCATGCACGCTCAAGCAGCAGGTCCAGACCCTTGCGGGTGCGCAGATGCGCGGCATCCTCGCTGCGGTTCTTGTCGCCGCGCCCGGCATAGACGAGATGAGACAGATAGAACTTGTCGACGCCTTCGTCATCGCACAGCTGAAGCAGATCGGGCAGATGGTGCTGCGTGCCTTCTGTCAGGCAGAACCGCAGGCCAACCTTGATGCCGCGCTTCTTGCATGCGCGCACGCCGTGCAGGGCGTCGGCAAAGGCGCCTTCGACGCCACGGAACCAGTCGTTCGTCGCGCCGATGCCGTCCAGCGAGATGCCGACATAGTTGAACCCGATCTCAGCGACCATGTCTGCGGTTTCGCCATGAATACGTGTGCCATTGGTCGATAGGGCCAGCATCGGCACCAGTTCCCGCGCGCGTTTGGCGATGTCGAAAAAGTCGAACCGATCCAGGGGTTCCCCACCCGAGAGGATCAGGGCCGGGACGCGAAATTGGCCCAGATCCTCAAGGGTTACCATGGCTTGCTCGTGACTGAGCTCACCGGGGAACGCGACATCCGCCGAAACGGTGTAGCAATGGCGGCATTTCAGATTGCAGCGCCGCGTCAGGTTCCAGATCACCACCGGCTTCACCGGGCCGGGCCGGCGTTTACGCACCGGTGTCGGTTTGACGAGTTGCTGCATGTATTCGGTCAGGCGGAACATGTCTCAGCCTTTCGTTTTCAGACGCAACCCGGTTTTCTTCAGGATGCGCGTGGAATAGAGGATATCTTTGGCCCGGCAGGCCTCACCCAGAATGGCCGCAATCTCGGCGCGCTTTTCCTCAACCTCGTCGCGGTCGGTTCCGTGAACCATGGCAAACAGGTTATAGGGCCAGTCCGGCAATGCGCGCGGGCGTTCATAGCAATGGGTGACAAAGGGCAGCAGGCCGATCTGAGTGCCCATCTCGGCCACCTGATCGTCTTTCACATCCCAAACGGTCATCCCGTTTGAGGTCATGCCCAGCTTATAATGGTTGGGGGCCGCAGCGATGCGCCGAATCACGCCGCGCGATTTAAGCTCGGCCAGACGGTCGAGCAGCACCTCTTCGTCAATTCCTAGTCCTTCTGCGACCTTTGCGTAGGGCGCAGGTGTCAAAGGCAAACCGCCTTGGAGTGCTTCGATGATCTGTCTGTCTGATGCGCTGATCATGCCGCCACCCGGAAACCGATAAAGAATTCCTGCAATTTGGGGAAACGGAGAACCTGAATCCCCGTTTCCCGTTCGATTGCATCGGCGGTGGCCTCGATCCCCTCGGGCGTTTCGGTGGCCAGCACGAACCACATGTTCAGCCGGTGCATACGTTCATAGTTATGGGCAACCTCGGCATGTGCATTGACTTTGGTCAGGACGGTTTCGAAATCCTCGGCCGGGACCGCCATGGCGCACAGGCAGAACGCACCACCCATGGCTGCGGCGTCGAAGAAGGGGCCGAAACGGGTGATGACGCGCTCGTCTTTCAGGCGGCTCAGACGGGTCAGTAACTCAGCCTCTGAAATATCCAGTTCCGCCGCGATTGCAGCGTAAGGATGCGACGTGAGGGGCAGATCATCCTGCATCCGATTGAGGATGGCTCGGTCGGTGTCGTCTAGTGTCATGCCGCCACCCCCTTTGGTTCGATCAGCGCGCCGGTTTGTTTGAAACAGCGGGTCGAGAACAGCACCTTATGCCAGGCGCCGGCCAGTTCCGGCAGGGCCGCAGCGCTGGTCAGAACCTGCAGCGCCTCGGGGCGTGACCGCGCGTGGATCATGGAATAGAGGCGATAGGGCCAAACGCCTTCGATCGGTTTCCGCTCGTAACACAACGTGACACCGGGATGCGCGGCGAGGGCCGGGCCGGCCATGCTCACCTGGTCTGCCGGCATATTCCAAACCACCATTGCATTGGCGGACCAGCCCAATGCGCGGTGACGCACGATAACGCCAAGGCGGGATATGATACCGGCTATGTGCAGGGCTGTTATCCGCCCCATGACATCCTCCGGGGGGCGGTTCAGCGTGCGGGCCAGTGCCGCATAGGGTTCGGCGACCAGTGGCAAGCCAGTTGTCAGCGCCTGCAGCAGCGGTCGGTCCCCCTCTCTCATCGCCGAACAATCGACATGTCGCGGGCCGGGGACGTTTTGGGCTTTGCCCGACATACGGAACCCCAGATCGACGTTGAACGGGCGCAGCAGGCGCAGGTCGAGCACTTGCAGGCCGGTACGCCGACTGATCCGTTGCAGTGTATCGTCCACATGAGCCCGGTCGGGGCCGGTGGCGACGAACCACAGGTTCCAGTCGTCCTCGCGTTGATAGTTGTGATTCACGCCGGGCTCGGAATTGATCACAGCGGCAATCTCTTCGATCCGCTCATCCGGTGCGGCCACGGCGGCCAATGTGCTGGCGGACACAGCGCCAGGGGCGATGGTTGCCCCAACGCGGGTGATCCGTCCGGCGGCCCGCATCCGGGACAGACGATCGATCACGTCGTCTTCGCTCAGCCCCAGAGTCCTGGCCAATTTGTCGAACGGGCGCGGGATGACAGGGAAATCGCGTTGCCAGTCATCCAGAAGAGCGCGGTCGATCGGGTCCGTGATGTGGCTCATCTGTCAGAGTCCCGTTTTGTGGGCGCGGGCGGTGAAGAAGATGCCCGAGGGGCTGTCTGCTTCAATTTCGCGCAATTTCTCAAAGGTTTGCGTGTCGTAGACGATCACCTTGTTGGCATCGCGTACACTGATCCAAACCTCATGTCCGCGGGGTGTGAATTCCATATGCAAGACGGCCGGGCCGGGTTTGAACTCATGAATGATTTGCTTACTGAGGCTGTCTATCACCTGGATTGTGTCGTTCAGCGGATGGGCGAAATTCACCCAGACTTGCCGTCCGTCCGGGCGGGCCATGGCGAAGACCGGCTGGCCGTGGGTTTTTGTGCGGCCGGTTTCGGTTAGCGTGTTGGCGTCGATCCACAGGACCTCATGATGACCAACGGCGGGTAGCACGAATTCACTGCCGGTCAGCGCCCAGCCTTCAAGATGAGGCATTTTATACACCGGCATCTCTTGTTGCCCGCGCCCATAGTCGGGCAAGATGCGGATCGGCTCGGGCGTCTCGGCCCAGAGATCCAGCGCGGTTAGACCATCCTCGCCGAACAGACCCGTGATGTAGGTGCGCCCATTGGCGGTGATCAGCGCGTCGTAAGGGTTCTTACCCATATCGGCGATTTTGGTGATCGCTGGCGTGTCCTTGTCAAAGTCGGCCAGCCAGGTTTCGCCCGTGTCCCACATGGTAAAGACAAACCGGCGGCCGGGCGCATCGACAAGGCCGATGGTTTTGCTGCCGGTTGGAATATCGGCCACCATCTCAAGCGTATCGGCGTCAAAGACCCGCACGCCACCGGGTTCATAGTTTGACACCGCAACCAGTTTGCCATCATCCGAGATGGCGCCGCCAATGGCGTTGCCCGCCTGCACAACGCGGTTTGCGATCCGGCGCGTGACGATATCGACCTTTGTCAACCCGCCGTCGCGCCCGAACACATAGGCGAAACGCTGATCGGGGGAATAGACCAACGAGGCATGGGACAGATCGCCCAACCCTTCGATCCGCGCCAGAGCGGCCCGGTCAGACTGGTCCACCAGCAGGACCGAGCCATTTGCGCGTTCGATCACAAGGCCCAGATCACCAGTGGCGGTGGGCTCAGCATGCGCTGCGGTCATCATCAGCGCGGCGGCCAGGCCTAGGACGTGACGTTTCATTGTTCCTCCTGTGCCAGCAGGTAACGGGCGATCCATTCGGCCTCTTCTTCCGAGATCAGAGGTCGCCAGGGGGGCATCGCGGTATCGGGAATGCCGTCAAGGATGACGCCGGTCAGGACATCGGCGTCATAATGTTGCAGCGTCTGCATGCGCAGATCGGGGCCAAGCCCGCCTTTCAGCGACAGGCCATGGCACGAGCCGCAATCCTGATGCACCAGACGTTTCAGGGCGTCCGGATCCAGAGTGTCAGCGGCGAAGGCTGAGGTTGCGATCAATATGACGCTTGCCAGAACAGTGCGCGCGGCCCATTCCCGATGTCCTTTAACCGCTGGCTGCGCGGCCGCCCCTCTTTGGGTGCGTTGACCGAGTTTAGCCATGTGCCTGCTCCAGCAGATCGGCCAGCGGCTGCTCAGCATAAAGCGATACAACCTTGCCGATGATGAACAGGGTCGGTGCCTTCAGCCCGGCCTCGCGCACGTCGGCGGCCAGACGATCCAGCCGCGACACGAGGCGGTGCTCATCCGGGGTCGTGGCCTTACCGACGGCCAGAACCGGTGTTGATCCGGGCAGATTTTCTGTCATCAGCCCCATCGCAATCTGGCCGATATTGGCGACGCCCATATAGACGACCAGTGTGGTGTCGGGGTCGGCCAGACGGGCCCAGTCAAGGTCCAGCACAGTGTCGGCCTGTCGATGGCCAGTGACATATTGCACTGACGTTGCCAGCCCGCGATGGGTCAGCGGCACACCGGTTGAACAGGATGCGCCCTGCGCGGCGGTGATCCCCGGCGCATATTCAACCGCGATGCCATGGGCGGTCAGATAGGCAGCCTCTTCCGAGCCCCGGCCAAAAATCATCGGATCGCCCCCTTTGAGGCGCGCGACCCGGCGCCCAGCGCGGGCTTCTTCCAACAAAATCTCATTGATGCGGTTTTGTGGAACGATGTGGCATTTGGGGGCTTTGCCAACCGCAATCAGCCGGGTCCCGGGGGCATGCAGGGCAAGGATTTCGGCTGAGACAAGGCGGTCATAGACCACCACCTCAGCCTCTTGCAGCATCCGCAGGGCCCGCAGCGTCATCAGCTCGGGGTCGCCGGGTCCTGCACCGATCAGAAAAACCTTACCGCTCATGAGCAAACTCGCTTGGTCTGAGTGTGTTCCGGGCCCTTAGGTCACTTGCGATTCCGCTACGAAAACGGGACGTCGCTGGGTGAGCCGGGCGTGTCATGGGGACAGACTGGCCGAAACGCAAACTGACCTCCTTGACATAAGTTAAGGAGCTCAGATTTGCGGTTGTTGGCCGTGACCATAGCCCGCGCCCGATACCCGGAAGCAAACAGTTACATCGTCAAGCTTCGGGTTTATCGCGGCAATGATTTGACTTAAGTATATTAACATACAATTTTGAATATGAATGACTGAACGGTGACAGTTATGCCAACCGATTTCTTGGTCAATGCATATTACCTGGGAAGCCTATCTGGCGATGCCGGTAAGGAGGGCAGTTCGGTAACGCCCACTCAGATAACTTTTACTGATGTCAACGATGACGGGGTGATCTCTGAAGGTGAAGACGAGCTGCAAGGCATCACAGTCGAAACCATGAAAGATCAGAGCATTCTGGAGCTGGAAGGCGCCGGAACAGTTGTCGGTTGGTATGTCGAAATTGAGATAAACGGCGAGAAAGACGCCTATTTTATTCCCACGGACGGGACCGTTCCAGAAAACGATACACTTGACGAAGATGTTGACCTGCAGGGAAGTCAATCTGGGGATATCGATGATATCATGGTCGTCCCATGTTTCACCAAGGGGTCATTGATTAAGACGATCTATGGTGATCAACCCGTTGAGACACTTGCTCCGGGAGACCTGGTTGCAACGCTAGACTGCGGTTTGCAAGAGGTTCGATGGGTCGCGCAGAGACAATTCAGCTCTGCCGAAATTGCAGTGTTTCAGAAACTCAGACCGGTTGTTATCAAAAGGGGAAGTCTTGGTGAAGACACGCCCTCTCGCGACCTGATCGTCTCCCCCAATCACAGAGTGCTCTTGTCTGATTTCGTCGCTGAGTATTATCTGGGAGAACCCGAGGTGTTGGTTGCAGCAAAACACCTTGTCGGGCGTCCCGGAATTCGTAGGCTGCCGCCAACTGAGATCACATATGTCCACATCATGTTTGATCAGCACCAGCTGGTTCATTCAGATGGGGCGTGGACGGAGAGTTTCTGTCCGGGGCCGCAAATTCTAAAGGGGTTTGGTCGCGCGCAAACAGAAGAGCTTTTTGCAATTTTTCCTGAACTTCGGGGGCAGAGTGACCAGCACCATTTCCAACTTGCTCGGATGGAGCTGAAAAAGCGCGAGATCGCGCTTTGGCACGACTTGTAAGGCACATAAATCGCTGCGTTTGAGACAGGCGCTGGCAGAGCCTTTCATCTTGGGACACATCGGTTTTTCGACACACTCAGGGCACAACGGTGATCATCCCGATCATATTCTGCGTTTCCCAGTGGGGGCCGCACAGATACTCCTGCGGGCCGGGGGTAAGGAAGGTCAGGTCAACCGTTTCCTCGGGGAACAAGCGGTCGCTCTCGGGGACGCTGCCGCCTTTCAGAAGGACCGAGTGGCTGGTGCGTTTGTCCACGTTGATCCAACGCACTGTGGTGCCCGCTTTGACGGTCAGCTCGACGGGGCAGAAGGTGTATTTATACATCAGCACCACCTCGGCATCTTCAACGGCGGCAGAGGGTTGGCCGAATAGCTCGACATAGCGTTCTTCGGCTTCGGCGCAGATGGCGGCGGTTTCATCCGCCAATGCGGGGGTGGCCAACAGCAGAAGGGCGGGAAGAAAGCGTGGGCAGAGCATGGGGCGGGTCTCCTCAAAAGTGGACGGGGGCCGGATGAACCGGCCCCAATCCGTTACTGTTTCACCACATTGATAAAGGCCGTGTCGTCATCCAGCGCGAGGCTGGTATCCAGCGTCACATGGTGGAACCGCGCCGCGGCATAGTCGTCGTGGATGGCAAAGCCGACCGTATAGGTCTGACCCGGCTCCAGCGGCACATCACCGGCTGCGCCCGAGTTCAGCGGGCGCGAGAACACAACGGTCCACATGCCACCATCAAGGCTGGCCGAGGCGGCAATCTCACCGTCATTGACCACCCGCTGTTCCAGCAGATAACCGTTTGTGGCGCTGCCATCAGCATAGACGCGCATCAGGTCGAGATAGGTGCCGTCGGCCAGATACTGCTCGATCTGATCGGCTGCATGCAGCTTGTCCCAGCCCCCCAGCGCCTTGCCGCGACGGCCCTTGGTTTCAACCTCGGTGCGGCTTTCGCTGATGTACTTGGTCACCGTGTCCTGCGCGGTCATGCGGCCGGTGAAGTCGTCATTTGCGGCAATCGCATCTGCGCCCGGATCAAAGGGCATATAGCTGTTATCGGCGTGGCACGAGGCCCAGCAGCCAACCTGATCGCCCATCTCGATCCCGGTGCCGGTGATCATCATGGCAACCTTGATCTGGTTGTCGGGATCCATTTTGCCGCCATCGACAAAGGGCGCGGGATTGTGGCCCGCATCCGGCCATTGCAGACGGATATAGAGGGTTTCATCATCATGGGCGGCCTGCACCGTCGCGTCGATCACGCCACGCTTGCCCGGTATCGGGGTGGGTTCCAGATCGCCACCGGCCACGATCTTGTTGCCGATCATATCCAGTTCCTTGGCATGGCAGGTCGTACACTGATCGCCGCCTTTGGTCAGCGGGCGCGCGCCGCCATGGAATTTACCGTTCTGGACCCATTCAAACGAGGCCTGACCGGGGTAGAACAGCTTCATGTCGGCGCTTGCCACAGAGGCCCAGTCGACATTGCCGCCGACATCACTGCCGCCGCTTGCGGGTGCGGCACTTGCCTCACCCGCTGTTTTGGCGCGTTCCTCGGCGACAGCGGCATCAACCGCTGCGGCGATCTGAGCCTGCACCGCCTCGTGTTGGGCTTGCTTGGCGGCTTTTGCAGCCTCGGCGTCGACGGCTTCTTGCGCTTCGATTTTTTCGAGGCTGGCCAGATATTCCGGCGGGATCGTACGGATGAAATCCGGGTTCGGGGCTTCAAGTTTCTCCAGATATTCCTCGTCGGCCCGGTCGCGGGCATCCGAGTGCGCAATCCCTTTGTGGCAGTCGATACAGGTTTGTCCGACCGTCATCGCATTCAGGTGTTGCTGACGCGCGCGGGGTTTCTGGAACTCGGGCATCATAGATTCAAAATCGTGGCAGTTGCGGCATTCGCGCGAGTCAGTTGCCTTCATCCGCTCCCACTCGTTCATGGCCAGATGTACGCGCTTGGCTTCGAACTTTTCGCGGGTGTTGATGGTACCGACCATCTTGCCATAGAGCTCTTTTGAGGCCTTGATCTTGCGAATGATCTTATGTGTCCAGTCCTTGGGGACATGGCAATCGGAACAGACCGCGCCAACGCCGGACCGGTTCACGTCGTGGATTGTGCCTGTGTATTCTTCGTAAACGAAATCGCGCATCTCGTGGCAGGAGATGCAGAAATCCTTGGTGTTGGTGGCTTCCATGGCGGTGTTGAACCCGCCCCAGAAGATGATGCCGCCGACAAAGGCTGCGGCAATTCCGGCCACGGGCATTCCCCACAGGAAATACCGGCGCCAGATCGGTTTTTTCTTTTCCGGTTCCGAGGTCATATCCGGGCTCCGTTTTGGCTGTCTTATCTGGCCTTGTCTGGCCGGTGAGTTTGGCTGATGGGTCAAACGCAGAAAGGGCGGGCGAGGGGCCCGCCCTTTCCGGTGTTGATTGCCGAGCCCGTCAGGTGACGTGGTTCGAACGGTTGTAGACGTTGAACTTACCGGTCGGCGCGAACAGGCCCTTGATGCGGGCTTTCTCTTCCAGCGTCTCAGCGTCGTAGATCACGATCTCACCGTTTGGTTCTTTCGAGTCGGCCAGGTTCCAGTTAGAGACCCACACCTCGGTACCGTCTGCGTTGAACTCGAAGTGAACAGCCGCGTGGCCTTCCTGCTCGGTCAGCTGGATTGTTTTAACGATCTCACCGGTTTCCTTGTCGATCACCTGCACCGATTGCTGAATCTCAGGCTCAGGGTGCTTGGTCTGGTCCGCCCACACATATTTTGATTTCGGGTGCGTGCGGATGAACAGGCCGGGGCCGTCGGTTTCAACTTCGTAGCAGACCTTCCAGGCATCGTCGGGGCGGTTCTCGGGGTCGTTGCCCCAGACAGTCACGGTGCCCACACCAAGGTGCGTGGTCCCGGCGACAGGCCCGCAGTTCGGGTCAATCCAGTTGGCGCCAGGGCCGGGGTGCGGCAGGGCGGCGACATCGATAAGTGACTCGAGCTTGCGGTCTTTGGTGTCGACTACAACCATCTTGTTCGAGGCGTTTGCCGCGATCTGGAAGTACCGACCTGTCGGGTCAAAGAACCCATCATGCAGGAACTTGGCGCTGTCGATCTTGTCGATGCGCAGGTTGTCGATATCCGAATAGTCGACCTGCCACATCTGACCCAGCTCTTTCACTGCGACCAACCAGCTTGGCTCGTTCGGAGTTGTATAGATCGCGGCGACGCGGCTTTCTTCGACATAGTCGCCATCCACGTTCACACCGCGGGTCGAAACGACCTTGAGCGGCTCCATGGTCACGGCATCCACGATGGCAAAGTGCGGGGGCCAGTAGCCGCCACCGATGACGTATTTACCATCACCCGAGATTGCCACGTCACGCGCGTCATAGGCGATCTTGACCTCGGAAACCAACATCTTGTCGGGCGTCTGCCAGAGGTCGATCTTGGTCATCTTGCCATCGCGGCCCATGGTGTACCAGAAGCGGCCCGGGTTGTCGGGTTCTTCCAGTTTGTGGTGCTCGGATGCTTTGATGACATGTACGGCATAGCCGGTCGGGATATGGACCAGTACTTCTTTGGTGTCGCCGTCGATGATGGCAACCTTGCCCACGTCACGTTCGATGACGACAAAGAAGTTCTCCCAGTTGCGGCCATGCAGCGGCTCGGTCGGATAGTCGGCTTCTTCGACATAGACCTTGCGGGTGGCTTTCATCTGGTCCAGCGACATTTCAGGCGGCTTGGGAGCCTCCATCATGATGTATGTCGACATGTCCTTGATTTCCTGCTCGGTCATAATGTCCGAGAAGTTGTTCATGCCGCCTTCGGTCCCCCAGGCGATGATTTTCTCAAGCCGTTCCTGACCCAGTGCAAGGGTGCCGCCTTCGGTTACGGTGCCGTCGGCTGCGGTTTTCTTCCAATGCGGCTCAAGGTTCTTACCGGTGGCGCCTTTTCGCAGCACACCGTGACACCCCGCGCATTGTTCAAAATAAAGCTGCTTTGACGATTCAAACGCTTCGTCGCTGAGGGTTGGCTCTTCGGCAAAGGCAGGAGCAGCAACGCTGCCCAACAGCATTGCCAAACCGACCCCGAAGGCGCGGCCGGTTTTGTTGTAGCTGATTCCAAGTGACATGATCACTCTCCAAATATGCGTGGTGAGGCAGGCGAAGAGTGCAATGGATGGGGCAGGAGGTGCCTTGACAAAAGTCAACGCAGCGCAGCCAAACTGGATTGGAATTGGCAATTTTGGGTGCCGAGCGATCTTAGAAATCGTGTGTTTTTAAGTCATATTTTTCGGAGTTGCTTGATTTTTGTTAAGGGAGCCGCCTTGCCGCCCGTTTACTGATTGTCCGACGACAGCTGAAGTCTGGAGAGCGGAAAATGGCGGCTATGTTGAGACGGGTGTTGGGCGAGGGATTTCGGGTCTTTTTCCTGTCGGCGGGTCTCTATGGGTTGTTTGCCGGGCTAGTGTGGGTGCTTTGGCTTGCCGCGCAGGCAGCCGGCCTTGCCGCAGGTGATCCCTCTTACGCGATGAGCCCCCCCATGTGGCACGCGCATGAGATGATCTTTGGTTATTCCGCTGCCGCGCTGGGCGGATTTTTCCTGACTGCAGTGCCGAACTGGACTGGCGCGCCAAATGCACGGTACGTCTTTGTCGCCGCAACTGCTGGACTGTGGTTGGCGGGGCGTCTGGCGATGTGGTTTTCGGCCTATTTGGCGCCCTGGATGGTGGCTGCACTGGATCTGGTCTTTATTCCGGTTTTGGCTGCCAAGATCGCATCGCAGCTGCTCCGCCGACCGAAACCCCAGAACATGATCTTCCTGCTATTGCTTGCATATGTCTGGGTTTCGAACCTGATGACCCACCTGCAGTGGCTGAGCCTGACCGATGATACGGTGAACATCGGCCTGCGCGGGGGGCTGCTCGCGCTTTGCGCCATGATCGCGGTGTTGGGCGGACGGATCACACCGGCGTTTACCCGCAATGCCATGAAACGCGCTGGGCAACCCGAAGCAACCTGGCCGATTTCGGTGCCTGTTCTGGAAAAAGCCAGCCTGATTGTGGCTTTGAGCCTGCCCGCAGTATTTCTGGTGCTCGGAACCGGTCGACTGACCGGGGTCCTGGCTCTGGTTCTGGGGGGGCTGCAGTTGCTGCGCTTGTCCCGCTGGCGCGCCGGATGGGCACTGCAGCAGCCGATTCTGATCGCGCTGCATCTTGGGCTGGCGATGCTCGCGTTGGGTCTGATCCTGTGGGGCGCGGCGTTACTGGGCTTTGGTAGCGAAGTCGGCGCGCTGCATGTTCTGGGGATCGGCTGCGTTGGCTGCATGACACTGGCGGTGATGAGCCGCGCCGCGTTGGGCCATAGCGGTCGTGCGCTGGTTGCGCCGTCTCCCATGGCGCTGGCCTATGGGCTCATGGCCGCTGCCGCTGTCACGCGTTGGTTGGCCACCCTGCTGCCTGACAGCATATACATGTCATTGATGTTGGTCGCCGCCGCGTTGTGGACAATCGCCACGGCGCTGTTCGTGCTGTCGATGTGGACTGCCCTGACCGCGCCCCGCGTCGCCTGAAACATCTCTGCGGCATGGAATCACACATATCTTGACTTTGGTTAAGGAAGCATCGGGCCGCCCGGCGCATTGTCCCTGCACTAGCAAAGCGGCGCAAAGGAGAGCGCGATGCGCGAAGTCATGACAAAGAGCATGGCCCGCAACATATTTTATGGCGGGTCCCTGTTCTTCATTTTAATCTTTCTGGCCCTGTCGGCCCACTCACACTGGTACATCGTCAATTCCGAGAATTCGGCAAAGCTTGATGACAGCGTGGTTCGGGGCAAACACGTCTGGGAAAAACACGCTTGTATCAACTGCCACACCATAATGGGGGAAGGAGCCTACTATGCCCCCGAGGTCGCCAATGTGATGACCCGTTGGGGCGTTCTGGACGATCCGGAAGGCGCCTTTGAGGCCCTCAAGGGCTGGATGGAGGCGCAACCGACCGGCATTCCCGGTCGTCGGCAGATGCCCAGTTTCGACCTCAGCGACGAAGAACTCCGTGACCTGACCAACTTCCTGATCTGGACGGACAACATCGACGCGCAGGGCTGGCCGCCGAATGATGCGGGCTGAGAAGGGAACCGAGACATGAAATACGAATCCCAAAAAGTGGCCTATGCCTATTTCGCTGTGGCAATGGGTCTGTTTGCGATCCAGGTGATCGGCGGTCTGCTGGCCGGCTGGATCTATGTATCCCCCAATTTTCTGAGCGAGCTGCTGCCGTTCAACATCGTGCGGATGCTGCACACCAACGCGTTGATTGTCTGGCTGCTGCTGGGTTTCTTCGGCGCGGCCTACTTCCTGATCCCGGAAGAGGCGGAACGTGAGATCCACTCAACCAAGCTGGCCTATCTGCAGCTTCTGATTCTGGTCGTGGGCACGCTGGGCGTGGTTGTCACCTATGTGTTCAACCTGTTCGAAGGCAACTGGTTGCTGGGCAAAGAGGGGCGCGAGTTCCTTGAACAGCCCAAATGGGTCAAGGCGGGCATCGTCGTGGCCGCGCTGATCTTCCTCTACAACGTGTCTATAACCGTTCTGAAGGGGAAAAAGACCGCGATTTCAAATATCCTTCTGCTGGGTCTGTGGGGGCTGGCGCTGCTGTTCCTCTTTGCCTTCTACAATCCGGGCAACCTGTCGCTGGACAAGCAATACTGGTGGTATGTCGTTCACCTGTGGGTCGAAGGCGTATGGGAACTGATCATGGCCTCGATCCTGGCCTACCTGATGCTCAAGCTGACGGGTGTGGACCGCGAGGTGGTTGAGAAATGGCTTTATGTCATCGTCGCCGCCGCGCTGTTCTCGGGTATCCTTGGTACTGGCCACCACTACTACTGGATCGGGACACCGGCCTATTGGCAGTGGATCGGTTCGATCTTCTCGAGCCTTGAGGTGATCCCGTTCTTTGCGATGATGGCCTTTGCCTTTGTCATGGTCTGGAAGGGTCGCCGAGACCATCCCAACAAGGCCGCGCTGTTGTGGTCGCTGGGTTGTGCCACGCTTGCCTTCTTCGGGGCCGGTGTCTGGGGCTTCCTGCACACGTTGCACGGGGTGAACTACTATACCCACGGCACGCAGATCACGGCCGCACACGGCCACCTGGCTTTCTATGGTGCCTATGTCTGTCTCAATCTTGCAATCTTCACCTATGCGATGCCGATCCTGAAGAACCGCGATCCCTATAATCAGGTTCTGAACATGGCGTCCTTCTGGCTGATGAGCAGCGGAATGGTGTTCATGACTTTTGTCCTGACCTTCGGCGGAACCGTGCAGACCCATATGCAGCGCGTAATTGGCGACTACTTCATGGACGTCCAGGACCAGATCGCTATCTTCTACTGGATGCGCTTTGGCTCGGGTGTTGTTGTGGTCATTGGCGCGCTGTTGTTCATCTACTCGATCTGGGTGCCCCGGAAAGAGGTGATTGAACCCGGCGCTGCCGAAACCCCTGCGGAGTGATGGATATGGACGGCTCCGTACAAATGGAACTGGGGGCGGCAAACGCCCCCTTCTACCTGGCGCAGGGCGACGAATGCGATGTGTTCGCCGCCGCCTATGCCAACAACCTGCCTGTTCTGCTGAAAGGGCCGACGGGCTGCGGAAAGACCCGGTTCGTGGCCCATATGGCTGCCAGCCTTGGTCGCCCGCTTTATACCGTGGCTTGTCATGACGATCTGGCGGCCGCCGATCTGATCGGGCGTTACCTGCTGAAGGGCGGCGAAACCGTCTGGGTCGATGGTCCGCTGACGCGCGCAGTGCGCGAGGGTGCGATCTGCTATCTAGACGAGGTGGTCGAGGCCCGCAAAGACGTCACCGTTGTTTTGCACCCGCTGACCGATGACCGGCGCATCCTGCCGATCGACCGCACCGGCGAAGAGCTTGAGGCCGCGCCCGGTTTCATGCTGGTCGCCTCATACAACCCCGGTTACCAGAATATCCTGAAAACCCTGAAACCCTCGACCCGGCAGCGGTTTATCTCGCTCGAGTTCGACTTTCCGTCGCCCGAGATGGAGGCCGAAGTGGTCGCCCAGGAGAGCGGGCTGTCGTTGGAGCGCTGCAAACCGCTGGTACGTCTTGCAGGCAAGCTGCGCGGGCTCAAGGGTCAGGATCTTGAGGAAGGCGTTTCCACACGTCTGGTCGTTTATGCCGCGACGCTGATCGCACAGGGCATGTCCACCGACCGCGCCATCCTTGCCGCAATGATCGAACCTCTGACCGATGACGAGGATATCAAACGCGGGCTCCTCGATCTTGTCACGGCTGTCTTTGGGTGAGGCCCGCCGATGGTCAGGATCGATTTTGAGCCATGGGAACCCGAAGAAACAATCGGGAAACTGTGGCACACCCTTGCCAGCCGCCTCGATGCACCCCAGGTGCATGTTGGAGCCGCGGTCGACCTCTCAGAGGTCGCGGGGCGGCTGGCAGTCCTTTTTCGGGGGTTGGGAGGCAACCCGGGCGTCGAACTGCGCCCGGTCTCACCCGAGGTTTCCCGCCACCGGCTGAGCTGGCGGCGGCGGCTTGGGGCCGAGGTTGAGCTTATGTCGCGCCCGTCTTTTGACGGCGAGGTGCTGCGCCTGCCTGAGCAACTGGCTGTTTTCCCGGCGCGCGAAGCAAATGGCGCACTTTTTGTCTGGCTGGCCGCGGCGGCGGCGCATGCAGGCACGAGAATAGATGCAGACGACCCGCTGCGCGCTGATATGAACGCGCTGGCTGCGGCCCGATCGATGGTCGAAGCCACCTTGGAAGATGCCCCCGGTCTGCGCCCACTTTACACTGAACTCTGTCGTGGTCTGTTGTATCAACGCGCCATCCCAAGCCTGCCACCTGTTGAGGCCGAGGTTGAGGAACTTGTGCGCCATATGCTGGGTGATCCCGCACCGTTGTCGCCCAAGGCGCAGGCGTTGCAAGAGCTGGATGACGACATGTGCGCCCCGCGCGGCTATCAGCACTTCCGCCCGGTGCCGCTGTGGCCCGAGCTGCGCGCCGTCAGCTTTTCTGCACATACCGAAGTGGAAAGCCGCGATACCGAAGGCCAGCCCCAAGAGTCGGGTGAGAAAACCCACCGTGCACGCCGCCGGAAATCCGAGCAGGCCGAACGTCAGGACAGTCTGATCCTCCACAAGTTCGAGGCGATCCTCAGCTGGGCGGAGTTTCTGAACCTCAACCGCAGGGTCGACGATGATGACCCTGACAGTGCAAAAAAAGCTGCTGACGATCAGGATGAAATTGGACTTGGTCAGATATCTAAAGCCCCCCCGACGCGGTTGAAATTGCACCTCGACCTCGCGCCTGAGGACGTGAACCGAGAGCGTCTGTCGGGCCGTATCCTCTATCCCGAATGGGATGTGCGCACCGGGCAGTACCTGCCCGATCACGTCAACGTCCTGACATCGGATGCCGATATCCGCGAGGATGCTGCCGAGTTCGGCAAGGACCCCGCCACCGCCCGCCGCATTCGCGCGGTCAAACGCCAGTTCGAGGCGCTGCGACCGGGGCGGGTGATGACACGTGGCCATCTGGACGGCGATCAGTTGGATATCGAGGCGGCTGTGCGTGCAGAAACGGAGCGCCGCGCCCGCGGGGAAGGCAACGAGCGCGTCTGGCAGCAATCCCGCACCGAGGCGCGCGATCTGGCGGTCTCGATTCTGCTGGACGTAAGCCGTTCGACCGAAAGCGCCGTCACAGGCCGCGCCGTGATCGACATCGAACGCGAGGCGCTGGCCGCTTTGGCCTGGGGCCTGAACGCCTGCGGCGACGATTTCGCCATCCACGCCTTCAGCTCGTTGAAGCGCCAGCGTGTCTATGTGCAGCGCTGCAAACGGTTTGATGAGCCGATGGGGGCGTTGGTCGAACAGCGCATCGCCTCGTTGCGGCCCGGGCATTACACCCGGCTGGGCGCTGCGATCCGCCATTGTTCGGCCGAGTTGGCAGCCCAATCGCGCAAGCGCCGCCTGCTGTTGGTGATCACCGACGGGAAACCCAACGATCTGGACCACTATGAGGGCCGCCACGGCATCGAAGACACCTGCATGGCCGTCCGCGAAGCGCGGCGCGCGGGACAGTCGGTCTTTGGCGTCACTATCGACAAAACTGGCAAAAGCTGGTTTTCGCGTATGTTCGGGCAGGGAGGTTTTGCCGTCATCCCCGACCCGCATCGTTTGACCATGGCGCTGCCGCAAATCTATCGACAGCTGGTTGGCGCATGACAGAGGCTTCTTTGATCGATGAGTTGCCCGGTGAGTTGCTGATGTGGGTCCTCATTATCTCCGAACTGCTGGTATTTGGTGCCGGGTTGGTCGCATTCATGGGCGTGCGTCTGACCGACCCGGTGGGTTTTGCCGAGGCACAAGCGCATCTGCATCGGACGGGGGCCGCGCTGAACACTGCGGTGTTGGTCACGTCAGGCTATCTGGCAGCACAGGCGCTAAGATGGCGTCGCGCCGCGCAGCAACGCGCCGCGCGTCTGGCCCTGATCGGGGCGGCCTGTCTTGGGGTCGTGTTTCTGATCATAAAGGGCGTGGAATATGCTGACAAAGCCGCGCTGGGCATCAATTTCGAAACCCATGCGTTTTTTATGTTCTACTACCTGCTGACCGGATTTCACGCGGCACATGTTCTGGCAGGTGTGGGCATCTTGCTATTGGTCGCTTGGCGGGATGAACCGCGCAACATCGAGGCGGGTGCTCAGTTCTGGCACATGGTCGATCTGGTCTGGATCCTGCTGTTCCCCGTGATCTATCTGTTGGGGTGATTGAGATGCCCGAAGAAAGCCCTCGTCGCTGGATTGCGGGTACTCTGACATCTGCCTGGATTAAGCTCTTGGGGCTGAGTGTCGCGTCGGCCATTCTGACCCTGTTGCCCATGCCGCCTGCATTGTTGGGAGGGGGTATTCTGCTGTTGGCGCTTGCCAAGGCCCGCATCATCCTTGCACGGTATCTTGAGCTTTCAACCCGACCCGCGTGGTTGCGGGGCTTTACCATGGTACTGACCGCGTTTTCTGTGGTGATCTATGGGCTCTACCTAATCTGAAGAAACAAAAACGCCACCCTGACGGGTGACGTTTCGGTGGCAGATACTCGGGCATTTTATTGCGCAGCTATAGGCATCCGCGCGATTTGGCACCGTTGCCACAAGGCTGACAACGCACCCACCAGATGGTCGATATCCTCGTCCGTATGCACCGGCGATGGCGTGATACGCAGGCGTTCAGTGCCCTTGGGAACAGTCGGATAGTTGATTGGTTGGATGTAGATTCCGAACTCTTCCAGCAAGGTATCCGAGATGAATTTGCATTTCACCGGATCGCCAACCATGACCGGAATAATATGGCTGGGGTTGGGGATGTGAGGAATACCTTCAGCATCCAGCCGCGCGCGCACTTGTGCAACGCGCGTCTTTTGCAGGTCTCGTTCAGTGTTTGACTGTTTCAGGTGCTGGATGGATGCCGCGGCACCCGCAGCAACCGCGGGGGGCAGGGCCGTGGTAAAGATGAACCCGCTGGCGAAGCTGCGCACGAAATCGCAGAGCGCGGCTGAGGCGGCGATATATCCACCCACAACCCCAAAGGCTTTGCCCAGAGTGCCTTCGATGACGGTCAGCCGATCCATCAGACCCTCGCGTTCGGCAATGCCGCCGCCGTGCGGACCATACAGGCCGACCGCGTGAACCTCGTCCAGATAAGTCATCGCCCCATAGGTGTCGGCCAGGTCGCAGATTTCTCTGATAGGTGCGATATCGCCATCCATGGAATAGACAGATTCAAAGGCGATCATCTTGGGCGCATCCGGATCAGCGGCGGCAAGCTTAGCTTCAAGATCGGTTAGATCGTTATGTTTCCAGATCACCTTTTGCGCGCGCGAGTGGCGGATGCCTTCGATCATTGACGCGTGGTTCAACGCATCCGAAAAGACGATCAGGTCGGGAATCTTGGCCGCAAGCGTACCCAACGCTGCCCAGTTCGAGACATAGCCGGATGTAAACAGCAGGGCGGCTTCTTTGCCGTGCAGCTCGGCCAGCTCTTGTTCTAGAAGGACGTGGTCATGGGTTGTGCCCGAGATGTTGCGCGTGCCGCCAGCCCCTGCACCGCAGCGATCAAGCGCGTCGTGCATAGCTGCCAGAACCGTTGGTTGCTGTCCCATGCCCAGATAGTCGTTCGAGCACCAAATCTGAACATCCCGTTGCGCGTGCTCATCGGTTTGCCGAGCGTTTGGGAAAGAACCGCAGCGGCGCTGCAGATCGATGAAAACACGATAATTCCCCTCATCCCGCAGGGCGTTGAGGCTCTGGTCAAAAAATCGCTCGTAGTCCATCTCGTATACTCCCGGGGATACTGGCTATGGGGCCAGAATAAGTGCCGGGGCGGGCGCGCAACATGACAATTGTCAAGTTGGCGGTGGGGAAAAGACTGGTGCGTTCCGGCGCGCTTTGGCATAGCCTGTAAGGGGATGGACATGCGGGCCTCTTCAGCCCGCAGAGAAGGGGGGTGCCTCTGTGGCACATGAAATACAAAAGGCGATCGCGCGGCAGTCGCTCTTGCTCAAAAGCTTGCCCGAGCAGCATGTAGACACGTTGCTGAGCCACGCAATCTGGCGTCAATACGACCGCGGCGAGACGATCTTTTTGCAGGAGGAGAAGGCCAAGGCCGTGCATGTGGTTTTGGCCGGATGGGTCAAGCTGTTCCGGATGTCACCAAGCGGCGCCGAAGCGGTCGTGAGCGTCTTCACCAAAGGTGAGAGTTTTGGTGAGGCCGTCGCCCTGCGAAATGTCCCCTATCCGGTGTCGGCTGAGGCCGTGTCATCCTGTGAGGTGATGCATATTCCCAGCCCTGTGCTGTTGTCACTGATGCGCGAAGATCCTGAGATCGGGATTTCGATTCTGGCGGCGACCTTTACCCACCTGCACTCGCTTGTTGCGCAGCTTGAGCAGTTGAAGGCGCAGACCGGGGCGCAGAGGGTGGCGGAGTTTTTGCTCAGCCTCTGCGATTGCGATGCGGATGAGTGTGATGTTGCGCTGCCCTATGACAAAATGCTGATCGCCGGGCGTCTTGGCATGAAGCCCGAAAGCCTGAGCCGCGCGTTTTCGCGATTAAAGGCCGTGGGGGTTAAGATCAATCGCAACCATGCAGAGATTTCCAATATCGGGATGCTGCGGGACTATGCCGAGAGCGACTCGTCGGCTTAATCCGGCTGTCGCCCGCTTCGGATCACTTTGGCCTCAGGACGCATGGCCAACACATGACGCGGCGATTGCAGGCTAGAACGAAAAAGCCCCGGACCATGGTCCGGGGCTTCTTGTTTCTGATCTGTATGGGCTTAACTGCGGCCCTTCCACGGAACAAGGAAGTCCTCTGCTTTGCGCATCAGGATGTCGATGCCATAGCCGATCACGCCGATCAGCACGATGCCCATAATCACGATATCGGTCAGCTGGAACTTTGACGCCGCAATGATCATCATCCCGGCTCCTTTCTGCGCTGCAACCAGTTCGGCCGCAACCACAGTGCCCCAGCAAACGCCCATCGCAACCCGCGCGCCCGTGAAGATTTCGGGCAGCGAGTTTGGCACGATCACGTGACGCATGATCTGCCATTTCGACGCGCCAAGCGAATAGGCCGCGTGAATCTTAGAGATGTTCACACCAGATACACCCGCCCGCGCAGCGATGGTCATGATCCAGAGCGCGGCGAGGAACAGCAGAACGATCTTGCCGGTTTCCCAGATGCCAAACCAGATGATGACCAGTGGGATCAGCGCAAGTGGTGGAACCGGACGCATGAACTCGACAATGGGGTCGAACCATCCACGGAACCAGCCGGACAGACCCATGGCATAGCCCAAAGGAATACCAACTAGGGCCCCTGCAACAAAGCCTGCGACAACGCGCAGCAGCGACCAGCCGAGATGCTCCCAAAGCGAGAAGTTCTGATAGCCCTCGCGCGCAATCTCGAAGAAACGCGAAACAACGGTTTCGGGTGCAGGCAGCCAGATTGGGTTCATCTGCAAACCCTGATCAGGAGTAAATGTAATCGCGCCCTTATCGGTCAACGATACAGTACCGTTCCCTGTGTCCACTTTGACGCCCGCGCCGATAGGCTGGCCGTTGATCGCAACGATTTTAGCCCCGTCTTTGCGGGTGGTCTCGTCATTCTTGTCGAACAGGATTGTCGACGAACGCCCCGCAGGTGCCGCCAGGGCGTCATTCTTGGCAAAGCCGCTGCCTGGCTCTACTTCGAACTTCTCGGCCTCTTCGCCAAAGGCTGGTACGCGGACAAAGATGGTTGCGTCGTCCGTGCTGCCATCGGCACTTTCCAGAGTATAGGTGAACTCTGTATCACCGACAAACGGGCCAGGCACATGTAGCGGGCTAAGCTTGGAGCCGGTAAAGGCCGCCCAGATGACAAAGATCACAAGCACAGAGATGATCGAGGCCGCCCTGTCCGCACGGACAGCACTTTCATCCCCGAACGTCACGGTTTTCAGACTGGTGAAATCCTTGCGGCTTTGCAGGCCGCGGCGCAGAGAGTAGACGATGAAGAACGCACCGGCGAACAATCCGACATAAAATAGAAGTACAATCATGCGACCTGCTCCGTACGGCCCATAATTTCTTCCTCCATCTCCCAGATCATCGACAGGATTTCATCCCGCGTTTCTGCGAACCCCTCGGATTTCTTTACGTCGCGAAGATCAGCATTCACGCCGCGTTCCGCAAAGGGCAGATTGTATTCACGGTGAATACGACCCGGACGCGGAGCCATCACGATCAGTCGTTCCCCAAGCAACAGGGCTTCTTCGACTGAGTGGGTAATCAGGATGATTGTCTTGCCGGTCTCTTTCCAGAGCTTCAGCACCAGCCCTTGCATCTTTTCCCGTGTCAGCGCGTCCAGCGCACCCAGCGGTTCGTCCATCAGGATCACGTCGGGCTCATTCGCCAGACACCGGGCCAGCGCAACACGCTGTTGCATACCCCCGGACAGTTCGTAGACGGCCTTGTCTTTAAAGTCCTGCAGACCCACGACCTCAAGCAGGTGATCAGATATCTGATCCCGCTCGGCCTTGGGCATCCCCTTCATCCGTGGGCCAAATTCCACGTTTTCCCGCACGTTCATCCATTCGAACAGCGCCCCTTTTTGGAACACCATCCCGCGTTCCGCATCCGGGCCTTCAACCACGTGGCCATTCAATTCGACCTTCCCCGAGGTCGGTGCCAGAAATCCTGCAAGGATATTCAGCAACGTCGTCTTTCCGCACCCTGACGGGCCAAGAACGGACATCAGCTCTCCTTCTTTCAGAGTGAGCGAGACGTCCTGAAGAGCCTGCACAGATGACCCGTTGGGCAGATCAAAGCGCATGGACAAATCAATGATGTCCAATTCGGGCATCCTGTTTCCTTCCTGCTTAGATGTGGGTCGGCCCGTCGTGCGGGCCGATCTCCGATTTTTTGACGTTTAGTTGTTAGCTGATTCCAGAGGGGCCGTGCTTACAGCACCGCCATAGGAATCCAGCGCGTTCTCAATGCTTCCGGCGGATTGGAAGACATTCGCAACACCGGTCATGAACTCTTGCGCGCCGCCACCCAGCCATTTCTCCGACAGTTGTTCGTCAACCGATGGGAAGGTGAACAGAGCGATCGTAGCCTCAGCATCTGCAAGATCCATACCTGCATCCTTGGCAATAACCGCAAGCATTTCTTCCTGATTTTCGCCCGAATTCCACTGCGCGTTGGCGTCTGCGGTCACCTTCAAGAACTTGCTGAGCAGTTCCGACTCGCCTTCGACAAAGCTGGCGGGGGCCGAGGTTACGTCAAAAACCAGAATGCCGATTTCTTCTTTCTCGGCACCGGTCAGCAGGACATTCCCATGCTCAAGCATCCGACGTAGGGCGCCGCCCCAGCCGCAGACCATGTCCAGGTTGCCCTGTGCAAATGCGGCCGCGCCATCTGCAGGCGCCATGTCGACGATTTCCATCGAGCTGAGGTCAACGCCGAAATGATCCATCTGCGACAGGAAACCATAATGTGCGGCGGTGCCGATCGGAACGCCAACTTTTTTGCCGTTCAGTTCACCGGCATTGGTTTTGTCGATTTCCAGCGCTTCGGCAACGACACAGTTATCGTTATCCGAATAGCTGGTCGCTACATCCACAATTTGCAGGTCCTGGCCTGCAGAGGTGGCTACGACGAAGGGTGGAACACCCTGGCTGACGGCGATCTGAACGTCGCCCGACGCCATGGCCGCGGACATCGCCGTGCCGGTGTCGAAAGATACCCAGTTGATCTTCGTACCAAGCTCTTCTTCGTAGGTTCCGTTTGCCTTTGCATACTGGAACGGCATCGGCCATTCGAGGAAATACGCAACGGTGATCTCGTCCAGCGCGGCGGCCTGCGAAGCCGTCAGTGCAGTGATCCCGGCGCAAGCTGTTGTGAGCAGATATTTCTTGATCATTTCGAAAATGTTCTCCCTGATTGGTCACACTTTAGCGTGTGTGGTGACCTTCCAAAGTCTGGTCAGTATTTCATACATAGACGGAGGCCGCAAAAACAGTGAAACAATTTCTTAGTTGCGAATAAAGCGAAACTTTGTTTCGCTTTATTCCATAAGGGTCACAATTGCGGGAGCCATCCGGTGACAAGAAAACCGCTCAGCCTCAAATGGCTGGAAGTGTTTCAGCTGATTTCGAAACTGGGTTCGATTCAGAAGGTTTCGGCAGAGACGGGACTATCGATCAGCACTGTCTCTAACCACTTGCGCAGCCTGGAAAAAACACTGGACGTTGAGCTGGTGGATCATAGCCGTCGCCCCATGGGGCTGACCCCGGCCGGCACCGTGTTTGCACGGCATGTTTATGAGGGGCTGACCGCCCTGCGACGGGGCGAAGCCGAGATTCGTTCCGGAAGCTGGCAGCACGCGACCGATTTGCGCCTGGCCCTGATTGACGAGTTCGACAACCAGATCGCCCCCGAACTGTTCCGATTTCTGTCCGCGAATCTGCCCCGCTGCAGCTTTCGGCATTTCACGCGCCCCAGCCATGAAATCATCGAAAAATTGCAGACGCAGCGGCTGGACGCAGGTGTTGCCACGCGGCCCGTCGGAAACATCGAAGGGCTGGTGGAATACCCGTTGATGCGCGACCCGTTCATTGTCGTATTACCGCCGGTTTTCGAGGGTGAGCTGACCAGCCTGAGCGCCGCCGGCGAGCGGCTACCGTTCTTGCGGTATTCGCGGGATCACACCATAGGCAAGCTGATCGAAACGCAGCTGACCCGCAGCAAGATCGACCTCCCCAATCGGTTCGAGCTGGAGTGCAATCAGTCGATCGTTGGTCTGGTAGCCGAGGGAGCTGGATGGACGATAACCACCGCGGCGAGCTATTATCGCGCAAGGCGGTTTCACGAAAGCACGCGGGCAGTTCCCTTGCCAGGCAAGAGTTTCGCGCGCACAGTCTCGCTGTTTACGACCAATGTGTACCCGGCCAGCACATCGCGGCTTATTCACAATAGAATGCAGAGCTTGATCGAGCAGCATTTTATCGAGCATATGACATCCCGGTTCCCATGGCTCAGCGGTGAGTTCCGGACAATCGCGTCGCGCCGCGACTGACGGGTTGGCACCCGCGCGCCGAACGCAGGTTCATTGCGCGCGCAAAATGGTCGACTCACGCACCACCAATTCGGGTCGGAGCTGTTCTGATCGGGGTTTTTTCTGATCTGTAATCCAGCTTGCCATGGCGACGGCTGCCTTTTCTCCCATGCGAAGAACGGGAAGGTGCACGGTGGTCAACGACGGCACCGCGACAGCCGAGCTTGGAAGATCATCGATCCCGACCAGCGAAATCTGATCAGGCACTGAGATGCCCTTTGACTGAAGGCCAAACAAAACTCCCAGCGCAAGAACATCTGACAGGCAAAGTATCGCGTCCGGCCGATCAATCTCTGCGCAAATGCGCGCAACGCTGCTGGCGCCGCCCGACAGGCTGATGTCGGTCTCGTATGTAGAGATTTTTCCATCCCAGGGCAGATCGTGTACGCCTGCCAGACGCAGTTGCGTCCTGTCGTTGTTGTGGGCGGGGCCATGCACAACGGCGACGTGCCTGTGGCCGAGGTCAATCAGATGCTGCAAAGCCAGGCGGGACGCATAACGGTTGTCATAGCCGATCGTCGGTAAGGGATTTTCCTTGTCGTAGAAAGAGGTGACGATCGTGGGCAACATCGTCCGATCAATCAACTCGCGGAAGGCGGTGTTGTGCGCGGCGCCGGTGACAATCAGGCCTTCGGCCCCGATGTCGACCAAGGCTTTGGCTTTTGCGGTTTCCATGTCCGGGTTCGATTCGGTTGTCGCAACGACAAGCGAAAGCTGATTTTCCGACAGCTTACGCTCAAGGGCTGCTAGAAACCGAGAGAAAATCGCGTTGTCCAGCGTCGGCACCAGAGCACCAACGAATCGCGTCCGGCCCGAGTTGATCGCGCGCGCCGCCGCGCTGGGCACAAATTTGAGCTCGGTGATTGCCGCCTGAACTTTCGCGAGAGTGTCTTTCTGCACCAGGGATGAGTCGTTCAGAACGCGCGATACGGTGGCGACAGACACGCCTGCTGCTTTGGCAACATCCCTCAGGTTCGCTCGTTTTTTGGGATTGGATGCCTTTTTGTTCAACGACTATTCGCCTCGCCAGATAATATGTTCACTAAAGTGTTGACATATGAAACTAGTTTCATCAACCTTTGTAACTAGTTTCATAACCGGAATGCGGAAGACAGCAAAATGTACGGTCCATCGGTACTGTATGAATTCGCGAATGCGGGTCTTGATAACCCGGGACGATTGTTCCCCGGTTTTCCAAAAAACAGCGGAACTCAATCGCACATACTGGCGCCTCGTGAGGCGGTCCGGCTGGAGCTGCGCGCGGGCGATCTGCTTTCCATCGACGGGATCAGCGCGTCGCAACCACTGGATATTGCCGCGTTTACCGCCGGGGGAGAGCAGGTGTTACGTGCCCTGAACGTAACACCGACCGGGGTGCTGGCATTCTCGGACTTCGACAGCGCCGAGCTTGGCGGATGGATCAGCGCTCGAGGCGGCGACCCACTGGCCGAGGTGGCCTGCTGCAGATTGAGTCAGGACGAGGAGCCGTTGATTCTGACGGCGGCTACACCTTTGACCGTGTGGTTGGTTTGCTCTGTTTCTGCCCCGAACATGATTGAGGGCGCTGATGCGGGCTGCATCACGGTCAGTCACAAGTCCGCTGCCGCAAGTGCCGCGACGCTGCCGCCGCTTCTGGGGGACACCCGCGACGAATTCACCGTGCCGCGGGGCACAGCGCTGGCGTATGAGCTGCGCGCCGGTGAAACCGTGCAGATCATCGATGTCGAAGGTCAGCAGTGTTCGGATTTCATGGCGCTGTGCGCAGACGGGCTGGACCGCGGTCAGGAATGGATGATCGATTCAACCGCGACCCGGTCGATGGTGCGCCGTGCCTATCCCGGCCCCGGCCTGCTGGACAAGTTTTATGACCGTGAGATGCGGCCTTTGTTGAACGTGCTGCAGGATACCTGCGGACGGCATGACATGTTTGGGCTGGCCTGCACCGCGCGTGGCTATGAAGAGCGTGGATTCCCTGGGCACGTCAACTGCTCGGACAACATATCAAATGCGCTTGCGCCCCACGGGGTTGCGCGGCGTTCAGCCTGGCCGGCGATCAATTTTTTCTGGAATACCTGGATCGATCCGGCCTCGCATCACATCCTGACGGATGAAAGCTATTCCCGCCCTGGTGACTATGTCGCCTTGCAGGCATTCGAAGATCTGGTCTGTGTTTCGACCGCCTGTCCTGATGACATCGATCCGATCAACGGTTGGAACCCCACGGATGTGCATGTGCGCATTTATCGACCTGAAACCCCAATCCGCCGCGCTGTCGCCTATCGTGAAAAGGAAGACGCCCCCATGTCGATCAGTCAGGAGTCTGCCTTTCATGACCGTCTGGCCCCACTGACCCAGAATTTTGCTCCGGCGCGCGACCTGTGGGCGCCCGTCAGCTATCCTGCCCACGGGACGTTGGGTGAATACTGGGCCTGCCGCGAAGCGGTAACCGTGCAGGATATGAGTGGCCTTCGCAAATATGACATCGTTGGCCCGGATGCGGAAAAGCTGATGCAGATGGCCACAACGCGCAACGTGGCCAAGCTGCCGGTATGGCGCGGGTCATATACGCTGATGTGCGACGAAAGTGGATCAGTCATTGACGACGGCACTCTGTTCCGCCTCGCGCCCGAGATTTTCCGGTGGTGCTGTGGCAATGAAGAAAGCGGACGCGTGTTGCAGGCACTTGCGACAGAGCATGAGTTGCATGTGCGTGTGCATGCCATGCGTGGCGCATTGCCAAACCTTGCGATCCAGGGGCCGAAATCCCGGGACCTTTTGCGTAAGATTGCCTTTACCCAGCCGCATGTTCCGGCACTGGATCACCTCAAGTGGTTTGGCGTGACCGTTGCACGACTGGGCGATCGCGACGGGGCGCCGTTCATGTTGTCGCGGTCGGGTTATACCGGCGAACTGGGCTATGAAATCTTCTGCGCCAAATCCGACGCGTGCGCGATCTGGGATGCGGTTATCGAGGCCGGCGAAGAATTCGGGATCAAACCGATGGGCTCGGCCGCACTTGAAATCATAAGAATCGAGGCAGGCCTTGCCGCCGCCGAAGCCGAATTTACCGCAGGCGTTGATGCGTTTGAGGCGGGGCTCGGCTTTGCGGTGGATCTGAAGAAAGAGGAGTTTACAGGCAAAGCAGCACTTGAACGCAATGCGCGCGATCCGCGCCGGGTGCTCAAGGGGTTGCTGATTGATTGCGATGATGTGCCGGCGCATGGCGCGCACGTTTATCAGGGCGAGCGTCAGGTGGGGGTTGTGACATCCGCTACACGCTCGCCGATGCTTGAGAAGGCTATCGCAATGGCGCGTTTGTCGGTAGAGTGCGCCGAAAACGGAGCACGCCTTGAAATCGGACAACTTGACGGTCGGATGAAGCGCCTTGGCGCAACCGTAACTGACGTCCCATTCATAGATCCGCAACGTAAGCGGGCGCGCGCCTGATGGCGCATCTAAATCAAAACCAAGACAACGTATCACAACGGGAGAAAACAATATGAAGCATTTGACGACACTGACTGCGACCGTCGCGTTGGCCCTGGGAGCGACCGCGGCTATGGCGCAGGAAAAAGTCATGGTGGGCGAACCCAGTTGGCCGGGTGCCAAAATCATGAGCCGTGTTATCGGTCAGGTGATTGAAACGCGTCTGGGTGGCGAAGTCGGGTATGCACCTGGCGCGAATGCTGTGATCTTTGCCGCAATGGATGGCGGACGGGGTGACATTGACGTACACCCTGATGTCTGGTTGCCAAACCAGTCGTCATTCACCGACGAATATGTCGATCAGAAGGGCACCGTAGGGCTGTCGTCGGGCAGCTATGAAGGGCGCGCCGGGATCTGCGTTCCTAACTACATGGTTGATGATCACAACATCCGCTCGATCTATGATCTGGCCACGCCTGTTGCGCAGGAACTGTTCGACTCGAACGGTGACGGCAAGGGTGAAGTATGGGTTGGCGCGTCCGGCTGGGCCTCGACCAACACCTTCAAGGTGCGTGTTCGTGACTATGGCATCGAAACCTTCCTTGAGCCGACCACCGAAGACGAAACCGTTTTCTACTCGCGCCTGAAGGACTCGATCGATCAGAAGAAAGGCGCAGCCTTCTATTGCTATGCTCCGCACTATGTTCACGCGCTCTATGACGTGACCATTCTGGAAGAGCCCGAGCATGACGCATCAACCTATAAGATGGTGCAGCCGGATCAGGATGCGGACTGGTACAATAAATCTCATGTCAGCACAGGCGAGCCGGTCAAAACGGTGACCGTTGCGCATTCCAAGTCGTTGGAAGAACGTAACCCCGCCGCCGCGTCATTCCTGAGCAACATCGATATGGATGCTGCGCAGTTGAGCGGCTTGACCTATGAGGTCGTGGTCAAAGGTCGTGAGATTGATGAAGTGGTCGCCGAATGGATTGATGCCAATGGTGACACCGTAGACGTCTGGCTGGGTCTCAAAACCAACTAAACACACTGCACCCCCGGGGTCGTACGCCGCCGGGGGTGTCACGTATCAAGAGCAAAAGTGATGGGATGGGCATGACAGCGGATATCGCAATTGATGCACGCGGCGTTTGGAAAGTGTTCGGAGAACGGGCTGATGAAGCGCTCAAAGCCATTCATGCTGAAGGGCTGAGCAAATCGGAAGTGCTGGACCAGTACAATTGCGTCGTTGGGGTGGCGGATGCCAGCTTTGAAATTGAACGCGGCGAACTGTTCTGCGTTATGGGTTTGTCCGGCTCGGGCAAATCGACACTTGTACGGCATGTAAATCGCCTGCTGGAACCAACAGATGGTCACATCTATCTGGACGGCGAAGATGTAATGGGCCTGAACGCCGAAGGTTTGCGCGATCTGCGCAACCGTCGCGTGGCCATGGTGTTTCAGAATTTCGGTTTGATGCCGCATAGGACAGTGCGGGACAACGTCGCGATGCCGCTGGAAATCCGCGGCACGGGCAAGGCGCGCCGCTGGGAAGAAGCGGATCGCGTTCTGGAACTGGTGGAACTGAGCGGCTGGGAAGACAAATACGCGCATGAGCTTTCAGGGGGCATGCAACAGCGTGTCGGTCTGGCGCGCGCGATTGCATCCGACCCGGAAATCCTGCTGATGGATGAACCGTTCTCGGCGCTTGACCCGCTTATCCGCAAGCAGTTGCAGGACCAGTTCATGGATCTCAGTCGTAAGCTGAACAAGACCACGATGTTCATCACCCATGATCTGGACGAAGCGATCCGCATCGGTCATCGCATTGCGATCATGAAAGACGGGCGCATCGTACAGATCGGCACACCCGAAGAGATCATTCTCAATCCTGCCGACGACTATGTAGCGGACTTTGTTGCGGGCATTTCCAAGCTCAACATGATCTTCGCGCATTCGGTGATGAAGCCTGTGGACGAATTCGAGGCGCATCACGGCGAGGTGCCAGGCGATGCCAAAGAGGCGCATCCCGAGATGGACCTGTCCGACTTGATGACGTTGTGTGTTGATGGTCACGGGGTGGTGGCGGTCACACAGGACGGCAATACCGTCGGCGTGATCAACCGGGCGGGGCTGATCCGCGCGATTCAGGACAGCCAGGCGTAAGGGGGCAGACATGAAAGATGTTTCAACAGAACAGATCAAACCCGAAACGGCTGACCGGCTGGATGGATTGATCGGTGATTTTGTAGGTCAAAGTCAGGACTACTATCAAAAAACCTTCGCCTACATGATGCAGGCACCGGGGTATCGGTTCACCCTGAACAAAGCGGCGGCAATCCTGGGGCCGATCTGGTTCGGCGCGCGTGGGCTCTGGTCGTGGTTTCTGGGCTTTCTGCTGCTGGAAACGCTGGCCTATATCCAGATCGGGTTGGGGCTGTTTGGGGATCTGGGACGAGAGTTTCGGGATCGGGCGGCACAGATCGAGCAGACACTGGAACTGCGGCGTCAGCAGATCACAGCGGCGGAACAGTCCGGGGCTGCCTCGCTGGATTCGTTAAAGCGTGCGGCCGAGTCGCTGGAGGGGGCCCTGGCCGGGGCACAAGAAGCGGCTCGAAGCGCAGATTCCACGGGTCTTACTTATCTGATCGTTGGCCTTGTGCTGCTGGGGCTGGTCAAGTTCCTTGCGGCGTCACTGGCCAATTGGACGCTGGAAGGGCAATTCGCACGTTGGAGGTCTGACTCGAACGTTGCGCATGGATGGTCGCCTACACGGATGATCGTCGCCGCAGCGCTGACAATCACCGTGGTTGTTCTGTCGGCGATAAAATTCGCTCAACCCGATGCTGTTGCGGTGCTCAAGACATTCCCAACCAATCGTGACTGGCGTCTGAACGTTGGCGACGGGGTCCAGGCTGTGTTCGAATGGACCAAGGTTGCAGGACGCGGTTTCTTTGACGGTCTGACCTTTGGGATGCGTACCCTGCTGGACTGGATCGAAGTGGTTCTGGTCGATACTCCCTGGCCGGTGGTCGCACTTGTGATCATCATGTTGGCCTATCTCTCGGCTGGTCCGCGTGTTGCGATCTTTACCGGTGCTGCGCTGGCTTATCTGGGTCTGCTGGACTTCTGGGAAAAGGCGATGACCACCATCGCTCTGCTGGGGGCTGCGGCGCTGATCTCGATCACGCTGGGTATTCCGCTGGGCATTTACTGCGCCCGCCGGCCACGCGCCTTTGCGATTGTGCGGCCGATTCTCGACTTCATGCAGTCGATGCCGTCCTTCGTGTATCTGATCCCGGTTGTGGCCTTCATTGGCTCGGGTAAGCCCGCTGGGGTCGTGGCCACGATGATCTTTGGCAGCCCGCCGGTGATCCGCTTTACCGTTCTGGGGCTGCAGCAGGTTCCCGAAACCGTGCGCGAGGCCGCCTTGGCTTTTGGGGCGACACCTCGCTACTTACTGTGGCGCGTTGATCTGCCGCTGGCGCATAAGACCATTATGGCCGGTGTGAACCAAACCATCTTGATGTCGCTGGCGATGGTTGTTGTTGCCTCGCTGATCGGCGCCAAGGGTCTGGGTGAGGACGTACTGGAAGCCCTGCAATACGCAGCTGCCGGGCAGGGTATCCTTGCTGGTCTGGCGATCCTGTTCTGCGCGCTGATCCTTGACCGGATCGTTGCAGGCAAGAAGTAACGCAGCGCATCAGAACGCTGTATGTTTGAAATGGGGCCGATCATGCATTCGCGTGATCGGCCCTTTTTATTGCGCCTGACATCGGATCAGAGCACCGCCCGCCGATTGGATTGAACCTGTCGGAGCTTCTCGCGTTTCCTCAGCACATGCATGTGCGTTGAGACCGTAGTACTTCAGGAGCCACGCGGTGTCATTGGGACCCACGAAATAACGGCTGTGTTCTCGACCTGAGCGGGCCGGACACTATCTTAGCATGCAGATTGATGTGCCGTAGGCCTGGCCGACCGCGTGGCACTTATCGGTGGGGTCTACTGGCAATCCAAGCCGCGCGTTACCGCAAAAACATTGGAAGGAATTGGCTCAGGCAAAATAAATGCCGCCGCAGTTTCCTGCGGCGGCACCGGTTTTCTGTGAGTGGTGTGTTTACTCGGCCGGTTCGGTCGACACCGTGGTGGGGATACCCGCCTGTTCACGCTTGCCGTCGTTATAGATGGCCTTGATCAGCGCAAAGCACTGCAGCACCATCACAAGTGAGAAGGGCAGCGCGCCGATCACCATTGCGGTCTGGATGGCCTTGAGGCCACCAACCAGCAGCAGAGCGGTCACAACAGACCCCAATGCAACACCCCAGAAGATGATGTGGGGACGTGCCTTCGGGCCTTCGTCACCGGCCGCGTTGATGGTGTTGACGATCAGCACGGCGCTATCTGCTGTGGTGACCAAGTAGGTCATCAGCAAGACCACGATCATGACCGACATGGCCCAACCCAGGAAGGGCGACAGCATATACTGCACCATGGCAAAGATCTTGTCGCCGTCCGGTGCGGACGCAATCTGTCCGTTCGCACCTCCGGTCAGCTCTAGGTCAATGGCGGTGCCACCGGCCCAGGTGAACCAGACAAAGCACATCAGTGAGGGTACAATCATCGCGCCCAGCACGAACTCGCGGATGGTTCTGCCTTTCGAGATGCGGGCGAGGAACAGGCCCACAAACGGTGCAAAAGCAATCCACCAAGCCCAGTAGAAGACCGACCATGCACCCTGCCAGCCTTCCAGCTTGGAGGCGATGCTTTCAGGATTGTCGTCACCCGACCACACGCGGAACATCATATCCGGCAGCGCGATCAGATAGTCCCACAGGCCGACGAACAGCGCCTGAAGACCAAAGAAGGTCGAGCCGAACAACAGGAAGAAGCCAAGCAGGATGATGCTGAGTGCCATGTTGATGTTTGACAGCCACTTGATCCCCTTGCCCACACCAGACAGAGCTGACGCGGTGGAGGCCGCCATGATGACCACGATCGCAACCAGAACCCCGGTTGTGCTGGCTGTACCCGCATCATTGGTCAGGCCACCAATTCCGATCCGTGTGAGGCCTGCTACGAACTGTTCGACACCGAAACCCAGCGTCTGCGCAACACCCAAAATGGTTGCAACAACCGCGACGATATCGACCGTGTGACCGATTGAGCCCGAGAGTCTTTCGCCAAATAGCGGCGTCAGCGACGAGCGCATGGTCAGCGGCAGACCGCGACGGTAGCTGAAGAAGCCAAGAGCGAGACCGGCAATCGCATAGCAAGCCCATGCCCCTAGGCCCCAGTGCAGGAAAGACCACTTATAGGCCATTCTGATGTTGTCTTCGGTGCCACCGTTTGTGAGGCCCTGAATAACTTCGGGGTTATTGGTCCAGTGATAGATCGGTTCGGCCACGGCCCAGGTCAGCATGCCGACCCCGATCCCTGCGCCAAACATCATTGAAAACCAGGAGAAGTTCGAAAACTCGGGCACATCATCTTGCTGGCCTAGCTTTAGGCGACCGGCCGTCGGCCACAGCGCAAGCGCGATACAACACAGAACGAACAGCGCAACGGTCCAGATGTACCAAGCACCAAATGATGACAGGATGAAGCTGTTGATCGAGTTCAGAACTCTGCCGGATTGCTCTGGAAATGCGATCGCCCAGATGACAAGGCCGCCGATCATCAGCTTTGACGAGATTGTCACGATCTGACTGAAGCCGCGATAGAAGCCTCCGTCCGCTACCTGAATCGGTAGCTCGGTTAAAGGGGGTTTGACTGACATGTAGAATCCCTGTTTTCCGTAATCCGCTTTTTATGCATTCCAAATCTGGTTTGCCCGTGGCGGAATTTGCACAAAGTTATTTGTCTTACAAAGCCAGCTGTTTTTGTAGTATTGAATAACTTATGAATGACATTAGCAGTGTTAATAGGAGCCTCAGCCACAATCTGGTCGCGCTGTTTGCGTTTGATATGGTGGCGCGGCATGGCAACTTCACCGGTGCTGCTGAGGCTCTGGGGTTAACACAGCCGGCGGTTTCGCAGCGGGTCAAGGCGCTGGAGGTCGAACTGGGCGTCGCCTTGTTCAAACGCGAGCATCGCGGTGTGACTTTGACCAGCGAGGGGCTGCGGCTGCTTACAGTTGTGAGACCTGCAATGACTCAGATGGGAATCTCGGTCGCCTCGCTGCTTGAACGAAAGTCGCGACCGCGCGTACGTATCTCGGCCGACTTTGCGTTTTCGACTTTTTGGCTGTTGCCGCGGTTGTCACATTTGCGGTCGGAGCTGGGCGATGAAATCGAGATCCAGATACTGGCGTCTCAGGTCCCGCCGGACGATGGGATGGATGATTGTGATATCAGGATTCATGTCCTACCTTTCAGTGACATAAGGCCCGGCGATGTGATGGTGCTGCATGAGCGTGTCGTCGCGGTTTGCAGCCCTGGATTCCTGCAAAAGAACGGACCAATCCAGAGCGCCCAGCAACTATTGGACACGCAGTTGTTGAGCCTGTCCAAACCCCCTTCGGCCGAGTGGCAAACCTGGCAGGGGTGGTTCGAAAGCCTGAACATTACCGGAGAACGGTCGCGGAATTATATCAGCTTCAACAACTATGACATGGTCATACAATCGGCTGCTGCGGGTGACGGTGTGGCCCTTGGCTGGCTGGGTCTGGTCGACGACATGCTGCAGACGAAACAACTGGTGATGGCAACCAATGACATCGTGGAAAGTCAGGCAGGCTATGTGATGTCGCGGACAGATTCTGACATCAGTGACGCGCCACGGCTGGTTTTTGATTGGATCGCTGACCGGCTGTCATCTGAGAGCTGACGGTGCACATAAGGTTTAATTATTAGAATTATTGATTTTGTAAGTCCACGTCGGGGAGACCAAGAGACGGTTGCGACCTGACCCAAGGCGTTTGGCTCTGTGTCTCACACATGAACAGTTAACCCAAAACTGGCACGCTCATAATAATGAGGGGCCCTCCGACCCCTCATTCCATCTGCGAAATATTGCGATGTCGCCTGCAGTTTAGGCGGTACTGCCTTTCAGGCGGATTGCCGTTCCAAGGCTGCCAGCCAAAACACCGATGATGATCGCGATCACAAGTTCCATCATCTCGACATTGGCAAACTGCCATTTGGCGAACAGCAGGGTTTCAATGACCCCGACCGATGCACCCAAAATGGCACCCAGCCACAGCTTACGAGTCATCATTCCAAGCGCAAGACCCATTATACCGGGAAGGCCAAGGATGTTGCCGCCAATTGTTCCTAGGATTTCAAGCATCTGCTTTCCTGCTCCTTATTCCGACCGGCTGTCCAGGAAGGACTGGATAGCCTCTTTGTCCGCAGAGGCATCGGCGCGCACGGCATCCGGGTTTTCAAGAGCCAGCGAACTGACGACATCCTGATAAGCATCAAGATAGTCGGGCGGCAGGCTGTGCGCGATACCCTGATGGCAATCGATGCAGGTCATGTTGTTGTCAATGGCCCGCTGGTGTTCGGATGCGGCACGCGTTTCCTGAATGGTGAAGTCCATATAATCAAAGTTGTGGCAGTTGCGGCATTCGCGACTGTCCGACGCTTTCATCTTTTTCCAGACAGCGGATGCCATCTGCAGACGATGATCTTCGTATTTCTCAGGCGTGCTGATGGTGCCTGCCATTTCATGGTACACATCTTTTACGGCCATGATCTTGGCTTTGATCTTGTGGTTCCACTCCTTCGGTACGTGGCAATCAGAACAGATCGCGCGCACGCCAGAGTGGTTGTTGTAGTGAACCGTTTCGCGATATTCACCCAGGTTGGTTTCCATCGTGTGGCACGAGACACAGAATTCTTCGGTATTGGTCAGTTCCAGCGTCCAGTGGAAGCCACCCCAGAACAGGATCCCACCTAGAAAGCCTGCAATCAGCAGGAAGCCGGTGCTGAACAACGCAGCGGGGGTCCAGAACCCGGTCCAGAGGCGGCGAATCCAGCCGCGTTTTTCAGGAGAGTCTGCCATCTTGAGTGCTCCTTTCAGACATGCGTTGGATTATTTGCTGGCGGACGGCTGAAAGACGTTGTCGATCAGCGCGGGCGCATCTGCCTGAGGCACGTGGCATTGGTTGCAGAAGTACCGGGTCCCAGCGACCTGATCCAACTCGACACCGTCGCGGTCCAGATAATGGGTCATCGACAGCGTCGGCGCATTGCGTTCGCCGGCCTTGGTCCAGTCGTGACAGGACAGGCACTGGTTGGTGCGCAGGTCAATCTGGTATTGATCGGCCTTGTGAGGGATCAAAGGGGGCTGCTGGCGATAGTTGCGCTGCATCCGGCCTTCGACATTGCGATGAACCTGATCGAGGACGACGGGGTCATTCACATCAGCGCCACGCAGCGTTTCCACTTGTGAGCCGACTGATTGCGCAAGAGCTATTCCGGCCGCGGCGGTAACAGCCGCGACGGCAAGGGCGCTGATAATTGCGTTCTTATTCATGAGAAACTCCGTTGTTTGCTCAGGCGGCGCGACTGGCCTCGGATTTCGAAAGAGGTTTCGGACGGGCCGTGCGCCCTGGCGCTGGGGCATCGTCGAAACGGTGAGAGAACTTGAAGACGTCGACCGAACAGATATCGATACAACGACCGCAATTTGTGCAGTCAGGTGACAGGATCAGGGATGTCTCACCGGTTTTGCCCCGCAGGGCTGGCGAGATCACGTGCATCTCGGGGCAGACGGCGAAACAGTCCATGCAATCGTCGCAGGCGGCGCGGTTCACCGCGTTCACACGCAACAATGATTTTTGTCCAAGCAGTCCGTAAAACGCACCGACCGGGCAGATATGTCCGCACCAGCCTCGGCGCGAAACGAAGACATCAAAGACAAAGACGGCGGCGACGAAAACCCATGCAAAACCCATGCCAAAGATCAGGCCCCGATGCAGCATCGAGATCGGGTTGACAACCTCCCAAGCAATGGTGCCGCTGATCGCCGAAACCAGCAGGACTGTTCCAAGCACCCAGTACCGAGTGTTTCTTTTGGGTTGCCAGCCTTTTTGCAGACCCAGCTTGTCATGAAGCCAGTGCGCGCCATCCGTGACGGGATTGATCGGGCAAACCCAGCTGCAATAGACCCGGCCGCCGATCAGCGCATAAGCAATGCCAACGATCAGAGCGCCGATGATGGCGGTGATTTCCGGCCAGTGCTGAGCGAAGATGCCTTGCAGCAGAACAAAGGGATCGGTCAGCGGTAGGATGTTCAGGGTCATCGACCCCGCGAGATTGCCCTTGACCCACCAGATGCCAAACCAGGGGCCCAGCAGGAACACCCCCAAAAACACAGCCTGTGACAGGCGCCGTAGCAGCAAATACTTATGTGCACCGATCCAGCCTTTGGTTTCGATAGCTTCTTGCCCGACCGGGTGGAAAGTCTTGACGCTCATTGGCCCGCTCCGTCCAATTGAGGAAGCGAATAGCTGGGGCTAAAACCGCCCTCCATTGATGGGTCGGGCAGAGCATCTGCACCGTCGATGAAACCACCCGGCGCCACCAGATTGTCGGTGCCGGGTCCGGGTAGGCGGTCGGGCAGGTCGATGAGTTCATCAACCAGCGGATCGCGATCTTCCCAGCCCAGCTTGTAGTGATCTGCAGCCTCGGCCATGGCTAGGTGACGCGGAAGCACTTTGATCGCGGCCTCACCCGGGAGGACGCAGGATTTTTCGCATTTGCCGCACCCTGTGCAGGCATCGGAATGCACGACGGGCATGAAGATTGCATGATGGCCCGAGCGTTCGTTGTGTCGCCGCTCCAGCGTGATGGCCTCGTCGATGACCGGGCAAACCCGATAGCAGACATCGCAGCGCAGCCCCAGCGCGTTCAGGCATTTCTCCTGATCGATCAGAACCGCAAGGCCCATATCCGCGTCGTCGATATCTGTCAGATCAGGATCAAGCGCGCCGGTCGGGCAGGCGGCGACGCAAGGAATGTCCTCGCACATTTCGCAGGGGATATCGCGGGCGGTGAAATAGGGCGTGCCGGTGGCCGGTCCGTCCAATCCCAGTTCGGCCAGTTTCAACGTGTCATAAGGGCAGTCCCGCACGCACAAACCGCAGCGGATGCAGGCGGCCAGAAAATCGTCTTCGTCCAAGGCTCCGGGCGGACGGATCGCCTGCGCCGGAAGGGCGCGGGCATCAATGGCCAGATAGGCCAGAAAACTGCCCGTCACCGCACAGCCCGCCGTGACACGGGCCGTATCCTGCAGGAAACGGCGCCGGTTCATCGGCTTGGTCTTGGCTGTGGTTTCAGTGGCGGGCATCGAGCTTGCTTACATATAAGGGGTTAACGTCAGGCGCGTTCGACCTTGCAGGCGCATTTCTTAAAGTCGGTCTCTTTCGAGATCGGGCAGGTTGCGTCCAAGGTCAGCTTGTTGGTCAACTGGCCCTCGTCGAACCACGGGAAGAACACCACGCCTTTGGGCATCTTGTTGCGTCCACGTGTTTCCACGCGCGACAGCACATCGCCCCGACGGGTCGAGATCGTGATCTCTTGTCCGCGGCGTAGTCCGCGATCCTTGGCATCGTCGGGGTGCATGAACACCACAGCAGCGGGGAACGAGCGGTGCAGTTCCGGGACGCGGCGCGTCATCGAGCCCGAGTGCCAGTGTTCCAGCACGCGACCGGTGACCAGCCACAGATCGTATTCTTCATCGGGTTCTTCGGCTGCGGGTTCGTAAGGAGCGAAGATGATGTTGGCTTTCCCATCGGGCTTGCCGTAAAATTTCACGCCTTCGCCCTCTTTGACATAGGGGTCATAGCCTTCGCGGAAGCGGTACAGCGTTTCCTTGCCGTCCACCACTGGCCAGCGCAGCCCGCGTGCCTTGTGATAGGTGTCAAAGTCGGCCAGATCGTGCGCCTTGCCGCGTCCGAAGTCGGCATATTCCTCGAACAGACCTTTCTGGACATAGAAACCGAAATCCTCGGATTCTTGGTTGTTGAAGCCTTCAGCGGTTTCCGAGAGCGGGTATTTGTTTACCTTGCCATTTTCGTACAAGATTTCGTATAGAGTCTTGCCGCGATACGCTGGCTTCTGGGCGATCAGCTCTTCGGGCCAGACGTCCTCGACCTTGAAGCGTTTTGAGAACTCCATCACCTGCCAGACGTCCGAACGGGCCTCGCCCGGCGCATCAACCTGCTGACGCCAGAACTGAGTGCGACGCTCGGCGTTGCCATAGGCACCTTCTTTTTCGACCCACATTGCGGTGGGCAGGATCAGGTCGGCAGCCAGCGCGGTAACAGTCGGGTAAGGATCGGACACGGTGACAAAGTTTTCTGGGTTCCGATAGGCAGGCCAACCCTCATCGTTGATGTTCGGCGCAGCCTGCAGGTTGTTGGTGCATTGAACCCAGTGACAGTTCAGATCGCCATCCTTCATCTTGCGATGCTGCAAGACAGCGTGAAAGCCGGGCTTGGGCGGGATGGTACCTTCTGGCAGCATCCATTTCTCTTCCGCGATCTGGCGGTGCTTCTCATTGGCTACAACCATGTCAGCAGGCAGGCGGTGGGCAAAGGTGCCGACCTCACGCGCCGTACCGCAGGCCGAGGGCTGACCAGTCAGAGAGAACGGAGAGTTGCCGGGCTCTGAAATCTTACCCATCAGCAGGTGTACGTTATACATCAGCGAGTTCACCCAGGAGCCCCGGGTGTGCTGGTTGAAACCCATGGTCCAAAGGCTCATCACCTTGCGGTTCGGATCGGCATATTGTTGGGCCAGGCGCTCGAGCTGGGCCGCCGGAACGCCCGACAGCTCTGCTACGTACTCCAGCGTATAAGGCGCGACATATTCCTTATATGCTTCGAAATCGATCTTTTCGAGTTTGCCGTGCTTGCCTTCGTGCGATGGGTTCGCCGCAGCCTGTTCCAGCTCATGTTCGGGACGCAGGCCATAGCCAATATCGGTGGCAGTCTTGGTGAAATTGACGTTCTTATTCACAAAGTCCCAGTTCACCGCATCATTCTGAATGATGTAGTTGGCGATATAGTTCAGGATCGCCAGATCGGTCTGCGGCACAAAGATCATGCCATTGTCAGCCAGTTCGAACGAGCGGTGCTCGAAAGTCGACAGCACATGCACTTCGGCACCGGGCTTGGTCAGACGTGTATCAGTCAGCCGCGACCACAGGATCGGGTGCATCTCGGCCATGTTCGATCCCCACAGAACGAAGGTATCGGCATGTTCGAAATCGTCATAACACCCCATCGGCTCATCAATACCGAAGGTTCGGATGAAGCTGGCTACGGCGGATGCCATACAGTGGCGCGCGTTGGGGTCGATATTGTTAGAACGCAGGCCCGCCTTCATGAACTTGGCAGCAGCGTACCCTTCCCAGACGGTCCACTGACCTGACCCGAACATCGAGACGGCGGTCGGGCCTTTCGTCTTGATGCTGTCTTTCCACTTCTCGGCCATCACGTCGAAGGCTTCGTCCCAGCTGACGGGTTCGAATTCACCGTTCTTGTCATAGACCCCGTTTGATTTGCGCAGCAGCGGCGTGGTCAGGCGGTCCGCGCCATACATGATCTTGGACAGGAAATAGCCCTTGATGCAGTTGAGCCCCCGGTTCACCGGGGCCTCTGGGTCGCCCTGAGTTGCAACAACACGGCCGTCTTTCACCCCGACCAGCACAGAACACCCGGTGCCGCAAAAACGGCAGGCGGCTTTGTCCCAGCGAATGTCGGGGGCGCCGACCTGGGCCGCGGCCCCTTCGGGCATGGAAATACCAGCGGCCGAGGCCGTTGCGGCGGCGGCAGTCGCCTTGAGAAACGAGCGGCGGGATGTTGGCAGGGTCATGGCTGAATTCTCCCGTTCAGGCAGAGGGTTGCGACAGGGCTTCGGACTCTGCCGGAAGCTCTTCGAAATGGTGATAGGTCAGGGTGACGGTCAGCACGCCGGGAATCTGATGCAGATCCATGATCTGATCCGAGGCGCGCATCGCCGGGGTGTCTTCGACAGTGACGACAATACGCCCGCTGTCATGGGCATGAACTTCGCCGCCCTCGGTCTCGTTGATGGCTGCGATGACACTGGATGTCATCTCGGGCACAGCGTGGACTAAGCAGCCGCAGATGTTCAGCATGTCTGTGTCTCCGTATTAGGAAGCATTTGAGTGAGGCTGAGAGCACCGACCGGGCAAGGTGCAACGCAGCCGCCACAACCCGTACACGAGGTCAGGTCAATCTGTGGCTCTGCGCGGCCTGCTGTCATCAAGCGGAATCGGATAGCACCGGCGTCGCAGTGGTCCTCGCAGCTGCGGCAGTGGGTGCCGCTTTTTGCTAGGCAGGCATCGGTCGTCTCGGCGCGCCAATACCAGGGTTGTCCTTCGATCAGAGCACCAGCCTCGCAGACTTTGGTGCATTCACCGCAAAACGTGCAGGCCCCATTTTTGACATCAAGCGAAGGCAAATCCTCGCCGTTTTGCACGATGATGCCTTCCGGACAGGCGAGCGCGCAGTCACCGCAAGAAGTGCAGGTCTCTTCGAATTGTCGGGCGTCGAGAGCGCCAAACGGGCGAGCCAGTAGTTGCACAGCCAAATCCGAACGCGAGAATCTCCCGTGCAAGAAATGTCTTCGAGTGGCTTGTGACATCATGACACTAGCGTCCTGGCGTTCAGAATTCCCGTTTTCGCAACGGTGATCTTACTGCTCGAGTGATGTCGCAGACTTGATTTAAGTCATGCTAAGTCAAAGATATCCGAAATTGCTGCGTTTTCAAAATCCCTACGAGCCAGATAACTCGTTCTGAGCGGTTACCCGTGACCTTGCTGTGGTTCCTGCCCGATCCCGTCTGTGCGAATGGCGTGTGCGTTCGGACTAGATACGGCGTTTTGCGTCATGTCTTATAAGGCGCTATAAGGCTTCAAAATAGTGCGCGTTGGTTGATCTGATTGCTTCGATCGTTTCATCAAGCCTCGACAGATGTTCCATGCCCGCATCAACAGCACCTTGCGCGTCTCTGGCCGCAATCGCTGTAGCGATACGTTTGTGATCTTCCAGCAGTTGGGGCATTCGCGCTTCTTTAGACAAGCCCAACATGCACAAACGATCCACCTTGGCCTTTTCCTTGGCGATGACCTCAAACGCATAATCGGTCTCGGCGATATCGCATATCGCCTGATGGAACAGGTAGTCTAACCGACCAAATGCCTCCATATCGTCTTTGGCAAGTGCCTCTGCTTGATCATTCAGGCTGCTAGCAAGCCGCTCTTCGCCGCGTGTGTCTATGCGTTTTGCGGCAAGGCGCAGCACCTCCGCCTCGACCGCCGCACGGATAAATCTGGATTTGGTGATTTCACGCATCGAAAAGCGCTTTATCTCAGTGGCGCGCTGCGGGCGGATAAGCAGCATGTCCAGATTGGCAAGTCGGCTGAATGCATCCCGAACAGGTTGCCGAGAGACGCCGAAACGGGCGGCTACTTCGGCCTCGGAAATCTTGTCGCCGGGTAGCATACGCAATGTGCTGATCTCTTCTTGAAGCTGGCGGAAGATTTCATCCACCGTCGTACGGCGATCTTTTACAGAGTTCAGTTCGTCCATTGGAGCCCTCCCTCGGAGACCGAGGCGCAAAGTGGAATTCCCTGATCATTTACCGAAGACGGTCAGCAGTTTCAACACTGGTATACCAGTTGTAATACTAGTATACCAGTTTCTGATATCGATTCGTATCGCTGGTCAAAAGGCCTGCGAAATGCAGGCGCTTTCCAAGCGTGCTGGACGGGCGGCGAGATGGTTTGAAAAGGAATAAGTAATGAACCTTACAGGGAAAACAGCGATTGTTACTGGCGGTGGTCGTGACATCGGGCGGGCTTGTGCGGTGGCGCTCGCGGACGAGGGGGCCAACGTCGTCGTCAACTACTTTGCTAGCGTGGAAGGTGCACAAAGCGTCGTAGATGAGATCAGGGCAAAGGGCGGAAGCGCTGAGGCCATACAATCAGATCTCAGCACAGAAGCTGGCACAGAAGCTTTGGTCAATGCTTGCGTCGGTGCATTTGGAAGCATTGATATACTGGTTAACAACACAGGTGGGTTGATTGCGCGAAAAACCATTCGCGAAATGACCGTAGATCATTGGCGCGCAGTTATGGATCTGAATATGACCAGCGCCTTTATGATGGTCAAAGCCTGTTTGCCGCATATGCGGACAGGTTCAATTGTAAACATTGCCAGTCAGGCTGGCCGGGATGGTGGCGGGCCCGGTGCTGCCGCGTATGGTGCATCCAAAGGCGCTCTTATGACCTTCACACGCGGTCTCGCCAAAGAACTTGGCCCTGAAATCCGCGTCAACGCGCTGTGCCCAGGTATGATTGATACGGACTTCCACAACATATTCACCAAGGATGAGGTGCGCAGAAACGTCGAGGCCGCCACGCCTTTGAAACGTCAGGGTTCGTCTGAGGACATTGCAAATCTGGTGGCCTTCCTGTCGACCGATGAGTCGGCCTTCATCACCGGTGCAAATGTCGACATCAACGGCGGCACATATTTCAGCTGATCCAAAAGTAGGAGGCAGAAAAAGATGGAGCAGTTTCCGCGCGTTGGACTGGGGAATGGGATGTCACGGCAGGTGATGTCCGATCATCCGGATTTGATGTTGGTCGCTTTTCGGTTTGAAAAGTCGGGTGCCGAAGGGGCGCTGCATGACCATCCTCATGTTCAGTCGACCTATGTCGAAAGCGGGCGGTTCCGCTTTTCTCTGGGCGGGGAGGAGTTCGAGGTGACCGCAGGCGACAGCTTCATCATCCCTTCGCAGATCAGACATGGATGTGTCTGCCTTGAGCCCGGGACGCTGATCGACAGTTTCACGCCGCGCAGGGACGACTTTCTATAACGGGCCGCGGCCCCCGGATGCCCGAGGGTCGCCGGTTAGCCAGCTAAGAATCGAAGTTCGTTGGAGGAGGCGAATCTGAACACGGAAATACAAATAAGTCACTGCAAATAAATGAAAATATTATTTGTAAAAATTTGTAAGTTTACGGCAAGTAGAGGAATAACTAGCCAATTCGGGAGGAAAATATGGCGTACTTAAAACTCAAAGAATGCGCTGCGAGCGTCGCTGTTGCGGCGACTTTTGTCGCGCTCGGGACCGCAGCGATGGCCAAAGATTTGCGCGGCTGGAATATCCATGTCGAGGACTATCCGGTCTCGCATGGTATGGAGGCGTTTATTGCTGAGGTCGCTGAAAAGACCAATGGCGAGCTTGGCGGCAAGGTCTTTCACGGCGGCGTCCTGGGTTCTCAGCCGGACGCGATTGAGCAGCTTCGCCTGGGCGCGCTTGATTTCGGTGTATTCAGCCTTGGACCGATGGGGCAGGTTGTCCCCGAAGCAAACGTAGTGTCGCTGCCTTTCATCTTCAAATCGGTCCCGGATATGTACCGCCTGATGGATGGCGCAGCCGGCACCGCGCTGAATGCGGGCCTCGAGGAAAAGGGCATCGTTGCGCTGGGATACTATGACGCGGGCGCGCGCAGCTTCTACAACTCGATCAAGCCGATCAATCAGCCTTCGGATGTCGAGGGCATGAAGGTTCGGGTTATGAACAATGACCTGTTTGTGGGCATGATCGAATCCATGGGCGGGAACGCGACACCGATGGCATTCTCTGAAGTGTACCAATCGCTAAAAACCGGCGTTGTGGATGGAGCAGAGAACAACCCGCCATCATATGAATCCACCAACCACTTCGAAGTGGCCGGGTTCTATTCTTTGTCGCAGCACCTGATCATTCCGGAATGCCTATGCATGTCCAAAAAAACATGGGACTCTCTGACGTCCGAGCAGCAGGAGATCGTTGCTGAAGCGGGCCGCAACTCGACCGAGCTGCAGCGCAAGCTGTGGGCCGAGCGTGAAGCCAAGTCTATGGAAACCGTTCTGGAGGCCGGCGTTGTTGTGAACGAAGTGTCAGACAAGGCACCGTTCCAGAACGCGATGGAGCCGGTTTACGCCCAATTCCTAGAGCAGAGCCCTGAACTGGCTGACCTGGTTGCCTTGTTTCAGGCCAACTAGGTCGATGACATAGTATCGGGCACCCCTTGACCAAGGGGTGCTCGTGGTTTCCGGAGGTTGCCAAGATGTGTGACAAACCTACCCCCTCGACCCGCCGACACCCCCTCGTGCAGTTTCAGGATGTACTGGCAAAGCTGTGCATCCTGATCTGTTCGATTTCGCTGGTGACATTGGTTGTCACTTTTGGTTGGCTGGTATTTGGTCGCTATGTCTTGAATGTGACCCCTACTTGGGTCGAGCAGCTCGCGTTGCTGCTGATCTGTTACATCACCTTTCTGGGCGCTGGCGTTGGCGTATATGAGGGCACTCATTTAGGTGTCACCATGTTCCGTGACGCGATGCCACGTCCGGTTCGGCGCATCGTCTTGTTGATCACCGATATCGCTCTTGCGGTGTTTGGAGGGATCATGCTTGTCGCCAGCATTGAACTGTTCCAGTTCGGATGGAGTACGTTGCTGCCGATGTTGAACATCCCTGAGAGCTTTCGAACCCTGTCGTCCATCTTCTGTGGCGGTCTGTTGCTGCTCTTTGCCGGTACGCGCGTGTTAATGCGTCTTTCGGACATTTTTTGCGCGACTACTTTCATTCAAGATCCAGAGGAAGCCTGCTGAATATGGGCCTGACTATCCTTCTTTGCGTGTTTTTCGGGTGTGTATTCCTGGGAATACCTGTCGCTTTTGCGATGGGCATGGCCGCCCTTTCCGCCTTCTGGTACGAAGGCTTTCCGCTGATGATCACGTTCCAGCGTGCCGTTTCTGGCATCTCGGTGTTCTCGCTGCTGGCAATACCGTTCTTCGTCTTCGCGGGTGAGCTGATGCTGCATGGTGGGATCGCAATAAGGCTGGTTCGATTTGCGTCAACCCTAGTCGGGCACATCAGGGGTGGTCTGGCGTCGGTGAACATTTTCTCGTCAATGCTGTTTGGCGGCATCTCCGGATCGGCGATCGCGGACATCTCAGCGCTTGGCTCTTTGTTGATCCCGGTCATGAAAGAACGTGGGTATCGCCCCGACTATGCGGTAAATGTGACGGTCACATCCTCCATTGCCGGTATTGTCATCCCGCCCAGTCACAACATGATCATCTTCGCGATTGCGGCCGGTGGCGGCATCTCGATTTCCAAGCTGTTCCTCGCTGGCGTCGTGCCGGGCATTCTGATGTGTTGTTGTCTGGCCGCGGCTGCCTATTTTCTTGCGCGCAAGCACCAGTACCCGGCCGAACCGTTTCCGGGCCTGGGGGCGGTTCTGATCAGTGCTGCAGCCGCAGTGCCGGGGTTGATCACGGCGATTATCATCGTGGGTGGCGTGTTGTCCGGGGTCTTTACGGTCACCGAATCCGGCGCCTTTGGTGCGATCTATGCCTTGCTGCTGACAGCGCTGGTTTATCGGACGCTGGATTGGGAAGGGTTCAAAACCGCCGTGGTTTCAGCGGTGAAAACCACTGCAATGGTGATGATCCTGATCGGCTTCGCCAGTTCCTTTGCTTATTTGCTGGCCCTCTATCAGGTGCCTGAGAAACTGGGCTCGGTGCTGATCGGCATATCCGAGAGCAAGATTATGATTCTGCTGATGATCAACGTGATCCTGCTGATGCTGGGAATGATCATGGATATGGCGGCGCTGCTGTTGATCTGTACGCCGATCTTCTTGCCCATCGCCAAAAGCATCGGCATGGACCCGACGCAGTTCGGCATCATGATGCTGGTCAATCTCGGGCTTGGCCTGTGTACCCCGCCGGTTGGCACCTGCCTGTTCGTGGGCTGTGCCGTCGGCAAGATCAAGATCGAAGAGGCGCTGAAATCCATATGGCCGTTTTATCTGGCGCTGCTGTTGGCCCTGATCCTGATCACGTATGTCCCCGCCTTCTCACTATGGTTACCGTCACTGCTCGACTAGTGCTGCCACTCATTAATCACTGAAAGTTAGTCATCATGCCTGATACGTTAAAATCCGGATCAACCTTTCCAAACCTGACCTTTGACAAAGTCGGCGGCGGAAGCCTGAGCGTTGGAGGTACGCGCCCGAACTGGACGCTGTTCATTGTCTACCGCGGCAAACATTGCGGACGGTGCAAAAAATACCTCAGCCTTCTGGAAACGCTCAAGCCTGAGTGGGAGGCAGCCGGGTTTGACATCGTGGTCGTATCTGCTGATCCGACCGAGAAGGCCGAGGCAGATATCGCGCAGTATGGGTGGACATTTGATATCGGTTATGGGCTGACGCAGGAGCAGATGAACACGCTGGGCTTGTTTGTAAGCGCGCCGTTGAACGCTGCGGAAACCGATCGCAATTTTGCCGAACCGGGGGTGTTTTGCATAACGCCCGACGGGAGGGCTCAGATTATCTCTGTGTCGAACGGTCCCGCGGTTCGGCCCGATTTGGCGGAACTGCTGGACGGAATGATCTTTACCATCAATAACAACCGCCCTGCGCGCGGCGAGGTCGAGGCATGATTGCTTCGCCTCGCTGATGGCGGGCGTTTCAGAGACTTAGCTGCTCAAACGGGACCAGCGCCCCTTTCTTGCAAACCACCTGAGCCGCGCAACGCTGCGCGGCTTTGGTTGCCTGCTCCAGATCGCCAGACGTCAGATAACTGGCCAGGAATGCCCCATTGAAGGAATCGCCCGCCGCGGTTGTATCCACGACGCCCGGAGTGTCTGGAACGGGATAGCTGCTCATCTGGTCGCCTTGCAGCACCAATGTTGCGGCCTCGCCATTTTTTACGACAACCAGTTCTGCGCCCAGCTGACGATAGCGTTGCGCCGTATCCTCGGGTGATGCGTCACCAAAGCACATGCGTTCGTCATCCGCGCTGGGCAGAATGATGTCAGAGATCGCCGCCGTCGCTGTCAACACCTCTTGCATACGGGTTTCATCAGACCACAGACGCGGCCTGATATTGGGGTCAAATGCCACTTTGGCCGTGGGTTTGAGGTGGTCCCGCAACGTCTTGATAAGCAGCTGAGCCGCGTCCTCGGGAAGGATCGCCATCGTGATCCCCGACAGATAGATCAGATCCGCCTGCGCGGCGCGTTGCCAGAGCAATGCGGGGTCTTTCATCATGCTCCGCGCTGCCGAGTTTTCCCGCCAGTAGCTAAAGCTGCGTTCCGCCCCGTCGAGATGGATCATATAGAGGCCCGGCAATCTTTGCTGGTCGGTGGGGGTGTTGTCACAACTGATGCCCGCGGCCTCGATAAAGCCTCGCATCTCTTGCGAGAGAGGGTCCTGACCAAAGGCTGAATGAAATCCGATATAGGTGTCATCCTGCAAGCAGGCGCGCGCGTACCATAGCGTGTTGAGCACGTCGCCCGCATACCCTTGCGCCAACTGTCCGTTGGCGGCCTGCGACAGCTCGACCATGCATTCGCCGATACCAAGAAAATTAAGCATGATGGGACCTCAAGGCAGATGGCCGGACAGGCGTCGGTTTTTGAAAGTTGGGTTGAGTGACAGAGCTATTTCGCCCCGGATGTTGCACCTTCAAAAACACGCATCCGTGCGTTTTCCACGTGCAGACGCATGGCCGCGCGTGCAGCTTTGGGGCCCTGCGTCCGGATTGCTTCGAAGATTTCATAATGTTCGGCCTGAACCAGTTCCAGGCGCTCCCGTGGGCGTGTTAGCGACAAGTTACGCGTCAGGTTCATACCTGTGAGGATGTTGGATTTCATCGAGTTGCGCGTCGCCACAAAATACTGATTGTCCGAGGCCATACAGACCGCAGCGTGAAACGCTTCGTCCGCTTCTACGCCAAGTGTCCCATCGCTCACGCAGTGATCCAGCGCCTCCAGCGCAGACGTGAGCCGGGCCAGATCGGCGTCGCGGCGCCTTTGCGCGGCAAGATAGGCCGCTTCGCCCTCAATCGCGGCGCGGAACTCGAATGTTCTCTGAATATCCGCAATGGACCCGACGGGCGCAAAATCCAGCATCGCGCTGTCAGGGCGGCGTTTTACAAATGACCCCGAGCCCTGCCGGGAAATGATGACATCATCTTCGCGCAACTGCTTGAGCGCCTGCCGAAGTACAGGGCGTGAGACCTGCAATTGGGTGCTCAGTGATTGTTCTGTGGGCAGTTTTGCGCCGACAGGAATCTCTCCCTCCATGATCATGGACAAGACACGCTCGTACACCCGGTCGGAGAGGGTTCGATCCCCCACCGCTTTGTCGCCGCCGGACAAGCCGGTCTCTGCTAGCTTGCTTTCTCCTGTCACCACGCTACAAAATTTTCCTTCGTTGCCGGATCAGGTTGAGGCAGGCTGAAAAGCGGATGCCCTTGCTGAACCATCTCGATACCAAAATCCTCAAAAGCTGCCATTTCAACAGCTTCACCTGCGACATCATCTGCCAGATATTCGGGTATACAAACAACATCTTCGTTATCGCCAGTCCTGATATCACCCACAGATACGGCGATGCCGCGACATGATGCCGCGACATGCAACTGCGTCGGTTGCTGCCGCTACGTGATGTTTGGTCAGGATCGGCGCCGGCGTTACAGCGCGGATTCTCATGAGCTTTTTGTGTTTCTGACGTCATTGACCGCATTCTCCGCTCTGCGGGGTTGTGCGACGCTTAGATAGTTCAGTCGTATTTGTCAAATATTTGTAAAAGAAAATTACAAATACTTTGGCGCAGTGGGGTGCGATCTGGCGGCTTCAGGTCGGTAGAAAGTGAAGAAGTTACCCAAACTTGTGGCTTGGGCGGCCCCGGGTGCCGGTGCGCAGGGCGAACAGGCCTCCTTCGTGCGGATTGGCTGTGATGTGCTCGGGGCTCATCGTGAACCGGGCAGAGGTGACATAGAGCGTGTCCATATCCCGGCCACCGAACGCGCAACTTGTCGGCCACGAGCACGGCAGCTCATGAACGCCGCGCATTTCACCGGTGGTGGAAAACTGCACCACACAGCTGCCGCCCGCGACCCTGCAATTCCAGATGTCACCATTGGTATCCATTGCCGAGCCATCGGGCACACCACGTTCAAAGCCTGATAAGATGGTTCGGCGGTCGACAAAATGCCCAGCCGTGCCTTCAAGCCGATACATGTATATCTCATTCTTCAGGCTGTCTGCGGTCACGACGTGGCCATCGTCGGTCCAGGCGAGCGTGTTCGTGATGCCAAACGAGTCATCGCAGACACGGGTGACGGTTCCATCTGCCTCGCAGCGATACCACTGTCCGCTGTGCCGCGTTATGTCGACGGGGCTGCCATCCGGGGCGATGTTGTTTTGCATTGTTCCGACCCAAAATGCCCCGTCTGGACCAACCCCCCCTTCGTTCAGACGGTTGTCCAGTTTGTCGGGTTCGATGTCTGCAAGCGGGTGAAACTGGTCGTCAAAGTTCCACAGGCAAATGGATTTTGTGAACGCGACCACGGCGCCCCCGTCTTTGCGCAATCCGATAGAGGTGACGAAATCGGAGGTTTCCCAGCTGCGGTGATGGCCGGTTTCGGGGGCATATGAGTGGATGGTTTTCCCAACGATATCAACCCACAAGAGCCTTTGTTGAGCCTCATCCCACAGCAAGCTTTCGCCAACTGTATTTGCGGCAGGAAAGATCATTTCAGCACTCATGCGTGAACTCCGTAATGAAATATGTTGACAGCAGAAATACCTCAACCTTACAAACAATACAAGAAAACCTGTCAGACAGGTTTGAATGTTTAGACAGCAGGATGTGCGATGCAGGACGTTGGTGATAAGTCTGGTTCCACGAATCTCGTAAGCACCACCATTGGTGTGATCACGCATCATATTCGGGAAAACGACCTGGGCCCTGGGGACCGGCTGCCCAGTGAAAGCAGCCTTGCCAAAGAGCTGCGCGTGTCGCGCTCTGTCGTGCGCGAGGCGTTCCGTTCGCTGGCCGCGATGCGGCTGATCAATCTAAGCGCGGGGAAAAGGGCAACGGTCGCGCAGCTGGATCATGGTGCAATGTCGCTGATGATTGAACACGGCGTTCTGACCGAACAGATCAGCGTTCAGCAGATTTACGATGTCCGCCGGACAATCGAGACGCGCACCGTGACGCTTGCCAGTTTGCGCCGCACCGAAGCCGAGGTTCAGGTCATACGCGGGCTGGCGGATGAGATGATGACGTATATCGATGACTCAGAGCGTGTCATGGAAAGCGATCTTGCGTTTCATCTGGCGATTGCACAGGCGTCAAAGAATCCGGTTTTTGCGATGATCGTCGGCGCTTTTCAAGGGGTGTCACGCCAGAGTTGGCCGATTGGTTGGCGTAGCCGCTCGCGGAGGGAGCAGCGGGTCGCCAGCGTGCAGACCCATATCGATATCGCGGACGCTATTGCTGCGGGCGATCCGCAGCAGGCGTCTGACCTGATGCGGGCCCATTTTGACGACAGCACCAAGGTGTTGCTGGATGCTGGCCTGATCTGAGGTGAACGATGAAAATCACGAAGCTGGAAACCATACGGATTGCGGATCGCCCCAACCTTATCTGGCTGCAGGTTCACACAGATGAGGGCGTGACCGGGCTGGGAGAAACGTTTTTCGGAGCGCAGGCCGTTGAGGCCTATATTCACGAGACAGTCGCGCCAATGGTCGTCGGACGCAACCCACTGGAAATAGACAAGCTTTCGGCGGATTTGGTGGGCTATCTGGGTTATCGTTCGACTGGGGTCGAGATGCGGGGCAATTCGGCTTTCGACATTGCCCTGTGGGATATATTCGGAAAGGTGACTCAGCAACCGATTGCGCAATTGCTGGGGGGCTTTACGCGTCAGGATATCCGTACCTACAACACCTGCGCCGGCACGGAATACATCAAGCAGGACACCGGGCAGAACACCGCCAACTATGCGCTGAAGGATGGCGATGTTGAGGGGTATGACGACCTGAACGCCTTTATGAACTGCGCAGATGAGCTCGCCATATCTCTTCTGGAAGAAGACATCACGGCGATGAAAATCTGGCCGTTCGACCTTGCGGCGGAAAAGACCCGTGGCCGGTATATCGAGACATCTGACCTCAAAACTGCACTGCAGCCTTTTGACAAAATCCGCGCAGCGGTGGGCGACAAGATGGACATCATGGTGGAATTTCATCTGATGTGGCAACTGCTGCCAGCCATCGAAATCGCCCGCGCACTGGAGCCCTATGACACATTCTGGCACGAAGATCCGATCAAGATGGACAGCCTGTCCAGCCTCACGCGATATGCCCAGGCCTCACGCGCGCCCATCGCGGCATCCGAGACGCTTGGGTCGCGATGGGCGTTTCGGGACCTGATCGAGACGGGGGTTGCGGGGGTTTTCAACCTTGATATCAGCTGGTGCGGAGGCCTGTCTGAGGCGCGTAAGATCGCGTCGATGGCCGAGGCCTGGCACCTTCCGATTGCACCGCACGACTGTACCGGGCCGGTGGTCCTGTGCGCCTCGACCCATCTGTCGCTGAACGCACCCAATGCGTTGATACAGGAAAGCGTACGCGCGTTTTACAAAACCTGGTACCGCGACCTAGTTACGGCGCTGCCTGAGGTGCGCAAGGGTCGGATCACCGTCCCGCCTGGTCCCGGTCTGGGTATGGAACTGCATCCCGATCTTGACCGTGCTTTCACGACATTCCGCAGAAGGTCAGATGCGGCAAGCATCTAGCGAGAATCAGACACTTTTTTGGGAGGAGAAGTAAGATGAAGAAACTGCTTAGAACGGTTGCGGCGCCTGCGCTGCTGATGGTGGCAGGCGCTGCCGCACAAGCCGATGGGCTGAACATCGTATTCACACATCATTCCTCGGCGTCCAATACGTTCTGGCAGGCCGTCAAAAAGGGATTTGATGATGCCTGCGAAAAGATCGACGCGAATTGTCAGATGATCTTTACCCAGACCGAAGGGTCTATCGAACAGCAGGCCGCCAATATGGAGGCGGCGCTGGCGCGCAACCCGGACGCGTTGCTGACTTCGATTGTAGATGACCGGGCGCTTGATGATGTCATCGCGCGTGCGGTCGGCAACGATGTCACCGTGATTGCCGTGAACGTGGATGACAGCGAAGGGGCCGATGGTAGCGCGCGCGCTGCGTTTGTGGGGCAGGGGTTCCGCCCGGCGGGCTATTCGTTGGGCAAAGCCATGTCCGAGCATTTCCCGGCCGAAGGACCTATCAACGTGCTGGTCGGCATCTCGGCTCCGGGCCAGAACTGGTCCGAGGCACGCGGTGGCGGTGTTCTGGATTTCATGGCGGATTACAAAGCCGCCAACCCGGACCGTGATGTCAGCTTTGAACGTATCGACAGTGGCACCGATCTGGCGGTGACGGCGGACCGTGTCGGGGCCTATTTGAACGCCAATCCTGACACCACGGCCTATTTCGATACGGGGTTCTGGCACGCGGCGGTTGCGCGGGTTCTGAAGGATCGCGGGATTGAGCCCGGAGAGGTCCTGTTGGGCGGTTTCGACCTTGTGCCCGAGGCGGTACAACAGATGCAGGCCGGATATATTCAGGCTCAGGTCGATCAACAGCCGTATATGCAGGGGTTCATCCCGGTGATGCAGGTCTATCTTGCCGACAAGATCGGTCTGGCTCCGGCTGACGTCGATACCGGGCAAGGGATCGTTACGCCTGCTCAGGCTGATGCGATCATGGAGCTTTCTGCGCAGGGCTTGCGGTAACTGATGTGAAAGAACTGGCCCGCCGGTGCGATACGGCCGGCAGGCCTTTCGTTCAGAAAAGGATCGGCGATCAATGAAGCGCCTGCTTAAAATATATATGGAAAAACCCGAGTTAGCCGCCCTGGTACTGCTAATCCTCTTGATTGTGGTTTTCCAGGTTCAGTCTGACGGCGTTTTTCTGAGCGCCAACAACCTGCGCGGCATCCTGGGTATCCTGCCCGAGATCGGCTTGATGGTTATCGGTGTGACCGTTCTGATGATCTGTGGAGAATTCGACCTGTCGGTTGGATCGGTCTTTGCCCTAACCCCTATGGTTATGGCTGTTCTCGTGGCCGATGGCACCCCGTTTTGGCTTGCCTTTCTGGTCGGTCTGGGGGCTGGCGCAGTGATCGGGTTTATCAATGGCTATGTGACGATCCACTACAACATCCCCAGCTTTATCGCGACCCTGGGCATGTTGTTCATCGCGCGGTCGCTGACCATCGTCATCTCGGGCGGCTTCCCGCCGCTGTTGCCCAACGACCTTCCCAACTGGTTGTTCACCGTCTTTGTCGGTCCGGGTGACCTGTTTCGGATGTCGTTTATCTGGTTTGTCCTGATTGCTGTGGCGGCCTCGTTGATGATGAGCCGCACCAATTTCGGGAACTGGATTCGGGCGACCGGCGGGTTCCTTCCGGCGGCACAGGCGATGGGTATCCCCACCGCACGTGTGAAAATTGCCTGCTTCATGCTCTGTTCGATGCTGGCCGGGTTTGCCGGGATGATTCAGGTGCTGCGCCTGGGATCCCCTCTGCCGTCCATTGGCGAAGGGTGGGAGTTGCAGGCAGTAGCCGCTGCCGTGATCGGCGGGACCGCCCTGTCAGGCGGCATCGGCGCGGTGGCTGGGGGCGTGATCGGGGCCATCCTGATCCGCGTGATCGACAACGGGCTGGTCCTGAGTCAGGTGGATGCAAACTGGTTCAAGTTCGCCATCGGTTTTCTGACCATCTTTGCCGTTGTCGCAAATTCGTGGCTGGGCAAACGCGCCAAGGCCATCAAGCTGGAGACCTGAGCGATGACGCAACCCATCATATCGGTGCGCAACCTGCACAAATGGTATTCCGGCGTACATGCGCTCAAAGGCGTCTCTCTGGATTTTGCCCCGAACGAGGCGGTCGGGCTGATCGGGGATAACGGCGCGGGGAAATCAACGCTCATAAATATCTTGTCGGGCGCACAGCAGGCCAGCGAGGGCGAAATCTCGATCGAGGGAGCGCCAGCCAGGATCGCCAACCCGCGTGATGCAATGGATCTGGGGATCGAGACGATCTACCAGTATAACTCGATGGTCCCGACCATGAGTATTTCGCGAAACCTGTTTATCGGCCGCGAACCTCTCAGGTTCTCGCTGTTCGGGCTTGGGATTATGGATCGCAGGAAGATGGCCGAAGAAAGCGTTCGGGCCATTGCGGATGTCGACTTGCACCTGCGCTCGCCCGATGCGCTTGTGGGCGAGTTGTCGGGTGGCCAACGTCAGGGTGTCGCGATTGCGCGGGCGATGCACTTTAAGTCCAAGGTCATGATCCTTGATGAGCCGACCAACCATCTGGCGGTGAAGGAAACCAACAAGGTGATCGATTTTGTCCGCTCGTTGAAAGAGCTGAACATCACCGGGATCTTCATCAGCCACAACATTCACCACGTGTTCGAATGCTGCGACCGGATCGTTGCGATGGCGCGGGGCGAGGTTGTTTTGGACAAAAGAACTGAAGACACCAACATGGACGAAATCATGGATGTATTGTGAGGCTGCACGATGACTGCTCTTAAAGGAAAAACAGCCCTTCTGACCGGCGGCCTTGGGACGCTGGGCCGCGCTCAGGCGCAGAAATTGTCTGCAGAAGGCGCAGAAGTGATCATTCTGGATCGCCCTGATAGCGAGGACGGTGATGCGCGTGCGCAGGCGCTTGGGGACGGGGTCAGTTTCTTTGGCTGCGATCTGAACGATCTTGCCGGAGCCGAGGCGGCGGTCAAAGGTCTGACGGGTCGCTTCGGCGGGTTTGATATTCTGATTAACAACGCAGCGCTGATTATCAATCGGCCGCACGAAGAGTTCTCGCTTCAGGAATATGAGGATCAGATCCGGGTGAACTCCTCGGCCGCGTTTGTGCTGACCAAGACCTGTGCCATCGGAATGAAAGAACGTGGCTATGGCAAGGTGGTCAACTTCACCTCGGTTACCCTGACCGGGCAATGGGATGGCTATGTGCCCTATATCGCCTCAAAGGGCGCGATGCTGGGCCTGACCAAATCCATGGCGCGCGAGCTTGGGCCGCATGGGATCAACGTGAATTCCGTCGCCCCCGGCGCGATTGTTTCAGAGGCCGAAGAACGGGTGTTTGGCGACAAGCTGCAGGAATACAATGACTGGGTCCTTGATCGGCAGTGCCTGAAAAACCGCATCCAGCCGGAACATGTGGCGGATCTGGTGAATTTTCTGGTTTCGCCCGCGTCGGACATGATTACCGGTCAGAACTATGCGATTGATGGCGGATGGTGACGCTTACAGATCTTCGGGCGGGCCCTGCCCATGTGGCCCTCGCGCCTGAGCTGGGGGGCGGGCTGGCCCGGCTGGAGGTTGCCGGGCGGCCTGTTCTGCGCGCTTGGAACGGGGATGAGACTGACCTGTTTTCTTTGGCCAGCAATATTCTGGTGCCGTTTTCCAACCGCCTGTCCGGTGGCGGGTTCGACTGGGCGGGCTGGTATCACTCGGTCGAAATCAACCTTGCCGGTGAAGCATTCCCTATCCATGGCGATGGTTTTCAGAAGCCTTGGAGTATTCAGCAGGATGGCCCCGCGGCCAGAATGGAACTGCCCGAGGGAAAAATTGGACCCTGGCGTTATCATGCCGCGCAAGAATTTCGGTTGTCTGAAACCCAACTTGAAATCGATTTGACGGTCACAAACACCGGGGCCGATGCGTTACCCTTCGGGCTGGGGTTCCACCCCTGGTTCCCCCGAAGCACCGCGACGCGCCTGTCCTTTGACGCCGTGCAGGTCTGGCTGGCCGACGCAGAATTCCTGCCGACCGAAGCGATAGGTGTTGCCGGGTCTCCCGTTTGGGATTTCAGCAGCCCGCGGCCGCTGCCCGATGGCTGGATCAACAATGCGTTTTCAGGGTGGGCGCAGCACGCAACAATCACGCAGAGCGCAGAGGCTGTGTCTTGCCAGATTGCGGCGACTGGCGATCTGACGACCGCCCTTGTGTATTCACCCGATGCAAATGCTGACTTCTTTTGCTTCGAACCTGTATCTCATCCGGTGGACGCGTTTCACCTGCCCGGAACACCCGGTCTGAAAGAACTGGCGCCGCATCAGTCGATGCGGGCCGGAATGACAATTTCCTGGAGTATCGAATGACTGCTTTACCTCTTGGCGGCACATGGGTGGGCCGCGTTTGGCAGCCTGAGGTCTCAGGGCCTCTGGTAGTGACCTGCCGCGATGGCCGGATCATTGATATCACGTCAAGAGATGCCCCCATGGTGCGCGACATTTGCGAAATGGCCGAACCCGTCACCTATGTCACAACCGCCAGAGGCAGAGATATCGGTTCCCATACAGAGATCGCGGCCCGGTCATGCGACCCGGATGCCGTTCATTTTCTGGCCCCATGTGATCTGCAGGCGGTGAAGGCCTGCGGCGTGACTTTCGCGGGGTCGATGATCGAACGGGTGATCGAGGAACAAGCCGCCGGAGACCCGGATCAGGCGCAGGAAATTCGCGCGCGCATCGGTGTGCGTATCGGGGCGAGCCTCAGCGACATCGTGCCCGGCTCTGAAGAGGCCGCGCGCGTGAAGGCCGCTCTGATCGAAGAAAACCTCTGGAGCCAGTATCTTGAAGTGGGCATCGGCCCGGATGCCGAGATTTTCTCGAAGGCGCAGGTTCTGTCATCGGTTGGAACAGGCGCGGATGTCGGGCTGCATCCGGCATCCAGCTGGAACAACCCCGAGCCTGAGATTGTCCTGGCGGTCTCTTCCGAGGGCCGGATCGTGGGGGCGACATTGGGGAACGATGTGAACCTGCGCGATATCGAGGGCCGCTCGGCGCTGCTGTTGTCCAAAGCAAAGGACAACAACGCGTCATCGGCCATAGGCCCTATGATCCGGCTGTTCGACAGCAGCTTTGGGATTGATGATGTTCGACAGGCTGAGTTGACGCTCAGGATCGAAGGGCAGGACGGTTTTGTGCTTGAGGGGCATTCTTCGATGAAGGAAATCAGCCGGGACCCCGAAGACCTTGTTGCGCAGGCGATTGGGCGGCATCACCAGTATCCTGACGGGCTGATGCTGTATCTGGGTACGCTGTTCGCGCCGACGCAGGACCGCGACACACCCGGCGGGGGCTTTACCCACAAGCTGGGCGACAAAGTGACGATTGCCGCAGATGCGCTTGGGTCGCTGGTCAATCATGTCAAACTGTCAACCGAATGCCCGCCCTGGGAATTCGGCGCCAGCCAATTGATGCGCAACCTGTCGCATCGCAACCTTATCTAAGGAATACATATGCTGAAGGGCACGCATCTTATTGCCGGTGCATGGGTGGCCGGGGAAACGACTTTCGCCAATGAACCCGTCTCAGGCCCGGCGGATCATTTTGCCACCGGCACCCCAGAGCTTGTCGCGCGCGCCTGTGAAGCGGCTGAAGAGGCATTCTGGAGCTTCGGATATTCCAGCCGCGCAACGCGTGCCGCTCTTTTGCGTTCGATTGCGGAAGAGATTGATGCGCGGGGCGATGCCATCACCGCGATGGGTCAGAAAGAAACCGGCCTGCCCAAAGCGCGCCTGACCGGTGAACGCGGTCGGACAACCGGTCAACTCAGGCTCTTTGCCGAGCATATCGAAACAGGTGACTATCTGGATCGCCGGCACGATGCCGCGTTACCGGATCGTCAGCCGCTGCCACGCCCCGACCTGCGCATGATGCAACGTCCCATCGGGCCTGTTGCGGTTTTCGGTGCGTCAAACTTTCCGCTGGCCTTTTCGACAGCAGGCGGTGACACGGCGGCGGCGCTGGCTGCGGGTTGCCCGGTTGTCGTCAAAGGGCATGACGCGCATCCGGGGGTCAGCGATCTGGTGGCGCAGGCAATAGACGCTGCCATAAAGCGTCATGATCTGCATCCGGGCGTGTTCTCACAGATTCAAGGCGGAGATCTGGCGGTGGGCCGGTCTCTGGTGACGCACCCGCTCATCCGGGCGGTTGGGTTTACCGGCTCACTCAGAGGCGGGCGCGCCCTTTTCGATCTATGCGCCGCGCGCCCTGATCCGATCCCGTTTTTCGGTGAGCTCGGCTCGATCAATCCGATGTTTATTCTGGATGCGGCCCTGACCACCCGCGGGGCAGACATTGCCGCTGGCTGGGCCGGGTCTCTGACACTGGGCGCAGGTCAGTTCTGTACCAATCCGGGTGTTGTCGTCATGACCGATGGACCCGCTACGCAGAGCTTTATCGCATCAGCAGCCAAGGCGTTGGAAAAGAGCGGGCCGCAGACCATGTTGACCTCGGGCATAGCCAGTGCATTTGATGCCGGCAGGACGCGGCAGGCGCAAACGAGCAGCCTGCGCAGCGTCGTGAATGTGACCTGTGGTGCGCGGCAGGCTGCCCCTTGTATGGGCGTCACAACAGCGGTCGAGTGGATGGCGGATGCCGCATTGGGCGAAGAGGTGTTTGGCCCATCGGGCATTATCATAATCGCTCGGGACTTTTCTGAAGTGGTTGCGGTTGCACGATCATTGCCAGGGCAGCTGACCTGCAGTCTCCATATGGAAGTGGGCGACGCCGAAGAGGCGCGTGCCCTGATACCCGTGCTTGAACGCAAGGCGGGCCGTGTGCTGGCCAATGGCTATCCGACCGGTGTTGAGGTGGCGGACACCATGGTGCATGGCGGGCCCTATCCGGCCTCAACCAATTTTGGTGCGACGTCGGTTGGCACGATGGCGATACGCAGATTCCTGCGGCCGGTCTGCTATCAGAACATCCCGCCCGATCTGCTGCCGCAGGATCTGAGATAGCCAAGCGCGCCGAACCGGATCAGACTGCGGCAGCTTCGTGGTTCGGCATATGCCGTGGGCTGGTGCTGTTATCCGTCAGCCGGGCCATCGTCAGCGCGTCGGCAAATCCGCCGGGCCGCCGGGCATACCGTCTCAGCGTGCCTTCGACCTCAAATCCAAAGGCTTTGTACAAGGTGATGGCCCTTTCATTGTCCGACCAAACCAGCAACCCGGTGCGGTCCAGTTGCAGCCAGTTGTCCGCCAGATCCAGCAACGCGTTCATCAGAGCCTTGCCAATGCCGTTTCCATGAAACTCGCTGCGCACGGCGATCAGGTCGATCTCGCCCACATGATTGTGGCGTGGCACGTCGGGAAAAGTGCGCATCTGACAATAGGCAACAACGCAGCCGTCAACTTCGGCAACCAGCCGGTACATGCCCGGCACCACCGCCGTGCGTTCGGCGACCAGGGCTTCGGCCGTATAAGGAAGCCGCATGGTGCCCAGCATAACAGCGGGATCGGACAGAATTGCCACCACTGCCTTTGTATCGGTCGGATCGACCGGACGAATGAATATGTTCATTTGGAAGTCCCTTCCTGAAAAGCTGATCCGGGTGAGGGGCCCGGATCATTGGGCCCGGCAGCCGCTATTGCGCGGCGACGTTGTGGGTATGCGCACAGACCCGCCCCATTGCGTCCACGTGACGATGATCCGTGCCGCAACATCCGCCCAGTACACGCAGATTTGGCAGCAATTGCATGAGCCTGCGATAATCTTCGCCCAGCTCAGCCGGGTTGCCGTCATCCAGAACCTCGCTTTCGTCCAGTTCCGCATGTGACATCCTTGAGGCGTTGGCACGGACACCGCCAATACGGCTAAGCCAGTCGCCGCCCGCATGCAGCACATGTTCGAAATGTTCGGGATGCGCGCAATTAACCATGTAGTAGCTTGGAAAGCCGCCGGTGCGCTGGTCGATTTCGCCAATGGCCTCGCCCAGCGGCTGACCGGTTGCAAGCGCGCCGTCGGTTTCGACCGTAAAGGCGATGACCGAGGGCACAGATTGCGACTTGCAGGCCTGAACGATGCCCATCGCCTCGGGCGCGTTGTTCATCGTGATTGCCGTGATGATGTCGGTACCGGCGGTGGCCATCGCCGCGATCTGCGGCATGTGATAGTCCCGCGCCTGTTCTGCGGTCATCAACTCTCCGGGCACGTACCCGTCGCCCCTTGGGCCGACACAGCCGCTGATCACCAGAGGGGACACGGTGCTGTTATGGCGATTGCGCAGAGTGCGCATCAGGTAGATTGCATCTGCGTTGATTTTGTCCAGATCGCGGGCGCTGTACCCGAGTTTTTGCCCCCAATCCGGGCTGGAACGCCATGTCGGGCTTTCCAGTACAAAACCCAGCCCATGGGTCCGGGCAACATCGATGTGCTTTTCAAAATAGCGCGTCAGAACGGCGCGGCCTTCTTCGTTTTCGAGCAGCACAAATGACGCGAAAAGGGGCAGGTCGATCTCGTCATGAAAAATGAGCGTGGTTTCGATGCCGCCATCGGTCAAAAAGAACTTGTCGCAGGATAGTGGCAGGTCCGTTGTGTGGGTCTGTTCGGACATTTTTGTCTCCTTCGCTGTCTGTCAATCCGACTGCACTAGGACGGATTGCTTTGCGCCGCTGGGAGAGAAGAGGGAGATTTCTGGGATATTGCAGGGTTTCTCAATCCCACTATGCTTTGAAGACCGATTTTGACCTCTGGGCTGTTGCCGTGAATTTCGTGTTTGAACCCTTCAACCTGAACAGCGCCCGCCGCGAGCTGTTGTGCGACGGGCGGCAGGTTCATCTGCAGCCTCAGGTCTTCGATCTGTTGTACCTGTTGGTTGTGAACGCCCACCGGGTCGTCAGCCGCGATGAAATTGTCGAAAAGGTCTGGAAAGGACGTGTCGTCTCCGATGATGCGATCAGCAGCCGGATACGCGATCTCAGGCGCGCTTTGAAAGATACCGGTCAGGCGCCGAACCTTATCCATACCGTTCGTGGCCATGGGTTTCGTTTTGTCGGAGATGCGGCTTTGCGCGCAGATGCGTCATCGGACAATCCTCAGAATGCACTGCAGGGCGGGCCGGTCAGCGCCGCCCGTCCTTCGATTGCCGTGTTGCCGTTCCAGCGCAATGGCGACATGGACCGGTTCGAAGCCATCGAAGAGGCGATCCCGCGCGAACTGATCATGACGCTGGCCAGCCTGCGGTGGATCAAGGTGGTATCGCACGGCTCGGCCTTCAGATTTCGCGGCAATCATGTTGACCTCAAGCAGGTCAGTGAACTGTTGAACGCGCGGTATTGTCTGACCGGAGTGGTCGAACTGACCGGGACCCAGATCACGATTGATACCGAGCTGTCCGACACGACCAGCGCTGAGGTCATCTGGGCGCTGCGCAAAACCGCAAAGATTGATGATATCCAGGCCTTGCGGGCGGAAATCGCGGCGAATGTCATCATGGTCGCAGAGCTTGAAATCCCAAGGCATGAGGCAGCCTCTCTCGGTCGGTTCGAGACGGAAAACCTGGACGCATGGGCGGCCATGCATCTTGGGTTCAACTACATGAACCAGTTCAGCCGCGACGGGAACGAAATGGCAGAACGGATGCTCAGCCGGGCCATGGCGTTGGACCCGCAGCTGGCGCGTGCCAGTGCAGGTATGGCTTTTGTCCGGTTTCAGAATGCGTTCATGCGGTACACGCCGGATATTGCGGCTGAGGCGGAAAAGGCACGACGGTTTGCCGAGCAGAGCCTGTCGCTGCAGCCCCGCGACCCTTTTGCGAATTTCATGATGGGACGATGCCATTGGCTCGATCACGATCCCGAAGGCAGTAAGCAGTGGTTTTCGCAGTCAGTCAACGCCTGTCCCAACTATACGTGGGGCTATTATGGTGCCAGTTGGGCAGGCGTGTTTACCGATGATTTTGAGAACGCGATGGAGGCTGCCGATAAGGCCATCGACCTGAGCCCCATTGATCCCTTCCGGCCGGGCATGACCGGCAACAAGATGTGGGTCTATATTGCGCGGAACGACTATGCCTCTGCCGTGAAATGGGCCGAGATCGCGGCGCGAACCCCTTGGTCGCATGCGGGGATGGCCTTTTTTACGGCGATGGCGCATCGGCTCGACGGGAATGTCGACAAGGCGAGCTGGTGGGTGAACGAGGCCCGCCGCCGAAATCCCGAGCTGAGGCAAGAGCATCTTTTGGCGCTTGTCCCGGCCTCCAGCACGCAGTTCAGAAATATGCTTGCCGAGGCCACCGCGGCGCTGGGCATTTGAGTGACCCGAAAACCAGCGCCCCGGACGGTTCAGGTCACGTATCCCGCGTCTGGCGAAGTTCGCCGAAGCTGCTAAAATTCGGGTGCCCATGCCGATCTTTTTGCAAAAACCATCAGAGCCGCGCGGATGACAAAGCAAGAATTGCTTGAGACGATCACGCTGTTGGACAGGATGCGCGACCTGAGACATCTCTGGTTTGACGGGGCCACTGCTGATCCGGTGATGGAAATGTCTCTGTTTCTTATGAAACGGCATCTGACCGGGCGCATCACCACGCCGACCAGCCTGGCGCAGGCGGCGCGCGTGCCTTACACCACGGCGACCCGGCGGATCAGCGAAATGCAGGAGCAGGGCCTTCTGGATTTGCGGCCGCGCACCAAAACCGGGCGTTCGTTTTCAGTGCATCCCAGCCCCAAGCTGATTTCGAAAATGACGTCCTTTCTGGTCTCAACCCGGTCTGCCATTGCCGAGGCCAAGGCCGGTCGGAAACGCACGACGGACAAGAGCAGGCAGCGGGATTTGATCGATGCGCCGTCGATCGCACGAAGCACTCTGGGCTTTGAGGGCGGGTTGGATATTCTGGTTCTGGACGATCCGGCCTACGCGCTGGGCAAGCCTTTGCGGCGCGAGTTGAGCTATCTGATGGGCGGGCAGGTCCGGTTTGTCGAAACCTCGATTGACCGGTTGCGGCAAGACGTTCTGGAAAATTCGGCCAGAGCAACGTCCAGATACGATGTCGTGGCTGTCGATATGCCTATGATCGGCGAGTTTGCGATGCGGCGCGTCCTGACGCCGCTGGATGATATCGCGGCCGACAGCGATGTGAACAGCGCCGATTTTGTTTCTGCAGCGTGGCGTGGCGCGATGATCGGCGAAAAACACTATGCCATTCCCATTCTGATCAACCCACAGCTGCTGTTTTATCGGCGCGACTTATTTACCGGGCTGCAGGTGCCCCCACCAACCACGACCGAACAGGTTCTGGCCGGGGCGCGGGCGCTGCACAATTCGGCGGCGGGCCAATATGGCGTGTCCTGGACGGGCGCACGTGGCGCACCTGTCGGTCAGGCGTTCATGCAGTTCCTCGCAGATTTCGGCCAGCCGGTGTTTGCGCTTGAGCGTTCGATTGGCGGGTACAAGGCCAACCTCTCGGACCAGCAGGCGCGCAAACCGCTGATTGATACCGAGCGCGGCCATGCAACGGCTCGTTTCATGCTCGATCTGCTGGACGTTTCTGCGCCCGAGACGCTGCAGCTGGGATGGGAGGGGCAGGTGAACCTGCTGCGCGATGGGCGTGTGGCCATGGCTTATGAATGGGCCTGCCGTGCGGCGCAGCTCAGCGGGTTTGCCGCAGCGCGTGAACTTGGCTTTCTGCCGCATCCAACGGGGCCATTCCCGGGGGAGCAGGTCGTGCGCGCCAATGTTGCGCCGATTGGCGGTTTTGCGTTTGGTATCCCATCCAACATCGCGCCAGCAAATTTGATGAAGGCCTGGAATGCCATCGAATGGCTGGCATCGCCCGAAGTGATAAAGCTGTTGGCGCAGCACGGCGGGTATGTCACGCCACGCATCAGCGTGGCGGCAGATCCGGACGTGCAGCAATTGTCTCCGATGATCGCGGCGGTTGACCGGATGGCCAAGCGCGGTCAGATTCGCCTGTGGCCCCGCCCGCCCGCCGCGACCTATTCGAGCGTCGTGTCGATCCTGGGCGAGGAAATTCATGACATGCTGTTGGGCAAGCAGTCCATCGCCGAGGCGCTGAGCCGGGCGCAGGAACGGGCTGACGCGATCTGAATGACACCTAAAATGTTCAAAATGAATTTATTCGCGCTTGAGTAAAGATGCCTCCCCGTGTCGACTTTAGCTGAAACAAGGTGGTTCACACACAGGGAGGCGTGTTGATGACCAGTTCAGACACCCCTGCCATGCCGGATGGAACAGCCTGCTGCGCCGATATCTCAACAATGCCTGACAAGGGGTGACGCCATGAAAGACCTCGACCTTCTCAAGGATGCAGGGTGGAACGCTGATGTTCCCCCAAACGGATTGATCAACCGGCCCAAAACGATCGAGAACAACGACAACCCTAATGGTCTGTCCTCGGCCAGTGCAGAGATCGAGATCGAAACCACACCTGAGCATATGAATCTTGTGTCGGGGGATCCGACCTGTGCGACCTGGACCCGTGCCTATGACGACCCCGGCGTTGTCGGCTTGCGGGAACATCTGCGCCAGAACAACGGCATCAAGGGGCTGGAACTGGTCGCGCCAAGCGACGTCAAACGAGCTGCCGAATTGTTCCATCGCGATGGGTTTGTCGCTGTGCGCGACGTGTTGACCCCCGAGCATCTTGAGCGGATGCGCACCGCCGCCCATCAAGCGGTCGCCGAGTTGATGGAAGATGACCGGGATTGTTCTGCCGGAGGCGGGGCAGGGGGGCTGCCGCACCGCTATTCCTTTGGGGGTGGCTCGGCGTCACGGCATATGTTGCACAAAGAAGAATGGTGTGAGTTGATTGATCTGCCGACCACCACTCCGATCCTGACCGAAATCTTTGGCTCGCCGGACTATGTGGTTGGCGGGGCCGGGGGGGATATCGCGATGCCGGGTGCCATCGAATATCAGGGGCTGCATTCGGACAACATGTGGTCGGAACTGCCGGACCCCTATGGCAATGTCACGATGCGCGATCTGCCGGTGCCTGTCCTGACAATCAACTTTCCAATGATTGATCTGACCTTCGAAAACGGTCCGATCCGTCAGATACCGGGCACCCAGCGGTCGCGCGCGCCGATCCCCAATCTGGCAGATGAGCCCGAATGGATGAAGCTGTCGACTGTTTGCCCGGCCCCTGCAGGAACAGCTGTGTTTCGCGATATTCGCGCCTGGCATGGCGGGACGCCGAACCTGTCTCGTGATGTGCGGGCGATGCCGAATGTCGAGTATTATGCGCCCTGGTTTCGCAGCGAAGGCATCATGCGCTGTATGCCCTACGCGCGCTGGGAAAAGCTCTCGCCCCATGCGCAGCGCATTTCGCGCTTTGTGGTGTGCGACAAGGGCGAAGAGGTCGTGGGCGCAGGCTATATGGACCCGCGCCGCAAAAAACGCGAGGCGTTCAAGCAAAAGCAACTGGACGCGATGGGTGAGAAAGCTGCCCGCGCGTATCTGGCGCGCTTGTGACCCGTCATCGGGCTTTGACCAATAGAAAGGCAAAAAACCATGAGCAAAGACATACAATCCAGCAGCCCCGTCTGGCTGTCCGAGGCGCATTGCTCGCTTGATGATTTTCGCGCGCATGTCGAATTGACGACCGATGTCAGCAGCGTGCCGCTGGCCGTCGAGGTCGCAAGGAACATTCCCATTTATGACGGTGCCGCCGTTTGCGCGGCTTGCGCCGATGAGGCGAGGGCCCAAGCCTATATGGCCGAGTGGAATGAGGTCTTTGCCACCGGGCCGGGGATTGTCGTGATCAAGGGCAGCTACGACGATCTGAGCCTGATTGATGACGTCACCGGCGTTCTGAACAACATCATCGAAGAGGAACGGCAAAGTGGAGCCGGGGCCGGCGATCACTTTGCTGCGGCGGGCGCCAACAGCCGGATCTGGAATGCACATGAAAAACTGTGCATGGCCGCGCCCGAGCTGTTTGCGCGCTACAATGCAAACCCGGTGATTGATCTGGTCAGCCGGTCGTGGCTGGGCCCGCTTTATCAGATGACCATGCAAGTGAATGTTGTACGCCCCGGCGGCAAAGCGCAGAGCTGTCATCGCGACTATCATATGGGCTTTCAATCAACCGAGGCGCTGGCGCAATACCCTGCGCGTATTCATGGCCTGTCAGCGATGTTGACACTGCAGGGTGGGATAGCGCATTGCGATATGTCGCTGGCTTCCGGGCCCACAAAGCTGTTGCCTTACTCGCAGACCTATCTGCCCGGCTATATCTCGGCGCATATGCCTGAATTCCGCGCCTATTTCGACGAGCGTTGTGTGCAGCTTCCGCTGAACAAAGGCGATATGCTGTATTTCAATCCCGCAGTGTTTCACGCCGCCGGAGAGAACACGACCAAAGACGTCGATCGCATCGTCAACCTGATGCAGGTTGGTTCTGGCTATGGCCGGTCAATCGAAATCGTTGACCGAACCCGGATGAGCGCGGCGCTTTATCCTGTTTTGAAGCAGATGGTGCAGGAGGGACGGGCTGATCCTGCCCAGGTCAACTGCATCGTCGCCTCATGCGCCGAGGGCTATCCGTTTCCCGCCAATCTGGATTTGGATTCTCCGCTGTCGGGTATGGCGCCCGAAAGCCAGCAAGAACTGATGCTGCGGGCGCTGGCCAATGACTGGAGCGCAGCGACCTTTGAAAAGGCTTTGCTTGATCAGCAGCAGCGAAAACGCTCTCATTGACCTGAGGTGGCGATGCGGCGGAAAGCCAGCGCGCCGAGTGCAGGCTCAGGCCTCTGCGGTGCTTAGGGTTTTGCTGTTGGCATGGGCCACCATCCTGTCCAGCGCTTTGGCAAAGCTGTCGTCGTCAATTGTCAGGGCGACGCGTACCCAATCCTTCAGGCTGTTTCCGAACGCCGTGCCGGGCATTACCGAGACGCCGTTTTCCAGCAGGTCCCAGGCGTAGGCCTCGCCATCCAGTCCGGTGGCAGAGACATTGACCAGGGCGAACATGCCCGCCTGGGGGCGGTGGACGGTCAATGCTGTTTCCGTGTGCAATCGCTGCGCCATCAACCCGGCCCGTGCAGAAAACCTTGCAGCCATTTCTGCGGCCACGGGGGACCCGTCGCGAACGGCTTTTTCGGTCATGTCCGCAATGAAAGGCTGGTTGCCAAACAGCGTCGTTTCAGAGACCGGCAACAGGGCCGAGCAGAACGCGGCCGGCCCCACGCACCACCCGCTGCGGAACCCCGGCACGGCGTGGAATTTTGAGATCGATGAAACCGCTATGACCCGATCCGCCAGTGCCGGGTGAGACTGGGGTGAGGCAAATCCGAACCGTCGAACATCAGACCTTCATAAACCTCATCCGAGATGATCCACAGGTCATGTTTGATCGCCAGCTTTCCGATGGCTTTCAAATCCTCAACGATATGAATGGACCCGGCTGGATTTTGCGGGGTGGTCAGCAAAATCGCGCAGCTGCGCGGGGGGATGTGTTTGGGCAATTGCATACCCGGAAAGCACAGGATGTTCTTGGGGTCAAAAGCCCGTCGGCAGCGGTTGCTATAGCTGGCGCCAGTACCTGTCGCAGATTTTGTTCGCCGCATCCGCCGGAATAGCCCATCCAACCCGCCCGCGTGACCACTGCCGCGATGTAAATCAGTTCTGGTGGCGTTGGCGCGCTCGGCGATGCTGTGCACGGTGGCCCGCGCATGTCATTTTCAGCCACTAGATCAAGGGTGCCAAGATCAGCGCTTCCTTTCGGTAACCCGCAGATTCGCGGTTAAATCTGCGTCGCGTTTCGCTCACTTGGGTCCTGCATGCGTCTGCATGAGTAATTATGCGCCTGAATAATTATTGAAGTGACGGCCTACCGCTACTGGAAAATACCCTAAGGCAACGAGCGAAGGTCCGATGTATGTCAACGGATATCCGAGTAGAGAATTTTGGTCGGTTGCCCTTGAAATTGTGTCCCATATGAGACATCTATGTCTCATGAGCAAGATCCGCCCTGATAGTCAGACCGCAATCATTGAAGCCGCATTCGAGGTCTATTCTGAAAATCAAACCGCCTCCCTCGGCGATGTCGCAGAGCGGGCCGGGGTTGGGCGCGCGACGTTGCATCGACATTTTCCCGGGCGCGCGGACTTGATGCGCGCGCTCGCAAAGATTGCGCTTGTCGAGCTGGAGGAGGCAGTCAGCCAGGCAACGGCTGACGCAGAAAGCTATGAAGAGGGCTTTCGATGCGCGCTCTATGCCATCGTGCCACTGGCAAACAGACAATGGTTTCTGGCCAACGAAAATCTGGACGCTGATCCAGAGGTGGCCGCCGCGTACGCAGCCAGCTTGAACGACCTTCGAAAGGACGTCGAAGAGGCCAAACGCGAAGGTGCGTTCGATCCCGGGATTCCGACCGCCTGGATCGTTGAGGCCTATGAAAATCTGATCTACGCGGCCTGGTCTCTTGTTCGGTCCGGCGAAGCGACACCTCGGCAAGCGGCAGAGCTGGCCTGGCGCACATTTATTCATGGATTGAAGGGGAATAAGTCATGAACCTCGATACGTTGACTACCCAGATCGACGAGGCATTTTTTCTGATCGGTGCGGCCATCCTGTTGATCGAAATTGCCGAAATGATGTTCAAGGGCGAACTGCGCGCAAAGACATTCGGAGAGATGCTTGTAAGCGCGTCGACCCAAATACCTTACCTTCTGGTCGAGGTGTTCATTTTGACGGGTGCCTACGGTCTGTTCTGGATCATTTCGCAGAACCTGCCCTTGTCGATTCCCGTGACATGGTGGAGCCTGGTGCTGATCGTTCTGCTGGCGGACGTTACTTATTACTGGGAACACAGAATTGCTCACGAAGTGCGCCTGCTGTGGACGCAGCACGCTGTGCACCATTCATCGCGCGATATGAATATTATTACAGGTGTGCGTTTCGGTCCGTTGGAGGGGGTCTGGTCATTGCTCGCCCATTTGCCGCTGGCCTTCATCGGTTTCGCGCCAGAGGCTATCATTTTCGGCGTAATCACGGTTTTGGCCTATCAGACGTGGTTGCATACCGAATTGATCGGAAAGCTCGGGCCGCTCGAATGGGTGCTGAACACGCCCTCTCATCACAGGGTCCATCACGGGTGTGACGCAAAATATCTCGACAAGAATTACGGCGGCATCCTGATCATCTGGGATCGTTTGTGGGGAACGTTTCAGATCGAAGAAGAAACGCCGCGCTATGGTCTGACACGCGACTTTGACAGTCGGAATCCGCTCAAGGTGTGGTTCTCGGAATGGCCTGCTCTCATAAGCGATGTCTTTGGGGCAAAGACCCTGAAGGATGCCGTGTCGATTCTGTTCCGGGGGCCGGGCTGGACACCCAAGAAGTAACTGCTTTGCGACACTGCCCGGGGTGAGGGATGCTGCACCGCCCCGGCAAAGGCAACTTAGAGCGCTCGGTTAGGACATCCCGGTCGCTCGCGCCTGCAAGAAAGTTAAGCACATGGCTTGACCTTCCACCTGCTGGAAGCCTTATCTTCTCTTTCAGCATGGAATTGGTGGTGAAGACATGACTGAGCGAACGCAAGCGCGCTTAAAGGTTCTGGGCATGAGTTGCGCCTCTTGCGTGGGGCGTGTCGAACGTGCCCTGCAAGCGATTCCGGGCGTAACTGCCGCCACGGTAAATCTTGCCAGCGAAAGTGCCCAAGTTGATTTTCACGCTCCGGCCGATTTGACGGCCCTCGCGACTGCGTTGGACGATGTGGGCTATCCGCTCGCAACGCATGAAACTGTTCTAGATATTACCAACATGTCCTGCGCCTCATGCGTAGGGCGTGTCGAGCGTGCCCTGCAACGTGACGCGGGTGTGGTGTCCGCCTCGGTCAATCTGGCGACCGAAAGCGCTTCGGTGCGCTACGCCGACGGGGTCACGTCCCCCGAAGCCATCGCGGCGCTGGTGACATCAGCGGGCTATCCGGCGACCCTCAGGGTTGCGCCGCGTCCCGAGGCATCGGACCGCAAAGCGGACGAGCTCCGACATCTGGCACGGCGCACCAGCATTGCTGCGGTGTTTGCGTTGCCTGTTTTCGTTCTTGAAATGGGGTCGCATGTTATTCCGGGCATGCATCACCTGATCGCGAGTTGGGTTGGTATTCAAAACAGCTATTATCTGCAGTTTCTTCTGACCACGATTGTGCTGTTCGGACCAGGGCTGCAGTTTTACGCCAAAGGGTTTCCATCCTTGTTCAAGGGTGCTCCCGACATGAACTCTCTGGTCGCGCTGGGAACGTCGGCGGCCTATGGATTCTCTCTGGTTTCGACATTTGCGCCCAATATCCTTCCGGCGGGAACCGCCGATGTCTATTACGAAGCCGCTGCGGTGATTGTCGTCCTTATCCTGTTGGGGCGGCTTCTCGAGGCGCGCGCCAAGGGCCGTACAGGGGAAGCCATTCGCAAACTGGTTGGCCTGCAGGCGAAAACGGCACGGATTGAGCGGGCAGGATCGGTGATCGAACTTCCGATCGAGCATATCGGTGTTGGTGACACGCTGCACGTTCGTCCGGGTGAAAAGATCGCAGTGGATGGCACGGTGGTGACCGGTGCGTCTTATGTCGATGAAAGCATGATCACGGGTGAACCGGTCCCGGTCGAAAAGACCCAAGGGGCAAAGGTGGTCGGCGGCACGATCAACGGTGCAGGCGCATTGACGTTCAGGGCCGAACAGGTTGGCGCAGATACCATGTTGGCCCAAATCATTCAGATGGTTCAACAGGCGCAGGGGGCCAAGCTTGCAATCCAGGGTCTGGTCGACCGCATCACACTCTGGTTCGTGCCTGTTGTGATTGCCGTTGCAGTGATGACGGTGCTGGCCTGGCTGGTGTTCGGACCGGACCCCGCATTTGGTCTGGCCCTGGTTGCGGGTGTCGCGGTGCTGATCATTGCCTGCCCCTGCGCCATGGGGCTGGCCACGCCGACCTCGATCATGGTTGGTATCGGGCGCGCGGCTGAGATGGGTGTCCTGTTCCGTAAAGGCGACGCCCTGCAGGTGCTGCAGGAGACTTCGGTCGTGGCGGTGGACAAGACCGGCACGCTGACCGAAGGGCGGCCCGAGCTGACGGACCTGAATGTGGTCAAAGGCTGGAGCGAAGACAGGGTTCTGCGCCTTGTCGCTGCAGTAGAAGCCATGTCCGAGCACCCGGTTGCTTCTGCCATCACGCGTGCGGCCAGAACGCGCGGGTTGGAACTGCCAGCGCCCGAAGGTTTCAGATCAATGACCGGCTATGGTGTGAGTGCCACCGTCGAAGGCCATGCAATCCTGATCGGCGCCGATCGTCTGATGACCCGCGAGGGGGTTGGCATTGGGGCGCTGTCTGATCAGGGCGCGGCGCTGGCAACCGAGGGCAAGACCCCGCTCTACGCCGCTATAGATGGTGTTGCCGTGGCCGTGATTGCGGTGGCAGATCCGATCAAGCCCAGCACGCCCGCGGCCATTCAAGCTCTGCACCGGTTGGGGCTGACCGTAGCAATGATCACTGGCGATAGCAAAGCCACTGCAACCGCCATAGCCGCACAGCTGGGTATCGATCATGTGGTGGCCGAAGTTCTGCCCGAGGGGAAAGTGACCGCCGTGGAAAACCTGCGGGCAGGGGGGGCCAAACTGGCGTTTGTGGGGGATGGTATCAACGATGCCCCCGCGCTGGCGGTGTCCGATGTCGGGATTGCAATCGGCACTGGCACTGACATCGCCATCGAGGCTGCGGATGTTGTCCTGATGTCGGGCGATCTGATGGGTGTGGTCAATGCATTTGAAGTCAGTCGGCGTACGATGCAGAATGTCCGTCAGAACCTGTTCTGGGCATTCGGTTACAATACGCTGCTCATCCCGGTGGCTGCCGGAGTGCTGTACCCGTTTGGCGGCCCTTTGCTGTCGCCGGTTCTGGCTGCGGGGGCCATGGCGCTGTCCAGCGTATTTGTTCTGACCAACGCGCTGCGCCTGCGTTGGGTCAAAGCACTCCATGACGGGCCTGAGCAGGCCCAGTCAAAACACGACAGGGTGCTGCAATCTGCGCCCGCGCACTAAATCAGGAGGTTCGCCATGAATATCGGAGATGTCGCGGAACGCTCTGGCCTGCCTGCCAAGACTATTCGCTATTATGAAGATATCGGGTTCATCAAACCCAAACGCAGCCCGAACGGGTACCGCCATTTCGATGAAAAGGAACTGCACAAGCTCGCCTTCATCGGACGGGCCCGTTCACTGGGCTTCAGCATCGAGGATTGTCGCGCGTTGCTGGCGCTGTATGAGGACAAAGAACGGGCAAGCGCGGACGTGAAGGCCATCGCGAGGCAAAACCTCAAAGAGATCGATGCAAAGATCGCCGATTTGCAGGCGATGCATGCGACGTTGTCGCATTTGATCGACGAATGCGCAGGGGACCATCGCCCCGATTGCCCGATCCTCAAAACCCTCGGCCAGACCTAGACCGCGCTGGGCGCGTAATGCCTGACAGGCAGTCACATCATTGCGCCGCAACGTGTTCGTCATCGAAGGAAATCACCGTGCTGCGGAACTCATGATCGGGGGCGTCCCAGGCGTTCATCCGGCCCAGCCGGCGCGGGCGGCGCAGAACGTTTGACCCGCAATGGATCTGCCCTTCGCCCAGATGATAGGCCCAGCTGTCCACAAAGTGCAATTGCGCCCCGGCTTCTTCCGCCACCGCCGCGATCCATAGCTCGAACAGATCAACCATGCGGTCATTGACCTTGATCCGGGTGTGAGCCTTGCGCAGTCGCCCGGTCGAGGTGAAATGGCGCCTGTTAGGTACAATCAGTCGCCGGTCCAGCTCATCGTCATCAGCGCCCGGGAAGCTGTCCTCGAAGGCGTGCTTGATATCTGACACGGTCCTCAAGCCACCATAGCTTGCTCGAATTATTCCGCTTGCAGATTCGAGGGCGGCGGGATTGACCCGCTCGACCCAATAGCGCGCATTCAGCAATCGATTGCGCGCGATCAGCCTTGGTCCCACCCGCGCGCGGACTGAATTTGGTACATCGACGGCTTCCATGGCGGTGCGCACCACCTCGATTGCATCGTCGCGCCGCATGCGCGGACCGTACGGTTTGGGAATGCAAAGGTGTCCGTTGACGATTTGCATATTGGCGCAATCGGGGGTGAAGGCAGACGTGGTGTTGCGATGATGCGCATCGCGGAAGGCCTGTACGCTGGCCACCCGGTCAAAGACGACTGGCACCGGCAGAATTGGCAAGCCAATCTCATTATCCAACACGCTGCGGCTTGCGGCGAGAACCGTGGCATCGATTGCGACGTTGACGGATTGCCCCGCCTGATCGCGTTCGCAGAACAGAATTTCAGAGGGCGTGATATCCGCAGGGTATCGCCTGTCACGTCCCTCACCCGGGACCATGCCGATGCGGTGAACGTTAAAGCCCTGGCCACCCCCCAGCGCGGCGGCCAGAGTCATGTAGATCGACGGTGGATCGTTGCTTTGTGAGACCCGGCCTGCCTCTGGCGGACGATGCCGATGGTACCACGATTTGCCCCGCATGGTGCGCGTCACCGGGTGACGCCCTTCGTCCATCAGGCGCGACAATACCCCGGACGGACGCCGCAAACCCGCGATGTTGTTGGGGTGCAGCGGATCAAGACCTGAGCGATACTTGGCCTCTGCCGCACGCAGAATGGCCAGCGCCGCCGCCGACGAGGCATGAAGGATCGAAAACCCGCCGGACCGGCCGGGCACCACCGCCATCATCTCATCGACATGGCCGACCTTCAGCCAAGTGGTGTCCAGCTCGACAATCGGTTGCTTTTTCTGCTTGGCAAAAAGGCGCAACAAATCCGGATCCATGAACTCGCCACCGGTATCGGGGTCCTGCGCATTGCCAAGTATGATCTTGCCAAGCGGCGCACCGGGTAGCGGCGGCGTGCTTTCTACATTGCCCCCGTAATTGGCCGAGCTGTGCATCTGCATCGCCCGCCCGAAAAGGCGCAGGGCCGTGTCCTCGGTCAGTTCGACCGTATTGCCGTCGATCTGCGAGACATAGATGCGTGCCGATGTCGGCCCCCGGACCGAACGGTTGGCAGACGCATCGCGGACCAGCTGGTGCGCGGCAGTCAAAAGCCCGTTCAAAAGCGTTGCCCGTTCGTTGTCGGCCTCTCCGACGGCTGCTGTAATGGCTGTCTGCAGCGCACGTAAGGTCGCGGGGAAACCTGCCAGAGTATCGATGAAGCTGCCTGTGCCGCGCGCGCTCCAGTTCTGATCCACCAGCTTGCCATAACGATCAAGCTGGTCACCGACCTGCGTGATCCTTTGCCCGCCCATGGCCCAATCCCGAATACCCCGAAAGTTAATCCGCAACACGCCGCCGCCAGCGGTGTTTACAGCGATGATGCGGTCCCACAGATCATCGAAAAGCGCGATGTTGCGAGATCTGAAATTGCCCGCGACAAAGCGTTCAAGGTTCTCGCGGATCGACCCGACCGAGTTCTGACGACGCAAACGCGGCAGGTGCAGGATCATCTGGCGCGACCGGCGTGCGCCCTGCATCATCGCATGCTGGTATTGGTCCTGCATCCACATATCGCCGCCGGTCAGATTGCGCGGGACCTTGACCAGCGGAACACTCAAGCGGTTCAGAACGCGCTGCATGTCGGTCAGGGCGGGCTCGTTGTACCCCACATCCACCATGTAGACCCGCGTCGCAGTTGCCATCCGATCGTCCAGGATCACCGGTGAGACTGTGAACCGCCCGTGGTCTTCTGCATGGGCCACAGCCAGCACATCGATCCGCAAGAGCGTCAGCTCAAATCGGCTTTCCTCTCGCTGATCCGCGCGATAGCGCAGGTCCAGATTTGACAATCGACCGAAAGATGCGCCCGCAATTGTGCGCACCTGCAGCGTCAGGTCCAATACGCCCGAGGGCGGAACCTGCGGCAGCTCATATTCTTCGGGGGCGCCCAGCCGATGCGGGACGATGATGCCATTGGCGGTCGAGAGGCGAACGCGGGTGCTCATCACGCCCGGGCAACGAATGCGCAGCCGTTCTCCTGCGCTAAGTGCGCCTGGGGCGACGCGAATGCGTAGGGGGATCACCTCATCATCGCGACGTGCCACCACCGGGTTGTCATAGTCGGGTGCAGGCCTCGCCTGTACCGAAGGCCGTGAGGGCAAGGCGCGCCGGTCCCGGTCCAGATTGGCCACGACAATGGCTCCAGGCCAGCTTGATCTTGCGGCCCGTTCATCCGTGCTTTCGGTCAGCCGTCCGTCACGGTCATAATCGGCATGAAGTTCAATACCCGGCATCACGAATATCGCCTAGTCGGACCCTTCGACCCAAGAACCGTCGGGCTGTTTTTCCCAAACCGGTAACTTGTCATCGGGGCGCAGGCGCACCAGCGTCGTGGGCACACGAACTTCCCACGGCTCACCCACAGGTATCTCATCGCCGGGCCGGCCGAGGCGCTCGGCCAGTTCATCGGCAATCGGCAGATACGTATCGTCCGATATCGCCGGAAGCGCGCCGCCGAACCACGGGTCCCCAAACAGCCGGAAATGATCTACCGCTTCGGCAAAACCGGGTCGCACCGGGATTTGCACCCTCAGGAACCCGGCCTTCAGGAAGGCCTCGAACTCGGCGTCATCGTCTTCGATGACGATCTTGTCGAGCCAGGTCCCCTTGCGGCCCCAGAAATAGGAATAGGGAACCCAGGACAGGTTCTCCCATTCAAACGCCTGCTCGAAAAAACGGACATAGGCCCCTTCCTGCGCCGCTTCGTCAAAGTTGATCTGCGGCAGGCCGCTGGCACCGGTGTCGATCGCGTCGAACAGATCATAGTGCTGCAGGGTCAGCGCGGAAATCGACAGACGTTTGACCTCGTCCTGCATCATGGCAAGGTTGCGGGCCGAAGGACCAGAGGGCACATCCTCCGGGGCCTCGGCCTCCAGCTCGGCAAGTTTGGCCTCATAGTCCGACAGCCGCGCGCGATAGGCCTGTACCAGCTTGGCGTGGGTTTCCGCGCGCCACAGATCAAGGGCACGTTCCGTTGATTCACAGATCACCTCAACTGCGATGGCGACATCGCCCACACGATCAGTGACCATGGCAAAGGGCACGGCACCGGTTTCCTCATCCAGCGAAGTGCTCCAGACCCAGCTTGAGCCCGAGCGGAACTGGTGCGAGCGCTGCCCGATTACACAGCTAACCGACCACTCGTCCCAAACCGCGACCACGTGACCAACCGTCGCCCGGATCGCCTGATAACCGTCTGGCACCTTGATGCGGGTGGAATTGGTAAATTCCTGATCCTTGTCCTCGCCGCCCGTATTGAAATCATAGCTCTCGGTCACAAATGGCTCGGGCGGTGGCTTCACATCCGTCGCGCCATAGAGCGATACGTAGGTTTCGTAATTGACCTCGTTCAGATCGCGCGGGCGCAGCTCGAAGGCTGGGGGTTTCTCCAGTTCCATCGCTGCTGAACGCCGCGACCGGAATGCCTCCAGCAGCAGAGCGCCGGGTTCCGGGATCATGATATCAAAGACGGTCCGCGGGCCGTAATTGAACACCTGCGCCTCGTAGACTTTGCTGACCCACTGGTAAACGCCCGAGATATGCCCCTCGCCCGTGGTATTGTCGAAGGTATGTTGATCGGTCTCTTCGATCTCGCGCGTAACACGGCGCGTCTCGCGGTTCAGCACCCGTTCGCTGATCTTTTCGGTCGCCTTTTGCGTCACAGTGCGCGCGGTTTCGGACGCGGCTTTCTCGGCCTCTTGCGTCTTGCGCTGCCAAGAGGCTTCGACCGATGCGCGAAACTCGACCGTCGGCCCGTATTTGGCCTTGATAGACGCCGATCCTTTGACGCCGACCTCTTCCTGCAATGCAGTTTCGCTCTCGCGCCGCACTTCGAAACGGTCTGTTGTTTCCAGCGAGTTTTCTTTGGTGGTCTCCACCTCCCGCTCACTCAGGGTGATGACTTCGGTTTCCAGCCGGGTGCGGAAGATGCGATCTTTCTTCTCACCTTTCAGAATATTGGCGATGTGCGACACCTCGGAGCCTTCATAGCCCTTGAGCTGCTGTTTCACCATCAGCAGGTCCATGATCCCCGCCGGTTCCACATCCGCGTGGGTCGAGGGAACGCCCGCAGTGGCCGGGCCCAGGATTTCGGGAATGTATTTCAGGATCGCACCCGGCGTCATGGCATAGAGTTCGGGCATCGGTGACGAGGTGATTGCCACCGTCGTGTGGCCAATGGTGCGGAAAGTCTTTTGCCCCACCGGCTGGATCAAGGCCTGAGCCTCAGCGTGCAGCTTGGACTTTTCCGCCGCCAGTTTTGTGACGGTACGTGCCACCGGTTCTGCAGGGTCAAGGCCAAGGGATCGAACCGTTTGTTGGGTATTCCGGCTCAGCCCTGCAACCGCATTCTCATTCAATCTCAGCCCGACAAGCCCCGCCTTGACCGGCTCAAAATCCATCGATCCGCCCAAAGCAATGCGCGCGCCGGATGACAACGATACAAATGGCCCGGACCCGTCCAGATTGGCGCTGTCGAAGTTGGCCATCGCACTGCGCACCACCCCAGAAGAGCCGATGGTGCCCTGATTGGCCTGACCCTGACCGGTCACATCAATTACAGATGACGACAACAAAGCGCGAAGCGCGGTCTGCCGCACTGACAATTCCTGGGTGAACAAGGCCTCGGGACGAATCTTGGACGATGGCAGACGCATCTCAAATGACTTCTGCGGCGTAACCGAATACCCGCCAGGGCGGACACCCCGGAATTCGTTCAGTGCCCCGTCCACTCGCGCATAGCGGTTGGCCAGATCCTTCATTCTCTCCGTCAATTCAATGCGCGGCGGGCGTCGCGGTGCCGGTGGTTTCGTCGGCAAGACCGAGCCGGGAACTTTCAGGCCTTGACGATGGACGCGCACCAGCTCGTTCAGGTCAGCAGGGAAATCCGCATCAGCGTCGAGACGCCGGATCAGCTCGATGACCCGCAGCACTGCCGCCAGACGGCGCAACGGCCGCTTATGGTTGGGCGGCGACATTTTGATCGCCAGAATGCTGTCCTTGAGGCTCGGGATAAGCGACGTCACGGCGCGGGTCGAAATAAAGCTTGCTGGTGCATCGCCCAATGCATCGGTCAGCGCATCCACAAGGCTTGTCCGATCCGAGACCTCCTCCGCAATCAGTGCGTCGACTGCTGTCGCCGCCGCATCTAGGGCCGAAAGACGGGCATTGCCCGCGACGCTTCCGATGAAACGATCAGAGGTGATGAAATTGGCCGCCAAAGCCTGCAGCTGGCGCTTTCGATTGGCACCGTTGGGAATAGCGCTGGCACTGTTCTGAAATGCCGTATCTGCGGCAAGTGCAATCGAGGTGATCTCGTCTTCCGCACGGTTTGCTTCGCGCACGATGTTAAATCTGAACAAGGATTCCATGGCCAATACCCCTTGGCGTTGTCTGCGATACCTCAACAGACCAGCGCACCGCGACTAGATACTTGCAGGCTCTCAACGCACATCGGGGGCAGGAAATTCTGCGTTAAAGTCAGGGCGCCAGCGTCTTAAAATACCGGGTTTCAAACTGAGAAGGCTTTAGAAACTTAATCCCCTAACGTCGCATGTTTTCGCTAATCTGTCAGCCCCCGGCCCCTGAACTGGCCGTGTAAGAGCGGTTCTCCGCTTTCCTTTAGGTGCCCGGCGACGGTGCCGGTGCGGGATAAGGCTGGACCAACAATGGGGTGCCGTGCGGCGCGCCGTTCCGGGACCTGAGCCCAAATGCTCATTAAAAGCACCTGAAGTCTCAAAGTGAATTGATACTCTGGCAACATTAATAACTTTGCTGCAATTCGGTCTCTTTTCCGCCGAATTTGTCGCTGATACACGCTCGAATAGCTGGTGGAATGTTAAACAGTGTAGGCGAGTAGATGAGAACCGGAACGAACGGTCGCAAAGCAGTATTGTGGAGCCAAACAGAGCTTGATGGGTTGGAATCCGCTCCTTTGGCGCTTTTGACAGTGGGGTCGGCGTGGTGCTGGCGCGGCCGGAGCGTCAATCTGTCGGAGGCTGGTGTTGCCGGTGCCGCACAGACAACTGGTACTGAGACCGCAACACTGTATATGACTGACGCGGCATCTCTGGTGATCGGTCGCACCGTTAGCGTCGAAGCTGAGATTAAGTTTTCGAACGGAGCGCAGCAGTTCGCGGCACAACTTGTGCGCGTTGAGGGAGAAGTGACACCGGTTCTTATCTTTGAGAATGGGTGCCCTGCACGGGATCAGGACTTCTGGATCAGTGCTTTTGTAAGCGAGGCAAACCAGATCAATCATCTGCCCAACGATGACGGCACAGTCGTGACCTTCCCGGTCGAGCGTGCCAGTGAACGTTTTGACAGGCCTGTTCCTCAGCTTGCTGCTCTCGCGGCGGAATAGCCGAGCAAGTCGGGCAGTCTGGGCTTTCCATTGTTTTTTAAGGTTTGGTCGTCTCAGTGTGTTGACACGGCGAAATTGCCGGATATAAGCGCGTTTTCATTGGTGTTGGTGGCCCCCGCGAGGGGATGCCTGTCATGAGGGAGACCTCAAGAGGACAACGCCCTTCATAGTGGCCCGCAAGGGCTTCGACCAAAACGAAGGAGATCAGCCGTGACCAAACGCACGTCTGCCAAGTACAAAATTGACCGCCGGATGGGCGAAAACATCTGGGGTCGTCCGAAATCCCCGGTCAACCGTCGCGAATATGGCCCCGGCCAGCATGGCCAGCGTCGCAAAGGCAAACTGTCGGACTTTGGTCTGCAGCTGCGCGCCAAGCAGAAGCTGAAAGGCTACTATGGCGATCTGACGGAAAAGCAGTTCCGTCGCATCTACGCCGAAGCCGAGCGTGTTAAAGGCGACACTGGTGAAAACCTGATCGGTCTGCTGGAGCGCCGTCTGGACGCCGTTGTTTACCGCGCCAAGTTCGTACCGACTGTGTTCGCGGCACGTCAGTTCGTGAACCACGGCCACGTCAAAGTGAACGGCAAGCGGGTCAACATCCCCAGCTACCGTGTCAAAGAAGGTGACGTTATCGAAGTGCGTGACAAATCCAAGCAACTGGCTGTTGTTCTGGAAGCGGCTGCGCTGGCCGAGCGTGATGTGCCTGACTACATCGACGCGGACCATTCCAAAATGACTGCGACTTTCGTTCGCGCACCGGGCCTGAGCGATGTGCCTTACCCGGTCATGATGGAACCGAACCTGGTCGTCGAATTTTACGCGAAGAACTAATCTTCGCCATTCCGATCCGGAATTCAGAGCCGCGCTTTTCAGCGCGGCTCTTTTTGTTTCAGCCCAGCAGAACGATGTCCGAGGCCCCGGCAGACCGCCTCAGGTTGTGAACGTCTTTCAACTCGGGATCGTTAATCCAACCCAAGGCTGAGGCGCGATCGGGGAAAGACAGCAGTGCGGCCACATCCGGTAAATCCGGCGCGCCATCCAAAGCTGTGCTGTCGGCGGTTGCCTGCTCGACCTTGCCGCCGTGACGCGCAAGCGCCGGGCCCGCCTGTTCGCGATAGGCCGCAAGGGCGTCGGGGTTGTTCACGGTGAGTTTGGCATATGCGTAGATCATCGATTTACTCCTTGATTTGGTAAAACCAAGCTAGGGGTGACCGCATCATGCGAAAATGTGTGCTTTTGCATCTATGATATGCGAATTTGCATGCATGGATATTCACTGGGACGATTATCGCGCGGTTCTGGCAGTTGTCCGCAAACGCACCTTGTCTGCCGCGGCCCAGGATCTGGGCGTGAACTACACAACCGTGGCCCGCCGTATTGTCCGGGCCGAGGCCGCAACGGGTGAGGTTCTGTTTGAGCGTCTGGCAGATGGTTATCGGCCCACAGAGGCTGGACATCTGGTGGCCCAACATGCAGCCGAAATGGAAAGCGCTGAACACGCTATGCGGCGTGGCCTGTCGGGTCGGGATGAGACCTTGGCGGGGGAACTGACCCTGACGGCACCGCAACTGCTGATCGCACATGTGCTGACCCCGGTGTTGGATGCCTTCGGACAAAAACACCCTGCTGTCACGCTGCGGGTTCGCGCGGCCAATGAGATCCTCGACCTCAACAAACGCGAGGCTGACATAGCGATCCGCATCAGCCGCAATCCCGGCGATACGCTGAAGGGGCTGCGCCTGACCGAGCAGCATTCGGCCAGCTTTGCCACCCAGGATTGGGCCGAACGTATCGCCAGTGATCCGGGCGGCGCGGTTGATTGGCTGATTTACGAGCGTCAGCGGGACTTACCCGAACAGGTTCTGCTACAACGTCCGGAGTCGCGTATCAGAATGCGGTTTGATGACATGGTCGCCATGTCGGCAGCAGCGCAGGCTGGGTTGGGCGTCGTGCGGATGCCGGTGTTTTTGGGGCGTTCGTTGCCTGGGCTCGTCCAGGTGCCCGAGTTTTCGCCGCAGCCCTATGCAGATATCTGGGTTGTTGCGCATCGCGATGTCTGGCCCTCTGCCAAGCTCAGGGCGTTTCGCGCCATTGCGGTTCCATATTTTCGGAAAAAGCGCCCGTTGTTTGTGACCTGATCAGATCGGCAGCGGTCGCCCTTCGGCAATCGCCTCCATCGCGAAGTAAGATGTCACGCTGTCCAGTTCGACCTTGTCGATCAGCCGCTGATAGACCTTGTCATAAGAGGACATGTCCTGCGTGACAACTTTCAGCTGATAGTCATAGTCGCCGCCAATTCGATGAAAATCGACCACCTCGGGGATGGTCAGAACGTGGCGGCGAAAAGACTGCAACCACTCGGCTGAATGATGGCGTGTGCGCAGCATGACAAAGACAACAAGGCTCAACCCCAGTTTTTCGCGCGATATTTTGGCGGTCGATCCCGTGATGACACCATCCTCGTTCAGCGCCTTCAGGCGGCGCCAACAGGCATTTTGCGACAGTCCGACACGATCCGCCAACTCTCGTTGCGACAGCGTTGCGTCTGTTTGAAGCTCGCGCAGGATGCGCTGGTCAATCTGATCTATTTTTTCGGCCATATGAATTCATATGACACAAAGATTGTAAAATCCATCCAAAGAAAGGTGAAGTTTCCGCACACTCACTCAATCACATTTGGAAGGCAATACGGAGCCTGACCCATGACCTTGTCCAAATTTCACGCAGACCTCTCATCCACCGCTCAAAATTCAACGCTGCGCGATGGGCTGATCGGAGAGAATATTCTGATCCCGGGTCTGAGCGGGGAAGTTCCGCTGGTCTATGCGGATTACGTGGCTTCAGGTCGTGCGCTGCAACAGGTTGAGGATTTCGTCGCCAAAGAGGTGCTGCCTTATTACGCCAACAGCCACACCGAGGCCTCCTATTGTGGGTCTTACATGACCCGGTTGCGCCGCGAAGCGCGCGCTGAGATCGCCCGCATAATTGGTGCGAGGGGAGAAGACGCGGTGATTTTCACCGGGTCCGGTGCCACTGCGGGTCTCAACCGGTTGGTCAGCTTATTGGGGGTACAACAAGCTGACCAGCCGGTTGTCCTGATCGGTCCGTATGAACATCACTCGAACATCCTGCCGTGGCGCGAAAGCAAAGCTAAAGTGATCGAAATCCCCGAAGCTGCTGAAGGCGGTCCTGATCTTGAAAAGCTTGAACAGGCGCTGGTCGAACACGCTGGGTCCGATCTGATCATCGGCTCGTTTTCGGCTGCATCCAATGTGACCGGCATTATCACCGAGCCCGACCCGGTCACCCGGCTGCTCAAGGCGCATGGCGCGCTTGCGGTCTGGGACTACGCCGGTGGCGGGCCATATCTGCCGATGGATATGGGGCCGGACGATGCCCGCAAGGATGCAATTGTTGTCTCACCGCACAAGTTTGCGGGTGGGCCCGGTGCGTCGGGGGTGCTGGTGGTCAATCAGCGTGCGGTGCAGCGCAGCTGCCCTTCCTGGCCGGGCGGTGGGACCGTCAGCTTTGTCTCGCCCTGGCGGCATGAGTACAGCGATGATCTGGCGGCTCGGGAAGAGGCGGGAACCCCGAATGTCATCGGCGACATTCGTGCGGCGCTGGCCTTCATCGTCAAGGATACCGTTGGCACGGATGAGATCGCCAAACACGAGACGCTCTACAAGAAGATGGCTCTTGAGGGGTGGCGCAATAATCCACACCTGACGTTGCTTGGGGCGGACAACCCTCACAGATTGCCGATCTTTTCCTTTCTGATCCGCGACGGGGCGGGCATGCCGGTGCATCAGCAACTGTTTACGCGGATGCTCAGCGATATCTATGGCATTCAGGCGCGTGGCGGGTGTGCATGCGCGGGGCCCTATGCGCATCGGCTGCTGGGGATTGACCGGTCGACATCCGAGGCGCTGCACGCCGCGCTGTCTGCCGGGGAGGAAATGAAGAAACCCGGTTGGGTGCGTCTGAACTTTTCCTACCTCATGAGCGAAGAGACCGTTCAGTTCATCATCGACAGCGTCAACGACCTGTCGCGCCGCACCGAAGAATTCGCGCCATATTACGATGTCGACCCGGCGACGGCGCGTTTCAAAGCCGCCTGAGGGAATTGCTGCTTTTCTCAAGGCCTTGAGAAATGTATGAGGGGCGCAAGTCAAGGAGCCCCTCATGAACAAGATCATTCCGCAACCCGGCATCATGGACATCGCTTTGTATCAGGGCGGTCAGTCTCATGTCGAAGGGGTGGCAAATGTGATCAAGCTCAGCTCGAACGAAAACCCGTTCGGGCCCAGCCCCAAGGCGATCGAGGCCGCGCGTGACAGCGTGACAACGCTGCATCGCTATCCAAACACAGACCACTACACCCTGCGCGCGGCCATCGGTGAGCGGCACGGGCTGAACCTCGATCAGATCATCTGTGGCGTTGGCAGCGATGAGGTTTTGCAGTTCATTGCACAAGCCTATGCCGGGGTCGGGGATGAGGTGATCTATACCGAACATGGGTTTTCCATGTACCCGATCATCGCGCGCATGGTCGGGGCAACGCCGGTGATGGTCCCCGAAAACGAACGCAGGGTGGATGTCGATGCGATCCTCGCGGCGATAACCGAACATTCACGCATCGTTTTCATTGCCAATCCGGGCAACCCAACCTCGACCATGGTGTCCGAAGAAGAACTGGCCCGCCTGGCTGAGGGACTGCCCGCGCGCTGCCTGTTGGTTCTGGACGGTGCCTATGCGGAATTCGTCGATGGATTCGACGGGGGGGCATCACTGGTGGATCGCTATGAGAACGTGATCATGACGCGGACCTTCTCCAAGATTTATGGTCTGGGCGGGATGCGCGTGGGGTGGGGCTATGCCCGCAAATCCGTGATCGATGTGCTGAACCGCATACGCCAACCGTTTAACCTGTCTCTGACCGCGTTGGCTGCGGCTGAGGCGGCTGTGCGCGATATTGACTACGTTGCGTTCTGCCAATCGGAAAACGCGCGGCTGCGGGCTTGGCTGTCTGAAAAGCTGGCTGAGATCGGTGTGCCGTCTGACGTGTCCTGCACCAATTTTATCCTTGCGCGTTTTGTCGATCAGGCCGAGGCCGAAGCCTGTGATGCATATTTGCAGTCGCAGGGTTTGATTGTGCGCCGGGTTGCGGGTTACAACCTGCCGAACGCGCTGCGGATCACCGTCGGCGACGAAGAGGCCTGTCGCCGTGTGTTTGCGGCCATCACCGCGTTCAAAGGGGGCGCTGCATGAGCCAGATTTATGACCGGGTGGCGCTGATCGGGTTGGGCCTGATCGCTTCGTCCATGTTCTGGGCGATCAAACGCGCGGGTCTGGCAGCAGAGGTCACCGGCTATGCCAGATCTGAGGCAACACGGGATACCGCTCGCCGCATCGGGCTGTGCGATCGGGTATGCGACACGGCGCAAGAGGCCGTCGAGGGCGCCGATCTGGTGGTACTGTGTGTGCCCGTCGGCGCGATGGGGGCAGTTGCCCAAAACATAGCGCCAGTACTGAAACCTGGCGCGACGATCAGCGATGTGGGCTCGGTCAAACGACAGGTCATCGACGTTGTCAGCCCGCACATTCCTGAAGGCGTCCATTTTGTTCCGGCGCATCCGATTGCAGGGACCGAGCATTCCGGCCCCGAGTCCGGCTTTGCCGAGCTGTTCGACAATCGCTGGTGCCTGTTGGTTCCGGTTGACGGTTCCGATCCCGACGCGGTGGCCCGGTTGCGCGCGCTGTGGGAAGGGATGGGCTCTGACGTTGATGAGATGGATGCCGAACACCATGACCTGGTGCTGGCAGTCACGTCGCACGCGCCGCATCTGATTGCCTACACGATGGTCGGCGTGGCCGATGATCTGCGGCGCGTGACCGATACCGAGGTCATCAAATACTCAGCAGCCGGTTTCCGCGACTTCACCCGTATCGCCGCATCCGATCCAACGATGTGGCGCGATGTGTTTCTGACCAACAAGGATGCGACGCTGGAAATTCTTGGGCGCTTCACCGAGGAGCTTTTTGCCCTGCAACGCGCCATCCGCACCGGCGACGGAGAGCATCTGTTTGACTATTTCACCCGGACCCGCGCAATCCGGCGCGGTATTATCGATGCGGGTCAGGATACGGAAGCGCCGGACTTTGGGCGTGGAAAGGCCACGTGATGCGAGGTATACGGGGCGGTATTCTTATAAGCATTGCAGCGTTTTGGCCTCTTGCGGCAGCAGCGATGCCGCCGGAATCTTCGCTGATCCCCATGCCGCGCCCCGATGCAGGGCCCGCCGCTGCCAAGGCCATGCCTGCTATGTTTTTGGTCAGCGCCGCGCCGATTGCCGCCATACCAAAACTGCAGCCGAAGCTGCGGCCCGATTCTCCGCAACTGCTGGCAGCCGCCGCACGCCCGGCAGACCTGCCGCTTCTTGGTCCCGACATCTCGCTCAAACCTTATATGCGTCCTGAGTCACTGGAGCAGCAGGTGCTGTTTAAGAAACGCAGACTGCGGAAAGGCTCGGTCTGTGGGGATATTGCCATCCAGGGTAAACCCGTTGGTCGCGTCTCAAGCAAGGTCAGCGCTTGTGGTGTCAAAGATGCGGTGCAGATAACGTCGGTTTCAGGTGTGCTGCTCAGCCGCCCGGCGACCATGGATTGCGGCACTGCGATTGCCTTGAACCAATGGGTCGACAAAACGGTCAAGCCCACCTTCAAGCGGCGCGGCCCGGTGGTCGAACTGCAAGTCGCCGCCCACTATGCTTGCCGCACGCGGAACAACCGCAAGGGCGCGCGTATCTCCGAGCATGGCAAAGGGCGGGCCATTGATATCTCAGGCTTCAAACTGGCGGACGGAGAGGTTGTCACCGTCCTGAACGGTTGGCGCAAAAACCCCTCGCAAAAGCAGCTAGTCAAGGTGTGGCGCGGTGCTTGCGGCCCGTTTGGGACGGTGCTGGGCCCGAATTCCGACCGCTATCACCGCGACCATTTCCATCTGGATACCGCCCGCTATCGCACCGGGCCTTACTGCCGTTAACGCAGGATCAACCGTGGCGCAGGACCCAGTGGCAAGGGGCCAAGCGCGACAAACCCGTCGCGGAAATTCAGCTGCAAATCCAACGCGTTGGGGTTGCCGCCAAGACCGGCCAGCAGGTTCAGCGCGCGGGTCACCGGATCGACGGCCTGATCGGGCAGGGCGCCCGCCGCATTGGCCATCGCAATCATATCCCGCCAGTTCTCGGCTTTGATGGCGATTTCTCCGATCGGGATACCCTGCGGGTCGACCTCCAGCTCTCCTGCTGCGAAAAGGCGCAGCTCGCCCCATTTGATTTCTGCCAGTTTCAGATCGATGGCAACGGGTTGCGGGCGGCGTTGTTCCAGCGCGCTCCGATCCCAGGGTTTGTCGAACGCAACCGTCATATCCAGATCCAGCGTCTCAAAGGCCTGCGGCAGCGATGCGGCCGAGCGCATCAATCGGCGTAATTCTTCACCCGGCGCAAACGCGTCCGCAGTTGCGGTGATGGAATAAACCTCAGGCGTTTCGCTTTGGTTCATGATCAGGCCCAGCGTGTTGCCCGCCGCCGAAACCTCACCCTCTTCCGCGATGGTCCAGGGGCCAGCCGTCAGCGCCATGCGTTCCAGCTCAAGCGCGACGCCCGGGCGCAGGTGCAACTCGGCCTGCAGATCAGCGGCTTCAATCGTTGCGGTCTGGTCGAAATAGGACAGGCGCTGTGGAGTGCCAGCAAAACGCAGGACCTGTCGCCCTGGCCAGATTGCGGGGCTTTGGAAGGCGATCCAATCCGCGCTCCAGGCGGTGCCGTTGACCGGGTCGGCCAGGGCAGGATTGTCCAACCGGGTCACGTGATGCATCGGATAGCCGGATGTGCTGACCTGCGAGAAATCGGCCTGCCAGCCCAGTTCCTGCTGCTTGTCGAACCATCCGGTTACGGCGCTGCGCAGGCCAAAGCCTGCAACGAACCAGTAGGCGCTCCAGACGAGGGTTAAAAAAATCAGAACTCGTATCAGACGGCGCATGAGAAAATGGCCCTTTTTCCTGCCTCGGAATTGATGTTTATAGACCCAAAAGGGCAAGGACCAGTGCAATGACGATGTGGGTTTTCGGATATGGATCGCTGCTGTGGAATCCGGGATTTCCGGTGGCACGCAGCGAACGCGCGACCTTGCGGGGCTATGCCCGATCCTTTTGCATGAGTTCGATCCACCATCGCGGGACAGAAGAGAAACCGGGCCTTGTGCTGGCGCTGGACGAACAGGACGAGGCTGAATGCAGCGGTCTGGCCCTTGCCGTCGAAGCCGGACATGAGGAGCGCACGCTGGATGAACTGCGCGAGCGAGAGCTGATTTCGTCCGCCTATGTCGAAAAAATGCTGGATGTGACTTTTGAGAGCGGCCCGGTCGTAAATGCTGTGACTTATGTGATTGATCCGCATCATGTGCAGTATTGTGGTGGTATGCCCTTGGAAGAACAGGCAAATATCATCGCGCATGCGGTTGGCGGGCGTGGCCCGAATACCGAATACCTGTATAATACCACCGAACATCTGACCGAGATCGGGCTGCACGATCCCGATCTTGAGTGGTTGTCGCAACGGGTGCGTAAACTTACCGCATAAACCCTTGGCCTCGCCGGTGGAATTTCGATAAGTTTGCTTAATAAGAGCAGGCAAACCGGGAACGACGCGCATGGCGCAGGTACAACAGGGCGTGAGACCTCATTTCTCGCAACCGATCCGTCAGATTTTGATGATGCTGATCGCAATCGGCTTGTCGGGCTTTGGAGTCTTTATGGCCTTGCCCTATGTGTTGCCGGTTTTTTATGCCAACCCCTATCTGAATGGATTCATCCTGCTGGTCTTTGTGATCGGTCTGTTTGCCTGTTTTTATCAGGTGACACAGCTGATCGGATCGGTGCGCTGGATCGAAGCTTTTGTTGGCGGGGTCGAGCGGGATGACACCAGCACCCCGCAATTGCTGACCCCGCTGGCGTCGCTTTTGCGGTCGCGCGGTGCGCGCTCTCAGATCAGTTCAACTTCGACCCGGTCGATTCTGGATTCGGTGGCCGAACGGATCGAGGAAGAGCGGGAGATCACCCGCTATATCACCAACGTCCTGATTTATCTGGGCCTTTTGGGTACATTCTTTGGCCTCGCCACAACCGTTCCGGCGATCGTTGACACTATCCGCAGCCTGAACCCGCAAGAGGGTGAAGAAGGGCTTGCCGTCTTCAACCGCCTCATGACGGGACTTGAGGCGCAGTTGCAAGGCATGGGCGTTGCCTTCGGATCGTCTCTGCTGGGGTTGGCAGGGTCGTTGATTGTTGGCCTGCTCGAGCTGTTTGCGGGGCATGGACAGAACCGTTTCTATCGCGAACTAGAGGAATGGTTGTCCACCATTACGCGCGTTGGCTTTGCAGGCAGCGACGAAGGCGGTGCTGAACTGGCTGTGTTGACACCGGTTCTGGATGCCATGTCGGAACAGATGGACGCGCTGCAAGAGATGTTTTCCGCGCAGGAAACCGAGCGGGCAGATGTCTCGGCAAAGCTCGGCAAGTTGGTCACTGTGATCGGCGATATGAATCAGCGTCAGGCTGACAGCGAGGGCGTCACCGCAGCGCTTGAGCGGATTGCGCTGGGGCAGGAGGCGCTGGTCGACCACATGCGCGAGTTTGGCGCAGGCGAAGGGATCGACGCCGAAAGCCGGATGCGCCTGCGCTCGATGGATGTTCAGTTGCTGCGTATTCTCGAAGAGATCTCGGCCGGGCGACAGGACAGCATGAATGAGCTGCGCAAGGATTTCGAACTTCTGGTCAAGGCGTTGACTCTGCCGCAGGGCACCGTGCGGACGGCGCCGAAGGGAGAGTAACTGATGGCCCTGTCCAGACGCACCGGTCAACGGTTCCAAGGGTCGGTCTGGCCCGGCTTCGTGGACGCGATGACGGGTCTTCTGATGGTGCTGACCTTTGTGCTGACCATCTTCATGGTGGTGCAGTTTGTGTTGCGCGAAACCATCTCGGGGCAGGAAGATGAGCTGACGGCGCTGTCAGATGAAGTTGCTGCTCTCGCCGGGGCATTGGGGCTGGAAGAACGCGAAAACAGCCGCCTGCAGGCGCGTCTGGGCGCGCTGAACACCACGTTGACGCAGGCCGAAGATGATCTTTCGCAAGCACAGGCGCTGATCTCTTCTCTGACCTCGGAACGCGATGAACAAGCTGCGGCTCTGGACGCGGCGCAGACCCAGATCACGGATTTTGAACTGCAGGTTGCGGCGTTGCTTGTCGATCAGGAACGTGCGCGGGGCAGTATCGCGGCGCTTGAGGCGCAGCGAGAAGAGCTGTTGAGCGACCAGGATGCGCTGAACCTCGCGCTGGCGGAAAGCCTGGGTGAGATTGAAGCGGGTGCAGCCCGGATTGGCGAACTGGAAAAACAGCTGAGCATCGAGGAGGCGGCGCGGCTGGCCGAAGCCGCCGCGGTCGAGAATCTGCGAGATCGTCTCAAAGATGCGGATACCGAGCTGACCGCGATGACACTGGCGCTGGAAGCGCAGCGCAAAGAGGCCGAAGAAACGCTGACGCTGCTGGCGGCGGCACAGGCCGCGCAGGCGGAGCTGGAGCGGCAGTTCGGCGCGTTGAACAACGAAGACCTTAGGGCCCGGCTGGATGCGGCTCTCGCCGCGCAAAGTGAGGCGCAGCAGCAGGCAGATACCGCCAGAACGCAAGCGCAGGAGCGCGAGGCGTTGCTGGCAGTTGCGCGTGAAACGATTGCGGCAGAAAAGGCGATATCGGCCAAAGCACAGCGCCAGACCGCCTTGCTGAACCAGCAGATGTCTGCCCTACGCAACCAATTGGGATCGTTGCAGGCGCTGCTGGATGACTATCAGGATCGCAATGCGGCAGCTGAGGTGCAGATTCAGACACTCGGTCAGGACCTGAATGCGGCCCTTGCCCGGGCAGCCTCGGAAGAGCGGCGCCGTCGTTTGCTGGAAGAGGCCGAGCGTATTCGGCTTGAGGCTGAGGCCGAAACACTTGCGGGACAGAACCAGGAACTGACGGCGCAGGCAGAGGATCTGCAGCGCTATCGCTCTGAGTTTTTTGGGCGGTTGCGTGATGTTCTGGGGGATCAGGAAGGCGTCCGCATTGAAGGCGATCGGTTTGTGTTTTCATCTGAAGTTCTGTTTGATACGGGATCGGCCGTGCTCTCGTCTGAGGGCAGGCAAGAGGTGGCGAAAGTTGCCGAAATCCTGCGCAGCATCGCCGCGGAAATCCCTGAAGGTATCAATTGGGTGATCCGGGTGGACGGGCATACCGACAACATCCCGCTGGGCGGCACAGGACGGTATCGCGACAACTGGGAGCTCAGTCAGGGTCGCGCCCTGTCGGTGGTTCGATACATGGTCGATGCGCTGGGCATTCCTCCCAACCGGCTGGCCGCGAACGGGTTCGGTGAGTTTCAGCCTGTGAACACCGAAAATACCCCCGTTGCACGCGCCCAGAATCGGCGGATCGAGTTGAAGCTGACCGAAAGGTAAGCCCGCTGGTCATGGCCTCAGCTATCGCCGTCCGAACCTGAAACTGTCATCCGGACTGCCGGCGAAACATCTTGGGACGACAGGATATTCATCCGTCAGGAAATAGGCATAGGTGCCCGATGGGTACTCAGCCGAGACAGTGAAAGCGCCGTTGCATGCGTCCAGAGTGCCAAGCCCTTCGACATAGACGTAGTCCTCGTTGAACGTGCCGTCATAGCGCCCGTCAGGGGCTGCGCCCCCCGGTCGGCTTCCGGATCTTAATTGATAGGACGACGTCATCGGCACCACCTGCCCATCGATGGTTCCGGTCCGGGCATAGATCGGGAAACCGTCTGCTGCGTATCCGATCAGGGGCGAGTGCTGATCGGGCGACCACCCCAGCACTTCGATCAAACCCGTCGGCACGCCGTGATAGTGGTATTTTCCGTTCGGCTGCACATGCGCGTAATTCTCGTCAAGACCAAGAGAGATCGCGCCGCCCAACGCATTGTAGGACCAGCCGGATCGTGGGTCGCCGTGCCAGAATTCCGCGGCCAGCGGGTCAAAAACCACTCCGCTCAGGGAAACGCCAAAATTCCATCCCATGGCCAGAGGTGTTTGCGAGGCATTCATGATCGGGTCGGACGGAACGTTCAGTTTCACGCGTTGCTGCGAAATCTCATGCGGATTGCCGCGATTTGGGAACTTGCCCACAAGGTGATCGGGAATGCCATTGCCCGAAATGCGAACCGATGAACGGGTTTCTCGGATGTCCGACCGACTGGTGCCCGGATCGACCACCGCCGGCTCAAGGTTCAGCGAATGAGATTTTGTTTCATCGTGATAACGAAACCGGTGCTGTGCCGATGCAATGACGGCGGCTGCCGAACAGACAAATGCGATGCTCCAGAATATCGTGGTCTTTTGCTTCATACCGACGTCGCCTTTCTTAATTCATATAAAGGTTCAACGCACGGCGATGACATTTCCGTCGGAGAAAGTCCGGCATCATCAGGATTCTTTTCCTGCGGTCGGCGTCGGGACCAAATCGCGCATCGTCAAAACAGAAAGCGCCCGGTCAGTTTCCTGACCGAGCGCGAGCATGAACTGTCTTGCGTTGATCAGTCGGCAGTCAGCAAAGGTGGCTTGTCGCCCGGAATTCTGGGCTGGTCCGGCCCGAGGATTTCCAGATCCAGTTCCCCCTTCTTCACCGAGACGCGCACTACGCCGCCTTTGGCCAGTTTGCCGAACAGCAACTCCTCGGCCAGAGGTTTCTTGATGTGCTCCTGAATGACGCGGCCCAGTGGGCGGGCGCCCATCTTGTCATCATAACCCTTGTCCGCCAGCCACTCGGCCGCTTTGCGGGTCAGATCAATGGTCACGCCGCGATCCAGCAACTGCGCTTCAAGCTGCAGTACGAATTTCTCGACAACCTGCAGTATGACCTCTTTAGGCAGAGGTGCGAATGAGATCACAGCGTCCAGACGGTTACGGAATTCAGGTGTGAACATACGCTCAATCGCGGCTGTGTCTTCACCCTCGCGGCGATCACGGGCAAAGCCGATGGCGGCCTTTGCCTGTTCCTGCGCGCCCGCATTCGAGGTCATGATCAGCACGACATTGCGGAAATTCACCGTGCGGCCGTTGTGATCGGTCAACTCACCGTGGTCCATCACCTGCAGCAGGATGTTGAACACGTCGGGGTGCGCTTTTTCGATCTCGTCCAGCAGCAGTACACAATGCGGATGTTGATCCACGCCGTCGGTCAGCAAACCACCCTGGTCAAACCCGACATAGCCCGGAGGCGCGCCGATCAGACGGGATACCGCATGTTTCTCCATGTATTCCGACATGTCGAAGCGCAGCAGTTCCACTCCCAAGGTATCGGCCAGCTGTTTTGCCACTTCGGTCTTACCTACACCAGTCGGACCGGCAAACAGATAGTTTCCGATGGGTTTTTCAGGTTCGCGCAGACCGGCACGGGCCAGTTTGATGGCGCTCGACAACGCATCAATGGCTTCATCCTGACCAAACACCACCCGTTTCAGCGAGGCTTCGAGGTCCTTCAGAACTTCGGCATCGTCCTTGGTCACGTTTTTGGGCGGTATACGCGCGATCTTGGCGACAACGGCCTCGATCTCTTTGACACCGATGGTTTTGCGCCGCTTGCTTTCGGCCAGCAGATGTTGTGCGGCACCGGCCTCATCGATCACATCGATGGCTTTGTCGGGCAGCTTGCGATCATTGATATAACGCGCTGCCAGTTCCACAGCCGTCTTAATCGCGTCGGCTGTGTATTTGATCGAGTGATGTTCTTCGAAATAAGGCTTCAGACCACGCAGGATTTTCACGCTGTCCTCAACCGATGGCTCGCTCACGTCGATTTTCTGGAACCGACGGCTCAGCGCGCGGTCCTTTTCGAAATGCTGACGGAACTCTTTGTATGTGGTCGAGCCCATGGTGCGCAGCTTGCCCCCCTGCAGCGCAGGTTTCAGCAGGTTTGACGCATCCATTGCACCGCCCGACGTGGCGCCTGCACCGATCACCGTGTGAATCTCGTCGATGAACAGCACCGCGTCCGGGTGATCCTCCAATTCGGTTACAACCGCCTTAAGCCGTTCCTCAAAATCACCGCGATAGCGAGTGCCAGCCAGCAGTGCGCCCATATCGAGCGAGTAGATGGTGGTCTCAGAAAGAACATCTGGCGCTTCGCCCTGTACGATCTTATGGGCCAACCCTTCGGCGATGGCGGTTTTGCCGACGCCCGGATCGCCCACCAGCAGCGGGTTGTTTTTGCGGCGGCGGCACAGCACCTGAATGCAGCGCTCGACCTCGGCTGCGCGCCCGATCAGAGGATCAACATCGCCCGCGCGCGATTTGGCGTTCAGATCGACGCAGTATTTACCCAGCGCGCTTTCCTTCTGGTCCGCCTCATCTGCGGTGGATTGCGCCTCGTCTTCAACCTGATCAGCGCCGGTTACGGGGCGGTTTTCGCCAAAGGCAGGGTCCTTGGCTACGCCATGGGCGATGAAGTTCACCGCATCATAGCGCGTCATATCCTGTTCCTGCAGGAAATAGGCCGCATTGCTTTCGCGTTCCGCGAAGATGGCGACCAGCACGTTGGCTCCGGTCACTTCGGTCCGACCGGAACTTTGGACGTGGATTGCGGCGCGCTGTATCACACGTTGGAAAGCGGCCGTGGGAACCGCTTCTGATCCGTCGATATCCGTGACGAGATTTGACAAATCCTCGTCAATGAACTCGACCAGAGTGCTGCGGAGTTCATCCAGGTCGACGCTGCACGCCTTCATCACGCGGATCGCATCCGGTTCTTCCAGCAGCGCCAGCAACAGATGTTCCAGCGTTGCAAATTCGTGGCGCCGTTCATTCGCAACCGCCAGGGCCGCGTGGATGGCTTGTTCTAAAGTGCTCGAGAATGAAGGCACGCGGGTGCTCCTCTGTCTTGGGTCGGAAGGGGCAGGCGTCGGCCGGATCCCCATCCCAACCATGTCCTCATACTATTAGAGTTTGGTTGATCGTGGCCCGGCTTCAAGGGTTTTCTTTCACTTGACAGTCACATTTCACGTGACCGTGGCCCTGAAGGGTGCTTTTTTAGGCCTAAAACCGATCTTTTCGGTTGCGAATTTCCGTGAACACGGTTGCGGCATCGGCCCCTTGCATCCCCAGATTGGTCAGAATCGCTGGATCGGATGCGCGCAAAAACGGATTTGTCGCCTTTTCGAGGGCCAGAGACGAAGGGACGGTCGGCTCGCCGGCAGCGCGCGCGCGGTCGATGTCGACAATCCGGTCCCGGAGGGCCTGATTGTTCGGGTCGATGGTGATCGCAAATTTTGCATTCGACTGGGTATATTCATGCCCCGAGCAGACCGTCGTGTCCTCGGGCAGGGCGGCCAGCTTGCTGAGCGAGGCCCACATCTGCGGCCCGTCGCCTTCGAACAGCCGCCCGCATCCCAGCGCCATCAGGCTATCGGCGGTGAATACAGTGCTGCTTTGAGGCATGTAATAGGCGACATGTCCCTGCGTGTGGCCGGATACGTCCAAAACCTGGACGGGTTCGCCGCCAATGTCGAACGTATCGCCCTCGGCAACCTGCAAATCCAGCGGTGGCAACCGGTGCGCACCCGCAGCCGCGCCGACAACCCGCGCCGGGTGCTGCGCGAGAATGCCAGGCAGGCCATCCACGTGATCCCAGTGGTGATGCGTCAACAGTATGTCGCTAAGCCGCCAGCCGCGCTGTGCCAGCTCTGCCAGAATGGGGCCGGCTTCGGGCGCGTCGATCAGGGCCGTATCGCCGCTGGTCGCGTCGTGGGCAAGAAAAGCATAGTTATCGCTGAGGCACGGGATGGTTACGATCTCAAGAGGCATGGCCTTTTGCCCTTTCGTTGCTAGACTGCGCCCAGCTAAGCTGATTGACCGGGTGTCCGCAATGCATCTTGATGTGCAGGATCTGAGAAATTTCTATTATCGCAGCACGTTGGGTCGTGCGGCGCAAGCGGCCATTCGCGGACGACTGACCGAACTATGGCCTGAGGCCAAGGGGCAGACCGTGGCCGGATTCGGTTTTGCCGTTCCTCTGCTGCGCCCATATCTGACGGATGCGCGCCGCGTGATTGGCCTGATGCCCGCCCCTCAGGGGGTCATGCCTTGGCCTGCCGGTATGCCCAATGTCTCGGTCCTGACGGAAGAGACGCTTTGGCCGATTGAAACCGGGCATGTTGATAAACTGGTCGTGATGCACGGTCTTGAAACCTCTGAAAGGCCCAGTCAGTTGCTGGATGAATGCTGGCGGGTTCTGGGCCCCGGGGGCAAGGCGATGTTCGTTGTGCCCAATCGAGCGGGGCTCTGGTCACGGTCTGATCGTACGCCATTTGGCTTTGGCCATCCGTATTCCGCAACGCAGTTGGAAAAACAGCTTAAAGCGCATCATTTTGTTCCCGAACATCACTGTTCGGCCCTCTATATGCCGCCTTCGTTTCGCCGGTTCTGGCTCAAATCTGGCAGCCTGCTTGAAAAGACGGGACAGCGCGTTCCGACGGTCATGGCAGGCGGAGTATTGATGGTTGAGGCCAGCAAGCTTGTCCGGCCACCCAGCGGGCATGTCACCAAAGATGCCGTCAGACGCCCGATCAAGGCGCTGGATGGTCTCCTAAAGCCAGCATGAGGAGATGGGGCCGTTTGCATAGGCAAATATGCGGGAAAAAGGTCACAGGAATCGCAAAAAGCTGCAAGTTGGTAACATTTTTCAACCCACCTGATCGCTAAAATAGCCGCACCCTTAACTAAGTGCATGAAATCACGTGTTTTGTGGATAAATCCGCTACGGTGATAATATATTGCTAGCTGGGTTCGGCTCTGCTACATCCCCGGTGATTTTGATCCCCGGCCTTTTGGGCGGGGTTTCTTCACGCCCCCGGGGTAGCTGCCGCAACGCGAATTCGGGGCCCAAAATATCGGAAGGGTGGACGTGTCCGAACCAGCTTCGATTTCCACTGGCATCGCCGAGCGCTATGCCACAGCGATTTTCGAGATCGCAAAAGAGAATAATGACCTCGCAGGTCTGGAAACCGGCATCAATGATCTGGCAGCAGCACTGGGTGACAGCGCCGACTTGCGCGACCTGATCGCCTCGCCTTTGGTTTCCCGCGCCGACCAGGAAGGCGCAATCACAGCAATCGCTGCGAAAATGGGTTTGAACACCATTTTGGGCAACACGCTTGGCCTGATGGCGCAGAAACGTCGTCTGTTTGTTGTGCCGCAACTGGTGCAGGTTCTGCGCGACATGCTGGCGGATGAGCGTGGCGAAGTGACCGCGGATGTCGCCTCGGCCAAGGCGCTGACCAAGACTCAGATGGATAAACTGTCCAAGACGCTGTCCGAGCGCGTGGGCAAGACCGTGACAATCAATGCGACCGTTGATGAGAGCCTCATCGGCGGTCTTGTCGTTAAAGTGGGCTCGAAAATGATCGACAGTTCGATCCGTTCGAAGCTGAACTCCCTACAGAATGCAATGAAAGAGGTCGGATAAATGGGAATCCAAGCTGCAGAGATTTCTGCAATCCTGAAGGACCAGATCAAGAATTTTGGTCAGGAAGCCGAAGTGGCCGAGATCGGCCGCGTGCTGAGCGTCGGTGACGGGATTGCCCGTGTATACGGCCTGGACAACGTGCAAGCGGGCGAAATGGTCGAATTCCCCGGCGGCATCATGGGCATGGCCCTGAACTTGGAAAGCGACAACGTCGGTGTCGTTATCTTCGGTTCCGACCGTGACATTAAAGAAGGTGACACTGTTAAGCGCACCAACTCAATCGTGGACGTTCCGATTGGCGACGAACTGCTGGGCCGCGTTGTGGACGGTCTGGGCAACCCGCTGGACGGCAAGGGCCCAATCAATGCCTCCAAGCGTGGCGTTGCAGACGTCAAAGCCCCGGGCATCATCCCGCGTAAGTCGGTGCATGAGCCGATGGCAACCGGCCTGAAATCGGTTGACGCGATGATCCCGATTGGCCGTGGCCAGCGTGAGCTCATCATTGGTGACCGTCAGACCGGTAAAACCGCTGTAGCCCTGGACACCATCCTGAACCAGAAAAACTACAACGACGCGGCAGGCGACGACGAGTCGAAGAAACTGTACTGCGTCTACGTTGCGGTTGGTCAGAAGCGTTCGACCGTTGCGCAGTTGGTGAAGAAACTGGAAGAATCCGGCGCGATTGAATACTCGATCGTTGTTGCCGCAACCGCGTCCGACCCGGCTCCGATGCAGTTCCTGGCGCCTTACGCTGCGACCGCGATGGCCGAATACTTCCGCGACAATGGCCGCCACGCGCTGATCATCTATGATGACCTGTCGAAACAGGCCGTTTCGTATCGTCAGATGTCCCTGCTGCTGCGTCGTCCGCCCGGACGTGAAGCTTACCCGGGTGACGTTTTCTACCTCCACTCGCGTCTGTTGGAACGTTCGGCGAAGCTGAACGAAGACTTCGGTGCAGGCTCGTTGACCGCTCTGCCGGTTATCGAAACGCAGGGTGGTGACGTTTCGGCGTTTATTCCGACCAACGTGATCTCGATCACCGACGGTCAAATCTTCCTGGAAACCGAATTGTTCTATCAAGGTATCCGTCCTGCTGTGAACACCGGTCTGTCGGTTTCGCGTGTGGGCTCGTCAGCTCAGACCAACGCCATGCGCTCGGTTGCCGGTCCGGTGAAACTGGAACTGGCGCAGTACCGCGAAATGGCGGCCTTTGCTCAGTTCGGCTCGGACCTTGACGCATCGACCCAGCAGCTGCTGAACCGTGGTGCGCGTCTGACCGAGCTGATGAAACAGCCGCAGTACTCGCCGCTGACTAACGCGGAAATCGTCTGCGTCATCTTCGCCGGTACCAACGGTTACCTCGACAAGATCGACGTATCTGAGGTTGGCCGCTACGAAGCTGGTCTGCTGGCGCACCTGCGCGGCAAGCACGCTGAACTGCTGAAGTGGATCACCGACGAAGATCCGAAGATCAAAGGTGAAGCAGCAGACAAGCTTAAGGCAGCGATCGACGAATACGCCGCGACCTTCGCTTGATAGGGGGTTCCGATGCCTAGTCTGAAGGACCTTAAAAACAGGATCGAGTCGGTCAAATCGACCCGCAAGATCACCAAGGCCATGCAGATGGTCGCGGCCGCAAAACTGCGCCGCGCCCAGGAATCTGCCGAAGCCTCGCGCCCTTATGCCGAACGGTTCAATGCCGTGATGGCGGGGCTGGCGGCGTCGGTCGGGGGCAGCGACAGCGCCCCCAAGCTGCTCCGTGGTACGGGCAGTGATGATGTCCATCTGCTGGTTGTTATGACAGCTGAACGCGGCCTCTGCGGCGGCTTCAACTCGAACATCGCCAAGCTGGCCCGTCAAAAGGCGGACGAGCTGCGCGGCAAAGGCAAAACGGTCAAAGTTCTGACCGTTGGCAAAAAAGGCCGCGACGCGCTCAAGCGTGATTTTGGCGATCTGTTTGTCGGACATATCGACCTGAGCGAGATCAAGCGCATTGGTTATGCCAACGCACAAGATATCGCCAAGGACGTACTGTCCCGCTTTGACGGGGGTGAGTTCGACGTTGCCACGATCTTCTATTCGAAGTTCGTCAACGTTGTAACGCAAATCCCGACGGCGCAGCAGGTCATTCCCGCCTCGTTCGAAAACGAAGCGGCGGGTGACGACAGCGGTGCCATTTTCGACTACGAGCCCAGCGAAGAGGCCATCCTGGCCGACCTGCTGCCTAAGGGGGTTGCGACTGCGATCTTCTCGGCTCTGCTCGAAAACGGAGCGTCTGAACAGGGTGCGCGGATGTCCGCGATGGACAACGCGACACGCAACGCGGGTGAGATGATCGACAAGCTGACGATCCAGTTCAACCGCTCGCGTCAGGCCGTGATCACCAACGAGCTGATTGAAATTATTTCCGGCGCCGAAGCGCTGTAAGAAAACCGGAGACGAAACATGGCGAATGCAAAAGGCAAAGTCACACAGATCATCGGGGCCGTCGTCGACGTGCAGTTCGAAGATCAGTTGCCTGAAATTCTGAACGCGCTGGAAACCACCAACAACGGCAAGCGCCTCGTGTTGGAAGTTGCTCAGCACCTGGGTGAAAACACCGTCCGCACCATCGCGATGGACGCTACCGAAGGTCTGGTCCGTGGTGAAACCGTAACCGACACCGGCGCACCGATCTCGGTTCCGGTTGGTAACGCAACTCTGGGCCGCATCCTGAACGTGGTCGGCGAGCCGATCGACGAAAAAGGTCCGGTTGAAGCAACTGAAGCCCGCGCGATCCACCAGCCCGCACCCGAGTTCGACGAACAGTCGACCGAGTCGGAAATCCTGGTCACCGGCATCAAGGTTGTTGACCTGCTGGCGCCCTACGCCAAAGGTGGTAAAATTGGTCTCTTCGGCGGCGCCGGCGTTGGTAAAACCGTTCTGATCATGGAGCTGATCAACAACATCGCAAAAGTACACTCGGGCTTCTCGGTGTTCGCGGGTGTTGGTGAACGGACCCGTGAAGGGAACGACCTGTACCACGAGATGATCGAATCGAACGTTATTAAGCCGGACAACCTGTCGGAAAGCCAAGTTGCGCTGGTTTACGGTCAGATGAACGAACCTCCGGGTGCGCGTGCGCGTGTTGCTCTGACAGGTCTGACCCTGGCCGAGCAGTTCCGCGACCAGTCCGGTACCGACGTTCTGTTCTTCGTCGACAACATCTTCCGCTTCACGCAGGCGGGTTCCGAGGTTTCGGCTCTGCTGGGTCGTATTCCTTCGGCGGTTGGCTACCAGCCGACACTGGCGACCGACATGGGCGCTCTGCAGGAACGCATCACCTCGACCAAGTCGGGCTCGATCACCTCGGTGCAGGCCATCTATGTTCCTGCGGACGACCTGACCGACCCCGCGCCGGCAACATCGTTTGCGCACTTGGACGCGACCACCGTTCTTAACCGTGCGATCTCGGAAAAGGGTATTTACCCTGCGGTTGACCCGCTCGACTCGTCGTCGCGCCTGCTCGATCCGGCCATCGTTGGTGAAGAGCATTACGGCGTTGCGACCGACGTTCAGCAGATCCTCCAGCGCTACAAGTCGCTGCAGGACATCATCGCCATCCTCGGCATGGACGAACTGTCGGAAGAAGACAAACTGACCGTTGCCCGTGCCCGTAAGATCGAGCGCTTCCTGTCGCAGCCGTTTGACGTGGCCGAAGTCTTCACCGGTTCGCCGGGCGTTCAGGTTCCTCTGGACGTGACCATCGCATCGTTCAAAGCTGTTGTGGCCGGCGAATACGATCACCTGCCCGAAGCGGCCTTCCTGATGGTTGGCGGCATCGATGAAGTGATCGCCAAAGCGGAGAAGATGGCCGCAGAAGCCGCCTAAGGAGTATCCCTGATGGCAAACACAATGCAATTCGACCTCGTCAGCCCCGAGCGGAGCCTTGCTTCGCTTGAGGCCTCTGCGGTCCAGATTCCCGGCGCGGACGGGGACATGACGGCGATGCCCGATCATGCCCCCACCATCACCACGCTGCGCCCCGGCCTGCTGAAGGTTGAAGCCCCCGAAGGAGCCAGCGAATACCTGGTCACCGGCGGGTTTGCCCAGATCAACGGCGATAGCCTGTCAGTGCTGGCCGAAAAGGCGATCCCGGTTTCCGAAGTGACCCGGTCGCATCTGGACGACCTGATCACTGAGGCGCGCGCGTCGCACGAGGCAGCCAAGGCTGGCGATGATCAAACCATCATCGACGACGCTGCCAAGCTGCTGGCCGACATGGAAGCCTTAGGCACGCATATGAGCCTGTAACGCCTCATAAGCAGGATAAAATTTACGAAACGGCTCCGCTTCGACGGAGCCGTTTTTTTTGTGGTGCTTTTGACCAAAGGTCAAGGTAAGCTGCGGGAATTCAAGAATAACGATGACAGAATGAAGAAATTTCAGACCCACCCCATCGGCATAGATCAGGGCGAAGAAGTGCTGTTTTCGGAATTTGCCGAAGGCGGTGAGATGTGGACCGGCGAGGGCGCCCGCGAACGCCGCGCAGCCATTCAATTCAGCGAACCCTTTCGCGCACCGCCCGTTGTTCAGATCGGTGTGTCGCTCTGGGATGTCGACACCTCATCCGCATTGCGGGCCGAGGTACAGGCCGAAGAGATCACGGCGATCGGTTTTAATGCCGTCTTCCGCACTTGGTCCGACACCCGCATCGCCCGTATCCGCGTGACGTGGACCGCGATCGGTGAGATCGCGCATGAAGATGATTGGGATATAAGCTGACCCCTGCTGGTCTATGCCTCAATCATGTCCACGCGCGTTGTGTGTCGGCCCCCTTCGAACTCGGTCGACAAAAACGCATCTACAATATCCAGCGCCGTGCCTTGGCCAACAACACGCGCACCAATGGACAACATGTTTGCATTATTGTGCTGGCGGATCATCCGAGCTGAAAAGCTGTCTGAACAAACCCCACAGCGGATGCCGGGGACTTTGTTTGCGGCCATCATGATCCCCTGTCCGGTGCCACACAGAATAATCCCGAGCGTGCAATCACCCGAGGTTACGGCCTGTGCAGCCGCTTGACCATGCAAGGGGTAATGCGTGCTTTCAGGGCTGGTCGGCCCAATATCCACGACCTCCCAGCCTTGGTCGGTAATGTGCGCGGCGATGATCTGCCGCAACTCGATGGCGGCGTGATCGCTGGACAGAACAACACGTTTCGAGCTTGTCATCTTGGGACCTGCTTTCTTGTGCACAAAAGGGCGACTGTTGCCAACCGCCCCGTTCGATCAATCCATGTGATAGAGCGACTCGTAGATCGGCGTCAGCGTCTTGTCTTCGAACAGGGACGAAACGCTTGTGCCGTTCCAGATGTTCAGGATCGCCTGCGTAAAGATCGGCGCGGTCGGCACGATGCGGATGTTCGCGGCTTCGGTAATCTCAGGCGTCGGTTGGATCGTGTCCGACAACACCAGCGATTTCATGACCGAATTGGTCACACGCTCGACCGCCGGGCCGCTCATTACACCGTGCGTGATGTATGAATGCACTTCTTTGGCCCCGTTATCGATCAGCACCTGCGCTGCCTTGCACAGTGTTCCTGCGGTGTCGCAAATGTCATCTACAATCAGACAGATCTTGTCGGTCACATTGCCGATCACGGTCATTTCTGCGACTTCCCCAGCCTTTTCGCGGCGCTTGTCGACGATCGACAGCGGTGCGTTGATCCGCTTTGCCAACTCACGGGCCCGGGCAACGCCGCCCACATCGGGGGACACAACCATTAACTCATCCATGCGGTCTTTGAATTGGTTTTTAACGTCCAGTGCAAAGATCGGCGAGGCATAAAGGTTGTCCACCGGCATATCGAAAAAGCCCTGAATCTGCGCTGCATGCAGGTCCATAGTCAGGATACGTTCGATCCCTGCGCCGGTCAGCATATTGGCCACCAGCTTGGCGCTGATCGGTGTGCGGGCCTTGGTGCGGCGGTCCTGGCGAGCATAGCCGAAATAGGGGATCACTGCGGTGATCCGGTCAGCGGATGACCGGCGGAGCGCATCGGCGATAATCAGCAGTTCCATCAGGTTATCGTTGGCCGGGTTCGAGGTCGGCTGGATAATGAACATATCCTCACCGCGGACATTTTCGAACACTTCGACGAATATCTCGCCGTCATTGAACCTTTCGACCCGTGCATCGACCAGACCCTGATCGACGCCGCGATGCAGGCTCATGCGGCGTGCGATGGTTTCGGCTAAAGGAAGATTGGCGTTCCCAGCGATAAGCTTGGGTTCGTGAAGTGTCGGCATCGGCTGATTTTCCCCGGGCAGCAATGGCAAATGTGACAGATTCGTGATGTTGACACCGCTTAGCATGGCCTTACCGTTCCGCAAAGATAACGCAGCGGAGAAAATACACATGGCCGACATTGACTACTTTTTTGCGACACTGTCGCCTTATTCCTATCTTGCTGGCACGCGTCTGGAGCAGGTTGCGGCAAAACACGGCGCGACCATTGCATATAAGCCGATGGACATCGTTGCCCTGTTCGGCCGAACCGGAGGGACGCCGCCGAAAGACCGGCATGTGTCGCGCATCGAATACCGGGCGCAAGAGCTGCAGCGTCAGTCCCAGAATCTGGGTATAGACTTCAACCTGCAACCGGCGCACTGGCCCACCAACGCTGCACCTTCCTCTTATGCGATCATCGCCGCAATTCGCGACGGATCAGGGGATGTGGGCGCGCTCTGCCACGCGATCCTGCGCGCCTGCTGGGCCGAGGATAAAGACATCGCGCAGGATGATGTGATCCGTGCATGCCTGACACAGGCGGGGTTTGATCCCGATCTGGCCGACAGCGGCCTGCTGGTCGGTGCCGAAACCTATGCGGCTAATCTGGAAGAGGCCGTGGACCGCGGTGTCTTTGGTGCGCCGTTCTATATCACTCAGGATGGGCAGCGGTTCTGGGGTCAGGATCGGCTGGACGACCTTGACCGCCATTTGGCTGCTCTAAAAGGGTAAGGGCACACTGTCTGCCGCGACGGGGCAGTGTCCCCGTCGGATCACAGCAATTCCAAGAATGCGTCGATCTGATCGGCAGTGATGGACCAATCACACACCAGTCTGCAGGCCAGCATCTCGTCTTCGTCGGCCCCCTCCAGCTCGCAGCCCCACAGGTGATACGCAGTGCCCGCGTCGTGCAGGCGGCGATGGGTGCTGCGCGGGAAACTGGCAAAGACCATATTCGCCTGTGGTTCATGCAGGAAGTCGGCCTCGGCGGCCCGCAGCCCGTCAACCAACCGCGCGCAGTTTGCATTCGCCTGACGCGCTGATGTCAGCCACAGATCATCCCGCAGATAGGCCGCCATCTGGGCCGACAGATAGCGATGTTTGGAAAACAGATGCGCGCCGCGTTTGCGCCGCAGCTCGAATTCCCGCGCTTTGTCTGCATCAAAGAGGATCACCGCCTCGACCCCCATCAGGCCGTTTTTGGTGCCGCCGAAACTCACCGCGTCGACACCTGCTTTCCAGGTCATTTCAGCGGGCGAGCAATTCAGCGCCACCAGCGCATTGGTAAAGCGTGCGCCGTCCAGATGGACGGGCAGGCCAAACTTTTTAGCGACAGCGCAGAGGGCCTCCAGCTCGGCCAGTGTATAGACCGAGCCCCGTTCGGTGACCTGCGTGATCGACACCGGCCCGCGTTGGGGGCCATGCACGCCGCGTGTCTCTTCGGTAAGGATCGCACCGCGCAGCGCCTCGGCGCTCATTTTATCGCCGCCCGGCACTAGCGTCAGTTTGGTGCCGCTGTAAAACTCTGGCGCGTTGCATTCATCTTCGTGGATATGGGCAACCGGCGAGCAGAAGACCGTGTCCCAGGGTTGCGCCAATGTCGCCAGCGCCAATGAGTTTGCCGCCGTTCCTGTCGCCACCAGATAGACCGCCGCCTCTGGCGCTTCAAAGATGTCTTGAATGCGCGTGCGCACCTCATCCATCAGGTCATCAGCCCCATAGGCCATCTGATACCCCTGATTAGCCTCAGCCAGCGCGGCCAGAACCTCAGGATGAACCGGCCCGGAATTGTCAGAGGCGAAATGCATCAGATAGGCTCCTCGATTATATGGTCTTCCCACTCTTCCAATGGGGTTTCAAATTCCGAGACGGTTCGCCCCTGAACCGACACGCCCGCCGCATGGACGCTGTCGGGCGTACCAGACAGCAACGGGTGCCAGTCGTAAAGAGGTTTGCCCTCCCAGAGCAGCCGATAGGCGCAGGTCTGCGGCAGCCAATAGGCGTGCTGGTCAATATTGTCGGGCGTCATCACGATGCATTCGGGTACGAACTGATGCCGAATGTCGTATTGGGTGCAGCGGCAGCTCTCATCATCCAGCAGACGGCATGCCACGCAAGTCAGCGCTACCTCACCGCTGTCTTCATCTTCCAGCTTGTTCAGGCAGCATTTGCCACAGCCGTCGCACAGTGCCTCCCACTCGCGGTTGTTCAGCTTGCGCAGCGGTTTGCGTTCCCAGAAACGCGTCGGCAATCCCGCCCGTTCAATCGGATCCGTGGTCATAGCGCCGCCAAAAGCGCGCGCGCCTGATCGCAATCCGCATCCATCTGGGCAATCAGCGCATCCAACCCGTCAAAGGTCAGCTCCGGACGCAGATATTCGACCAGCCCGACCGACAGCGTCGCCCCATACAGGTCGCCCGAAAAGTCGAACAGGAAGGTTTCGATATTGGGCACCTCGCCATTGAACATTGGGCGTGTACCTACTGATGCCGCGCCGCAATAGCTGCCTTGATGCAGGCCATCCAGAACATCGACCAGCACCGCATAGACGCCGAATTTCGGCGGGTGTAGCCCTTCGATCGACATATTGGCCGTGGGAAAGCCCAATTCGCGCCCGCGCTGTTCACCGCCCACAACTTCGCCTTCGATACGGTGCCAGTGCCCCAGCATTGCTGCCGCATCACGAGGTCGGCCGTCGCTCAGCGCGGTGCGGATCGCGGTGGACGACACGATATTCTCGGACCGGGCCATCAGGGGCGCAATCGTGACCCCAAAGCCCATCTCGCGGCCAAATCGTGCCATGTCCTGCGCAGTGCCGCTGCGGCTTTTGCCGAAACAGAAATCAGCGCCGACCACGATATGGGCCAGCCCTAGTCCATCGCAGATGACGTTTTGCGCAAACTCTTCCGGCGTCAGCCCCGCCAATGCTGCGTTGAAGGGCAGCTCATAGAGCTTCCGGACCCCCAGCTTTTCCAGCCGATGTGCCCGCGCATTGCGTTGCATCAGGCGAAAGGGAGGGGCGTCGGGTGCAAAGTACTCGCGTGGATGCGGCTCAAAGGTCAGCACGCCAAGTGGCGCATCCGGTGCTGCATTGCGGGCCAGATCGATGACTGACTGATGTCCAAGATGCACACCGTCGAAATTACCGATCGCAACGCTGGCGCCTCGGTTCTCTGGCTCGACAAACTGGAAGTCCCGGATGATCTGCATGCAGAGTGCCTAGCGGGACAACGGGGCAGGTTCAAGCGTCTGATTTATGTAGGGTGCCCGCTCTGGCACCCCGCAACTGCAATCGCCCTACATCGCCCGCAGTCGGGCGCGAATGTATTTGGCTGCCGACCGAAAATGGCTCGGGCCTGCGGCTTCGGCCCAGCGCCCAGTGGTCCAGTCATTGCGCGCGCCATTCATGGGGCCACCATACAAGGCGTCTTGTGGCAGTGATTGAATGAAGTCGGTCAGCTTTGCGTATCGATCCTGCACAGCCTCCACGGCTTCTTCCCAGCCCAGATCTTTCTGTCTTTCGCGTAGCTCAGCGTTATAGCGTTTTAGCTCGTTCCACTTATAGCCCTTGGCAGGAAAATGAACCTCAACACCGGCCTGACCATCCGCATACCACCCCAGAAACAGATCGATCCAATGGGCGCGGTGGGCGATGACATCCTTGATCGTAACCGCGTCCTCATCTGGCACCATGGCCTGCTCAGCGGATATGCCAGAGATCAGCTTTTCAAGCTTGCGGAATTCCTTGTCGCTGATGTCGAGCAGTTTGTCTTTGTTGGTCGCAGCCATCTCTTGTCACACATGCAATTCAGCTAAATACCGAATTTCAGCATGTGCGCCGACGGCTGCGCTGCCCATGATCCATATCAAATGAGCAAGGCCGAAAAGAGCCTGCTCATTTGTGCGATGGAATGCGGTCAGGGGATTAGTCGAATTTACGGGACGGCGCCAGCACCATTGCTTCGCCGATCAACACCTTCTTGCCGCCAACCGCGCAGTGGCAATCCAGCTTTACGCGACGTTTGGCAAAGTCGATATCGATCACCTTAACCTCGGCATAGACCATGTCGCCGGGACGCACAGGCGCCAGAAACTTGAGTGACTGGCCCATATACACCGTGCCGTGGCCCGGAAGCTGTTCACCGATAACGGCCGAGATCAGGCCAGCGGTCAGCATGCCATGGGCGATACGGCCTTCAAAGATCGTGTCGCGGGCATAGTCATCGTCCAGATGAACCGGGTTCCTGTCGGTCGACACCTGGGCAAACATTTCGATATCTTCATCGGTCACCACTTTGCGCAGGTGCCGTGTCATACCCATTTCGATGTCTTCGATACAGATTGTTCCGCGCGGAAGATTGTCCAACATGGTGCCCTCACTCAGTGCTGGTCATGAAACAAAAAATCACCCATGACCTCAGGTTGGTAACTTTATTACTTCGCAGTTGCAGAAAATCAAGACCCTTTTTGCTATCGCAATCGCCCGATAGAATAAGTTGGATTGACTTTTTCTTTTTTAATATAGTTGGTTAGAGCATCGGGGTCGGGCTGGTATGACGTTTTTGTCTCGGATGCAGCCAATCCGCCGGTGATAAACAGGGAATCGATCCCTTCCCCCATGCCGCCGGTTATGTCGGTATGCGGGCCGTCGCCGATCGCCAGAATCTCGGAATCGTCGACATCCGTGCCCAGCGCATGCAGGCGGCGACGGGCCAGATCATAGATTGGCGGATGCGGTTTCCCGAAATACAGGCTTTCGCCCCCCATTTCAGCGTAAAGCCGCGCCAATGCGCCAGCGCACCATTCGCGTACCTCGCCCCGGTCGACGACGATATCGGGGTTTGCGCATAGCAGCTTGAGCCCTTTTTGCTTGGCATAGAGGAAATCCGGGCGATTCACATCCGGGTCCGCCATGGTGTCGAACGGCCCGCAGCAAACAATGCCTTCTGCCTGGTCCAGCGGTACACGCTCGATATGCAGCGGGTGGTCAAGCAGCTTCAGCGGCTCAAAGAACCCCTCATCGCGCTCCCATTCTCCCATGAAATAGACCTTTTGACCCACGGCCCCGCGAAACATTGCTGAACGGGCTGAATCGCCACTGGTGGCGATCGTGTCATAACAGTCCGCCGGTACATTGAAATGCGTCAGCTGCTCGGCCACGCCGGCGCGCGGTTTGGGAGAGTTTGTGACCAGAACCACTTTGCCACCGCGCGCGCGATAGGCCTGCAGGGCGGTGACCGCCTCGGGATAGGCGGTGATGCCGTTGTGAACGCAGCCCCAGAGATCTACAAACAGCGCCTTATAGCGGTCAGAGATTTCGGCGAGTGTTGTGACGATCTGGGTCATGGCTGTACTTTCCGGGTAGCGGGCAGGATCATCCGGCCTATGGCAGAGGTGGTGCGGTTTGGCCAGAGGGGGCTCTGCCCCGACAAAAAAGGCGCCCGCATGGGGCGCCCTTTGATTGATCAGACCTTGAGGTTCGGGATGATCTGTTTTTTCCGGCTCATGACACCGGGCAGAACCACCGCGTCGCCGTCGACATTCGCGTCAAAGCTTTTCTCGGCGACCGATTTGACCAGATCGTTGGGCACCAGCAGCGTTGCCTCTTCGTTCAGGATGTCGACAACAAAGAGCAGCACCTGATCCACGCCATCTTCTTTGGCGACGTCGACCATCGATGCGGCAAGGCTGTCCTTGCGGTCCAGCACAACGCCCGGCGCCGTGGTTTCCAGAACCGAGACGCGGAACTTGGTGCCGTCGACCTCGTATTCCTTGCTGTCCATGCGGAGCAGCTCGGCATCCGAGAAAGACGAGACATCGGATTTCGCCGCAAACATCTCTGCCGCATAAGACGGGATGTCCAGACCCAGATCAGCGGCCAGTTGCTCGGCAACGGCGCGGTCGTGATCCGTGGTAGTGGGCGAGCGGAATTCCAGCGTGTCAGACAGGATGCAGGTCAGCGCCGCGCCTTTGACGGCCTCGGGTGCTTTGGCAAGGTCGTCGCCGATCAGGTCCACCATGATGGTGGCGGTACAGGCCAGTGGGCGCACGGTGATGTCGATGGGGCCTTTGGTTTCCAGACCCCCGACCAGTTTGTGGTGGTCGATAATGGCGCGGATATCAGCGCTGTTGATGCTGGCGGGCAGCTCGGCGGGGTTGTTGGTGTCCACGATGACAACCGGCGCATCCTCGGCCACGTCGTCGATGATCTGCGGCTTGGGCAGGTCCCAGCGTTGCAGCATAAAGGCGGCTTCGGTGTTGGGTTCACCCAGCAACACGGGCGTGGCCTGTTCGCCTTTCACCTCGTTCAGATACCAGGCCCAGAGGATGGGTGATCCGGTCGAGTCGGTGTCGGGGGATTTGTGGCCAAAAACTTGGAGTGTCATATCTGCGTCCTGAGGATTTGAATTTGCGCGCCTTATAGGCGGGGCAGGCAGGTTTGTCACCCTGCCAGACGGCTGTCTGCGGCGGTTGGTCCTGCGGGTTCAGAACGGCGCGCGTTCCAGCGCGTATCCGGCCTGCTGCAACTGGTTCAGCAACCCGTATTCGTCACTCAGGTGGCCTGCGCCGACCGCGATGACAACGGTCTGGTCCTGCATCCTGAGAATCTGCTCCATCCAGTTCGCGTTGCGCTGTATCAGCAGCATGTCTTCGAAGCTGCCCCATTCGGCATTGAATTCTTCTGGCGTCAGCCCCGAAGCTTCGATCCCCTGCAGCTTGGCCAGTTGCAGGATTTCGGCGTGGTTTTCTTCCATATAGGCGTTGGCCATGGTGATCAGATGATCGTCGCCTGCCTGCAATGCAGCGGACAGCCGGATCAGCGATTGCACCTGTTCCTCGATCGGATGGCTGTCGAACATGGCCATGACTTCGCCGATGCTTTCCAGCGAGTACTGGGGAATGTCATGCGCCTCGGCCAGTTCGGCCAGACGCTGATCCATGCCGCGATCTGCGTCTGGTGTTGTCGTCAGGCATGGGGGCAGGCCCAGCATCAAGCTCAGAAACCAGGGCCGCATCTTGGCGGCCATCCAGCCGGGAATGCCGCGCTCGGCTAGGGCATCGGCGAAGAGGGCCCACTGGTCCTCTTCCATCAGTTCGATCAGAGTTGGGCCCGATGTGATCAGAACCGGGCTAAAGTCCTTCTGCAGGTTTTTTTGAAAGGCCTCGATCTCGTCCTGAGTCACCTCAAAATAGAACGCATCCGCCTGGGTCAGGGTAGGGGTCAGCCGTTCAACCACGGCACCCATGCGCGCGTCATTCAGATGCAGGGTACCGATCAGATGCAGAACGGCGTCGCCTTTGCGCGCAATCCAGTGATTGCCTTCTGGAAAGACGATCTCGCTGACGGCCTGATCCAGTTGTGCGCGCTGGTCCGCGGTCATGTCCAGCCGCAGATCGCGGCCCTCGCAGGCCGCAAAGACGGGCAGGGGCAGCAGAAGGCCAAAGAGTAGGCTGAGCAAGCGCATGAGTGTTGCCTCGATGAAAGGTAAGAAGCGTCTTACGGGTATTGATGCCCGCCTCATCCCAAAGGCGCAAGCCATCTGATTTGAGGGCTTGCATCAACGACGTCTGGTAATTCCCCCCAAACCGCATAGCATGCGCGCATGGACCGCGAACAAGATCTCTATCCGCCGGTAAAGGCATTGCTGGAACGGCAGGGATACACCGTCAAGGGCGAGGTCGGGGCGGCGGATGTTGTGGCCGTGCGCGACGGGGACGCGCCGGTGATTGTTGAGCTGAAGCTCAGGTTTTCGCTGGCTCTGTTTCATCAGGCCATCGCCCGGCTGAAGGTGACCGATCAGGTCTATATCGCGGTGTGCAAGCCCAAAGGGCGCAGCGCGCGGCGGGCGCTGCGGGATAATCTGGCTCTTTGCCGTCGGTTGGGTCTGGGGCTGATCACTGTTCGGCCTGACGGGCGGGTCGAGGTGCAATGCGACCCCGGTCCCTATGCGCCGCGCAAGAGCAAAGCGCGGGCCGGGCGTCTGCTGCGCGAATTTGACCGGCTGGAAGGTGACCCCAATGCGGGTGGCGCCACCCGGCACGGGATTGTCACGGCCTATCGGCAAGACGCGCTGAAATGTGCGGCGCATCTGGCTGAATGCGGCGCGACCAAAGGGGCCGAGGTTGCCAGATCGACCGGCGTTGTCGCGGCCACGCGCCTCATGCGTGATAATCACTATGGTTGGTTCGATAAGGTGGAAAAAGGCGTCTATGCGCTGTCCGCATCCGGGGCCGAAGGGCTGAAACACTGGGCCTACAGCTGGGAAGATGCGGACTAGCCGACGCCTCTGGCGCGTCAGTCCGCGCGCGCGTTGATCTCGGCGATCATGGCGCGACCGATGTCTGACAGCACAGCGTTGCGCTCGGGGAAGGGCGCGTCGCTTTCAGTCAGATAGATGGCGGCCAGATAGGTTCGGGCATCGGCGGTTTCCAGAAAGGCGACGATTGCACGGCTGCCATGGCCGCCCGCTCCGGTCTTGTCGCCGATGATCCAACCCTCTGGCACATGCGCGCGGATCAGCGCGTCAGCCACTTGATCGTCGATCATCCATTGCCTCAGTTCGGCGGCAGATGCTGCCGAGAGGACCTCGCCAAACAACAGCTGGTCCAGCGTCGCCAATATGGCGCTGGGCGTTGTTGTGTCGCGCGGATCGCCCGGGGTGGCTTCATTCAGGTCTGTTTCCCATCGGTCAAGGCGGGTGACGTCGTCACCGGTTGACCTGAGGAATTCAGTCAGCCCCGCAGGTCCGCCGACACGCTGCAGCAACAGATTGGCCGCCGTATTGTCACTGATCGTGATGGTTGCCTCGCATAGCGCATCTATGGTCATGCCAGACACAACATGCTCGCCGGTGACCGGCGAGTATTCGACCAGATCCGTTGACTGATAAGTGACGTTTTCTGACAGGCTTTCCGTGCCGGCGTCGACCTCTGCTAGCACTGCGCCACACAAGAGCGGCTTAAAAGTGCTGGACATCGGAAACAGCTCATCAGCCCTGTGTGAGACCTTCCATTCGCTGCCGGGTTCATAGAGCAGGACGCCGATACGCGCCTCAAGGCGGCGCTCCCAGCCTTGGACCGTTTCGGTAAGATTCTGCGCTTGTGCTGAGATGGATGATCCAAAAATGGCAATACTAAACAGTATATTAGCCGCGAAAGTCTGGTGTCTTTGCATCGAAATGACCTTGGTTGAATGTGAATGTCGCCACCTTAGACAGCCGAGGCGCGGTGTAAACGGGTTGGTTTGTGGATTTTGAGTGCGAAAAATATTCGCACAACTTGTTGACTCGTTTTGTTCGACCCCCTAGCTATGCGTCGTTATCACTCGCAAGTTATGAGTGCTAACGCCTCGTCGACAGGCGAGGGGAGGATAAACAAACTTTGAGCCCAAGGAGCTGCAAAGATGGCATTGAAACCGCTTCATGACCGTGTGCTGGTTCGTCGCGTAGAAAGCGAAGAGAAAACCGCAGGCGGCCTGATCATTCCCGATAGCGCAAAAGAAAAGCCCAGCGAAGGCGAGGTCGTCTCAACCGGCGAAGGCGCACGCAAGGACAGCGGCGAACTGATCGCAATGGCTGTGAAAGCTGGCGACAAGATCCTGTTCGGCAAATGGTCGGGCACCGAGGTTCAGGTCGACGGCGAAGAGCTGCTGATGATGAAAGAAAGCGACATCATGGGGATCATCGAGTAAGCCCACGCGCTTTCTCTGATCTTCATCTTAATACATTTTCTCAAGGAGAAACGACATGGCTGCAAAGGACGTCAAGTTCGACACCGATGCCCGTAACCGTATGCTGGCAGGCGTTAATGTTCTGGCCGACGCGGTTAAAGTGACCCTGGGCCCCAAAGGCCGCAACGTGGTTCTGGACAAATCCTTCGGCGCGCCGCGCATCACCAAAGACGGTGTTTCGGTTGCCAAGGAAATCGAATTGGAAGACAAGTTCGAAAACATGGGCGCGCAGATGGTGAAAGAAGTCGCCAGCCGCACCAATGACGAAGCCGGCGACGGCACCACCACCGCAACCGTTCTGGCACAAGCCATCGTTCGCGAAGGTCTCAAGCAGGTTGCTGCTGGCCTTAACCCGATGGACCTGAAGCGCGGCATCGACCTGGCAACCGCCAAGGTTGTTGAAGGCATCAAGTCGGCTTCGCGCGAAGTCAAAGACTCGGCCGAAGTTGCTCAGGTTGGCACCATCTCGGCCAACGGCGAAGCCGAAATCGGCCAGCAAATCGCAGACGCGATGCAGAAAGTTGGCAACGAAGGCGTTATCACCGTCGAAGAAAACAAAGGTCTGGAAACCGAGACCGATGTTGTCGAAGGTATGCAGTTCGACCGTGGCTACCTGTCGCCTTACTTTGTCACCAACGCAGACAAGATGATCGCAGAGCTCGACGACTGCATGATCCTGCTGCACGAAAAGAAACTGTCCTCGCTGCAGCCGATGGTTCCGCTGCTCGAGCAGGTGATCCAGTCGCAAAAGCCGCTTTTGATCATTGCGGAAGACGTTGAAGGCGAAGCGCTGGCAACTCTGGTTGTCAACAAACTGCGCGGTGGCCTGAAAATTGCTGCTGTCAAAGCACCGGGCTTCGGCGACCGCCGCAAAGCCATGCTGCAGGACATCGCAATCCTGACCGGCGGTCAGGTCATCTCCGAAGATCTGGGCATGAAGCTCGAGTCCGTCACCATGGACATGCTGGGCACCGCCAAGAAGATCGAGATCACCAAAGACGAAACCACCATCGTCGACGGTGCTGGCGAGAAAGCAGAGATCGAAGCACGTGTTTCTCAGATCCGCACCCAGATCGAAGAAACCACCAGCGATTACGACCGTGAAAAGCTGCAAGAGCGCGTTGCCAAGCTGGCAGGCGGTGTTGCTGTGATCCGCGTCGGCGGCATGACCGAAGTTGAAGTGAAAGAGCGTAAGGACCGTGTGGACGATGCTCTGAACGCAACCCGCGCTGCCGTACAAGAAGGCGTTGTTGTGGGCGGCGGTGTTGCTCTGGTTCAGGCCGGTAAAGCACTGGAAACTCTGGAAGGCGCAAACGCTGACCAGAACGCTGGCATCAATATCGTTCGCAAAGCCATCGAAGCGCCTCTGCGCCAGATCGCTGAGAACGCAGGTGTTGACGGCGCAGTAGTTGCCGGCAAGGTTCGTGAATCGTCAGAAGCGGCCTTCGGCTTTAACGCTCAGACCGAAGAATATGGCGACATGTTCTCGTTCGGTGTCATCGACCCGGCCAAAGTTGTCCGTACCGCTCTGGAAGACGCGGCATCGGTTGCTGGCCTGCTGGTCACCACCGAAGCGATGGTTGCAGACCGTCCCGCCAAAGAAGGCGCGGCACCTGCAGGTGGCATGCCCGACATGGGCGGCATGGGCGGCATGATGTAAGCACGTCGAATTCGCTACGGCGAATTCTGACGGCCCCGACAGTCGTTTGGTCGCACGGCCAAGCAGCCGACCGGGAAAGCCCGATAAAGAACAGATGGGGTCGCCTTCGGGCGGCCCCGTTTTTTCATGTGAGGCGCGGGAATGTGAGTGTCCAAGCCGCCGCGAAACCGCTATGCGGTTGATATGCGATTGTTTCTGCTCACCACCCTGACCATGTGCGCCTTTGCGTCGAACTCGATCCTGAACCGATTAGCCATAGACAGCGGCAGCAGCGACCCGGCCGGGTTTGCCGTGGTTCGGGTGTTGTCCGGGGCGCTGATTCTGGCCGCATTGGTTTATCTGCGCAAGGCCAACCTGCCGCTTTTTAATCGGCGCCGGGTTGCTGGGGCGGGCTCTTTGTCGCTTTATATGATCGGATTTTCCGTGGCCTACCTGACGCTGGATGCCGGGCTGGGGGCGTTGATCCTGTTCGGCGTTGTCCAGATCACGATGTTTGCGATTGGCACGATGACAGGGGCCGCGCCCACGACGCGGCAGATGCTTGGCGCGGGCATCGCTTTGGCCGGGCTGGCCTTTGTGCTCTGGCCCGCGGGCTCGGTTCAGGTTGATCCCGTCGGGGCTGGCCTGATGACCGCTGCGGGGATCGGCTGGGCGGTCTATTCCATTGTCGGGCGATCCGAACCGGATGCCCTGTCGGGGACCGCTGCCAACTTTGTGGTGGCGCTTCCGGTCACCGGGCTTGCGCTTTGGGCGCTGGGCGGCGCTTGGCAGATGACGCCGCTGGGCTATCTGCTGGCGGCGCTGTCCGGTGGGGTGACCTCTGGCCTGGGATACGCGTTGTGGTACCGCGTCCTGCCACGCCTCTCGCCGGCGGTGGCCGCAATCGTACAACTCAGCGTGCCGGTCATTGCGATTGCCGGTGGCGTCGTGCTTTTGGGAGAGGTCGCGGGCCTGCGCCTGCTGCTGGGCACCGGGTTTGTTCTGGGTGGAATTGCATTGGCCGTTGCGCGCCTGAACCGTAGCTAGGGGGTTTTCTCGGCGCCCGTTAGCCCTTATTTCGCTGGCATGAGATGTCTTGTCGCCCTTTTTCTGTGCCTTGCACCCGCCGCCGCCAGCGCCAAATGCGTCGTTCTGCTGCACGGCCTGGCCCGGACCGAGGCATCCTTTACGGTGATGGAGCAGCTTTTTCACGCCCACGGCTATACCGTCGTGCGCCCCGGCTATCCGTCAACCGATCTGACGATCCCCGAACTGGCCGATCAAACCCTGCCCGATGCGTTTGCGGCCTGCGGGGATGACACCGTGAATGTGGTGGCTCATTCGATGGGCGGTATCCTGTTGCGCTATTGGCTGCAGGACAACCACCCCGAGAACCTGGGCCGTGCCGTTATGCTCGGCCCCCCAAATCAGGGCAGCCAATTGGTGGATGAGCTTGGCGCATGGGAAGTGTTTGGTTTCCTGAACGGTCCCGCTGGCCTCGCGCTGGGGACCGGTCCCGAGGGGATACCCCGCCAGCTGCCCCCTGTGGATTTCGACCTCGGCGTGATTGCGGGTGAGAACTCGCTGAACCCGGTTTTCTCATCGATGATCGACGGACCGGATGACGGTAAGGTTTCGATTGAGACCACCAAAGTGGACGGCATGGCCGACCACATCGTTCTGCCGGTGACCCATACCTTCACGATGAACAACCCGCGCGTCATGGCGCAGGCCCTGCATTTTATCGAGTTTGGCCAGTTCGACCCGCAAATCACTTGGCTTGATGGTGTCCTCGACATAATAGACGAGATCTGTATCGGGCAGGATTGTTCGGAACCGGAATCGGAATCCACACGATGACATCACTTGAGCTGAGATTTGAGGGGGCAGAGGTTCTGCTCTCCGATGAGGGTATGGTACGTACTACGCTGTCCATCGGGGAAGGGCTGCTTCAGCAAGGCGGGGGCCGACCGGTTGATCTGTCGGGCTATCTGATCCTGCCCGGTATCATCGACCTGCACGGGGATGGGTTCGAACGCCATATCGCACCGCGTCGTGGCGCGATGAAACAGATGGACGAAGGTATCCTGTCGGTCGAGGCTGAACTGGCCGCAAACGGCATCACCACGGCGGTTCTGGCGCAGTTTCACAGCTGGGAAGGCGGCGTGCGCGGCCCCGAATTCGCGGGGCAGGTGTTCAACGCGATCGCCTCGGTCAAGGACAGCGTTGTGACCGATCTGGTCCCTCAGCTGCGTTTTGAAACCCATATGCTGGACGACTATTCCGGCCTGCCCGAGCGCATCGTCGAATGGCAGGTGCCTTACGTGGTTTTCAACGACCACCTGCCGCATGACCGGTTGGCACAGGGGCGCAAACCACCCCGCCTGACCGGTCAGGCCCTCAAGGCCGGGCGCAATCCCGACGCGCATTTCGAGTTGCTGCAAGCCATGCATGCCCGCCGCGCAGAGGTTCCCGCCGCGCTTGATGCGCTCTGCGCTGAACTGAACCAGCATGGCATCCGTCTGGGCAGCCACGACGATGCCACCACCGAGGCGCGCGCTGGATGGCGCATGCGCGGAGTGACGATCTCGGAATTCCCCGAGACGCTTGAGGCCGCCGAGGCCGCGCGCGCCGCGGGCGATTACATCATTCTCGGCTCACCCAACGTGGTGCGTGGCGGCTCGCACAAGGGCAATGCCAGCGCGCTGGACCTGATTGCGATGGGTCTCTGTGATGCGTTGGCCTCGGACTACCATTATCCCAGCCCACGCCGCGCTGCGTTGATGCTGGCTAAAACCGGCCTGCTTGATCTGGGCGGCGCATGGGCTCTGATCTCGTCAGGGCCGGCGCAGGTGCTGGACCTTGAGGATCGCGGCACATTGCAGCCGGGAAAGCGCGCCGATCTGGTGATACTGGACGCCGCGACCCACCGTGTCGCAGCCACGCTGTCCGCCGGGCAGGTCAGCTATATGTCCGGGGAGATTGCGGCCCGGTTCCTGACCTGATCGGGGCGTCATCTGATCCTCAACATTCCCACCGGGGGCATCGCGCAGGCGCGACTACCCCTTGCGGATGATCCGGTTGACATGGCCCATCTTGCGGCCTGCCTTTACCTCGGCCTTGCCATACAGATGCAACGCCAAATCACGCTCGCGCGCCAGTTCGGGCACGCGGTCCATATCGTCGCCGATCAGGTTCTCCATCACCACATCCGCGTGACGTTGCCCATCGCCCAGCGGCCATCCTGCAACGGCACGGATATGCTGTTCGAACTGATCAACCGCGCAGCCATTCTGCGTCCAATGCCCCGAATTATGCACACGCGGCGCAATCTCGTTCACGATCAAACCCTGCGGCGTCACGAACAGCTCAACCCCCATGACGCCGACATAATCCAGCGCGTTCAGGATATTGGCAGCCTGCAACACAGCATCCGTCCGCTGCGACGGGGGCAGGCGGGCGGGAACCGTAGTGGTGTGCAAGATGCCGTCGCGATGCACGTTCTCGCCGGGATCAAAACAGGCGACCTGACCATCCAAACCGCGCGCGGCAATGATCGACACCTCGTGAGAGAAGTTCACGAACCCTTCGAGGATGGCGGGTGCCCCGGCCATGTCGGCCAGCGCTGTCTCTGCATCCTCGGGCGACCGCAACCGTGCCTGCCCCTTGCCGTCATAGCCAAAGCGCCGGGTTTTCAAGATGGCGGGCGTGCCGATCTCGGAAATCGCAGCGATCAGACTGTGCAGATCGGTGATGTCTGCAAAAGGTGCCGTGGTCAGCCCCAGCCCTTGCAAAAAGGTCTTTTCGGTCAGCCGATCCTGGCTGATCCGCAGCGCCTCGCGTCCGGGGTGGATTGGGCGATACTGCTCCAGCAGATCCAGCGCCTCGGTCGGGATGTTTTCAAACTCATAGGTGATGACGTCAACCGACCCGGCAAAGGCAGTCAGTGCCTCAACGTCATCATACGCTGCGGTGGTTATGCGGTCAGCGACCTGCGCGGCGGGGGACTCGGCACCCGGCTCGTAGATATGTGTCGAGAACCCCAGCCGGGAGGCTGCAACCGACAGCATACGACCCAACTGTCCGCCGCCCAGAATGCCAATTGCCGCTCCAGGGGCCAGTGCGTCAGTCATCGCTGGGCTCCTGCGGGATCGATGCAGATAGAGCCTCGCGCCAGGCATCCAGCCGGTCGGCCAACGCGGCGTCCTGCAGGGCCAGAATGCCAGCTGCCATCAAGCCGGCGTTAGCCCCGCCAGCCGCGCCGATGGCCATGGTCGCGACGGGAAACCCTTTGGGCATCTGTACGATGGAATATAGCGAGTCTACACCCGACAAGGAGCGCGTCTGAACCGGAACGCCAATGACAGGGACGCGTGTTTTCGATGCCATCATGCCCGGCAGATGCGCAGCCCCGCCCGCGCCCGCGATGATCGCCTGCAACCCGCGCTGAACGGCGGTCTTGCCATAGTCCCACAGCCGATCTGGCGTTCTGTGGGCCGAGACAATACGCGCCTCATAGGCGACGCCCAGCTCATCCAGAATATTTGCGGCTTCTTTCATCGTGGGCCAGTCTGACTGGCTGCCCATGATGATACCGACCTTGATCTCACCCATCCGCTTTGTCCCCGCCTTCGGAAAGAGCGCGCACTATAGCCAAATCCGCTTATGTGGCAATGCGGCAGACAGGGCTCAGGCGATGATATCCGGGGTCAGGCGGTCTTCGATCAGGCGGATGATGTCTTTCAGGCGCAGTTTTTGCTTTTTCAACCGCTTCAATGTCAGCTGATCTGCGGTACCTTTGGCCTGCAGCGCCTCGATCGCTTCGTCAAGGTCGCGGTGCTGACGGCGAAACACCTCCAGCTCGACCCGCAGAACATCATCGGTTTTCATCGAAAGATCGGTGGGGGCGTTCATGAACGAATCAGTATTCTTGTGGTGCTTTGCACACAGAATAGTGTGTTCAGGTGAATCCGCCTAGACCTTGTGGACATCCCTGCACATTCCCATATTCTACTGTACGCGGTTGCCAGAACGGGGCCGCAAAAGACGTCGCTTTGACAATAAAGGACGAGAATACGTGTCAAAACTTACTCTTGGCTCATACCCGCATCTTTTGGGGTTCGAGCAGCTGGAACGCCTTCTGGAACGGTCTGCAAAGACCGGAAACGAAGGTTATCCGCCCTATAATATCGAACAGACCTCGGACTTTTCGTACCGCATAACCCTGGCCGTTGCCGGTTTTGCGGAGGAGGACCTGTCGATCACCATCGAGGATCGCCAACTGGTGATCCGGGGCCGTCAACGCGACGACAGCGAGGGACGTGTGTTTCTGCATCGCGGCATCGCCGCGCGCCAGTTTCAGCGCATGTTTGTGCTGGCCGATGGCGTCGAGGTGGGCGAAGCGATCATGGAAAACGGTCTGCTGCATGTGGACCTGACCCGCGCTGTGCCCGAAACCGTGGTGCAAACGATCAATATAAGAAAGGGGTAAGAGCGATGAATACACCGATTGAAATCAACACAGAAGGCGACCGGATCGTTTATGTAAAAACAGTCGAAGTGGCCGACCTGCCTGAGGATTTGCAGGAACAGGCTGGCGATCTGGGTCAACTCTATGCGGTACACGATTCCGATGGTCAGCAACTGGCCATTGTGGCGGACCGCAAGCTGGCCTTTGTGCTGGCGCGACAGCACGACCTGTCACCGGTGGCCGTTCACTGAACGGCCCCCTCTCACTGAAAACACGTGACATCTGCCACCGCAGCGGCGAAATATGCGAACCGGCAGGGCCTGACCCTGGCGCGATAAGATGCATATGGGAGATGCCGCATGAGCTGGTTCGATTTCGACTGGGTGGACGCGTTCAGTGACCGGGCGTTCGGGGGCAATGGCTGTGCCGTTGTGCATGGCGGCGCGGGTCTGCCCGTGGAGGTCTGTACTGCCTATGTGCGCGAAACATCTCTGGTGGAATGCACATTCACGGGCCCCTCTGATGTGGCTGACGTCCGCGTCCGCTATTTCCTGGCGAGCCGAGAGATTCCGTTTGCCGGTCACCCCACCATTGCTACCGTCGTTGCCCTGCGGTCGCGCGGTTTGGTTCAAGGCGATCACCTGACGCTGGAGACCGGGGCAGGGATCGTCGACATTCGTTTAAACAGCGATGAGATCGAAATGACGCAGGTCGCGCCGCAATTCGGCGCACTCACCCCGGTTGATCTGGTGGCGCAAGCCATCGGGCTCAGCCCGGATGCGATCATCTCGCCCCCTCAGTTTGTGTCGACCGGATTGCCGTTCTGCATCACTGTCTTGCGCGACCATCAGGCGCTGCGGGCTGCAAATCTCGCTGTCGAGCATCTGCCCAAAGTGGCTGAATTCGCAGGTCACTCAGGCTCGGACATGGCCGAGCCTTTCCTGGTGACGCTTCAGGGTGCAACCGACGCGGGGGACACATTTTCGCGCCTTTTGATGGCACCACCCAGCCCGCCTGAGGACCCGTTTACCGGTTCTGCAACCGGGGCGATGGCGGCTTATCTGTGGAAACACGGCCTGATGGCCAAAGACACTTTTATCGCCGAGCAGGGCCATGACATGGGCCGTCCCGGGCAGGCCACCGTGACGCGGGTTGGCCCGGCTGAGGCCATGACTGGTATCAAGGTCGCGGGCACCGGGCACGTCCTGATGCGGGGACAGGTCGATCTACCCGAGCAGATATAATGACCGAACCCGCCATCGCAATCCTGCCCTATGGGCATCGGCTGGGCCCAAAGCTGGCGCATGTTCCGCTGTCCGATCTGCTCTGGCCGTTAGGCTGCCCGGAGCGTCTGACGGGAAAAACCGTTGGCGATCTTGAGCGTACCGATCATTTGATCATGTATCCAAACTCAACGGTGCATCTGCGGTTGCGGCGCGGCACGAAGGCGCGGATTTCCCTGATGATGGGCGAGCCGTCGGCGATACACGCCAAACATGACAAAATGCTGCGCTATACATGGCGGCGCTTTTTCCGCATCTTCACCTTTCACGATGTCTTGCTGCAAAGCATCCCTAACGCGGTCTTCCTGCCCTATGGCGTAACTATGGTGCCCAACTGGCGCGATCTGCCGGTTGAGAAAACCCGTTCCTGTTCCCTGATCGCCTCGGCCAAACGTGATCTTGCGGGCCACCAGCTGCGCCATTCCGTGATCGACTGGATATGCGACGGCGGGGCGGATGTGGACATTATGGGCCGCGGCTACACACCCTTTGACGAAAAATCAGACGGCCTTGCCCCCTATCGCTATTCGGTGGTGATCGAAAATGTGCGCGAGCGGAACTATTTCTCGGAAAAGCTGATCGATGCGGTGTTATGTTCGACGGTGCCGATCTATTGGGGCTGTCCGAATATCGCGGATTTCATGGACATCTCGGGCATGATCCTGTGCGACAGCGAGGATGACTTGCGCCGCGCCATCCAATCCGCCTCGCCCGAGGATTTTGCCGCGCGCCTGCCGCAGCTTCGGGCGATCCAGCCCGTTGCGGATAAGTTCGGCGATTTTCACCTGCGCGCGGCCGAGGCGCTGCGGGCGCAGCTCTAGTCCGGGCAATCTGGCGGGCGAACCCGATCAGCGTCGTGAGACACGCTCGAGATAATCGATGGCATCCTGCAGTTCTTCCAGAATGTCATACCACCCGTCGACATCCCGCAAGCGCCTGAACTCGGCCTTGACCGCATCATCATGCATCATGTCCTTGGCCTCTTTCAGGCTGTCCCGTGCGGAATCGGGTTCCATATTGCCCGCTGCCGTTTTGGCTGCGGCGATAACCTCAAGAATCTGGCGCAGACGCGTGGTCCCCGGTGTTGGCGGAACAGGTGGCAGCACCGGCAGGTCCAGCCCACCTGCAGGTGGTGGCTGCAATGTGTTCAGTGCCTTTTCGATCTTGGCTTTGATCTTGTCGCATTCCTTGACCCAATCAGAATAGGTCCGCACGGATTTCAACAGCTCCAGCAGCCAGTCCGGCACAAAAGGAAAGCCCGCCATGGCCGGAGAGGCGACCAATCCCGGCAGTTGCAGGCGGGCAAACTGGGCGATCTTGTAATCCGCAATCGCCGAGGCCCGTGCGTCACATGCAATAAGCGTGTCGGCAGCGTTGGTTGCTTTCTTTGCTGACATTTGTTCACCCTCCCACTTGTTATGATCAAAAAGTTGTCACTTTGATGGATGCCTGATCCTATCATAGTTGGAGGTATTGGTCGAATATGACTGCTCTTATTAAGTATATTGTCTATTTATTGACGCAACGATAGAGTGCGATGCTCGGCAATCGGTCAAAGAAAAACCCCCGGATATCCGGGGGTTTCAAAGGGTGGCGATGGGATTGATCTTATGAGGCTGCGATCAGGCCCATGCTCTCGAGTTTCAGCAGAACCTGATGGGCGCAGTTATCAACCTCGACATTCTCGGTTTCGACGCTCAGCTCCGGGTTCACCGGCACATCGTAAGGGTCAGAGATACCGGTGAATTCCTTGATCTTGCCTTCGCGTGCCAGCTTATACAGGCCTTTGCGGTCGCGACGTTCGCATTCCTCGATGCTGGTCGCCACGTGGACTTCGCAGAAAGCACCAAACTGTTCAATGTCTTCGCGCACGGCGCGACGGGTGGTGGCGTATGGCGCGATTGGGGCACAGATGGCGATCCCGCCATTCTTGGTGATCTCACTAGCGACATAGCCGATACGGCGGATGTTCAGGTCGCGGTGCTCTTTGGAAAAGCCCAGCTCGGACGACAGGTTCTTACGCACGATGTCACCGTCCAGCAATGTCACCGGACGCCCGCCCATCTCCATCAGCTTGACCATAAGCGCGTTTGCGATAGTCGATTTGCCCGAGCCCGAGAAACCGGTGAAGAACACGGTAAAGCCCTGCTGGCTGCGCGGCGGCTTGGTCTTGCGCAGCTCGGACACAACCTCGGGAAAGCTGAACCATTCGGGAATTTCCAGACCCTCGGCCAGACGGCGACGCAGCTCGGTGCCCGAGATGTTCAGGATCGTGACGTCGTCCTTGTCCTTGATCTCATCATTGGGTTCGTATTGCGCGCGCTCCTGCACATAGACCATGTGCTTGAAGTCAACCATCTCAACGCCGATCTCGTCCTGATACTGGCGGAACAGATCCTGCGCATCATACGGACCATAGAAGTCCTCACCGGCCGAGTTCTTGCCGGGGCCGGCATGGTCACGACCAACGATAAAGTGGGTACAGCCATGGTTGGCGCGGATCAGCCCGTGCCAGACCGCCTCGCGCGGGCCAGCCATCCGCATCGCCAGGTTCAGCAGCGACATTGACGTGGTCGAGGCCGGGTATTTGTCCAGAACAGCCTCATAGCAGCGCACACGGGTAAAGTGATCAACATCGCCCGGTTTGGTCATCCCAACAACCGGATGGATCAGCAGGTTGGCCTGTGCTTCCTTGGCGGCGCGGAAGGTCAGTTCCTGATGCGCGCGGTGCAGCGGGTTGCGGGTCTGAAACGCCACAATGCGACGCCAGCCCAGCTTGCGGAAATAGGCGCGCAGCTCGTTTGGTGTGTCGCGGCGGGCGCGGAAATCATAATGCACAGGCTGTTGGATGCCGGTCACCGGACCACCCAAATAAACCTTACCGGCAACATTGTGCAGATAGTTCACGGCCGGGTGCGCGTCGTCGTCCGCACCAAAGACCTTCTCGGCCTCAAGCGCCTTGTTCGGGGTCCAGCGATCTGTGACCGTCATGGTGCCCAGAATAACACCTTCCTGATCGCGCAGCGCGATATCCTGACCCAGTTCGATGCTGGCGGCAAAGTCTTCGCTGACATCCAGCGTGATCGGCATCGGCCACAGCGTCCCGTCCGCCAGACGCATGTTCTCAACCACGCTGTCATAGTCCGCCTGGCCCAAGAACCCCTTAAGCGGGTTAAAGCCCCCATTCATCAACAGCTCCAGATCGCAGATCTGGCGCGGGCTCAGGTCCCAGCTGGTCAGGTCGGCGGCCTCGACCTTGAGTTTTTGTGCCGAGTCATATGACACGTACAGTTCGGGGATCGGAGCCAGATTGCTTAACATTGTCATCAGAATACTCTTAATCGTGGTGTGGCTTTTGGTGATTTAAGGGCGTTTCGGGGGCCATGTGCCCCGGTTGCCCGCCGAAGTCTAGATACCTACTTAAAACAAAGGACGATATGCGTGGATTCTGGCCGGAATGGAAGGTTTTTCCGGTGTTATCGCTGCAAAGCGATTAAATTCCCGCCAGTGGTGGACAATTCTGTCACACCGCGGGGATCTGTTCTTTTGCGCTTACACTCACGTCGAGTGTTGCGGCCCGTTTCACGGGTAGGGCAGGGATCGAGTTTGCGACCCCGCGCAGCTGAAACGCGCGCATCTCCGGTAGATGATCCGTCAGACCGGCAGCGTCCATCACCTCAGCGGATACCAGCAGTTCGACCTGCAGCGCTTTGGTTTCGGCTTCCAGACGGCTGGCCACGTTGACTACGTCCCCGATTATGGTCTGAGAGGCATGGCCCTCTGCGCCGATCTCACCCAAAACCAGATCGCCAAGATGCAACCCCATACCGATGCGAATCTCTGGGCTGCCCTCAGCGGCCAGTTGTTGATTGAATTCTTGCAGCGCCGATCCAACCGCCGCCGCTGATTTCAACCCCGCCCGGGCCGAGCTGGCCGCATCCGGGGTTTCGAAAACCGCCAACAGACCATCGCCCATATATTTGTCCACTGTTCCACCGTTTGCGGTGATGGCAGGTACGATCGCATCGAAGAATCGGTTCAGCAGGAACACAACATCATAGGGCAACTGTCCTGCAGTGCGCGATGTAAAGCCGCGCATATCCAGAAACAGCACCGCCAGTTGCCGTTCTTGCCCTTGGCTTGCATGGGCGCGACTGCGCGCGCCATTCGGACGAAAGACACGCAGTACTTTCAGAGGCGCAGTTGGCCGGATCTGGCATGCCAGCCGAGTGCCTTCCGGCGCGTTTACGGCGGCCAGACTGCGAGCCTCAACAGGACCCGGTGCCGGCAGTTGGCCGCCATCGTCTTCGACGAAGACACGGCAGGTGGTGCAGCGTCCTTTGCCACCGCATAGCGCAGTGTGTGGGATGCCATTGGCCTGTGACATCTCAAGCAGGGTCATGCCCTTCTCGCCAACGATATCAGGGCCGTTCATATAGTGAATTCCGACCGAATGCCTGCGTCGCCACAGCTTGCGCCCCAGATAAGTCAGCGCTGTGAGGATCAGCAGGAACCAGAACACACTCAAGGCGCTGTTCTTGATGCTGAACATCGTGGCAAACTGATCAGGTGTGGGCCAGTTATAATGCTCGATATACTGCTCGCGCAGGAACGGGTCGCCAAAATCCGTCCAGATACGCCGCCCTTCGGTCAGCAGCCCGGTCAGGGCAAAGCTTGGAATGAAAACCGCAAGACCAATCAGGTAGGGAACGACCTGTCGCCACCAGCGGGTCATGCGCAGCCACATATGCAGCCCGATGCAGCCATGTATCCAGACCAGCAACAGCAAAATGCTCTGCATCCAGATCGCTGAACTGGGCCACATCAGGATGATGATATAGCCCATCTCGTCATTTACGTCATAAGCCAGATTGGCATAGCGGGTATGGATGATATGCGCGATCAGTTGCAGCGGGATCAGCAACCCCAACACAATCTGCAAACCGGTGCTGAAAGGCATCCTTAACGTACGCCGCTGCGCGACAGATACCAGCGATAGTCCCGCATGGGTAAGCAAAGCAACATACAGCAATACACTGCCAGCCATATGCCGGGTCACTGACGTGCGGCCATCTTGCATTTCGTGCAGAAAATCTGTGTGAAACAGGCCCAGGCCGATATTAATGAAGTGAAAAAAGGCAAACACGAAGAGGACCAGACCGCTTGCGATCCGGATGCGGGTTGCCCAGCTGCCCTGCCAAAGAGCACTCTTCAATGATATCACCCGCTTGCTGCCGTGTTTGGTTCAAGTCTGCGTTGACCACGGACAGGGGTCAAGAGCGGCCCGCGTCAGACCGCCCGGTCACAAGGTGCCCGGGCAGCATATGCCTACGGCAAAGGTCAGGGGCTTATTCCTGCTCGGCCAGGAACCGCTCGGCATCAAGGGCTGCCATACAGCCCATACCGGCCGAGGTAACCGCCTGACGATAGATATGATCAGTAAGGTCGCCAGCAGCAAACACACCGGGCACCGAGGTTTCCGTCGAGCCCGGCTTGGTTATGACGTAGCCGCCCATATGGGTGTCCAGCGTGTCTTTGACCAACTCATTTGCGGGCGCGTGGCCAATGGCCACAAAAACGCCCTTGCAAGGGATTTCGGTGATCTCGCCGGTTTTGACATTCTTGACGCGGACGCCCTCGACGCCCAGCGGTGCGTCGGTGCCGATCACCTCGTCCAGCTCGTGGAACCACAGCGGCTCGATCTTTTCGTTCTTGAACAGACGATCCTGCAGAATTTTCTCGGCCCGCAACTCATCCCGGCGATGGATCAGCGTGACCTTGCTGGCGAAATTGGTCAGAAACAGCGCCTCTTCAACAGCCGTGTTGCCGCCGCCGATCACCGCGATTTCCTGGCCGCGGTAAAAGAACCCGTCGCAGGTGGCACAAGCGGAAACGCCGAAGCCTTTGAACTTGTCCTCGGACGGCAGGCCCAGCCATTTCGCGCGCGCGCCGGTGGCCAGAATAACCGCATCAGCGGTGTAGGTGGTGCCGCTGTCGCCCTTGGCGGTAAAGGGGCGCTGGCTGACGTCCAGGTCGCTGATGATGTCGCCGATGATTTCGCACCCCATGGCTGCGGCGTGTTCCTGCATTTTGATCATAAGGTCGGGGCCCTGCACCTCGGTAAAACCGGGATAATTCTCGACCTCGGTTGTTGTGGTCAGCTGCCCGCCCGGTTCGATGCCCTGAACGAGAATCGGCTCCAGCATGGCGCGGCTGGCATAGACGCCAGCTGTGTATCCGGCAGGTCCCGATCCAATGATCAGAACCTTTGTGTGTTTCGTGTCGGCCATGGTACCCCCGGTCTCAAATCTGGCTCAGCGAACTGCCATCCGCCGCGATTGGATATAACGATGGGGGCACGCCTCTTAAAGCCCTTTCCTGTCGCGCATCTGTCATGCGTGTTCGGCATATCCCGGTCAAAAAAACGGCGTTGAAAACAAAGAATATTGCGCAGACGCGAAACAATATTGCGCATCGTGGGGGTGCTGATATAAGAACTGGAAAATTTCAGGAGCAATTGATGGTCACGACACGGCTGGATGAGATCGACCGGAAGATACTCGCAGAGCTGCAGGCAGATGGTCGTATGACCAATGTTGAGCTTGCCAAACGTGTTGGGATCTCAGCGCCCCCTTGCTTGCGGCGGGTGCGTACCCTGGAAGAATCCGGCTATATCCGCGGCTATCATGCCGAGGTTAACGCCCGCGAACTGGGGTTTGAGGTTCAGGTCTTCGCCTCAGTCGGCTTGGAAAGTCAGGCAGAATCAGAACTCAGCGCTTTTGAGGAACGCTGCCGCGAATGGCCCTTGGTGCGCGAATGCCACATGCTGAACGGCGAGGTCGATTTCATCCTGAAATGCGTGGCCCCCGACCTCAGCAGTTTTCAGCAGTTTCTGACGGGCGAGTTGCTGACCACGCCCAACGTGGCCAGCGTCAAAACCTCGCTTGTCATCCGCGGCGCCAAAGACGAGCCCGGCGTCCCGTTCGATGTGTTAGAAGAACGAATGAACCTGACGGCGTAAGCCCGGCGCGGTTGGCTGGCGTGCTGCCAGCCGGCAGGAATGCGACAACGGTCAGTGAGATGACCCAGCTCAATAATATCTGCATGATGCCCCCCAAAATGCAGTCTTCGTTTGTGAGTTCACGCTGAAATCGCGTCTATCTCTCCTTCTCCGGCGCGCGGCATCAGCAGCGGGCCAAAATCATGCAGCGATTGAATATGCGCGAACAGATTCAGATAGATCGCGCGCAGCGAGTGACTCATCATCCGGATTGTGTTGATCCCGGGATGATAGGTTTCGAACGGCAGCCCATCAACCCTGACCACCGCGTGGCGGGACAAACATATGTGATAGAGTTCGACTGGCGTGGGCGGTTGCGTTTCGATAACGCTGGTGCCGTCCTGAAATTCTGACACAGGCGTCAGCATCGGCTCGCCCCCGTTTATGTGGCGCAGATGCGAGGGCGTGCCCAGCAGGCGCGCCGCGGGGCCCGCAATCATACCCGACATCGGCTTCTGCATCCCAAACGTATCCGCCATGATCCGAGTCAGTGGTCGGGTGCGTCCTCGCGAATCCTCGCGGCCCGGCACCAGAGTGACAGAGCCCTTCCACAACACGGTTTCCGATGTGCCATCTTCGGTCAGGACCGTATCCCCCGGCAGCAGATCTTCGATGGCCATCGGTCCCTGTTCTGTTTCGATCAGCGATCCCCGCGTAAAGGCGCAGAATGCATCCTCAAAGGCGGGCAGAGCCGGCGCGATGTGATGGGTTTGCGAAATCTCACCGTTTTTTAGCAAAGTGCTGACTTCATAACGCCGTAGCTGCGCTTTTTGCTTGGTAGCCGGGCGCGGGTTTTTTGAAATAATGGTCGTCGTTTCAATTGCGTTTCTGGCAGCACGCCCCAATGATGTTGGAATAGTCATACGTATTCCGTTCCTTCTTATGCGCGAACAGGCAGCAGCTCCCCATGCAGATCTGCCTGACGACTTTGTTCTTTGTCCTGAAATAAATGGGTGACCATTTGGCATTCGCCGGTTTGGCGATGCTCAGCGAATGAATTTCGCGGATTTTCGGTCAACACACTGACCCCCAGACAAACTCGTTACTCACAGGTCAACGCGACCTGAACACACGTTCCAAAAAAGACCGCAGGACAAATCTACGGCATAACAGGTATCAGGCTGGAACAGCTCCTGATCTGTTTTCTGTTCCCCGGAACCGGCAGCTTGGTTCCGTCAGGATTTGGTCTCAGCGTCGCACCGCGATACGGCGTGCAACTCGGGCCGAGTGACTTGAGACCCGCTTCCAGGGCATTTCAAGTTTCTGATCTCTGGTCGCCGCGACAACTGCGTTAAGAAAGCGAGATTTGGTCTTCATTTTTTCTGATCCTGCTCTGATTTGGGCGGAAGCCCGTTTTCCCGGTTCTCAGACTGTGCTGTTGATTTGCGGCAGCGATAAGGCTGATACGGGAAGAATTCAGGACAGAAATGAAGCTGATATGCATCCTTTTAACTTGGATGCCAGAATCCAAAGGACCGACAAGCGGGTAACCATCTGAGCACTGGCAAAAAATTCACACGATTCTTATTCTGGTAAACACAAGAATTGTGGCGAAAACGGGGCGTCTTTGCCACAATTGCCTTAAACCTCACAGCCGTATGGCGGAAATCAGGCGGCCATAGTCCGCTTCTTTGGCGTGGGTCGTCCGGCGGTAGGAATAGAACCTGTCCGGGTCGAAATATGTGCAGTGTTTTGTCCACTCGGCCTGACCGATTCCGGCCTCTCTCAGCCGGTGCAAGCCATAGGCGGGAAGATCGAATTGCAGCCTGTCATCCTGTCCATTTGCAAAGAAACGCGCATTATCGTGCGAGGCGGCCATGAAGTCTTCCATGAACTCGGGGCCGACCTCATAGGCGCGTTGCGAGATGGTGGGGCCGATCACCGCGCGCGTGTTTTCGCGGCTTGCGCCCAGCGCCTCCATGGCGTCCAGCGTTGCCTCAAGAACGCCGTCCAGCGCGCCGCGCCATCCCGCATGGGCCGCGCCGATCACATTGGCGTCAGGGTCGGAAAACAGGACCGGCTGGCAATCCGCGGTCAGGATGGTCAGCGCAAGACCGGGCGTGGCGGTCACCACCGCGTCCGCTTTGGGTTTCTCACCATTGATCGGGCTATCGACGGTCAGCACTATTGGCGAATGCACTTGATGCACACCCACCATCGCGTCGGGCGCGACCTCCATCGCGTTTGCTACGCGCCTACGATTCAGCGCCACCGCCTCGGTCTGGTCCGACGATCCATGGCCGCAATTCAATCCAGAAAAGATACCCGAAGAAGCGCCGCCGCGGCGGCTGAAAAATCCATGCCGGACTGTGCCGAGCAGATCAGAGGTGATGATTTCCAGTGTCATGGCTCCAGTCCCGGCGGTGCTGCTGACTGCGCCGGGTAAAGGCCCAGCACTTTGAACAGGTTTCCCATTTCTTCGGGATGCGTCAACCGGCGATGTGCGGCAATCAGTGTCTCCAGCTCGGTACCGCTCAGTCGCGCCGCCAACGCCTGCGCACGCGCGGTGATCCCAAGCCGTTCCAGAAACACGCCCTGTGAGGTCAGGCGGGTATGCGCACAGCCCGCCGCACGCGCGGCAAGCGCCAGCGGTTCAAAATCCACATGCGCGGTCAGATCGGCCTCGCCCGGTGTTTGCAGCGGATCGGTATGCTGATGGCCTTTCAATGCCTGAAGCGTATCGCCCAGCGAGCGCCAGTCACCATAGTCCACAATCAACGCTGCCCCACCATGGGTCGCGATTCGCCCGGCAATACCGGTAAGAAGCAGGGTTGCTGCCGCGCAGAGTTCGACCAGATCGCCGTCCTGCGTATCGCTCAACCGCTCCTCCAGCGCGGGTTGCGGCGCGTTTGCCCCCAGCCCGAACCCCAGCGCGGTATCTTCGGCTCCGATCAGCCGCTCGCGCCAGGTTGCGCCATCGCGCAGGAATTGCCGGATGGGTAGGGCATCGAAAAACTCGTTGGCGACCAGAAACAGCGGATCATCCGGCAGGTCCGCAACGGAATCGATCCAGAGCGGCTGGTGCTCGGTCAACGTGTCCGCCTGAACGCCTCTCAGCTTTAGCGAGGCTTCCATCAGCACCACCTGCGCGGCCTCATGAAACCCGGGCACACCCCGGGTTGCGCGCAGCATGTCGGCCATCAATGTGCCGCGTCCGGGCCCAAGCTCGGCCAGCGAGAACCGGGCGGGCCGCCCCTGATCCATCCAGCTCTGCGCAATACACAGCCCGATCATCTCGCCGAACATCTGGCTGATCTCGGGCGCGGTGATGAAATCGCCCTGCGCCCCAAACGGATCGCGGGTGCTGTAATATCCCAACTCGGGATGTAGCAGGCATTCCGCCATATAATCTGACACGCTCATCGGGCCATCCTGACGGATGCGCGCGATCAGGTGATCCAGCAGGCTCATGCCACCCGTCGTGCGCGCAGTACGAACCACAGGCCGAGCGCGATCATCGGCAGCGACAGCAACTGACCCATCGTCAGCCCATAGCCGCCCACATGCCAGGCCAGCCCCAGCGGGTTGCCGGACGAGACAAACTGCGCATCCGGCTGGCGAAAGAATTCAACCAGAAACCGCGACGCGCCATAACCAGCCAGAAACAGCCCCATGATCAGCCCCGGTTTGCGAAACGCCCCGCGCCGATAGGCCAGCCAGATCAGCGCCGCGCCCAGCAGCACGCCCTCAAGCGCGGCTTCGTACAGTTGCGATGGGTGCCGAGCGCACATCCCGGCAACTACGCCGGGGCAATCCTGCGCTGCAAAGCCCGGAAAGATCACGGCCCAGGGCGCCTCGCTGGGTCGGCCCCACAGCTCGGCATTGACGAAATTGGCCAGCCGCCCCAGCAGCAGGCCGGGGGGCACCGTATACGCCACCAGATCGCCCAGCGACAGAATCTGGATGCTGTGGCGGCGGGCATACAGATAAGACGCAATCACAACGCCCAGCAGCCCGCCGTGAAAGGCCATGCCGCCCTGCCAGACCTGCAGGATCTCCAGCGGATGCGACAGGTAGTAAGAGGGCTGATAAAACAGCACAAATCCCAAACGCCCGCCCAGAATAACGCCCAGAATAATCCAGGTGATCAGGTCCTCGACCTGCCCGGGCTTCATCGGGGGCGTATCGCTGTCCCATAAGGCAGGGCGCCGCAGCGCCATCACCGCCATACGCCAGGCAATCAGGATGCCTGCGATATAGGCCAGCGCGTACCATCTCAGGGCGAACTCCATCCCGAATGCGGAAATCGAGAAAAGTTCGGGCGACAGATCGGGGAAATTCAAAACAGCCTGCATGTGCGTCTCATTGCCCGGGGTTTGCAGGGCAAGTCAACCTTGAGCCCGCGCCAATCATTCCCCATATAGAGAGCAATCACGATTTCGGAGTTAAAGCCATGCAAACCCGCAACAAGATCCTTGATGACATGTCCCAGCTGATGACCAACGCCATGGGCGTGGCGCAAGGCGCGCGGGAAGAGGCCGAGAATGCGATGAAATCGATGATCGACCGGTGGCTGGCGGATCGCGACTTTGTCACCCGCGAAGAATTCGACGCGGTCCGCGCGATGGCGCAGAAAGCCCGCGAAGAAAACGCCTCGCTTGAGGCGCGCATCGCCGCGCTTGAGGCAAAGCTGGAGAAGTAACGCCCGCGCGTTTCAACAGAGCTCGCAATTTCAGGACATCGATAACCAGCGTGCAATCCGTCGTCGGGTTGCGCGGTGCGATGAATTTTGACGCAGCGCAGAAATTAATCAAGACAAAGCTGCAATTAGGGCCAATATTTTGACGCCCGTTGCCATCTGTCCACAACTTATTGCTGTTATCCCCAAAAAATGGGGTTGTCAGGCCATCCACCACATCGCACCATATTTAGTACAGGCCTAAGGGGGAAGCCCGGCTTGTAGAGCAGGCAACTAGCGCTGGGGCGCTGCCAGCCCCGAAATGCTAGAGATTAGTGAGGTGGCATTATGGCCCTTTCCGAGCAGTTTCTCGAAGAAGACCTTCATCCTATCGATATTGTTGAACATCTGGCCGAACATCATGACTGGGATTTCGATCGCATTGGCGACGATCAGATCGCGATGGCTGTTGAGGGGCAGTGGCGCACATATTCCATAACGCTGGCATGGTCTAACTTTGATGAGACCCTGCGGATGGTTTGTTCATTCGAGATGGAGCCACCAGCCGAGCGTGAATCCGAGCTGTATGAGTTGCTCAACAAGATGAACGATCAGTGCTGGGCCGGGGCGTTTACCTACTGGGCGAACCAAAAGCTGATGGTCTATCGCTATGGTCTGGTGCTGGCGGGTGGTCAGACAGCCAGCGCCGAGCAGATAGACACCATGATCACCGCAGCTGTGCTGAGCGCTGAGCGGTACTATCCCGCGATTCAGCTGGTGACTTGGGGCAATCGCGACCCCGAAGATGCGATGCAAGTCGCCATTGCAGAGGCCTACGGCCGCGCGTAAACCTTTGCCCCGAACCTGAAATCAAAGGCGAGGGGCAATCCATGGACATGACACGTGTCGCAGAACAGGGGCTGGTGCTTTTGGGATGCGGTAAAATGGGCTCTGCGATGCTGGCGGGCTGGCTGGATCACGGTCTGCCCGCTGCGTCTGTTTGGGTCATTGATCCGGCACCCTCCGACTGGCTCAGAGCGCAGGGTGTCCATATCAACACACCACTGCCCGAAGCCCCAGCTGTTGTGCTGGTTGCGGTCAAACCGCAGATGATGGGCGCGGCGCTGCCTGCGATACAGGCGCTGGGCGGTGGTGGCAGCCTGTTTATCTCGGTCGCTGCAGGCACGTCGCTCGATACATTTGAAACCGTTCTGGGGCAGGGCACGCCGATTGTACGTGCCATGCCCAATACACCCGCCGCGATTCGGCAGGGCATCACTGCCCTGATCGGAAACTCAAACGCGTTGGACGCGGATATAGCGCTGGCTGAAAACCTTCTGTCTACCATTGGCGAAACCGTCCGCCTTGAAAACGAAGGCCAGATTGATGCCGTTACCGGCGTTAGCGGATCGGGACCGGCTTATGTCTTTCATCTGATCGAAACGCTGGCTGCAGCGGGTCAGGCGCAGGGGCTGCCCCGTGATCTAGCTATGCGGCTTGCCAAATCGACCGTTGCCGGGGCAGGGGCGCTGGCCATGGCTGCTGACGAAGACCCCGCACAGCTGCGCGTTAACGTGACATCCCCAAATGGCACAACACAGGCCGCACTTGAGGTGCTGATGCATCAAGAGACCGGCTTTCCCGACCTGCTGCACCGCGCCGTTGGTGCCGCCACCACCCGATCCAAGGAGCTCTCGCGTGGCTGACATTACCTTTGACGATTTCCTCAAGGTCGACATCCGCGTTGGCGAGGTCCTGCGAGCCGAACCCTATCCCGAGGCGCGCAAACCGGCGATCAAGATGTGGATCGATTTTGGCGACGAGATCGGCGAACGCAAAACCTCGGCCCAGATCGCCGCGCATTACGATCCGGCAACGCTGGTCGGGAAACAGGTGATGGCCGTCGTCAACTTTCCTCCGCGTCAGATCGGCAAGTTCATGTCCGAAGTTCTGGTGCTGGGCCTGCCCGACGAAAACGGAGAGATCGTGCTGATCGGCCCGGATGGTCAGGTTCCGTGCGGCGGAAGGATGCATTGATGAGGCTTTGGCTCACCCGGCCGATGACCTCGGTGGTACAACAGCGCGCGCGGGCCGAATTTGACGCCGAGATTCGCGAATCGACTGCGCCGCTGACCCATGACGAGATGCTGCGCGCCTTGACCGAGTTTGACGTGGTGGTGCCCACCCTCGGCGATCAGTTCTCGGCCCGGGTATTTGACGAAATAGCGTCGCCCCGGTGCAAATTGCTGGCCAATTTCGGCGTCGGCTACAACCATATCGATGTTGCGGCGGCCCATGGCGCCGGGCTTAAGGTCACCAACACACCCGGCGCGGTAACCGACGCGACCGCAGATATCGCAATGACCCTGCTGCTGTCGACCGCCCGCCGCGCGGGCGAAGGCGAACGGCTTGTCCGGGCAGGCCACTGGCAAGGGTGGCACCCGGCGCAGATGCTGGGCCATCACGTCAGCGGCAAGCGTGTGGGCATTGTCGGAATGGGCCGCATCGGGCAGGCCATCGCGCGACGGTGTCATCTGGGCTTTGGCATGAGCGTCGCCTATAGCGCCCGCAGCCGCAAAGAACTCGCCTTTGAGGCGGACTATATTCCTGACCTTCTGCAGCTGGCCGCGGATGTGGATTTCGTGGTCGTCGCGGTACCAGGCGGGGCGGAGACGCAGCACCTAATCAATGCGCAGGTTCTGGCGGCCATGCAACCTGCAGCCTTTCTGATCAACATCGCACGGGGTGAGGTGGTGGACGAATCTGCTTTGATCACTGCGCTGCAGGGCAGGCAGATCGCAGGCGCCGGTCTGGATGTCTATGAGTTTGAACCCAAAGTGCCGCAGACGCTGCGTGACATGGAAAACGTCACGCTGCTACCGCATCTGGGCACCGCGACCGAAGAGGTTCGCAGCGATATGGGGTATATGGCCCTGGATAATGTCGCGGCCTTTGTCGCCGGGCGGCCCTTGCCTAATCCAGTCTAGCGGCCGACCGCCTCGCGCCAGTGTTTGCGACAGAGCGAGACATAGGTCTCGTTCCCGCCGATCTGTACCTGCGCGCCTTGGGTGATGGCTTTACCGTTTTCATCCTGGCGAATCACCATGGTTGCCTTGCGTCCGCATTTGCAGATGGTGCGGACCTCTCGCATCTCATCGGCCAACGCCAGCAAGGCCGCCGAGCCGGGAAACAGCTTGCCCTGAAAATCCACGCGCAGACCATAGGCCAGCACCGGCACCCGCAGGTCGTCCACCGCGCGGGTCAGTTGCCATACCTGCTCTTCCGACAGAAACTGCGCTTCATCGACAAAAACGCAGGCAACCGGCCCGTTGCGCAGCCGCGCTTCGATCATCACAAATACGTTGTCATTGGGCCGAAAGGTGTCGGCCTCTTCCGAGATACCAATGCGCGAGGCAATGCGCCCGGTCCCGGCGCGCCCGTCAACCGCAGCGGTCATCAGATAGCTGTCCATGCCGCGTTCGCGATAGTTATGCGACGCCTGCAAAAGCACCGTCGATTTTCCCGCGTTCATAGTAGAATAGTTGAAATATAGTTTTGCCATGGCGGCGGGTCTAATCTGCACCGGGTATTGGGGCAACCTATCTTTGCGCCCACCAATAAGAGACGCCGCTGTTGCAGTTGCAGAGCCTGAGCAGATGCTCTTGGGGATGGAAGCTCCACGACCGCTCCAGCGACGTCAGCCATCATGTGGCCAATACACCGTAAGGCTAAAATCTTGCCCTACTTTTACTCTTTACCGGCATGAACTGCCGCCACTCACTCACAAAATCCCTGCTTATCTGAGGGATAGCCAATATATGACATTTGAATTAATACTCGAGTATGGGAAATTTCCCTGCCCTTTCCCCGGCACAGGCGGATGGGATCGGGTTCGCAGACAAAAAGGTACAAACATGGCAGATATCGGGGCTTACCTCAAAAAGCATACCGAAGCACTGGTTAAGGATGTCGGAATCGAAGCCGCATGCGAGATAACCGGTAAATCCAAGGCGACGCTGGGCCGGTATTATTCGGACAATGCCGAACATGCCGACAGGTTCATGCCCGTGGATGCAGTGGCTCGTCTGGAAAACGCATCAACCTATCCGCATGTCACATCTGCGCTGGCCGATCTGCAGAACATCACGCTGTCCTATGACGGACGCAACTCGGACAGCCCGCGCACAGGCGGCGTCAACGCCGATGTTATCGCGCTCAGCCAGCGGTTCGCGATGCTGATGACCGAATATCAAGCCGCGATCGAAGATGGCATCATCACAGTGAACGAGGCCAAACGCCTGCTGAAAGAAACCAGCATGCTGCAACAGGTCCTGATAGAGATGAAGCTGCACCTGGAAGAAGAAAGCGTCAGCTGAGTTCTCAAGTTCGTCAGTTTTTTGTGCTGGCTTTTCTCGCAAGGCGGCGCAGCTGTATGTTTCAAAACTGATAGTCCGGGTGTGTAGGTGCTGGCATGTACAGAATGAAGCCCGGCGTCAAAAAAGACCCGCACAGGCGATGGGCTCTGCCTGACCGGGTGTTTTTCGGCAATGGAGCCTGTCACATTCTGGCGGGTGTTTACCTGCAGATTCGACCGCTGCCGGGTTTCTATGCCGAACGCATCATTCCCGCCGAAGGTTTTGCCGGAAATCATATCTTTGTCACAAATGGCAGCATCGCGTTCGACTACCACGGCTATACGGTCAGAAATCGACTGCTGCGCTACTACACGAACAACTGGGCGGGCGAATATGAAGGCGGTTGGCACTGCACGCTGGAACGCGTCGAATTTGATCTGCTCAGCACAATGGAACTAAATGCAAGAAAGATGCTTGGGCCAGACCAGTATCTGTACGATGCGCTCCAGCGCGCGCAGACCTACATTCGCAAGGTCGATCATCGAAGGGATTCAGAGAAAGCCCAGCTGCTGCTCAACGTTTAGGATGGCCGCGATACTTAACCGTGCCGTCGTACAATCACGGACCCCACCGAATACCCCGCACCGAACGAGCAGATCAGACCCACATCGCCGTCCTCCAGATCATCGGAATATTTGGAAAACGCAATGATCGAACCTGCGGATGAGGTGTTGGCATAATCCTGCAGGATGTTGGGCTGCTCGTCGGGTTCCGGTGTGCGCCCTAGAACCTTCTTGCCGATAAAATCATTCATCGTCTTGTTCGCCTGATGCAGCCACAGGCGCTTCAGGTCATCGCTGCCGACACCTTCGGCCTCCATATGATCGCTGATATGGCGGCTGACCATGGGCAGCACTTCCTTGAAGACCTTCCGCCCGTTCTGCATGAACTGCATATCGCGACGGTCGATCATTCCATCGGGGCGCGAGCGGCGCAGGAAGCCGTTATTGTTGCGGATATTGTTGGAAAACTCAGTGGCGCAGCGGGTCGATAGTATCTCGAAATGCGGTCCCTGCGCGGCATCGGCACGCTCGATCAGCGTGGCTGTGGCCACATCGCCAAAGATAAAATGGCAGTCGCGGTCGCGCCATTCCAGATGGCCCGAACAGATCTCGGGGTTGACTACCAGCGCCGCGCGAACCGAGCCCGACCGCACCATATCGGCCGCCGCCTGGATGCCAAAGGTTGCAGATGAGCAGGCGACATTCATGTCAAAGCCAAAGCCGTTGATCCCCAACGCCTTTTGGATTTCGATGGCCACAGCCGGATAGGCCCGTTCATGGTTCGACGCCGCGCAGATCACCAGATCGACGTCGTCGGCCTTGCGCCCGGCCTGCGCCAGCGCCTTGGCGCAGGCGTCCACGGCCATCTCGGTCATGATACCCGGTTCGTCATCGCTGCGCTGGCGCAGCGCGGGACACATGGTGCCGGGGTCCAGAACGCCGCTTTTGTCCATAACATAGCGGTTCTCGATACCCGATGCCTTGACGATGAATTCTTCCGAGGAATGCTGCATCGGCTCTATGAGACCTGCCGCGATAGCGTCGGCGTTGTCGGCGTTCACCTTGTCCGCATAGGCGTTGAACGCCTCGACAAGCTCGGCGTTGGTGATGATGTTCTCAGGCGTGAAAACACCGGTACCGGTGATGGCGGGCGTATGCATGGCAGGTCCTGAATGTTTGGATTTGCACAAAATGCAGTCACACTCGCATTTGATCAAGAGAGATTGACCTAACGGAATGTGGGGGATTTATCCGAATTCAGCTTCACATCTTGAATAGTTCATAAATCGAAGTATATTCCACGCACATCGACGGAGCCCCCAATGCCAGATGACATCAGTACCCGACTGGGCCGACTGAGCCCTGAGATACAGGCCATGATGGGCGTCTATGCGCTCTACTGGAAGCTTGAGGAGAGCTTTGACTGCATCGAAACCGACCTCAGCCATCAGGAATGCCACATGCTGATCAAGCTGGATCAGCCTAAGCGCATGGGGGTGTTGGCCACCGATATGTTGACCGTGCCGTCTACGATCACCGCAACTGCAGACGCGCTGGAAACCACAGGCTATCTGACCCGCCAGCGCGACCCCGAAGATCGCCGGGCCTGGTTGTTGGTCCTGACCGAGCAGGGCGAAGAGGCACGCAACATGCTGGTCACAGTCGCCGGAGAACTCTTCCGCAGCGCCTCTGGGCTGGATGCCGAAGAAACAGATATATTCGCGCGACTGGCGCATAAAATCCGAGACAATATTCTGAAAACGGGAATTCCCGAGGGATTGACGAAATGAAACTCCTGACCTCACTGGGCCTCGCCCTGACCCTTCTGGCAACGCCGCTTGCCGCACAAGATACCCCCAAACCGGTCAAATTGATGCTGGTCCGGGAAACCGCGCCGGGCTTTTCCCGCCAGTTCTTTGGTCGGGTCGCTGCGCGCCAGACCGTTGATCTTGCTTTTCAGGTGGCCGGACAAATCATCGACATGCCGGTGACCGAAGGCTTTGTAATCGGCAAGGGCGACCTGATTGCCAGCCTCGATCAGGAACCGTTCGAGCTGCGACTGAATCGTGCACGCCTGCAGAAGGAACAGGCTGACCGGACTGTCGCCCGTTTGTCGCGCCTGCGCGGCACCGCGGCCAGTCAGGTGGCGGTAGATGACGCGGAAACAAACGCGCAGCTTGCAGCAATTGCGCTGCGCGACGCGGAATATGAGCTTGAACATGCCACCCTGACTGCACCCTTCGATGCGCTGGTCTCCAGCCGCGCGGTCGAGGCGTTCAGCACCATCTCTGCGGGCGCGCCCATCGTGCGTATCCACGATATGTCAGAATTGCGCATCGAAGTGGATGTTCCCGAAATCCTGTTTCAACGCTCGGGGCAGGAAGACGAGATCTCCATCACTGCCAAATTCCCGGTCAGCGACGAAGTCTTCCCGCTGGAAATCCGCGAATTCGATGCCGAAACCTCCAGTGTGGGCCAAACCTTTCGCATTCAGTTCGGCCTGACACCGCCGGATGATTTGCAAATCCTGCCCGGCTCATCCGTCACTGTGAATGTGCAGGTGCAGGACGAACGCACCGGAATCGTGGTCCCCGCCACCGCCATCGTCGCCGAGCCCGATGGCGCGCTGGGCGTCATGGTCTTCTCGCCAGTCGGTGCAGATGAGGGCACAGTGCGCCGCGTCCCGGTGACCATCGAACCCACCCAAACCGGCGATGTCCGCGTTCTGACCGGCCTGACGGACGGGGATGAGATTGTGGTGGCCGGGGGGGCTACCCTGACCGATGGCCAGACCGTCCGCCGCTTTGCCGGCTTTGCGAATTAAAGGACGGACCGATGAATATCGCACGCGCGTCTATCGACCGGCCAATTTACACTTGGCTCATCATCCTGATCGCTCTGTTTGGTGGCATTTGGGGCTTTACCTCGCTTGGCCGTCTTGAAGATCCGGCCTTCACCATCAAAAACGCAGTCATCGCCACGCAATACCCCGGTGCAACGGCCGAACAAGTCGCGCTGGAGGTGTCCGAACCCATCGAATCCGCCATCCAGCAGATGGGCGAGGTCGATGTCATTACCTCGGTCAATCAGCCGGGTCAGTCGCTGATCGAGGTTGAGATCAAATCCACCTATGACGGCTCGGAACTACCTGACATCTGGACTCGACTGCGCGCCAAAGTGCGCGATGCGGCGCGCGCACTGCCATCAGGCGTCAGCGCGCCTTATGTGAATGACGGCTTCGGCGATGTCTTCGGACTATTCTACGCCGTCACCGCAGAAGGATTTTCAGACGCCGAGAAACACGAACTGGCCACCTTCCTTAGGCGCGAGTTGCTGACCGTTCCGGGCGTTGCAGATGTCGAGGTGCAGGGCCTGCCGGATGAGGCGATCTTTATCGAACCTGATCTGTCGATCTCGGTGAACCAGAACGTCCCTTTGCAGGCGATCAACGATGCGATTGCCAATGCGGATTCGGTCAATGCGTCCGGCTCGCTGCGCTCGGGCAATGATCGCACAACCATCCTGACTGCCGAAGGGTCCGACAGCGTGTCCGCGATTGCCGGCTTGTCGGTTGGCTCGCAAGGGCAGGTCGTCAACCTGTTCGATATGTCAGATGTTTACCGCGCCCGGCAGAATGACCCTGACATCATGATCCGTTTCAACGGGACCGAAGCGTTCACGCTGGGGATCGCCGGACTTGCGACTGAAAACATTGTCGAGGTCGGCAAGCGTGCAGATGCCAAATTCGCCGAACTGGACACCGAGATTCCCTTTGGCGTCGATATTCTGCCGATTTATCAGCAGCATGTCGTGGTCGAACAGGCCTCGAACGATTTCCTCGTAAACCTCGCCCTGTCAGTGACCATTGTGGTTGCTGTTCTGGGCATCTTTATGGGATGGCGCGCCGCTGTGGTTGTGGGCTCAACCCTGCTGCTGACAGTGGTTGGCACGCTTCTGTTCATGTCCATATTCTCGATCGAGATGGAGCGGATTTCGCTGGGCGCCTTGATCATCGCCATGGGCATGCTCGTCGACAACGCCATCGTCGTGGCCGAAGGGATGCAAATCTCGATGCTGCGCGGCAAATCCTCGCGCGATGCGGCGGAAGAGGTTGCGTCAAAAACCCAAATCCCGCTGCTGGGGGCCACGGTGATCGGCATCATGGCCTTTGCAGGCATTGGCCTCAGCCCGGATGCAACCGGAGAGTTCCTGTTTTCGCTCTTTGCCGTCATCGGAATCTCGTTGCTGCTCAGCTGGGTTCTGGCGATCACCGTCACGCCGATGCTGGGTCACTATTTCTTCAAACAGGGCAAAGAGGGTGAGGTCGACGCCTATAGCGGCATCCTCTTCCGCATCTATGGCGGTATCCTGAACTGGGCCCTGCGGTTCCGCTGGCTGGTGGTGGTTGGCCTCGTCGGCATTACGGTGGTTTGCTTCGCGGGCTTTGGTCTGATGAAGCAGCAGTTCTTTCCCAATTCGAACACGCCGTTGTTCTTTGTGCATTACAAGCTGCCGCAAGGCACACCCATCGCCCGCACGGCCCAGGATATGGCAGTGTTTGAAGACTGGCTGGCCCAGCGTGATGACGTCGTCTCGGTCGCCACATTTGTGGGGCAGGGTGCCACACGGTTCATGCTGACCTATTCGGCAGAAAAACCGAACCCCAGCTACGGTCATATGATTATCCGCACCGAAACGCTGGATGACATCCCCGCACTGCAGGCCGACCTTGCCGCCTTCGGCTCGGCCCAGTTCCCCGAGGGCGAGTTCCGCACCAAACGCCTGATCTTTGGCCCCGGCGGAGGTGACCCAATTCAGGCGCGCTTCTCGGGCAGCGATCCGGTTGTGTTGAGACAGCTTGCGGATGAGGCGGTGCAGCGCATGATGGCGGCATCTCCGAACGCGCTGCATGTTCACCACGACTGGCGTGAACAGGAACTGGCCGTTCAGCCGATCTATGCCACCGAGCGCGCGCAGACCGCAGGTGTCACCCGCGAAGACATCGCCGCGACGCTGCAATTCTCGACCGACGGGATCACTGGTGGCGTGTTGCGGGAACGCGATCGTCAAATCCCCATCATTCTGCGCCGTCCGGCGGATGGGGAGTACTCGATTGTCGATCAGGTTGTGTACTCGGATCAGTCTCAGCGTTTTGTACCAATTGAACAAATGGTGGATGGATTTGAGTACAAATCAGTCAATACGCTGGTTCATCGCCGAGATCGGGTGCTCACCATCACCGTCGGCGCCGAGATCCCGCCCGAACTGACAGCCGCCCAGGTTCATGCCGAAGTCCGCGGTGCCATCGAAGAGATGGAGCTGCCTCTGGGCTACAAGCTGGAATGGGGCGGCGAGTTTGAGGATTCGGGTGACGCACAGGAAAGCCTTGGCAAGCAACTGCCGCTTAGCCTGCTGATCATGGTTCTGATTTCCGTCCTGCTTTTCAATGCGATACGGCAACCCATCATCATCTGGCTGCTGGTGCCAATGTCTGTGAACGGCGTGGTGATCGGCCTGTTGGGCACCGGTCTGCCCTTTACCTTCACCGCACTGCTGGGCCTTTTGAGCCTGTCGGGCATGCTGATCAAGAACGGGATCGTTTTGGTTGAGGAAATCGACCTCGTCCGCGCCACAGGAAAACCCCTGCGCGAGTCGATCATCGAAGCCTCAGTCTCGCGCCTCCGCCCCGTTATGCTGGCTGCGATCACCACGATTCTGGGCATGGCACCGCTGTTGACGGATGCGTTCTTTGTCTCGATGGCCGTGACGATTATGGGCGGGCTGGCCTTTGCAACCATCCTTACCATGGTCGCTGCACCAGTGTTCTACATGATCTTCTTTTCGCGAGAGGAGAGACGCAGACTAGCTGCAGCCTGAAGGGAAGGGCGGTCGGATCAGCCGCCCTTATCCTCGTCCGGGTCATAGCGATACAGAAAACTTGACAGCTTGTTCCCATCGGGATCGCGCAGATAAGTTACATAGAAATCAGCCGCATAGCGATCTCTGACGCCCGGTTCGCCGTCGTTTGTGCCACCATTTGATATTCCGGCATCATGAAATCGGCGAACCTGATCCGCATTTTTGGCAGGAAAGGCGATCATTGTGCCGTTGCCTGTGCTGGCCGGTGCACCATCGAACGGGGTGCAGATCCAGAAACCAGTGCCTTCATCGGGCTCGGTGCCCCATCCGGCCCAGCCCTCTGACCACCCCGGCAGGCGGGGTTGCTCAAGCACAGCGAAAATCGCGTCGTAAAAGCGGATGGAGCGCCGCAGGTTGTTCGATCCGACTGTCGTAAAAAGCTTCATGTGATCCTCCGCAGGTCGCACCTCGCCATCATGCGCTGCAGAGCAAAAGGAAAAAAGCCCCGGACGGGCCGGGGCTTTTTGCTTGTTTTGTATCGTGGATCAGCCTTGAAGCGACTTTACCTCGACTTCCTCTTCGGCCTGCGCCTTGATCGCCAGCGCGGCCGCGTGGCTTGCCGCCGCCGTGGTGTAGTAGGGGATTTTGTCGTAGAGCGCGATTGAGCGGATCGCCTTGCTGTCCTCGACCGCCTGTGCGCCTTCGGTTGTGTTCACAACCAGCTGGACCTGACCGTCCTTGAGCATGTCGACCACGTCGGGGCGACCCTCATAGACTTTGTTGACCACATCGCAGGCCACGCCCTGTGCCTCAAGCCAGGTTTGCGTGCCGCGGGTTGCGACCAACGAGAACCCTTGTCCGACCAATACCTGAGCTGCCTCGAGCATCGCAGGTGTCTTGTCGGCATCCTTGATCGAGATGAAGGCACGGCCAGACGATGGCAACACCATGCCAGCCCCCATCTGCGCCTTCAGGAAGGCGCGCGGGAAGTCGCGGTCCCAGCCCATAACCTCGCCGGTCGAGCGCATCTCGGGGCCCAGAATGGTATCGACGCCGGGGAAACGGGCGAAGGGCAGCACCGCCTCTTTCACCGAGAACCATGGCATATCCGGGTCGGCCAGCGTCATCTGATCGGCGATCTTGGTGTCGTCGACCGTCTTGTAGGCCGGGCGCATCGGGAAGCCCGAGAGCTTTTCCCCCGCCATCAAGCGCGCGGCGATGGATGCGATGGCGCTGTCTGTGGCCTTGGCGACGAAGGGCACCGTACGCGAGGCGCGCGGATTTACCTCGATCAGATAGATTTCATCATCCTTGATCGCGAACTGCACATTCATCAGGCCAACCACATTCAACGCCTTGGCCAGTTTGAATGCCTGATCCTTGATCCGGTCGATGACCTCTGCCGACAGCGAGTAGGGCGGCAATGAACAGGCGCTGTCGCCCGAATGCACACCGGCCTCTTCGATATGCTGCATGATGCCTGCGACGTGGACATCGGTGCCATCGCACAGCGCGTCAACGTCCAGTTCAACCGCGCCAGCCAGATAGCTGTCGAGCAGAACGGGGCTGTCGCCCGAAACCACCACGGCCTCGTTGATATAGCGTCTCAGCTGATCCATATCGCGCACGATTTCCATCGCGCGGCCGCCCAGCACGTAGGAGGGGCGGATCACCAGCGGAAAGCCGATCTCTTCGGCAATCTCAAGCGCCTGTTCGTCGGTCGAGGCGATGCCGTTCTTGGGCTGTTTCAGGCCCAGATCGTTGACCAGCGCCTGGAAACGTTCACGGTCTTCGGCCAGATCGATGGCGTCCGGCGTGGTGCCCAGGATCGGGATACCTTCGGCCTCAAGCGCGTTGGCCAGTTTCAGCGGGGTTTGACCGCCGAACTGAACGATCACACCGTGCAACGTGCCATTTTCCTGCTCTTTCGTCAGGATTTCCATCACATGTTCAAAGGTCAGCGGCTCGAAATATAGCCGGTCCGAGGTGTCATAGTCGGTCGAAACCGTCTCGGGGTTGCAGTTGATCATGATGGTCTCATAGCCCGCATCGGTCAGTGCGAAACAGGCGTGACAGCAGCAATAGTCGAACTCGATCCCCTGACCGATCCGGTTCGGGCCACCACCCAGAATCACAACCTTCTTGCGGTCGCTTGGCCGCGCCTCGCATTCGACCTCACCCATCATCGGGGCCTCATAGGTCGAGTACATATAGGGTGTTTGCGCCTCAAATTCGGCGGCGCAGGTGTCGATGCGTTTGAACACGGCGCAGACACCCAGATTGCGGCGGGCGCGGCGGACATTGTCTTCTTCACGACCGGTCAGATTGCCCAGACGCGCATCGGTGAAACCCAGCATCTTGAGCTTGCGGATGCCTTCCTCGGTCACGGGCAGGCCGTCTTTACGCACCTGACGCTCGGCGTCGATGATCTCGCGGATGCGGGCCAGGAACCAGGGGTCGAACTTGGTGACGCCGAAAATCTCATCATCAGTCAGACCGTGACGCATGGCCTGCGCGATGGTGCGCAGACGGTCGGGCGTCTGCTGGCTGATCGCCTTGATCACGGCAGCCTTGTCGGTCGCTTCTTCCCAGACGCCCACATTCAGGCCGGAGATTTCGATCTCATCAAAGCCGGTCAGGCCCGATTCCATCGAGGCCAGCGCCTTTTGCATCGATTCGTGGATGGTCCGGCCAATGGACATGGCTTCACCCACCGATTTCATCGCCGTGGTCAGGTAGGGTTCGGAACCGGGGAATTTCTCAAACGCGAACTTCGGAATCTTGGTGACAACATAGTCGATGGTCGGCTCGAACGACGCGGGCGTGACTTTGGTGATGTCGTTGTCCAACTCGTCCAGCGTATAGCCCACGGCCAGCTTGGCCGCGATCTTGGCAATCGGGAAACCGGTCGCCTTGGAGGCCAGCGCGGAGGAGCGCGACACGCGCGGGTTCATCTCGATCACAACCATGCGGCCATCGACCGGGTTGATCGCCCATTGCACGTTCGACCCGCCGGTTTCGACGCCGATCTCACGCAGAACGGCAATTGAGTGGTTGCGCATGATCTGGTATTCTTTGTCGGTCAGCGTCAGGGCCGGGGCCACAGTGATCGAGTCACCTGTATGCACGCCCATCGGATCGACGTTTTCGATGGAACACACGATGATGGCGTTGTCGGCAGTGTCGCGCACCACTTCCATCTCGTATTCTTTCCAGCCCAGCAGGCTTTCGTCGATCAGGATCTGACCCACGGGCGAGGCATCCATGCCCGAGCGGCAAATATGGATATAATCCTCGCGGTTATATGCCACGCCACCGCCGGTGCCGCCTAGGGTAAAGGCGGGGCGGATAATCGCAGGCAGGCCCACTGTTTCCAAAGTTTCCAGAGCCAGCGCCACGCCGGCGTCGAGGTTTTTCTTTCCGCTCTCATCCTTGGGGGCGGTCACGATCTCGGCCTTGGGGTTTTCGATGCCCAACCGGTCCATCGCTTCACGGAACAGGGCGCGGTCCTCAGCCATTTCGATGGCGTCGCGTTTGGCGCCAATCATCTCGACGCCGAACTCTTCCAGCACTCCCATCTCTTCCAAAGCCAGCGAGGTGTTCAGGCCAGTCTGCCCACCCATGGTGGGCAGCAGCGCATCGGGGCGTTCTTTTTCGATGATCTTGGCGACAACCTCGGGCGTGATCGGTTCGATATAGGTGGCATCGGCCAGGCCGGGGTCGGTCATGATTGTCGCCGGGTTTGAGTTCACCAGGATAACCCGGTACCCTTCCTCGCGCAGCGCCTTACACGCTTGTGCGCCGGAATAGTCGAACTCGCAGGCTTGTCCGATGACAATGGGGCCCGCCCCGATGATCATGATCGACTGTATGTCGGTTCTCTTCGGCATGGCCAAGCCCCTTCGATTTTGCACGAGTCGCGGGCACCGCCCAAGCGCCCAAATTGTCGTGGGTTATAGGGACCGGGACGAAAGGTTCAAGAGGGATCGGAAACAGAAGCGAATTTGCCGCTTTCCCCCCTTTCCCTTGTCACCGTATTCTCTATATCGCGCAGGACGGTAGATGAGGAAGCAATTGCGTATTCGTTTCGATCACGGACCTGCGGGGTCAGGAACCGGCTTTGACCGGCCTGTTCGGCTGATCCGTGCAGATACTGCAGCGGATGTCGCGCCAGCTTTGGCAGCGCTGGATGAGGCGCGGGCGCAGGGGGCCTGGCTTGCGGGATATGCCAGCTATGAGCTGGGCTATGTGCTTGAGCCGCGTCTGCAGGAGCGGCTGCTGGATGGGCGACGCCTGCCGCTGCTGTGTTTTGGGGTCTATGATTCGCCATCGACGCTGGACCTGCCCACAGGCCCGGCAGCTATCTCCGCGTTTCAGCCGCGCTGGGACGAGGCGAGCTATACGCGCGCATTCCGGTCTGTTCACGACGCCATCGGCGCTGGGGATATCTATCAGGCCAACCTGACCTTTCCGATCGATCTGCAGTTTACCGGGGACAGTTCGGCCCTTTACGCTGCATTGTTGAGCAAGCAGCAGGTCGGGCATGGGGCGTTGGTGCTGCAGGACGGGCTGCCCGATCTGCTGAGCCGGTCGCCCGAGTTGTTTTTCCGGACAGATGCAGATGGGCTTATCGAAACACGCCCGATGAAGGGCACCCAGCCCCGTAGCGAAGATCTGACCGAAGATTCGCGTCGTCGGGCCTTTCTGTCCCAAGATGCCAAGAACCGCGCTGAAAATCTGATGATCGTCGATTTGTTGCGTAATGATATCAGCCGGGTCGCTCTGCCGGGGACGGTGACAGTGCCCGAGCTTTTTAAGGTCGAGACCTATGCGACAGTGCATCAGATGGTTTCGCTTGTTCGGGCAAAGCTGCAGGTGGGGGCCGGGCTGTCAGATATTCTGAACGCATTGTTTCCCTGCGGCTCTATCACAGGTGCGCCCAAGATCCACGCGATGGAGATTTTGTCCGAGCTTGAGCCCTGGCCGCGCGATATCTATTGCGGAGCGATTGGCTGGGCGGCCCCCGACGGGCGGTCGGAATTCAACGTCGCGATTCGCACGTTGATGGTTGACGATGGCGTCGCAACGCTGAACGTGGGCGGTGGCGTCGTCTGGGACAGCACGGCCCCGTCCGAGTACGAGGAAGCCTTATGGAAAACCCGATTTGCACGCCAACTGAGCCTGATTTCCGTCTGATCGAAACACTGGCATTCCGGCCCGGTCAGGGGTTTGTCCGACGTGATCGCCATCTTGCCCGCATGGCGCGTTCGGCAGATGTGCTGGACATTGCTTTTGACGCTGATCGGGCGCTCGGGGTCTTGGAGGCGATCAAAGAAGATGTTCCGCTGCGCTGCCGACTCACACTGGATGCCGCTGGGCGATTTGACGTCACAACAGGGGTGCTGACTGAGAACCCGTCGCACTGGCGGCTGGGGGTTTCAGAGGTCAGGCTGAATTCGTCGGATCCCTGGCTGGGCCACAAGACAACCCGCCGCGCGGTTTATGACACTGCGCGCGCGGCTTTGCCTGACGGTCTGGACGAGCTGCTGTTTCTGAACGAGCTTGGCGAACTGTGTGAGGGTTCCATCACAAACCTGTTCCTAGAAATACCCGATGGGCGTTGGCTGACACCGGCGCTGTCTTCGGGGGTGTTGCCCGGCATCCTGCGCGAGGAACTGCTGGAAACAGAAAGGGTTACCGAGGCAACTCTGACATTGACCGATCTGCATAAGGCCAGGAGCGTACACATGGGCAATTCCCTGAGAGGGCTGATCCGAGTGGAGCTGGCAACACTATGAGCGAACAGGGTGAATTGACCCCGGCGGTCGTTCCGCAGATGCGCCTTCGACTGGAATTCGGCGCATTCTTCGTGGCCGCACCGTTGCTGATTGCAGTCCTGTTTCCACCCAACTGGATGTTCCCGGCCCTGTTTGCCTTTACTGCGCTAGGCATCATTCTGCTGCACAATACACCGGGATTTTCCTGGGCCGAGCTGCGTTGTGGCTGGCGCAACTGGACGTGGCGTGAGGTCATCCTGTTTTCGCTAGCGATGCTGGTTTTCTGCGCCTGTCTGGTGACCATGACCCGGCCCGATGCGGCGTTTTTTCTGCTGCTGCACCGTCCAGAGATGCTAGCCTTTATCTGGATCGGATACCCGTTGCTGTCTGCGCTGCCGCAAGAACTGTTGTTCCGACCGTTGTTCTTCCGCCGCTACCAAGCGGTTCTGCCTGCTGGCCGCGGGGCCGACCTGCTGAACGCGGCCCTGTTTTCGTTCGCTCATCTGATGTACTGGAGCTGGATCGTCGCTCTGATGACATTTGCCGGCGGGCTTTTGTTCTCGTGGGCATATCGCAAGCGGGGATCGTTCTTTTTTGCGGTGTTGCTGCACGCGATTGCGGGCAATATCATCTTTGCTGCGGGTCTTGGCATTTATTTCTACTCGGGCAATGTGCAAAGGCCGTTTTGAAGGGCCAAGTCGCCTTGACTTTCCAAGCCTGACAGGGTGTATCGGCGCGACGAATTCTGCGCCCGAAGGGATATGATCCATGCACGCCTATCGCAGCCACACCTGCGCCGCTCTGACCGCCGCCAATGTCGGTGAAACCGTCCGCCTGTCCGGTTGGGTGCATCGCGTCCGAGATCACGGCGGCGTGCTGTTCATCGACCTGCGCGACCATTTCGGCGTGACGCAGGTTCTGTGCGACGGCGACAGCGCGGCTTTTGCCGAGCTGGAGAAGGTGCGTTCGGAATGGTGTATTCGCATCGACGGCACCGTCAAAGCGCGCGATGCCGATCTGGTGAACGCAAAACTGCCCACCGGTGAGATCGAAGTTTACGTGCGCGAGTTGGAAGTGCTGGGCGCCGCTGACGAACTGCCGCTGATGGTTTTCGGCGATCAGGAATATCCTGAGGAAACCCGCCTGCGCTATCGCTATCTGGACCTGCGCCGCGAGGCGATGCAACAGAACATGACCCTGCGTTCGGATGTGGTCGCCTCAATGCGCCGTCGGATGTGGGATCAGGGCTTTCGTGAGTATCAGACGCCGATCATTACGGCCTCGTCACCCGAAGGTGCGCGCGACTTTCTGGTGCCGTCGCGCCTGCATCCGGGCAAGTTCTATGCGTTGCCGCAGGCGCCGCAGCAGTTCAAGCAGTTGATCATGGTCTCGGGCTTCGACAAATATTTCCAGATCGCGCCCTGTTTCCGGGATGAGGACCCGCGCGCGGATCGCTCGCCCACCGATTTCTATCAGCTTGACCTCGAGATGTCCTTTGTCGAGCAGCAGGACGTGTTCGACACGATCCAGCCGGTTCTGACTGGGGTGTTCGAAGAGTTCGGCGGTGGTCGCAAGGTCGATCAGGACTGGCCGCAGATTTCCTATAAGGATGCTGCTTTGTGGTATGGCTCTGACAAGCCCGACCTGCGCAATCCTATTAAAATGCAAGTGGTCTCCGACCACTTTCGCGGGTCTGGCTTCGCGATTTTCGCCAAGCTGCTGGAGCAGGAAGGCACCGAGATTCGCGCCATCCCGGCGCCGACCGGTGGCAGCCGCAAGTTCTGTGACCGTATGAACGCATTCGCTCAGAAAGAAGGGCTGCCCGGTATGGGCTATATCTTCTGGCGCGATCAGGGCGAGGGGATGGAGGCGGCTGGCCCGTTGGCGAAAAACATCGGCCCCGAACGGACCGAGGCGATCCGGCAGCAACTGGGGCTGGGCGTCGGCGATGCGGCGTTTTTCCTGGGCGGCAAGCCGAAAGCCTTTGAAAAAGTGGCGGGCAAAGCGCGTGATGTGATCGGTGAAGAACTGAACCTGACCGAGAAAGACCGTTTCGCTTTTGCCTGGATTGTGGATTTCCCGATCTACGAGCAGGACGAAGAAACCGGTGCCATCGACTTTGAGCACAACCCCTTCTCAATGCCGCAGGGCGGGATGGAGGCGCTGGAGGGGAATCCTCTGGATGTGCGCGGCTATCAATATGACCTGGCCTGTAATGGGTACGAACTGGTTTCGGGCGCGATCCGGAACCACAAGCCCGAGATCATGTTGAAGGCCTTTGAACTGGCAGGCTATGGTGCGGATGAGGTCAAATCCCGCTTTGGCGCATTGTTCAATGCGTTCCATTATGGCGCTCCGCCGCACGGGGGGTGTGCCGCGGGTATCGACCGGATCGTGATGCTGCTGGCCGATGAGGCTAACATCCGCGAGGTCATGATGTTCCCGATGAACCAGCGCGCCGAAGACCTTATGATGGACGCCCCTTCGGATCCAAGTTCGGATCAGCTGATGGAACTGGGCCTGCGCATCATCCCGCAAGAGTGAGAGCAAAGCGTCCACCGTGCGCGGACGCTTTCTTCGCCGCGTCCGCAGATCGGGTTCACAGGCGCATGAGTTTGTCGCGACCTATTCGAGTAGCTGTCTCCGGCCCTCTCGGCTGGTCCGGATAGAACGTGCTGTGGTTCTGGCCCGGTGATAGAACCATGCGCACAGCAAAGTGGCGGTGATGAAATAGGCAACAGTCACCTCAGATTGCCTCCCTTTGCTTCAGGCGATTTTGCACCAGACCGGCGACGCGCGCCGCGTGGATTGTGATTGGTGCCCCTGCGGCCTGCGACAGCGCCAGTTGCCGCGTGGCCTCGGCCAGGGCGGTGTCATCTGCATCCCGGGCCACCCCGCGCAGGAACTGAACGGCATAATCCAGCGCGTTGCTGTCGTTAGTTCCGGTCAGCACATCGGCGATGTGCGCCATATCATCCTGATAGGCCATCGGGTCCGGCTGGATGATCTCATCTTGCACCGCATGCAGGTCACTTGGGCGACGATCCTCGGGCAAAAGCTCCAGAATGCTGCGCTGGAAATAGGCAAGCGAGCTTAGCGGTTTGGTCAGAAAACCGTCTGCCCCCGCTTGAATCGCCATGGCCTGCGCCCCGTCATCGCCGGACATGCCCAGTATGGCGCCAATACGCGGGACCGCCTTGTTAAGTTCGCCGATCAGATCAGCACCGGAGCCGTCAGGCAAGCCCATATCCACAATTATGACAGACGGGCGATAGATCTTCAGATGCCGGCGGGCGGATTTCAGGCAATCCGCGCGGCGAATGCGCGCGCCGCTGTGCATACACATCAGCCGCATCGCGTCGCAGACATACCGGCTGTCTTCGACAATGAGGATGGTCTGACCCAGTAAAGGCCGGTTGGCGTTGGGCAGAGGGGGCGAGGTGGCAAATGGGCCCGAATCGTCCATGGCAAAGCTCCTGTTCAGCAGATGCCTCACGCTAGGAACTTCTGGCTAACACAGGGTTAATGGGCGATTTGGCGCACTTGCTCTTTGCAGGGGCTGCCCCCATAACCCAGTCAACGCTGAACAGAGGAGAGTTCTATGATTGGTCGTCTGAACCACGTTGCCATCGCCGTCCCGGACCTTGAGGCTGCTGCCGAGCAGTACCGGACTGCGCTGGGTGCCAAAGTTGGTGCACCGCAGGACGAACCTGATCACGGTGTGACGGTGATCTTTATCGAACTGCCCAATACTAAGATCGAGCTGCTGTATCCGCTGGGCGATGACAGCCCAATCAACGGCTTTCTGGAAAAGAACCCGGCCGGCGGCATTCACCATGTCTGCTATGAGGTTGAGGACATCATAGCGGCCCGCGACCACCTGAAAGAAACCGGCGCGCGTGTGCTGGGGTCCGGCGAGCCGAAGATCGGGGCGCATGGCAAACCTGTTCTTTTCCTTCATCCCAAGGACTTCAACGGCTGCCTTGTCGAACTGGAACAGATCTAATCCTTAGGCCGGAGGCCCTCTTATGACGATCACTGCCGCTCTGGTCTTGTTCGCCGTTATTTGGTTCCTAACGCTGCTTATTGTATTGCCGGTGCGGATCAAAACGCAGGGTGATGTCGGTGAGATTGTGCCGGGCACCCATGCGGGGGCACCCGAAGAGCATCATCTGAAGAAAAAGATGTGGATCACCACCGGCATTTCGGTGGTGCTCTGGGCGATCATTGCCGGGATTATCATTTCGGGCGTGATCTCGGTGCGTGACTTCGACTGGCTGAACCAGTTGGACTAGCTGTCAGGATCTGGTTCCTGACAGCCCGTGATAGATGTGGGTGAAGGTTGCGGCGCCGATAATCGGGATCACAAGGTTCACCAGCGGCACGGATAACGGGATCGCCATCAGCGTTCCCGCGACCCAGATTGTGACCGTGTGCTTTGATCGCAGTTTTCGCGCACCTTCACGACCCAGTCGTCGCATGGCCGCAAGCGTAAAATATTCGCGCCCCAGCAGGAATCCGTTCATGGCCCAGAAGATGAAGGGCGCAAACGGTGTGAAGATGGCGTAAAGGATCAGCGCAAGCAAATTGGCGACGATCAACACGCCCAGAAAGCTCAACGTGTCTCGCAGCGCGTCCGCAAAAGGGATGCGTGGTGTTTGAGGTAGTGTGGGGTAGTGCTTGTCCTCTACGGCCTGCGCGACCTCATCCAGAAACATCGAGGTGATGGCAGAGGCCACAGGCACCATCAGGAAAATCGACAGTACCATCATCAGTAAAAACGATGAGATACTGAGCAGGTCGTTCAGCCAGGTCACTTCGCCCAGAACGGGCAGCATGGCCTGATCACCAACCAGCGCGTTGATCAGCCACAAAAGCCCGGCATAGGCCGCCACCAAAAGGGCGAATGTCAGCGCGATTCCCAGCAGTAGGACTTTGCGAAACCGCGGGTCGCCGATCTGGCCCAGGGCCTTCAGGAAAGACTGTATGATGATCATTCCGAGACCCATTCCGTCAGCGCCGCGACATCCGGGCGCGGGCGCTCGGGCGGGGTTTTACCTTCGGTTGCGATATGGACAAACCCCACGACCCGTTCGTTCTCGGCAAGACCCAGCCCGTCTTTGCAGAACATCCGATCATGTGCGGGCCAGCCCGAAAGCCAGTTCGCCCCCCAGCCGGCCGCAAGTGCTGCGTTCAGCAGCGCCAGACAAGCTGCGCCCGCGGAATAGGTCTGCTCAATGGCGGGCACTTTGTCCGAGGCCTTTTGCACTTCGATGACAGCGACGGCCAGATGACCCATGTCGAACTGGCTGCGGGCTTTGGCAATTTCTTCGTGCGTTTTGTTCAGCGCAGCGCCCCGCTGTTCGGTGAGGGCGGCCAGGCGGGGCATCGCCCCCTTTTCCAGAACGACAAAGCGCCACGGCTCAAGCTTGCCGTGGTCCGGGCTGCGCGCTGCTGCGGTGAGCAAGGGCATCAACTCCTCGCGCGCGGGGGCGGGGGCGATCAGCGTTTTTGCGGGGCGAGACCTGCGGGTCATCAAAAAATCAAGCGCGGCCGGGCTCTTTAAGGACATATGTTAACTTCCTTTACATCAACGCTGTGTATCTCGGTCAGATGTCTGCTGTTTTCAAGGGGATTTGCAAATTGTTCATATTTCTTTTGCGTGAAAGAGTCGCGCTGGCTCTGACCTCGGCGCAAAGGCCGCACGATTTCAGGGCCCTGTCCGTCAGGCTGTTGGAGGCCGAATAACCATGCGGTAAATCACTCGTCCTTTGGCTCTGTCTCGCGTATCTGATAGACGCCTTCAGGCAGATCCAGCGCGGCAGCAAGATCGCGCACCTGTTCGGGAGACAGGGTGATCTTTTGCAGCTGTTCAGTTCGCGGATCCAGCTGCTCAAGGGTCACGCATTCGGCAAAACTGTTGATGACGATATCCTCTTGCAAAGGCTTCGGGCCTTCGTCCACCAGAGTAATCACTGTCGAGTCGAATTCATGCTCAATCGAAAACATAAAATCAGAGTGCCGGGTCAAAAGCAGCATTGCAACCCGTTGTCTGACAAAGACATGATGGAAAGCCCGAAGGTGCCGCGCTAAGGTCATCTTCGGGCTTGATAAGAAAGGACCTGGAATGACCCGTTACGTTCTGTTGCTGATCATGCTTGTTTCAGCATGCGGCCTGAGCCCCAACAGTTCTGGTTTTATCCCGGTCGAGTACTGGAACCCCTCCGCGGACGGCTTGCGCGAGAAGGCTGCCAGTTTCAAAGAGGTCAGCTGGACCGTAGGACGGGCCGCCAGCACAGAATGTCGTCGGCAGACACGTGACATGAACTGCGAGTTCAGAATCCTTGTTGATCCGGACCCCTTCGCCGAGGCCAACGCGTTTCAGACGCTGGACGACGAGGGGCGCCCCTTTATCATCTTTACCCGACCTATGATCGAGTCGACGCAGAACGCGGATGAAATGGCTTTTGTCATGGGGCATGAGGCGGCGCATCATGTTCTTGGCCATATCGCCCGCCAGGCCCAAAACTCGCAGGAAGGCGCACAGATATTCGGTGAACTGGCGCGTGATCGCGGTGCCGATGCCGCCGAGATCGAAGCCGCGCAGAAGCTGGGTGCCGATGTCGGCGTGCAGGTCTATGTAAAGGACTTTGAGCTTGAGGCCGACCGGATGGGCGTGAGCATAACGCATTCAGCCGGGTATAATCCGTTGATTGGTATGGCGTATTTTCAACGCATTCCCGACCCGGGCGATCGTTTTCTGGCGACCCACCCTCCGAATGCGCAGCGGGTGCAGGAGGTCTTGCAGGCCGCGGCCGAGCTGGGGCTGACCCGGTGACCGCGTTGACGCGGCTTGGGGTGGTTCTGACCGACCGGGGTTCGAAATACGCGGTAACCGGAGCTCAGGTTCGAAGCCGCGATGATGTGGATGCCGTGCTTGCCGAACTCAAGTCCGAAAAGAGCTATGCTAAAGCGACGCATAATACCTGGGCTGCCGTTCTGCCGACGGGCGCGCTGAAGGCGGATGACGGAGAAAGTGGCGCCGCAATGGTGATCCTTCGGATGATGGAGCGGGCCGAGGTCACGAACCACGTCATCATCGTCACACGCTGGTATGGCGGAAAAAAGCTGGGCGGAGACCGGTTTCGCCGGGTGCAGGACGCGACGCGCGCCTATCTGGCTCAGGCCAAAACAGGCTTTTGACTTGCATCAAAGGCAGGCGCGCCATTGTGTGGCACCCTTTCCTTATGCGACGGGAAAGGAAACTGCATGCCGACTCGTGAGATGTTACGACGCCACGCCGAGCTTGTTGACCGAATGGCCACGACTCTGGGCGTGGATCTGGAAGCGGCGGCGATTAGTGGGCAGGTCTCGGTTGATGAGATTTCAGACGCCGTTCTAAGCTGTACGAATTGTCCCAATCCCAACCATTGCAAGGCGTTTCTGGCGCATGAGAAACCGTCAGAACAGGCACCGGAATACTGCAGAAATCAGGAACTGCTGCACAGCCTGATACCATAGGTAGAATGGGCAAATGATACAGCTGGGGCAAATCATGACACATATGCGCCTTGTCCTTCGGATGGGACAGGCGACGGGGACCGATCTGGTCGCGGCCCATCGCCGCGGCGACCTGAGCCAGCAGGACTGGGCAGAACTTATTCAACGGTGCCGGGGTTGTACATATGCCTGTCGGTGTGCGGATTGGTTGAGTGAAAATGAAATCGCTGATCTGGCGCCGGAGAACTGCTTAAATCGTGTGCGGTTCGCTGCGCTCAAGTCAGAACAGTCGCGGATGAACTGATGGCCCGCGCTCCGTTAGGCGATATCGAAAAGCACTTTTGGCTCACGCGATCCGTGGCACGTTGTATGGGCGTTTCCATGACCGAAGCGATGGCGGATGGCAGGCTTTCCGAGGCTGATTATGCCCGCTTGGTAACACGTTGCCGTGCAGCTTCTTGCAGTGAGAACTGTGCCGTCTGGTTGTCGATGCAACAGGCACAAGCAAAATCTGCGCCCGACTTCTGCGTGAACGCCGACATGCTGAACGATCTGAGATAAGACGGGTCAGAGCTTTGAGTGTGTTCCATCGCAAAGCGGCAGATTTGATGTCTGCTTGCATCCGCAGAAGAAGACCTTTTTGCTAGAGTCTGCCGTATATTTTACGGGTTCAAACTCAGTGCCTTTATGCGACCCGTCGCAAAATGGCTGGCGCTTAGACTTGCCGCAGGCACACCAGAAATAGCTTTTGCCCTCGGTCACTTCGACCGGAAAGGGTGACTTTTGAGCAATAATAGGTGCATCTGACATCTGGCTACTCCGCTTTGGCTGGTGTCAGATAGTAGCTTAGTCTGGTTGGCGAGAATAAAAAGCCGGGTATCCAGAGGTTTTTTGTTTGAGAGGCCTCCGCAGGCGTGGTTTCGCCTCAAATCACAGGCTTGTTATTGAGGCTGTTGCCAGAAAGACGCCTTGGACGTATTCTGTTTTTGGCCCCGAAAAATTGGGCAATATCAGAAAAGTAATAAAGGATTGATGGACATGAAACTCAAGTTTGCCGCTCTTTGCGCCACCGCAGTTGTATTGGGTGCCTGCGCTCAGCAAGAAGAACCGACCCCGGTTTATGTGCAGCCCAACTATGACAAGTTTGGCTCCCCGAGCTGCTCGGCAGGATATGAACTGGCCACAACCGAAGCGGGTCAGACCGTTTGTAACCCGGTTACACAATAGGCATTCCGCAGGCGGTCCTGTTTGGGGGCCGCCTGCATCTGATCTGAGAATACACCGCCCTTTGAGGGCGGTTTTTCTTTTCTGGTCATCCGGCAAAAATGCTGGTTTTGTTTTCGGGCAGGCAGACCCAAGGAACGAGCGAGCACATGCGAAACTTCTTTCAACGTCTTCGTGATCGCACCCTCTGGAGTTGGCAGGGGCTGGCTGCCACCTGGCGCGAAGAGTATTCGTTCCGGGTTTGGGGCTGGCTGAACCTGATCTCAGTCGTCTGCGCCATAGGACTGCCACTGACGGCTGGCGAGCGAGCACTGATCTTGGCGCTGGGAGTTCTGGTTCTGGTGGCCGAGCTTTTCAACACGGCCATTGAGCGGGCGGTTGATCATACATCCACTGAACATCACCGCCTTGCCGGGCAGGCCAAGGACGCTGCCAGCGCCGCCGTGGCGCTTACAGCGGTGGCGGCGGGGCTGGCGTGGTTGGTAGTGCTGATCAGCCTGATCTGATGGTATCCGGCCGGATCAGTGCCTGCGATACTTATATCCATATCGATGTTTGTATGACTTCAATATGTGATGCTTGGGCTTTTTGTACACGTGCAAACGATGCTTATGCCGCTTGTGGCCATGATGGCGTTTGGCTTTGTGTGGCGCGACGCCGTAGTAGGACGGTTTCGATTTATAAAGCTTTGCGGTCGGCGGCACGAAATGACGGTGTACGTGGTGCGCGCTGCGATGATGAAGACCGTGTTTTGTGGACCCGACTTTTATGAAACCGGCCGAGTCATTTTCGAGATATTGCGCAGCCGCGGGGCTGGTGCCAATATAGGCGGCGATGATCAAAGCCGCGCAGGCTGGCATGATTTTTCTGATATGAAACATGAAAACCTCCTGTCTGTGGGGGGTAACTTCATGTATTAGATTTGGCCGATGGGCGAACAATGCCAATAAACTTGGCTCACAGTTTGCCCATGTCGTTTGTATTCGCGTGATCTGAAGGCAGTCAGACGGGCGTGCCCCACAGATCATACTCCCCAGCTTCGTCCACCTCGACCGTCAGGATATCGCCGGGTTTGAGGGCCTCGAACCCGGTGTCGATGAATAGGTTCCCATCGATTTCGGGCGCATCTGCCTTGGTGCGGCAGGTGGCGGCTTCCTCGTCGACCTCGTCCACGATCACCTCGATCTTTTGCCCGACCTTGGCGGCAAGCTTGGCCTCAGAGATGGCCTGTGCCTTTTCCATGAAGCGTTCCCAGCGCTCTTGCTTGACCTTGGCCGGAACGTGATCCGGCAGGTCGTTCGAGCGTGCGCCAGCCACGTTTTCGTATTGAAAACAGCCCACACGGTCCAGCTGAGCCTCGTCCATCCAATCCAGAAGGGTCTGGAACTCGGCCTCGGTTTCACCGGGATATCCCACGATAAAGGTCGAGCGCAGCGTGATATCGGGGCAGGTCGCGCGCCAGGCGGCGATTTCATCCAGCGTCTTGGCCGCCGCCGCAGGCCGGGCCATGCGCCTCAGTACATCCGGGTGCGCGTGCTGGAACGGGATGTCCAGATAGGGCAGGACGTTGCAGCCGGCATCCGCCATCAACGGGATCAGTTCGCGCACATGCGGGTAGGGATAGACATAATGCAATCGAACCCAGGCATCGAGCTGACCCAGTTCGCGCGCCAGATCCGTGATATGGCTGCGAACTTCGCGATCCTTCCAAGGGTTCACATCGTATTTTCGATCCAACCCATAGGCCGAGGTGTCTTGTGAGATCACCAGCAGCTCGCGTACGCCATTGTCGACCAGCTTTTCGGCCTCGCGCAGAACGGCATGCGCAGGGCGGCTGGCCAGTTTTCCGCGCATGCCGGGAATGATGCAGAACTTGCACTTGTGGTTACAGCCCTCTGAAATCTTGAGATAACTGTAGTGGCGCGGGGTCAGCTGCACACCGCTTGCGGGCAGCAGATCGACAAAGGGATCAGGGTCGGGTGGCACCGCTGCATGTACCGCGTCCAGCACCTGTTCGTATTGATGCGGGCCGGTGACGGCCATGATGCGAGGGTGATGTTCGCGTATGTATTCCGGCTCGGCCCCCAGACATCCGGTCACGATGACCTTGCCGTTCTCAACCAGCGCCTCGCCGATTGCGTCCAGCGATTCAGCCTTGGCGCTGTCCAGAAACCCGCAGGTGTTCACGATCACGGCATCCGCACCTGAATAGTCGGGCGAAATGCCGTACCCTTCGGCCCGCAGACGGGTCAGAATGCGTTCGCTGTCGACCAGAGCTTTGGGACAGCCCAGCGAAACCATGCCAATGGTGGGCTGGTTAGAACGGGGCGTCTCGGTGATCTGGGCAGCAGGGGCCAGGTCAGGGCGGAGGTTTGGCGGGTTTGTAGTCATGGCGCGGCATATAGTGGGGAACGCTTCCCCTTGCAAATGTTGTGTAGACAGGGCTGACTTGCAACAGAGCAGACAAGCCGAAAAAGGCGAGGGCAAAGTATGAAGTGGTTGATACGGATCGTATTCATTCTGGTTGCCGCATTTGGATTGGTGATCGGTGCGCTACTGATGATGCCGGGCGACAAACTGGCCGCTATTCTGGCCGAACAGGTGCGGGCGCAGACCGGGCGCGAGCTTAAGCTGTCGGGCGATGTCAATCTTTCCTTCTGGCCCGTATTGGGGATGGAAACCGGGCCGGTTGCCTTCGGCAATGCGCCCTGGGCGGGACCGGACCCGATGCTCAGCGCGCAGAGTCTGGCGGTGGGCGTTGATGCCTCGGCTCTGTTGAGCGGTGACCTGCGCATTAGAAGGCTGCTGGCAGACAACCCCGTTTTGCGGCTTGAGTTGTCCGACGGGCGCGGAAACTGGGAACTGACGGCGACAGAGACCGGCCCCGGTTCCACAAGTGAACCATCAGGCTCTGTGGCAGCATCCGAGGCAGGCGCGATCACCCTCGATCGGTTGGAACTGACCAACGCGCGTCTGATTTATGTCGAGAATGGTGAAACCAAGATGGATTTCGCCAATGTCGATCTGTCCGCCAAATGGCCCAGCACCACATCGCCGATGGACATGTCGGCAGAAATGCCGGTGACCGGGGGCTCGGTAGATGTCGACCTTACGATTCCCGATTTACCTGCCTTCGCATCCGGTGCCGTCACACCGCTTGAGTTGAGCATGACTGCGCCCGGCGGAGATATCAGTTTTTCGGGCCGTGTAAATCTGACCGGTGAAATGGACGGCAAAACGCATATCAAAACCACCAGCACAGAAAAACTGCTGACCGCCTTTGGTCAGGAGGGCGTTTCGGTGCCACAGGGATTGGGGCAAGTCGCCGATGTGTCGGGTCAGATGACCTATACCAGCGATGGCCGCATTTCGCTGCGGGAGTTCACAGCGCTGTTGGACAGTAATCGCTTTGACGGTGAAGCGGACATCGTCATCTCGGACCCGCCTCAGTTCACCGCGCGTCTGAATGCGGGCGATCTCGACCTGTCCAGCGTGACCCAGACCGGGACGGCAGGTGCCGGTAATGGCTCAGGCGGTGGTGCGGCGGCATCGGATGGGTGGTCAACAGACCCGATCGATGCCTCCGCTCTGTCGTTGGCCAATGGCAGTATCCGGCTAAAGGCGAATTCGATCGCAGTGCCGGGCATGACCTTTGGGCCCAGCGACCTGACGATGAAGCTGGACCGGTCGCGCGCCGTATTGGAAATGCATCCCGCGAGTCTGTTTGCAGGGCAGCTGAACGGACAGCTTGTTGCCAATAACAGAAACGGGCTGTCGGTTGGGGGAAACCTGACCGCCAAGGGTATCGATATCAAACAGGCGCTTAGCACGATGGGTGGGATCGAACGTCTGTCGGGGTCCGGGTCCGGGACGTTTGAGTTTTTGGGGGTTGGTCAGACCGAAGACCAGATCATGCGCTCGCTCAGCGGTAAGGGGAGCATCGATGTCGGCCAGGGCGTGATCTCGGGTTTCGATCTCGACCGCCTTATGGGACGTGGGCAGGGAACGGGCGGCACAACCGTCTTTAACAGCCTGACGGCAAGCTTTGTAATGGATCAGGGGAATCTGACAAACAACGATCTACTGATGAAGCTGGATAACTTTCGTGCCGACGGAAAGGGTCGCGTCGGGTTAGGTGCACGCGATATCGACTATGTGTTCACGCCGGTGGCCCTGCGCGCGAATTCGGGCAATGGAATTTCGGTGCCGGTGCGGATCATAGGGCCATGGAGCAACCCGTCTATCAAGCCCGACCTGACCAAAGTGATTGAGGCCGCCGCCGACGTGAAGGTCAAAGAGCTTGAAGAGGATGCAAAGAGCAAGGTTCTAGAAAAGGTCGGGAATGAACTGGATACCACGATCACCGACAGCGAACAGGTTGAAGATGCCGTTAAGAACAAGCTTGAGGAAGAAGCCAAGAAAGGCCTTCTGAAGCTGTTCGGCGGGAATTGAAGCTCGGTATAAGGGGCGGGGCGCATAAAGACGCCCCGCATGACATATCAGATCGTCTGATCGTAGTCGCCAACGCCCGGTTCGGTCCGGATCACGGCGTCGATATCTGCGAAGATGGCCCGCATCTCTTCGTCGCTTTCGCTGCTTTCGCAGACCACAACCAGATTGGGTGTGTTTGACGATGCGCGCACCAGACCCCAGCTGCCATTGTCCAGAATGACCCGCGCGCCATTCACAGTCACGACCTCTTTGATCGGGCGACCGGCCAGTGTCTCACCGGCCTCGGCCTTGGCCACCAGCTTGTCGACCAGCCGGGCGAGAATGTCATACTTCTCGGTATCCGCGGCATAGGGCGACATGGTTGGGGTGGACCAGGTTTTGGGCAGTGCCCTGCGCAGGTCAGACATGCTCTGACCCGGGTTGCGGTCCATCAGCTTGCAAATCTCAACGGCGACGCGCATGCCGCAATCGTACCCGCGCCCAATGGGCTCGGCGAGGAAATAGTGCCCCGATTTCTCGAACCCGGCCAACGCACCAATCTCTTTGACGCGGCGTTTCATGTGGCTGTGACCGGTTTTCCAATAATCCGCTTTTACGCCCTTCGCCTTCAGCTCAGGATCGCTGGCGAACAGACCGGTCGATTTCACGTCTGCCACGAAGGTTGCGCCGGGGTGAAGCTTGGCCAGATCGCGGGCCATGATCACGCCCACCTTGTCGGCAAAAATCTCTTCGCCCTCGTCATCAACAACGCCGCAGCGATCACCGTCGCCGTCAAAACCCAACGCTAGATCCGCACTACTGGCTTTTACCGCGTCGGACATGTCGTGGAGCATCTCCATCGCTTCGGGGTTGGGGTTGTAGTTCGGGAATGTGTAGTCGAGCGCATTGTGGCTGGGCACAACCTCGACGCCGATCCGTTCGAATATCTCGGGGGCAAAGGCTGATGCGGTGCCGTTGCCGGTGGCACACACCACCTTGAGAGGTCGGGACATTTTGAAATCCCCGACAAGGTCGTCAAGATAGGCCTCTTTGACGCCATCCACAAATTCACAGGACCCGCCTGGATGCGCCTGACTTTCTCCGTTCAGGACGATGTCGCGCAGTTCGGCCATTTCGTCAGGGCCGTGGGTCAACGGGCGATCAAAGCCCATTTTTACCCCGGTCCAACCATTCGGATTGTGGCTGGCCGTCACCATGGCCACAGCGGGCACATCCAGGTGAAACTGTGCAAAATAGGCCATCGGGCTGAGTGCGGGGCCAATATCCTTGACCTGAATGCCCGCCTGAACAAGACCAAGGATCAGCGCATTTTTGATCGCGAGTGAATAGTCGCGATAGTCATTTCCAACCGCAATCACGGGTTTGATCCCGCGACGGCGCATCTGAGTGCCAAGGCCAAGGCCCAGAGCGGTCATGCCGGGCAGGTTGATCTCATCAGGGTACTTCCAGCGCGCGTCATATTCGCGGAACCCGGTGGGTTTGATCATCGGGTCGCGCAGAAAGCTCCAGGTGTTGGGTGTCACCTCAGGGATTGGTTTGGTCATGAAAATCTCAATTATTAAATTTCAACAGGGTTCGATTTTGCCAGCGCATCAAAGCGCATCAATGTGTCAACCAGGTGAGGCATCTGATCCAGAAAAATCATATTCGGCCCGTCACAGGGCGCATTGTCCGGGTCCTGATGAGTCTCCATGAAGACGGCGGCTGTGCCAACCGCGACCGCAGCGCGCGCCATTACAGGCGCGAACTCGCGCTGACCACCGGATGAACCGCCTTGTCCACCGGGTTGTTGGACCGAGTGGGTGGCGTCCATAACCACCGGGTAACCTGTCTGCGCCATAATCGGCAGCGCCCGCATATCCGCGACCAGCGTGTTGTAGCCAAAAGACGACCCACGTTCAGTCAGCAGAAGCTTCTGGTTGCCGGTGCTTTCGATCTTGGTGATGATGTTTTGCATTTCCCAAGGGGCAAGGAACTGCCCCTTTTTAACGTTGATCACCGCACCCGTGTTACCTGCCGCCAGCAACATATCGGTCTGCCGACAAAGAAAGGCGGGTATCTGCAGGACGTCTGCGGCATCCGCCGCCAATGCGCATTGCGCCTCGGTATGAACGTCGGTCAGAACCGGGATGCCCATCGTTTTGCGAATATTGTCCAGCACCTTTAGGCCCGCATCGATCCCCATCCCGCGTTTGCCGGACAACGAGGTACGGTTTGCCTTGTCGTATGACGCCTTAAAGACATATTGCGCCCCGGCTGCGTCGCAGGCCTCTTTCATGGTGCCAGCGATCATCTGGGCATGATCCGCAGTTTCCAACTGGCAGGGACCGGCGATAATGGTCAGCGGAAGGTCATTGCCAACCGTCAGGTCGGCGATTTTTACATGTTTCATGGGTCTTACGAAGATACCTGTTCACGGAGGACTGACGCTGTCAGTGAAATCAGCAGGTAGATACCAGCAAATACCAGGAAAGCCAAAATCGTATTTTCGAACTTGCGAGGATAGCTGGGTTCCTGACTGGGGATCGGGTTCACCGAGACTGTCAGATAGCGCACCTTTCTATTGGCCTCGGTTCGCGTGGATTCCATTTGTTGCATTGCGGTTTGCAGCATCATATCGCGTGCGGCCAAATCGGCCTGTGCCATCTGAATGCGCACACTGAGACGGGCAAGCGAGTTTTCGCCAGCGGACGCATCCAGCATTTCTGCATTCAACTCTTCAAGCACCGCTTCGAGTCGGCCTATGTCGGCCTGAACACCGTCAACTTTCGCCTTGTTCGGGCGCGGATTGTCCAGCAATGCGGCAAGTTGCAGTTCCTTGTCTTGCACCTGAAACTCGATTTCGGTGATGCGCTGCCGCAGCCCCGCCAGAACGTTTGCCGGATCCAGAACCGCGCCCTGTAGTTGCAGTTCGATCAGATCTTCCTGAGCGTTCCTGCGTTCCACTTCGGCGGTCTCAAAGCTCTCTAGCGCGTCGCGCATCTGATCCGCGCGCTTTTTTTCCGACAGTGCATTGACCCTTTCTTCGGCGTAAGAGATCAGCTTCTCTGAGAATACAGTCGACGTGTCCGGGTCCGGCGCTGCCACCTCCATCCGGATCACGCCTTCGGTTGGGTCATATCCGATTGTGATCACTTTCTTAAAAAGCTTATAGGCATCTTCCAGCGTTGCATCCGGCTCCAGACGCTGAATCGAGTCTATCCAATCCTGTTGATAAACTTCGGTGAATCCGGCGTCTCGATCCAGCAGCAAAAGGGCCTCTTTCGATTCGAGGAAAGACTGCACCGAAATCGAATCCTGAGTTGTCGCGAATTGCGTCCCTGCCAGCAGCCCGCCAATGCCGCCGGGGCCGCCGTCAGCTTGAAGGATCAGAAACTCGGACTTGCTGGCATACATCGGCGTTGCCACGCGATAGAAGTAATAGCCCACGACCAGCGTCGGCAGGAGAACAAACACGGCCAGTCGCGCAAACAGCGTAAACAGTTTGCGTTTGCGGCGGCGCGCGATGTCTTTCTGGATCTGCCCGATCTCAAATTCGCGGCGCTGGGCAGGGCTCAGTTCAGGCCCAGGAAGGTTTTCCGGCTCTTCCTTCACCGTTTGCGGCAGATGGATCGTAACCTTGTCCTGCGACTCGGCGCTCTCATCTGAATTTGAATTGCTGGCTGCGGCAAGCTCCAGCAGGTTTGCCCGCTGAAACGGATCGATACCTTTTTTTCGTAGCAGGCGTACGGCATCATAGTCTGACGTGGCTGCCAACCCGTTCTTTTGCGCCAGCCTGCGGGCAATACGCAATTGTCGGCCTGTCAGCCCTTCGCGCTTGATCGCATCCAGTTCAGTGCCGGGCTGAGGCTCTTCCGCCTCTACCGGTGTTTGCGTCGCCTCGCGGATGCGCTTGATGGCATCCGAGCGCGCGGATGCCGATCCATCGGTGTTTTCCGACCGGTCGGGGTTGTATTTCTTAGCCTTGGGTTTGGTAGTCATAGAGTTGCTGTGCCTCTTCCAAGGAATCAAACAAGTAGAGTTGCCCGTCGAGCAGGACGGCGGCCTGCCGCGCGAATTTTTCCAGCACCTTAGGGCTGTGCGAGACAATCACAAGCGTCGTCGTTCGCAACCGTTCCTGCAGGATTGCGCCAGCCTTCTTGTTGAATTCGACATCGGTTGTTGCGGGCATTCCTTCGTCAATGAGGTACATGTCGAAATCGAGCGCCAGCATGAGCGAAAAGGTAAAACGTGCGCGCATCCCGCTGGAATAGGTCCCGAGCGGCTGATTGAAGTACTCACCCAGCCCACATAGCCAGCTACAATATGCCTCAACATAGTCCGGATCCATGCCATAGATATTGGCGATGTATCGGGAGTTTTCCAACGCAGACAAACGCGGCGCGACACCACCGGTAAACCCCATTGGGAACGATACCCGGCACTCGCGCCGGATGACACCTTCATCTGGTTTCTCAAGGCCCGCCATCATGTTGATCAGAGTTGTCTTTCCGGTGCCGTTGGGTGCGAGAACACCCAGCGATTTGCCAAGTTCAACCCGAAACGAGGCATTGTCCAGGATCACTTTACGCCGTGTCCCGGTCCAGAAGGATTTGCTGACATTCTCGAACTCAAGCATGCTCGGCCTGGTGGTCGTCCCGTTTGGATCTTTATCTTGTTAGATCGGGTATTGAGCGCATTCAATACCGGTCCATATTGGCCACATTATGTCGAATTATGAAACAAATGATCAATGCGTACCGGTTCTTGTTATAAGGAATGTGATCTGAATTCTGCTCTGGTTGCTGGACCAAAGCAGCAGACCCGTTATCTTTGCACAGAGAGATGGACAAGTTTTTTCAGGGAAATCTTGCGGTCAGATGAATTCGCTGCCTGAACAGATCAAATCCTGTCGCATATGTGCCGATACATTCGCGCAGACCGTTACGGCACATGAGCCGCGCCCGGTCGTCTGGTTCCGCTCTGGCGCGCGTATCCTGATTGCGGGTCAGGCGCCGGGGGCGCGGGTCCACGAGTCGGGGCGACCTTTCACCGATCCTTCTGGCGATCGCCTGCGCGACTGGCTGGGCATAGGTCCGGATGTGTTTTATGATCTGTCTCGCGTTTCAATCGTGCCGATGGCGTTTTGTTTTCCCGGCTACAATGAACGCAAGGCTGATCTGCCGCCGCCGGCCATTTGTGGCCGCACGTGGCATGACAAGGTGATGCGCGCCTTGGGCGATGTGCCGCTGACCGTCCTGGTCGGGGGGCACGCGCATAAATACCATCTGGATGTGCAAACCTCAGTTACTGATACGGTACGCAACTGGCGAGACCATGCGCCGTGCGCCTTTGCCTTGCCTCATCCGTCCTGGCGCAATACGGCATGGCTGAAGAAAAACCCGTGGTTCGAAAGCGATCTGCTGCCTGTTCTGCGCGCGCGGGTTCAGGAGGTGCTGAATGACTGAAACGGCTTTGGACGCCGCACATGCCGGAATGCAGGCTGACCCGCAGGATGATGCGGCGCGGCTGCGGTTCTTTGAACGGCTTGCCGACAGCGAACTGTTCCTGATGTTGACCGAAGAGGCGCGGGACGAGCAGATTCAGCCCGAACTGTTCGATGTCGCCGATGGTCGCTTTGTTCTGGCCTTCGACCGAGAGGAGCGTCTGGTGCGCTTTGCCGGTCGTCCGGTGCCCTATGTGGCGCTTTCAGGCCGGGTGTTGTCGTCGATGCTTGCGGGGCAGGGCATCGGGCTAGGGTTGAACCTGGATACGGCGCCGTCATCGATGTTGGTTCCCGCCGAGGCGTTGGGATGGCTGTCCAGTACGCTGCAACACACGCCGGAAGAGGTGCAACAGAAACTGGCAGAATTTCTGTCGCCATCGGGTCTACCTGACAGCTTGCTGACCGCTCTGGACGCCAAGCTGGCAACAGCGGTGGGGCTTGCTCAATCGGCCTATCTTGTTGGCACAACATCTGACGGAGGTGGTCGCGGTCACATGCTGGGCTTCATCGGCGCGCTGGATGGGGCGCAGTCGGCCTTGGCCAAAGCCGTCTCCGAAGCGTTGACCTTTTCGGGGATCGAGGCGGGTGCATTGGATGTTGGTTTCTTTGATCCCGAAGACAGCGCTGCTGCGGCCTTAGCGCGCGCTGGCCTGCGTTTTGAACTGCCTCAACCGGAAAAACGGGAGTTATCTCCCGTCGTGCCGGGCAGCGATCCGGGCAAGCCGCCGATTTTGAAATAGACAACCAACTTGTTGACCACGCGAAACGGGTCGCGTGGTTAAGTTGCCTGCTTTCGTTACTCTGAGGTAGCCGCAAGCTTGTCCTGCGTCCTGGTCTCAAAGTCACTGGCATCGTGGCGTTCGTGCAGTTGAGTGTGAGGTTCGCCAAAGGGGCGGTTGACCATACGGCCGCGGCTGACCGCCGGACGCTCGTCAATCATTTTAGCCCACCGCATGACGTTCTTGTAGGATTCGACATCCAGAAACTCGGCCGCTTCGTAAAGCCGGCCAAGAACCAATTGACCGTACCACGGCCAGATCGCGATATCTGCGATCGTGTAATCGTCGCCCGCGATATAGGTCTTGTTGGACAGTTCGCGTTCAAGAACGTCCAGCTGACGCTTGGCTTCCATCGCAAAGCGATTGATCGGGTATTCCCATTTTTCCGGCGCATAGGCGTAGAAATGGCCAAACCCACCCCCAAGATAAGGCGCGCTGCCCATCTGCCAGAACAGCCAGTTCATGACCTCAACACGGCCCGGGCCCGGTTCAGGCAGGAATGCGCCGAATTTCTCGGCAAGGTGAAACAGGATAGAGCCGCTTTCAAAGACACGCACGGGTGCATCGCCGGACCGATCCCAAAGTGCTGGGATTTTAGAGTTGGGGTTGGCGCCCACAAAGCCCGAGCTGAACTGATCGCCTTCGCCGATATTGATGAGCCAAGCGTTGTATTCGGCGCCTTCATGACCCAGTGCCAGCAACTCTTCCAGCATGACCGTGACCTTGACGCCGTTTGGCGTGGCCAATGAATACAGTTGCAATGGGTGCTTGCCGACCGGCAGGTCCTTGTCGTGGGTGGCACCTGCGATGGGCCGGTTAATATTTGCAAATTGGCCGCCGCTCTCGCTGTCCCAGGTCCAGACCTTTGGCGGGGTGTAAGTTGCGTTGTCGCTCATCTCGTGCCTTTCGTGCCAGTGCCGGGCGGTATGCCCGCAGCTCAACAGCTAATATTGCAATCCTGAGAGTCCAGCCCCTAACGCGGAACCGGGTTTGAAACATTAGCCCTCAAATGCCTCACGATTGCTCGTCAGATTTCACAGCGTCGCGAGCAGGGCTACGAAGTGATCTGAAATCGCATATTGTCACGGCAATACCGCCGCACAGGCACCCTTGAGACTGATGAGACAAAAGGATTGATCACATGAAACGATTTGCCCTGACTTTTGCCGCCGCTATGGCGTTGGCTGTTCCTGCCTTTGCGGGGCCGCAATATATCGACGGCACCGGATTTGCAGTCTCGGGTTATGATGTTGTCTCCTATCGTGGCCTTGATCAGGCTCCGGTTGGGCAGACACAGCCGTCTCCGGTTCGCGGTCGCGCGGATATCACGGCGGATTACAATGGTTCGACATGGGCCTTTGCCAGCGAGGAAAACCGCGACAAGTTCCTCGAGAACCCGGCCTTTTATGCGCCGCAATATGATGGTCACTGTGCTTATGGCGTATCGCGCGGTGGTAAGGTTCCCGCAAACCCGAACCTGTGGCGGATCGTGGATGACAAGCTGTATCTGAACATCACGGATGTTGTTGTGGGCTTCTGGGAAGAAGACGTCCCCGGCAACATTGATCTGGCCGAAGGAAACTGGCCGGGCATCGAAGGTGCGGGTGCCTCTGCCGCCGTCATTCCGAAATTCACCTCGGAAGGTCCGATTTCTAACTGATATCAGATCTGTTTGACAAAGCCCGGCCGGTTAGGCCGGGCTTTGTTACAATGAAGTGCGCTCAATGCTGGCGATGCATCTGCTGATCGGCGTCAAACCGGATGCGCACGCTTTTGGCGCCGGGAAATTTACTCTCCCGCAGGGCGTCGGGTATCACCACTTCGCCGACACCGGAACTTTTGGACTGAAACGCGAGGATCTCGGGCTCTGCCTGCCGGCGGGTTACCAAAATGCATGTCGGTAGTGCGATCCGATTTGGACCTTCGCAAACCGGAGAGGTGACAACGAAGGTCAGGTCCCGCCCGAAACACTCGACAGCCTCTGGCACGTGATCGGATGCACGGCCCGTAGCCTTAGCCAAATTGGCGGCATCGTCGTCCTCTGCCTCGTCTCTCCGGTGCGACAATGCAAGATCCGCGTTGAGCAGGCCGTAGCAGGTTTTCAGCTCTTCGGCATCGAACTCGATCAGACGTTTTCGCAACTTGGGCCGACGTGGCTGAGGCTGAGCATCCGCCTCGGTACTCCGGTCGGTCAGACCTTCAGCGCGCAGATAGTCATACGCAGCTTTTGCCTGAGAAAAGTTTGTATAATCGCCTCCGGTGTGATCCGGGTGTGCATGAAACGCAATGCGCCGCCACGCGTCGCGAATTTCATCTGCACCGGCCGATGGGTCAAGCCCAAGCTCACCGAGCGCATCGACCCGGGCCTGGGTCCTGTTAACTGGTTCCATAACTACCAACACTTATTAAACTACACGATCGCTAGTGTGGGGGGCGCCATGATTTTGTCAAATTTCAGGGGGGATTGGCGCCTCTGCCAGAGACAATGCTGCGACCTAACTTGCGATTGTTTGTCTGATGAGGTGCCTTCGTCAAGGCTTCGCAAGCCCAAGAGAGCCTCCCCAAGGTGCGACCTTGCGATCCTGTGTTGGATTCGGCCCTGCGCCACAAGCTGCTAGAAGGCGACCGGTAGGATCGCATCTGGCCGAGTTCAGCGACCAAATTTCATATGGTCTTGGTCAGGGTCGGAGCGCTTGGGCTAAATTTCGCTGTAAAGGGGCTTAAAGTTTCCACTTGCCTTCATTTAGAGTATCGCTTTCTGACCAGATGATCAAAAGCTGAGGAATCGCAATGTCACTCAGAGAGGCAGCCATTAAAGTGCGCGAAAATGCGCACGCACCCTATTCCGGCTTTAAGGTGGGCGCTGCGGTGCGGACCCCATCAGGTGCCGTCTACATGGGGTGCAATGTTGAAAATGTCGCTTATCCCGAAGGGACATGTGCCGAGGCTGGCGCAATTGCCGCGATGGTCGCGTCGGGTGAAACCCAATTGGCCGAGGTTTATGTGGTTGCGGGCAGCGCGCAGCCGGTGCCGCCGTGTGGGGGCTGCCGTCAGAAACTGGCAGAGTTTGGTGCGGGTGATGTAGTGGTCACAATGGCAACAGTTGCAGGGGCAGAAGTCAAAACCACCATCGCAGATCTGCTGCCGGGTGCCTTTGACAAGACGTTTCTATAGAGGCAGCTCAGATGGACGCCCGTTCAATTATCACAAAGCTGCGCCAAAATGACGTGCCAACCTCTGAGGAACTGACCTGGTTCGCGCAGGGCCTCGCCGACGGTGTTGTCAGCGATGCGCAGGCGGCGGCCTTTGCCATGGCGGTATGCATGGGCGGGCTGAATGCCGAGGGCCGCGAGGCGCTGACCCGCGCAATGCGCGACAGTGGCGATGTCTTGCAGTGGGATCTGGATGGCCCGGTGATCGACAAGCACTCGACCGGAGGCGTGGGCGATTGCGTCAGTCTGGTTCTTGCACCGGCGCTCGCGGAATGCGAGGCATATGTTCCAATGATCTCGGGCCGCGGGCTGGGGCATACCGGCGGTACGCTGGACAAGCTTGAGGCAATCCCAGGTGTCAGCACGCAGATCGGGCAGGACCGGCTTGCACAGATATTAAAGGAAACCGGGGCCGCCATTGTTGGCGCAACCGCGCAAATCGCGCCGGCGGACAAGCGACTTTATGCAATTCGCGATGTCACCGCAACCGTGGAAAGCCTGGATCTGATCACAGCGTCGATCCTGTCCAAGAAACTCGCGGCCAGCCCGGATGCGCTGGTTCTCGACGTCAAAGTCGGCAGCGGCGCGTTTATGAAAAGCCTCGAAGATGCGCGCCGACTGGCCACCGCTCTGTCTCAGACGTCAAACGCCGCCGGGTGCAAGACATCTGCGGTGATCACAGACATGAACCAGCCGCTGGCGCCTGCATTGGGCAATGCGCTTGAGGTGGCCGAGGTTATGAAAGTGCTGACTGGTGGGTACGACACGGCGCTCGCAACAATCTCGACCGAGTTGGGGGGCGTTCTGCTGGCAGATGCAGGGATCGCCGATAGCGCGTCGGACGGGCGTGACCTGATTGCCGGGTCAATCCGCGATGGCCGGGCGGCAGAACGGTTTGGCAAGATGATGGCCGCTGTTGGCGCGCCGCTGGGTTTTGTTGATAACTGGTCGCGCTATCTGCCCGAAGCCAGCGTCATTCTTGAGGTTCAGGCCCCGATCGACGGATATGTCACGGCCATTGATGGCGAAGCGTTGGGCCTTGCAGTTGTGGCGCTGGGCGGCGGTCGGCAGGTCGAAAGCGATACAATTGATCCCGCAGTCGGGCTGTCGGAAATTGTCCGGCTTGGAGAGAAGGTTGCGAAGGGCGCGCCTCTGGCCACCGTACATGCCGCGCGCGAAGACGCGGCGCGACGGGCTGCCGAGGTTATTCAGCGCTCGGTTACAATCGGTCCGGCGCGGATCGAACCACCGCAGCTGATCCATGAACGGATCACGCCATGAGCCGCGCGTTTCTGGTTGTCATGGATTCCGTCGGCATCGGCGGCGCACCGGATGCGGACCAGTATTTTAATGGGGATACCCCGGACACCGGCGCAAACACGCTGGGCCATATTGCGCAAGCCTGTGCCGCCACGCGCGCCGAAGAAGGCCGGTCAGGCCCTTTGCACATGCCGAACCTGGATCGCCTTGGGCTGGGTGCTGCGGCGCGTTTGGCGTCTGGTGCGGAAACGCCGGGGCTTGAAATCACGCCAACGGGCCTGTGGGGATGCGCGCGGGAACATTCGCCGGGCAAAGACACCCCCTCGGGCCATTGGGAACTGGCAGGGTTGCCCGTTCCGTGGGACTGGCACTATTTCCCCGAAAGCAAGCCCGCATTCCCCCCCCATCTGAGCCGCGCCGCCGCCGCTGCCGCCGGAACAGCGGGTATTCTGGGGGGTTGCCATGCATCGGGTACCGCGATCATTGCGGAACTGGGGGACGAACATATGCGAACGGGCTGGCCGATCTGCTATACCTCAGCGGACAGCGTGTTTCAGATCGCAGCGCATGAAGAAAGCTTCGGGCTCGAGAAACTGCTGGAGATGTGCAGAACACTGGCGCCGATGCTGCATGAGATGAAGGTCGGACGGGTCATCGCGCGGCCATTCGTTGGCTCGGCTGAGCAGGGCTTTGCCCGCACGACCAATCGCAAGGATTTTGCTATTACGCCCCCTGCGCCTGTGCTGACCAATTGGGTGCAGGATGCGGGGCAGCGCGTGCATGCAGTGGGCAAAATAGGCGACATATTCTCGATGCAGGGGATCGATACGCTGCGCAAGGGATCTGATGCCGAGCTGATGGTGCACCTTTCCGATCTGGTCGATCAGGCCGAAGACGGCAGCCTGACCTTTGCCAATTTTGTCGAGTTCGACAGCTTGTACGGCCATCGGCGCGACATCAGCGGCTATGTGCGCGCGCTGGAATGGTTCGACCGCGAGATCGGCGCCATTCTTGAGAAACTGCGCCCCGATGATCTGATGCTGCTGACCGCAGATCACGGCAATGACCCCAGCTGGATCGGAACGGACCATACGCGCGAGCAGGTGCCGGTTCTGGTCGCCGGGCAAGGGGCGGGTCAGATCGGTCAGGTCAATTTCGCAGATATCGCCGCCAGCATCGCCCATCATCTGGGTGTTCCGGCGCAAGGTCCCGGCAGGAGCTTTCTATGACAGTCGCTGATCTCCCCAAAATCGAACTTCACCTGCATCACGAAGGGGCCGCACCTCCGGCGTTCATTCGCCAGCTTGCCCATGAAAAACGCATCGATCTGAGCGGTATTTTCAAATCGGATGGCAGCTATGATTTCAGGGACTTCGCGCATTTTCTTAATGTTTACGAGGCCGCCTGTGAGGTCTTGAAATCACCCGAAGACTTTCGCCGCCTGACGCTTGCCATTCTCGAAGAAAGCGCGGCAAACGGCGTGGTCTATTCCGAGACGTTCCTGAGCCCCGATTTCTGCGGTGGTGGTGACCTTAACGCATGGCAGGATTATCTGAACGCGATCCGCGACGCAGCCGATGAGGCCGAGCGCAAGTTCGACATTACGCTGCGCGGGATCGTCACTTGCGTGCGTCACTTCGGGCCAGAGCAATCCCGGCAGAGCGCCATCTGCGCCGCCGAAACAGCCGGGAATTGGATCACCGGTTTTGGCATGGGAGGGAACGAATCTGTTGGCCGTCAGGGTGACTTTCAATGGGCCTTTGATTGCGCGCGAGAGGCCGGCCTGCGCCTGACGACCCATGCAGGTGAGTTTGGCGGGCCAGAGAGCGTGCGGGATGCAATCCGTGATCTCGGGGTGGAACGGGTTGGCCATGGCGTACGCTCCATCGAAGACCCCGATCTGGTGCGCGAACTGGTCGATCGCGGCGTCACGCTTGAGGTTTGTCCTGGCTCCAACGTTGTGCTGGGGGTGTTCCCCGATTTTGCCGCCCATCCAATTGCGCGCCTGCGTGATGCGGGGGTAAAGGTCACGGTCTCAACCGATGACCCGCCGTTTTTTCACACCACAATGCGGCGCGAATATGAGATGCTGGGGCAGGCCTTCGGCTGGCAGGCCGAGGACTTTGCCGCCCTCAACGATACGGCCCTGAACGCGGCCTTTTGCGATGAAGAGACCCGCGCGCGGGTCAGAAAAAGACTGGAGAACACATGAGCGAACATCTGACCGTCGTTGATCACCCGTTGGTGCAGCACAAGCTGACGCTCATGCGGGACAAGGGCACATCCACCGCCGTATTCCGCCAGCTGCTGCGCGAGATCACCTTGCTTTTGGCCTATGAGGTCACACGTGAGCTGCCGCAGACCACACGCCATATCGAAACCCCGATGGAAGAGATGGATGCCCCCATTCTGGCGGGTAAGAAACTGGCCCTTGTCTCGATCCTTCGGGCGGGCAACGGCATGCTGGATGGCGTACTGGAACTGATCCCGTCGGCACGAGTCGGGTTTGTCGGCCTCTATCGGGACGAGGAGACACTGAAACCGGTTCAGTACTACTTCAAGGCCCCAGAGGGGCTGAAGGATCGTCTGGTCATAGCCGTTGATCCGATGCTGGCAACGGGCAACAGCTCGGCTGCCGCGATTGATCTGTTGAAAGAGGCCGGGGCGAAAGACATTCGTTTCCTCTGCTTGTTGGCCGCGCCCGAAGGTGTCGCCCGCATGAAAGAAGCGCACCCGGATGTGCATATCGTTACCGCTGCGCTGGATCGCGAGCTGAACTCAAAAGGCTATATCATGCCTGGGCTGGGCGACGCGGGTGACCGCATGTTCGGGACCAAATAGTCCCGTTCACTCGCCGCAGATGTTTTGCAACTGAACCCAATCGCGGTCCGGCAGGACCTGTTCCAGCGTTCGCCCTGCCATCGGGTCAGCCTCGATCAATCCCAGAACCGTCTCGCCCGTGATGTCGCGGGCGTAGGCGTAGGGGGTTGAGGGCATCGCGGCCTGCGCAAACATCGCAAGCAGTTGATCATCCGTCAGCGTCGGTCGCGGTTCGGATAGTACCTGTTCCGCATAGGTATCCACAATATCGGCGGTCAGCTGGCCGGTGGTAAGCAGACGGAACGCCGCAGAAGGTCCGGTGTGGTTCAACAGATCGTCCAGCGGATCACTATACGCCGCAAGTGCGCGCTCGGCGATCACATAGCCGGCAGCAACGGCGGGGTCTTCATGATCTTCGACAAGTGCGCGGTTCAGCAGGATGGTCCCGCCGGGTAGGCTGAGGCTGTCTTTTACCCCTGCGGGCAGAATCACAATCTGACGGACACCTGTGCGCCGCGCAAGACGATCCAGTGAGGCCTGCGCGTCCGGCGAAGCACAGGCGCGCCCGGACACCCGTTCGATCCGTTGCAGAATCGTGTTGCCAATCTCTTGCCTCTTGATCGCCGGCACGACCGAGACGACATGGCTTTGCAGAGCATCGGGCAGCCAAAGCAGCAGCACTGCCGCCACCACTGCGACAACGCCTCCGACGCTGAGCCACCGAAGCCGGCCGGGACGCGGACGTGCCTTTTCGATGGCGCGCTGCAACCTGTCTATCGCCTCAATCATTGTGGTCTCGGATTCATCCAGCTCAAGCGTCTCACCCGGGTCGCCATCGGGGTTGAAAACCGCCGGGTACGCGCCGGGGTTTTGACGTTCAAGCGCTGCCAGAGACCAATGGGTCAGCGCATGATCATTGAAGTCCGAGATCGTCAGTGTTGCCTCGCCAATCGAGACCACTACCTCGCGCCGCTGTTCATCGGGCGAGGGGCGCCACAGACCGGTGGCTTCGATCCGCTGGTACTGTTTTAGTGCGGTCATGGAACTGGTTACTGCTCGTTCTCGTTTGAGATGAGCTTAGCATGTTGCCGCCTCGGGGCGCAAACTTGTTGCGATATGTTTCGCAATTATGCTGGATACTAGAACTGCCGTTTTGGCAGGCCGTTGAAAGGGAGCGGGATACAAAAATGCATGCGCCGCCGCAGACCTCTCTGATGCTGGCATCCGTGTTGATGGTGGCGTCGATGGCGATCATCGGGGTCATCGACAACTTTGTGATCCGGCTGGCAGAAACCATTGGTCTTTGGCAGTTTCATTTCAGCAGGGCGCTGATGATGTTGCCGCTTATCGGGGTGCTTTCGTTGTTGGGCTTCGGCAGCCTGCGGCCACGTCGGATAGGTTTTGTCCTGTTGCGCAGCGTTCTGATCACCCTGGCGATGCTGTTTTATTTCAGCGCTCTGGCCCTGATGCCGATTGCGCAGGCGTTGGCTGGGCTGTTTACCTCGCCTATTTTTGTCCTGTTGATTTCGGCGCTGTTTCTCAGGCAACCGATCGGGCCATGGCGCATTCTGGCGGTGTTGATGGGGTTTGTTGGTATCATGTGCGTATTGCAACCCGATCTGCGGTCTTTCGATATGCTGACTCTGTTGCCGGTGGCCGGAGGGTTCTTTTACGCGCTCAGCGCCATTGTCACGCGCACCCGCTGCGCAGATGAAAGCACAGTTGCCCTGCTGGCGACGATGATCACAACACTGGGTCTGGCCGGAGGGATCGGGCTGCTCGGCTTTACGTTCTTTCCTATGGCGACGCCCGAGGGACCCGCAGGTTTTGTGACGCGGGGCTGGGTCTGGCCGATGGATCTGGCCTTGCCCTGGGTTTTGGTGCAGGCGGTCGGATCAACGGTTGCCGTCTTTATGTTGATCAAAGCTTATCAGCTTGGCGAGCCGTCTTATGTCGCTGTCTTTGAATACTCAGTTATGATCTTTGGGCCACTCTTTGCGTGGGTTGCACTGGGGCAGACCATCGGTCAGCTGCAGATTGCAGGTATCGCTCTGATCGCGGCCGCAGGTGTGTTGCTGGGATGGAGGACCGCGCGTGCCGAGGCAGCGCCGCGGGCACAGGCGGGCAAGGCTTGATTATCTCAACCGGACGCTCCTATATCTTCGTGCATATGCCCAAGACCGGGGGAACCTCGCTTGCGCTGGCGCTGGAACAGCGGGCGATGAGGGATGACATCCTTTTTGGGGATACGCCCAAAGCGCTGAGGCGGCGCAAGCGCAAGAAGCACCTGCGGGCGCGGGGACGTCTTTGGAAACACGCGACGCTGGCGGATATTGATGGGGTCCTGTCTGCCGATCAGATGCAGGGCCTGTTTGCCTTCACCCTTGTGCGCAACCCATGGGACCGGATGGTCAGCTACTATCACTGGCTGCGAGGGCAGACATTTGACCACAAGGCGGTCACGCTCGCTAGGTCGCTGGATTTTGAGGCCTTTGTATTGCATCCCGAGACGCAGAGCGCATTCCACCAAAGCCCTGCGCGGCACTACATGACGCGCGCGGATGGGGTAGAGCAATGCCAGGCCTATATCCGGCTAGAGCATTTCGAACAGGATGCCGCACCGCTGATGGCACATTTGGGCTTTGATATCTCGCTGCCGCATCTCAACATGTCTGAACGGGACCGGGACTATCGTCGGTACTACTCATCCAGAAGCGCGCGCGCCGTTGCGTCTGCTTGTGCCGAGGATATCGAAAGATTCGGATATCGGTTCGATGAGCTTCGTGGCCATTAGTTTCCAAAATTGGAATAAATGCCGATTTTGCACCCGGAGTGTCTCTGAAACCCTCGGGAATCCATCCATTTTCGGCTTAATCTGGGCCTAAAAGTGTCAAAAATAAGTCCTCCGTCGTGTTTTCATGCTAGTACAGTGACGTAGTTTGTTGGTGCCAAAAGGGGGTGAGGCACGTGTTGGAAGTAGTGAGTATTCATAGTTTTTCGGATCGGTCGGACATCTCTGAACAGGATGGTGTTCAAGAAGCTGTTTCGCCGCGTCGAGGCGGTTTCCTGCATGGGACCAAAATTGCAACGACCAGTGGCTGGAAAGTGGTCGAACGGATTGTGGTCGGTGACCTAGTGCGCACACTGGACCATGGTTTCCGTGAGGTGCGACGCATTTCGGTGGATCGGGTTGCAATTCCCGAAGGTGAGAGCCGCCCTGAGAGTTTGCCGATTTTCGTGCCGGCGCAGGCGGCCTATAACGGCAACCCTGTCTGGCTGATGCCCGAGCAGGGGATCGCGCTGGACCTCAGTAAAATCGACAACGAAGCGGGCGGCTTTTCGGTTGTTCCGGCCAGGCTTCTGAACGGGAAATGCAGGTTAAGTTCGCAGGTTCCTGGGTCTTCATTTGATGTCAGAACGCTGTATTTCGACGAAGATGAGGTGATTTTTGTTCAGGGTGGGTTGCAGGCCTTCTGTTCTTGCGGTCGTTTCAGCATGCGGCCGCGGCCCAACCGGATCAGCTATCCTGTTGCAACAGAAGACGAAGCAACCGCGCTGATTGATATGTTGGCGGCCAAGGGCGATTTATCTGCCTTGTCAAACCCGATGGGCGCACTGCCTGCGCCGATCCCGCAGGATCCGATTTTTCCTATCCGGCCACCGGCGGGGATGCGTCGTCCGGGGCGTCCGGGGCGGCCGAACATGCCGACCTTGTTCTTAAGGTCCGAATGGCGGCTTTGACGGGACCGATTTAGAAGTGATGGCAGGCGCGCGGTGGGGCGCGCCTGCATGTCATTTAGGCGGCTTTTGCTTCAGGATCGAAGCGTGCGTAGAAACTTTGACCTTTCTCGGCCATTTCACGCAGCAATGGAGGGCAGGCAAAGCGGTCCCCGTAAGCCTCGGCCAACTGATCGCAGCGCTTTGCGGCGTAGGGCGTACCGATGATGTCCAGCCAGCTCAGCGGGCCGCCGGACCAGGGTGCAAAGCCCCAGCCCAGAATGGCACCGACGTCGCCTTCACGGATATCTTCCAGAACACCTTCCTCCAGCGCACGAACGGCTTCCAGAACCTGCGCAAACATGAGGCGTTCCTGCACTTCGATCAGGTCGGGCTGTTCATCAGACTGCGGGTACTTGTCCTGCAGACCTTTCCAATACTCGATGCGCTTGCCCTTGTCGTCATAGTCGAAGAAGCCTGCATTCGCCTTGCGGCCCAAGCGACCCTGGTCTTCCATCCAGAAGATCAGATCGTCCGATGGGCTTTCCGGATAAGCATTGCCCATCGCGGCCTTGGTGGCACGTGCAATCTTGGCGCCCAGATCAATCGAGGTCTCATCCGTCAGTTGGATTGGGCCCACCGGGAAGCCCAGCTGACGCGCAGCGTTGTCGATCAGAACCGGGCTTACGCCTTCGGCGATCATCCGCACGCCCTCGTTGATGTAGGGGATGATGCAGCGGTTGGCGTAGAAGAAACGCGCATCGTTGACCACGATCGGCGTTTTTCGGATTTGGCGCACATAGTCTAGCGCCTTGGCCACCGCACGATCGCCGGTTTCCTTGCCTTTGATGATCTCAACCAGGAACATCTTCTCGACCGGTGAGAAGAAGTGGATGCCGATGAACTGTTCGGGCCGTACTGAGGCTTTCGCCAGATCGGTGATCGGCAGGGTCGAGGTGTTTGAGGCAAAGATGCAGTCCTCGGGGATGATCGCCTCGACCTTCTTGGTCATCTCGGCCTTGACGCCGGGGTCCTCAAACACGGCTTCGATGATCAGATCGCAGCCCTTGAGATGATCCAAGTCTGGGGTCGCTGTGATCTGACCCAGCATAGCCTCTTTCTTTTCAGCCGTGACCTTGCCGCGTTTGATACCCTTGTCCAGATAGTCCTCGGTATAGGCCTTGCCCTTGTCCGCCGCCTCTTGATCCCGGTCGATCAGAACAACCTCCATACCGGCCTGAGCCGAGACCAAAGCGATGCCAGCCCCCATCATGCCTGCGCCCAGAACGCCGATCTTTTTGACCCGCTGATCGGGCACATCCTTGGGCCGCACCGCGCCTTTCTCCAACGCTTCCTTATTTAGGAACAACGACCGGATCATGGCTGACGAGGACGGGTTCATCAGTACATTGGTAAACCAGCGTGCTTCGATCTTCAGCGCAGTGTCGAAGTCAACCAGCGCGCCTTCATAGATCGAACTCAGCAAGGCCTTGGCTGCCGGGAATGCGCCTTGGGTCTTGCCGTTGACCATCGCGCTGGCACCGACAAAGGTCATGAAACCCGCGGGGTGGTAGGGCGCGCCACCGGGCATTTTGTAGCCCTTGGCATCCCATGGCTTCACCAGATCAGCATCCTTGGCGTTCAGAACCCATTCCTTGGCCGCTGCGACCGGATCATCCGCCACGGCGTCGATCAACTGCGCGCCTTTGGCCTTGCCCGGATCCATCATTTTGCCTTCCAGTAAGACCGGAGCCGCTGCCATCGCGCCAACCATACGGCTATAGCGCATGGTGCCGCCACCACCTGGGAAGATGCCCAGCAGAATTTCGGGCAATCCGATTTTGGATTTCGGGTTGGTGGTCATCACGCGGTAATGACAGGCCAGAGCAATCTCAGTCCCTATCCCGGCGCAGGTGCCATTGATAGCGCAGGCCACCGGCTTGCCGCCTTTTTTGGTCTTGGGGTCCATCCCGGCCAGTTCCAGTTTGCGCAGGATGTGATGCCCGCCCATGACGAAATCGAACAGGGCCTGCGCAGGCTCATCACCTGCTTCTTCGCGGATCGTAGCCAGCGTGCCCAGGTCCATGCCACCGGCAAAAGACCCTTCTTTGCCCGAGGTGATGACAATGCCTTTGACCTCGTCATCTTCCAGCGCTTGATCGATCAGCGCGCTGACTTCCTGAAATGCCTCGCGGGTCAGGACGTTCATGGATTTGCCCTGCGCGTCCCAGGTGACGATTGCAACGCCGTCGGCGTCTTTGGTCAGAGTGAAGTCAGTCATTGTCATCTCCAATCTGGTCAGCCGTCAGCGGGCTGCCGTCCTTACGGGTAAAGCGAAAGTCATCGCCCTCAAACTTCACCATCATATCTATGTCGCTGTAGTAGCCGGTCTCAGTCGGGGTACGGGTACCTACCACCAAAAAACTCGCGGGCGCATCGGATTTGTTCACAAGGTGGTGGCCATTGGCGTCACCGGCGGGCCACGCGGCGCAGTCGCCGGGCAGCATCTCATGCTCACCATCGTCGTCGATTAGCACGCATGTGCCGCTGAGCATGATGGCGAACTCATCCTGCTCCATGTGGTAGTGGCGCAACGAGGACAGGCCATTTGGCTCTAACCGCACAATATTGACCCCAAATTGGGTCAGGCCGTTCGCGTCGCCCAAAGGTTGCACATAGCGGTCGTCGCCTGCTTTAGCCAGCTTGCCGGGATAGCCCGAACCGTTCCGAAACGGGATTTTGGAAAGATCAATTTTGGGCATCAGACACGCTCGATAATTGTAGCCGCACCCATGCCGGACGCAATGCAAAGCGTAGCCAGACCGGTTTCCTTGTCCTGACGCTCCAGCTCATCCAGCAGTGTTCCGATGATCATCGCACCGGTTGCGCCCAGTGGGTGACCCATAGCGATCGAGCCGCCGTTGACGTTGACTAGTTCAGGGTCGACATTGAATGCCTGCTGGAACCGGAGCACAACAGAAGCGAAGGCTTCGTTCACTTCGAACAGGTCCAGATCGCTGATCTTCATACCGTTATCGGCAAGGATTTTCTCGGTCACCGGAACCGGGCCGGTCAGCATAATGGTCGGGTCGGTGCCGATCTTGGCGGTCGCCTTGATGCGTGCGCGTGGTTTGAGCCCGTATTTTTCGCCGAACTCTTTGTTACCGATCAAAACCGCAGCGGACCCGTCTACGATGCCCGAGCTGTTGCCCGCGTGGTGGATATGGTTGATCCGCTCAAGATGCGGGTATTTGATCATCGCGACCTTGTCGAAGCCGGGCATCTGCTCGCCCATCATCTGAAACGACGGGTTTAGGGCGCCAAGTGACTGCATATCGGTGCCGGGGCGCATATATTCGTCGCGGTCCAGAATGGTGAGGCCGTTTTGATCTTTGACCGATATAACCGATTTTTCGAACCGGTTTTCTTCCCAAGCTTTTGCGGCACGTTTCTGCGATTCCACGGCCAACGCATCGGCGTCATCCCTGCTGAAACCATACTCGGTTGCGATAATGTCCGCCGAGATCCCTTGCGGCACGAAATAACTGTCCATTGCCAGCGTCGGGTCTACTGCAATTGCTGCGCCGTCGCTGCCCATGGCCACGCGGCCCATCATTTCTACACCACCCGCGATATAAGCGTCGCCTGCGCCACCTTTGACCTGATTTGCGGCCAAGTTCACGGCTTCCATACCCGAGGCGCAGAACCGATTTATCGCGAGGCCGGGGATCGATTGATCAAGGTCTGATGCAAGAACCGCCGAACGTGCAAGGCAGCCGCCTTGTTCTTTTACCTGAGTGACGTTGCCCCAGATTACATCTTCAACAGCGTGGCCTTCCAGATTGTTCCGCTCTTTCATCGCGTTCAGGGTCACGGCAGACAGGCGCACCGAGGTCACCTCGTGCAGGCTGCCGTCCTTACGGCCCTTGCCGCGCGGGGTGCGTATGGCGTCATAGATATAGGCTTCGGTCATGGGGGTCTCCTTAAGCGCGATCCGACGGGTTGCCGGGCATCAGGTCGTAGGGGGCTTTCCAGCCAGGCTGTTCGCTGAGGCGTGTCAGCCAGGCATCGATATGGGGCCAGTCAGCGCGGTCAAAGCCGAATGGTTCAGGATAGTAGAGATAGCCGCAGCAGCTGAGATCGGCATTGGTAACGCCATCGCCAACGATCCAGTCGCGGCCATCCAGATGGTTATTCAACACTTGATAAGCGGCTTTCAAACGGCCTTGGTTAAAGGCGATGACATCCGGGTTGCGATGTTCCTCTGGCAGGAAGTTGATCAGAAAACGCGTCAACCCTGCCATCGAGCTGAGCTTGTGGTTGTCCCACAGAACCCAGCGGAAGATGTCATAGTTCTCTTCCCGGTTGCCGCCGCCGAACTTGCCGGACTTTTCCGTCACATAGGCCTGAATGGCTCCGGACTGGGAGGTGCGGAAATCACCGTCGATCATGACGGGCACTTCACCCATTTCATTCACGTCGGCACGGTATTCGGGGGTGCGTGTTACGCCATTGAAAAAGTCGACAAAAACCGGCTCCCATTCCAGCCCCGACATCTCGAGCGCCAGCGCGGCTTTGTACGAGTTACCGCTTTCTCCAAAACAGTGAAGTTTTATGGTCATGTGATGCCCCCTCCCGTGGTGCATTCAAAATTATTTTTCCCAACCAAGCTCTTAGCGTTTGCGCGCTTCCAGTTCCGAGTTAAAAACCCTGAGGCGTCGGGTTAGGTTGTCCTCATCAATCAGACTGTTGAAGTTTTCGAAAAGAAAAGACAGGGCTTCGCCTTCGTCCAGACCGGCCTCACGGGCAAAGCCTCTGAGCCGACGATAGCCGTCTTCGGTCATCGCGACCGGAAAGCGGCGGGTCAGGCGAAAGCGTTTTGGCATCGTGTCTCCTTGTAATGAGGGCCCGGACCGCGAGGCCCGAGCCCCACACTCAGATCAGAAATTCGCCGCGTCCAGTGCCATTACCGTGTCTGCACCGGTCTGAATGCGGGCGAGATGCATGGCGGTCGCCGGCAGGCGGCGCGCCATGTAGAAGCGGCCAGTGTTGATCTTGGTTTCGTAGAACTCTTTGTCCGAGGCACCACCATCCAACGCGTCTTGAGCGGCTTTGGCCATCTGCGCCCACATCAGGCCTAGGCAGACATGGCCAAACATATGCATGAAGTCATAGGAGCCAGCCAGAGCGTTGTTGGGGTTCTTCATGCCCTCCTGCATGAAATACATGCCAGCGGCTTGCAGGTCTTTTGAGGCGGCTTTCAACGGTTCGATGAAGGCCTTGTCATAAGCGTCGTCCTTGCCGCCGTTTTCCTTGCAGAAGGTTTTGACCATGTCGAAGAAGGCCATGACGTGCTTGCCACCATCCTGCGCCAGCTTACGGCCCACAAGGTCCAGCGCCTGTACGCCATTTGCACCCTCATAGATCATCGCAATCCGCGCGTCGCGGGTGTATTGTGACATACCCCATTCTTCGATGTAACCGTGGCCGCCATAGACCTGCTGGGCCTGAACGGTCATGTCGTACCCCTCATCGGTCAGGAAGCCCTTGATGACCGGGGTCAGCAACGAGATCAGCCCGTCCGCGTCCTTGTCACCCGACCGATGCGCCTTGTCGATCATCGTCGCGCCCCACAGGATGAACGCGCGGGCGCCTTCGGTGAAGCTTTTCTGGTCCATCAGGTTGCGGCGGATGTCCGGATGCACGATCAGTGGATCGGCGGGGCCGTCCGGGTTTTTCACGCCGGTTACGTCACGCCCCTGCAGACGGTCCTTGGCATACTCCAGCGCGTTCTGGAACGCAGCCTCGGCTTGGGACAGCCCCTGCATGCCCACACCCAGACGCGCCTCGTTCATCATGGTGAACATGGCGCGCATGCCCTTGTGTTCCTCGCCCAGCAGCCAGCCGGTGGCTTCGTCATAGTTCATAACGCAGGTCGAGTTGCCATGTATGCCCATTTTCTCTTCGATCTTGCCGACCGAGACACCGTTGCGTTCACCCAGGCTGCCGTCTTCGTTCACGAGGAACTTTGGCACTATGAACAGCGACACGCCCTTGATCCCCTCGGGGCCGCCGGGAATCTTGGCCAGCACCAGATGGATGATGTTGTCGGCCATGTCGTGATCGCCAGCGGAGATAAAGATCTTCTGGCCAGAAATCTTGTAGCTGCCATCACCTTGCGGCTCTGCTTTGGTGCGCATCAGCCCCAGATCGGTGCCACAATGCGGTTCGGTCAGGTTCATGGTACCGGTCCATTCACAGCTGACCATGTTGGGCAGGTATTTGTTCTTCTGCTCATCCGACCCGTGCGCCAGAATGGCCGATGCCGCACCATGGGTCAGGCCCTGATACATCGTGAAGGCCTGATTGGAGCCCGAGAACATCTCGCCCACTGCTGTACCGATCACATAGGGCATGCTCTGGCCGCCATACTCTTCCGGCATGTCGAGGCCAGTCCAGCCACCCTCCTTCATCTGCTCGAAGGCGTCTTTGAAGCCTGTAGGAGTGTAGACAATCCCGTTTTCCAACCTGCAACCTTCGGCGTCACCGACCACGTTCAGCGGATGCAGAACATTGGTCGCCACCTTGCCTGCTTCTTCCAGCACGGCGCCAGTGAATTCTGCTTCAAGATCGCTGTACCCCGGAATATTCGATTCCGAGACTTTCAGAACATCGTGCAGAATGAACTGCATATCTTTGGTTGGTGCGTTGTAAACGGGCATTTGAAACTCCCTTAATTCAGATGTCCGGGGCGGCTGGTTTTACTCGGCCGCCTTCTTTTCTTGTTTCATCGAGGCGATGACTTTTTCGCCCCAGCGCAACTGCTCTTTCAGGTCATTGATGGCTTGCGACAGCTCTTCGCGGCGCGATTCCATGTCGGCTAAACGCTCACAAGCAATCTCGTAGGTGCGAGACATTTGCGTCAGCTGTTGATCGCCCACATGGTACAAGTCCAGAAGCTGGCGAATTTCTTCAAGACTGAACCCAAAACGTTTGCCGCGCAGGATTAGTTTGAGGCGCGCCCGATCTCGTTTCGTGAATAGGCGCTTCTGCCCTTCGCGGATTGGAAACAGAAGCTCCTTGGCCTCATAGAACCGCAACGTTCTGGGCGTGACGTCGTAGGTCTCGCACATTTCGCGGATGGTCATCAGGTCTTCGGTCATCAGTTAACACTCTCATCGCTGGCGTTGTGCGGCATGAGTTGCGCAGTTGGTACCCGCTTTACAACATGTAGATGACGTTTACGTAATGGGGACGCTACGTCACAAATAAGTTGACGTAACATCCGGTCGCGTTAAGCAGTCTGCAGATAATTTTATTGCCCTTAGGTCAAGTCGAAAACGACTTTGATGGGCCGCATAGCGCAAAGTCGTTGTGACGGGCTGTGTGCAAACGCCTGACGAAGTTAGTTGATGCCTATTGCAGCGAGTTGGCTGTCTGATCCCGCAGGCGGGTCAGTTCGTCCAGCGCTTCGTCCAGCTGCCGTCGCTGCTGCCGCAGCTCGTCCATCTGCCGGTCTGCCATTTCGACAAAGGCTTCCATCTGCGCGCGGTTGCCTTTGTCTTCGTAGATCAGCAACCACTGACGAATTTCTTCTAGTGGAAATCCGAACCTGCGTCCCCGCATGATCAGCTCCATCCGCGCGCGCTCACGGGCTCCATAAAACCGCGAGCGACCATCTCGGTCCGGCTGCAGCAGTTCGATATACTCGTAGTAACGCAATGTGCGAGGCGTGACATCAAACTCGGTGCACATCTCTTTGAAGGACAAACGTTTGTCGGACATCCCTGGTCTCCTCGGCGGCAGCCTATGGCGTCATGCCTCCAAGCGCAACAGGCGGGCTTGCTCTTTGCCGCTCGGACGGCTCATAAAGTAGAAGGAGACGAGAGGACACATACCAATGGTCGACAAGTCAGTGTTTGCGCGCCAGTTCATCGAGGCGATCCCCCATGCGCGGGCCCTAGGCCTATCGTTGACCCATATCGGGGCTGGTGAGGCAGAGATCGCCATGGCGTACAACAAAGAACTGGTTGGTGACCCAAGGACCGGTGTCATCCATGGCGGGGCGGTGTCGACCATGCTGGATACGTGCTGTGGAGCAGCCGTTATGAGCCATCCCTCGGCCCCGGGGGCGACCGCGACCATTGATCTGCGTATCGATTATATGCGCGCAGCGACACCGGGTCAGACGATCGTGACGCGTGCCTCGTGCTATCATATCACGCGGAACGTGGCCTTTGTGCGCGCCACCGCGATGGATGATGACACAGACCGACCTGTCGCCACGGCTTCGGGTGCGTTCACGGTTGCGGGGGCTTGAATGGCACGTCCCCGTCCCGAACCAATCCAGATCGTCAAACAGCGCCGGGATGCCGCGCTGAAGGCGCTTGTTGAAGGTGTGCCCTATATCCGGTTCCTCGATATCAGCTTTGACCGGCGCGGTGATGAATTGACCGGAGTGCTGAATTTCGATGAAAAGCTGATTGGCAACCCGATGTTGCCCGCGCTGCACGGAGGCGTGACAGCCGCATTTCTCGAGGTCACGGCCGTTATCACGCTGAGTTGGTCGCATATGTTTCCCAAGATCGAAAGCGGCGAGATTGACGCCAGCGACCTGCTGAAGGACGACACGATCCGGTTTCCCAAAACCATCGACTTCACGGTCGACTATCTGCGCTCGGGTCTGCCGCGTGATGCTTATGCACGGGCCTTTGTCAGCCGGTCAGGGCGGCGCTATGCCTCTGTCCGGGCCGAGGCGTGGCAGGACAATCACGACAGACCCTTCGCGCAGGCGACGGGTCATTTCCTGATGCCTCAACCCACGCCGGACATGCCCTGAACATGCAGAGTACTTCTGCACCGATCACCCACTGCCGCATTCTCAAAATTGCCGGCCCGATTGTGCTATCGAATGCAACCGTTCCCATTTTGGGGGCCGTGGATACAGGTGTCGTAGGGCAGATGGGGCAGGCGGCCCCGATCGGTGCGGTTGGCATGGGGGCCGTTATCCTGTCGGCGATCTATTGGGTGTTTGGCTTTCTCAGGATGGGTACCACAGGTTTGGCGGCACAGGCACGTGGCGAAGGGGATACCGATGAGACCAGCGCCCTGCTGATGCGCGGTCTGCTGCTGGGGGGCGCCGCCGGGCTGCTCTTTGTCTTGATGCAGGTGGCCTTATTCGCGGGCGCCTTTGCCCTGTCCCCCGCCAGCCCCGAGGTCGAGAGCCTGACGCGAGACTATTTGCAGATACGCATCTGGGGCGCGCCTGCCACCATTGCGCTCTATGCGATTACCGGCTGGCTGATTGCGGTCGAGCGCACCCGCGGGGTGTTTGTGCTGCAGGTCTGGATGAATGGTCTGAACATCCTGTTGGACCTGTGGTTCGTGTTGGGGCTGGGCTGGGGCGTCGAAGGGGTGGCGGTTGCAACCCTGATCGCGGAATGGACGGGGCTGGCGCTGGGGCTTTGGCTGTGCGGGGATGCCTTTGCGGGCAGTCAGTGGTGCAACTGGTCCCGCATCTTCGACGCCGCGCGCCTGCGTCGCATGATGCAGGTCAACGGCGATATCATGATACGCTCGGTTCTGTTGACCGGGGCCTTTACAACCTTTCTTTTCGTGGGCTCCGATCTGGGGGACGTGAATCTGGCTGCCAACCAGATATTGCTGCAGTTCCTCGAAATCACGGCCTTTGCGCTGGATGGTTTCGCATTTTCAGCCGAGGCGCTGGTCGGAGGCGCCGTTGGCGCGCGGGATCGGCTCAGGGTCAGGCGCGCGTCAATCATGGCGTCCCAGTGGGGCGTGGGTGGCGCAGTTGCGCTGACGGTTTTTTACTTTGTCGCGGGTCCCGCCCTGATTGATCTGATGTCGACATCTCCCGACGTGCGTGCAGCGGGGCGAGAGTTCCTGTTCTGGGCCGCAATCGCGCCTCTGATTGGCGTCGCCAGCTGGATGCTGGATGGTATTTACATCGGGGCGACATGGACACGTTCGATGCGGAATGCGATGATCCAATCGGTTGGTATCTACATCGTAGCGCTGTTTGTTCTTGTACCACTGTTGGGTAATCACGGGCTGTGGGCCGCGCTGATGATCCTGAACATTGCACGCGGCGCGACACTCGGCGCGCGCTATCCGAAGCTTGAGGCGCAGGTGGCCTAAAGCAGCGCTAACAGGTTCTCAGTTGGGCGTCCGATTGCGGCGCAGGCTTTGGTAAAGGCCAAGGGACGCTCGATCAGGATTGGATTCTCGGCCATCGCGTTGATCAGATCATCTTCGCTGCTGGTTTTGGTCAGCCCCAGCTCTTTGAAACGGGTCTCTCCGCTGCGCATCATATCGATCACGGGAACACCCAGCAATGCGCGAGCTGCGCGCAGTTCCTCGGCCGAGGGCGCATCTTCAAGGTATTTACGCACGCTGATCTGCGCGCCACGTTCTTCCAGCAGAGCCAGGCCCGCGCGCGATTTTGAACAACGTGGATTGTGCCAATATTCGATCACAGCCAGTCCTTTCGTTTGCTGCCCACGGCCTGAGAAACGGTGTCGAACCCGTCGCGCGCTAGCAAATCGTCCAACCCTTTTGCGATATCGGCAGCCAGCGAGATGCCGCCGTAAACCATCGCCGTATAGAACTGAACCGCAGATGCCCCGGCACAGATTTTGGCATAGGCCTGTTCAGCATTCCCAATACCACCAACGCCGATCAACGGGATTTCGCCCTGCGTCAGCTCACTGAGTTTCGCCAGCACCCGCGTAGATTTTTCAAACAAAGGCGCGCCGGACAGCCCGCCGGTTTCGCCCTTGTGAGGGCTACGCAGGCCCTCGCGCGACAGGGTGGTGTTAGTGGCGATGACCGCATCCACGCCGGTTTCTTTCGCGACTTCGGCGATGTCTTCCAACTCGGCTTCGGTCAGATCCGGCGCGATTTTGAGAAAGATCGGCAACCGGCGAGGCAGGGCGTCGCGTGTCTCAACAACGCCGCCCAGCAACGCACCAAGCGCAGCCTTGCCCTGCAGGTCGCGTAGTTTTTCGGTGTTTGGGGATGAGACATTCACGGTCGCGAAATCAAGATAGGCCTCGCAATGCGCCAGCACCTTTGCGAAATCGCCGGGGCGGTCGTCGCTGTCTTTGTTCGCACCCAGATTAAGGCCGATCACCGCATCCGCGGGGCGGTTGGACAGACGCTCGGCCATGACCTCCATCCCGGCATTGTTAAAGCCGAACCGGTTGATGGCGGCCTTGTGTTCGGACAGGCGGAACAGGCGCGGTCTGGGATTGCCCGGCTGTGGGCGCGGCGTAACGGCCCCCACTTCGATAAAGCCAAATCCAGCGCGGGACAGCGGGGCCAACACCTCGCCATTCTTATCAAACCCGGCGGCCAGCCCCACAGGGTTGGGAAGCTTAAGGCCGGCAATCTGCGTCTTCAGACGGGGCGAGGTCACAGGACCCGGCGCGGGCGCCAACCCCGACTTCAACACTTTGATCGACAGGCCATGAGCGGTTTCGGGGTCAAAACGATGCAGGAGGGCGAGGCCTATTTTCTCGGTCAGGTTCATTTGGAAAGGGGTCCAATTTGGGCCGTAGAAGAAGAACACGTGTGCTGGGTCAGGTCGCAGGGTTCGGGATGTTTTCCTGCTTTGATCAACACGATCACACCATTTCTTTTGGAAACTGATGAGCCTGTCCATCGAACGGCAGGTCACGCGCCCAAACAACGTCTGTCATACGGATCTGCCGGTAGAGATGGGGGAAAAGGGCACCGCCGCGCGACACTTCCCATTTCAGATCATCGCCCATCGCCTCTGCATCGCAGGCAAGTAGGGTTAGGCCTTCAACGCCGGCAAAGTGCTTGGCCGCCGTTTCCGCCGCCTGCTTGGCCGTTGAAAAATGTACATACCCGTCAGTGATATCGATGGGCGCGCCGTCGGATGCGCCCTGTGCCTGCAGTGCGGCCCATTCGTCCGCCCGGAAAATCTTGTAGATAAGCATATGGTCCTGATGCCCCGCGCGGCGGGTAGAATCAAGCCGGATTTCCCCCTTTGACTCTTTGCCTCGCCCGTCGCACGATCCTGTTAATCAACGACAGGGAGTTTCAATATGTTCACCCGATTCATGACATCGGCAGCTGCGCTGGCACTGACGGCCGGCATGGCGGCCGCTGAATACAAACTGACCATTTTGCATACCAATGACCTTCACAGCCGCATCGAGTCGATAAACAAATACGATTCGACCTGTGACGCCGAAGGTGAAGCCGAAGGGAAATGCTTTGGCGGCGTTGCGCGCCTCAAGACAATGGTGGATGCCCGGCGCGACGCTTTAGCGGACGACAACGTGCTGCTGCTGGACGCAGGTGACCCGTTTCAGGGCTCGCTGTTCTACACCACCTATAAAGGTGCCGCAGAGGCCGAGTTCATGGAAGCGATCGGCTATGATGTCATGGCAGTCGGCAACCATGAGTTCGATGACGGCCCCGAGGGTCTTGCCGCATTTATCGACGCCGTCAGCTTTCCGGTGATCTCCGGCAATCTGGATCTGTCAGCATCGGCTGAGCTGAAGGACAAAGTGGGCAACCACGTCGTTCTGGATGTTGGCGGTCAGAAAGTCGGGATTATTTCGGCACTGGCGACCGATACGGTCGAAACATCCAGCCCCGGTGAAGACGTGGTTTTTCAGGATGAAATCGAAAGCCTGACGGCGGATGTCGCTGCCTTGCAGCAAGAAGGTGTCAACATCGTCATCGCGCTTACCCATGTGGGACTGGCCAAAGATCTTGAGATCGCTGAGAAGGTCCCGGGTCTTGATCTGGTGATTGGCGGCCATTCTCACACGCTGCTGTCCAACACTCAGGAAGGTGCCGCGGGGGCATATCCGACGATGGTTGGTGATGTGCCGGTTGTTCAGGCCTATGCCTATTCGAAATATCTGGGCGAGGTCACGCTGACCTTCGACGATGATGGCAATCTGATCTCAGCTGAAGGCGAACCGATCCTTCTGGATGCATCGGTTGAGCCCAACGCAGATATCGCCGCCCGTGTGGCTGAGATGGGCGCGCCTATCGAAGAAATGAAGCAGCGCGTTGTGGCAAGTTCAGCTGCCTCCATCGAAGGCGATCGATCGGTTTGCCGTGTGCAGGAATGCGAGATGGGTAACCTTGTAGCAGATGCCATGCTGGCCCGAGTTGCGGATCAGGGTGCACAGATTGCCATCGCCAATTCGGGCGGTTTGCGTGCCTCGATTGATCCCGGCGACGTGACCATGGGCGAAGTGCTGACGGTACTGCCGTTCCAGAATACGCTCTCAACCTTTGAGATCAACGGTCAGGGGGTCATTGATGCGCTGGAAAACGGTGTCAGCCAGGTTGAAGAAGTGAAAGGCCGGTTCCCGCAGGTCGCGGGCCTGACATTCACCTGGGACCCTGCGGTTGCCCCGAATGAGGGCCGCATCACCGAGGTAATGGTCGCCAGCGGAGATGGTTTCGTGCCGATCGACCCTGCTGCAACCTATCTGGTGGTCACCAACAACTATGTCCGCAATGGCGGCGACGGGTACAAGATGTTCTCGGGCGAAGACAAGAACGCTTATGACTTTGGCCCTGATCTTGCGGATGTGACTGCAGAATATCTTGCGGCGAACGCGCCTTATCAGCCTTATGTCGACGGACGTATCAAGCAGAAGTAAAGACCAAGAGCACAACAAAAAAGGCCGCGCTTTCCGGGCGCGGCCTTATACATACGAGGATCAGCTGAAATCATATTCGGGCCAAAGCGACGGATCGAACCCTTTCAACATCGGTTCAAGATGCTCGGCCACGTCGCGCCAGCCGCCGATCGAGTTGGTTGAGATTTTTTGCCGGACCTGATCAATGCTCGCCGTGCGCACCTGTTTGGCGTTCTTTTCGGGATGCATCATCACCCCGTGCCATTCGATTCCGCAGAAGCTGGCCACTTTTTTGCTGTAGGTTTCCGCGTCGATAACCAGCTTTTCGTAAGGGATGGTTAGAATGCGGTCCCCGAAGACGGCTTTCCAATGGGTCATATAGCGGCGGTACAAGTTCGCGGAATGCGCAATCGATTTCAGGTTTGAGGCGTACCGCATACCACCCGCGGGGAACCTTCTGATCCATTTAGACAGGCCAACATCGCGCGGATCGCGCAGCATGTTGATGACCTTGGCATTGGGAAAGGCGGCCAACAGGAAGCCAACACGCTGATAGTTATGCGGCATTTTATCGACAAAAGCGGTTGCGTTTTCGGCGATGGGCGGCATCAGCCTGCGAAACTCGTTGGCATATTCCAAAGCGTCAGCTGAGTTGAAGCGTTTTTTCTCTTCTACAGCTGCATAAGACAGATCCGCACCCAAAGTCAGTTCCCCACACCCCGATACGTTTGGCATCGAACTTAACATCATCTCCATCAGCGAGGTGCCCGAGCGTGGTTGCCCAATTACAAAGATGGGCAGTGGTGATCCCTCTGAACCACTGGTTGGCAGCGTTGCGTCTTGGGGGAAAAGGTCACAGATCTTCTGGAATTTTTTCTCTTCGTTCTCAAAATGATACGGACTTAGTCTATGTTGAGCTGCGTTGGCCCGAGCGAATTGCGGCAATGCTGCACTGAGATCTTGCAGTTTTGCGATCAGGTGTGCTTTGGCAAATTCAAGCTCAGACACCACATGACCCTCGGCCGCAATTGCCGTATCCACCTGACCAGAGAGCGTCTCGGCTTGATCCCGGCTCGCCATGGCCGACAGCTGTAGCAAGGCTTCAATGCTCTCTGGATCACGTTCCAACACGGTCCACAGTAACTCTGCGCTTTTCTGTTTGTCGCCGCTTTGGTGTAGGCTCACAGCTTTTCTGACGGCGATTGCAGTGTTATCCGGGCTGAGTTCAAATGCCCGATCCGTATCGCGAGTGCTGTCCGCCTCGAAGCCGATCTTTTCATATGCCCGCGCACGAGTGGCGTAGTACTTTGCGTTTTCCGGTTCTTTCCTGAGGCGCTCATTGGCATACTCAATGATCGCGCGCCAATTGCCAGCCTTAAGCTCAATTTCGTCAAGGACACGTGTGAGTTCTGCGCTATATGGAAACTCGACCAGCTTTTGTTCCGCATAAGTAAGTGCGCGCGCGATTTGCCCGGTCTGCATGAGCGCATTCGCTAAGTTTTCGGCGAATTGGGGGTCGTCCGGCTTCATCCGAGAGGCTTCGACAAAATGTGGGATAGACTTCCGGTATTGCTTCATTTCCGTCAAAGCGAAACCCGATATCGCGTGAAAGTCGGTATCTTTCGGGAACTTCTTAAGGCCCAGCTGCGCCTTCTTCAGAGCTTGAGGATACCTGCCTGCCTTCAGATAGCCTACCGCTGCATCCTTGAGGGATTTCGCTGTCTGATTTGCCATGTGATCTGCTCGAAATTGTGTCCGTCTGAAACGACTATCGATGTTTAATTGCGCCTACGGGCGCAGTTTTCAATAACCCATGCTGGTAAGCGCGCCAACTGCCGTCTGTACCAGGAAAACCCTGCCTGCTTTCATTTCGGTCACCCGCGCGATAGATCATCTACATGGTTTTAGAAGTCCTGCGTCTGCCCAAGCTCTATTCTCACGTCTTCGACACTGTGATCGATGTACGCAGCCCGGCAGAGTTCGCCGAGGATCATCTGCCAGGAGCGATCAATTTTCCTGTTCTGGATGATGATGAACGCGCGCGTGTTGGTACGATGTATGTACAGCAAAGCCCGTTTCTGGCGCGAAAACTCGGGGCGGCGTTGGTGTTTCGCAACGCAGCGAACCATATTGAGCAACGCCTGAGCCACCACGACGGCGGATGGCGACCGCTGGTGTATTGCTGGCGTGGTGGGCAGCGATCAGGGGCGTTCACATGGATGCTGCAGCAGATCGGATGGCGGGCTGAGGTTATCGAAGGGGGCTATCGCACCTATCGCCGCCTTGTGAAACGGTATCTTTATGACGACCCTCTGCCCCACAGGCTGGTCGCGCTTGACGGATATACAGGCACGGCCAAGACCGAGCTGTTGGCTGAGCTGGATGCAATGGGCGTGCAGGTTCTTGATCTCGAGGCGCTGGCCAATCACCGAGGGTCCCTGTTGGGAGAGATGCCCGGGGGTCAGCCCAGCCAAAAGGGCTTTGAGTCAACCTTGGCAGCGGCGCTTTGCGCGCTGGATTCCGATCGTCCCGTTGTGGTTGAGGCCGAATCGTCAAAGATTGGCAATCTGATCCTGCCTCCGCGCCTGTGGGAGGCGCTGCGTGCAGCACCGCGTATCCTGATCTCGGCCCCAATTCAGGCCCGCGCCACGTATCTGGCCCATGCCTATGATGATATCTTGTCAGAAACGGATCGTCTGATTGACCGGCTTTCTCCGCTGAGGGTGCATCGCGGTCACGCGGTTGTGGACGCGTGGATTGAGCTGATCGAGGCGGGTGATAGGCAGGTCTTTACGCAAGCTCTGATGGAACAGCATTATGATCCGGCCTATGACAAATCCCGAAAAGCGCATCCCACCAAGATGATCGCCCGCATCGATGCGCAGACACTTGATAAGACCGGCTTGAAGCAGGTTGCGGGTCGAATTGCGCAGGTGCTGGATCAGCTTTGAAGGTCAATCCCGGGCGTATCAGTCAGTTGGCCTATAACGGCGGCTGGGTATCCCGCGGTTTGCAATTTGCGACACACAGCGTCTGCCTGCTCCGTCGCGACGGCGGCCAGCAGCCCGCCAGCGGTTTGTGGGTCGAATAGAAGGTCTGCCTTGCCGCCCGTGGGCAATTCGGGTGTGATAGCGTGATTATCTGCAAACAGCGTTGACCGGATGTTCTGATGGGCCAGTTCTATTGCGCCGTCCAAAACGGGGATTGCATCCAGGTTCAGGCGTGCACCACAACAGGATGCCTCGCACAGCCCGGCCAAATGACCGGCGAGGCCGAAACCCGTGACATCGGTCATAGCATGCGCCTGAGACAGAATGAGGGCGGCATCCTGCTGAGGTTGTGTCATGATCTGCAATGCAGAGGCAATCCAGGCACCTGCTGCCTGTCCGGCCATCTCAGCGGCCATCAACACGCCGCTGCCGATGGGCTTGGTCAGGATCAACGCATCCCCCGGCTTCCCTCCGGACAGCGTTATCGGCGCGGCCTCGCACAGGCCCGTCACCGTGAACCCGATGGTCAACTCGTCACCCATGGAACTGTGACCGCCGACAATCTCGGCGCCCGCCTGCCGCATAACCTGATCTGCCGTGGTCATTATCTCGTGCATCGTGCGTTGCTGCAGCTCTGCTGACATGCGGGGCAGGATGAGTGTCGCGGTTGCGGCCTGCGCATTGGCACCCATCGCCCATATGTCACCCAGAGCATGTACAGCCGCGATGCGGGTCATCAGTACCGGATCGTTAACAAAGCTGCGCAAATGGTCTGAGCTGATCACCTGGCGCGCACCGCCCGTGGACAGCATCGCAGCATCATCTCCGGGCAGGTCCGTAACATCTTCCCTCTCAGACGCAGGCAAGCCTCGCAGCGCAGCGCGCAGCGCGTTTCGGCCAATCTTGGCCCCGCAGCCGCCGCACATGGGTTTGTCGCCCAGAGCCTCTTCCATGCCCGCGGCATGATGTCTGGGCAGTGTTGGCGTCTGCATTGCGGGCAGGTTGCGGAATTTGTTCATGAAGGTCTGGTCGATGTGGTTTTTCCATTTCCACATCAAGGGGCCGCTGAAAGAGCGCCCCAACCGTTCGGCCAATGCCGATTTCGCACCCAGCGATATGAGTTTCAGATAATCCTTCTGGGGCGCATAGCGCCGCATATGCCCTGATCCGAGTGCGGCGCGTAGGTTGTTGAGCAAAACCGGCGCTTCGCGCACCGCAAAAACCCCGGCTTTAGGGCGCGGGTTTTCAGACAGGTGGGCGCAGTCTCCGGCAGCGAAAATCGCAGGTTCGCTGGTCTGCAAGTATCCGTCGACCTCGACATACTCCTGCTGCAACTTCAGTCCAGTTTCAGCAAGCCACCTATACGGGCGCGCACCCGCCGCGCCCGTAACAAAGGCCGCAGCGATATCGCGACCATCTTCCAGCGTGATCCGATCCTGAGTGATTTGCCGGATATTGGCGTTTTCGATGAGGTCGACGCCCAGTTCGTGCATGGCATCGCGGATGGTCTGTGACGCCGATGGGCTGGTCGCGGTCAGCGCGGTGGCGTTGTCGATCAATGTCACCTGCGCCGTCCGCGACCGCGCGCGCAAGGCATGTGCCATGGCCATCGCCAGCTCAGCCCCGGCCACGCCGCCTCCGATCACGGCAACGGGTGCGGGGCCGGTGCAGTTGAGATAGTCAGCCCATTTGGCGGCAAATGGGCCGAGCGGTTTGGCAGGAACGGCATAGTCAGCAAACCCCGCCATGGACGGCATGTCCGACGTGATCCCAACGTTTATGGATGCGATATCAAAGGCGATCGGCGGGCGGCCCGGAACATGTACGGTTCGAGCATTGGTATCGATGCCGTCGACCGGCCCCAATATGACCCGCGCGCCTGCAAACCGGGAGAGCCTGACCAGATCGATATCCAGCTCCCAGCGTTTGTAATGGCCGGCGACATAGCCCGGCAGCATACCCGAATAGGGGGCCGTCGGGCCCGGATTGATGACGGTTACCCGCACGCCTGCCAAAGGGTTCATACCCCATTTCCGCAGTAACAGCGCGTGCGTATGACCTCCGCCGATCAGAACCAGATCTCGGGTCAGGGGCAGAGGGGTTGTATGCATCGGGGTCAGTTCGTGCTGTGGTCCGGGACGTCTTCGACCTGTTCGACGGCGTGCGTGGCCCAAAGCTCATCCTCGCCCGCATCCGGCAGATCGTTGGGTTTTTCATGCCGATGAATGTGCCATTTTGCAATGAACAGAGCCGTGATCGGTGCAGTGAGGAACAAGAACAGCGTGATCAGCAATTCGTGCAGCGACAGCTTGCCCTCCAGTAGGATCGAGTGCGCGATCGAGGCTAGCAAAACGCCGCCTACACCCAGCGTAGTCGCTTTGGTCGGTGCATGCAGGCGCGACATCGGGTCTTTGAGCTTGATCATGCCAAACGAGCCGACAAAGCCAAAAATGCCCGAGACGATCAGGAAAAACGCGATCAGAAATTCGACGAGAACTGTCATATCGCCCTCACTCGATGATGTTGCCGCGCAGCATAAAGCGCGCATAGGCCACGGTGGAAACAAAGCCCAGCATGGCGATGATCATGGCAGCCTCGAAAAAGATTTCGGTTCCCAGCATCAACCCATAGAGGATCATCAGAGCGATGGTATTGATGACCATCGTATCCAGGGCCAATACGCGGGTGCCGACGCCCTCGGCGGTAATGATCCGCCAGAGACACATCATGATTGCAGCGCCGAAACAGGCGAAGGCAAAGTAAATCGCATAGGTGATCATTCGAAAATCTCCTTCAGGCGGCGCTCATAGCGCTGCTTGATTTCATCACGCACTACCTCGGGGTCGGGGGCGTCAAGGCAATGGACCAGCAGGTTGTGGCCCTGTGCGGACAGGTCGCAGCTGACTGTGCCCGGCGTCATGGTGATGGTCCCCGCCAGCACGGTGATTGCTTCGGGCGTGCGCAGTTCAAGCGGTATGCAGACCCAATTGGGCGTGCGATCCGCATCGCGTTTGAACAGGATGATCCGGGCAACGGTGATATTGGCCATCACAATGTCCCACAACACCACCAGCATATACTCGACGATCATGGGCCAGTTGCGCAGCTTTGGCCGGTCCGGCCAGTAGGGCTGTGTGATGAACGGGATGATGATCCCAAGGATCAGGCCAAAGACCAGAGAATTCAGCGAAGGCGCATTGGCCAACAATACCCACACGAGCGTAAGCAGAATGGTCAGATGGGGGTGCGGGAATATCCGATGCAACAGCTTCATTATTCTTCCCCTCCCAAAACGGCGGAAATGTATTGGTCCGGCGTGAACAGCTGTTCGGCTGTTTTGCTGGTGTATTCAAGCGCTGGCCCGGCAAACAGGGTCAGCAGAACAAGCCCCAACACGGTGCCGAAGATCGACGTAAAGGCCAGCCCGGGTATCGGTTCAGGGGCCGAGCGCCCAGACGTCTGTTCCTCGGGCGCCGGGTCGGGCTCAGGGGCGTGGCTGGCATCGTGGCTTTTCCAGAAAATCAGCGATCCGGCGCGCGCCAATCCAACGATCGTGACGAACGAGCCGATCAGCACAACGGCCCAGATCATGGTGGCATCGGGTGCGTCGCGCGATGCATCCAGAATCAGCAGCTTGCCGACAAAGCCCGATAGCGGTGGCATGCCCGCCAGTGCAATCGCGCCGACAAAGAACAGGGCTGAGATGAGCCCGCTTTGCGGCATCGGTGCTCGGGGTTCGATTGCGCCACCTCGACGTTCCATCACCATGTCGGCCACAAGGAACAGCAATGCAGTCGCAAGCGTCGAATGGAAGATATAGTACAGCGCCGCCGCCGTTGCCCCCGGTGTGAACAGAGAGATAGCGATCAGCAAAGTTCCCATCGAAGCGATGGCGCAAAAGGCCACCATACGCGCGATATGGCGCGAGCCCAGAATGCCGATGGCGCCCACGGCCAGCGTCAGCAGCGCGGCAGGTTGCAGCCAGGTGCCCACCAACCCTTCGGTCACAGCAACCTCTGGTCCGAAAGCCAGCGTATAGACACGCAGGATCGAATAAGCGCCGACCTTGGTCATGATGGCAAACAACGCGGCCACGGGCAGGGGCGCATTCGCATAGCTGGCGGGCAGCCAGAAATGCAGCGGCAGGACGGCGGCCTTGATACAGAACACCAGCAGCAGCAGCACCGCACCAACGCGCAGCAGGGCGGTGTCTTCGGGCGGTATCTCAGCCACACGTACGGCCAGATCGGCCATGTTCAGCGTGCCGGTCACGGCATAGATCGTGCCCAACGCGAACAGGAAGAGGGTTGAGCCCAGCAGGTTGTAGGTGACGTATTGCACCCCGGCTTTCAGCCGCACCGCGCCACCACCGTGGGTCATCAGGCCATAGGACGCGATCAGCAGAACTTCGAAAAAGACGAACAGGTTGAAGGCATCGCCTGTCAAAAACGCTCCGCAAACACCCATCAGCTGGAAATGAAACAGCGCATGAAAATGCTTGCCCCGATCATCCCAGCCGGATGCAATCGCATATAACACAATGGGCAGGGCCAGCAGAGCGGTAAGCAGCACCATCATCGCCGACATCCGATCCAGCACCAGCACGATGCCAAAAGGCGCGGGCCAGTCGCCCAGCTCATAAACCTGAATGTCGCCACCGGACGCTTGCGCCGTGATGGTCAGCGCGATACCCAGCAGCGCGACCACTCCAGCGACCGAGAAGATGCGTTGCAGGTCCAGATGATACCGCAGGACCATAATGATGAAAGGGGCCAGAATCGCAGGCAGGACGATCGGCGCAACGATCCAGTGGTTCATGCGTCTTCTCCCTGCGCGTCCACGCTGTCATCCGGTTTCATGTCGATATGGTCATCCTTAGACGACAGATAGGCGCTGAGCGCGATCATCACGATCACTGCCGTCATCCCGAATGAGATCACGATGGCCGTCAGAACCAGCGCCTGCGGCAGTGGATCGGTATAGGGCACGTCTTTGTATTTATTCAGCACTGCGGGCGCATCCAGCGCCAGCCGGCCGGTCGCAAAAAGGAACACATTCACCGCATAGGTGATCAGCGACAGACCGAGGATGACCGGAAATGTTCGGCGGCGCAGGATCAGGAAAATCCCGGCGGCGGTCATGACGCCTACGGCAGAGGCTACGAGCGCTTCCATCAGACCTGCTCCTTTTCTTCTTGTTCTTCTTCCGGTGGATTGTCGCGCAGCGGGTTGATGTCCATTGGGAATTCCTGCGCCATGCCCGGCTGCCAGGCGAAGCGTGACAGGCTGTCCAGCGCCAGCATCACCGCGCCAAGAACGGCAAGGAAAACACCGGTGTCAAACAGGATGGCCGTGGCCCATTCAAACTCTTCCAGTGGCGGCCAGTGGATATATCCAAAGTCGCTGGTCAGGAACGGACGGTCGTTGAACCATGCCCCCAGACCAGTGGCGGCTGCGATCAGCACGCCCCAACCGATGGTGCCGTGGTAATAAAACCGCTGCCGCTCAATCGCCCATGTGTACCCGCTTGCCATGTATTGCATCAGGAAGGCAATCGCGACGATCAGACCGGCGATAAAGCCACCGCCTGGCTGGTTATGGCCGCGGAAAAAGATATAGGCACCAACCATCAGCGCAATAGGCATCATAACGCGCGTCGCCACAACCATCATAAGCGGATGTGAGTCGCCCGATTGCGGCCAATGCGGTTTGCGGTTCAGCAGATAGCTGCGGACATTGGTGCCCAGAACCGCCTCGGTCAGGGCAAAGATGATCAGCGCGGCGATGCCCAGCACGATAATCTCACCAAAGGTATCAAACCCCCGGAAGTCGACGAGGATCACGTTGACGACATTGGTGCCGCCGCCGCCTTTGTATGAATTCGCCAGATGAAACTCGGAAATCGTCGGAAAGGCAAAGTCGCGCAGCATCAGCGCATAGATCAGACCACCCGCCCCGATCCCGGCCACGACTGAAATCGCCGCGTCCCGCCAGCGCCGCGAGGCGGAACTATCCCACGGCGTTTCGGTCGGCAGAAAGTTCAGCGACAAGAGCAGCAGGATCATCGTGACCACTTCGACCGAGATCTGGGTCAGCGCCAAATCCGGGGCCGAAAGATAGTTAAAGGCCATCGAGACGATCAGGCCCACAACGCCGATCAGAACCAGAGACAGTAGGCGATTGCGGTGGAACCACATGATCGCCAGCGTGGCCCCAACCAGACAGATCCAACCAATGATTGGGATGATCGGTGCAGGCAGCGGAACGCGTGTTTCCACGCCAATTGTGCCCGTCGCATAGGCATAGTAGCCAATCCCAACGGTGAAGGCGACCAGCACGATCGCATAGCGGCTGATGACGCCATTATGCAGCTGGTCGGTGATCCAGCGGCTGATCGATGTCAGTGCGCGAATGACCGCATCAAAGATGACCTTCGCCTCAGGCCGGGGCAGGGCGTTCCACAATCGTTCGCCGTGGCGATGCTGTGATAGCAGGAACAGCCCGCCCAGAGTCGCCACTATCGACATATAGAGTGCGGGCGTAAACCCGTGCCACAGCTTGAGAGAGTAGTAGGGCAGTTTCTCTCCACCGATCACGGCGCTGGATACGACAGCGATCAATGGCCCTACGATGGCATTTGAATAGAGGCCGATCAGCACGACCAGTACGACCAAGAACGCCGGCGCCAGCCACAATCCAACCGGTGGATCGTGGGGATGATGGGGATAGTCCTGACGTTCGGGGCCAAGGAACACATGTCCGATAAAGCGGAACGAGTAAGCGGCCGAGAACAGGGCCGCCAAAACCGCCAGACCGGGCACCAGATAGTGCGAATGCAGCCATGTGGTGTGGACTGTCTCTTCCAGCATCATCTCTTTGGACAGGAACCCGTTCAAAGGCGGCAGCCCCGCCATCGACAGCGCCGCAACGGTACCAATTGTGAACGTGATCGGCATCAGATGGCGCAACCCGCCGAGGCGCTTGATGTCGCGGGTGTGGGTCTCGTGATCGACAATGCCTGCGGTCATAAACAGCGCAGCCTTGAACGTGGCGTGGTTGATGATGTGAAAAACGGCGGCAACAGCCGCAAATTTGGTGCCAAAGCCCAGCAGCATCGTGACCAGACCCAGATGGGATACAGTCGAAAAGGCCAGCAATGCCTTGAGGTCGTCTTTGAACAGCGCGATGCAGGCACCGATTAGCATCGTCACCAGTCCGGTGGTGGCCACGATATAGAACCACGCATCTGTACCCGCCAGCACCGGCCACATCCGGGCCATCAGGAACAGTCCCGCCTTTACCATGGTGGCCGAGTGCAGATAGGCCGAGACCGGCGTCGGCGCCGCCATGGCATGAGGCAACCAGAAATGGAACGGAAACTGCGCCGACTTGGTGAAACACCCAAGCAGGATCAGGATCAGCGCGGGCAGGTAGTAGGGCGATGCCTGTATCAGGTCTTTGTTCTGCAAAATGACACTCAGGTCATAGGACCCGACGATATTGCCAAGGATCAGCATCCCGGCGATCATCGCTAGCCCGCCAGAGCCTGTTACGGCCAGGGCCATCCGGGCGCCTTGTCGCCCTTCGGGAAGATGCTTCCAATACCCGATCAGCAGGAATGAGCTGAGCGATGTCAGTTCCCAGAAAATAAGCAATAAAAGGATATTATCAGACAGAACGATTCCAACCATCGCGCCCTGAAACAGCAGCAGATAGGTATAGAACTGCCCCATCGGATCTTCTCGTGACAGGTAGAACCGCGCATACAGGATGATCAGCAGGCCGATACCCAGAATCAACAGCGCAAACAGGAACCCCAGCCCGTCCAGCATGAAGTTGGCATTCAGCCCCAGCCCCGGAATCCAGTCGAACCGCGCGGTGATCACCTCGCCCCGCATGACGGCAGGGATGTGGATGAATAATCCGGCAAGAGCCAGAAACGTGGTTAACCCTGCGGCAGATGCCGCCGCATTACGCCCTGCACGGATCAGCAGTGCGGGAAATACAGCTCCGAGGAAAGGAAGGGCCGCGATAAGGAATAGGGACAAGTGCGATACTCCGGGCTTGGCGGTCTAAGTGATATTGATTTTGTAAGGATAATTCTCTGAGTGTCCAGATATTGCAAGTTTATGACCGGGTACTAGATGCCACAGGTCGTGGAATTTGTTGCGTGGTTCACATGACAAGAACTTGATCCGCGACTGTGATCAATGCGCGGGAAAACACATCCACCTTGTGCTACAACCTGCTCAGCGCGACAGGAGATATCGGACGTGGCAGGACTCGCGAACCGAAACAGACGATGGGTGCTGCTTGGCGGCGGCGCGGCAATTGCTGCTGGCTTTGCAATCCGCGAGTATCGTCTGATCCCGCAGGATTATGCGGGTGGCCAGCTGAGCGTACGCGACGCATATCAACAGGTGACATCGGGTGAGGTGTTGCTGATTGATATCCGTACGCCGCGTGAATGGGCGGCAACAGGCATCGCGCAGGGTGCGCACCCTCTTGATATGCGTCGCGAGGATTTTGAACAGTCGCTTGACCAGCTGAGCGCGGGCAACCGAGGCGCGCCCATTGCGTTGATCTGCGCGCGCGGGGTGCGGTCGGCCAGGTTGAGCAACCGCCTGACCCAGGCTGGGTTCACCAATATTATCGATGTGCCCGAAGGCATGCTCGGCTCTGCCGCAGGTCCCGGTTGGGTGCGTGCGGGTTTGCCTGTGAATTCATACAAAAAGGATACTTCATGACCGTTAAATACTGGTTCGCATTGCCTTTTGCAATTTTGGGGCAGGCCGCGTTGGCCGAATGTGGCGATTCCGAAAACATTTGCGAAACCCCGTCGGGCGGGTATTTCATCGAACTGCCAGAGGCCGGCAATCCCCCCATGGTCGTCTTTTTACACGGGTTCGGTGGCAGCGGCGTGGGCACGATGCGCAATCGCGGCATGGTCGACCCGCTGCTGAGCCGTGGCTATGCGGTGATGGCCCCGGATGGGGCCATCCGCAATGAAAGGAAAAGCTGGAATTTCTTTCCGGGTTGGGACGGGCGTGACGAAACGGCCTTTCTGACCGAGGTGGTGCAGGACGCGGCAGACCGGTTCGATGTGGACCCCGACCGGGTTGTGTTGGCCGGGTTTTCGGCCGGCGGGTTCATGGTGAATTATCTGGCCTGCGCAACACCTGATACATTTTCGGCCTACGCGCCGGTGTCTGGCGGCTTCTGGCGCCCGCATCCTGAGGACTGCGCGGGGCCTGTGCGGCTGTTTCACACACATGGGTGGACGGATAATGTGGTGCCGCTCGAAGGGCGCTTTTTAGGCGGAGGACGGTTCCAGCAGGGGGATATCTTTGCGGGTCTGGAAATCTGGCGGGCCGCAAATGAATGCGTCGACAATCGTCCGGATGCGTTCGGAAAGACCGACCAGTTCATGCGCCGAAAGTGGACCCGCTGCGCTGAAGGAAGCGCGCTTGAGTTCGCGTTGTTTCCGGGCGGGCATTCGGTGCCGACAGGCTGGTCCGATATGGTGATTGACTGGTACGAAGGATTACCCGGAAGTTGATCACTCTGCCGGGGTCATTACCCCTTTGCCTTCGATGGCCTGTTTCAGCTCGTTGCGATGGCGACGGGCTAGGCGTGTGATCGCCGGTTCCTTAAAGTCTTCGCGCATACGGACCATCTTCCGCGCCGCGCCAGCTGAGACGCCGCTGAGTGCAGACAGCGGGATCGCCAGCGCCAGGCTGATCGCAATGGGTGCCAGCCAGATCGAAACGAGACCTGCAATAATTCCGACGCTCAACATGAGGCCACTGAGAGTTTCTAACGCATGGCACAGAATCAGGGTGCGCAGGCCATAGCTGCCTCCGTCGCGGGCTTGCGGTGACCAGCCCTTTTGAAGACCCAGCGCGGTCCGGAAAACTGCGATCATCTGCTGAACCATCAAAATAGGCGCATAGAGAACTGAAAGGATGACTTCGGACAGGAACGACATGAAAAACCGCCGTCCACCTCCAAAGTCAGAATACCGCATTCCGCTGAGGGGCAGAGCTGCGACACCCAGAACCTTTGGGGCCAGCAGCATCGCATACATCACCAGAATGATCAGAACATGACGCGTCTCGCTCATCTCAGGCCATTGCGGGAACAGCGGATTGTCGGGGCTGAAGTAGTGCAGCACCGACGCTTCTTTGCCCAGACCGATCAGCGCCCACATCACCAGCAATGCAAACCAAAGTGGTGACATCAGGTATCCGACGGCCCCGTGGAACATGTGAAAGCGCGATACCGCACGGAACCCGGCCGAGCCAAGCAGCTTGAGATGTTGCAGATTGCCCTGACACCAACGCCGATCCCGCATCGCGTGATCGATAAGGGTCGGCGGAGTTTCTTCGTATGAACCCCGAATACGCGGCAGGAATCGGACTGCCCACCCAGCACGGCGCAGCAGACCTGCCTCGACAAAGTCGTGGCTCATGATCAGCTTTTCCTGCCCGCTTAACGAACGCAGTTTGGGCAGTCCGGCGCAGGTTGCGAACGCACGGGTACGGATGATCGCGTTGTGGCCCCAATAGTTGCCCTCTTGTCCGCACCAGCGCGCCAGACCTTCGGCAAAGGCGATGCCGTAGACGCCGTTGGCGAATTGCTGCATCCGCGCGAAAACCGACTGCGCACCGATCAGCTGCGGATAGCTCTGGATCAGACCAGCGCCCGGATCACGCGAGAGGGCATCGGTCAACCTTGCAATGGCGCGACCGGTCATCAGACTGTCAGCGTCCAACACCAGCATCGCGTCCCAGTCAGCGCCCCAGCGGCTGACCCAATCCGAGATGTTCCCAACCTTCCGGTCCGTATTCTCGGCGCGGCGACGGTAATAAAGCTCCAGATCGGGGGCCAAGGAGGTGCGCAGTGCCTCGATACTCGCTTGCTCCTGTGCGGCGATATCGGGGTCGCGCGTGTCGGACAGGATAAACATCGCATAATGATGCTGCCCGCCACGAGATCGCAACTCTTCCAGCATGGTTCGCGCGTTGCCCAGAACGTACCATGGAACCTCGTTATAGACGGGCATCAACAGGGCAACCCGCAGGGGTTGAGACCGCCCCTTGCGCACAGGGCGTTCCTGCCGGGACAGAGACACCATACCCAGCAGAACGGTGCAGACAGTGAATGAAATCCAGAAGAAATTGAACGAGATCAGCGCCAGCAGCACGCCTTCGATCAGATTGATCCCTGCGGCGCCGAACCAGTCGCTCATCACCCAGAGCAGCGCAAGTGTCGCAAACATTGCCGGAGAAAACGCCAGCGCCCTCCAAAATCCGGCAGATGGCCTGCGGTGTGCAGATGGCGCATCAGCATCTCGGAAACCCGCGTCAAAATTTTGCGCGGGCATCCGCAGCGGCGCCTTTGGAGGCATTATGTTTAAATCGCTGTTCATGAGGTCCATCTGTACAGCCACACTTCTGAGGCGGGCTGTGTCCCGAGTCTCAGTTGTGCGCGCAGTTCGACATGATTTCGGTCGCCGGGCTCAAAAGAGAACGCCAGCCGCAATCCGCCGGTATCAGGGTTGTGCTGCAACACGCCCTCCGATGTCTCGGCGTGAGGTGAATCCACAAAGATGGTCATCGCGTCGGGGTCTTCGAACAGATCGCTGGCCTCAAAGTCGATCACCGCAAGGCGGCCTTCGCCAAAGGTATTTTCACCCATCGCGGTATTGATCACGCGTGGCATCGGGGTGCGCTGCGGTTCTTCCCCCCAAATCAGGCGATAAGACATGTCGACTTGCGCGCCTGCGGCATAGGGTTCAGCCGGACGCCAGTAGCTGACGATGTTGTCATAGATTTCCTGATCTGCTGGGATTTCAACCAGCGTGACGCTGCCTTTGCCCCAATCGCCCATCGGCTCAACCCACAGGCTGGGGCGCTTGTGATAAAGCGCTTCGAGATCGGCATAGTCTGAAAACTCGCGCTTGCGTTGCATCAAGCCGAAGCCCTGCGGGTTGGTATCAACAAAGGATGAGATTTGCAGGCGTGTAGGGTTGGCAAGCGGTCGCCAGAGAACTTCGCCCGCGCCGTTGCGGATCAAAAGCCCGTCGCTGTCATGCACCGCCGGTCGGAAATCATCGAAACGGCTATGATTGGTTTGATCGAACAGGAACATTGAGGTCCCAGGCGCGATGCCAACATGGGTCAGTTCGGTGCGCGGGAACAGTGTCGCTTCAATTTCCATCACGCAGTCCGCACCGGCGGTCACGTCAAATCGATAGGCACCAGTCACGCTGGGGCTGTCCATTAAGGCGTGAACGATCATGTTGCGTTGGCCGGGCTTTGGGCGTTCAAGCCAGAAGCGGATGAATTCCGGGAATTCTTCGCCATCCGGGTCACCGGTTTTCAACGCCAGACCGCGCGCTGACAGGCCATAAACCTCGTGCAGGCCAATCGCGCGGAAATAGCTGGCACCTTGCCACACACAGAACTCATCGGTTTTGCCGGGGCGGTGCATTTCGGTGCGCAGGCGCAGGCCCGAAAAGCCCAGCGTCTCATCCACCGGCAGTTGCGGCACGTCCTCAGACTTGTCGAACATCGCCAGATCAAACTCGACCGGTTTGGTCATGCCGTTTTCAACGGTCGATACCTGCACAGTGCGCGGGAAGTAGAGACCCGGTGTAAAGAAATCGATGTTAAAGGGCGTCTCAGTTTCGAACCACAAGGCGCGGTCCAGGCGGAACCGGATCGAGCGGTATTGCTGATAGGTCAGCTCCTGCCATTCCTGTGGCACCATTTCGCGGTCTTCAAAGGGGCGGCTGGCCAAATCACGGGCCAGCGCAATCACATCGTTTCGATCAAACGGAACCTCGCCACCTGACGCAAATGCCGACGGAGCGAATGCAAGCGCTGTCGACGAGGCCAGAAATGCACGACGTGTAAAATTCATTTCTTAGTCTTCCAAGGTTGTGATTTGAACCAAGCGGCCAGATAGGCCACACCGATGATCATGGCAAAGCCAATCATGTTGGCGACAAAGACACTGGCGAAATCCCGCCCAGATTGATCTAGCGCAACACCGATAAGTCGTGCCGCCGCCATGGAAAATACAAATACCGCCAAAGACTGCTGACCCACTTTGGTGATCAGTTTCAACACCACCTGCCAGATGCGGGCACCCGCGCTATGACCGGTCGCGATCAGGCGGTGACCATGTTCCCCTGCCGCGACCCACCCTAGATAGGCGAGCGACAGGAAATGGACATAGCGCAGCAGCCCGAATTCGGTCTTGCCCCGCAATTCCTCGGTCAGCGGCCAGCCCTTACGCAGCACGGCGCCCAGATCGGGCGCGGCGGCGTTGATCCAGGAAAACACCTTCCACGATCCAAACGGGGCGGAGAGAACCACAAACGCGATGGCCGCCCAGATCAGCGTTTTTGATACCGGAGGGGCTGGAATCCAGCCGCGCATAAAGGCAAAGCCGGTAAAGAACAGCAACTGCCAGCCAAAGGGGTTAAAGAACCACTGGCGCTCTGACCACGGCTCGGCTGGAAGCGCCAGCACACCTGTCTGCGCGATGTACCAGATCGCCACCGAGACCGCAGCCATCAGCCAGAAACTGACCCGATAGAGTGCCATATAAAATGGCATCAGGGCCAGAACCACCAGATACATTGGTAGGATGTCAAAGTAGTTTGGCACGTAGGTCAGCGTAAACAGCCCCACGATTTGCGGCGCCGGATCGTCGAAGAAATGCTGAAGATTGAGCGATGAGATATAGTTCTTTTCGAACAATCCGGTCTGGTTCAGTGCAGCCATCGACATGGCGACAAAGAAAAACAGACAGATATGCGCCCAATAGACCTGCCAGATGCGGAACGACACGCGCGCGGTGCCCATCCACCATCCCTTGTGCAGAAACGCACCGCCAAAAGCGATGGCTGAGGCCATACCTGAACAGAACACAAAGATTTCTGTCGCATCGGAATAGCCGAACCGGGCGGGTATCCACTTGGCCCAAGGATCATTGGGAATATGGGCGATCAGGATGATGAACATCGCAATCCCGCGATAGAAATCCAATCGCGGGTCGCGCGTGCGAGCAGGGGCTGCGGCTGGGGCCGCAACCGGTGCAAAATCAGAAGCGGGCGATGCTGTCGCCATTCGATCTTCAGTCCTTCTTGGTCGTCTTGTTGTTTTTATTCGGCGGGGACGCTTTGTGCGTCGCCGCTGTCACGCGCCGCATCGATCAGGGCGCGGCGTGCCAGGGCATAGTTATCCTCGCCACCAGCGCGCTTTGCACGCCGGTCATCTAGAATGCGTTCGACCGCATCCAGCCGGCCTGCTCGAAGACCGGAGTCGATAGTAATGCGTTCAAATACATCGCGTTGGGCGTGGCTGCCACCTGCCAATTGCATTGATCCGCGTGCATTTGACAAAAAGTCGAACGCCGCGCCGTATTGCCCGTCGCCAAAGGCCTCAAGCCCTTTGGCGGCGGCAATGCCGGGGTCAGACATCCGAATTGCGGTGTCACCGTGATTGCGTCCAGCATCCTTCTGAATGCGCTGCAGCATTTTGCCGGTCGCATCCGCACGGCTATCGCCCGTCAGAGCCAAAAGATAGTGCAGGTCGGCAAAGATCAGGCAGCCGTCTTCGGTGCGCGCTGCGCTGAGGTCGGCAAGCTCCTCCCAGCGGTCGCCGACATTCACACCCTCAAGCTCCAGCCGAGACAGCAGCGATGTGGCGTTCGAGATATCCCGGTAGTCATCCGTTTTGTCTTTGCGGATGTTCTGGTCATACAGCTCGATCACACGGTCGACCTGACCTAAATCCAGATGCATCAGCGCCTTGTGCCACCAGACGTGATAGCGGAAGTTGTTGCAATGCGCCCAAGCATCCTCGCGCCCGGCTAGCCAATCCAGGCCCAGTTGCGCGTTACCGGTCATCTCATGAACATGCGCCACCGCGTGCAAACCCCAAGCGTCATCCGACACCATCCAAAGCGCCTGACGACCAGCGATCTCGGCCTTTTCATAGGCGCCGGTTTCTTCCAGTGCGAAGGAATGACAGCCCAGCAGATAGCCACGCCCGGCGTGATCGGGTTCGTAAGTAGGCAGGACGCGTTCGATGGAACGGCGCATACCCTCAGAATCCCCCAGCACAAAGCGTGTTGCATGGCTCAGCTTCATCGCCAGCGTGTCTTGCGGGTTTGTGCGCAAAATCTCTTCGAATTTCTGTACCGCTTGCGAGGGCAGGTCAGCGAGATAGAGCGCCAGCGCCTCGACATACTGTTTCTCGCGCGCTGAAACCGGCTGACGTTCCATCGCGGCATTGGCCGCGGCCAGAGCCTCGGTCGCGACGGGAAGCATCTCGCGCCGGCCCAGCAAAACCATGAACAACCCTTTGATCGCATGACCCAGTGCGAAATCCGGTTCAAGCTCCAGCACTTTACCCAAATGCTGAGGGGTGATTGCGGCATGCGCCATGAACCCAAGCAGAACACCATTCCAAGCCTCAGCACTTTCGGCCGTGGTCAGCGTGTTCATTTGTCCAAAAATATCTTGTTTCATACTTGGGTCCAATCTGATTGCGATATTTGACACTGTTCGATTTAACAGAGTGTGCCGATGGCTCGTACCAGTATCGACCCTCCTCTCGAATTGGTGAAAAGCTGTGTGCGTAAAAAGTGAAAAAAACCGCCGATTCAAGGGCATGTTTCAGCAACATGCCGCCTAAATGGTCAGAGTGTTTCAGTCTTCGAACGGATTTTCTGCGCTCAGAACCGTCTCTGTGTCAGCACCGAACACAGGCGGGGCCTTGCGATAGGTTACAGGCGTCTGTGAGAACTTGAGGGGATTCCCGATCAGTTGCACTTCGGATGGGTCGGCCTGCATGGCGATCTGCATCTGCCGGGCGGCAACCTGATCGGTGGCAAAAACCTGATCCAGGGTCTGAACCGGCCCCACCGGAACCTTGAGCTGTTCCAGCCCATCAATGGCCGATTTCATATCCACCTTTTGCAGCGCCGGACGCAGGATCGTATTCAATGCATCGCGGTTTTCCAGGCGCTGCGGGTTGGTTGCGAATCGAGGATCGTCGGCCAGTTCCGGATGGTCAATGAAGCCGCAGAAACGTTTGAACTGGCTGTCATTTCCGACGGCCAGTATGACGTACCCATCCGAAGTTTCATAGACGTCATAAGGCACGATGTTGGGGTGCCCGTTGCCGCGCCGCTGGGGCACAGCGCCCGAGGTCAGATAGTTGACGCCTTCGTTGATCAGCCAGGCAATCTGTGCATCCACCAGGGCCAGATCGATCTGCTGACCTTCGCCGGTAAGATCCCGGTGGCGCAACGCCGCCAGAATGCCAACGCTTGCGTACATGCCGCACATCACATCCGCGATGCCAACCCCGACCTTTGTGGGGACGCCTGCGGGGTCCCCGGTCAGGGACATGATGCCGCCATAACCCTGCGCCATCAGGTCATATCCCGGCTTGGTCGCATTCGGGCCGGTCTGGCCGTAACCCGAGATCGAGCAATAGACGAGCCCCGGCAAGTCCTGCGACAGCGTCGCATAATCAAGACCATACTTCGCCAAACCGCCGGGTTTGAAGTTCTCGATCAGAATATCGGCATGGGACGCCAGCCGACGGATCTGAGCCTGCCCTTCGGGCGTGGTGATATCGATGCTCACAGATTTCTTGTTGCGATTGGCAGACATGAAATAAGCGCTCAAATCCGAGCGATTGCCATCCGCATCCACCACATAGGGCGGGCCCCATTGGCGGGTGTCGTCGCCGCCGGTTGCGGGGTTCTCAATCTTGATCACGCTGGCCCCCAGATCGCCCAGCAATTGCGTGCAGGTGGGGCCGGCCAGAATGCGGCTAAGGTCCAGAACTTTGACGCCCTTCAGCGGTCCTTCAGATCCGGCCATCATATCCTCCGCGGTCGATTTCTGCGGCGATGACCGTAAAGCGATCCGCTTTGGTCGCCTGTTCCAGCGCGGCGCGCAATTCCTCGCGATTGCGGACGGTGTGCCCATATCCGCCGAAGGCGCGGCCCATCGCGGCAAAGTCGTGACGGTCGAAATCAACACCCCGGTTGCCCATCTGTCGTTGACGCTGTTTTAGTTCGATCAGCGCAAGGCTGGCATCGACAAATACTAGAAAGATGGGGTTGCCACCAATTTCGGCTGCGGTCGACAGCTCTCCGGCGACCATCAGGAAACCGGCATCGCCTGAGAAGCTTATAACCGGGCGGTTGGGCTCGGCCAATTTCAGGCCAATGGCCATGGGTACCGCGCAGCCCATTGTACACAGCGCCGACGACTGGATTAGCCCGCGCGCCTCGTGGCACGGCCACATCTGGCTCAGCAGGATACGGTGCGCGCCACTGTCGGCGGTCGCCAGCGTTTCGGGCGGTAATACGGCGCGCGTTTCGGCGATCACAGCGGCGGGGCCCCAATCGTCATCTGTAGGGAATGCCTCGGCCAGTGCAGCGTTTACCTGTTCAGGTTCGCCATCCGGCCAAGTCTGACGCGATGGATTGCCCTTGGCGAGCGCCTCAAGTGTGGCGCCTGTATCGGCGACCATATTAAGGCCAGCCTGATGCATGTAGTGGTCGTTGATCACAGCTGAAATGTCGATCACACGCTTTTCCTCGGGATCCCAGATCTCGCGCCAGCCGGGGCGCATTTCGATCGGGTCATAGCCGAGGCACAGGATCAGGTCAGCCTGTTCAACCAAGGGCACCAGATGCTCGTCAGCCAACGGAGACAGGCCTGCGCCGCCAAGACATAAGGGATGATCCTCGGGTACCACCCCTTTAGCTTTATATGTGGTTACAAAGGGAATGCCGAAATGCTCAAGGAAAGCGCGCACAACGCTGCGCGATTCGTCATAAAGCACATCGAGACCGATGATCGCCAAAGGACGCTCGGCACCTGCAATCCATCGGCGTGCCTTTTCCAAGCAATCGCCCTCTGGCGCAACGGCGGCGGGCTTTGCAAGACGGCGGCGTTTCGGAGTGCTGACACGGGCGTCGGCTACTGAAATCGGCACGTCAATATGCACCGGACCGGGGCGGGGCTGCGTGGCAAGCGAGACCGCCTTGTCCGCAACAATGTCTGCCCCCTCAGCGGTCAGCATGAACGTCCCTTTGGTGATCGAGCGATAGACACGGCTGTGATCCATCACCTGATGGGTATAGGTCAGCGCCTCATCCGCGTCGACGCAGCCGGTCAGCACGATCATCGGCACCCGGTCCTGCAGCGCATTCGCGACCACATTGATCCCATTCATCGCGCCGGGGCCAAGTGTGGCGACCAGAATGGCGGGTGCGCCATCCCGATGATGCACGGCCTCGGCCATGAAGCCCGCCGCGTTCTCATGCTTGGTCAGGTGAAAGGTGATACCGGCCTGTTCCAACGCATCGACCAGCGTCAGAACTTCGCCGCCGGGCATGCCAAAAGCGTGACGGCACCCGGCCTCATACAGCCGTTGGGCCAGTAGATCAGCAGCGCGCGGGGACAGATCCTGCATCAGTTAAGCTCCGAATTTCTTTTGTCAGAGCAGATTGCGGAGTACGCCCTCGGGCGCAAGTCGCTTCACGTCAGTGTGACTATTTGACTGCGTTTTCCGCCACCGCCTGAAACTTAGCATCCAGTTCAGTGGCGATGTCAGTCAGTGCCTCACCGCCCTCATAGACATAGGGGGCAAAGACATAACTGGGCGTCTTGTAGGACAGAGTTGCCGTGCCATCATCATTTTCTGTGACGTAGAAACGGATTGGGGCCTCGATCATCGCGGCGGTCGACGTCTCAAGAACCCGGACCGCATAGTCATTGTTGAAGGCCCCGATGACCCGGTTGCCCGGAATGGTGATCCCGCGTGCCGCTGCGGCCTTGGTGGGCCCGGCCTGCGTGACCACGATCAGCCCGTTTTCTTTCACGGCAACCCGAGTGTCATCCACCAACTGCTCAAAGCTTTTGTCGGTCGGATAGACCGCCCAGCCCGACAGGGGTTCTCCCACATCCGCAAGGGCAGGGCAGGGCAGCAGGCAAAGCGCGGTCCAAAAGGGTTTCATAAGGCCACCTCTCGAAATTGGGTCGCGAAAGTGTTGTCAGAAAACAGACCAGAATGCACTCACATTATCGTGGGGTCCCTGTCGGTGTGGGCTTGCGCAGCAATCGTGAAAGGCGCAGAAACAGCAGGGGCAAGCATAACAGGAATACCGTGGCTCGGAACCGTCTATTGATTTGCAGCAGTTGCACAGGCGAACGCGATATGAACGCTGACAAACGAGCCGTCCTGGTTGCGCTGGAACGGGTAGGGCTGCAAGCGCAGATTGAAGTGCGGGAACACGTTTGTTTCAGTGGCTGCGACACACCTGTATCAATTGCCCTTCAGGGTGAGGGAATGGCCTCTTACGTCTTTTCCGGGCTGGATGTGGCGGCGGACGCAGATGACATAGCTGCGACCTGTAAAACCTATCTGGACAGCCCGCTGGGCTGGATTGAAGACGCCCGGCCTTGCGGGCGGCTTCGATTGTGTTTGCGGGCGCGTATACCGGCGCTTCAATCCACCTGAACCGTCACCGAGGCCCTGACCGGCACCTCATCGACCATCAGCGCGCTGTGGCTGTTGGCGTTCAGTGACACCTCAATTTCGACTTCGCCTTTGGGCAATTCTGCAATATGCATCCAGTTGCCGTAGAGGCGGGCCAGCTTTGCGCCATTCACATAGACATGCGCGTGACCCTCACCGGGATTGTCTGCGGCCGAGGCGTTTTCCGGTGCAAAGCGAAAGTTCTGTGGCGCAACGTACAGGTTCCATCCGGCCATTGGGTCTTGGGTCAGGGCAATCTCAAGACTGGGCGCATCCGGGCCGCCCGGCAGATTGATTGTTGCTGCGTGATCATGTGCCATGGTTTCGGCATGCGTACCGCCATGATGTGAAGGGTTGGAATGGTCATGGCCATCAAACGTGACACCATTGGCTGCTGCAAGCACGAAACCTGCACCGCCGCCAAAAACCAGACCGATCGCGAACAGCGCTAATGAGCGGGTCATTTCGTTTCCTAACGCAAAAATGAAAATCCCGCCGGGCCGGGCCCGGCGGGGTGAAGCGATGACAGATCAGGTTGCGGCTTCTGCGCGCTTGCCTTCGCTTTGCCAGAAATAGCCGGCAAATGCTCCAACCAGCACCCAGGCCGCCAGCCCAATGCCAAAGGCTCGGGCGGCGAACAGGGCTCCGATTTCCGTTGGAACCGGGCCGGTGAACACATCCGGTTCAGGCGCGCCGATCAGGTGAGGTGCAAGAAGCAGACCTGCCGCGATCACATAGCTGACGATGTTGCCGCCAAACGCGATCAGCCACATGGAGACCGACGCGGCAGCGACCGTCGCAAACCACCAGATCTGCCGCGCAGAAACGTCTGCGGCGGCAACCCCCGGGACTTCGGGCGCGAGCGAAAAGCCGGGCGCAAGATGAACTGCGATAAAACCAGCCAGCCCCCACAAAACACCGGTGCGGCCATCAACCGGATGCCCCTGACCTTCGGCCATGGACATCAGCGCAACCAGAACCAGCGCATAGCCGGTATAGGTCAGCATTGTGAAAATGACGCTGAGCGCATCGCGGGTCAGTTCCGTGAACATGCCCGGCAGCTCGGGATGTGCAGATACAGCTTCGCCGCCGAAATGCACCAGCTCTCCGGATTCATACAGCTCGGCATGCAACAGAACGGGTTGCACAAATACCAACTGCAGCAAGGCGGCTATCAGCCCCGCTGCAGCACCAGCGAACAACGCGCTGGTCAATATCCGACTGAACATCTGCTTAGTGGCAGGGGAAGCCGGTTGCGTGACGCACGTCGTGTGCCGCGTCATGCAGCGCAGCTGCCTGAACATGGCCGGTCAGCGTGATAAGCCCCAGGCCCAGGGCCACTGCGAAAAAGACCGAGAAGATACCTGTGCGTGCGACGCCGGCAGTTTGGGTCTGTGTTGTCATGTCTTAGTCCTCCTGTGCCGTCGCACCCGACGGCCGGTGTTTCAAGTTGTCGCCTGGCAGGTCTCCTGGCTTGCGGGTCAGTGCTTCTGCTCGCCTTCCCCCCGAATTTCGGGAGTGGCTGGTTGAGCAGAGGCTCACCGCTTACAGTCGCGGGGGCGGCTCTGGACTTGACTGACGTGCAGTCTCACCAAATTCCCTCTTAGCATCCAGATTTCTCTGGCGGGACCAAGCGCTGCCATATAGCCGTGAACCGGGTGTCGGTGCAATTGTCATTTGCGACCTTTTATGTCAAATTCCCCGCTTGCGCAGCAAATAGATGTCCATGATCCAGCCGTGTTGCGCACGGGCGCTGGCACGGGTCTTCAGAATTTCTGCGCTGACCTTGGCCAGCGGACCGCTGATCAGGATCTCTTCTTGCATACCCACATAAGCGCCCCACCAGATGTCGAAATCGGCCATTTCAAGGCTTTGAAATGAACATTCACCGTCCAACATGACCGCTACGGTTGTGCCGAACTCAGGCCAGCCCTCGTCTCGGATGCGGCGGCCGGTGGTTACGACGAAGGGGGCGCCAATCTCGTTGACGGGTATCGCATGTGCGGCAGTCAGCGCCTGCAGCGCGGTGATGCCCGGAATGACCTGGATACGCGGCTGCGGCACCAGCCGGGATGCGATTCGCAGCGAGCTGTCATACAGCGACGGATCGCCCCAGATCAGCAAAGCGATGCGGCGTGCCTTGGGGTGTTGTGATATTGCCGTTTGCCAGCGCTCGGCAATGGCGTCGTGCCAGTCGTCCACGCCGCGAAGATACCCGTCATCCGCGCGTCGAGGCGGGATATCGAAATAAGAGAGCACGGGCGCATGGTCGGTCACCTGCACGATGATTGCCTCACGTATCCCTGCTAGATCCTCCTTGTTCTTGCCCTTGCGCGGGATGAGGATCAGCTCTGCCTCACGTATCGCTTCGGCCCCCTGCAACGTCAGGTGATCCGGGTTGCCTGTTCCGATGCCGATCAGGCTTAGCTCATACATGCTCAAGCTCCGCAAGTGGGCCATAGAGGATCAGAGCAGGTGCGGTTCCGATTTCCTGGCGCAGCGTTTCTGCCAATGCGCCGATGGTGGACCGCTGGAGCGACTGCTGAGGCGTTGAGACCGCTTCGGCCATCAGAGCCGGAGTCTCAAGCGGCAAGCCATGGGCGTGCAACATGTCGACCAGCGGTGGGAAGGTGCGTTTGCCCATGAAAACCACGGTGGTTGCCTGCGCGTCCGCAAGCGCGGGAAGGTTCAGGTCTTTAGGTAGTTTTCCGCTGACGTCATGCCCGGTGACAAACTGCACACGCCGTGCCGTCAGACGCCGTGTCAGGGGAATTCCGGCCGCTGCTGCCGCCGCCACAGCCGAGGGTATGCCGGGGATGATTTCATACTCGACCCCGGCCTCGCGCAGGGCGACCAGTTCCTCCTCAAGCCGTCCAAACAGCCCCCCATCGCCCGACTTCAGCCGCACGACGCGGGCACCGGTTTTGGCGTAGTCGACCAGCAACCGGCTGACATGATCCTGTTTGGGCGACGGACGACCGGCGCGCTTGCCGACGCCAACCAGATCGGCGCCCTGGCGGGCATGGGTCAGGATCGGGCCGCTGCTCAGATCATCGAACAGAATCGCGTCCGCCTTCTGCATGCGGTCTACGGCCTTGAGGGTCAGCAACTCCGGGTCGCCGGGGCCTGAACCGATGAACGAAACAAAACCACTCATGCCGATGCCTCGACGATCATGTGAAAGAATGTGCCTGTGACATTGCCGCGCCGCGACCCAGTTTGTGGGCCTTCCGACCCTTCGGCATCAAAAACACGCGCCAACGGCGCATCGGGCTGCTCGACGATTGAGGAGTAGTGGAACTCATGCCCCCGCAGAGCGGTTCCGGCGGCAAAACCGGGCATATCGGCCAACAGTTCCGCCCTGCGATAGCCAAGGTTGAATTTGCGTTTCTCGTAGGACGTGACAAGCCCCAGTAGGCCCGCCATTTGATGGCGCGCACCTTCCTTGTCGATCAGAACATCCCCAAGGGCCATGTAGCCGCCGCATTCGCCATGCACGGGCCGTGTTTCGGCGTGACGGCGCAACCCTTTACGGAATGTCGTGGCGGCAGCCAGCGTTGGCGCATGCAGCTCGGGATAGCCGCCGGGCAGCCAAATCAGATCGGCATCAGTAGCGGGGGCTTCATCCGCCAACGGAGAAAACGGCAGAATCTCCGCCCCCGCGCGGCGCCAACCCTCCAGCAAATGCGGATAGGTAAATGAAAACGCAGCATCCTGCGCCAGCGCGATCCGTTGCGCCGGAGGGCGCGGCAGCGCGGCTGACGATGGCCCGTCCGGGCCTGAGGAGGCCGCAGTTTTGAGGGCCTCAAGATCCACATGCTCGCGCAAAAAACGTGCATAGCCTGCAATTGCGCTTTCCAGATCGGGGTGTTCGACCGCCTGAATCAATCCTAGATGCCGTTCAGGCAAGGTCAGGTCCCCTCGGCGCGGCAACACCCCAAGAACCGGAAGGCCGGCACGTTCCATCCCCAGACGGGTCAACCGCTCATGACGGGGGCTGGCACATCGGTTCAAAATCACGCCCGCAAAGGGCAGGTCCGGATTATACATCCGGAACCCCAGCGCGGTCGCCGCTGCGGATTGCGCCTGTCCTCCGACATCCAGAACCAGAACCACCGGCCACCCCATGCGCTGCGCGGTCTCTGCACTGGTGCCGTGCCCCTGTTCGCCCGGTTTTGCCACTCCGTCAAACAGGCCCATCGACCCTTCGGCAACAACAATATCAGCCCCGGTGGCCTGCGCAGAGATAGCGTTGAACAGGGCATCGTTCATGGCCCAGCTGTCCAGATTATAGGACGCCCGCCCGGCGGCCGCCCGGTGAAAGGCCGGATCGATATAGTCCGGCCCGCTTTTGAACGGCTGAACCGTCAAGCCATCTTCGACCAGCGCGCGCAGCAGGCCCAGCATCACGGTGGTCTTGCCGGTGCCGGAAGACGGGGCCGATATCAACAGTCCGGGGGGGTTAATCATCGCCGTGGCTCCAGCTTGACCACGGGCTCTCGGCGCTTTGCGGGCGATAGCGGCGGTCATAGGTTTTGGAATACAGACAGCTTTCGTCAAAGCCTTCACCGGCCAGCGCAGGTCCAACCATGATCAGCGCTGTACGCGAGATGCCGTCATCCAGCGCTGCGCTGAGCGTCGACAGCGTGGCCCGGATAATCCGCTCGTCCGGCCAGCTTGCGCGATATACAACGGCCACAGGGCAATCCGCGCCATAGGCGGGTGTTAGGTCTGCGACGACCTTCTCCAGATTGCCGATAGACAGATGGATCGCCAGCGTGGCCCCGGTACGGGCAAAGTTCTCCAGCGTCTCGCCTTCGGGCATAGACGAGGCGCGTCCGGGCGTGCGGGTCAGTACGACAGATTGCGCCAGGCCGGGCAGGGTCAACTCGGTGCCAAGTGCCGCTGCAGCTGCCGCAAAAGAAGGCACACCGGGGGTGACGCTGACGGGAATACCCATGTCTTTAAGGCGGCGGATCTGTTCGCCCATTGCTGACCAAACGGACAGATCGCCGGAATGTAGGCGCGCCACGTCCTGCCCGGCCTTATGCGCGATTTCGATTTCAGCCATGATCGCATCCAGATCCATGGGCGCGGTGTTTACGATCTTTGCATCCTTGGGGCAGTGGCTCAGGATTTCCTCGGGCACCAGGGACCCCGCATATAGGCACACGGGGCAAGACGCGATGATGTCGCGCCCGCGCAGGGTCAACAGGTCGGCGGCACCCGGTCCGGCACCGATGAAATGAACGGTCATAACTGTCCTCCGATCGCGACGGCGCAGGTCGCAAGCCGGTCGTCCGATATGTGTCTGGGTGAGATCAGCCGCGCGCCGGGCCCGGCGGCAGCAAGGGCGGATGCCTCGGCCACGCTGCCGGTGCCATATGCGGAGCGGCTGCGGGGTGAGGAGGTAAGCGTGGGCTGGCCACTCAAGTCCGTGGCTCCGATAAGATGCAAGGGCAGGCGCAGGGTCGCCGCAAGTTGTTGCAGCGCCGGGTGCCCGTCTTTGTCAGCTGCGGTCGCTAGCGCCTCAACCTTCTGACCGGTTGCGGCCTGATCGAACACTGCCTGCAGGCTGCCGACTGTCGCAGCAGAAGAGAACCCGATGCCAGCCACGATCATAGCGTTACGCTCCACTGCACCACCGGATAGGCCGATTGCCATCCGCGTCGCGGACCCAGCGGCGCGGCCTGCGCCAGGACGATGCGCAACAACTCCCCGCCCAGTTTTGTCTGCCACTCGGCCAGCAGGGCCTCGCTTTCGAGGGTCACCGCGTTTGCGACCAGCCGGGTCCCGGGGCGTAGGTTGCCCCGCAGCCAATTCAAAAGCGCAACGCTCATGCCGCCGCCGATGAAGACCACGTCTGGCAGAGGTAGATCAGCCAGCGCATCGGGTGCGGTGCCATGAACAACCTCTAACCGGTCTTGTCCCAGTGTATCGGCATTGCGTCGAATACGCTCGGCACGGTCTGCACGCGGTTCGATACTGGTGGCTGTCAGCGTCGGATCACACATCAGCCATTCGATGCTGATGGAACCTGTTCCGCCGCCAATGTCCCACAGGTGCTCGCCTCGTTGCGGGGCCAGCGCCGACAAGGTCAGGGCGCGGATCGGGCGTTTGGTAATCTGCCCGTCCGTTTCAAAGATATCGTCCGGCTTGCCCGACGCTTTTGGAAAGGCGCGGCCCGTTCCCGTCACTTCAAGTCCGACGCAAACCGGGTGATCGAACGTGCCCAGCAGGGCTTCGGTCAGCGACACGATCCGGGTATTTTCGCGCGGCCCGCCCAAAGCCTGCATAACGTGCAGCTTACTGTCGGCAAAGCCAGTTTCGGTCAGGTAGGTGGCCAGTTCTGCAACCGCCTTGCCATCGCGCAGCAGCAATATGGCGTACAAGCCGGATGACAAGTGAGGCCGCAGGCGGGTCAGGGGGGCGGCGTGCAGGCCAAAGGTTAGCGTGCTTTCCAACGGCCAACCCAATCGAGCCGCGGCGAGTGAAAAGGTCGACTGACCGGGCAGGGCGGTCCATTCGCCAGCGTCAAAATTGCGCGCGATCACCGATCCCGCGCCGAACCAGAATGGATCACCCGAGGCCAGAACAACCGTGCGCCGTCCGCGCAGCCCCTGTAGGATTGGCAGTCCATCGATAAAAGGAACCGGCCATTCGATGCGCTCGGCATCGGTTTTAGGGACCAGCGATAGGTGACGCGGCGGGCCCATCACAACCTCTGCTGCATCCAGCACTTGACGGCTTGCGGGGGACAGGCCATCCAGTCCATCTTCGCCCAGTCCCAGCACGGTGAGCCACGGAGCTTTATGCATGTCCAAACTCCTGATCCTTGGCGGTACGACCGAGGCTAACGCATTGGCCAAAGCTGTTTCCGACCAAGGTGTTGCGGCGGTTTATTCCTACGCAGGCCGTGTCGACACACCGCGCCCGCAACCCGTGCCGGTGCGGGTCGGAGGGTTTGGTGGCGCGGAAGGTCTGGCCATGTATATCCGAGAGAATGATATCAGCCACGTTATCGACGCAACCCATCCCTTTGCCGCGCAGATGAGCCGGAACGCTGCCCGCGCCTGCTGCATGGCAACAGGGACGCCTATGGCTGCGCTGACGCGCCCAGCCTGGGTTCCGGGCGACGGAGATCGCTGGAAGCATGTTCCAGACATCGCGCGCGCTGTTGATGCTTTGTCCGGCCCAGCGCAGCGGGTTTTTCTGGCGGTTGGTCGAATGCACCTTAGGGATTTTGCAGCTCAGCCTCAGCACGACTACCTGCTGAGGCTGGTCGACGCACCCGACGAACTGCCCTTGCCAAAGCGAGAGGTGGTGGTGTCGCGTGGTCCGTTCACGGTGCAGGAGGACACAGCGCTGATGCAGCGCCACGGAACCCAGTTGGTTGTTTCCAAAAACGCGGGCGGAACTGGCGCGCGCGCCAAGCTGGACGCCGCACGGGCGCTTGGCCTGCCGGTGTTGATGATCGATCGCCCAGCCCAGCCTAAACGGATCGAGCTTACGTCGGTGCCGCAAGTTATGGACTGGCTGGCTCATTCCGGGGTGAACCTCGGCGTGTAAACGATTGGTCCGCCGTCTCGTTCGATGATCCGCGTCCGCGAAGAGCCGACGATCACAACCGTCTGCATATCGGCCATCTCTGGCGTGGCCTCGGCCAGTGTCGAGATACGAAGCGCCTCATCCGGCCGCGAGATGGCCCGCGCAAATAGGATTAGGCGTTCGGGTTCGCATTCATCACGCAGGATTTCCAGCGTTTTTACAAAGCCTTCCGGTCGGGATTTCGACCGCGGGTTATAGAAGGCCATCGAAAAGTCCCCCTGCGCCGCCAGACGCAGGCGTTTTTCGATCAAGGACCAAGGTTTGAGATTGTCGCTCAGATTGATCGCACAGAAATCATGCCCCAGCGGTGCGCCTGCGCGGGCAGCCGCAGCCAGCATGGCCGTAATCCCCGGCAAAACGTCGATTTGAAGATCACGCCACATCTCGGGGCCGCTTTCCAGAGCCTCGAACACCGCCGCGGCCATTGCAAACACACCCGGATCGCCCGATGAGACCACCACGACGCGTTTACCTTCCGCCGCCATTTGCAGCGCGTGTTGGGACCGGTCAATCTCAACCCGGTTGTCGCTGGCATGCAGCGTCAGGCCCGCGCGTTCGGCCACGCGGGCGACATAGGGAAAATAGCCGACCACATCGGTCGCCTCGGCCAATGCCGCCGTTGCTTCGGGCGTCACCAACGTTTCATCGCCGGGGCCAAGACCTGCGATTTTGACCCAGCCACTCATGGTCGGCGTCCCTGACCATGTACGATAATGATCGAGAAATAGGGTGCCAGCTTCTCACAGGCCTCGGACAGCTTGGTCACGGTCTGGTTTGGCATCTGCGCATATTCCACAATCCACGCCCGATCAAACAGACCGGCCGTTTTCAGCGCGCGCTTTACCTTGTCGATATTGCGGCCGATCTTCATTACAACCAGCGCATCGGTCTGAGCCATACGCTCGGCCAGCGTATCCTCGGGCAGGGTCCCGACCAAAACCGTCAGCACATCGTCGCCCCAGGTGATCGGATCGCCGGTTGCAGTCCAGGCCCCCGACATACCGGTGATGGCGGGGATGATGTCGACGTTAACATGGTCGCGCAACCGGCTGTAAAGATGCATGAAAGACCCGTAGAAGAACGGGTCGCCTTCGCAAAGGACCACCACCTCTTCACCGCGATCTGCAAGCGCTTTCAGGTGCGCTGCACAGTCTTCGTAGAACGCAGATAGCAGTTCGTTGTAGCGCGGGTCGGTGACAGCGATTTCCGTAGTAACGGGGTATTCCATCGGAAACTCGACGGCACCGCTGGGGATCATCCCGTTCACGATCTTTCGTGCCTGACCGCTACGACCGGGCTTGCGGAAGAACGCGATATGCCGGGCGCTACGCAACAGACGGTCGGCCCGGACACTCATCAGATCGGGATCCCCCGGGCCGAGGCCCACGCCGTATATGCGACCTGCACTCATTCGGCGCGGCTCGCGATTGCGTTGATGGCAGCCACTGTGATGGCGCTGCCGCCCAGGCGTCCTTTGACAATGCAAGAGGGTACGGGTTGTGCCGCCCACAGCGCGTCTTTGGACTCCACCGCGCCCACAAAACCGACAGGGCATCCGATGATGGCCGCCGGGCGCGGGCAATCAGGATCTTCCAGCATGTTCAGCAGATGGAACAGCGCGGTCGGGGCGTTGCCGATCGCCACCAGCGCACCGTCCAGATGCGGCCTCCACAACTCAAGCGCAGCGGCAGAGCGGGTATTGCCCATCTCAGCGGCCAGAGGGCGCACACGGTCGTCATGCAGGGTGCAGATCACCTCGTTATCGGAGGGCAGCCGAAAGCGTGTCACCCCCTCGCTGACCATGCGCGCGTCGCACAGGATCGGTGCGCCGTTTTCCAGCGCGGCGCGGGCAGTTGCTACGAAATCCGGTGAGAAATGGACAAACTCTTCCAGCCCGACCATCCCAGCAGCATGGATCATGCGAACCGCGACCTGTTCCTCGTCGCCATCAAAACGCCCGAGATCGGCCTCGGATCGGATCGTGGCAAAGCTCTGCTTGTAAATTGCCGCGCCGTCGGTTTCGTATTCATAGGGCATCAGGTGAAGTCCATGGTCATAAGGGTTTCAGGGCTCAGCCCGCGTTGGCAAGGCTCATCCCCCGCGCGGCCCTGTTTGACAAGATCAAATCGTCCGTTGTTGCCGATCAAAGTGATGTCGGCCGATCCCATTCGAGCGCAGCCCTTGGAACAACCCGAAACATGCAGGTTGCCCGGAACACGCGCGGCCAGGGCGCGGGCAATGTCGCGGGTTTCAATCTGCGCCTGCGGGCAGAACGGGGCGCCGGGGCAGGCGTCAGTGGTTAGCAGCGGATCAGTGCCATCTGTGACGAACCCCGACGCACGGAGCGCCGCCCCGCCTTCCAGCAGGATCAGTCGCCACGGGGTGACGCGCAGGGCGCTTGCACCCGATGCGCTGATTAGGTCGGCAAGCCGGTCCGCAGGCAACTGTCCGAAAGCCGCGCCATAGAGCGTGCCCAACCAGCAACGACCCGGTTGCAGCGGCGCTCCGATAGGAGCGAGTGCGTGCCCCAGCCACTCTTGCGGCAAACCCTGTGTTGCCACCAGCCGGGCCATGCGGCGGGTCTCGGGCGCGTGATGTTCTGTAAACCAGCTAGCCAGCGATATGACCCGATCAACTGCGTTGGCTTCGCTGACAACGCGCCCGGTTTCGGCCCCATCGGCCCGAAGAATCAACCCATCGGGGCCATTTTCCAGCCGGATATCTGCTGAATCTCCGGCCAGCAGACGCTGCACTCCGGTATCGATGGCAAAGCCGAACTTTGCGGGCAGAGAGGGCAGGTCGCCCAGCCGGTCAATAAGCTTTTGCGTCAACCGTGAGGTCAGATCACCGGCCTCATAGAGCGGTGAGACCAGAATGTTCCGCCGCACCTCGATGCCGGGCTCGGCGTCCAGCAGGTCGAGCCCGGCAAGTTCCTCAAGCAATGCCCGATGGTCCGTTTCCGCAACCCCGCGCAGTTGCAGGTTGGCGCGGTTGGTTAGGTCAATGGTGCCGTTGCCAAACCGACCGGCCAAATCACAGAGGCCGAGCGCCTGTTCGGCCGTCAACCGCGCCAGTCGGGGGCGCACACGGACAACCAGACCGTCACCGGACATCATTGGTCGGTGCGCGCCGGGGCACCAGCCTTGAACCACCGGAGCACTCATCCCAGCCCCTCCAGATCCGCGCGGATCGAGTTTCGGCGTGTGTCCCAGAGCCCTGCCGCCAGCAATGCGCGGAACCGGTCCTGCATGGCCTGATGGGCCAGCGGGTTGGCCTCTTGCAGGAAGGCGTCGACCTCTTCATCGCCCAGTGTTGCATCGTGATAGAGATCGAACAGATGCGGTGCGACGGTGCCGGACAGATGCGCGAAGGACGCCATATGATCCAGCGTGGCCGCGATCTCGGCCGCGCCTCGGAACCCGTGCCGCTGCATCCCTGCGATCCATCCAGGATTGGCGGCGCGCGCGTGAACGACGCGGCTGATTTCCTCGGGCAGCGTACGGGCGCGGGGATGTTCCGGGTTGGTATTGTCCAGATGATAAAGCTGCGCGCTGCCGCCGATGATCTTCTTGGCCGCGGCAAACCCGGCTTCATGCGTGGCATAGTCATTGGCCAGTAGAAGATCGGTTTCGGTCAGATCCTGCAGATGGACAAAGCTGTCAGCGTTGGCGACGCGTTCGGTGATGCCGAGGACATCCTGCGCAATATGCTCCCCTTCCAACGCATAGGAACTTGCTTGCAGCCATGCTTCACCTGCCTGCATGCGGGCCTCATCCGTGTAGGTCTCGGACAGGTGCGTCATGTTCACGCCATAGCTGCCCGGTGCCGGCCCAAAGACCCGTGAGACAGGCGCCTGACCGGCGTAGGGGTTCCAATCTGCGGCTTCATCACGGTTCGACAAGGCCCGGATGGCTTGACCGAACAGCGCCGAGAGCGTCGGGAAGACGTCCCGGAACAAGCCCGACACGCGAAGGGTCACATCCAGGCGCGGGCGGTCGAGGTCAGTGATCGGCAGAACTTCGATGCCCGAAACCCGTTCAGAGCCTTTGTCCCAAACTGGCTTCACGCCCAGTAGATGCAGCGCCATAGCGAATTCCTCGCCCGCTGTGCGCATGGTGGCCGAGCCCCATAGATCGACGATCAGCCCTTTGGGATAATCGCCTTCCTCTTGCAGATGCCGACGGACGAGTTCCTCAGCCAGTTTGACGCCTTGGGCATAGGCCGCACGGGTCGGCACGGAACGCGGGTCCGTGGTATAGAGGTTCCGTCCCGTCGGCAGCACATCCGAGCGACCGCGATAAGGCGAACCGGATGGTCCGGCCTCGATCCGTTTGCCCGCCAGTGCATCGGTCAGGGCGCCGCGTTCGGCACGGGCCGATGGCGCAGGATCGAAGTTGCCGGTTGCTTCGGGCACCCGGCCAAAGATATGCAACCCGTCGCCGAACTGACTTTCCTTGATGTCACAGACAAAGCGATCGATCCGGGTGATCGCCTCGGCGGTGCAGGTGGCCTGATCCAGGCCCAGATCGCTTTCCAGTCCGATGGCCTGGGCTTCGTCCCGGATGTCCTCTTGCAGGCGGTCACGGCGTTTGGGGTCCAGTCCGTCGGCGTTCGAGAATTCATCTAGCAGCGTTTCCAGTCGGACCATACGATCCGGCGTACCGCTTTCTTTCATGGGTGGAGGAATGTGGCCCAGCGTGACTGCTCCGATCCGGCGTTTGGCTTGTGCGGCCTCGCCGGGATCATTGACGATGAACGGGTAGATCACAGGCAGATCGCGGATCAGCGCTTCGGGCCAGCATTCGGCGGACAGCGCTACGGATTTGCCGGGCAGCCATTCCAGCGTGCCATGTGCCCCGATGTGGATCAGCGCGTCTGCCCCCAGACCTTTGCGCAGCCACAGATAGAACGCCACATAGCTGTGGCGCGGAGTGCGCGAGAGGTCGTGATAATCGTCGTCGCGCAGCTCGGGCGTACCGCGTTCCGGTTGCAGTGCGATCAGGGCCTTGCCGCGCCGCAATGCGGTGAAATGGAATGCGCCGTCTGCGAAGACCGGGTCATCCTCGGGAGTGCCCCAGACCGATTGCAGGTCAGAGCACAACTGCGCGGGCAGGTCCGACAGTGCTGCCCGATAATCATCCATTGACCATGATATGCGCGCGTCCGGCAAGGTCTGGGCGATCGGTTCGCCCGCTGCGGTGTCATAGCCGTCGCCTGACAAGTCGGCCAGCATCGCCTCGGCCGAGGCCAGCGCGTCCAGGCCGACTGCATGGGCCATTTGCCACTCTTTGCCTGGGTAGGTGGACAGCACCAGCGCGGGAACCTGATCCTTGTTTGGCTTGGCGCTGAGGTTCATCCAGCCCGCGACCCGGTCGATGATCGCCTCGATACGTTCCGGCTCGGCGCGGTGCGCAAAGCGGGAATACTCCAGATCGGGATCACGCTTGCCCGGTTCTTTGAACGAAGCGATGCCTGCTGAAATTCGCCCGTCAACCTCGGGCAGCACAACATGCATGGCAAGATCCGCTGGTGATAGCCCACGCTCCGCTTCGGCCCAGGCTTTGCGGCGCGACGTCGCGAGGGCGACCTGAAACACCGGCACATCTGCTGCGTCCAGAGGCGAGGTGCCCGATGCGCCTTTGCCTGAGAATGAGGTGGCGTTGATGATCGCCGAAGGGTTCAGCGCGACGATGCCTTCGCGCAGCCAATCCGCCGATGCAGGCGCTTTCAACGACGGGGCGAACAAGCCAACCGCTGCGAACCCGCGCGCGCGCAGGCGATCGATCAGAGCCGCAACCGGTGCGGTATCGGCCGATGTCAGATACGCGCGATAAAAGGTAACGAGGATGCGTTTTGCATCACCCGTGAAGGCGGTATCGATCGGGATCACGCCCCGATCCGGGCACCATGCGCCGCATTCCGGCAGGGTTTTGGCACCCATTACGGGCCCGGCATAACACCCCGCCGCCAGAGCCATCTGGGCCAATGCAGCCTGCGCCGTGACCTCGCCGCCGGTATCACACAGATGGGCCAGTCGGCGCAGGGTCGAGACGGGCAGGGTGGAGTAGTCATCCAGCCGGGTATCTTCGCGCCCGTCCGCGGGCAGGACGGCCAGAGCGATGCCCTTGGCCTGCGCCAGCGTCAGCACCTGCTGCAAACCGTAGGGCCAATACGGCACCCCGCCGATCAGGCGGATCAGGATGCCTTTGGCCCCGTCCAATGTCTGCTCGACATAGGTGTCGACGGACAGCGGGTGTTTCAACGCGGTCAGGTTGGCCAACCGCATTGATGGCATGTGCCCGTCGGGACCGCCGCCCCGATGCCAGCCTGCCGCGAAAGCGCCAAGGTCGCTGTCGGAAAAGGACAGCACCACCAGATCCGCCGGGCTTTGGCCCAGATCGGTTGGGGTTTCGGTCTCTTCCAACCCGTGGCTTTCGCGAAAGACGACGTGCATGGCTTATTCGGCGGCCTCTGGCACTCCGACGAGAATATCGCGGATTTGGGCCTCTTTGATATCGTCATGCTCGGCAATGACCACCAGACGCGAGCGGCGTTCTTCGCCGGGCTGCCATGGGCGGTCGTATTGATGACGCACGCGCGCGCCGACAGCCTGTACCAGCAGGCGCATGGGCTTGCCCTGAACGGCGGCATATCCCTTGACGCGCAGGATGTTCAACTCGTTGGCAAGGCGTTCGATCTTGGAAACCAGCGCAAGCGGGTCGGTCTGTTCCGGCAACTCGACGATGATGCTTTCAAAGTCGTCGTGTTCATGATCGTGATGGCCGTCATGGTGCGACGGGCGCGCGTCCATGTCATCTTCGGCAGCCGCTTCCAGCCCAAGAACGACCCGAACGTCGACGACGCCCTCGGCGACCTCAACCACGGGCAGCGGGCGCGGGGCCTCGGCCGCGATGATCTCTTTGGCTTTGGCAACACCTTCTGGACCCGCCAGATCGGGCTTGGTCAGCAGAATGATGTCTGCGCAGGAGATCTGATCCTCGAATACCTCGGACAGGGGCGTTTCATGGTCAATCGAGTCATCAGCCATGCGCTGCGCGTCGACCGCCGCGACATTCGGGGCAAAGCGACCGGCGGCCACGGCTTCGGCATCGGCCAGAGCGATCACGCCATCCACGGTGATCTTGGACCGGATATCCGGCCAGTCGAACGCCTTGAGCAAGGGTTTTGGCAGCGCGAGGCCTGAGGTTTCGATCAGAATATGCTCAGGGCGCGGCTCCAGCGCCATCAGTGCTTCGATGGTGGGGATGAAATCGTCGGCCACGGTGCAGCAGATGCAGCCATTGGCCAGTTCCATGATGTTTTCAGCCGGACAATCCGGGATGGCGCAGGACTTCAGGATGTCGCCGTCAACGCCAACATCGCCAAATTCGTTGACCACTACAGCCAGCCGCTTGCCTTGCGGGTTCTGCATCAGATGGCGGACCAGGGTGGTCTTGCCCGACCCAAGAAAGCCTGTGATCACGGTGACGGGGAGTTTCTCGAGATTGCTCATTTCTATGCTCCAATCGGAGGGATGCGCGAGGCGCAGTTTTTGCGAAAATGCTCGGGGCGTTCGCGCCACTTCACCAAGCCATCTTCGGTGGCCAGATATTTGGTCGCGCCGTCAACGATCACGTCGATATGGTCGGTCTCGTTCAGGTTCTCATAGACAAAGGTCCAGCGCTCGGGGCCACCCCGCAGCACGATGGAACAGCCCTGATCGCAATTCGAGAGGCATTCAACCGGCTTCAGAGTGATGCCCTTGGGCAATTCGGCCTGTTCCAGCGCTTTGTGCAGCAATGTGCCGGGGCGCTGGGCGTCATCTTCGACGGGCAGGCCGCGGCGGCAAGTGGTACAGACCAGCAGTTCAACTGGTTTGGTCTCGGTCACGTGTCTCATCCCCCTAATCGGTTCATGGGGGACGGGGTTTCATGCGGGCCACGCAGATTGCCATGGTCCCGACGCCGGAACACCCCGTCCGGTTTCGTACTCGGGTGCTGGCAGGTCTCCCGGCTTGCGGATGCCAAGGCGGTTGCCTTGTCGGATGTCCCGCCTTCCCGGCCTTTTGGCCAGTGGCATTGGGCACCCTCTCCGGTCACGGTCGCGGGGGCGGCTGCGTTTGACGGAAGCTCCGCTGACGCATTCCCTTTTCATCCTCGTTCGAGGACACCAACGGATCGGACATGCGGTACGGGCGGGGGGCTTGTCAAGCATGTCGAGCACGTCAGGTGTCGTCGGCGATAAAAAGCGACCTGTCGACGTCGCTGGGCGGCATGACGTTGCGGATGTGTCATGCTGCGATGATCGAAACAGATCAGCAAAAACAGGTGCCATATGAAAGTGGGTTTTGTCGGGTTGGGGAATGTCGGGGGCAAGCTGTCGGGCTCGTTGCTTAGAAACGGGATTGACCTGACGGTTCATGATCTCAACCCAGAGCTGGTTGCCCGGTTGGCCGCCGATGGCGCAAAAACTGCTGACGATCCGGCCCAGCTTATGCGGGACTGTGACGCGGTCATTACCTGTCTGCCCTCACCGGCCGCTTCGGATGCTGTTCTGCAGGACATGCTGCCTGAGGTGCGACCCGGAAAAATCTGGATGGAGATGTCGACCACCGACGAGGCTGAGGTGAGGAGCTTGGGAGCTGCGGTGATTGAACGCGGCGGAGTGGCCGTCGATTGCCCCGTTTCCGGTGGTTGCCATCGCGCGGCGACCGGAAATATCTCGATCTTTGCGGGATGTGATCGTGAAACCTTTGAGATGATTCTGCCGCTGCTGACCACGATGGGGCGCCGCGTGCTGCACACTGGCGATTTGGGTTCGGCCTCGGTGCTTAAAGTCATGACCAACTATCTGGCGACCGCCAACCTGATCACCTGCGCCGAGGCTCTGGTGACCGCTAAAGCGGCAGGCATGGACCTGAGTACGACCTATGAGGCGATCAAAATCTCCTCTGGCACCTCTTTTGTGCATGAGACTGAAAGCCAGGTGATCCTGAACGGCTCGCGGGATATCTCGTTCACGATGGATCTGGTGAAAAAGGATATTGGTCTTTTTCAAGAGGTCGCCGACCGCGCCGGGGTGCCGCTGGAGATGAACCCCGCGATGATCAAGATCTTTGACGACGGAATTGCACGCTATGGCGAGCGGGAATTGTCGCCCAACATCATCAGGCGGCTTGAGGAGGCCACCGGCCTGGATATCCGCGCGCCGGGGTTTCCAGCCGAAATGCAGGACGATGAACCTGAGGAGCCGGGTTACGAAGTTATTCCGCGGGGAAGAGCTGGCGCATAGCCCCCAGCGTGGTCACGCGATTGGGGCTTTTAGCAGTGACACTATGGCAAGGCGCTCCGCGGTGCCGCCAGCTCGGTGTGTGGGCTCCTTAGGGAAACGACTCAGGATATGCTATTTGTCGCTTCAGACGCGAGATGACTCTTTACGAACGCGTCAACGTCCATGATAGATAGCTCGGTCAAAACACAAGAAATGCCGGTTCATGAGACGATAACCGACCGGATTTCCAATATGGCGGCTCCGCTACGTCATATCCAATCCATGGACATTGCCGTGTTGGACATTACCAATGCGCCTTATGAGCCTAAGGTCACCACAGATTTTGATGCGATATGTTTCAGCCTAGGCCAGGTAAAAGGGTACAAAGCTGATCTTATCACGGAGCAGAACATCGTTCCCGGGCGCGCCTACGTATAACCCAAGGGGAGAGGTAGGCAAACTGACCAGAACCCGCCTAGTTCAGTGTCCTGGATTGTGAGTGGAGCACTTCGGCGGGTGGTATGGTTTTAACAAGTTGAATCGATCTGTTCTTTCACGTTTCGGGTTCTCAGTTTCCTGCTCAGCGGGCGCTGGATTCTGCCCGCGGGCTGAGAGGATCAGGCCTTTGTCAGTCGATCTGTTTTAGCCGGATTTTGTCATGCGGAGCGGACAGCCGGTGTCCGTGGGAAGACACATCAGACCGGAGTTTCAGAAATCTCTCCGTTGTGGCACCGCTCCTGTTGGATTGCGTTATGCAAAAGCGGCGCCCAGGTCCTAACCCGTGGCCCACGCCATGACTTTCTGGCGTTCGTGACGATGTATCGATGCCGATCTGACCGAAAATGTGGTTATAGGAAACTTTGACGGCGGATCCTTTTGCAAGACTGATCCACCGCCGCAGTCGATGCCTATTACTTGGTATTCACTATAGGCGGGTGCTTACAGCGTCCGAGGCAATAGTGAACGCCCGCTACATCAGCCGGCGACAAGACGGGCGGCACCTTGGGGCCGGGGAACAGCATGTCCACACAGGCGTCTTTATCGACGTCAAAATACGCCGCTATGCGCGGAGGCATACCCGGCGTACTTTTGGTGTACATCTTCCATTTCGGATTATTGTTTTTGTTCTGTGCATTTGCTTCCCAATAGTTAACGATCCGAATGTTTCGCCCATTGGCATACAGCTTAAGGTTCAGATGCTGATTTTCAGCTGTTGCTTTTATTTTCAGGCCCGTCGCGCTGGCGGCGGCCGGGAAGATATTGTCGGGATTGCTGTTATCTCTTTTGTCGACTCTGGCATTTTTTGCCTCGACGTGAAAATACTGATACCGAAACCGGCTGTTTCTGTCCTTGGCGTTAGGAATCTCGGTTATCATCAAAACGCACAACCTCAGATCGCGGGTCTTGGAATTGTAGCTATAGCCAGAAAGAAGTGGGTCATGCGCGCAGTTTTCCAGAATCTGACCCTTTACGAAAATCTCCCGTTTTCCATTTGATCTTTGTGTTGAGTCCGCAGCTCTCAGCAATGCGCGCCCTGTGATGCCTGACAGTCCTTGAAACTGTTTTTTGCTGTTTTTGAGCTTTTGAATACAGGCGTTGAGCGATCCGTTCTCACTACATAAATCTGGCGCAAGCTCGTGAAATACGTTGAGGAATTGCTGATCGTCGAGCTCATCCACTGGAACCGGGGCCGCATTTCCCGCTTTGTTGGACCCGCCGACAAGGAACTTCTTGCTTGGTACCTCGCGGGTATTCAGAATTTCACCGGTCTCCGGGTCGACCGGTCCGGGTGTGCAGGCTGCGAGAACAAGTCCCAAACCTGTAACTGCTGCAAATCCCAGTAGCTTCTTTCTCATAATCGTCTCCAAAGGCAAAAAAATATGCACCAATGTAGCACAAGCAACAGATAATTATGAGACTTTTTCAAAACGCCCTGTTGAACAATGCGGCGCGCGCATTGCGGTGCCGTTTTTCACTCCGCACGCTGTGCAGAAATATCGTTTCGTGTACGTCTGTTCTTACTGAGGACGTTGCGGTGTTTATGGATCACCGCACTCGTTTTCGCCGCTGGGATCAGCCAGTCTCTTCTATCTGCGCGTTGCGCAGCGCTGCTTCGACGTGGTCTGTAAACGGCAACTGGTATCGGACGCTCCAGGATTGCTCGTTCGATCTGACATCCGCAATGATCTCCAGACCTTCGGATATCTCGCCTGCCTTCAAATGTGCGTCTGCCAGCAGTGTCTGGGCATAAAGTATGATCTGGGTCGATCCTGTCTCGAGATAGTTTTCAATACCGGCCCGGATTTCGGCAATCCCATCAGCATGATGGCCATTTGACGATTGCGCCCATCCTCTCAAAATGCTGCCCCATGCGTCCCAATAGCGGAATTTCCGTTCCTGACTGATTTCAATGGCGCTATCGACCAGGTCCATAAGGGCCTCGGTGTCGCCCAGTATCTGGTAGGCGGTTGCCAATATGCTGAGACCATAGCAGCGGGTGAAATCATGAGGCTCGTCCCTTATCTGGGCCGCCAATTGGGCAACCTCAGAGCGGAAATCATGGTTATTGCCATTCTGGAGTGCCCGCGCCCAGCACCGCATCGCGCGATCAACCAGATAAATGTCCGCTTCGTGATAGTTGAACAGATCGTCGGATGAGGCCAGCTCCCGCAAGTTAATAGCGCGATCAAATGCCGCCAGTGCTTCGTCCAGTCGACCCAGCATGAAGGTGCTCATCCCGATATTATGGGCTGCAAGCGCCTGCATCGTCGGGTTGTCGGCCCGCTCGGCTGTCTCTTCTAGATAGTCACACAGGGCTAGCGCGCCCAAAGGGTCGCCCAGTGTGAGTTGTGCGCCGAACTGTACATGGCCCGCCAGAAACGCATCCGAGGGGTTGTCGGCGGAGCGGTCAAGCAGATGGCGGAACTGGTCCAGGTTCTCCAGAACCTCTTTCGAGCCGAAGGCGCGCGTGCTGAGCGCCACATTCAACATCTTGCGCAGGGCGATCTCTTCTTGATCGCGTTCGGCGCCGGGACCGAGTTTGGCGTTCTCGGAGAGGGCTTCGTTGAGATGGTGGATGGTTTCTTCGTTTGCGAAACGGTCGCCCGAGACGACCGCGGCTTGGCGCCAGGCGTCTCGGGCCTGTTTCGGCAGGTCTGCACGGGCGTAGTGCTGTGCCAGCAACTCGGGGTTTTGCGCAACCAGATCCCTGAACGAGGTCGCCATCACATCGGCAATCTGGCTGTGCACGGCGCGCGCGCGGCTGGGCAACATCAGATCATACGCGGCTTCCTGTATCAGAGCGTGACGAAAGGAGTAGGTCCCCTCGGATCCGACGCCGAGCCGCACCATGATCTGCGCGTCCACCAGTTCATCCAGCATGTTTTGGGTGGCTTCGGTTGACTGATTGGTGACAGCGCTAACCATTGCGGGCAGGATGTTGCGGCCGATCGCGGCGCAGATCGGAACAACCTCGCGGGCCGAAGTCAGCTTGTCGATCATCGCCCAGAACAGCTCTTTGAGTGTCGACGGCAAGGTGAGCTTGCTCTGCGGCGATATCGAACCATCGGGGTCGGCGAACCGGTTTTCGACCATCCGGGCCATTTCTTCGGCAAACAGCGGCACGCCATCGGTTCTGGTTGCGATCCGATCTTTCATTTCCTGCGTGACTTGGTTGGACTGCAGCAGCCGGTCCAGCATCTGATGGACATGGTCTCGGTTCAGCCGCGCAATCTGCAGTGAAACCACGCTTTTGTCATCCACCCATGGCGGGCGATAAGTCGGTCGGAATGTGCATATGATCAAAACGGACTTTGATCTGAGCTGGTCGATCAGTAGTTTGATGATTTCTTCTGTCGACGGATCGACCCAGTGTAAATCCTCGAACAGCAAAAGTACCGGGTGCTGTTTGGCCAAAGTAGCCATCGCCTGTACCAGCGCATCGTGAAACTGCGCCTTCAGCCGGTCCGAAGGCAGCTTGGGTAGACCATCTTCGACAGCCATAGGCAAGGACATGGCATTCGCAAAGAGAGGCAGGGTTTGTTCTGTAACCTCCGACCATTGCGAAAAGAGCCGTTTCAGCTTTTTCAGCTTCTGCTCGACGCTGTCTGATCTGCGGAAATCGGCCATATGGCTGATGCAGCTGATGACTGGGAAATGCGCGCTGCGTTCGTGGTTGGGCGAACACTGGAAGCTGAGGCGCAGGCAGGGATGCGCGTCGAAACTGTTTGTTGCGGCCTCGATAAGGCGCGACTTTCCGATGCCGGCCTCGCCGGACAGCATGACAGCCTGCCCAGAGCCGCGCCTTGCCGCTTGCCAGTGTTTCTTGATTGTCTCTATCTCCTTGACCCGGTTGACGAAGGGCGATCCGGTTTTTCGCGGGCGCGCCTGAAAGCGCAACATGGGGACTTCGGACCCTAGAACCGTCCATATACCAACGGGCTTTTCAAATCCCTTGAGGTCCTGTTTGCCTTGCCATGCGCAGTCGAAATTGCTGCCGATAAGCAATTTTGTGTGTTCGCTGATGGCGACGGTTCCGGGCTCTGCCCTTTCCTGCACCCGCGCGGCCATGTTGGGAACTTCGCCAAAAACCAGCCCGCCCAACGTTGAATGCCCGTCGACCACCGCTTCTCCGGATGAAACTCCAACCCGGACTCCGACGGTCTGGTCATCTCCGTGCCGGATCTTTTTGATCGACTCGCAAATCTCCAGCCCCGCAGCGACGGCGCGTTCTGCGTCGTTTTCTTCGACGGTCGGATACCCGAAATAGGCGACAACGCCATCTCCGATGAATTGGGCGATGTGGCCCTGATGCCGTCGGATGATCTCGAAACACAGCGCCTGATAGTCGTGCAGGACCGCGCGGTATTCCTCCAGACCAAGTTGGTTCGACAGTTGTGTAGACCCGACCAGATCGATAAAAATCAGGGTCAGATAGCGGCGTTCAGGAACGTGATCCGATGCGCCTGATTGTATCGAGCGCAGAATGTCGGGCCGTGCCGAGCGTTCCAGGCCACCGCCGGAATTCGCATATTGATGCGCGTGAAGATCCTCAATCGCAATCATCATACGTTTGCGATCACCAAGGTTCAGGCCAAGCTCGATCAGGTCATTTTCAGTAAGCGTGGCAATAACATCCAGATCGATCGAATTCGCCGAGAATGCATCATGGTACTTCTCAAGCGAGATGCTTTCCAGCCACGTCCTGATGCCTGCCATCCTGTTCCCCCGGTCGAAATCAACTCAAAAATAAAACTCGCTATTCAAGTGGCATTACAGAGGCGGCTTCTTCATCTGTCCGCTTCAGGCGCGCGACAATCCGGAAATCGGTTTACTGATGCAGTTCACGCAGCGCGCAGAAAAACTAAAAAATAAATAGGGCTCACCTCAGTGCCTTATGACAAACCTATCCCAAGACGGAAATCGCGTCTACCGGATCGAAAGAATACGGCGGTTTGTTTCCATCTGCGGAACTGCGGTAATCGGCACTTCTTGGTTCCAAGTGCGCTCTGGCCTTTTCGCAACTGTCTGAACGGCTATCAAAGCACATACGCCCTGAGCGGCGGCGGATGCAGCGCATCCTACATATTGCCCGTGCTCTGCTTGAACCGAGCCCGACACACTTCTGGGAAGGTGCCGGGCTCTGATGCGGTGCGGGTTGTTTGTTACAGTTTGATCCGGAAGGCGGCGAACCCATCGGTGCCTTCGCCGGCGTCTTCGATCACGACACCTTTGACATCCTCGACATAGTCGCGCGCTTTGGGTCCTGTTTCGAACAACACCGTCGTGTCGGCCAGTGGTGCAAAGGACCAGTTGGCGTCTGCCTTGGGGTCGATTGTGCCTTGCTCGACGATGTATCGTACGATCACATCCCGGTTGGTGTCGGGGGCTTCAAAAACTACCGTGTCACCCAAAGCACCCGGGAATGTGCCGCCGCCAGAGGCGCGGTAGTTGTTGGTGGCGATAATGAACTCCATGTCATCAGTCACGGGTGCGCCGTTGAATTCAAGGTCTACGATCCGGGCTGCATCCGGATCGGCCTCTTCGCCCTTCGGGCCAAAGCGTGAGGGCTGGGACAGATCGATCTGATAGGTCACGCCGTCCATGACGTCGAAATTGTAAGACGGGAATTCCGGGTTCAGGAGGATCGCGTCTTTCGAACCGGCCTTTATCTGGTTGAACATGCCCGCTGACCGTTCCAGCCAGCCGCGCAGCTGGCCACCGTTCACACGCACCGCGCGTACCGTGTTCGGATAGAGATACAGATCGGCGACGTTCTTGATTGCAACATCCCCAACCGGAACATCGGTATAGTATTCCGGCCCGCCGCGACCGCCAGCTTTGAAAGGTGCCGCCGCAGACAGGATCGGCAGACCTTCGTGTTCGGTGCCTTTCAACATCTCTTCAATATACCATTTCTGCGCGATCGAGACGATCTGAACCGACGGGTCATCGGCCACCAGCGCGAAATAGCTGTGCAGCGGTGCCGAGGTTTTCCCGACCGCGCGCCGGACATAGGCCAGCGTCTCGTCGTGATCTGTTGCAACTGACGCCAGAACCTTTGGATCATCTTCCACCAATGCGGTGATCGAACGGTCGTCGTTGCGCTGCGAAATCGGGCGCGCCTCTGACGTGGTGGTCACCACCCGCCATTCATTGCCGTCACGTTCAAGCAGCAGATCGAGCACGCCCAGATGCGAGCCCCAAAACCCACCCATGACTGCGGGTTTGCCCATCAACGTGCCTTTTTCCACGTCCACGCCCGCACGATCGGCGAAGGTCGGAGATGGGAAAACCAAGTGATTGTGACCGGTTACCAGCGCATCAATTCCATCGACGCCCGCCAGCACAACCGAGGCGTTCTCCATCCCGTCCACATGATCCGCTTCACCAATGCCGGAATGCGATAGGGCGATGATCAGGTCACACCCCTGTTCTTTCATCTCGGGGACATAAGCCTGCGCGGTTTCGACAATGTCGCGGGCCTGAACGTTACCGTCCAGATGCTTGCGGTCCCAGTTCATGATCTGCGGCGGCGTAAATCCAATTACGCCAACCTTGATCGGGTGCTTGGTACCATCCCCCATTTCAATCTCACGTTCGAGGATCGCGTATGGCTTGACCAGGGTTTTGTCGTCGCGCGGGTTCGCACCCTGTGTTTTTGCAACGTTCGCCAGCACAACCGGGAACTCGGCTCCGGCCAGAGCCTTGTCCAGAAAATCCAGACCGTAGTTGAATTCGTGATTGCCCAACGTTGCCGCATCATAACCAACCGTATTGAAGGCTGTGATGATCGGATGGCTGTCGCCCTCTTTCATGCCGCGCTCATACGCGATGTAGTCGCCCATGGGGTTGCCCTGCAGAAAGTCACCATTGTCGACCAGCAGCGAGTTGGTCGCCTCGGCGCGGATCTCGTTGATGATCGACGCGGTGCGCGACAACCCAACTGTGTCACGGGGTTTGTCCGCGTAGTAGTCATAGGGGAAGACATGGACATGGATATCTGTGGTTTCCATGATCCGCAGGTGAGCTTGATTATTGGCCGCAGCCGCTGAAAATGGGTGCAGCATGATGGTGGCTGCTGTGGCTGAGGATGTCGCCAAAAACTGACGGCGCGAGAGTTTAAAGGGGGCGGAAAAGGACATTGGGCACCTTTAGGGTTATAGTTAGATGCGCCGTCTAGTGTCCAACCATAACAATGATATGACACGGGCCGAGCGCGCATCGAGATCGTCTTTTGTCGACGAATTCGCAAATCCAGTCTGCCCCAGTTCGGTCAGTTCAGTAAAGCCATCTGTCGGTGCAATGGCGGACTTCCTCTTCTTGTGCATCTGTGATGTGAATGCGGCCAGAGGTTTCTATGTTCGAACGCTTGCCAAGAGAGACGCAGATGACCAACATCAATGCACATCCAACCGCTCAGATCGGGCCTGAAAGGATTGAGGAGCCTTGGCTGCTGTCCCCGGCGCATAGCGCTTGGTTGCGATCCGATGCCGAGCGTCAGTTTGCTTTCTTTAGAAAGAGTCTGCGCCCCGAGGGCGGGTTTTGTCAGCTGGACGCTGAGGGAAATCCCCGTACCGCCGCGCAAGAGCTTTTTGTGACGACGCGCATGGTGCATTCTTATGCGCTGGGCACTCTGTTCGGGTTTGAAGGCTGCACGCGGATGATCGATCACGGCATGCGATTCATTTGTGATCACCATCTGGATCGCACTCATGGCGGCTATGTCTGGTCGTTGAGTGACAATGAAATCCAAGACGACCGGAAATCGACCTATGGGCATGTTTTTGTCCTGCTGGCTGCAGCAACGGCAAAACAGGCCGGACATCCGGAGGCCGACGCGTTGCTGAAAGATGCAACCGAGGTGCTGTTGGATCGATTTTGGGATGAGGCGCATGGCGCTTTTGCGGATGAGGCCAGCCGAGATTGGATACATCTGTCACCCTATCGGGGCTTCAATGCAAACATGCATGCGGTCGAGGCGTTGCTGGCCGCGTTTGAGGCGACGCAGGATACGCAATACCTTGGGATGGCCGAGCGTATTCTGCGGTTCTTCATCCACGGCATCGCGCCAAAATATCATTATCGCGTGCCAGAGCATTTCACCGAAAACTGGCAGGTCGATGAGGCGTTTCAGGGCGACCCGATGTTCAAACCCTCTGGCACCACCCCCGGCCACTCGTTCGAGATTGCGCGTCTGGTGCTGCACCACTGGGATCTGTCCGGTCGGCAAGATCCCGATGCTGTATTGCACGCGCGAAAGCTTGTTGATCGCGCCCTGAGCGATGCCTGGGATCATGAGCGTGGAGGGTTGTTTTATACGCTGCGTTTTGATGGAACGCCGGATATACGCAACCGGTATTGGTGGCCTGTGACCGAGGCGATTGGCGTGTTGGCCGCGTTGCTCAAGCTAGAACACAACCAAGCTGATGAGATTTGGTATCGTCGCCTCTGGACGTTTGCTGACAAATACTTCATCGACCACGAGTTTGGGGGCTGGCACCCAGAGATCGACAAAACCGGCAGGCATTCCTCGGTTCAGTTCAAAGGTAAGCCGGACATTTATCATTCCGTTCAGGCGTCGCTGTTTCCACTTTCCGAACGGATATCGGGCATGACGTCCCGATAGTAGGCAGACAACCTTTCAGCCAGATGGCGGGTGGAATGGACTACCATTGGCATGAAGGCAGATTCCATACCTTCGGCTTCTGCCTGCTGCGTCTGCTCGGGTGTGATCGAACCCAACCGACCCAGAGTGATGCCGATCGCCTGGGCAAATATGTTGAGAAATTTGGCCCGAGCCGGGACAGGGCTGCCGCGGATCAGATTTTCGCCCCGGAGGCTGCAAATAATTAGCGGTAATCTGACCCACATCAAGTCGGGTGTGGGCTATCTCTGAAATACTGCGCTCACGGTGCCGCAGGAGTGCGACGCCGGATCACGGACTCCAAGCAGCGTCAGCAGCACGTTCATTGCCGACAGGCTTTGATCTGATGCCGTATTTGCGTCTCGGATCCTCGGAATTAGCAACTCTGGATGATAGCAGGTCAAAACAGATGTCTCCAAACCTTTCCCGCCGAAGCTTTCTCAAAACCTCTGCGTCTACAATCGTAGCAGGCATGCTGCCTTTGTCGGCAGTCGCCTCAGCTGGTCGTGACGTGACCTTTGTGCCTCATGCCGGACAGGCTGGCGCGTTCTGGGGCATGATTCAGGATGGAAAACTGATCAAGGCGATCCCACGCACGGAGTTTGACCCGCGACCCACCAAGATGATCAGCAAGGGGATTGTCAGCCGTACCTATCACGATACGCGCGTGAAGTACCCGCATGTGCGGCGGTCCTATCTGGAAGGCTACGAGGCAAACGACGTCAAGCCCGAGCTGCGCGCGCGAGATGAGTTCGTTCGCGTAGATTGGGACACCGCGCTCGGGCTGGTTGCGCGGGCGATCCTCGACACGATTGACGAACATGGCAACAATGGCATTTTCTCGACCTCTTATGGCGGCTGGTCCCATGGTGGTGTGCTGACACCAAATGTCCTGCAGGGCCGGTTCTTTAACCTTATCGGCGGTGCAGCCGTTACCGTGGGCGACTATTCCGGCGGCGCCGGTCAGATCATCATGCCGCACGTTTTGGGCGATATGGAGGTCTACTCGCGTCAGACCTCTTGGTGGCAAATGCTGCAGCATTGCGAAAACTTCGTGATGATCGGTACCGATATGCACAAAAACGGCCGGGCAGAGGGCCGCACCACCGACCACTCGATGTTCCCGCGTTGGGAACAGATCAAAGAGGCGGGTGTCAACTTCATCTCGATCAACCCGCAGTTCACGACCACCGATGAATGGCTGGGATCCGAATGGATCAAGATCATTCCCAACACCGACACCGCGTTGTTCCTGGCGATGAGCCAGCACGTCTATGAAACCGGTCAGCATGATCAGGCTTTCCTCGATACGCATACGGTCGGGGCGGACAAGTTCATCAGCTACATCATGGGCGAAGATGATGGCGTTGCGAAGACGCCGGACTGGGCGGCCAAGATCACCGGCATCAGCGCCGAAGACATCCGCGCGTTGGCGGACCGCTGCGCCACCACCCGGACCCAGTTTGCCGGGTCCTGGGCGATCCAGCGGGCGCAGCATGGTGAGATGCCGTATTGGGCGATCACGGCCTTTGCGGCGATGACTGGGCAGATCGGTTTGCCGGGCGGCGGCGTCGGCTTTAGCTGGCACTGGGGGCAGGGGGGTGCGCTGTTTGCACAGGCCCGTGCGCCGGGTGGTCTGCCGCAGGGACGCAACCGGGTTCTGGGCATCTGTCCGGCCTCGCGCCTGAATGAGATGCTGCTTAATCCGGGCAAAGAGTTCACGCGCAATGGCGGCACCTTCAAGTACCCCGATGTGCATATGATCTATAACTCGGGCAACAACTTTGCCTCGCACCAGCAGGACACTAACGAGCTGTTGCACGCGATGGAGAAGGTGAAGACTGTCGTATGTCAAGACCCGTGGTGGACGGCTGCGGCGCGGTTCTCGGACATCGTGCTGCCTGCGACTTCGCATGTCGAGCGGGATGAGATCAGCTCGGGCGGGACCTATTCTAAGGACAAGGTCTATGCGATGCGCAAGATGATCGAACCGGTGGGCGAGTCGCTTGACGATTTCGAGATTTTCCGCCGGCTGGCCGACATGTTCGGTGTCGAAGGGCAGTTCACCAACAACATGGAGCGGATGGATATCATCCAGGAATCCTACGAGAAATCGACCGCTTCGGAATACATGGACTTTGACGAGTTCTGGGAGACCGGCGTTGCACGTGTCCCCCAGCCGCAGGAAGAATTCGAATGGGTCCGGCATGGTGCCTTCCGCGAAGATCCCGAGGACAACCCGCTGGCAACCCCGTCGGGCAAGGTCGAGATTTACAGCGAAGCCATCGCCAAGATGAACATCCCTGACTGCCCGCCCATGCCCATGTGGCTGGAACCGGACGAGTACCTCGGCACAGGTGAGCCCGACGATATCCACATCGTCAGCCCGCACCCGTATAACCGGATTCACTCGCAATTCGCACAATCCGATCTGCGGCATGAGCTGAACGTTCAGGACCGCGAATTCCTGCTGATCAACACGCAGGATGCGGCGGATCGTGGGATCGAGGATGGTGATCTGGTCGAGCTCTACAATGACCGCGGCGCCGCGATTGCCGGTGCGCGGGTGTCCGACAACATCATGCCGGGTGTGGCCTCGCTGTATGAGGGCGCGTGGTTGTCCTTTGACAGCAAGGGGCGGTGTAACTCGGGGGCGATCAACATCCTCACCTCAAGCCGCCGGGCCAGCGGGCTGAGTCAGGCGACCACGGCCAATACCTGTCTGGCCAAGCTGCGTAAGGCGACGGATGTTGATGGGCCGAACCGTGCGTATGAGCCACCGCAAATTGCGGAGGAGGTTGTCACGCTTGATACGTCGACGTTCAACCTCGAGCGGGCCTATGACCTGATGGAGACGTTTACGGCCAATATGGAGCCGGGTGAAAAGCTGTTCTACGAATACTGCACCCTGTGCCATGTGCCGCAGGACCCGGCCTCGCACACCAAGAAGCAATGGCGTGGCATCACCGAAAGCATGTTCGTCAATGCGGGTGTGACCGACGAAGAAGCGGCTCAGATTCTCGAGTTCCTAGACAAATACGCCAAGCCCGAGTGAGGCAGAATGCCTATGCACCCCGGCCGATTTCGGTCGGGGTGTCTTTCCGATTCAATCCGGCTCGTGCGTTTCCAACGCCCGGTCTGCAGGCACGGTATGCTTCTTGATAAGCTCGGCGAGTTCGGGTCTGCACGAGCCGCAATTTGTGCCAGCTTGAAGCATTTTCCCAATTTCATCGACGTTGATCTTTTGTTTCGTCTGTATCGTGCGAACGATGGTTTTCAGGCCAACACCGAAACAGGAACAGACCGTCGGACCTGTATCTTCTGCATCCACCGGCGCGCGGCCGGACAAGAGCTGATGCGGCGGGATATCTGGCAGTGTCGCCACGTAATCCCGCATCAGTGCGACGGGTGTTGGTGACACGAACAGAACAGCCCTGAGGGTGTCGTTCACAGACAACGCAATGCGAAACGACCCGCGTTTGGGGTCAGACAGGGACACCGCCGTTGCATCTGGCAAACCGAACCACGCGCGTGCGCTCGCGCCCCAATCGTCTACAGTTTTGCACCCGGCGAGTTCTGTTCTGTACCCCGCAGCAGTCTTGGCCGTCGCCCAGTAGTCGACCGGCGGAGAGATCGCTGTGGCCGAGACCGCAAACCCGTACCAGGCCGCGTTCAACCGGCGGATCGTCACCGCAGTGGCCTTGCTTTCCGGTTGTCCCGAAACCGGATCAGTGACGCTGGCAACAAGCGCGTCCACACGTGCTGACGGGGCGGTTTCTCCGGTCCAGTGAATCGGAGCAAAGACCTGCCCCAGTGCAACGGCATCTGTAACGCGCAGCCGGAAAATACAGCGCCCAACGGCGCTTTCTACCTCGACAAGGTCTGCCGGGGTCAGGGCAAGACCTGCGGCGTCATTGGGGTGCATCTCCAAAAACGGCTCGGCAAGATGGGCTGACAGACGGGGCGACAGGCCGGACCGGGTCATGGTGTGCCACTGATCGCGAATACGACCCGTGTTCAGCATATAGGGGTATCGTGGTGTTGTGACGGCTGCGGGTGGGCGGTGGGCAACCGGTATAAACCGCGCTTTTTGGTCCGGGTGAAAGAACTGTCCGTTCTCAAAGAACCGCGCGCGGCGATCCTTACTCGTAACCGGCCAGCGGGTTGGGTCCAGATCGGCATAGTGATCCTCACCAAGATCGCTGAGCCCCGAAATGTCGAAATCCTTGCCAAACGATGCCGCAACGCCCGACAGGGCGGCATATTCGCGAAAAATCTCAGCCGGAGATTTATAACTGAATGCGGCCTGCCAACCCATGCGGCGACCAACCTCGGCCAGAATATCCCAATCCGCACGCGCCTGCCCCGGAGGCGTCAAAACTGCCCGCTGGCGACTGATCGTACGGTCCGAGTTGGTGACAGTGCCGTCTTTTTCCGCCCATCCTGCGGCAGGCAGGACAACATCGGCCAGCCGAGCTGTGTCTGTCCGATGGGTCAGGTCGCTGACCACCGTGAAGGGGCAGGATGAGATGGCTTTTCGCACCCTATCCGCATCCGGCATCGTGACCGCCGGGTTGGTGTGAATCACCCACAGCGCTTTGATCTGACCCTGCTCAACGGCCTGAAACAGATCGACGGCTTTCAGGCCCTGATGCGTGGGCATTGTGGGTGAGGCCCAGAACTGTTGCACCACATCGCGGTGATCGGCGTTTTCGATGTCCAGATGGCAGGCCAGCATATTGGCCAGCCCGCCCACTTCGCGCCCACCCATCGCGTTTGGCTGACCAGTGACCGAGAACGGTCCCATACCGGCGCGCCCAATGCGGCCCGTGGCCAGATGGCAATTGAGGATTGCGTTGACCTTGTCCGTCCCGCTTGAGGATTGGTTGACCCCTTGGCTGAAGATTGTGACCACGCGTTCGGTCTTGATCCAGAGATCGCAGAACGCCGCGATCTGTTCCTCGCTCAGGCCAGTGACTGCGGTCCCATCTTGCCGTGCGGTTTCCAGCGCCTGCTCCAGCCCCACGGTATATTCCAGGAACTCTGGTGAGACATGTCCGTTGTCGTGAATTCTGGTGAGCAGCCTGTTGAACAGGGCCACATCGCTGCCGGGCTGCAAGGGCAGATGCAAATCCGCCTGATCGCAACTGGCCGTGCGACGCGGGTCGATAACCACAATCCGGGTGCCGCGCGCCTGACGCGCCGCCATCACCCGTTGATAAAGAACCGGGTGACACCACGCCAGGTTTGAGCCCACCAGCACAATCAAATCGGCCTGATCCAGATCCTCATACGTGCCCGGAACGGTATCCGTGCCAAAAGCCCGCTTATGCCCGGCCACGGTCGAGGCCATGCAAAGCCGGGAATTGGTGTCGATATTGGCCGCCCCGATGAAGCCTTTCATCAGCTTGTTGGCGACATAGTAGTCTTCGGTCAGCAACTGGCCCGAGACATAAAAGGCCACGCTGTCCGGCCCATGCGCCTCGATGGTCGAGGAAAAGCGATCCGCCACCAGTTGCAGCGCCGCGTCCCAGCTGGCCTCTTTCCCAAAGGCGCGCGGCGTCAGCAGGCGGTTTTCCAAGCCCACGGTTTCCCCCAGCGCCATGCCTTTGGAACACAACCGCCCGTGGTTCGCCGGGTGGTCCGGGTCGCCGCGCACGGCCAGCCCTCCGGCCCCGTCGGGGCGCAACAGAACGCCGCAACCCACACCGCAATAGGCGCAGGTTGATCGAACCTCGGGCAGGCCGGTTCCGTCCATCAGGCCGCGCTCCGCCGGGCCATTTCGCTGTCGTCCAGCAGAATGCGTCCGTCTTCAAGCCGCACCGGATAGGTGGTGATCCGCCCGTCATCTGCGCCCTGCGCCTCACCTGTGTTCAGATCAAAAACCCAATTGTGCAGCGGGCAGGTCACGGACTGCCCATGTACTATGCCCTCGGACAGGGGGCCGCCTTTGTGCGGGCAGCTGTTGGTGGCGGCAAAGACCTCGTCCTCGGCCGTGCGGAAGATCGCGATGCAGCCGACATGCGTTTTCACCAGCCGCGCCCCGCGCAGAGGCACCTCGTCGATATGTCCGATGTCGATCCAGCTCATTCCGCGGCCTCCAGTGTGAAATCTGCAATAGGCGCGTAGGTCTGCGCTTTTTCCTGCACATGCTCGGCCCAGGGGTCCTTGCGATAGATGCTTTGCGACAGCTCGAACCGTTCGACCAGCGCGGCGCGGTTCTCAAGGTCATCGACGACCTGCGCCTTGACCCAGTCCATGCCGACCTTGCCCAGCCATTTGTAAAGGCGATCCAGATACTTGCCACCTTCGCGATAGGCTTGCGTGACAGCCATCACAACCTCGATGGCGTCCTGCTCGGTTGGCACCTGACACAGCAGTTCCGTCTCTTTTACATCCATGCCCGCAGCCCCGCCGATGCTGATCTGATAGCCCGAGTCCACACAGATGACACCGATATCCTTGCAGGTCGCCTCGGCACAGTTGCGCGGGCAGCCAGACACAGCCAGCTTCAGCTTGTGCGGCGTCCAAGACCCCCACAGAATTTTTTCAAGCTTGATGCCAAGCCCTGTGCTGTCTTGTGTGCCAAACCGGCAATGATCGGTGCCGACGCAGGTTTTGACCGTGCGCAGACCCTTGGAATAGGCGTGGCCCGAGACCAGCCCGGCCTTGTTCAGATCGGACCACATTGAAGGCAAATCTTCGCCTTTGACGCCCAGCAGATCGATCCGCTGACCGCCAGTAACCTTGACGGTTGGCACATCGTATTTATCCGCCGCATCTGCAATGGCGCGTAATTCATCCGGCGTGGTGATCCCGCCCCACATACGTGGTACAACGCTGAACGTGCCGTCTTTCTGAATGTTGGCGTGTTTGCGTTCGTTCACAAACCGGCTCTGCGGGTCGTCCTGATACTCCAGCGGCCAATCGGCCAGCAGGTAGTAGTTGATCGCAGGGCGGCAGACATGGCAGCCATTGGGTGTTTTCCACCCGAGTTCCTGCCAGACAGCGGCTTGGCTTTTCAGTTCCTGCCCTTTGATCAAACGGCGCACATCCTCATGCGTCAGATCGGTGCAGCCACAGATCGGTTGCGCCGTTGGCATCTGGAAGTCGTCGCCCAGCGTGACCTGCAACACCTGCTCGACCAGCCCGGTACATGTCCCGCAGGACGCGCTGGCCTTGGTGCTGGCACGCACCGCGCCCAGATCGCTGGCACCTGCGTTGATCGCCGCGACGATATCACCTTTGCATACGCCGTTGCAGCCGCAAATCTCCGCCTCAGGCGGCAATGCTGCAACGGCTGAAAGAGGGTCCGCAGTGTCGCCCCCCTGATAAGCTGGGCCAAAGATCAACGTCTCACGCATCTCTTCAATTCTGGTGCCGTCTTTGATCAAGCCAAAGAACCAACTGCCATCTGCTGTATCGCCATACATGACGGCGCCAACCAGACGATCCTCTTCGATCACAAGACGTTTGTAGACCCCGCGCGAGGGGTCGCGGAACACAATGTCTTCGCGCCCAGCTCCTTCAGCGAAGTCGCCTGCACTGAACAGATCACAGCCCGTGACTTTCAGCTTGGTCGATAAGGTTTTCTGAACAAACGCGGCGTCTTCCTCCATCAGTGCCTGCGCTGCGACTTTCGCCTGATCGTAGAGCGGTGCGACAAGGCCAAAGACCTCACCGTCATGCTCAACGCATTCGCCCACCGCATAGACATCCGGGTCTGATGACAGCATCTGATCGTCCACATGGATACCGCGCCCGGTGGCCAGACCGGCCTCTTGCGCCAGCGCCGTGTTCGGGCGGATACCCACCGCCATAACCAGTAGATCACAAGGCAATTCAGTCCCGTCCTCTAGAAGCAGCGCCCGGACTTTGCCATCTTGGCCGAGGATTTCTTTAGAGTTCGCCTGCAGGCAAATCTTGATGCCTTTGTCTTCAAGCGATTTCTTCAGCAGATAGCCTGCGGCTTCATCCAGTTGGCGTTCCATCAGGTGGCCCATGATGTGAACGACGGTCACGTCGACCCCATGCGCGGCCATGCCCGCAGCGGCTTCAAGCCCCAAAAGGCCGCCGCCGATGACGACAACCTTGTTGTTAGGACCCATGCCTATCATCCGCTGGGTGTCTTCCAGATCGCGATAAGCGATCACGCCGTCCAAATCATGACCGGGCAGAGGGATGATGAACGGATTTGACCCTGTCGCAATGATCAGCTTGTCGTAGGGCACATGTCCGTTGACTCCCTCGACCACCTTCATCTCACGGTCGATCTTAGCCACCTTTTCGCCAAAACGACACGCGATACCACGTTCGGCATACCAGGCGTCGTCATGGGTGACGATCTCTTCATATGTCGTCTCGCCCGACAGAACCGGGCTGAGCATGATGCGGTTGTAGTTCCCGCGCGGCTCGGCGTTGAACAGGGTGATGTCGAACGCGTCCGGGGCCGCGTCGGTCAGGGTTTCCAACACCCGGCCCGAGGCCATCCCTGCGCCAATGACGACAAGTCGTTGTTTCATGATTTCACTCCGCTGCAATCGCCTTGGGGGCGGGTGTTTTGGGCTTGGCGCCGTGTTCGTATTCCTCGAGGAAATCGAGGACCTCCTGCCGGTACGTGTAGTAGTCCGGATGTTCCAATAGGGCTTTGCGGGTGCGTGGGCGTGGCAGGTCGACCTTGGTGATCTTGCCGATGGTCGCTTGCGGGCCGTTGGTCATCATCACTACGCGGTCGGCCAGAAGGATCGCCTCATCCACGTCATGGGTCACACAGATTGCGGTGACCTTGGTGCGGGACCAGACCTCCATCAGGACTTCCTGCAACTCCCATCGAGTGAGGCTGTCGAGCATTCCAAACGGTTCATCCAGCAGCAAAAGTTTCGGCGACAAGGCGAAGGCGCGGGCAATACCGACGCGTTGTTTCATGCCGTTCGAGAGATCCGAGGCAGATTTGTCCATCGCGTCAGCCAGACCAACGCGTTCCAGATAGTATTCAACCACATCCTGCCGCTCGGCCATGCTGGCCTTGGGATAGACCTTGTCGACCCCAATCGCGACATTCTCTTTGGCGCTGAGCCAAGGGAAAAGGTTGGGCGACTGGAACACCACGGCGCGCTCGGGGTCGGCCCCTTCGACGTGACGGCCATCCAGCTTGATCGCGCCTTTCGAGATGTCGTTCAGACCCGCAGCCATAGTCAGAACCGTGGATTTGCCGCAGCCCGAATGCCCGATCAGAGAGATGAATTCACCCTTGTCGATTTTTAGGTCGAAATCCTCAACCACGGTCAGCGGACCTTTGGGCGTTGGATAGACCTTGTGCAGCTGGGAGAAGTCGAGGAAGCGGCTCTCGATCATCCCCTTTTGCGCCTCGGCCACCGCCGTTGGAACCCCGTGGATTGGGGTGACATCGGGCAAGATGCGCGACCCTTCGACCTTGGCCTCGATCCCCACATCCATCAGGTATTTGGTGACGTCAGCGCGGAGGCGTTTGAAGGTCTCATCGTTGTTCATCGCCCCTCGATCCCGTGGACGTGGGATCGACACGCGGAACTCCTGACCCAGAGTCCCATCGGGGTTCAACGCAATGATACGGTCGGCCAGAATGATCGCCTCGTCGACATCATTGGTGATCAGCACGCAGGTCTTTTTGTCGGCCTCCCAGATGTGTTCGATCTCATCTGCCAGATTGGCTCGGGTGAGCGCGTCAAGCGCTGACAAAGGCTCATCCAGCAGCAGAACTTCGGGGTTCATCGACAAAGCCCGCGCCACGTTGACCCGCTGGCGCATCCCGCCCGACAGCTCCGCCGGACGGCGCGTCGCGGCGTGGCTGAGGCCCACCATCTTGACGTAATGCGCCACTTTATCGGCTTTCTCTAGCTTGCTGAGGCCCGGGAAAACCGTATCAACGGCCAGACCCACATTGCCGCTGACTGTCAACCACGGCATCAGCGAGTAGTTCTGGAAGATCACGCCACGCTCGGGGCCGGGGCCTTTGATCGGGGCACCCTTGAATGTGACCTCGCCGCCGGTTGGGGTATCCAGCCCCGCCAACAGATTGATCAGGGTGGTTTTCCCGGTGCCGGAAAAGCCGAGGATGACCAGAAACTCACCCTCTTGCACATCCAGATTGATGTCTTTCAACACATCGGTCCGTGCGGTGCCCTCGCCAAAGGATTTCGAGGCGTTTTTGAAGCTTAAGATGCTCATCGCGCTCACCGGTTATTGGTAAAGGTAAAAAGGGATTGCAGCGCGTACATCACCCGGTCCAGCAAGAAGCCGATGATGCCGATGGTAAAGACCGCAACCATGATCTTTGCCAAGGAGCTGGAGGAGCCGTTTTGGAACTCATCCCAGACGAATTTGCCCAAACCGGGGTTCTGCGCCAGCATTTCGGCGGCGATCAGAACCATCCAACCAACCCCAAGCGACAGGCGCAAACCGGTGAAGATCAACGGCAGGGCCGAAGGCAATACCAGTTTGGTGATCTTGGTATAGGTGTTCATTTTCAGAACTTTGGAGACGTTCACAAGATCCTTGTCGATGGATGCAACACCCAGCGAGGTGTTGATAAGTGTGGGCCAGAGCGAACACAGGGTCACGGTGATGGCCGAGATCAAAAAAGACTTGGCGAACCAGCCGTCATTGGTGACGTAGACAGCCGAAACGATCATGGTGACGATCGGCAGCCATGCCAGCGGTGAGACGGGTTTGAAAATCTGGATCAGCGGATTCAGCGCGGCATTTGCCGTCGGCGACAGACCCGCTGCGATCCCCAGAGGAACAGCGATGGCCGTTGCGATCAGAAAGCCAAAAAACACCGTTTTGATCGAGGTCCAGATTTGCTGATAGTAAGAAGGGGCGCCGGTAAAGGCGACGTCTTTCACCTTTTCGGGTTGGCCTGCGTCGATGAATTTCTGGTTGCGCTGTGCGACCATCGCTTCGAATTTGGCGCGCTTGGCGGCCTTGGCCTGCGCATCTGCGTTCAGACTGACCATTTCCTCCCAGACTTGAGCGGGTCCGGGCACCGCACCAAGCGAGGTCTGAACCTTGGGTGCTAGTGTCGCCCAGAGCAGCAGAAAGGCGCAGATCGACAGCAGCGGCACAACCAGCAAACGCCAGATCTCAGTCATCTGGGCGCGGGGGTTGTCGCCGGCGGCAGCTTTCAGAACAGGTGTGGCCCAGCTGAGGCCCAGAACCTGAAACCATTTATCGGCGGCGTTGATACGGGTGAAAAGGCGGGCGCGACGCTCTTGCCGTGCGGTGTCTGCGTTGAATTCGGGATCGACCGTTGTCATCAGATCTTGTCCTTGCGCTGGCGGGGCACTTTTAGGGGCCACGCCCGACTGTCGCCGGGCGCAGCGTTTCGGGATTAGCCTTGGACGTCTGTGCCGACGATCTTCTGATCGCCCTTCAGACCGATGGACAGGCTTTCGAGATAGGCGTTGGGGGTGCGGCCATCATAGGCGATGCCGTCTATGATATCTTCGGGCGGGGTCGGAGCTTTATAGCCATCGCTGTCCCAGGGGAAGTCCGCTTCATTCGCTAGGCCTTCGTCGACCAGCATGCGCGCGGCTTCAAGATAGATGTCGGGCTTATAGACCGACTTGGCGACCTCATCATACCAGCTGTCTGGTTTTGATTCTGGGATCTGGCCCCAGCGGCGCATCTGGGTCAGGTACCAGACGGCGTCGGAATAAAACGGATAGGTCGCGTGATAGCGGAAGAACACGTTGAAATCGGGAACGTCGCGCTTGTCGCCTTTTTCGTATTCAAACGTGCCGGTCATCGAGTTTGCGATGACTTCATAATCGGCCCCCACATATTCCGCACGGCTGAGAATCTCGACCGCTTCAGGCCGGTTGGCATTGTCATTTTCGTCCAGCCATTGTGCGGCGCGGATCAGAGCTTTGGTCACAGCCAAAGTGGTGTTGGGATATTGCTCGGCAAACTCGGCATTGATGCCAAAGACCTTTTCGGGGTTGTTCTTCCACAGTTCATAATCGGTGATGACCGGAACGCCGATGCCTTTGAACACGGCCTGCTGGTTCCATGGCTCACCCACGCAATAGCCATAAATCGTACCGGCCTCGAGCGTCGCAGGCATCTGCGGTGGAGGGGTCACCGATAGGAACACATCCGCGCCAATCTGGCCGGTCACGTTTTCCGGGCTGTAATAACCGGGGTGCAGACCACCGGCCGCTAGCCAGTAGCGCAGTTCGTAATTGTGGGTCGAAACTGGGAAGACCATGCCCATGTTAAAGGGCTTGCCTTCAGAGTTGTATTTCTCAACCACCGGCGCCAGCGCCTCGGCACTGATTGGGTGCTGCGGGCGGCCATCGTCCATCACCGGGATGTTTGGCTTCATTTCTTCCCAAACTTCGTTGGAGACCGTGATGCCGTTGCCGTTCAGGTCCATTGAAAACGGGGTGACAATGTGCGCTTCGGTGCCATACCCGATGGTTGCGGCCAGAGGCTGTCCGGCCAACATATGCGCGCCGTCCAGCTGACCGTCGATCACGCCATCCAGCAGCACCTTCCAGTTGGCCTGCGCCTCAAGCGTCACGAACAGACCTTCGTCCAGAAAATACCCCTGCTCATAGGCCACCGCCAGCGGGGCCATGTCCGTCAGTTTGATAAAGCCAAAGGTCAGCTCGTCCTTTTCCAGCTCAAGCTCGGCAAGGGCCGGAGAGACAAGCGCGGTGCTTGCCGCGAGGCTCAAAAGTAGTTTTTTCATTTCGGTCTCCTTTGGTTCGGGCAAACAAAAAAGCCGCCGACACAGACCGCCGGGAGGAGATGGCGGTTGGTCGAGCGGCTTTGCTCTAGTTCATGTGCCCAAAGCTTTGGGCGAATTCCTGCGGTGGGCGTCGTTGCCTGCCGTTGGGACTATTAAGTCAGTCGCTGCTTTGGCAGTCACCAGGTTTTCGTTTGAAGGCGGTGAATATTCTGCATCGCAGCATCGATTTGCGCTGCAGTGCAAAAAAATTGTGCAGAACTACCCGGACGGCTCGAAAATGCGCCGATCAAAGAACATGTTCGGCGGCAGAATCAGGCTGCCACGGGCCGAGGCAACCGCGGTGGATTCGGGGATAGCCCCTTCAAGCTTTTCCGAGGCTCCGGGCAATTCAACCCCCGAGCCCTGCAATTCACGCCGGTACAGATCGCTGCGGAACACCTTTGCCGCCTGACGTTCTGCAATCTCTGGATCAATGCCGTTTCGGCGGGCCAACTGGTGCGCGATCCACTTGGCCTGACTGCGCCAAGGAAAGGTCGCCGCGCCGTCAAAGAACTCGACAAACCCTTCAGCCTGCCGCTGTTCCCCACGCGCCGAGATTGAGAAACTGCCCATTAGCGCGCGGTCGATCAGCTCTGGCGATACGTTGAGATAGGTCTTTTTCGACAGCATCTCGGACGCCGTTGTCCTGCGTTCCGCCTGCGATAGCCATCGCCCGGACCGCCACACCGCGCGCAGCAGGCTGCCCAACAGGTGTGGCTCTGTCTCGGCCCAGTCGCTGCGGACGGCCAACACCTTTTCAGGCGCGCAGGTCCAGATTGCGCGACCGGGCAGCAGCAGGGTGCCCACCTGATCATCTACCGCAAATGACCCCCAGGGTTCACCAACGCAGAACGCATCAATCTCACCCGCGGCCAAAGCCTGCGCCATGAGCGGTGGGGGAACCGTGCGTATTTCAACCTGCTTGGTCGACAGGTCAGTGCCTGCAACCCAATAGCGGAGTAATTCGACATGCATCGAAAACGGAAATGGCACCCCAAAGGTCAGGACATCACCGGCAGCCTGCGCCAGTGCCGCACCGGCTTTTTGGGCGTCGGCAAAATCGAAGCCAAAGCCCTGATCTGCCAATCGCTTACCCAGTTGCGCGCCAACGCCAATAACGGTGCCGTTCAGCGACAGAACTGAAATGGCGGACAATGGCGTTGCGTTGCCGCCCAGCCCCAGGGCAATGGCAATTGGAATCGGCGATAGCAGATGTGCCGCGTCGACATGACCAAAGGCCAGCATGTCCCGCAGTGATGACCAGGACGGGGCAGGGCGCAGGTCCAGCGAGATACCCTCGGCATGGTCAAACCCCATCTCGCGCGCAACGATCAGGGGGGCCGCATCGACAAGCGGCACATAGGCAACGGGCAGGGTCACGGTCCTCATGACAGCAACCCCGATGCGGTGACCAGCGCCTCGGCCACCTCGGCCACGCGGCGGTTCTGGTTCATGGCGGTTTTGCGCAGCAGGGCATAGGCCTCATCTTCCTGCAGCCCCTTGGCCTTCATCAGCAGGCCCTTGGCCCGGTCAATCACCTTACGCTCTTCCAGGGCGCGCCGGGTTTCGACAAGTTCCGTGCGCATCTGGCGCAAAACCTGAAACCGGGCGATGGCCGTGTCGATAACCGGCTTGATGCGTTCGGCCTGCAGGCCATCCACCACATAAGCAGAGACGCCCGCCTCAACAGCTGCGCGGGCCAGACCGCCCGCCGCGCCTGACACAAACATGGCGACCGGACGCTCCAACGGGCCCGAGGCGATGGTCAGCTCTTCCAGCATATCACGTGACGGGTTGTCGATATCGATCAGCACGATGTCGGGGCTGTGCGTGGCAATCTTGCGCGCCAGGCCCGAGACCTCATCAATGACAAAGACATCGACATTGCCCGAGTCCTTCAGCGCGTCAACGATTGCAATCGCGCGCTCGCGATTTTGTTCGACAACAACAATGGTCAGGTTGGAGGTCATGGGTAATGCGCTGGAGAAAGATGCCGGCAACTACAATTCCAGCATGCAGCGCACCAGGCCACGCTCGATTGAGCTGCTTATTATTTGGGCAGTGTGTCAGATTTTGCAAAAAGGCTGTGCAGTTGGTTTTTTGCTGGCTGCGCGGCATTTCGAGCCTCTTGTACAGGCTATGCAACCCGATTTGAGATCTGTCGGCCCGCTGCCGTAAGTTCATCGAGTTTTTGTTGGTCGTGCATCGGCAACGACATATAGCGCGGTTGAGATACGCGGGGGATGCCCGCGCCGGTCCTGAGCCATGCCTCATGTTCCGGCAATTCGAGAAACTGCGCCAGGCGGGACAGCTGGGGCCGTGGTGTTTTGGTGATTTCCTCATAGCGCATCACTATCCGGCGGTTCTGGGGCAAAGCCTGAAACTGCCCGATCCCGCTGTGGATCATGGCGGACCAGCAGGCTGCCGCGTCCTCGATCGAAGGACGCGTTTGCAGGATGCGCTTCATCGGCAAAATCGACCCCGACAAACGCTCGGCCATCGCAATCCAGCGGGTGCTGCCAATATGTGCGCCGGGTTTGAAAACGTCGATGCCCATCCGTTTCGCAGTTTTCCAGAACCAGATCAGAAAATGAGCAGGCAGGTAGTTTTGCATGGACAAGGCAACATCGCGGCCATCCCGCAGGATCAGTACGAACTTTGCCTCAGGAAACCTTTCAGCCAGCGCTGCTGTTGCAATTAGTGTACCACCAGAACGCTCGACCCAATGCTGCTGCCCAGTTTGAGCGGCAAGGGTTTCGATGAGCGCGCGACAATGATCAGCGCGCGTTTGTTTGCCAAAGCGGGGGACAACCTGCGCCAGATGATCAAAGATTGCATCCGGGTTTTGGAACAGATGAGGAAGTGTCACGGCGAGTATCGGGGGGCAATCGAAAGGATCGAAACGCCCGCCCGGCACCGTGTGGTATAAAAACTCATTCGGCGCGCTGTGTGGATTTGCCAGTTGCCGCATGACCGGCGTTGGCTTCGCAAGCTGTCGCCAGAAGGTGTCCCCGTCGATGCGCCCGGGCAGAAGCGCGCGCGACCCCTGCATTGTCATCAGCTCAGACAGGCTGAGCACATCCGGATGCTGACGCAGAATCGTAGACATCATCGTCGACCCGCTCCGCGATGTGTTGACGAGAAAAGCGCCTTTCATGGTGGGGTTCCATGCCATTGGTTCTCGACCCGCCGCAGCTTGCGATTGGTTTCGGGTTGCAACCGTTCGGTTCTACCTGACACGCTGACATCCGGGCATCGGGCGCGCATCAAAGCTTCTAATGCGCGGCGAGATCGCTCTAACTGCTCCGGGTGGCTTGTTTCGGGAAGAACCAGGTCCACTCTATCTTCGGCAACTCTGCGGATTCTGAAATCGGTGATCTGCCTGTCTGTGTTCAGCACCGTATTGCGTAATACATCCGGCGTGAAATAGATCGGCTGACCCTGCCGGTCAAAGATGAATACATCGTCCATGCGGCCCACGATCTCGTCCACAACCCGCAGCGGCGAACCGCAGGGGCACGGCCTGTCAGAGAGGCGCAGCAGATCGTTCATCCGATAGCGGGCCATGATCTGAAACTGCCGCTGAAAACAGGAAATGATCGGATTCACCAACCCGTTCTCGGCGGGTTCGAATTCGAAGAACACAGCATCTTCAGCCAGATGTAGCGCTCCATGGGCGCAGCTGACCCCGAAAAGCCCCTCGGTCGCCATATAGATTTGTCCCAGCGGGATACCAAAGCCTGCTTCGATTGCATCGCGGTCCACTGGATCCAGCGTTTCCGCGCCCGAATAGAGAATTCGAGGGCGTAGCTTTAACGGGACCTCTGCCAACGCACGTAAAATGCGTGGCGGTCCGACCAGACATGTCGGATCAAATTCCTGCAGCCGATGCGACCAAGCCTCAAGCCCTTCGGTCAGATCAAAGAACGCAAGTTGCAGCCGTCTGGCTTTACCTGCCGTGTCATAGAGCGCCGAGGACTGCGGCAGGATCACCGCAACGCGTTCAGATTGCAGCGGAAACCGCGGCAACGTTTTGGCGAGGATCACCCCCAGCCAGCGCAGACGTTCTTTCGGCGTCACCATATAGAGAGCGCGATTGCCGCTGGTGCCGGTGCTGGCCCCCACGCTGACACCGTCCAGAACGCCACCGCCATCAAAGCATCGCCATCCCTTGGCAGCGGGCACATCCCATCGATTGAACGCGCCGAAATCGGCCATCATGACGGATTTGTCTATTATTGGCAGGTCCTCAAGCTGCGCTGCGCCGGATGCATAGTATCGCACGCGCGGAACATCTCGGTGCAGCCAGCGCTGGACCATCCTTTCTTGCCAGGCCTCGAAATGCTGCCGCGAGATGCCGTTTCTTGTGCGCATACGGGTCGCCGTAAAAGACCGTCCGAGGTGCCACAGGTCATACATCTTCGAGCTGGTCCCTATCATAGGTTGTCAGCACCGGGTCATGGCAAAGAATGACCTTGCCGCCTGCGGCACCAAATTCAGCGACACGGGTTCCCGATTGCTGCGCGGCCTGGACGTCCGCAGATACCAAGCGCGATAGGATAGGCGGGACATGTGGTAATGACAGCGCTTGGGTCACCCATTGCACGTCACAGGCATAGAGGAGCGCAGGATCAACCCCGGGAAAACACAGTCCGAAATGACCCGCCGCATGTCCGGGTAGATCTATGGCGATGACCGTCCCGTCGCCGAAAAGCTCGCGCCCGACACCCAGGTTCAGCGGCGCAGGGATATTTGGCAGGCTCGCGATATCGGTCACCCTGTCGGGTAGGCCATCGGGCAGAAGTTCGGTAAAGATACCGTGCCGTATATTCATAAGGTGCCCACGGCCTAAGACAGTTTTCAGGGCTGTAAGATTGGTGATAATTTTGGCATTCGGGAATCCGCTGAGCGCCGCGACATGATCTGCATGAAAGTGGGTGACAATTATTGTTGTCACGTCCGACGGAACATAGCCCAAATTGCCCAGAACCGTGCCGATCTGCCCGCTTGCCACAAGCCGGGGTTTCGTCGCGCGGGCATAGGCGCGCAACGCAAAACTTCGCTGTGCGCCGTTAGTAACCGCGCTGCTATAACCCGTGTCGATCAGCACGGGGCCAAGACGGGGGTGTTCGAGAATGCCGTATCTGACACGAAGGTCCAGCGTCTTGCGCCAGCGTCCGCCACGCAGGACTGCCCGCTCTGGAGCATCGATAAATGCGCTATTGGCGAAATGCAGCTTCATGTTCGTTCCCCGGTGACCATAGCCTCTTGCAGACCTTCCTCAAACCCGACGAGCGGACGCCAGTCCAGAAGCCGCGCGGCTTTGTCGATATTCAGGCTTTGCTCAAAGGCCAGCAATGCCAGCGCATATGCGCTGATCCTGGGTTCGCCTGTGCCGGGCAGCAGGGCGGTCAAATGCTCGGCCAGCCTTGCTGCGGCAAGGGCTGGTCTGAACGGGATCGACCTCCAGCGGGGCGTTACCCCCGCACGTGTGCAAGCCATGTCGATGATCTGTCTGACCGGCAGCACTTCACCACCTGATATATTAAAGACCTGTCCGATTGCATCAGGTCCCGCCCGAAGCGCTGCATCGACTGCGGCGCAGACATCAGTCACGTGAGTCAGATCAATCTTTGCTCTGCCGTCTCGAAACACCGGCAGAGGGTGCCTTTGCGCGGACTGCAGCAATCTCGGAAGCAAATTGCTGTCTCCCGAGCCATAAATCCCGCGCGGCCGAAGACTGATGGGGCCTATTTCGGGTTTCGACAGCACCAGCCGTTCTGCTTCGCCCTTGGTTCTGGCGTAGTGGTTGAACGGGGTGGGCAGGGGCTGCGCTTCATCGACGTTCAGCTGGTCTTCCAGTGCAAAATACACGGATGGCGATGAAATGTTGACGAACCGGGTCACGTCCAGTTGTGCGGCAATCGCAATGATGTTCCGGGTGGCATCAATATTGGCTCGATCAAAGGCCGCACCCGGTCCCGAGGGTGCAGATAAGGCGGCGGTATGGACGATCGCGTCTGGTTTGCTAAAGACAGTGGACGCCGGACGAGCAGACAAATCTGATTGATGAACCTCAAACCCCTGATCGGCCAGCAGGGCGCAGCGATGTTTCGAGCGTCCGGTTGCGACCACATCATAACCCCGATCTCTGAGAAACCGGCACAGGCGACCGCCCAGAAATCCGGTTGCTCCTGTCATAAGAACCCGCATAGTAGTTACGTCTGCAACGCCAGGCCAGAAAACGACACGCCCGCCGATGTGCCCAACATCAAGAGGCGCGCGCCCGGAGCCGCCCTGCCATCACGCCGCGCGTGGTCCAGAGCGGTCGGCAGGGAAGCGGCGATCTGGTTGCCGATATCCGCCGACAGATCGACGATCTGTGCGGGGCTAAAGCCGGTCTGATCGGCCATATGGGCCAAAGCATGCGGGCTGGCCTGATGCGGTATGACGACGCTCACATCTTCTTTTTGCCAGCCCGCCATTTCCAAAAGTTCGTCTACGAAGGTGGGGAAATGCCTCAGGGTAATTCTGAACAAATCGGATCCGTTCATCCGAAAAACCGTTTGTCGGGCGAATTCATCCGGCTCTTTGTGAAAATCAAGACGCGTTCCGCCGGCTGCGATTTCACATGCTTCGTATTTTGATGGATAGCTCCGCATAAGGCTCGCGCGGATACCGAGGTCTTGGTCCTGCGCGGCGCTTACGACAGCAGCCGCAGCGCCGTCGCCAAACAGCGCGGCAACTTCGGGCTGTTCGGCCCAGGGCAGACCTCGGGAAGCGATTTCCGAGGACACAATCAGGGCCTTGCGGCACGCCCCGACCGCAATCCGATGACCTGCCGTTTCCAGCGCGGTGAGAAAACTGGTGCAGGTGCTGTTCACATCAAACGCGGCAGCCGAGCCATCCTTTAGCCCCAGCTCACGCATGATGAGCGGGGCCGTGGAGGGCAACGTCTGAAAGGGAATGCCGGTGGCAGAGATAACCAGATCGATATCATCCGCCGCGATCCCTGCCTGCGCCAGCGCTCCATGACAGGCTGCGACGGCCATATCGATCTGGCTGACATCTCTCGCGTAATATCGTTGTTTGACGCCGGTTTTTCCCTGCAAGTAGCCACTGTTCCGGCCAACTTGAGCGTCCAATGTTCCCGAACTCACGGGATCTCCGGGCAGGATATGGTGTGTTCCCCGAATGGCGATGCGAACGGTGCGGCTCAAAAGGATCCTCCGGGCTGTATGACAGCATTTGAATTACGCCCTCTTGGAGCAGTCGGCAAGTTCGGTAAACCATACCCGCCCGCCAAAACTCTGTTTGCAATGCACAAAAGTTGCTGGGTGCTTTCATGTATGGTGATGGTCCGGACCGTCTGGAAAGCTAGCGTATCTGACACGGCGCGGCGCTACCTGCATTTGGGCCCTGCATCCGATGTTCGCAGGCCCTGCCGCCTCCGGTTGTTTGGCCCTGGTGACCTGTTTTTACTTTCTCGGGCCAAGCAGGAATCCGCCAATTCCCGCCAGCAATCGGGATAGAACCACGGTGACAAGGGTTCTGATGGTACACTTGAAGTGAGGACCCAGCATTATTGGCACGAGTTTCCTCAATTTTAACTTGTAATATTTTCACATAAGCAATGCATGGAGACAGAACCCATGTCTGTTCGATTTCATTTTTCCTACTTCTTCATCACAAGCAGTTTGATTGCCGCAACGCCTGCGTTGGCGCAGGGGGTGTGCGGAACCGATATTGCCATAGGCCGCAATGATGGCGCCAACGCCCGATGGGAGGTTCACGCCCCTCAATTCGGTGACTTTGCCGGGCTTGCCGATGGCGGCGACGGTTGGGGTATCGAGCGTTCGGTCACATCGCTGGCGTGGGGCGACTATGATGGCGACGGTCGCCCCGAGCTGGCGCTGGGGCGCGATGCCGGGGCAAACATGCGCTGGGAAGTGCGTGATGACGCGCAGGCGGGTTTTACCCTGCTGCTGGATGACGGCGGCGAGGGCTGGGGCGTTGGGCGTGCCGTGTCCGCCTTGGTCTCGGGTGACTTTGATGGCGATGGTCTGGACGAGCTTGCCATCGGGCGCAACAGCGGCGGCAATATGCGGTGGGAGGTGCGCGACGACGCAGATGCGGGCTTTGCGCTGATCCTTGCGGATGGCGGCGAGGGCTGGGGCAACAGCCGCGGCGTCACCGCCATGGCCGCTGCCGATTTTGATAACGATGGCCTGGACGAACTTGCGATCGGGCGCAACAGCGGCGGCAATATGCGCTGGGAGATACGCGATGATGCACAAGCCGGATTTGCGCTTATTCAAGAAAATGGTGGTCAGGGCTGGGGCAACGGTCGCGGCGTCACGGCAATGGCTGCGGGCGATTTCGACGGAGACCGCATTCCTGAGCTGGCCCTTGGCCGGAACAACGGGCCAAACATGCGTTGGGAAGTGCGCGACGATGCCAGCGCAGGCTTCGCGCTCATCCTCGAGAATGGCGGTGACGGCTGGGGCAATAGCCGCAGGGTGACCGCGATGGCTGCGGGGGACGTGGACAATGACGGGCGTGACGAACTGGTGCTGGGCCGCAATGGCGGGGGTGGTATGCGCCTGGAAGTACGCGACGACGCCAATGCGGGCTTCGCGCAGCTTATGTCGGACAGCGGTGGCGGAGCAAGCCGGGGCATTTCCGCATTGGCTGTCGGCAATCTGGATGCCGACAGTGCTGCAGAAATCGTGCTGGGCCGAAGCGCGGGCCCCAATATGCGGTGGGCGGTGCGCGATGATGCCGACAACAACTTTGTACAGCTTGTCGACAACGGTGGATCGGGCTGGGGAAATTCGCGCAGCGTACGCGCGCTGGCGATTGCACAGCTGGGGGACCGGGACGGGGATGCCTTGCCCGACCTTTGGGAAACCACAGGTATCGATGCCGACTGCGATGGGATGATCGATATCAATCTGGCGGCGCTGGGCGCCGATCCGATGCGCAAGACACTGTTTATCGAGGTTGATTTCATGGAAGATCACAACCCGCTGGACGATGCCATTGACGAAGTGGTGGATGCCTTTGCGGCGGCGCCTGTTCCCAATCCGGGTGGCGGTGCGCAGGGGATCGACCTGATCGTGATCGAAGATGACCAGATCCCCCATCAGGACAATATCACGACCTGGGACGGGTTCGATGACCTGCGCGATCAGTGGTTCGGCACACAGGCCGAGCGGGATGCCCCGAACGCCGACGCCATTCTGGCCGTCAAGTCTCTGGCGTTCCGCTGGGCGCTGTTTGCGCATCGCTATGACGGCGGCGGTTCCTCGGGTCGGGCCAAGGGAAGCGGCGATTTCCTGGTGACGCTGGGCGGTTCTCAATGGGGCGTCGATCCGGTGACTGGCCACAACTTCGGCACGCTCGAAGAGCAGGCCGGCACGTTCATGCATGAGCTGGGCCATACCCTGTCCTTGCGGCATGGCGGGCAGGACGGAACAAACTGCAAGCCCAATTACCTCAGTGTGATGAACTATAACTTCCAGACCAGGTGGCTGAATGACCTCGATGCGGGCGCGCTTGTGCTTGATTACTCGCGCAGCGCGCTTGATCCGCTGGATGAATCCGCTCTGGACGAGAGCATCGGCATCAACGACGGGTCGTTTGAGACCCGTTGGAGCGCTGACGGTGGCGCGTCATGGCTGACCGGGCGGGGCGATGGTGCTTTGGACTGGGATGGCGCGAACCCGTTCCCGGACCCCGGCACCGTCGCGGTTGACGTCAATGATCGCGGCATCCGCGAATGTGGCGTCGACAATTCAGGTAATCCCGCGCCCACGCCCGGGCAGGAACTGATGGGTGCCGAGGATTGGTTGTTTCTGCGTTATCGCGTGCTTGCGTCCGGGGAGGGGGCTGAATTCGATTCTCCCGAGGTTGAGCTGACCGACGAAGATGCTTTCCGGTTGCGGACCGAATGCCCGGCGAATGACACTAGCATTCGTTGTCGCCCGTTGGGCTTTGAATATGTCGCCAAGTTGTTGTGCGGACGTCAGGACGACCCGGACAGTTTGATGGTTGTGCCGGGCCGCTATGCAACTGCGCTGAACATCCATAACCCTCATAATCGCGACGTGCGTTTCTACCTTAAGATCGCGACTGCCCTGCCACCCGGAGGGCTGATGGCCGGCAAGCGTTTCAAGGTAGGCGAAGGGGTTTTGCGCTATGACGATGCGGTGCTGGCAGATTGCGATCTGCTGCGCCGCGAAGTGTTCGACGGCACGTTGCCGACCCCCCTGATTGACGGCATGTTTGTCCTGCAGACCGACGCGCGGGTGGATGTGCGCGCGGTCTATTCCGCCGCACCGCCGAGTGGGAGTGCGCCTTCAAACGGGGTCAGCACGATGCAGGTGATTGAAGTCACGGGCAATCGCACCGAAAGACCGCGCCCGCCGCAGCGTGCCGATCTTGTGGTGCGCGATATCGATATGGCCAGCCTGCAGGTGAGCTGCCCGACCGGCGCGGGGTCGTGTCGCACGCGGGTCCGCGCAACAGTCGCCAATATCGGGCAGGGGGCCGCGTTGGCAAGCACAGCCCGGGCGCGGATGGACCCTAGCCAGTCAGTTGTGGTGGATCGTCCGACCGGCGCGCTCGCACCCGGTGCCACGCAGACCATCACATTCACCAGCCCGCCCGGCGGAAACTGCTTTGATCCTGATTGCCAGATTTGCGTGACCGCAGATTTCCATGATGTGGTGGATGAAAGCGACGAGACCAATAACCAGCTCTGCCGCGAGCGTCAGGGCTGACGGGCACAATGGCCAGCCGCCCGAAAGGGGCGCCGTTTGCAGTCCGAGCGGTAAACACCGATCTGTTGCAGCCGTGTGATGGGCTGATGCGTGCCGATCACAGACGGGGTTGCGATGTCCTGACCTCAGGACATCGCGGCCTTCGTCATTTCCTGAGGTTAGCACAGATCACTTTTTTTCGGTGTTCGTGACGGCGCGCCAGCCTTTCGGCGGTGGCGTGTCAATCAACGGCCGGATGCGGGATATCATCGAGGCAGAGGCCACATCTCCGTTCCGCATCCGGTCGGCGGTTTCAAACGCTTTGAGCGCCTGCTCAAACTGCCGCGTGCGGTAATATGCCAACCCTTGTTCATAGGCCTCAACCCAGTCCGGCACGCCATCGACATCCTCGGCCATTGCGATCAGTTCAAAAACCACAAGCTCTTCACTGCGCCCAAATACTGTCAATGTATCCAGTTCGCGCACGATGATGGCATCCCCTGCTTCGCGACGGGTTTCGGGACCGATGAGGATCTGGGTCCCATAGTCCTTGTTCGCGCCCTCCAGTCGGCTGGCCACATTCACGACATCACCAATTGCGGTATAGTTGAGCCGTTGTTCGGATCCGATATTTCCGACCAGAGCTTCGCCACTGTTCAGCCCGATCCTGATGCGCAGGCGGTTGCCTGCTTCGTCTTCGATAGCTGCCTTTTCGACGGCGGAAACCAAATCGAGCGCTGCACAGCAGGCGTTCTCGGCATGGTCGATGTCTTTGCGGGGTGCGCCCCAGAACGCCATCACCGCGTCGCCCATAAACTTGTCAATGGTACCCTCGTGGCGCGCAATGGCCGCTGAGGCCGCGCTGAAGAAGGGCTCCATCATCTCGACGATCTTGGGGCCAAGCTTTTCGGACAGCCCGGTGAAACCGGTGACGTCACAAAATAATACCGAGATTTGTTTCATCTCGCCGCCGGGTTGGGTCTTGATACCCTCGGCGACCAACATTCGCACCAGATCAGTGGGCACGTATTTGCGAAACGCCGACAGGCCCGCAGCCATGCTGGCAGTGGCGGCAGAAAGATTGGCCAGCTCAGACAGTTTCGAGGGTCTGCGCGAAATACGCTCGACATCAAAGCGTTCGATCCTGTTCAGGTCTTCGGCGATCCGCGCCAACGGATTTGCAACGACGCTGCGCACCAGCCAGATCGCAAGGGTTGTGGCAACCGCCACCACGCCGATCAGGATATAGAGAAGATTTATCAGCGTCTTGTCGATCCCCGAAAGAAAGGCAGATTCCGGGATTACCGTGGCAACGCGCCAGCCATAGAACCCGAGGGGGGTTAGGGCGACCGCGTAAGGTACATCGTCAATAACAACCCGCTTGGTCAGGCTTCCTGCTGCTTTTGCATCAGGGTCGCCCAACAGTTGCTCGCCCGAGATCATTGCAACCTCATACAGATTTCCTTCTCCCATCCGCGCGGGCGTAACCTCATCAGCTTCGGCATCGGGAACCGCTATCACTTTGCCCTCGGCATCCAGAATAAAGGCCGCACCGAATTCACCCGGAGCTAGGGTTGCCAGAAAACGCGACAGCCTGTCGGTTTCGATGGCAACGGACAGAACGCCCTGCCGGGTCCGGTTGACGTCGACCGGACCCGCATAGGCATAGACGGTTTTGTTACTGCCCGGCAGGTCGCGCGCTTCGATCCAGCCGGTTGAGTTGAGACCCATGAAGTTATCAAACCAGGCATGATCGCGCGGATCATAAGATGTCTCGACAAAGGTCCGTTCTTCGAACTGGATATCACCGGGAATGAAGATATACCTGTCGGTTCTCAGCATTCCGTCGCGGATGTTCTTGTCGATTTCGACCATCTCAAGGCCGCCATCGCCCAACCGGTGAGACGCGAAAAAGTTTCCGTCCGGCCAGCCAAAGAAAATCCACGAGATATTGGGCTGCGCCTGCAGTTGCGACAGAAAGACAAATTCCCGCTTGTCAGCCTGCCGCGTAGCGATGACATTCTGCACAAAGATCGTACGCACTGCGGCCCAGGCGGCCTCAGCAGATCTGAGCGTCAATCCGACTTCGATGCGAACGGTATTTGCGATCTGGCTGTTAATCTCTGCCGCCAGCATACGGCTGTTGTCGCGCGCCGTTGTCCACCAGAGGGAATGAACGATGAAAGTCGACACCCCGATGGAAAGGGCGACAAGCATGGATACAGCTATGCCTACACTGACTCGCATGAACGCTCCGCAAACGACGAGGATGAGGATAGTATTGGATTGAGAGTGAACAGAGCGCAAAGAATACTTTGGTATAGCACTGAAATATCACGCATCTGTTAGTTTTGTGCCCGTTATCTGACATGGGCATTGGTGGGGTGGTCTGGCGGGATTTATCTTCGGCAAAGTGGCGCGACGATAGAATACTGATCGTCAATACTGCCGAGTCAAAAGGCAACACTCCCCAAGGCGCGAAAAAAGTGCGGACGAAGATGTTAACGTTACTCTGAACGGCTTAGCGGCGACACTGAAATCAAAGAGCTAACTGCTTGGGAATAAATGGAGGCGAGTACCGGAATCGAACCGGTGTACACGGATTTGCAATCCGCTGCGTCACCACTCCGCCAACTCGCCTTTATAAGTAAAATCAATTACTTGCTGTGGTGTGATGGGCCTTCTAGCAGCTTTCAATACCAAGGTCCAGCGGGTTGCGTAAAAAATGGAGCGGTTGAGGCCAATTATTGCGTCCGACAATAGTACGCGCCATTTTGTCAGTTCTGTGCAGTTTCACAGGCCAGCCCCGTTGCCGGTGATCTCTTAATGTGGCACAAGCCGCAACACTAGGGAAATAGAGTGAGCGATCACATGACAGATTTCGCAGCCCGCCGCCTTACCATGGTAGATACCCAAATTCGTCCGTCGGATGTGACCAAGTTTCCCATCATCGATGCGATGCTGACGGTTGAGCGTGAGAAATTCGTGCCAGACTCGCATCGTGAAGCAGCCTATGTCGGCGATTTGATGGATCTGGGCGATGGGCGGTGCCTCCTGGAACCGCGTACTCTGGCTAAGATGTTGGACGCGCTTAATATTTCCGATAATGAAGTGGTTCTGGATGTCGCTCCGATGCTTGGGTATTCGACTGCAGTGACCGCGCGCATGGCGCAACTTGTCGTCGGGGTCGAACTGGATGAGGGTGTTGCGGCAGAGGCGCAGTCAAATTTGATGGACGCCAATATCGACAACGCCATCATTCATACCGGACCGCCCGAGCAAGGGGCGGCAGAACACGGACCCTATGATGTGATCATCATTCAGGGTGGGGTCGAGCGGCTGCCCGAGGCTCTGCTGGATCAGCTGAAAGACCATGGCAGAATTGCTTGCCTGTTTGTGGAAGGCGAATTGGGCACGGTGCGCATTGGCCGCAAGTCCGCCGGCAACGTCACCTGGCGCGATGCGTTCAATGCCAGCGCGCCTGTCTTGCCTGCGTTTGTTGCAGACAGTGCATTTTCGCTATAGTAGGCGATCAGATTTTTCTGTCGCCTTGATTAGTTGAAAACAAAGGCGCAAACTGCTCGTGCAGCTACGTTATTTTGATTTGAGAGGAATTGGGTATGCGTGGAAGGGCTGGAAGTAAGCTGGTCAGAGCCATGGTGATGGCCGCTGGTCTGGCGATGGCTGTGGTGCCCGGACGACAGGTATGGGCCGACAACCTGACGGATGCATTTATCGGCGCTTACAATTCCAGTGGCCTGCTCGAACAGAACCGTGCGCTTTTGCGTGCGGCTGATGAAGATGTTGCGATTGCATTGTCTGCCCTGCGTCCGATCATCAATTGGACGGTGCGGGTGAGTCAGGATTTCACCAAAACGCGTACCGGAACGGTTGTAACAACCTCTGAGCCGTCGCTGTTTTTTTCGGGGCTGACGCTGAGTCAGCTGATCTACGATGGTGGCGCATCTGTGCTTGGCAAGCAGTCTGCGCAGGAAACGGTTTTGTCGACCCGTCAGTCTCTGATTGACATCGAACAGCAGGTACTGTTCCGCGCGGCGACCGCCTATCTGCGGGTGCTGCTTGAGGAAGAGACTGTCCAGATCCGCCAGAACAACGTTGATCTGTCCAGCGAGGAACTGCGCGCCACACAAGATCGCTTTGAGGTTGGAGAGGTCACGCGCACGGACGTCGCCCTGTCGGAATCCCAGCTTGCAAGCTCGCGGGCCGATCTGGCGGATGCCCGCGGCGCGCTGAGCACGGCGCAGGCCGAGTATGTCAATGCCGTAGGCAAACTGCCGGGCCGCACGGCCGGTCAGCCCGGTCTGCCAAACCTGCCACGCTCGGTGGCTGAGGCGCAGAGCCTCGCACAGCGCAATCACCCCTCGATCCTTTCGGCGCAACATCAGGTGCGTGCGCTGGATCTGGTTGTACAGCAGCAGCGTGCAGGCCTGGGGCCGAATGTCTCGTTGGATGCCGATGTGGGTGTGACCGAGAGCTATGACGATGACAACTACACCAACGACGCGGGCATCGCGTTGACATTCAACCAGCCGATCTATGCCGGTGGCCGTCTTGCTGCTACTGTTCGGCGCGCGATCGCAACGCGGGACGCGTCGCGGGCGAACCTGTTGAATGTTCAGAAGGACATCACGCAAGGTGTAACCGATGCATATGTGCGCTTTGAAACCGCAACCGCCAGTTTGACCGCGTCGAACGAGCGGGTGCGCGCATCGCAGGTGGCCTTTGACGGAATTCGCGAAGAAGCCACGCTGGGTGCCCGGACCACTCTGGATGTGCTGACGGCTCAGCAGGATTTGCTGGATGCGCAGCTTGCACAGGTAGCCTCGCGGACCGAACGTTCGCTTGCGGCGTATCAGCTGTTGCAGGCGCAGGGTCTGTTGACAGCAGAACGCCTGGGGCTTGCGGTGCAGATCTACGATCCGACACTTTATTACAACTTGGTTAAAAAAGCGCCAGCTCAGGTCAGTAAACAAAGCCGCGATCTGGATCGTGTCCTCAAAGCGTTGCGCCGCGACTGAGCTGCGTTACTATTTGTTGTGAGGTCAGGATTGTTTGGCTACACTCGCGCCAAAGGCTAGAGCGGTAGAGAACAATGACAGATAGCACTATCAAAACAGGCGCAGAGGATGTTCTGTCATCCGTCAAACGTCTGGTCAGCGAGGAAGGGCGTACAGCCCCCAAGCAGACGTCGCCTGCAAGCCCACCCAAGGCCGGTCGTCTGGTCCTGACGGATGCCTTGCGCGTGGAAAGCCATGCTGCCGAGGAGCGCAAGGAGGCGCGGCTGCGGACTGACAATACCGTTGGCGCAAAGCTGACGGATGCAGCGCAGGCGCCCGCCAACGACCTGTCAAAGCCCATGCGGTTGCGGTCGTGCGATATTGTCGAGCCCGGAAATACAGCGATGCGCCCGGCCGATAAGTCTGGCGAGCCCGACAAACCGGCTGATCTGGCGGATAGTCTCAGTGCAAAGATAGAAGCGCTTGAGGCGGCGATAGCGCGTACTGAAGATCAGTGGGAACCGGATGGCGAAAGCGACGATGCCTATGCTGGGACGCGGACGCATGCGATGGACTGGAAGGCCGAGAATGAAGCCTCCGCTGCCTTGGGCGAAGGTGATGAACAGGACGACTCTGCTGCAACATTTGTGCGCAATCCCGGTGCCGTTGTTGAGGCAAAAGATCAAGCACCCACCAGATCCGTACAATCGGGGCTTCCCGTCGTTGACGAAGACATGCTGAGCGAGATGGTGTCGAAAATCGTTCGTCAGGAATTGCAGGGCGCGCTGGGTGAACGCATTACCCGAAATGTGCGAAAGCTGGTGCGGCGTGAGATCAATCGGGCCTTGGCTGCGCAGGATTTGGAATAGAACTCAGCCGCCTTTTGGCGGTTGCGCAAGCGCGAGTAGCATGTCGAGGTCCATGTGCCGCTCAAGGTGATCCGCCAGATCATCAAGGGTTTGATCAACCCCGTCTTCGTAAGAGATATGCGACGCTGCACCCAGTTGCTTCAGATAGTTGGCGCGGAACGCGTCAGATGTAAAAATACCATGCAGATAGCTGCCGCGGATACGGCCATCCGCGCTGGTTGCACCTTCGGCGGTGCCGTCGATTTCCAACCAGGCACGCCCGCAATCCGGCCCTTCGCTCCGGCCCATGTGAATTTCGTAACCATAGACGGGATCACCTGTCTCTAACGCTTTGGCCGAGCGCTGTGTCACCTGTTTTTGTCCGGCCATAATGGTGCTGATATCCAGCAACCCAAGCCCCGCGACGGTACCGGGGCGTCCGTCCACGCCGTCAGGGTCCGAGATGGTTTTCCCAAGCATCTGATAGCCGCCACACAGGCCCAGAACATGCCCGCCCCGGCGCACATGGGCGTAGAGGTCGATATCCCAGCCCTGCTTGCGGAAATAGGTCAGGTCTCCGATCGTTGACTTACTGCCGGGCAACAGAACCAGATTTGCGTCGCCGGGCAGGGGCCGGCCGGCCGGAATGATCTCGACACTAACATCCGGTTCCGCCGAGAGCGGGTCGAGGTCATCGAAATTCGCCATCCGTTCAAGCTGTGGCACCACGACCTTGCATTTGCCACCACGATGCGAGCGAATGTCCATCATGTCCTCGGCGGGCAGTTTCCAGGCATCCTGGAACCAGGGAACAACCCCAAGGCACGGCCATCCGGTGCGGTCCGAGATGTCATCCCGTCCTTCGTCGAACAGGCTAATATCGCCCTTGAACCGGTTGACCGCAAAGCCCTGGATCATCGAGCGGTCGGTCTGATCCAGAACGGTCTGAGTTCCGACAATCTGGGCGACTACCCCGCCGCGATGGATATCGCCTACCAAAATGACAGGGACACCTGCTGCGCAAGCAAATCCCATATTGGCAATATCACCGGCTCGCAGGTTGGTTTCAGCCGGGCTGCCCGCACCTTCGATCAGAACCAGATCAGAGCTTGCGCATAACCTGCCAAAGCTCTCAAGCGCTGCGCGCAGCAGTTTGGATTTGTCCTTGCGGTAGTCTCCGGCCTTCATGGTGCCGGAACGCTGGCCCTGTACGATGATTTGGGCGCCGGTATCCGTTTCTGGCTTTAACAGGATCGGGTTCATATCCGTATGCACAGACCGCATCGCAGCGCGGGCCTGTAGGGCTTGTGCGCGGCCGATTTCGCCACCGTTTTCAGTCACTGCGGCGTTGTTGGACATGTTTTGCGGTTTGAAAGGGGCCACCTTGAGGCCGCGCTTGGTGAAGGCACGCGCCAGCCCGGCCACCAGAACCGATTTTCCGACGTTGCTGCCGGTGCCCTGAATCATGATCGCGCGCGTCAAAAGCTATCTCCTGCAAACCTGGGCAGATGACCTGAAAGCGATGCTTTTGAAAAGCCTGGAAAGGCACTTGCGAATGGCAAAACCGACATCCGCGCACGAAAAAAGCGCGCCGCAGCTGCGGGCGCGCCTTTTTTGAGGGAAACAGCTTGTGACTTAAGCTGCTTCTGCTTGCTGAGCCGCGTTGCGTCGTTCGCTTTCTTCGCGCGACAGCGCAACCGAAGTGCGCACACCGCGCCCAACGAATTCCATTAGTCCGCCAACAACCCGTTCATTCGGATCGATGCCAGCGCAGGTCAGCACTTCGCGGCCATCACGCGAGCGCGCCCAACGAGCGATCTGCTCGGGGCCGTTGCCATATTTCTTGTCGTCGGCGATGGCATCATCCAACGCAGCCAGTACGACGGCTGCAAAAAGTTTACGAGCACGGTTGCCTTGTTCGTTGTTAAAGGCTGTGCCGTCAACGAAATCTCTCATCTCGTCTTCCTTGTTTTTCTTGCTCTTGTAATTTCCGGCGTGACGGTCCTTATGACCTATAAAGCGCGATTCGGATACACCTAATATGCATAGTTGCGTTGCGTCATTTGCATGGCTCGCTGCAACAGCAGCACTGGGTGTCGTTGTCTTGCCAGTCCATGTCCCGCCAGATATAGGGTCGCCAACTGACGCATCAACCGTTTGTGAAGGATTTATGCAATGCCCAAGATCAATGGGAACGAAATTCGCCCCGGCAATGTGCTTGAGCATAACGATGGGCTGTGGGCTGCTGTTAAAGTCGACCATGTGAAACCGGGCAAAGGCGGTGCTTTTGCGCAGGTCGAACTGCGCAATCTGCGCAATGGCTCGAAGTTGAACGAACGCTTCCGGTCCGCCGACAAGGTTGAACGGGTGCGCCTTGAGCAAAAGGATCAGCAGTTTCTCTATGAGAATGACGGGATGCTGGTGTTCATGGATTCCGAAACGTATGAGCAGATCGAACTGCCTGCCGATCTGCTGGGTGAACGCCGCCCGTTTCTGCAGGATGGCATGACCATCGTTGTCGAATTCTATGAAAGCGAGGCGCTGAACGCGACCCTGCCGCAGAAAGTCACCTGCAAGATCGTCGAAACCGAGCCGGTCGTCAAAGGTCAGACCGCTGCCAACTCGTTCAAGCCTGCTGTTCTGGATAATGGCGTCAAGGTCATGGTGCCTCCGTTCATCGGTCAGGATGAGATGATCATTGTGAACACCGAAACCATGGAATACTCAGAGCGCGCCTGACGTCGGGTGTAGTTTTTGCTTTAAGCAGGGCCGTGCAACCTGGGTTGCGCGACCCTTATCTTTTTGGGCTCGGCGGATTGCGGTATCGGGCGCGATCTGGGCCAAAAAGCTCGAGCATCAGTTCAAACTTGATCCGGTTGGCACTGACCTGTCTGTAAAACGCGATCAGAAAGGCTGTTGGTCCCTGAATGCGAGCCAGGCCGCTGGTTGCGGCGACCACCGTGCCAACATCGGTCTGGCCTTTCAGGACCAGCCATCCGCCCAACATCAGAACCGCGACGGTACCCGCCCCGTTGATCACGCTCAGCAGGAATTTGGCTGAGAGTTTCCAGATGAACATCTGCCTGCGCGTTTCGAAAATGGCGTCGAACTCGTCATAAACCTCCTGAGTGACGGCCGTTATCTGGTCGACGGTCAGATGATCCGTGGCCTTGCGTAAGATACGAACGCGCTCTGCGACAAAGACGTTCACCTTACGTTGCGAGATCAGGACGATGATGAGCTGCGGCAAAATCATCGATAACGCAATCAACCCAAGCCGGGGCTGCGTGGACGAAATGTATCCGATGACGCTGATCAAGGTGCCGATCTGAACGACAGGATCGGAAAAGGCGCCGCCTGCAAACTTTCCCAGTTCTTCAGCCTCTGCCGAAATGGCCGTGGTCATCGTGCCTTTGCGCAGGTTTTCACCCGATTCATCCACGTCAACCGTGCGGGTCAGCAACCGGCGACGGATCAGACGGATGAGATCTTCGCCCAACGTCCCGGCGCGGTAGCCCAACACCCATTTCAGAGCAAGGCTGAGCATGATCACGGCCATCATTCCTGCCCCAAGCAGGATAAGATGGTTCGGATTGGTGTCCTTTGCGGTCAGGTGATTGATGATGTCACGCTGAAACTCCAGCGGTGCGGCGGCAAGTGCGGCCACGGCCAGCGAGAGAATGATCAGGACGATCTGCCGACCCGCGCTGGCACGCCAGATTGTTGAATAAAGCTGTAGCATGTGACCACCCGCCTAAGCATACCGATCCGGGGGCAGTCTGTAAGCAAATCACAGCAAATACAAAGACTTTGATCGCAACTGCGCTTCTATGCGCGAGGCAGCCGTATCACCGCGTCCCCCGCGCGCATCTCGCCGTCCGCGCGCGCAAACCGCAGATAGGCAATCGCCCGGCCAGCAGACTGGGTATAGAGGGTGCCCGCCGGTTTCCCGTTGGACAGGATATCTGTGCCAACCGGCGCCTCTCCGTCGATCTCAACAGTGACCAGGCCTTTTTTCAGCTCGGTCTTGTGTTTCATCCGGGCGGTGACCTCTTGCCCGACATAGCACCCTTTTTTGAAGTCGACGCCGTTCAAACCCTCAAACCCGGCTTCAAGCACATAGCTGTCCGGGGTCAGTTCGATTCCGGTTTCGGGGATACAATGCTGCACGCGGATCTGATCCCAATCGGTGCCATCATCGGTTTCTGGCTGGGTGGAATAGGCCCGCCAGCCAAGCGCGACATGGCGCGGATCGGGCAGGGCACCCTCTGGCATCGGTCCGCTGCCGCGCTGCAGGGACAGGTCTGTCTGTTCAATCGTCACGTCGGCGCGCAGCTTATACATGTTCAGCCGCTTGCCGAGGTTGTCGGCCAGTTCGTCGGCAACATCCAGCAGGATCGCCTCGCCCGCGCGTTTGAGGAAGAAATCCGCCAGATACTTGCCTTGTGGTGTCAGCAGCGCGGCATAGACCAAGCCTTCGTCCAACCGTGCGATGTCATTTGTGACCAGCCCCTGAAGAAAGCTGTCAACATCCGAACCAGTCAGGCGCAAAATGCGGCGGGTGGGCATGGCAAGTCCTCGTCTTTTCCGTTCGCCCCGTGATATAGGAGATCGCGCCACCATGACCAGAGGGGACGCAACGTGTCAGCGCCGATCAGCATCGTCGTTCCAACCCTGAACGCCGCCGAGGGTTTGGTGCCCGTTCTCGAGGCGCTGATGGAAGGGCTGCATGCTGGCCTGATCCGCGAACTGATCATCACGGATGGCGGATCAACGGACCAGACCCTGCGTATCGCCGAGGAAGCCGGGGCCGAGATCGTAACCGGCGGGGCCTCTCGGGGTGGGCAACTGCGGCGCGGATGCGACAGGGCCCGGGGCGATTGGCTGCTGATCCTGCACGCCGATACCGTATTGGAGGCGGGGTGGAGCGAGGTTGTCGGGGCCCATATACCCACGCGCGCGCCTGCCGCTTTTCGGCTGGCATTCCGCGCCAGCGGCATCGCGCCCGCATGGGTCGCTGGCTGGGCCAATCTGCGCAGCCGCTGGTTCAGCCTGCCTTACGGAGATCAGGGGCTGCTGGTGCCCCGCAAGGCCTATCTGGCTGCCGGAGGGTTCCCCGATCAGCCCTTGATGGAGGATGTCGCTCTGGCCCGCGCGCTGCCCCGGATCGGGCTGCTGCCCGCGCGTGCCTTTACGAATGCGGAACGCTATGTCCGTCATGGCTGGTTTCGGCGGGGGGCACGGAACCTGTGGACGCTGATCCGGTATTTTCTTGGGGCCGATCCTGAGCGGCTGGCACAGGCGTATCGGCGCTGAAACTGGTGCGTAGCTCGACAATGGATTTTCCCAGCCGGAACGGGGCTGCAAAGCTCACCAGACACAGTGCCACGATTTGCAACACAAGGATATGCGCGTTGTCCTGCAGATATTCCCATTCATCCTTCAGCTTGCCGACCTGCTCGATCAGGTCATCATAGCTTTGGGCCAGAATAAGGTAGTCCCCGGCAATGGCGGGCACCTTGCGCCGCATATTGTCGATGGCCGCCTGCGTGGTGTCGTCCAGCGAGGTAAAGACCAGAAACTGATCGATATCGAACGCATTTGCCTTGGCCGCCATGCCGCGCATCTCATCCATGTCATCTTTGGACTGGCGCCCAAAGAGAAACTGCAGGCCCTGCAATGGGGCGACCTCATTGGTCACGGCGATGAACAGCGGCAGATCCGCGTTGCTGGCGGTTGAGGCCGACAGGAACTCGACCTTTTCGCACAACACCGCGGTATCGGGATCATAAGCCGGATCGCAAAACCGCAGCCGAAACCGCGCGGCATCCCGGTCAAAGGCCAGCGTCGCGGCATAGGCGACGTCGATCTGCCGATCCAGGCGCGAACTGTCCGAGGTATAAAGCCCTGCCAACACCGCAACCAGCGCACCTATGCCGCCCAGCACGACCCAAACGAGATCGGCGAGCTTCCACGCCCGGTGCCCGGCCGGTTTGCGAAACAAAAATGCCGTTCCAACCGATCCGATCAGAAAGAACAGGATCAGCAGCGGCAATTGGTTGTCGGCAACAAAGCTCATAACCCCAAGTTTAAGTGGTGCGATCCATCACGCAACAGCGATCACGCGCAGTTGTAACCCATTGTCATATCCTCATACTGGTCGCTAGAGCAGCGGGAGGCGTTTTGATGACCAAAGAGATTGTTCTGATCCACGGGGCCTTTGCCGGACCATGGTGTATGGAGGATTATGCAGGCTTCTTGCGCGCGCGCGGCTGGACCGTGCATACCCCCGCGCTGCGTCATCACGGAGGCGACCCGCACGCTGACCCCGATCCGGGCCTGACCGATACCAGCGTAACCGATTATTCCAACGACATCGCCGCATTTGTGCAGGGGTTGGACAGCAAACCGGTGCTGTTGGGTCACGCGATCGCTGGCGTTGTGGCGCAGCAGATGGCCGCGCGCGGCTTGGCCAGCGCCATTGTTCTGATCAACCCCAACGCGCCCTGGGGTACGCTGCCCGAAACCGATGACGAACGCGCTGTACCGCGCGCTTTGATGGAGGGTGGGGCCTTCTGGAAACAGCCCATGCGGGTCGAATTTGACCTGATGGCTCCCTTTGCGCTCAACAAAATGCCCGAAGCGCAGCAACACGCGGTGTTCGACCGTTTGGGTGCCGAAAGCGGGCGCGTGATGTTCGAGATGTTCTTTTGGATGTTCGACGACAACCACGCGATGAAGGTGGATATCGACAAGGTCAACTGCCCGGTTCTGATCGTCTCTGGCACCGAGGATCGCGCCGTGAACCCCAACACCTGCCGCGCGCTGGCAAAGCTCTACGGGGATCGCGCAACCTTTCTGCCGGTCGAGAACCACGCGCATTTCCTGTTCATGGAACCGGGGTGGCAGGGGCCAGCCGCGCAGATCGCAGACTGGCTGGACCAGAAACTGGCATAGGTTGGTCTAACGCTCAGTAAACGCGCAGATAGATCATTCCGGCCTCGCACAGCCGTTTGCAATCGCTCGCGTCTTTGGCGACGTCATCGACGCTGATGATCGAGGTCATGCCCGAGCCTTCAAAGCGATAGTCATCGCACTCCCCGTCTTCGGCCCATTGGCTGCTGTTGTCCCCAAAGTTGATCTCTGTGCAAATCGTGGCCGCCTTGCCCACCTTTGGGTCGACCAGCTTGATCATTCCTTTGTCAAAGGCCTCTCGACAGTCGTTGGCGTCATGCAGAATGTCATCATTGTCCAAATCCGGAGCCATGCTCGAGCCGGTGAAGCGGCGATCATCGCATTCTCCGTCATTGGCCCATTCACTGGCATTGTCGCCAAAACGGATTGACTGAGCGTTAGCGGTGGTGGCGAGCAAAATAATCGCGCAGGTCAAGGGGCGTAACATGTTTTGTGTCCTTAGTGGGGAGGGGAATGCGTCATGTTTACGGTTGGTTAGGGCTTAGTTTCAAGGGTTTTATGAGGGTGAACCGAGGGACCTTTGGCACGGTTGAGGTGTCAGATTTCGTTGAGAAGAATGCCGCGCTGAAGCCCGGCCTACGGGTTGTGGAAAGGGTCCGTAATGCTCATCGTGTGCTTGATGAAAAGCGTCAAGCACATGCCCGACTCGCACCGTTTTGCCGGAGGCGAACCTGCTGTTTGAGGATGCGCGGCTACCGCCCGCACCCTCGGGTTGGCGCGAGGTAGGGGACTACAAATTTAGGCATACAGTTCCAAGTCGTGATACAAGATCGGTTGATTGGTGAATTGGAAATCTGAAATTAACTTCGGTTGATGGAATTCAAGGCTTGCTCCATTGCTCCAGCCGACTAATAAGCGCATCAACATCTGCTTTAATTGCCTTGCTCTTGATTTCTATTGGCCTAATGCAAATTCCTCGTTCACGAACGTTTACATCGCCGCCTTCTGGCGTCGACCACATGATGTCCACTAGTGCATTCAATAGAATCGGTCCCACTTGGTCTTTATCTGGCTCGTTAACGACGAAGCGAATGGCTCCGGTTATTACGTCTGTAATGGACGTCAAGTGAGAATGTCCAATCGCGGTATTGTCGATGTGAACCACGCGATTCAGTTTCTTCCTGGTATTGGCCTGCTCAGATAAGACACCAAGCTTGAAAGCTTCTTTAAGATAAGCCTTTTGTTTGTAGTCTTGAGATTGGTCGAATAGTGCTACTCCACCATCAATTTTTTGTTCGAACATGAATTGGTCGAATTTTGAAAGCAAGGTGTTTACGCCAAATTTTAACCTGTTCTCATGTGGTTGCCCTTTGGCGATAGCGTGGGGAACAACGTAACAACAAATCTTGCAACCATGTTTTGCGGCAGAAGATAGGACGCCATTCTTAATAGCAGTGTGTTTGCTGCTTGGGTAGCCTTTAGGGCTGCTACCTGCAGAAAATTTCAAATCATGTTCAGAGGGAAATTCGTTATCGGCCAATAACGAGGCAACTTCATCAGAAAGACTTTGAACACTTTCCAGAGGAAAAAAGACCCCAGCATAAACTAAGTACTCTTTTGAGCCATCTTGATCAGCCTCGTCGGCTATCATTAAATACAATCAAATCTCCTCAAACATCCAACTCCTCCACAAACCGTGCGTTTTCCTGAATGTACTGGAACCGCAGTTCGGGCTTTTTGCCCATCAAACGCTCGACCAGATCGCCGGTTTCGCCGGGTTCGTCCTCGTCGATGGTGACGCGGATCAGTTTGCGCGAGGCTGGGTCCATCGTGGTCTCTTTCAGGTCCTTGGCATCCATTTCGCCCAGACCTTTGAAGCGCGAGACGTCGATCTTGCCCTTGCCACCCAGACCTTTTTCAAGCCACTCATCACGCTCGGCCTCGTCTAGACAATAGACGCGTTTGGCGCCTTGGGTCAGGCGATACAAAGGCGGGCAGGCGAGGTAGAGGTGGCCCGCGTCGATCATGGGCCGCATCTGGGTGAAGAAGAACGTCATCAGCAGCGAGGCGATATGCGCCCCGTCCACATCCGCATCGGTCATGATGATGATCTTGTCATAGCGCAGGTCGTCGACGTTGAACTTGGTGCCAAGCCCCACGCCCAGCGCCTGCGTCAGGTCGTTGATCTCGGCATTGGTGCCCAGTTTCGAACTGGCCGCGCCCAGCACGTTCAGGATTTTGCCGCGCAGGGGCAGCAGGGCCTGGGTCTTGCGATCCCGGCCCATCTTGGCCGACCCGCCCGCCGAGTCGCCCTCGACAATGAATAATTCCGTGCCGTCGCGTGTTGAACTACTACAGTCCACCAACTTGCCGGGGAGACGAAGTTTTTTAGTGGCGGACTTGCGTTGTGTTTCTTTCTCGGCCCGTCGGCGCAGGCGTTCCTCAGCCCGTAGGATGAGGAAATCCAGTATCGCGCCGGCGGATTTCGTATCAGCTGCCAGCCAGTTGTCGAAATGGTCGCGGACCGAGTTTTCGACCAGCCGTTGTGCCTCGACGGTGGCCAGGCGGTCTTTGGTCTGGCCGACAAACTCAGGCTCTGAGATAAAGCACGACACCAGCGCGCAGCCGCCGGTGATCAGGTCATCGCGGGTGATCTGACCGGCCTTCTTGTTGTTGATCAGCTCACCATAGGCTTTGATCCCCTTGAGGACGGCGGCCCAGAACCCGGCGACATGGGTGCCGCCTTCGGGGGTAGGGACGGTGTTACAGTAAGACTGGATGAACCCGTCGCGCGAAGGCGTCCAGTTGATCGCCCATTCGACCTTGCCGGGGGTGCCGAATTTCTCCTGAAAGTCCACGGTGCCAGCAAAGGGCTGCTCGGCATAGGTGGAGGAGCCGTTCATTGTTTCCTTCAGGTAATCCGACAGACCGCCAGGGAAGTGGAAGGTCGCCTCGGTTGGGGTCTCACCATCGTCGATGGCGGATTTCCAACGAATCTCGACGCCCGAGAACAGATACGCCTTGGATCGGATGGATTTGAACAACCGCGCCGGTTTGAATTTGTGATGGCCGAAGATGTCTGCGTCGGCATGGAAGGTCACCGTGGTGCCGCGCCGGTTCGGGGCTGCACCGACCTTTTCGACCGGACCCAGTGGGATACCGCGTGAGAAGCGTTGTTCAAACAGCGTCTTGTCACGTGCCACCTGAACGACCATCGAATCCGACAGAGCGTTCACCACAGAGGCACCCACACCGTGCAGACCGCCCGAGGTCTGATAGGCCTTGCCCGAGAATTTACCGCCCGCGTGCAGGGTACACAGGATGACCTCAAGTGCCGATTTGTCCGGGAATTTCGGATGTGGGTCGATCGGGATGCCACGTCCGTTGTCGCGCACGGTCAGGGCGTAGTCGGCATGCAGCTCAACTTCGATCCGGTTGGCGTGGCCCGCGACGGCCTCATCCATCGAGTTGTCGAGGATTTCGGCGACCATATGGTGCAAAGCGCGCTCATCCGTGCCGCCGATATACATGCCGGGGCGTTTACGGACTGGTTCCAGACCTTCAAGCACCTCGATGGATGAGGCGTCATAGGTATTGGTCGCTTCGGGCGTCAACAGATCGTCGGGCATGGGTGCTGCTCTTGTTCTTAGGTTTCCTCCATTATGGCAGGGGATGTGGTCCGGGGGAAGAGGGACGCGAAGTGTTGTGTGCCCCAGCGGAACAGAATCCTCACTTTCGAAAGGATCTATCCGGTGTGCCGACGTAGCAATTCATAATCCACGGATAGGCCGACGTGACATAGTATCCATATTGCCCGTCAACCGTCATCCCGTTGCATTCGTCTAGGTCGCCGTTGTCGGTAAAGGTGTAGTCCGCGATATACGTTCCGTCTGGCATTCCGCCGGGTCCTTCGGGTGGGGAGGGTCTTTCCTGTGTTTTCAGTTCGTAACCCGAAACGGCGGCTCTGATTTTGCCCTCGGAATCCTTGAAGATCGTGCCGAAGATTGGAAACCCGTCAGATGCAAAGCCAATCACGGGTGAGGGTACTGTAAACTCCCGATCCACAAACAGCGCATTTGGGTTCGAGTGATAGTGGTAGCGGCCATCAGGTTGTGTATGCGCGTTGTGCAGGTCAACGCCGAAGTATTTGTCATAGGACGGGGGATCGATCAGCCACGGATCACGCACTGTGCATCCGGCAAGCACATTGCCGTTCTTGTCGGCACGCGGCCCATCTGGCCGATAGCATCCGGCCGACAGCAGATCAACAGGCACACCATTGAACAGAACTGCATTGTAGGCTCGTTGGCCAAGTGGCGTCGTCGCGGACGCCTTTTGTGGATTGCGGGGGATTTGAAACTCGGACAGGAGCGGTCGAAAATCATTGGCAAACCTTGCCGTTGCGCCATTGAAGTCGTGATTTGGAGTGCCGTTTGATGCAATAGTGCATGTCTGATCATCCGCAACGATTCGGACCTGCGCCTGATAGGACGTGCTTTTCTGAATGTCTTCAACCGTGGCGGCATAGTCTCCGACATAGTCGGCGCAATCGCCTGATCGGTTTTTTAGTATAACATTGGTAATATCTTTCCCCGCGCTCTGCTGGGCGTTCAGGGGAACAGGTAAAACAAAGGCGAGTATGATAAGGCGTTCAAACAGATGGGCCATGTCCAGGTCCTATTGCAACAAATACATTTCCTGCCCAGCGTATAGAAGTTGAAACCTCTCGCAAGCGGGGTGACGTATTTGGCCGTTGCAAGCAATGATTGTGCGATGCAACTTGTGCGCGGATATCTCACCGCATAGACGGCACAATCTACAAAGGGTTCCCGATGAGCTGGATCGACACCATCCCATTTCACAACGCAACCGGCAGGCTCAGGAAGCTCTATGAACGTGTGGCTGGTCCGGGAAACAATGTCGACAATATCATGATGGCGCATTCTCTGCGGCCCCATTCGATGGAAGGCCACATGGAGCTCTACAAAAACGTTCTGCATCATTCGGCCAACCAGGTCCCAAAGTGGTTTCTGGAAACCCTTGGCGTTTGGGTCAGCAGGCTAAATCGTTGTGGATATTGCGTAGAACATCATTTCAGCGGGTTGCAGCGCCTGTTAGTGGATGCGCCGCGCGGGGACGCCATTCGCACCGCGATCGAAAAGGGCAATCCCGAAACCGCACCGCTTACCGAGGCAGAGATTGCCGCGATGCACTATGCCCGGAAACTAACCGAGGCGCCTGCAAGCCTGACCGAGGCAGATGTGATCGCTTTGCGTCAGACAGGTTGGGAGGATGGGGAGATCCTCGAGATCAATCAGGTCTGTGCTTATTTCGCCTATGCAAATCGCACTGTGCTGGGGCTGGGATGCTCGACCGAAGGGGATGTTCTGGGTCTGTCGCCAAACAATTCAGACAATCCGGAGGATTGGGGGCACCGATAGGTTCAGAAAGGTCGGTCGCGCTGTTTTCAGGGGCAAATGCGTAGACCGCTTGGTTTCGATGAACAAACGGCACTGAGCGCTCGTAAACATGATTTTTATGAGTGCATTGATGCGTCTTTGATTCGTATCAACGCGGCTTGCGCGCTATTCCGCTAACGCTTCTGTCGGAACCTAGTGGACAGGAGATAGCATGGACGTAGCGGTCAAGCCCGAAGCCAAATCAACACAGATCAAAGTTGTGCCCCCTGAGAAAACCGAAGCCGCCGCGCCCAGCCCCGACAGGATTCGGCAGGCATTCGAGAGCGGCAGATACCCTTATAGGCGCAAGATGGCGCGCAAGACATACGAACAGCAGAAGGCCGGCTTGCAGGCTGAGTTGCTGAAGGTTCAGCTTTGGGCTCAGGACACCGGTCAGCGTTTTGTTCTGTTGTTCGAAGGTCGCGATGCCGCCGGCAAGGGCGGCACTATCAAACGTTTCATGGAGCATCTCAACCCGCGTCAGGCACGTGTTGTCGCGCTGAACAAGCCAACATGGGAGGAGAAAGGGCAGTGGTACTATCAGCGCTATGTGCAGGAACTGCCCACCGTGGGAGAAATGGTGTTCTATGACCGCTCATGGTACAATCGCGCCGGTGTTGAGCGGGTCATGGGGTTTTGCTCGCCCAATGAGTATCTGGAATTCATGCGTCAGACCCCGGAACTGGAGCGCATGTTGGTGCGTTCGGGCATCCAGTTGTATAAATACTGGTTCTCTGTCACGCAGAACGAACAGCAACGCAGGTTTAAAAGCCGCGAGACCGATCCGTTGAAACAATGGAAGCTGTCGCCGATTGATAAGGCCAGCCTGAACAAATGGGACGATTATACCGAAGCCAAAGAGGCGATGTTCTTTTACACCGACACCGCTGATGCGCCCTGGACGATTGTGAAGTCGAATGACAAGAAACGCGCACGCTTGAACTGCATGCGGCATTTCCTGTCGACGCTGGACTATCCGGACAAAGATCCGGAGATCGTTGGCACGCCTGATCCGTTGATTGTAGGGCAGGCGCATCACGTGATCCATCGTTCGGATCATATTCTGGGCCCAGTATCGACACCGGTCAAGCAGGGCGGCTGAAGCTCGAAAGTGCTGTTCGGGTTATCTGTATGAACGATCCCAATGCCTGCACAAACGCAGCCGATCCTTTCGTCTGACAGTTTCGAGACCGAGCGGTTTTCTCAGGCCGAGCCGGAAAGGTTTAGCTCCGGCTCGACCCTCTTGCGCGGGCTGAGACCACAACAAGAAGGCTAGGTAGCAGCCCATCAGATTCGTCTCATTTTGAAATTAATTTATTCCGGTCTTGCCCCGGAAACGGCCCGAGCCTAAGGCTGTCAGGATGAGCAAGGTGATGACATATCCAGCCCACTTTCGGGCAATTGCGATTCTGGGTCTGCCATTGATCGGTGGCCATCTGGCGCAGTATGCGATCGGTCTGACCGATACCGTCATGCTGGGTTGGTACGGGGTCGAGGCGCTTGCGGCGGTCACGCTGGCCAGCAGCTATTACTTTGTTTTGTTTCTCTTTGGCGCAGGGTTCGGCTGGGCGGTTATGCCGATGGTTGCAACGGCTGCCGCAGAAGAGGATGAAACCAGCATACGCCGATCTACGCGCATGGGCCTGTGGCTCTCGCTGATTTACGCCGCTCTGACGATGCCCCTACTTTGGTGGTCCTATCCGATCCTGATTGCGCTGAAGCAGGAGCACCAGGTGGCACAGACCGCCTCGGAATATCTTCGCGTGGCGGGATGGGGGTTGTTCCCGGCGCTGATCGTTATGGTGCTGAAGTCATATCTCGCCGCGCTTGAGCGGACGCAGATCGTGCTGTGGATCACCGTTGCAGCCGCAGTGGCCAACGGGGTTACAAACTATGCGCTGATTTTCGGCAACTGGGGTGCGCCAGAGCTGGGTGTGATTGGTGCAGCGATTGCGTCTGTCGTAACGCAGATTGTCTCTCTGATTGCCGTTGTGATCTATGTTGTGCGGATCCTGCCCGAACACAGCCTGTTCCAACGTTTCTGGCGACCTGATTGGGAAATGTTCCACAGCGTTCTCAAGCTGGGTGTCCCAATCGGGCTGACCACATTGGCCGAGGTTTCTCTGTTTGCCACTTCGGCGGTTTTGATGGGTTGGTTGGGGCAGGTGCCGCTGGCCGCACACGGGATCGCCCTGAACCTCGCCTCAGCCACTTTTATGGTGCATCTGGGCCTGTCTAACGCGGCCACAATTCGGGCGGGAAACGCGCTGGGGCGAGGGGATCGCACGCATCTTGAACGGGGCGCTGTTGCCGTCACGCTTATGTCCCTTGTGATGTCGGCCGCAACAATTGTGCTGTTTCTGACCTGCGCTGAACCGCTGATCTCACTCTTTATGGAGGCTGATGACCCGCAGCGGCCAGAAATTCTGGCGATCGGTACCGGCCTGCTGGCGATGGCTGCGCTGTTCCAGCTGGTGGACGGGGCGCAGGTGATTGCGCTGGGTTTGCTGCGGGGACTGCAGGATGCCAAGGTCCCGATGGTCATGGCTGCGCTCAGCTATTGGGTCATCGGAATGCCTGCCTCGTACTATTTCGGTTTTGTGCAGGGGATTGGTGGCATTGGTATCTGGCTGGGGCTGGTGCTGGGCCTGGCCTCTGCGGCGGTCCTGTTGATGATCCGCTTTTGGCTGCGATCCGTGCGGCAGGTCGGGGTGCCTGCCGAATAGTCACTGGGGCCTAGCCCTTGCTCAGCCGGTCGGCCTTTTTCCGCACTAGAACCGAGCGCAGGTCATGCATCGCCATCAGTAACCGGTCGGTGACCTCGTCCAGTTGCTCTTCCGTTGCCTTGGATTGCGCCCATTGGGTTGTCAGGTTCAGATAATCGACTGCGCGATGAATGTCGTCGATATCGCGTTTGGCCAAAAGGGCCTTGCGCTCTTCCATCCAGCGCGCGATCTCGGCGCGGTCGGCATCGGACAGCGTGCGCTGTCCGTGTGGTTTGACCTCGCCATTGCGGATATTGATGACGGCAATCTGGTCCATCTCAATACGCCGCTGGCGGTTTTCGGTGTCGATCCTGAAAACTGCCGCGCCATTCTCGCGCACGCGGAAATAATACTCGGGCAGTTGTGTCGACATGGCGGGCCTCGGTCTCAGGTAAGCGCTGCGCAGAAGCGTTGGATGCGGGTGCAGGCTTCTTTCAAAGCCTCATCCGAGGTCGCATAGCTGACCCGGAAATTTGGCGAAAGCCCAAAGGCCGCGCCGAACACCACGGCCACGTCTGCCTCTTCCAGCAGGGCGGTGGCAAATGCCTCGTCATTTTCGATCACCGTACCGGCAGGTGTTGTCTTGCCAATCAGGCCCGCGATGGACGGGTAGACGTAAAACGCCCCCTCAGGCGTTGGGCAGGACATCCCGTCAATCTGGTTCAGCATGTCGACAACAAGATCCCGGCGGCCCTTGAACAGTTCGCTGTTCGGGGCCAGAAAGTCCTGCGTTCCGTTCAGTGCTTCGACCGCAGCCCATTGGCTGATCGAACAGGGGTTGGAGGTCGATTGCGACTGTATCTTGCGCATCGCCGCGATAAGCTCGACGGGCCCCGCCGCATAGCCAATGCGCCAACCGGTCATGGCGTAAGCTTTCGAGACGCCGTTGCAGGTCAGCGTACGGTCATACAGGCTGCGCTCGATCTCGGCGGGGGTGCAGAATTCGAACCCGTCATAGGCCAGATGCTCATACATGTCGTCCGACATGATCCACACATGCGGATGACGGGCCAGGACATCTGTCAGCGCCTTGAGCTCGTTGCGGCTGTATCCGGCGCCCGTCGGGTTCGAGGGCGAGTTAAAGATGAACCACTTGGTCCTCGGTGTGATGGCTGCCTCAAGCTGCTCGGCCGTCAGCTTGAAGCTGTTATCGAGGCTGGTCTCAACCACAACCGGCGTACCACCGGCCAGCAGGACCATATCGGGATAGCTGACCCAATAGGGGGCGGGGATGATAACTTCGTCCCCGTCGTTCAACGTTGCCATCAGCGCGTTATAAAGCGTCTGCTTGCCACCGGTGCCGACTGAGATCTGCGCCGGAGTATAGTCCAGCCCATGGTCGCGCTTCATCTTGGCGCAGACCGCCTGTTTCAGCTCGGGGATGCCATCGGGCGCGGTATATTTGGTCTTGCCCGCAGTGATTGCTGCAACGGCTGCGTCTTTGATGTTCTGCGGTGTGTCGAAATCCGGCTCGCCCGCGCTCAGGCCGATGACGTTGCGGCCCGCGGCCTTCAGCTCGGCCGCTTTGGCGGTCATTGCGATGGTGGGCGAGGGTTTGACGCGCGACAGTGTCGCAGACAGGAAACTCATTTGCAGCCTCGGTTTGTATGTTCAGCGCGACTGTCATAGGGTGCGCCCGAATGACGATCAAGCGATATAAAACAGAGAACTGGAGACCTCGATGAACGATCAGGACGACTGGTATGGACCAGACGCTGCGACCTTCGGGGATCGACTGGCGGGTGCGCGCGAGGCCTCGGGAATGACACAGGCGCAAATGGCGCGTCGCCTTGGCGTAAAAAAGGCGACAATCGCCGCTTGGGAGAATGACCTGTCCGAGCCACGCGCAAATCGTCTGTCTATTATGGCCGGTATGGTGAATGTCTCGATCAAATGGCTGCTGACCGGAGAAGGAGAGGGCATGGATGCCCCTCAGGAGATGGTCGACGGCGCGTCAGAGCTGTCTGATATCGCTGCAGAGCTGCGCGCCATCCGTGGAGAGATGCGCGCCAGTGCCGAACGGGCCGCCCGGCTGGAGAAAAAGATACGCTTGATGCTGGAGCAACCGCAGTGACCGAGCCTCGTGATGTTCGGATAAAACGGATGAAAATGCGTTCGATGCGGCGGGGGATCAAGGAAATGGATTTGATCCTCAGCGCCTTTGCCGATCGCAATCTGGCGTCGATGGATCAGGATGGTCTGGATACCTATGATGCGTTGCTGCAAGAGAATGATCAGGACCTGTATCAATGGGTCACCGGACAGACCGAACCGCCGGCAGTGCTGGCCGCGCTGATTGCTGACATCGCGCAGACCTTTCAGAAGTAATGAAAAAAGCTGCTTAACCGATTTTTCGGAAATTCGCGTCATGTTGCCCTGAACAGCGCGATGAATCGGAGGATTGGATGAGTATGGAAATGCAGGTCCCCGCCCCTGGGGCGAAGATGTTCATGACCAGCTATCTGGAAGCATTGGCGCTGGTGGAACGGCTGCATCGACTGCTTTTGGATGTCATCAAAGATGAATTCGAGCGCGTCGGAGTGCTGGAAATCAACGCCGTTCAGGCCTTGCTGCTGTTCAACATCGGCGATCATGAGGTAACCGCAGGCGAGCTAAAGAGCCGGGGCTACTATCAGGGCAGCAATGTCAGCTATAACCTAAAAAAGCTGGTCGAAATGGGGTATATGCATCACCAGAGATGCGAGATCGATCGCCGCTCGGTTCGGGTGCGTTTAACTGCTCAGGGGCGCGAGATTCGCGATGTCGTGTCGGATCTGTTCGCCCGGCACGCGGAAGGGCTGCAGAACAGGGGTGTTATTGGCGCCGAGGGCATTGAGGATATCACCAATTCTCTGCGTCGTGTCGAACGGTATTGGACAGATCAGATCCGCTATATCTATTGACGGTACGAAGGTGAGGCCATGCGGTGAAGCAGGCCCCGCCGTCGCGGTTGTATCGCTCACCAGTGGCCCGTGCTCTCCATGCTTGACCATGGTTCAGCGGGGGCGAGGGCTTCGCCGTTCTGCAGCAACTCGATTGAAATGTTATCAGGCGAACGTATGAACGCCATCCGGCCATCCCGTGGAGGGCGATTGATGACGACGCCGTTATCCTGCAAATGCTGACAGGTCTCATGGATATTGTCGACGCCATAGGCCAGATGCCCAAAGTGGCGGCTGTCGCTGGGCAGTGCATCATCGCCATCCCAGTTGTATGTCAGCTCCAACGGCGCATCTTCCTGTCCGGGGGGCGCAAGAAAAACCAATGTAAACCGGCCAGATTCGCTTTCATATCGGCGGGTTTCTTTCAGCCCCAGCAATTCGTAAAACGCCATGGATTTCTCAAGGTCTTTCACGCGCACCATGGTGTGAAGGTAAGTCAGACCCATTACGGCTTTCCTCTCGTTCTCTGTGATGAGGCGCAGCTTAGCGCTCAGATGAGGCATGTCGAGGGGTAGGTGAACATACCCCTCCACATATCCAAAGTGGAATATGTTTGAGGCCCTTGATATCGCGGTTCCGGTGGACGCAAGGGCGAGATATAGTGGCAACCGACTCATTACAGAAGAGGATACTTCCATGCCGCTGTCTTCCGACCAAATGGCCGAGATCGAGGCGCAACGCGCGCAATCGCAAGCAACCCGCCGCGTCGTTTCCGCTGGTATGGAAGACCATCTTTACAAGGCCCATCAAGTGCTGGATCACGGCTTTGTCCGCGTTATCGACTATATGGGCGATGATGCAGCGATCTGTCAGGCGGCGCGGGTGTCGTATGGTAAGGGCACCAAATCCGTGCAGAACGATGAGGGGTTGATCCGCTATCTTATGCGTCACTGGCATTCCACGCCGTTCGAAATGTGCGAGGTCAAGCTGCACGTCAAGCTTCCGGTCTTTGTCGCCCGGCAATGGATTCGCCACCGCACCGCCAACGTGAACGAGTACTCCGCGCGGTATTCGATCCTTGATCGCGAATTCTATATCCCCGCGCCCGAACATGTTGCGGCGCAATCCGAGGTGAACAATCAGGGCCGCGGCGATGCATTGGAAGGGGAAGAGGCCGCGCGCGTGTTGGAGATGCTCAAGGCCGACAGCACCCGGTGCTATGACAACTACGAGGCGATGATCAGTCAGGACGGCCAGCAGGGGTTGGCACGCGAATTGGCGCGGATGAACCTGCCGGCAAATGTATACACGCAATGGTACTGGAAGGTCGATTTGCACAACCTGTTCCACTTCCTGCGGTTGCGGGCGGATCCACATGCGCAATACGAAATTCGGGTCTATGCCGAAACCATGTGCCGGATCGCGGCTGACTGGGTGCCCTTCGCATACCGGGCGTTCGAAGATTATCGCCTTGGCGCGGTGAACCTGTCTGCGCAGATGGTCGATTCGCTGCGGCGCATGTTGAAGGGCGAGGCGGTCACGCAGGACAATTCAGGCATGACTGCGCGTGAGTGGCGGGAATTCGAGGCCATCATCCGCGAGGGTTGAAGTCCCGCGACTACAATCGTCGATACATGTCATGATGGGTGTGATGCCGTGAAAGGCATGCCCCGTTCGGCCTTTATTCAATATGTGGGTAGCCCGTCAGGGGCAGATCACGTCATTCATCGCGGAAGCAATCTGTGATCAACAGGCCGGTAAGAAGCGTCTTATTAGCCGCGCATACGGCAATCAGACGCTAGCAATAACCTGACCAGTGAGCCGCATTGTCTTGTGTGATGGGAAAAAACCAAAAGACCCATGCCAAAATGACCCGGCACGGGAAGTGGTGGTGGTCTCAGCTGGTTGGTTAACGGCCGGAAATTGGCCGCTAACCTTCTTTGACTTACCCGCCTGGGCGGGATTTTACTAAAGCGGCTTCAAATCTGCCGCCATCTGGCGGCCGTCACGTCCGTCCTGCAACTCGTACGAGACTTTTTGATTGTCAGCGAGTCCGGTCAGACCCGAACGCTCTACGGCCGAGATATGAACAAACACATCTTTGCCCCCTTCATCAGGAGCAATAAAACCATAGCCTTTGGTCGTGTTAAACCACTTCACGGTGCCGGTTGGCATTTCCCGTGTCTCCTTCTACTTTCAAGTCACCCCAAAATAATTGCCGGGGCTGCGGCTGACGAAATCGCAACGCAGGACAGTTTCGCGATACGAGACGGCCCATTTTGCGTGTTTCGCCTTTTTCAACATTGCACGGTGAAGTAAAAAATCAAGAATAACCGGGGTAAGCGTATAGTTTTGCCCGATTTTATAGAACTGTCGGGAGAAGCTCAGGCATGAACCTTTATGGCCTTAAGACTTGCGATACCTGTCGCAAGGCATTGAAATCAATTGAAGATGCGAAGTTTGTTGACGTCCGGGCGCAGGGCGTGCCAGCGTCAGTGCTGTCTCAGGCCTATGATCGCTTCGGCAAAGCTTTGCTCAATACCCGGTCCACAACCTGGCGTGGTTTGGCCGAAGAAGAGCGCGCGCGCCCCGTGCTCGAGCTGCTGCAAGACCATCCCACGCTGATGAAGCGGCCGCTGATTGACAGGGATGGGGACTTGTTCCTCGGCTGGACTGAGGAAACACGCGCGGGTCTTGGCGCAGATTGATCGGATACTTATCTGCACTATCCTAACTGCGGAGATTTTGAATGCGTAACGCTGCCATGATTTTGGGGATCGTATCCGGGTTGATCGGTATGTTGATCGGATTTTTCGGATACGGGTATGTCGAGGCGATCAAACACTTTGGTGAGTTCGAGGGGATTGCCGAGCAGGTCAACAATCCGGCGCTGATTCAGACCGTGTCCATTGCCGCGCCTTTGCTGGCGATAACGGGAGGGGCGATGGCCCATGCACGGGCGCTGATCGCAGGCGTTCTTTTGGTGATTTCGGCGGCCGGGATGTACTATGCGTTTGGGTTTGGTGTGTTCACCATGTTCCCGATCGTCTTTGCCGGAGTGGCAGGCGTTCTTGGGCTCGCCGCGGGAAAACCGGACGAGCCCAAGGCCCATTTCTAGGTCATTTCAAGCGCAGAACGCGATCCAGCGATAGCGGGCCTGCGCCATTGATTGCGATGACAAGGAACAGGAAGGTCCACATCACACGCTGATCCATTAGGGTGACCGCGTTGTCGAACAAACTACCCAGCTTCACGCCGTGACCAGTGACATCAACCAGCGTCTGAACCCAGACAAACCCGATCATGCCGACTGCGGCAAGGCGGGTCAGCAGGCCGACCAGCAGCAAGGCTGGTAGGACAAACTCGGCAACAGTGCCCAGGAAGATGACGATGCGCTGAAACAGCGTCATCTGGGTGACATCATACAGGACAGCCTCGGCAGCCTTGGGGAAGATCTGCCCAAAGGCGCCGGCGGATGGCGAAAAGATCGATCCATCGATCTTCAGCATGGCCGAGTTCCAGTAATAGACCAGCAAGACTGCGACAAACACCAGTCGGGCCAACGTGGGCGTCAGCCAGTTGGAGGCATGATCCAGCTTGCCAAGGGCGTTGTTGTGGAATGAGATCAGGGCAGTCATGTGTCCAGCCTTTCGATAGTCACGGAGGTTATTGCACCGCCTTGCAAAAGCAGGGCCAGAGTGGTGCCAAGGTCAAAATCGGGGGTATCTGCTGCGGTGCTTTCATAGGCCTCACCAATGGACTTCCCAGTCTGGAGTTGGGAAATCCAATAGGCCCCTCCCGGTGGCAGGAGGTTTGGTACCGGATCAAACTCGGTACGTGTAATTAGCACGTCCTGCGCCCCGGGTTCAGGTTTGGGCGCGTCCGCTTCGCTGTTGAACCGCCAGATGGCGTGGATCGGCCAATGTGACGAAACCACCTGCATCGACGGTGCAAAGGACAGCCGGGCTTGCATCAGGTCTTCGGGCGGTAAGGCAAGCGCATCGGCATCAATCGGCTGGCTGTCAGCTGCATGATACGAGGTGCGCAGGGCCAGTTCCAGCCGCGCAACATCGGGCAGGTATCCCAGATGGGCCAGTTGTTCCATCCCGGCCAGAAAGGTGGGGAACTCGGAACCATAAAACATCATCAGCGGCGACGAGGGCGGATGCTGGCGCAGGAACATTCCGGCAAGGCCGTCCATATTCTGCGGGCCCAGCAATTTGGTAATAACCGGAAAAGCCTGATGCATCGCCTCGGTTAGCGAAACGGCAACGTTGTTGCGGTAGACGCTGAACCGCCTGCCCGCAGGCTGAGCCGCAGAATCCTGCAACCCGTCGGGAACAGGTTTGGCCGCATCCAGAAGGGCGGCGTGAAAGACGGATTGCGAAACGCTCATGCGGGAACCCGATCCAAAGCGGCCTGTGCCCGAACGGCTTCTTCGCGAAGAACCGGCCAGTCAGGGACGTCCGTGTCCCATTCGACCAAAACAGGTTTCGGGCCCGAACGATCCAGCACATAATCCAGCAGAGCCCAGACCGGGTCTACGACCTCGCGACCGTGGCTGTCGATCAGCAGCGGTTGCCCGTGGTCATCTTCGTCCTCGTCATGGCCGCCAAGGTGGATCTCACCAACTTTGTCCAGCGGGTAGGCATCGATGTATTCCTGCGGCGAATACTTCAGGTTTGTGGCCGAAACGAAGACGTTGTTCACATCCAGCAACAAACCACACCCAGTGCGCCGCGAGATTTCCTTGAGGAAAACGGGCTCGGGCCAGGTGCTTTCTTCAAAAGCGAGGTAGCTGGAAGGGTTCTCTAACAGCATTTGCCGTCCCACTGTGCTCTGCACCTCATCGATATGCGCGCAGACACGCTCCAGCGTCGCGTCCGTATAGGGCAGCGGCAGCAGGTCGTTCATGAATTGGGTCTCGTGCGTGGACCACGCCAGATGCTCGGAAAAACTGGCTGGGTCCAACCAGCTCACCAGATGCTTCAGCCGTGCTAGATGGTCCTTGTCCAGCGGCCCTTCGCCGCCGATCGACAGGCCAACCCCGTGGACAGAAATGGGAAACTCTTCGGATAGATGGCGTAGCTGCGCCAACGGGCGACCGCCATTACCCATGTAGTTTTCAGCGTGGATTTCCAGCCACGCGACGGGTTTTGCCTGCTCGAGAATCTGCGCAAAATGCTGAGGTTTGTATCCCACACCCGGTGCTGCGGGCAGGCGGTTCGACCTGAGTGCATTGTCCAGCATTTGCCAACTCCTTGATAGCAACAAAGAGGGCGGGCGATATCAAAAAGCCCGCCCTCTTATTCATGCAGCGGCTCTTATGCCGGCAGATCGCGTTCCAGCGGCTCAAGCGATCCTTTGCGTGCTGCGCCGTTTGCTTCGGCGGGCAGTTCGATCGAACCACAGGTGCCTGCGTCAACCAGAGTCCATGCGTTGCCCTGATAGTCTACGGTTGATGTGCCCGCACAGGTGGTGCCGGGACCGGCTGCGCAATCGTTTTGACCGGCCAGCGAAACGCCATAGCATTTCTCTTTTGCCTGTGCGCTTGCAGTTGTGGCTGCGCCGGAAACGGCGGCGGCAACGGCGCTTGCGATGACCAGGGTTTTTGCAGTGTTCGACATCTCGGTAATCCTTTTAATGACTGCGTATGTCTGCTTGTGACAATGACAAAGGTAGTAGCTTAATCTGCTCAGTTGAATTCACGAGCCCGTGTCTCACAAGCGTGTCAAAGGGCGTAATGCCCCCTTGAAGCATAACGAATTGTTTTTGAAATGAAATATGGAATTTGTTTCAATCCGGCCCGCAGATCGGGGCCGGATTCCCGGCAATGAACTGCCTAATGTTACAGCAAATCTGGTGGCGTTGCCGCCTGGCTGAGCTCAATTGTTACAGCCTCAAGCGATTGAACCTGCGTTTGTTTTTCACCCAGACGCCGGACGGTCACGGTACGTTCCTCGACCTCGCGATGGCCGACGGCCAAAATAACCGGAACTTTGCCCACCGAATGCTCGCGGACCTTGTAGTTGATCTTTTCGTTGCGGATGTCTGCCTCGGCGCGAATGCCAGCAGCTTTGAGCGTTTCGACAACTTCCATGACATAGTCGTCCGCCTCGGAGGTGATCGAGGCGACCACGACCTGACGCGGAGCCAGCCAGAAGGGCAGCTTGCCTGCGTGTTCTTCGATCAGAATCCCGATGAAACGCTCGAACGATCCAAGGCAGGCGCGGTGCAGCATGACGGGGCGATGTTTCGCGCCATCTGCGCCGATATAGGTGGCATCCAGTCGTTCAGGCAGAACAAAATCCACCTGGAATGTGCCACATTGCCAGTCGCGGCCTATCGCGTCTGTTAGAACAAATTCCAGCTTCGGTCCATAGAACGCACCTTCGCCGGGGTTCAGTTCCGGTTCGACACCTGCGGCGCGAGTCGCCGTCAGCAGTGCGTCTTCCGCGCGATCCCAGACCTCATCCGATCCAGCGCGTTGATCCGGGCGGTCCGAGAATTTGACCTTGAAGCTGTCAAATCCGAGATCCTTGTAGACTTCAGTCAGGAAGCCAATGAAGCGTGCGCATTCATCGCCTATCTGATCTTCGGTCGAGAAGATATGCGCATCATCCTGTGCAAAGCCGCGCACCCGCATGATGCCATGCAACGCGCCCGACGGCTCGTACCGCGCGCAGGAGCCAAACTCGGCCATGCGCAGCGGCAAGTCGCGATAAGATTTCAGGCCCTGCTTGAAGATTTCCACGTGGCAGGGACAGTTCATCGGCTTGAGTGCGTTCACCGCCTTTTCGCGGGCATGTTCCTCGTCGACTTCGACAATGAACATATTCTCTTGATATTTGTCCCAGTGGCCTGAGCGTTCCCATAGCTTGCGATCCACCACCTGCGGCGTGTTCACCTCGACATAGCCGCCGCGATGCTGCGCGCGTCGCATGTAGTCCTGCAATTGGGTGTAGATGGTCCAGCCGTTGGGGTGCCAGAAAATCTGACCCGGGGCCTCTTCCTGCATATGGAACAGATCCATCTCGCGGCCCAGCTTGCGGTGGTCGCGTTTGGCGGCTTCTTCCAGCATATGCAGGTGCGCCTTGAGCTTTTCTTTGCCGGTGAAGGCCACACCATAGATGCGTTGCAGCATCGCGCGATCGCTGTCGCCGCGCCAATAGGCGCCAGCGATGGACATCAGCTTGAACGCGTCGCCCGGAACCTGGCCGGTGTGCTGCAGATGCGGGCCGCGGCACAGGTCCTGCCAGTCACCGTGCCAGTACATGCGCAGCGGTTCATCGCCCGGAATGGCGTCGATCAGCTCGACCTTATAGGGCTCGTTGTTCTGTGTGTAGAAATCAACCGCGCGCTGACGATCCCAAACCTCGGTGGTCACGGGCTCGCGCTTGTTGATGATTTCTTTCATCTTTTTCTCGATCTTCCCGAGGTCTTCGGGTGTGAACGGCTCGGCCCGGTCGAAATCGTAATACCAGCCATTGTCGATCACAGGGCCGATTGTGACTTTGGTGTCAGGCCAGATCTCTTGCACCGCGCGGGCCATGATATGCGCCAGATCGTGGCGGATCAGCTCATTGGCCTGCACCTCATCCTTCATGGTGTGGATGGCGATCTGCGCGTCAGCTTCGATGGGCCATTGCAGGTCCCAGTGCTGGCCGTTCACAGTGGCCGAGATGGCCTTTTTCGCCAGTGAGGTAGAGATATCGGCAGCGACCTGCGCGGGCGTGATGCCTGCGTCATAGGATCGGGAATTGCCATCGGGAAAAGTAAGGGAGACTGACTGTGAGTCCAGGGCCATATCGGCTCTCCTCGTCGGTTTGGCGCCCACTGAACGCCCGGTTGCGGGTTATTTGCGTTTGGCTGATGTGGCAGGTGTGTCTGTATGTGTCAAGGGCGGGTGCGTGGGGGCATCCGGTCACGCTCTGCGCGATATTTTTCGGTCAGATGGCGGGTATCCCGGAATTGCACTTGGGGGTGGGGCGTGCATGATGCGGGAAAGAATAAGAGGGTTTCATGGCAGCGACGGATTTTCTGGAGACAGCACAGGGCAGGCGGCTGGCCTATCACAAGACTGACGGAGCCGGGCCAACAGTAGTTTTTCTTGGCGGGCTTAAATCGGATATGGAAGGCACCAAGGCTGTGCATCTCGAGGCCTGGGCGCAAGCGCGCGGGCAGGGGTATCTGCGGTTTGACTATTCGGGGCATGGGGAAAGCTCGGGCACGTTTGCCGATGGCTGTATCGGGGACTGGCACGAAGATACCGTGGCCGCCATCACAGCGCTCACGGATGGGCCGCTGATTGTTGTTGGGTCGTCCATGGGCGGTTGGCAGGCGCTTTTGCTGACGCGGGCGATGCCTGAACGGATCGCCGGTCTGATCACAATCGCCGCCGCACCCGATTTCACCGAGGATGGGTATTGGACTTCGTTCACGGATCAGCAGAAACAAGCGTTGGAAAGCGTGGGCCATGTTGAGTTGCCATCGGATTACATGGAGCCCTACATCGTTACCAAGCGCATGATCGAAGATGGGCGTCAGCACCTTGTTCTGCGTCAGGCTTTGCCACTGCCTTTTCCCGTTCGTTTCCTGCAAGGAACGGCAGATACTGCAGTATCGACCGAAACCGCGATCCGATTGCTGGAACATGCGGACGGGGCAGACATGCGGTTGCTGCTGGTGAAGGATGCGGATCACCGGTTTTCTGACGGGCCGTGTCTGGAGCTGATCGAAAACGCGGTTCTTGATGTACTGGGGGAACAGTGATGCAACGCCTTGGGTGGTTTCTGGGTCGTCTTCTGCTGGTTTTGATCATTGTTGGCGGGCTGGTCTATTGGTTCGGACCGCGCGAAGAGGTCGATCTGAACCCGACCTTTGATCCGAAGAAATTCGGCGAAGGCGTGCAGGTTTATTTCGAAAGCACCGAGTCCGCTTATGATGACATCACGCCGGGCGTTGAAAAGCGCGTCATCTGGCAGGAAGGGTTCGAAGAGCAGCGCACACCCGTATCGGTTCTCTATGTCCACGGGTTTTCTGCCTCGTCCGAAGAGATTCGACCGGTGCCGGACCATGTCGCGGACGCGCTGGGGGCCAATCTGGTCTATACCCGCCTGCAAGGGCACGGTCGGAGTGGCGCGGCAATGGCCGAGGGAACCGCATCGGGCTGGATGCGCGATCTCGCCGAGGGGCTGGCCGCAGCCCGCGCCGTGGGTGACAAGGTTATTGTCATCTCAACCTCGACAGGGGGTACCCTGACAGCAGCGGCAGCGCTGGATGTTGATCTGAGCAAAGACGTGGCCGGCATGGTGTTTGTCTCACCTAACTTTGGCGTCAACACGCCGGCCGCCTGGGCGCCGGGGCTGCCTTGGGCCAGACTATGGCTGCCGGTTCTGATGGGGCAGGAGCGGGACGTATCTGGCCCTGACCCGGAGAAAGAGAAATACTGGTCCACGGTTTATCCGTGGGAAGCCGTTGTGCCCATGACAGCATTGGTCGAGACGGTCTATGTGCAGGACTTCTCGCAAGCCGGTATTCCGGCATTGTTCTGGTTTTCCGACGATGATCAGGTGGTGCGCCCGGACCGGACACATGCTGTGGCCAACGCCTGGGGGGGGCCTGCAACGGTTGAGCTGGTGACGATGGGCCCCGAAGATGACCCGTCCTCGCACGTGGTGGCAGGGCGCCTGATGTCGCCCGGACAGACCGACGCCGCGGTTGCGGGCATTTTGGCGTGGCTCAAGGAACAAGGGATTTAGAGATGGAACAACGTGTCAGTCTGATTACTGTTGGGGTGGACGATCCAGAGCAGGCCGCCGGGTTTTATGAACAGCTGGGATGGCAGCGGGTCGACAGCCCGGATGGTGTCATTGCGTTTGATCTGATCGGGCAGACGCTGGGTCTCTATCCCCTTTCTGCTCTGGCCGATGAGATTGGTGTAGAGGCCGCGACCCTGGGTCGTGGTGCGCTGACGCTCAGCCATAATTGCCGCGCAAAAGACGAGGTCGCCGCGCTGCTGGACAAAGCCGCGCAGGCGGGTGCGGATGTTCTGAAACCGGCCTCTGATGTCTTTTGGGGCGGGCATCACGGGTATTTTCGCGCACCTGACGGCACGATCTGGGAGGTTGCGTTCAATCCCTTCTCAAAGCTCGGGCCCGATGGGGCCTTTCGCTGGAACGGGTACTGAACATGCGCAAACCGGGCAGCATGTGGAGCCTTGAGACTCTTGGCCGCGTGCGCTTGTCCCGGCATTTTTTTATGCGTGACTTTCTGTACTCCGAGATCGGCAATTTCCACCAACAACAGAACATCCCCGAAAATCCCGATCTGGCGATCGAAACGGGGCGGGCGTTCTGCGAAACCTTGTTGGATCCGTTGGAAGAGACCTTTGGCCGGGTCGCCGTGCGTTCCGGGTATCGCTCACCCTCGCTCAATCATTTCGGCAATGAGAACAGGCTGAATTGCGCCCGCAATGACAACCCGCTGGAGTGCCACATCTGGGATATTGGGCAGGGTGACGACAGGGTCGCCGGGGCGTCGATTGTGATCCCGTGGTTTGCAGATCAATACGCCACGGGCCGCGATTGGCGTGATCTTGCCTGGTGGATGCATGATCATCTGGACTATTCCGAGATATGGTTTTTCCCCAAACTCTGCGCCTTTAATCTGGTTTGGAGACCGGTTCCAAGGCGCCGGATTGACAGCTATATCGCACCGCGCGGCAATTTGCTGCGCGCTGGAGAAGAGCCGGCTGAGGCGCTTTCTGACAGGCAAACCCGCTACGCTGATTTCCCTAAGTTCCGCGCCATCCGGTATCCCTGAACTTTCGCTTGCCCGCGTCAGGCAAACCTTTCATCCTGAGCCAAAACGGGAACCCGAGCAGATGGAGGCCCCGGATGATCGAGCCACTGGTGTTTTTGCCGGGTTTGATGTGTGATGCCCGACTGTTTCGGGCCCAGACAGAATTGTTGTCTCAGGACAGGGCGGTGACCGTTGCCCCGGTAACATTGGGGGAGCGCATTGAAGAGATCGCCTCGGCCCTGTTGGACCAGCTGCCGCATCGGTTTGCGCTGGTGGGCCACAGCATGGGTGGCGTTGTCGCGCTAGAGCTTGCCCGTCGCGCGCCGGATCGTGTTACACGCCTGTGCCTGATGGCAACTGATGCACAGGCGGATACCCCTCAGATGGCCGCCGCCCGCGAAGAGCTGATCGTTGGCGCACAGGCCGGGCGGCTGGACGATATGATGCGCAAGATTGTCGGCTCCGACGCGCTGGCGCCGGGGCCGCAGCGTATTCCCATCCTGAACGAGCTGCTAAAAAATGCGGTTGATCTGGGGCCGGATGTCTTTGTCCGCCAGATGCGCGCCCTGCAACGCCGCCCCGATCAGCAAAGCGCCCTGTGCCGCATTCGGGCGCGCAGTTTGATCCTGTGCGGTGCACATGACACGCTGGTGCCGGTCAGAAAACACACCTTCATGGCGGAACTGATCCCCGAGGCAGAACTGCTGGTGATTGACGCCGCAGGCCATCTGCCAACACTGGAGACGCCGAACAAGGTTTCTGAGGCCTTGCGGAATTGGCTGCAACAGCCGCTCAGGCTGCTTTAGTCATACAGGTTTGCCCGCTCGGCTTTCGAAATCACATGTGGAGCCGCAACGGACTGGCCTGTCTGTGCATCAAAAAACGGGGTCTGCCGCCAACTGCCGGTCAGCCGCGACCTGAGCACGCGCTTGAGCAGACCAACCGCGGCAAAGCGCAGTTTTTCATGCTTTTGTTTACCATCCGGCTGCGGAACGAAACCTCGCGTCGTGACGGGGCCAAGGCGATCAGTGTCGGTGATCCGTTTCGAAATGAAGCCGGCGAACGGGAATTTGGGCGTTGCAGGAGTGGTCGCCAGCGGCGCATTGCAGCAATTAGCATACCAGCGCAACATCCCCTTGGGGCTGAGTTGCATGACTGCCAGATGCTCAGAGCCTTGGGTGATCCGAATTGCCTCGGGGCTCATCTGAAAAACATCGACGGGTCTTGGGGGCCGGGTCAGGTTGATTGAAATACAGCTGGGCGGCACGGCAGTCGTGGCAATAGCATACCACATGGGTGCCGCTTGTAACTCCGGGTCCTGAAATCTGCCCGCGCAGCGCGCCACATGTGCAGGCGAAGTTCAGTGGTTCGCCCGGTGCAGCCCTCATCGTCAGGCTGCGGTGTTCTTATTGGCTGCGCGGCGATTTGGCTTGGGCTTTCGCTGGTTTTCGTTCATGAACGCGATAACCAGCGGGCGAATATTGTCGCGCCAGCTGCGACCCGCGAAGATACCATAGTGGCCCGCGCCGGGTTCGACATGGCTGGCTTTTTTGGCATCCGACAAGCCGGTACACAGGTCCAGGGCTGCGATACACTGACCAGGCGCGGAAATGTCGTCATTGGCACCTTCAACGGTTTTCACAGCGACATCGGTGATCTTGCTCATGTCCACCTTGTGGCCTGCGACCACAAATTCATTGCGCGCGATCTCTCGGTTCTTGAAGACACGCTCGACAGTCGACAGGTAGAATTCTGCTGTCATGTCCATCACGGCAAGATATTCGTCGTAGAAACGGTTATGCGCATCGTGATCAGACGCTTCATCCCGGATCACCCGTTGAATCTGATCCGAGAACGCCTTGCTGTGGCGTTCGGCATTCATCGACATGAAAGAGGCAAGCTGCAGAAGGCCGGGATAGACCATGCGGCCCACGCCTTTGTATTTAAAGCCCACGCGCTGAATCATCGTCTCTTCCAGCTGGCCCATGGTCACCCGACGGCCGAAATCCGTCACTTCGGTCGGGGTGGCGTCGGGGTCGACAGGGCCGCCAATCAGGGTCAGCGTGCTGGGCTGCGCCTTTGGGTCCAGCTCTGCCAGATAGGCGGTGGCCGCCAGGGTCAGCGGCACGGGTTGGCAAACCGACACAACATGCGTCTCAGGCCCCAGCGCCTTCATAAAATCGACAAGGTAGAGCGTGTAATCCTCGACATCGAACTTACCTTCGGAAACGGGAATATCGCGCGCATTATGCCAGTCGGTGACATAGACCTCGCAATTGACCAGCAAACTTTTGACTGTCGATCGCAGCAATGTGGCGTAGTGCCCCGACATTGGCGCAACCAGAAGCACTTTACGCGGTTGTTCTTCGCGGCCATTCACGCGAAAGTGTATCAAATCCCCGAACGGGCGCTCAATCACGGTGGTAACGTCAACCAGATGATCTTTTCCGTCTTCACAGGTAAACGTACGGATGCCCCAGTCAGGTTTAGTGATCATTCGCTGGAATGTCCGTTCGGTTACCTCACCCCAGGCTGCCATCCAACCGAAGGCAGGGTTGGGTACCATAGAAAACAATGGGTAGGAGGCCATCGCGCTGGCCGTCGCACCAAGCCATTGGTTGGTGTTGCGCATGGTTTCCATCAAGTCGTAGGTCATCATATAGCGCATGAAACAGAGCCTCCTGAGTGTCAGCCTGAGAGTTCGGACCATTCGCCGCTTTGTCCACCGACACCCACGACGTTATTCTGCATAGCAGCGAGGTTAGGGGGGAATGGTTAAAATGACAACAAGTGAGGGTCAGACGCCCGAATTGACCGACGAAGCTATTGAACGCATTAAAGAAAATATGGGCAAGGTCGAGGAGCTTTCAAAGCGGTTGATTGATGTCATGGCGCTGAGGAAGCACCATACCCCCGCACTGGACGGTCCGAATCAAGAGCTTTTTGCAAGAGCAGCAACAGCTTATTGGCTTGAGGCATGGCAGGATCCCGCCAAGCTGCTCGAACGACAGGTCGAATACTGGGGCAAATCGGTTTTGAATTTTGCCGAGGCCCAGCAAGCACTTGCCGGTAGTGATCAAGGCGACGCGGCGCAGGGACCTCGCGACAAACGGTTTGGCAACCCGTTGTGGGAGACCAACCCCTATTTCCGCCTCATTCGCCAGCAATACCAGACCAACGCCGAGGCCATTTCACAGGCGGTTGCCTCTGTCGAAGATCTGGATGCAAAAGACAAACAGCGCCTCAGGTATTTCTCGCAGCAGATTATCGACATGATGTCGCCGACCAACTTTCTGGCAACCAACCCGGACGCTCTGGAAAAGGCGGTAGAGACTGAGGGGCAGTCCCTCATCCAGGGGCTGGAAAATCTGGTTTCGGATCTTGAGGCCAATGGCGGCGAGCTGGTGGTTAAGCTCGCCGACGAAAGTGCTTTTGAAGTCGGCGGGAACCTCGCAACCACACCGGGCGACGTGGTGTATCGCAACCGGATGATGGAGTTAATCCAGTACAAGCCTGCGACCGAAACAGTTTATGAAACGCCCATCATTCTGTTCCCACCCTGGATCAACAAATTCTACATTCTGGACCTTAAGGCGCAGAACAGCCTGATCAAATGGGTGACCGAGCAGGGATACACCTTATTCGTCGTAAGTTGGATAAACCCGGATGAAAGTTATGCTGATACCGGGATGGAGGATTATATCCAGGACGGGTTCCTGACCGCGATCGAAGAGGTCAAGAAGATCTGTAAGGTCAAGCAAGTCAATACCGTCGGATATTGCATCGCCGGAACCACGCTCAGCCTGACCCTGTCGCTGCTGAAACAGCGTGGTGACAAATCGGTCAAGTCGGCAACCTTCTTTACGGCGCTGACAGACTTCGCTGATCAGGGAGAGTTCACACCCTTCCTGCAGAATGATTTCATCGATGGCATTGAAGAAGAGGTTAACAAAGAGGGCCTTCTTCGCGCGTGGATCATGGCGCGCACCTTCTCGTTCCTGCGGTCGCGTGACCTGATCTATGGCCCGGCTATCCGCAGCTATATGATGGGTGAGACGCCCCCGGCCTTTGACCTGCTCTATTGGAATGGCGATGGCGCAAACCTGCCTGCAAAGATGGCGGTGCAGTATCTGCGCGGTCTGTGTCAGAGAAACGAGTTCGCGACCGACGGGTTTGAGTTGATGGGGCACACGCTGCGCGTCTCTGATGTGGATATTCCCTTGATGGCGATCACCTGCGAGACGGATCACATCGCCGCCTGGAAAGACTGCTATCGCGGAGTTCAGAAAATGGGGTCGCGGTCCAAGACCTTTGTCGTTTCGGAATCGGGGCATATTGCCGGTATTGTGAATCCGCCCAGCAAGAAGAAATACGGACATTATACAAATACCGATCTCAAGCCCGACGCTGATACCTGGCTGAAAGAGGCAACCTTTCACGAGGGGTCCTGGTGGCCCAGATGGGAGGCCTGGCTGAAGAAGAGGTCAGGCAAGCAGGTGCCGGCCCGTGATCCCGGTGATTCGAGCCACCCGTCGCTTGTACCTGCACCCGGCACTTATGTAGTGGGCGCGCCAAACGACTGATTTCGCTCTGGAAGTGGATTTTTTCTGCATTGCAGCAAGAAAAAACTTGCAATGCTGCGCCGCAGCAATCATATTCCCATCAAGCTGATGAAAACCGGGGTGGGCCCGGTTCGGCAAAAAGGATTATGACAATGGCAAAGACTCAGGACTTTACCGCAATCATGAAAGACATGATGGGCGCGTTCCCCGTAGACACCACCGCCATGGAAGGTGCCTTCAAATCGACCGCAGCTCTGAACGAAAAGCTGTCGGGCGTTGCTCTGGAAGCAGCTGAGAAATCGGCAGAAATCTCGAACAAATGGACCAAAGAAACTCTGGCCAAACTGAGCGAGATGTCGAAAGCCAAAGCAGAGCCTGCTGATTATGCAAAAGCAGCCACCGATTTCGCCAGTGCGTCTGCCGAAGTTGCTGCTGAAAACATGGCTGCATTTGCAGAAATCGCCAAAAAAGTTCAGTCGGAAACCGTTGAACTGCTGATGGCTGCAGGTAAAGAAGTTGCAGAAGATACAACTGCTGCTGTGAAAAAAGCCACCAACGAAGTAACCGCTGCTGCCAAAAAAGCAACGGCTGCCAAGTAAGGTAGGCAAGCGACGCGCACCTTCTCCTCCCAAAGGGTGCAATCGCAAGAGGGCAGGTCGATTGACCTGCCCTTTCTTTTTGTTCTGCAGTCGCATAACCTCTGCTGCAATGCATCATCCTTGGGGAGGGCAATTGGTGTCAGAACAAGAAAAACCGCTGTTGATCAAGCGTTACGCCAGCCGTCGGCTGTATAACACCGAGACCAGCGACTATGTCACGCTCGAAGATATCGCGGGGTTCATCCGGGATGGGCGCGAGGTGCAGATCATTGATCTGAAAACCGGCGACGACCTGACGCGCCAATATCTGCTTCAAATCATTGCCGAACATGAAAGTCGGGGTGAAAATGTTCTGCCGGTCAACGTGCTGAATGATCTGGTGCGCAGCTACATGGTTCCCGGTGGGGGCATGATGCCGCAATTCCTGCAAAGCTCGTTCGAAATGCTGCGCGAAAGCCAAAGCAAAATGATGGAGAACATGAACGCCATGAATCCCATGAGCGGTATTCCAGGCTTTGATGCTTTGCAAGCGCAACAGCAGGCGTTTTTGAAGGCCATGACTGGCGGCTTGTCAGGGGGCTGGTCAGGTCCTGACAGCGCAGAAGAAGCTCAACCAGAAGCAAACGAAGATCTCGATGACATCAAAAAGCAACTTGCCGAGTTGCAGCAGAAGTTGTCGAAACTCAACTGACATCGGAAAGACCCGCAGCGCGGGCCTTTCCCTGCTATCTTACGTACCGAATGCCTGGGTTGGTGCGGTTACCTCTTCGACTGAGGCAAGCAGGATGTCGGCAATGACGTCAAGCTCATCGCGTGTCAGGCGCACGGGCAGGCGCACATCGCAGGCTTTCATCAGCATTGCACGTGTCTGCGGCAACTCAAAAGTTTCAGGCAAGAACTGCCAGTTCCAGAAGGCGCGCGCATTGTCCTCACTCAGGCCGAAAACCTGCACCTTAACACCGCGTGCCTCAGCGGCAGCGGCAAAGGCGCGTGTTTCATCTTCGTTCAGCCCGACCAGATTAAACTGTATTGAATCCGGCGCGCGCTGTTCGGGGGGCAGCGGGGCAGGGACCTGAATATATGCCGAGTTATTCAGCCGGTCTGCCACATAGTCGTGGTTGGCCAACCCATCACGAACCCGCCGGGCCAGTTCGGGTATTTGCGGGCGAATGACGGCGGCGCTCAGGTTGCTCATGCGCAGGTTATATAGCGGCAGCTTGTTCTGCCAACGGGCAAAGGCCTGCTCCAGTTCGGGCGAGTTGTCGCCACGCGGGCCTTTGTGTTTCTTCCAGTTATGTTCGTAAGCGCCCGACATGATCACCGTACGCGCAACCAGATCAGCGTCGTCGGTGATCAGGATGCCACCTTCTCCGGCGTTGATCATTTTGTAGGACTGGAACGAAAAACAGCCGATTTTGCCGATGGTGCCGATGTTACGTCCATGCCAAGTAGTACCAAGCGAATGCGCCGCGTCTTCGATAACCGGAATCTCGCGGGAACCACACAGTTCCATAATCGCGTCCATATCCGATGTATGGCCGCGCATGTGGCTGATGATAACCGCCTGCACAGTTTCAAGCTTGGCAGCGAAATCAGCCATGTCGATGCGGTAATTGTCCGCCACTTCGCAGAGGACCGGAATGCAATCGGCATGCACGATAGACGACGGTACAGCAGCAAATGTAAAGCCGGGGATCAAAACCCGCGCATCGCGCGGTAGATCCAGCGCCTTGAGCGACAGGAACAGTGCCGCCGAGCAAGAGGATACGGCCAGAGCGTATTTCGACCCCAGCAGCCCCGCAAACTCAGCCTCGAGCAGCGCAACTGGCGCATCCTGAGGCGCAGTATATCGAAACAGGTCACCTGACTGCATCAGGGCATCAATGGCGTCTCGTGCGGCAGCGGGGATGGGTTCGGCGGCATGAACGTTGGGTGGAAGCGTCATATTTGGATTTCCCGAATTCTATCTTTTGCAAATATAAAATTAGATGACGGGTAAGCCAAGCCTCCATTCCATTCTTTGGCAAAATTTCACTGAACTGTCGTGTTCAGAAAACTACAGACCCAATCGGTCGCGCAGGCTGTACCAGGTCATCGCCAAAGCCAGCAGCGGATTGCGCAGGGCTCGGCCGCCGGGGAAAGGCGATGACGGGACCCGCGCCATGGTGTCGAACCCATCTGCCTGTCCCTGAATGGCCATCGCCATAAGCTGCCCGGCATGCGTTGCGGTCCCAACCCCATGACCGGAATAGCCCGAAGCGGACAGGATGTTTGTGGACAACCGGGTCAGATACGGCATGCGGCGCATCGTGATGGCCAGTGTTCCGCCCCAGGCATAGTCGATTTTGACGTCCCGCAGATGCGGATAGATCTCTGCCATGGGCTTGCGGACCGTCGCTGTGATGTCAGGCGGAAAGTGGTAGCCATAGCTTTCCCCGCCGCCAAACAGCAGACGCCCATCCGGGCTGAGCCGAAAGTAGTTCACCACAAATTTGGTATCTGCAACCGCCACGTCGCGGGTCAGAACCCGCTGCACCTCGGTGCCCAAAGGTTCCGTTGCAACGATGAAGTTGTTGATCGGCATGACCTGCGCGGCGACCTGCCGGTTCAGATCGCCCAGATACCCGTTGCAGGCAAGGATCAGGTGATCCGCCACCACCTGACCGGAGTCGGTGCGGACGATAATGCGATCTCTGTCCTCGATCCCCAGCACCTCGGTGCCTTCGTAAATCTTGGCACCCGCCGCTTTGGCCGCTGCAGCCAATCCCAGCGCATAATTCAACGGGTGCAGATGTCCGGCGCCCATGTCCAGATATCCGCCCGCATAGGCTGGTGAGGGGCAGAGCGCATGCCCGGCCTCGGCATCCAGCCGCTCGATCTGGTCATAGTTGTATCGGTCAGACAGATAGGCCGCGTGATCGTGCAACCCCCGGCATTCGGCATTTGTAAACCCCAGCGTGGCGACACCCGGTTTCAGATCGCAATTGATTTCATGGGTTCGGATCAGTGATTTGACCAGAGATTTTGCGTCTTCGGCCAGCTCCCACAGCTTGGCGGCATCTTCCAATCCAACCAGCCGTTCAAGCTGCTCCTGATCAACCCGTTGCGCGCTGCCCAATTGCCCGCCGTTGCGACCTGACGCGCCGAACCCGACGCGATGAGCCTCAAGCAGGGCTACATCATACCCGGCCTCGGCCAGATGCAACGCCGCCGACAGGCCGGTATAGCCGCCGCCGACGATACAGATATCCGCCTTGATCTGCCCGGACAATGCAGGAGACGGAGACGAGTCGTGCGCCGTTGCAGCATACCAGCTTGGCGGATAAGCCCCTTTGCGATCGTTGCTATACAACAGGTTCATCGCGTCGTGCCGTCAGACGTTCAGCAAAAGGTGCTCGCGCTCCCACGGAGAGATCACCTGCAGGAACTCCTCGTATTCTGCGCGTTTGACGATGCCATAGACGCGCGCAAAATCAGGGCCAAGCACCTCGCGCAGCGCCTCAGCCTCATCAAACAGATCCAGCGCCTGACCCATAACCTGTGGAATATCTCCATCCCCGTCATAGGCGTCGCCATAGAATTGGCGGCGCGGGCGTTCCTGATGGATCAGGCCCAGATAGCCACAAGCCAGTGACACCGCGATACCCAGATACGGGTTACAATCCATCCCGGCAATCCGGTTCTCGATCCGGCGGCTTTCGGGACCGGACAGCGGCACCCGAATCCCAGTGGTACGATTGTCGCGCGCCCATTCCAGATTGATCGGGGCGGCCTGATCTTTGACATAGCGACGATAGGAATTCACATAAGGCGCCATCACCGCCAGCCCGGCGGGCAGGTGCGTCTGAAGCCCGGCTATGAAGTGATAAAACGCATCCGTCTCACCGCCCTGAGGGCCGGAAAAGAGGTTCTGACCAGTCTCAGCATCCGTGATTGAATGATGGATATGCATGGCTGAACCCGGCTCATCCTCAATCGGTTTGGCCATGAAAGTGGCAAAACAATTGTGGCGCAGCGCAGCCTCGCGGATCAGGCGTTTGAAATAGAACACCTCGTCCGCCAGCTTGACGGGGTCGCCATGGCGCAGGTTGATCTCAAGCTGGCCAGCCCCGCCTTCCTGCGTGATGCCGTCGATCTCGAACCCCTGATGCTCGGCGAAATCATATATGTCGTCGATCACTGGCCCAAATTCGTCCACGGCCGTCATGGAATAGGCCTGCCGGGCGGCGGCAGGGCGGCCTGACCGCCCCATCATCGGCTCAATCCCCTGCGCGGGGTCCACATTCCGGGCCACGAGGAAGAACTCCATCTCAGGCGCGACAATCGGGTTCCATCCCTTTTCGTGATAGAGTTGCACAACACGTTTCAGAACGTTGCGCGGGCTAAAGGGTATGGGCCGTTCGTCGCGGTCATAGGCGTCGTGGATGACCTGCAATGTCCAATCGCCTGTCCAGGGCGCGGCTGACGCCGTCGTGAGATCGGGTTTCAGGATCATGTCGCGCTCGATAAACCCGTCTTCGCCTGCAGCCTCGCCCCAGCCGCCGGTGATGGTCTGATAAAAGACACTGTCGGGGAGATGGAAATGGGACTGGCGCGCAAATTTTGAGGCCGGAACCGCCTTGCCGCGCGCAATTCCGGGAAGGTCCGAAATGATGCATTCAACCTCATCCAGCCGATGTCCCGCGATATAATCCTGTGCTGCCTGCGGCAGGTTATCCGTCCAATCGGTCATCGGTCCCTCGCTTTTGTCAGGAAGTCAGCCATGAAGGCCGCGATTTCCTGATTGTCATTCGCGGCGCTCAGCTGGGTGGTGGCCGCTTGCAGCAGCTCGTCGGGGACCACACCTTTGCCACGCGTGCGGATCAGGCCGTCGACAAAAGCATTTTGAAATTCCGGATGCGCCTGCACCGTCCAGATCGTGTCGCCATAGGCCAGCATCGCATTCTTGCAAAACGCGTTGCCGCCAAGCACCCGTGCGTTGTCGGGCACCTGAACGACCTGATCCTGATGCCACGCGTTCAGCACGACAGAGCGCCCGTCATAGTCATAGGTTTTTCGTCCAACGGCCCAGCCGTCCCGGAATTTTTCGACCTTTCCACCAAGGGCTTGCGCGATGATCTGGTGGCCAAAACAAACACCGATCAAGGGCTTGCCGCTGTGTTGGATGGCGCGGATCAGCTCTTCGAGCGGTCCAATCCAGGGATGATCTTCATAAGCGCCGTGACGCGATCCGGTGATAAGCCAGCCATCCGCATCATCCGGGCCGCCCGGAAAGACTTGATCAACAACGGGGAACGTTTTGAATTCAAAGCCATTCCCGCTCAGCAATGCACGAAACAGAGTGTCATAGTCACCGAACTCCTCAATCATGGAATCGGGGGAGTGGCCGGTTTGGAGGATGCCGATTTTCATGGATCACCGCATTTAGTCAATTTTAGTCTGCCCAACCGAAAGACAGGGTGTGAGACTATCATACTGCCTCAAGATAGCTGAGCCAGTGCTCATTGGGCGGGCGGGCTGCAAAGCGGTGGATTTCCTGCCGCTTGGTCATTGCAAGATTTCGGATCAACTCGGCCGGGAAGATGCGGGCAATTTGCGGATCCGCGGTAAACTGGTCGATCGCGCCTTGCCAGTCCGGCGCAAGTTGCGGCAGGTCTTCGATTTCATAGGCGTTGCCCACAATCGGGCTGGGCGGTTGCAGGTTGTCTTCGATACCGGTCAGCGCGGCACCTAGCACACCAGCAAGCACGAGGTAGGGATTGGTATCGCCCCCCGCGACCCGGTGTTCGATCCGGCGCGCCGCCGGAGCGCCGCCCGGTATACGGATCGCGGCGGTACGGTTTTCATAGGCCCAACAGGCCCCTGTGGGCGCATGCGCGTCGGGCGTCAGGCGGAGGTAGGAATTCCCATGAGGCGCAAAGAGCAAAGTGCTGCCCGGCATTGCAGCAAGGCACCCGGCCACCGCCGAGCGCAACATGTCGGTCCCGTCAGGGCCGCCATCATCGAATACATTATGACCCTCCCCATCGATGACCGAAAAATGCACATGCATCCCGTTGCCGGCATCGGAGGGGTAGGGCTTGGCCATGAAGGTGGCGGCAAACCCGTGTTTATGCGCAAGGCCGCGTGCCAAGCTCTTGAAAAGCCACGTATCATCGGCGCAGCGCATCGCGGCTTGATGGGTCAGGTTGACCTCGAACTGACCTATCCCGCTTTCGGAGATCGCGGTCTGGGCGGCGATACCCATCGCGGAGCAGCCTTTGAAGAGGTCTGTGAAAAACGCGTCGAACGCGTCCAGTTCGGCCATGGCCAGAACCGCCTCATCCGAGAGGCGTCGGCCTGTCACCGGGTTGATCGGTGGTTTGGGCGCGAACTCCGATGCATCGAGCAGCGTGAACTCAAGCTCGGTCGCGGCGACAACGGACCAGTTGCGCTGCTCGTAGCGGGACAAAACCGCTGCAAGGGCGTGACGTGGATCACCAGTGTAGGGGGTGCCCCGATCATCGTACAGGCACATCGGGACCAACGCAGCAGGCGTATCGAGCCACGGCATGGGAACCGGGCCACGGTCGGTTGGCAGCAATGCGCCATCTGCGTCACCGGTCTCGAACACCAAAGGGCTGCCATCGATGTCCGCCCCCCAAAGATCGACATTCAGTGCTGAAAACGGCATCCGGACCACGCCTTTGTCCAGCTTTGCAGCATAAGACGAAGGTACGCGCTTGCCGCGCATCTGCCCGTTGAGGTCACAGGCCGCGACGCGGAAGGTTTGCAGGTTGTTGAGGTCCATCCGGGGCTCCGCTCCTCTCGTTTCCGAAGGTGTAGTTGAGCCGCTTTGGGTTGTCATCAGATTTGATCAGGTCACGCACGACGTGTTCGCGAGAACCCGGGCTCCGGCGCGTTTTGTACAAATCACACCACAGCCGGAACCCGTTTCCTATATTTTGTACAAAGCTGAAACAGATGTTCAGCGCCAATTGTACCCGCGCCGGTGATCCTTATAGTCTTCCACTATGTTCATCTTTCTTAGCATTTTGTTACTGATCGCATGCGGTCTTGCCTATTACCTCTGGTCCAGAAAACAGGCCCGGGCGGTGCTGTTGGCGACCCCGCTGACCGACCATCAACGCGATGTCATCGCGCGGCAGGTTCCGATTATTCGGCGGCTGCCGGCCGGGTTGCGCGCGCATCTGGATGGCAAGGTGAACCTGTTTCTGGATCAGGTGAGTTTCTATGGCTGTGACGGGCTTGAGGTGACCGAAGAGATGGAGCTGTCGATTGCGGCGCAGGCCTGTCTGTTGGTGATCAACAGCGACCTCTGGTACGACAATCTGACCACCATCCTGATCTATCCGAACGCGTTCAAATCCAAACAGCGGCGGCAGTCGGGCTTTGTCGTCTCGGAAAAAGAGATCGTGCGCACCGGCGAGAGCTGGGATCGCGGGCCGGTTATTCTGTCCTGGGCGCATAGCAGGCAGGGCGCGCTGGATGACCGGGATGGGCAGAATGTGGTGCTGCATGAGTTTGCGCATCAGATCGACGATCTGTCCGGCGGCACAAACGGGGTGCCGATCCTCAGCGAAGGCCAGAGCTTTGCCGAGTGGGAAAGGGCCTTTCTGACCGCCTATGACGCCCATGTTCACGCAGTTGAAACCGGGCAGCCCACGGTCATCGATTCCTATGGGGCGACCGGGCATGAAGAGTTCTTTGCCGTCTCGGTCGAAGTTTTCTTTGAACGCCCCAAAGCGCTGCAGCACGCGGTGCCCGAGGTCTATGCGCAGCTTTCAAAACTGTTCCGTCTGAACCCGGCCGAGTGGGCTTAGGATGTTTTGCAGTTGAACTGAGCAGGGGCCTTGCCCTTCGGTCGAGTTGTGGAATGCGCTAGGTTTTACCTTTATCACCGGTCAGCGCCCTGCAGATTTGGCGATCCGGCATCGTCGCGCTCTTGTAGATCATGGCGAACGTGCTGAGCAGTTTCCTGTGGATGTTCCTCAGTCCAGGGGGGGCAGGCCGGACTTTTCGAACCTTGTCAGGCAATCTTCTATGACCGCCCTCATCTCTAAGTCGTTTGAAGCGACAACGCCCCGGGGAACAATATGTTCGGCTGTTGGATCATCAAGCTGGGTGCATGCCAGAAAGCTCCACATGAAATGCGGACCACAGCCCTTGTCTTCGAGAAGGCTGATGTCTTGCATAGGCGTTGATCCAAGGATTTCATCGACAGAGGCAAATGGATCAGTTTCATCGTTTCGTCGCTGCCAGTCTTCGATACGCAACTGAACGATATCGTTCCTGCATTCGTCAGCTAACGAACTTGGCGGTGAGATGAAAAGACGGTCAAACGCCGCAGAGTCTCCGGCCACCAAGAGGCTGGGATGCAGCAGAAAAAGCGCAGAAATCAAGGGCAAATGCTTCAGTTGTCTCGCCACATACACGGAAAAAAAACCTTACGCTCTGATAAATGAAAACCCGGTGCTCTTTACCGTACCAGGTTTAGGCGGAACTTCATTTTGGATTTTCGCTCGGCAGGCAGATGCCGATTCAGCCGTTTGTTGACCAAGCCGAACGCCCAGATGATCACCAGCGTCAGCAGGATGAAATAGAAGGCCAGGATCGGGTAGGGGATGAACGGGTTGAACGTCTTGTCGGCAAAGTAGCTGGCATAATACAGTGCATCGCCGCGTTGCTGCCAGGCCGGGAAGGCCGAGAAATAGACCAGGGTGGTGGCGTGGAACAGAAAGATCGCCTCATTCGTATAGGCGGGCCACGCGAGCCGCAGCATGGTGGGCCAGACCACCCGTCTGAACCGGGACCAGCCGGACATGCCATAGGCGTCCGCCGCCTCGGTATCCCCCTTGGGGATCGAGCGCAGGGCGCCATAGAAGATCTCGCCCGAATAGGCGGCTGTGTTCAGGAACAGCACGATCAGCGCCCCCAGCCAGGCCGAGGTGAAGGCGTCGAACATCGGGTATGTCTTCTTCAGCGACAGGAAGAAGAAATACGCGAAGAAGAACTGGATAAACAGCGGCGAGCCGCGGAACAGGAAAATGAACCACTCGGCCGGTTTGCGCAGCCATTTGCGCGGGGACGCTTTGCCAAGCGCCAGCGCGGTGGCCAGACAGAAGCCGGTCGCCAGAGCCATGATGCCGAAATAGATGTTCCAGATCATGCCTGAGCCGATGAGGGTAAACTGCTCGCACAGGGTAAAGTCGGTTTTGGGCAGCAGCCGTTCGCCCAAGCCAATCGAGCGCAGGCCATAATCCTGGATGGTTTGCAAGCAGCTCATTGGGTGGTCTCCTTGCGCAGCAGCTCTCCGGCGGCGGTGGCCTGACCGCGGGACAGGCGGCGCATCAGACGCTCCAGCCCGATTTCCGAGACGCGGGTCATGCCGAGGTAGAAGACCAGCAGGAACAGGAAGTACCACATGCGCCAGTCGCCATGCGGATAGGCGGTGAATTTCGACGTTTTGGTGCCGCCGAGTTCACGGGCCCAGTAGACGATGTCTTCGATCCCCAGCAGGAACAGCAGTGGCGTGGCCTTGATCAGCACCATCCACAGATTGCTGAGACCGGGCAGCGCATAGACCCACATCTGCGGAACCAGAATGCGCCAGAAGGTCTGGCGGCGAGTCATGCCATAGGCCTCGGCTGTCTCTAGCTGGGCGTGGGGCACGGCACGCATGCCGCCGAACAGGACATTGGCGGCGAATGCGCCAAAGACGATAGAAAAGGTGATCACCGCCAGCGCAAAGCCATAGGTTTCATGGACCCATTCCGGCGCGGTGCCAAGCGGCAGTTTGGCGGCCTGACAGACAAGGAAGTCATTGCCCTGACGCACCGGATCGGTCCAGTCGGAGCACAGGGTCTTGTGGCGGATCCACTCGAACGCCTGATCCAGCGCGATCACGAAGAAAAGAAAGAAGGCAATGTCCGGCACGCCGCGGACAATCGCAATGTACCCCTTGCCCAGCCAACTGAGCGGCGCAAGATGCGACCGGGCAGCCATCGCGCCGACAAATCCAAAGCTGAGCGCAACCGGGGCCGTCACAGCCAGCAGCGCCAGAACCTTGATGAACGACAGGTAGAACGACCAGTGTACGCCATTGGTTAGATAACACGAGAACCAGCGGAACGTGCCCAACGTGTCGGGGTCAGCGCAATAGGAAAACATGAAGCGTCTTTCGAGCGTCGTGCCCGGCGACAAGGCTGGGCGTGTCCGGCGCGGTGACGCGCCGGACCGTTGGACGGAGGGCTTAGTTGGTTACAACAGAACCGTCTGTGTTGTAGGTGGTGGTGTCCTCACCGAACCATTTGACCAGCATCTCGTTGAGTGTGCCGTCAGCCTTCATCGACGTAATGGCTGCGTCAAACTTGCCGCGCAGTTCAGCGTCGCTTTCGCGCAGACCCATGCCTACACCGCCACCCAGTGGAACCGGATCGCCAACAAAGACCAGCTCGCCACCGGATTCTTCGACCAGCGGCGCCAGATAGTCGCGGTCGGCCAGAACGGCGTCAGCTTCACCGTTGCGAACGGCTGCAATGGTTTCTTCGGGCGTTGCGAATTCAACCAGCGTGGCGCCGGTCTCGGCGACGTGGCCAGCTTGGATTGTTGCGGTTTGCGCAGCAACGACACCGCCGGTTACATCAGCCGCGTCCGAAGTTGCGACATAGGCCGATGCGGTGGGCGGATAGTAGTTCTGGGTGAAATCGATAACTTCGTCACGTTCGTCGGTGATCGACATACCCGCGATGATGGTGTCGTAGTTGCCCGAAACCAGGTTCGGAATGATCGAATCCCAATCGTTCTTGACCCATTCGCATTCCAGACCAGCACGTTTGCAAAGCTCGTCGCCAACCTCACGCTCAAAGCCGTCGATCTCGCCGGCATCGTTGATGAAGTTATAGGGAGGGTAGGCGCCCTCGGTGCCCATGCGCACGGTGTCAGCCATGGCGATACCGGCTGTCAGTGCCAGTGCTGCAGTGGTCAGAATCAGGTTTTTCATGAGTTACTCCCCTTATTGGTTCTATTCTGAGGTTAAGCCGCCTTGGTGGCGGAGAGAAATCCCTGAAGCCGTTCGGATTCAGGGGATGCAAAGATATCTTCGGCGGTGCCTTCTTCCTCGATCAGGCCCTGATGGAGAAAGACCACATGGCTGGAAATGTCGGCGGCCATCTTCATGTCGTGGGTCACGATGATCATGGTGCGGCCTTCGGCGGCCAGATCCTTGATCACTTTGATCACTTCCTGTTCCAGTTCGGGATCAAGCGCCGATGTGGGCTCGTCAAACAAGAGCGCCTCGGGCTCCATGCAAAGGGCGCGGGCGATGGCCGCGCGCTGTTGCTGGCCACCCGACAGCTGCGCCGGATAGACATCGCATTTGTCGCCGATGCCCACCTTTTCCAGATATTTGTGGGCGCTGTCCTCGACCTCGGCCTTGTCGCGGCCCAGAACGGTGACGGGTGCCTCCATCACGTTTTGCAGGATGGTCATATGGGCCCACAGATTGAACTGCTGGAACACCATCGACAGGTTGGTGCGGATGCGTAGCACCTGTTTTGGGTCGGCCGGGCGGCGATGGTGGTGGCTGCCATTCCAGCGCACCGGTTCGCCCTTGAACATAATCTCGCCTTCCTGGCTGTCTTCCAGCAGGTTGCAGCAGCGTAAAAGCGTAGATTTGCCCGAGCCGGAAGACCCGATCAATGAAACGACGTCACCTCTGCACGCTGTAATGTCCACCCCCTTCAGTACTTCGAGGTTCCCAAAGCTTTTATGAAGGTTTTTGATCTCGATGACGGGAGCGGCTTCTGTCACAGGCAGTCCAGTTGTTGTTGGTGGTGTTGGTGCGGTACTAGGGCTGAAAAAAACGACCAATGCAATGCGCAAATGACAAGTTCAAGCCTAGAAAGTGACGAATCGGCCAAAGGTATTGATCAAAATGGTCAGGATGTGGATTGAATTGCCTGCGGTGTGTGCGGATTGCCAATAGCCAGATACTGTGCGGCCGGAATGTCGATCAACCTGCGGATGTGCAGTGCTTTGCGGTTCGCCGGTGAGAGGTCTGCAATAGCGGCCTGCACGGCCTGCGCGATAAACGCGGCATCTTGATCTTGGGCGGTGATATAAGGCAGCGCCGGGGTGGGGTCTGTGACCGCAATCTGCCGCAATTTGAGCCCGATATCCGTATGCTCGGTCAGCAGCGCCCATGTCAGCGCATCCAACGCTGCAAAATCGGCGCGTCCGTCGGCCACTGCGTCTGCCGATTGCGCGTGGCCGCCGGTTTCAAGCAGGCGGCCTGGGGTCAGGCCGTTGCGGGCCATATGCGTCACGGGGGCCGCCCAACCCGATTGAGACAGCGCCTCGTTATAGGCAAAGACGCCTTGCGTGAGCTGGTCCAGATCACGGTCGTCTTGGGTACGGATAACAAAGACAGAGCGGTAGTGTCCGGCGGGGCAACCGGGCAAGCCGTAATCCGGCGTGCCGACCAACTGCACTTTGCCGTGCAGCCGGGTGCGATAGGGCATGCCGCAGGTCTGCGCAAAGATCAGCGACGGGTCTTGCCAAATCTCCCAGAAATCCCGGTTGCGGGTCAGATGCGTGGGACCAAGGCCCAGATGGCCCCGAATCAAAGTCCAGAACCGATCATTGGCGGGCTGCAGCGCGGGCATGTCATACATGCCCAGCATGGCAATCACGATTTGGCAGCCTTCTGCCGCGCGCGCGCGGAATCGACGTCGCTGACGCCGAGCAGGCTGACGGCAAGACGGATCAGCGAATCCTCATTGGCCGAGCGTTCTCCATCGGCCAGGGCAACGGACCACAACGCCTCGACCACGCCAAGGCGGTGCTCATACGGTACGGCCTCTTTGATGGCACGGGTAAAGCGGACGGTGTCGGGGGCCTCGGCCTCAAGGTCTTCGGCCTTGGCGCGCAGGCCGGCGGCTTCGAACGGGGACAGACCATAGCGTTGGGCTGAGATACGGTCGATCCGGGCCATTTCGGTATCGGCATAGTCATTGTCGGACCGGGCGATGCGGACCAGCAGCGCGGTCAGGGCCAGGCGGGCATCATCTTCGGCAAGCGGATCGGGCTGCGGCTGCGTGAGCCGGGACAGGAAATCACTGAACATGAACAAAGATATAGACGCTGCTTAGCTGGCTTCCAAGCGGCTTTGCACCCGGTCGCGCGCATCCTTGTTGTCTTTGATGCTGAGACCCATGGAGGCGCAGGCCTCTTCGACGATCTTGATCTCACCCTCATCCGAGTTGCCATCGGCCAGCACGACCTCCCACAGCGCATCCAGCGCTGCCATGCGTTCCTGCAGGTCGGTGGTCTCGCGGATCAGCTTGCCGAATGTATCGGTTTCGGGCGCCGCGGCATGCAGCTTTTCACAGGTTGCGCGGACCTTGGCGGCCTCGATCGCGTTGTGCTGATATAGCCGCGCGAGGATGCGGTCGATCAGGCTGATCTCTTCGATCTTATAATCACGATCGGCCTGCGCCACGCGCACCAGAAGGGCCCCCAACGCCAGTTCGGCGTCAGGATCGGGTAGGGTTGTCTGCTTTGGCGGGCGAAACGCCTGAAAGAATTTCTTCAGCATGAGCTTAGGTTAGTCCATATTTTGTGGCCAGCCAAGCGGTGACTACCCGTCATAGCCTCAATGATCACAAGTTTGCCGTTTGATGCATCTGTCGGACTAGGTCGGCTGGTCAAAAACCGCGCTGGCCTGCGCCGTCAGCCATTTGACCATCTGCCGATAGGGCACCGGGCCATAGCTGACGCGGGCCACACCCAGTCCGGCCAGCGTGGGCGTATCGGGTGTGCCGGGCAGGGCGATGATGTTCACCGGCAGGTTGGTGGCGTCACACAGGCGGGCAATCATGTCCTCGTCCTTCAGGCCGGGGGCGAAGAACCCGCTGGCCCCGGCATCGGCATAGGCTTTGGCCCGCGCGATGGCATCATCCAGCATGGAAGCGTCATGGGTGTCGGGCGCGGCCTTGAGGAAGATATCGGTGCGAGCATTGATAAAGGCCGGGATGCCTGCGGTGTCGCACCCTTCGCGCATGGCCGCGACGCGAGCGGCCTGGGTCTCGATGTCATAAAGCTCTTTGCTGCCAACGATTTGATCTTCGAAGTTGAAGCCGATAACGCCGGTTTCCAAAGCCAGCTGCACATTGGCGGCGACGCCGACCGTATCTTCGGCATAGGCCCCTTCGAAATCCAGCGTTACGGGCAGGTCAACGGCGGCGACGATGCGGCGGGCATTGTCCAGCGCGGCCTGCATCGGGAAAGCCTGACCATCTGCAAACCCTTGCGCCATGGCAACCGGCGCGCTGCCTGTGGCGATGGCTTTGGCGCCCGCATCGCGAATGGCCGCTGCACTGCCTGCGTCCCAAATGTTGTACAGGATCACCGGATCGCCCTTTTTGTGCAGGGCTGCAAACTGTTCCGCCTGTGTCACTTGGTTGGTCATGCCGGTCTCCTGTCGCTGCTATGGCGGCAGTTAATCCCGCAAAACGTCGGCGCGTAAAGATGTTTCGCGCCGACAGGTACAATCCCGCTGTCGCCCCCGGATCAGACCAGACGCGAGGTGTCTTTGGCGGCGCGCACAAAGTCGCGGAACAGGGGGTGCGGATCAAACGGTTTGGATTTGAGTTCGGGGTGGTACTGAACCCCAATGAACCACGGGTGGTCCGACCATTCGACAATCTCGGGCAGGCGGCCATCGGGCGACATGCCCGAGAAGTTCAGGCCGGCTTTTTCCAACTGCTCGCGATACTTGATGTCGACTTCATAGCGGTGACGATGGCGTTCCTCGATCGCGGTGCCGCCATAGACCTCGGCCACTTTCGAGCCATCGGCGAGAACCGCATCATAGGCGCCTAGACGCATGGTGCCGCCTTTGTCGTCACCGACTTTACGCTCGACCTTGTGGTTGCCCTGCACCCATTCTTTCAGGTGATAGACCACCGGCTCGAAACGCTTTTTCCCGGCCTCGTGGTCGAATTCCTCCGAGCCAGCCTCGGTAATGCCTGCCGCATTCCGCGCCGCTTCGATCACGGCCATCTGCATGCCCAAACAGATGCCCAAATAGGGGACCTTGTGTTCGCGCGCATATTGCGCGGCCTTGATCTTGCCTTCGGTGCCACGCTCACCAAACCCGCCGGGGACGAGGATGGCGTGGTAGCCTTCGAGATGCGGGGCGGCGTCTTCAGTGTCGAAAACCTCGGCATCGACCCATTCGACCTTGACCCGCACCCGGTTGGCCATGCCGCCATGGGTCAGAGCTTCGGCGATGGATTTGTAAGCATCTTCCAGCTGGGTGTATTTGCCGACAATGGCGACTTTGACCTCGCCCTCGGCGTTGTGGATGCGGTCGCTGACATCTTCCCATTTGGCCAGATCGGGTTTCGGCGCGGGGCTGATCTGGAACGCGTCCAGAACCGCCTGATCCAAACCCTCGCGGTGATAGGCCAGCGGAGCGTCGTAGATGGTGGAAAGGTCCTGCGCCGCGATCACGCTGTCGGGGCGGACGTTACAGAACAGGGCCAGCTTTTCGCGTTCTTTCGTGGGGATCGGGCCTTCGGAGCGGCAGACCAGAATGTCGGGGGCCAGGCCGATCGAGCGCAGCTCTTTCACCGAGTGTTGGGTCGGCTTGGTCTTCAGCTCACCCGAGGCCTTGATATAAGGCAGCAGGGTGAGGTGCATAAAGATACATTGACCGCGCGGCTTGTCCTGGCTGAACTGACGGATGGCCTCAAAGAAGGGTAGGCCCTCGATGTCGCCCACGGTGCCGCCGATCTCACACAGCATGAAATCAACCTCATCCTCGCCGATGGCGATGAAATCCTTGATCTCGTTGGTGACGTGCGGGATCACCTGAATGGTTTTGCCGAGGTAGTCGCCACGACGCTCTTTCTCCAACACATTGGAATAGATCCGACCTGAGCTGACCGAGTCGGTCTTGCGCGCGGCCACACCAGTGAAACGTTCATAGTGGCCAAGGTCCAGATCGGTTTCGGCGCCATCATCGGTGACGAAGACTTCACCGTGTTCAAACGGTGACATGGTGCCGGGATCGACGTTCAGATAGGGGTCCAGCTTGCGCAGACGCACCGAATATCCGCGCGCTTGCAACAGCGCGCCCAAGGCGGCTGAGGCCAGTCCTTTGCCCAAGGACGAAACCACACCACCAGTGATGAAAATAAAACGCGCCATGTTGTTCGGCTGCTCCCGTGAGACGTCATAATCAGCTGCCCGGCGGTTCGTAAAAAACCGCTGCATCACGGGACTTCACATATAAAGGATTCGCGCGCGCAGCGCAAGAGAACCGCAAGATGCTGTTGCAGCTCTCTTTTAGATTTCTAAGTGTAGTGGCTTAGTCGGCCTGAGGGATCAGCGGTGCATTGTCGCCCTGCGTGGGGGGCAACAGGTCATCTGCTGACGGAACCGCCGGTGTGCCTTGCTCGGTCGCGGCCGGGGCGGGAACGCCCAGTCGATCAAGAACCGAACTGCCCGACGATTTCTGCGCCGCCAGAATGGTCAGGGTGATCGAGGTCACGATAAAGCAGGCGGCCAGGATCCATGTCAGCTTGCCCAGCGCGGTTGCTGCTGCGCGTCCGGTCATGGCGCCACCGCCGCCGCCACCCATGCCGAGGCCACCACCTTCGGAGCGCTGCATCAGAACAACGACAATCAGGCCCAGAGCCAGAAGAAGGTGGATAATGAGAACGACGTTTTCCATGGTGGTCCTGTACAGCGTGGCGTGTATCGCGTGGTATCTATGCAAGTTTGATGCCGGGGGCAAGTCACGAGTTGGCATCACACACATTGATGTTTCACATCACGGTAAAGGGGCTGGACAGGAGGGTCGCGCCTCGCGCAGGCTGCGGCCTATGCCACATGACGACCACGACCACCCGCACGCCCTTTTACCGCCTGATCCTGCGCTTCGTGTCAAAGCGCTGGAGACGATTCTGACCCGTAAGGGGCTGATCGATCCGGCGGCGCTGGATGAGATTATCGACACTTATCAGAACAAGATTGGTCCGCAGAATGGCGCCCGCGTCGTCGCCAAGGCGTGGAGCGATCCTGATTTCAAGGCCGCGCTGCTTGAAGATGCCACCCCGGTTGTGGCTGATCTGGGCTATTACGGGCGTCAGGGCGAACATATGGTCGTGGTCGAGAACACGCCAGAGCAGCACAATATGGTCGTTTGCACCTTATGCAGCTGCTATCCGTGGCCTCTGCTCGGCATCCCGCCGGGCTGGTACAAATCCGACGCCTACCGCGCCCGTGCAGTGCGCGAGCCGCGCAAGGTGCTGGCCGAGTTTGATGTCACGTTGCCGCAAGGGACATCGGTCCGGGTTTGGGATTCGACGGCTGAGGTTCGGTATCTGGTGCTGCCGATGCGCCCAGAAGGAACCGAAGGCCTCAGCGAAGAAGAACTGGCGGCCTTGGTCACGCGCGACAGCATGATCGGAACCGGATTGCCCAAGGTGCCGTCATGACCCGTGTGCATGATATGGGCGGGCGGTTCGGCGATGGGCCGATCAACCCCGAACCCGAGGACGCTCCGATTTTTGCCGAAGACTGGCATGGGCGCGCGCTGGCCGTGACGCTGGCGGCCGGGTTTCTGGGTCAGTGGAACATTGATGTCTCGCGCCACGCCCGCGAGCGTCTGTCGCCGAAGGATTACACGCGGTTTTCCTATTATGAGAAATGGCTCGCCGGTTTGGCCGATCTACTGGTCGATCGCGGTGTGCTGACGCGCGATGATTTGCGCGACATGGGCGAGGGGGGGCTGCATCCGCTGGCCGAGCGGATGCTGAAGGCCGAGGCCGTCTCGGGCGCGCTGGCCAAGGGTGGCCCGGCTGATCGTTCGTCGAACATCGCCGCGCGGTTCACGGTCGGCCAGGAGGTGATCACCGCCCGTGCCACGGCCAACCGTTTGGTCGACGGAGGCCACACCCGCCTGCCGATCTATGCCGCTGGGGCCAGAGGCCGCATCCTGCGCTTGCATGGAACGCATGTCCTGCCTGATTCCAACGCGCATGATCTGGGGGAAGCGCCCGAGCCGATCTATGCCGTGGCTTTTCCGGCCTCTGAACTGTGGGCCAATCCTGAACATCCCGGTGACGAGGTGGTGCTGGACCTCTGGCAAAGCTATCTGACACCGGCATGAGCGATTGCATCACACATACAGCCCCTGAACCGGTCTTTGCAGAACCCTGGCACGCGCAGGTCTTTGCCGTGACCGTTGCGCTGAACGAAGCAGGCCGGTTTGACTGGCCCGATTGGGCAGCGCGCTTCTCAGACACGTTGAAACGCAACGGGTTGGATCGCGAGCTGGACGGGGGTGACGATTATTTCCACGCCTGGCTGGAAACGCTTGAGGCGCTGTTGGCCGAACAGGGCGCGGCGCTGCCGGATGACGTGCAAACCCTGCATCAGGCCTGGGAAGAGGCCTATCTGACCACACCGCACGGTAAGCCGGTGCATTTGCGGCAAGTCTAGTGGCGCGGGCCTTGCCGTCGTCTCGGGCATCGCAAGACTGCCCGATTTGCATCTGCGGCGAAATATCGGTTTCCCTGTCGTTTGTGCCCCGCTATATGAGCCGAGTTTGATTACTCAGCACGAAAAGGACCGGATATGGCCAACGTGGTTGTTGTCGGCGCCCAATGGGGTGACGAAGGAAAAGGCAAGATCGTCGACTGGCTCAGCGAGCGGGCAGACGTGATCGCGCGTTTTCAGGGCGGGCATAATGCCGGTCACACTCTGGTCATTGATGGCGAGGTTTACAAATTGCACGCCCTGCCATCGGGTGTTGTGCGCGGCGGCAAGCTGAGCGTCATCGGCAACGGGGTTGTTCTGGACCCCTGGCATCTGATCAAAGAGATCGGCACGATCCGGGCGCAAGGCGTCGACATCTCGCCCGAGACCCTGATGATTGCCGAAAACACACCCCTGATCCTGCCCATTCATGGTGAGCTGGACCGGGCGCGCGAAGAAGCCGCCAGCAAGGGCACCAAGATCGGCACCACCGGTCGCGGGATCGGCCCGGCCTATGAAGATAAGGTCGGGCGTCGTTCTGTTCGTGTGGCCGATCTGGCGGATCAAGCAACTCTGGAGGCACGTGTGGATCGCGCATTGCAGCATCACGATCCGCTACGCAAGGGCTTGGGAATCGAACCGGTTGATCGCGATGCGCTGATCAGCCAGTTGAAAGAGATCGCGCAGGAGATCCTGCCCTTCGCAGCACCGGTCTGGAAGGTGCTGAATGAAAAGCGCAAGGCGGGCAAGCGCATCCTGTTCGAGGGCGCGCAAGGCGCATTGCTGGATATCGATTTCGGCACCTATCCGTTTGTGACCTCGTCCAATGTCATTGCGGGGCAGGCGGCGACTGGTGTTGGCATCGGGCCCGGGTCGATCGATTTTGTGCTGGGGATCGTCAAAGCCTATACCACGCGTGTGGGTGAAGGCCCGTTCCCTACCGAGCTGGAGGATGATGACGGCCAGCGGCTGGGCGAGCGCGGGCATGAGTTTGGCACCACCACGGGCCGCAAACGCCGCTGTGGCTGGTTTGATGCCTGCCTGGTACGCCAGACCTGTGCCACCAGTGGCGTGAATGGCATTTCACTGACCAAGCTGGATGTGCTGGACGGGTTCGAGACGCTGAAAATCTGCGTTGGCTACGAGCTGGACGGAGAGCGTCTGGACTACCTGCCAACGGCCGCCGACAGCCAGGCGCGTTGCAAACCGATCTATGAAGAGGTTCCCGGTTGGAGCGAATCCACCGAGGGCGCCCGCAGTTGGGCTGATCTACCGGCCAACGCCATCAAATATGTGCGCCGGGTCGAAGAGCTGATCGAATGTCCGGTTGCATTGCTGTCCACCAGCCCGGAGCGGGACGACACCATTCTGGTGACCGACCCGTTTGCCGACTGATGGCGGACCCGCAGAAACCCGGCCTGAGTTACAAGGCGCGTCGGCGGTGGGCGCTGGTGATCCTTGTAATTGGGCTGCCGCTTTACATCGTTGCTGTGGTGACGGTGGTGAACCTGCTAAACCGCCCGCCGATCTGGGTTGAGCTGCTGGTTTATGTGGTGCTGGGCATTTTGTGGGCGCTGCCTTTCAAGTTCATATTCCGCGGTGTTGGCAAAGAAGACCCGGATCAGGACCAACAATAGCCCGCCCAGTTGAAAGAAACCTGCCTGCGTGAGAGACTTATCGAAGTTAGTGAATTCGATGGGCTTTTATTTGCAGGCGGGTTTCTCATGAAAAAACGGGTTTTGGCAGCCATGGTCAGCCTTTTGGCAATGATGTCCGGCGGCGCGCAGGCCGATGATTGGGACTATGTGATCGCGCCTTATGTTTGGGGACCAAACTTCAGAACCTCGCTGGATATCGGGCCGAACCCGCCGGTGGATGGCAATACATCCATTTTTAATATCCTCAACAGCGCCTTTCTGATCGCAGGCGAGGCGCGCAACGGGCGCTGGGCCATCGGGGGCGAGTTCAACTATCTCAATCTTGGCGACAATGTATCCATAGGCCCCTTCAACGATGCCGCGAGTTGGGAACTGGACGGCACAATGACCACGCTTGGGGGCAGTTACGCCGTGTTCGAGGACAGCCAATCCCGGCTGGAAGCCCTTGCCGGGCTGCGGCATTGGGATCTTGATTTGTCGACCACAGTGCGTGGTTTTATGGCCAGCACCGATCAGAGCTGGACCGACCCGATCATCGGCGCGCGGTATTCACGTGTGCTGAACGAGCGCTGGCGCGTTGGCGCGATGGGCAATATCGGCGGGTTTGGCTATGGATCGAAATTCCAGTGGGAGGCTGTTATTCAGGCCAGTTGGCGCTGGACGGACACGGTCGATGTTGCGGGAGGGTATCGCCACCTGAGCGTGGATTTCCAAGAAGGCAGCAATGTAATCGATCTGATCCTGACAGGGCCTTATGTGGCGCTGGCCTTCAACTTCTGATGTGACGGACCAACGTAGAACGGCCGGGGATGACCCGGCCGTTTTGCGTGCGTTGTATGGTGGATCAGCCCGCTGCGCGTTCGTCGTTGGGGCGGAACCCGATCTGGTTCGAGGCCGAAAACCGACCACCGCCGGCTCTTTCGATCTTGCCATCACGCAGCAATTGGCCGAAGGACCGCAGGCTTTCTTCGCGATTGAACTCGTCTTGCTTGAGTGCGCGGATCTTGTTCATCAGCTGCGGGCGCGAGAACTGCTCCTGACCTTCGATAAAGGACAGATAGGCGGCGGCAGCCTCGAGCAGGTCAGGCAATGACTGGGCACCCTGTTCCTGCGCAAACATAGCAAAGCCACCTTCTTCTTCGGCGTCCTGGCCCTCAGACGTGTCGATGCGCCGGGGCGTGATCGGGCCGGTATTTGCTTCTTCGGTGTCGATACGCTGTTCCGCAACCAGTTTGAGTGGCGCTGCGCCATCGGTCTCGGGGCGGGCGCTGGTGGCCTGAACCTCTTCGGGGCGGCGCGGGCTGACCACGGATGCCAGATCGCCACGATAGTCCGCATCGGTTGCCGGGGCCGCGTCGGTGCCCGAACCGCGATCCGCCTCGGTAACGGCAATGGCCGCCCGCAGATGCGAATATGTCGTGCGCTTGTCGCTTGCTTCGGGGTCGTCCATCTGCGCCCCGGCCTTGTCCATAAGGCGGGACACATCCTGATCGATGTCCGAGCTTTCGGTGTCGTCCTGACCGGTCTGGGCCTCAAGATGCGCCTCGACCTCGGAAATTCCGTTCAACAGGGTTTCTTCGTCTTTGGCAGTCAAAAGGGCCGTATCGATTGGTGCCTGCGGTTCAGGCGCGGCGTGCGGCTGGGGGTCAATCTCGGGGATCTCATCCTCATCGCTGAGGATATTGACGATCTCGTCCTCTTCGTCATCGGCGTTGCCATCAAGGTCCGAGAACAGGGCGTCTGCAGTCGCATCCTCTTCATACTCAGAGTGGCCATCCTCGACCATCGCCGTGTCGTCCTGCGTAGTATCCAACTCGGATGACAGGGGGGCTGGCTCGGGGTTCGGCGGCAGAGGTGCCTCGGCGAGCGCGCTGGCTTGCGCTTCGCCTGTCTCAAGATCGTCGGGGTGGAGCGCGCCGGCCTCAAAGGCCGCCGAAATGGCATCCACCTTGGGTTTCGCCGCAGCCAGATAACCGCTGTCGTCTTCCTCGGAATAGGCGACAGGATTGTCTTCGGCATGCGAGACAACGGCCCGGATGCGTTGCAGTTTGGCCGCGATGCTGTCGGCCGCGGCAGGCTGAACTTGGTCGGGTTTGGAAGGCAAGACCTCGGGCTCCGTTTTTTGAGGGGGATTTATGGCGGCCAAATCAGGGGCCTCGGGGGCGGGGGGTTGGGGGGCGTCTTCGGTGTATGACACGGCGGTGGGGGCGTGCTCGGTGGCCCGCAGCAACAGGCCAGAATCGTTCTGACTGGCCTCAACGTGGCGAGGGGCGTCGCGCTGGGCGATGCGGGTCAGCATTTCGGCGTCGGGCTGCGGAGGTTCAGACCCAAAGTATCGGTCGTCTGCGGCAAGGTCGCGGAAGTATTCGGCAATCGCTTTCATCGTTTCAAATGAATCGTCGAAGCCTTCCAGTGTGCACGAGAAAGTCCCGTAGGAAACGGTCAACACCTTGTTATTCTGTACCATCAGACGCACGTCCTTTACAAACTACAAAGCCAACCAGCGCGACGCTGAGCGCAGTTGTCAGCTCGGAACCTTATAGATGAACCTACCAATTTGTGGTCTCAATGTGTCCAAAACCGGAAAAAATGGTCAATCTTGTAAAAAATAGCCCGATTGTTTGTTCAGACGGCCCAGTTGCGCTGGTCGGAGGGGGCGAAATCGGGGCTGACGACCTGAAACTGGCGCTAAATCGCGTCAAAACACTTGTTGCGGCGGATGGCGGCGCGGCGGCCGTGATCGATTCGGGGCGTATGCCAGACGCGGTTATCGGTGATTTCGATTCGCTTCCGTCGCAGTATCGAGCGCAGATTCCGGCAGAGCGTTTGTTTCCAATTCATGAACAAGATCATACGGATTTCGACAAAGCGTTGCGCAATATTGAGGCCCCGCTGGTGCTGGGTGTCGGATTTCTGGGAGGTCGCCTGGATCACCAACTTTCGGTTCTCAATGCGTTGGTCAGGCTTCAGGATCGATGCTGTATCTTGCTGGGGGAGCATGAGGTTGTCTTTCACGCGCCGCCGCGTATCGCGCTGACGATCATGGCTGGTGGGACGATCTCGTTGTTTCCATTTCGGCGGGTAAACGGGCGCAGTCAGGGGCTCGAATGGCCTATCGACGACCTGATTCTGGAACCAGGTGGGCGCGTGGGCACATCGAACCGGGCGATCGCGGACGTTCAGCTAGAGGTCGACGATCCGGGCCTGCTGGTGATGGTCCCGCGTGCCGCGCTGGATCAGGTCATGCAGGCGTTTCTGTCGGAACAGACCGCGCGCTGGCCCGCTCGCGCAGGATGACATAAAGCCCGGCGCCGATGGTGATCAGGATGCCCAATGCGGCAAGGCCGTCAGGCAGGTCAGAGAAAATGAGCCAGCCAAAGAACGTCGCAATCGGAATTTCCAGATATTGCATGGGGGCCAGTGTCGCTGAGGGCGCATAGCGCAGCGACCATGTCATGAACAGATGCGCCACCGTTCCCAGCACGCCGATCCCCAGCAGCAGCCAGTGGGTATTGCCTGTTGGTACAATGATCGACAGCACCCATACATCGGCGCTGTTTCCAATCAGCAGCACGGGCAGCAATAACAGCGTCGCAAAGACACCAGAGACGGCCTGCAACGCGATGGGGTCGGTTTCCTTGGCGATCTGGCGCGTGACCAGCATAAAGAGGGCAAAGACCACTGCCACGATTATCGGCAGCAGGGCAGGGGCACCCACTTCGGCAAAGCTGGGCTGAATGACCAGCAGGGTCCCGACAAAACCGACGATACAGGCGATGACGCGGCGCAGGCCGACCTCTTCGCCCAACACGTATTTGCCCAGCATCAGCATGATGAACGGCATTACAAAGGCAATCGCAACCGCATCGGCCAGTGGCAGATACTGCAACGCGCTGAACATGGCCGTGATCCCTATGATATGCAGCACAGTCCGCAGCACCGTCAGTCTCAGCACCCGCCCCCTCAGTCGCCAGTGGCGCTGTGTCAGCGCCACAAGCGGTACCAGAATCGCCGCCTGCACAGCAAAGCGGATCAGTACCAGCAGACCCAGCGGGGTTGTTTCACCCAGCAATTTCGCCATCGCGTCACCCAGTGGCGCGAGCAGGCAGAAACCAAGCATCAAGACGATGCCAAAGACGGGCCGATCCTGTGTCATGACCTGAAAGCTATCGTTGGAGGGGGGAAGTGGAAAGGTGATATTGTGATGCCGGTTTGAGTTCTGAGAACTCTGAAAACGCAAGTAGAAATGATTTCGGAGATCGAGATGGCCAACGATATCTCGTCAACTAACCAACAGCTAACAACCTGCAGTATGTGACGTCGACGCTATCTGATATCAGCGTAGGCAGATTTTAGAGCAGCGATAAGGTGCAAGTATGGAGCAGGGCCATAGCTCGCCCTGGATACGCCCAAGGAAGCAACCTGTTTTACCGACGTCAAACTACCCATCATCATGACATTCACAGGCAAGCTTGCCGTCTCTACAACGCGTGAGATCAGGTCAGATTGCGTAAGCCCCGGCACAAAGAAGCAATCAGCACCTGCCTCTGCATAAGCTGCTGCGCGCTCAAGCGCCTGAGCTAGACTGTCTTTGTGTGTTGCAGGGTCTGTTCCAAGAAACAAATCTGTACGGGCATTTAAGAACAGAGGGACACCTTCCTCAGATGCTACAGATTTGATTGCCTTGATGCGCTCTACCTGATCCGAAATTGAATGCAGCCCTTCGCCTCGTACGATTCTGTCCTCGAAATTCAGGCCAATTGCACCGGCCTGAATAACTTTGCGGACGTTTTCTCCGACTTCAACAGGATCAGTCGCATACCCGCCTTCGAAGTCAACGGTTACGGGTGTATCAACTGTTCTACAGATGCGCTCAACCATCTGAAGCATGAAGCCTAAAGGAATGGTCTCTCCGTCCTGATAACCATGTGCAGCGGCCATGGACCAGCTGCCCGTTGCCAAAGCGTGTGCGCCTTCCTTAACCAAAGCTTTGGCCCCTCCGGCATCCCAGATATTGTACAGGACAACCGGATCGCCCTTTCGATGAAGATCAGCGAAGCGAGATGCCCTTTCAATCTGAGACATGGTAGTTCCTTTCAGTTTTCTGGGGCAGATATTGCCGCTCGATTTCCAAGAGCTTTTGCTTGCGCCAAAGCCCGCCGCCATATCCGGTCAACGATCCATCTGCGCCCAGGACCCTATGACAGGGTATAACCAAGGCGATCTGGTTGGCCCCGTTTGCACGGGCGACCGCGCGGACTGCAGCGGGGCGCCCAATAGTTTTTGCAATATCCGAATAACTGCGCGTATGACCCGCCGGAATCTGTCTGAGCGCATCCCATGTGGCTCGGCTGAAGTCCGATCCGTGATACGCAAGCGGAGTATGAAAATCTGACGACGACCCGTCAAAGAACGCCGCAAGCTCGGCCCTGATCCGCTCTGTCGGTTCTGTCGATCCGATCCCCAATCGACCTTTGGCAAACGTATCAAGCCGCCCGAGTTCTTTGGGCAGTGCTTTGCGATCAAAAAACTCTAGAAGATGTAGGTGCGACTTGCTGCTGACGCAGATCATATCGCCCAGCGGGGTCGGTATCCAATCGGCCAGCAACACCGGGTCCCGCGAGAGGTTGCCCGGGGCTTTTCCTATCAGTTTGAGAAAGGCCGCTCGAAATGCGCTTGGAGAATCGAAACCTGCGTCGAGCTGCCCGTCGATCACCGCGCCGCCGTGGGCGAGTGTTTCAAAACCATCTCTCAACCGTCTCTGACGTGCCATTTCCAGAAAAGTCATACCGAACTGGCGTTTGAAGCTTCTCCGAACTGTGGAGAGGTCGAAGCCCATCTTTTCGATATCGCTTTCGCGCCAGCGATAGTCCGGACGCATGTCCAATGCGGCCAGCAAAGCTGCTATTGCGGGGTCTGACATTGCCATCGGTTGTAGTGGATGGCAGCGTTTGCAGGCGCGGTAGCCTGCTTCGATGCATTCCCCGACTGTTCCGAAAAACGTGCAATTCTCTTGCCTTGGTTTTCGGGCCGGGCAGGTCAATCGGCAAAATACACCGGTAGATGAGACGCAAACATAGGCTTGTCCGTCATACGACGTGTCACGGTTCAAAAGGGCCTGATACAGGGTGTCGTGGTCTGGAAGGTCAAATAACATGGCGAGACAGCTATCACACTCAGATTGGCGTGCCGCCGAAAATCAGGCGTGTATTTGATTTGCTGCGGGTGGCAATGCTTACCCTTGTTCTGATGTCCCACCTGATGCAATCTTGAAGGCAGGAAAGGCGCGTCAGTTCACCGCCGTGTCTGTGGAAACACAGGCCGGTTCGGTGCCACGCTTGGGAGGAGTGTGTTGTGACGTCCAATTCCGCAGAGCCCAAACCACCAGATAATCTAACACCGCAGACTCTGCCCGAGGTTAACCGTGTCACTTGGCAGGATATCACTGAGTCGCTGAAGGCCGGCTTTTCTGACTTTTTAGCACGCCCGCTTCTGAGTGGATTCTTTGGCCTGTTTTACGCGGTGTTCGGCATTCTGTTCGTATGGTGTTTGGTTTGGCTGGGTAAGATCTGGATGATCATTCCTGCTGCAGTGGGCTTTCCACTGGTTGCGCCGTTTGCAGCTGCCGGTCTGTACGAAATGTCTCGGTGCCTGCAGACGGGCGCGCCTTTTGGTTGGTCGGACATCCTTACCGTCATGGCCCATCAGCGCAAGCGCGAGATGGGGTGGATGGCTTTTGTCACGCTGTTCATCTTCTGGGTATGGATTTATCAGGTTCGGCTGTGGCTGGCGATCATTCTGAGGGATGCCTCTTTTTCCAACCTCGATGGGTTTTTGAACAGCGTCTTCTTCACGCCACAGGGGTGGGTTTTTCTTGCGGTGGGAACTTGCGTCGGGGCGTTCCTGTCGGCGGTTCTGTTCTCGGTGACGGTAATCGCCATGCCTATGTTGCTGGATCGGGAGACGAATTTTGTCTCGGCCATGCTGACGTCCATTCGCGTCGTGACTGAGAGCCCGGTGGTCATGCTGAGCTGGGCGGCGATCATTTCGGTTACCATGCTACTGTCGCTGGTTCCCGCGTTTCTGGGGTTGATCTTCACGCTGCCGATCCTTGGGCACACAACATGGCATCTGTATCAGCGGGCCGTTTCAGCGGCACAGGCGTGATCTGGCCGCGGCGCTCAGCAGTTTGGCACGTTCACGGCCAGACCACCCAGCGAGGTCTCCTTGTATTTCTCATGCATGTCCTCACCGGTCTGGCGCATCGTTTCGATCACCGCATCCAGCGGCACAAAGTGCTGACCGTCGCCACGCAGCGCCAGCGAGGCGGCTGAGACTGCCTTGATCGCGGCGAGCCCGTTGCGTTCGATGCAGGGCACCTGAACCAGCCCGGCAACCGGGTCGCAGGTCATGCCCAGATGGTGCTCGAGCGCGATCTCGGCGGCGTTTTCCACCTGTTCGGGTGTGCCGCCCATAACCGCGCAGAGGCCCGCAGCCGCCATGGCAGAGGCGCTGCCAACCTCGGCCTGACACCCCGCTTCGGCCCCCGAGATTGAGGCGTTGTATTTCACCAGCCCGCCGATGGCGGCGGCGGTTAGCAGGAAGTCTTCGATATGGCTCTCGGACGCGCCCGGCACGTGGTCGAGGTAATAGCGCAGGACCGCAGGCAGCGTGCCCGCAGCACCGTTGGTCGGGGCGGTGACGACCTGCCCGCCGGCGGCGTTTTCCTCGTTTACGGCCATCGCATAGACGCTCATCCAATCATTGATCGTGTGCGGTGCGTTCAGGTTCATGCCGCGTTCGGCCTGTAACGCGTCGTGGATGCCTTTGGCTCTGCGGCGCACTTTAAGGCCGCCGGGCAGAATGCCGTCGGTGGTCAGGCCGCGTTCGATGCAGCTGTTCATGACCTCCCACAAGCGCGCGGTGCCTTTGGCAAGGCTTTCGGCACAGCCGCGGGAGACTTCGTTGTCTCGCTTCATGGCAGCAATGCTCTTGCCGCTGGTTTTGGCCATCGCCAGCATTTCAGCAGCAGAATGGAACGGGAAAGGCACCGGCGGGCCGGCATTGGTGTCCTTACCTTCGGCCAGTTCTTCTTCAGTCAGGACAAAACCGCCGCCGACCGAATAGTAGACCTGCCGCAGGATGACGTCGCCTTGCGCGTCGGTGGCCATCAGGATCATGCCGTTGGCATGGCCGGGCAGGTTGTTGTCATAGTCAAAGATCAGATCGCTTTTGGGGTCGAATTTCAGGTCCGGCAGGCCCTCGGGCTGCACCGAATGGGTGGCGGCGATGTCGGCCAGCGCGGCCTCGGCCTTGTCGTTGTCATAGTTGTCGGGGACAAAACCGGCGAGGCCCAGAATCGTGGCTCGGTCTGTCGCATGGCCGACGCCGGTAAAGGCCAGCGACCCGTGCAACGAGCCGCGCAATCCCGCAAAGTCAAACGGCGAGGCGCGCATCAGGTCCAGAAACCGCGCCGCAGCAACCATTGGCCCCATCGTGTGCGAGGATGACGGGCCAATGCCGACCTTGAACATGTCAAAAACAGAGAGAAACATCAGGTGGGCGACCCTTCTGGCGGAGTGGCATGAGACGGAGCGGTGAAGGGCGTTGCCCCCAAACCCTCGGCGAGAATGGCGGCCCGCGTTGCGGCGCGGGGTTCCAGCTGTATCAGGATCTGTTGCAGGTAAGGGGTATCGGTCAACTGAAACCAACTGCGGTCCGCCCGGGCCGGGTAGATGGCCATCCAGCGCATCATGCAGGCCAGATAGTAGGTGATCACCGAAGGCTGATCAGCCCGCAGCCAGCCCGGCGCGGTCTTTGCCTCAGCATTCAGCAGTTGTAGGTGCTGACGCAGGCGCGGGCGAATGCCGGCGCGCAGGGTGTCTGCCAGATCGCTGGCGATGTATTTTTCGGCGTAGAACAGGATGCGCAAGTCGGCATGCAGCGTGTTTGACGCAAAAAACAACCATTTCAGAAAGGCTGCGCGATCCGCGCTTTCTGGGGATGGCGCCAGTTGATCATGCGTATCGGCCAACCACAGCAAAATCGCGGCTGTTTCAAAAACCGGCCCCTGCGGTGTTTCCAGAACCGGGATCAGCCCGCCGGGGTTCAACGCCCGATAGGCGGCCCCATCCTGCTGACGCTGGCGTCGGTCCACCAACATGGTCTTGTAGGGCAGGCCCATCTCTTCCAACACCAGCCGGATCACCAGCGAGGCGTTGTCGGGGGCATAATGGAGCAGGTACGGTTTCATGCCTGGACCCTATGACAGCGATTTATGCCTGAACGACAGAAATGCGACGTTTCCTATAGGAAATACGCATTTTTTTCCACATGTTTGACGGGGTGCGGCGATATCGCCGTCCCGCAAGGGCGTTCTACGTAAATAACGGGGAGGCAACTGGTGTTGAATGTCGGATAGTTCTGATCTGCCATCAAAGACTGACTTTTGGCCCCGACGAGTCTCTTTAATTTCGGTTGTAGAACGTCAGATTTTTCTGATTGAACAACACCCTGCAGCGCGCCCAAAGTGCCAAATGCTGTGCTATCGACGAATGTCTGCTTTGCAGATCAGATTGCAGAGCTCTCGAGCCAAAGCCTCGCCCACGGCCAACTTTCGTTCTACAGCGCAAGTTAGTGCTTCGCAGGCGAGGACTGAGGCTTCTTCAGGGCGATGTGGGGATGAGGGCTTTGGTGACATTTCGCGTATAGGCTATTTGTGACGCAGTCCAAGTGATGAGAATAGCTACTTAGGTTGCTGGACTAATATTTCTCGTTAAACGCAGCTTTGTGGGCTTCCACAAGTAGGATCAATTTGAGGCTAATGATGTCAATTCAGGCACAATTTCTGCTACAAAAGCGATCAAGAGACAGTGAGATGTGCAGATTAAAGATATGAAATTAAAAGATTATTTATTAAACGGTTGCAAAATAATTCGCCGTGACGATTGTGAAACACTAGATTTATGATTAGTCTAACATGGTGTTCAGCAGTTGCGCATTCACTGCAGCATGTGCAGAATCTGGTAAAGAGGTGCGTTCAATGATTAAACACGGCTCCATCACCCAAATTTTCTCGACCGGTATATTCATCATTTGGTGCGAGGAAGACGACACTGCTTATCGATACTCGATCAGTAAGCTTGATAGTGATGTCTTGCCAATAAAGCTCGAAATTGGTGAAGAGCTAAGCTTTAGGCTGATTGACGGCAAGGTGGCAGAGATTATGCATTATGAACACGAAGATGCAATGATCGCTTAACTTCTACTTACCTATATTAAAATTGAATGTTATTGTTTCCTGACTTTGGGTGTCAGGGCGACTTTTTATGTTTGACAGAAGGCAGTCGATTGTTACAAGTCGGCCAAAAGCTAAAGTAAATAGTGACAGCATTGGAAGAATTCTAAATGTATTGGAACCCGGAGACATCATTTTAGCATGGAATGATAACTCGGTTCTCGGGAAGGCAATCTCAAGATATCAGGGCAAGTATCCCAGCCCGTCAAATGAAATTGTTCATGTTGCTCTATATTCAGGTTTTGATGAAGTTACTCATGCTAGGTTTGATCCGTTAAAACCGAAGCAATCGGTCGTGCGGAAACAGGCTTTCTCCGAATACTTTCTTGATCGAGACATTAGTGCCGTCGTTCCAAGCGGACTTCCTATTGGCTGGCAAGCAGAGGTTCTACGACAGGTCGATGACCTGACCGGTCGCACTTACGATCCAAGAATCCCCGCTTGGGAGGTGCTTGCTTCTTCTGAGACAGCGAAAGGTTTTTTGGGATGGATGGGGGTTAACGCCGACCATCAATTGGAACAAGCGACCCGGGACGGTGTGATATGCAGTTCAGTTGTCGAAGAAATTTTCAACACAGCATATCCCGAAAGGTATGATTTATTTGATCTTGAGGGCCGCTGTTCTGTTGCGAAGGTAACCTTGCCCGCAAATTTCTTTCCAAACCCAAAGTTGTTAGACGTCACAATTGACTTTGCGAAGCGTTTGCCTGGCGCTTGAGGCATTGGGGATGCGCTGTCAGCATGCGGATGTTATGCTTAATGGCTACTATGGGCTGCACTAAAGCAATCTAGAAGCAAATCTGTTATCTTACTTGCTCCAATGGCGAAGCTTGTAGATGGCAAATTATTGAACGCAGTCCAGAAGGCCGCCATTGGCGTAACAGCAGTGGAAGCTCACTTTAACCGCTCAGCGGCTGGCGGACTAGAAATGCCGGGCGTTTGAGCGGGCGCGGGACGATGCGGCGCTTTGGACAGCGCAAACATATGCTACAGTCCACGATTGGGTCTCGCAGTTGCGCAGCGCTTTCCGTATAAGATCGGCAAAATAGCTGAGGATCGCTGCCATGACCGGGGAACTGTCACCCATCGACACTGCAAAATACGTTGCCGCACAGCGTGCCGCTGACATGGTCGAAGACGGGATGCGGGTCGGGCTGGGAACCGGGTCGACCGCCGCTTGGCTGGTCCGCCGTCTGGGCGAGCGGGTGCAGAATGACGGGCTTAAGATCAAGGGCGTGCCAACCTCGACCGCCACGGCGCAGCTGGCGCGTGAGGTTGGGATCGAGGTCGTCTCATTGGATCAGGCCGGTTGGCTGGACCTGACCATCGACGGGGCCGATGAGTTCGACGGCGATCTGAGCCTGATCAAAGGCGGCGGCGCGGCCCTGTTGCAGGAAAAGATCGTGGCCACCGCCAGTGATCAGATGGTGGTGATCGCAGATGCGGGCAAAGAGGTCGAAACGCTCGGCGCGTTCCCCTTGCCGGTCGAAGTGATCCCCTTTGGTTGGCAAACCACGCGGACACTGATCGAAGAGGCGCTGGACACGATGGATGTGTTGGGCACTTCGGCGACGTTGCGGATGAACGGCGAAGCGCCCACCGTGACGGATGAGGGCAACCATATCCTTGATCTGCATCTGCAGCGCATCGGCAACCCGCGGCAGATGGCGCTGGTTCTGAACCAGATACCGGGCGTTGTCGAAAACGGGTTGTTTATCGACATCTGTGACAAGGTCGTCATCGGGTTTGGAGACGGCCGCGTGGAATTGCGCGACATCAATGAAGGCACGATCGAGCTGGACCGCCTGGGCGAGGGGCGCGACAATCTGTTCTCGGATCTTGCGGATTGACGACCCGCGCGGATTTCTTGCGCGCGGCCGCAAAAACTTAAGCCGTTATTCGATATTTCTGCGCTTTCAGGGTTGGAAGATTTCGCAATGATCCCAGATAGACAGGAAGTTTCGGTCAGGCTGAATGAAGGAACTCAAGTATGAGCTTTGACTATGATCTGTTCGTCATTGGTGGCGGTTCGGGCGGGGTACGGGCAGCCCGCGTCGCCGCAGGCGAAAACGGAGCCAAAGTTGGTCTGGCTGAAGAGGACCGCTATGGCGGGACCTGCGTGATCCGGGGCTGTGTGCCCAAAAAGCTGATGGTCTTCGCCAGCGAGTATTCGGGCATGGTTGACGATGCGCAGGCTTATGGCTGGGACATTCAGGCGGGCGCGTTCGACTGGAACACCTTTCATGGAAAGCTGGTCACCGAGCTCGACCGGCTGGAAGGCATCTATCGCAACATCCTGAAAAACAACGGCGTTGAGAGCTTTGATCAACGCGCCCACGTAGTGGATGCGCATACGGTCGAGCTGGCCGATGGTACGCGCAAGACCGCCAAGCATATTCTGGTGGCCACGGGAGGTCGCCCGGTTGTGCCCGAGTTTCCGGGCTCGGATCTGGCCATCACGTCGAACGAGATTTTCCATCTGGAGAAGTTGCCCGAGTCGATCCTGATCGTGGGCGGCGGCTATATCGCCTGTGAATTTGCGGGTATCATGAACGGGTTGGGGGTCAAGACGACCCAGTTCTATCGCGGTGCACAAATCCTGCGGGGCTTTGATGACGAGGCGCGCGGGCTGATCAGCGAAGAAATGTGCCAGAATGGCGTCGATCTGCATCTAGGGACCAATGTGCTGGAGATGGCGAAAGACGGCGACAAGATTCGCGTCAAGGCCACCAACGGCTCGGAGCAGTTGTTTGACGTGGTCATGTATGCCACGGGACGGACGCCGAATGCCGATGGGCTGGGGCTGGAAAGCTTGGGCGTCGAACGCGGGCGCAAGGGCGAGATCATTGTGGATGATTACAGCCAGACGGCGGTGCCCTCGATCTATGCCATCGGCGATGTGACCGACCGGGTGAACCTGACGCCGGTTGCCATCCGAGAGGGTATGGCTTTTGTCGAAACCGTCTTTAAAGGCAACCCAACGCCTGTGGATCACGAACTGATCCCCACCGCGATCTTCACTCAGCCCGAGATGGGCACTGTAGGGCTGAGCGAGGAAGAGGCGGCAGCGCAGGAACCCATTGAAGTTTATGCAACCTCGTTCAAGCCCATGCAGAAGTCATTTGCAGGCGGCACCCAGCGGGTTCTGATGAAGCTGATAGTCAGCCAGGCCACCCGCAAGGTGCTGGGCTGTCATATCGTGGCGCCTGGCGCGGGCGAGATGATTCAGCTGGCCGGTATCGCCGTGAAAATGGGCGCTACCAAAGAAGATTTCGACCGTACAGTTGCGGTTCATCCGGTGATGGCCGAAGAACTGGTAACGATGCGGCAACCTGTACGCACGGCTTGATTTGCAAGCGCGCGCACACACGTTACAAGGGAACCCGTGATCACACGGTCCAACACAAGGGAAATGATACATATGGCGGGCAACAGCGGTGGCCCCTGGGGGGGCGGAGGCTCATCCGGTGGCGGAGGAAATCGGGGTAACAATGGGAACGGGCAACGCCCGCCCGAAGGCGATGGCCCGCAGATCCCCGAGATCGACGAATTGATGAAGAAAGGCCAGGAGCAACTGCGCGTCCTGATGGGCGGTCGTGGCGGTGGTGGTCAAGGCGGCAGCGGACAGGGCGGCGGCGGTGGTCCGATCTTTACCAGGGGGACCGTCGCGATTGGTGCGCTTGTGGCTGTCGGCCTGTGGCTCGCGGCAAGCGTCTATACCGTCAAGCCTGAAGAGCAATCTGTAGAGCTGTTTCTGGGTGAGTTTTCGGCCGTTGGTAATCCGGGTTTGAACTTTGCCCCATGGCCGCTCGTAACCGCCGAGGTCATTCCGGTCACCCGCGAACAGACCGAGGACATGGGCGGCGCGCGTGGCAGCGATGACGGCCTGATGCTGACCGGTGACGAGAATGTGGTCGACATCGACTATCAGGTGGTCTGGAACATCAACGATCCGGCGAAGTACCTGTTTAACCTGCGTGATCCGCGCCAGACGATCCGAGCCGTGTCGGAATCGGCGATGCGCGAGATTATTGCGCAAAGCGAGCTGGCCCCGATCCTGAACCGGGATCGTGGGATCATCGGCGAGCGCCTGCAGGAGCTGATCCAGTTAACAATGGACAGCTACGATTCGGGTGTGAACATCATCCGCGTGAACTTTGACAAAGCCGACCCGCCGCAGGACGTGATCGCCGCATTCCGCGACGTTCAGGCCGCTGCGCAGGAACGGGACCGGCTGCAGAACGTGGCCGACGCTTATGCAAACCGTGTTTTGGCGGAAGCCCGCGGTGAAGCCGCGCAAGTTCTGGAAGAGGCGGAAGCCTATCGCGCCCAACAGATCAACAGCGCTCAGGGTGAGGCCAGCCGTTTTAGCGCGGTTCTGGAAGAATATACCAAAGCGCCGGATGTGACCCGTAAGCGCCTTTATCTGGAACGGATGGAGCAGGTTCTGGGGGATGTCGACAAGATCATTCTGGATGAAAACTCGACCGGTTCGGGGCAGGGCGTCGTGCCGTATCTGCCGCTGAATGAGTTGCGCCGCAATCAGGCCGGGGAGAACAACTGATGCGTAAATCACCTCTTATCCTCATAGCTGTTATCGTCCTCGCGGTGATCGGCTTGTCTGCGATTTATATCGTTGATGAACGTGAGCGGGCGCTGGTTCTGCGATTTGGCCGGGTGGTCGATGTGAAAGAGACGCCGGGTCTAGCGTTCAAGCTGCCGCTCTTTGATGAGGTTGTGCGTTACGATGACCGTATCCTGTCGATCGATGTCCAGCCGTTGGAAGTGACGCCGCTGGATGATCGCCGTTTGGTCGTTGATGCATTTGCGCGCTACCGGATCGCGGATCTGAATCAGTTCCGTCAGGCCGTCGGTACCGGCGGTATCCCGGTTGCCGAAAATCGTCTGGACAGCATTCTGCGTGCCGAAACCCGTGAAGTTCTGGGTTCGGTGTCGTCGCGCGATATCCTGAGTTCGGACCGTGCCGCGCTGATGCTGCGTATCCGCAACAGCGCGATTGCCGAGGCGCAGGCGTTGGGCGTCAGTGTGATCGACGTACGTCTGAAAGCCACCGACCTGCCGCAGGCGAACCTTGAGGCGACCTTTGACCGGATGAAGGCCGAGCGGGAACGTGAGGCCACCGACGAACGCGCCCGTGGTAACGAAGCCGCGCAGCGTGTGCGCGCGCAGGCGGATCGTACCGTGGTTGAATTGGTCTCGGACGCCAATCGCGAGGCCGAGATCATTCGCGGTGAGGCGGATGCCGAACGCAACGGGATCTTTGCCGAAGCTTACGGCGCCGACCCGGAGTTCTTTGAGTTCTATCGCTCGCTTTCTGCCTATGAGCGCGCGCTGAGTGGCGGCAACAGCTCGATGGTGCTGAGCCCGGATTCAGAGTTCTTCAACTATCTGAAATCGCCCACAGGGCAGGCGACCCAGTAATGGGTATGATCCTTCTGGCCTTCGGGCTGGTGTTGATTGTCGAGGGGCTGGCCTATGCGCTGGCCCCTTCGCTTATTGAGCGTATGCTTGAGGCGTTGCGCAGCCTGCCCGAATCCGCGCGGCGGCTGGTGGGGTTGCTATGTGTGGTAAGCGGATTCATTCTGCTGTGGGGGGCATATCAGCTTGGGTTTTGATCATCTGAACTCACGTGCAGGTGATTTCCACATTATCCCGAGTTGCGGGCGACCCCAAACTGACTACATTGGATAACAAATGAGGCCGCTCTGACGGTGGTTTCAGGTAACGATTGACGACAAGGAGGCCCCAGGTGCAGGCAAAAGCACGCAGTATTTCCGTCCGGCGGGACGATGTGATCGTGAAAACGCGGCTGATGTGGATGGCCTTTCTCGGGGTGCTGCTTGTGCTGGCGCAGGGGCTGGCTGCGCAGGCGCGAACCGACAGCCTGGCGCCGTTGGCCGAAAAGATCAGCCCGGCGGTGGTGAACATCACCACGTCCACTCTGATTGAAGGGCAGACCGGCCAACAGGGTATCGTGCCCGAAGGATCGCCTTTCGAAGACTTCTTCCGCGAGTTTCAGGACCGAAACGGAGATGAAGGCAACCGGCCGCGCCGCAGCAACGCGCTGGGATCGGGCTTTGTGATCTCCGAGGACGGCTATATCGTGACCAACAATCACGTCATCGCCGAAGCGGATGAAATCCTTATCGAGTTCTTTCCCGGTGACGGGCAGCCGGTCAAGGAACTGCCAGCCAAAGTGATTGGCACGGACGAAAAGACCGATATTGCACTGCTCAAGGTCGAAGCCCCAAGTCCGCTGAAATACGTGAAGTTCGGCAACAGCGATATCGCGCGGGTTGGAGATTGGGTCATTGCCATGGGCAATCCGCTGGGGCAGGGCTTTTCCGTTTCGGCCGGGATTGTGTCGGCGCGGAACCGTGCGTTGAGCGGATCGTATGACGACTATATCCAGACAGACGCGGCCATCAACCGAGGGAACTCGGGCGGGCCCTTGTTCAACATGGAAGGCGAGGTCATCGGTGTGAACACCGCGATTCTGTCCCCGAATGGCGGCTCGATCGGGATCGGGTTCTCGATGGCGTCGAACGTTGTCATCAAGGTGGTGGATCAGCTGCGTGAGTTCGGTGAGACCCGCCGCGGCTGGCTGGGTGTGCGTATTCAGGACGTGACCGAGGATATGGCCGAGGCGATGGGGCTGGACAAACCCGGTGGTGCGCTGATCAGCGATGTGCCGGATGGTCCTGCCAAAGACGCTGGTCTGCTGGCCGGTGATGTGATCCTGAGCTTTGATGGGGTTGAGGTCGAAGATACGCGCGGTCTGGTGCGTCAGGTCGGTGAGACAACCGTTGGCAAATCGGTTCGGGTTGTCGTGCATCGGGACGGCGGAACGCAGACCGTTCTGGTCACGCTGGGCCGCCGTGAGGATGCCGAGCGCGCAGAAAGCGAACCGGCAGCAGACACCGACGCGCCGGTTGAAGAGAATGCCGATATCCTGGGTCTGACGATCTCGCCCCTGACCGATACGATGCGTGAGGAGCTGGGCCTTGATGCCGAGGCCGAGGGTCTGGTCGTAACAAATGTCGATGAGGCATCCGAGGCCTATTCCAAAGGTCTGCGCGCGGGTGATCTGATCACCGAAGCCGGTCAGCAGAAGGTGATTGCGATTGGAGACCTCGAGGACCGCATGGAAGAAGCCCGCGAGGCAGGACGCAAGTCGCTGCTGTTGCTGGTGCGCCGTGGTGGGGATCCTCGGTTCGTGGCGCTGGGCTTGCAGGAGTAAGCCCGCCCTCATGCGCTGAAAAAGGCCAGAGCGGACGCTCTGGCCTTTTTCATATGCGGTACGCAGAAAAGGAAAGAGCCATATGCTGGGAAAGCATATGGCTCTGGTGCAGGAAAGGGCCGGTGGACAGATATCGGGGATGATAGACCGGCCCCCTACGGTAACGGTCTTCTGTCTAGATCAGGCGGATCGGGTTGTATGTGAAGTGGATCACACGCCCTCAGGTTTTTCGGCGCTCAGCGTTGTGTCCGATTGTATCCTAGATCAGGTCAGACTCGGCCAGTTGCCGCAAAGCGTCAAAATCCTGAATCAGCAACCCGCCACGTGAGGCCTCGACCACATTGCTGCGTTTCCAGGTCGAGATCGCCTTGGACACGGCCTCGCGCGTGGCACCGACAAACTCGGCCAGTTCGCTCTGCGACAGCGTAATACGGCCTGTTGGTTCGTCCTGCTGGCTGGCCAGATGCAGCAATTTGCGCGCCAGACGGATGGGCAGCGGCAAAAACACTTGCTCATTCAGCTGGGCCCCCATCCAGCGCATCCGCAGACCGGCCAGACGGATCAGGTCAACGGCCAGATCGGGATGTTTGCGGATCTGGTTCATCACATCATTGCGCCGCACCCGCAGAACGCGTGAGGGTTCAGCGGCGGTGATGGTTGCGGTGCGCGGGCCGCTGTCGAACAGGGCAATTTCGCCGAAAACCTCGCCGGGGCGCATCAGGCTGAGCGCCAGCTTGCGCCCGCTCATCGCCAGGAACGATACCTCGAGCGTGCCTTTGATCAGAGCATAGAGCGCGTCGCCTTCGTCATCTTGTTCAAACAGAATTTCACCCTGGGTCAGAGTGATTTCAGACGCCTGCGCACTGAGCATGTCACGCAGCTCGTCGGATGCCTCGGAAAGAAATCCGCTATTCGGAAAGCCCGTCATGAGTGGCACGGTTCCCTGATTGTGGTCTTTGAGTGGTGCCCCAACCTTCCACAGCTTGATTTGCAAGCCAAGGCTTTTGTCGTGTTTTTTGTCCGGTTGTCTTTGGTAACATGAATAAACAGATCACAAAGCGGCGGAGCGAGGGTTACTGCCGGTCGGGGTCGTCCATATAGCTTTGCAGCAGATTGAACTGCAGCATCAGGAAAATCATCAGCGCGATCGGAAAACCGAAGGTTTCGATTTTGACCCAGAGGTCGGTCGACAGCGTGCGCCAGACCAACTCGTTGGCAATGGCTAAAACGGCGAAGCAAGCGCAGAGGCGACGGGTCAGAATCATCCAGCCCTCCTGCCGCATCGGCAACATCTCATCCAGAACGTAGGCCAGATAGGATTTTCCCTGAAGCAGCCCGATGCCCATAACCGCCGAGAAAAACCCGTAGACCAAGGTGGTTTTCATCTTAAAGAACCGCTCGTCATTGAACCAGGCGGTCAGCCCACCAAAGAAGATGACCATGAAGGCGGTGAAAATCTGCATCCGGCTGAGTTTACCTGTCAGCATCCAGAGGACACCCATCGCACCCAGCATGAGCGGCACAAAGATGATCGTGGCAACGATAAAGCCGGAATATTCGGTGCCGCCGAACTGAAAGCTGTCATCGCGCAAGCGCAGGTAGATGAAAAAGAAGGCCAGCGGCGGGCCCAGTTCCAATGCCTGTTTGAGAAACGGGTTGATTTCTTTTTTATCCGACATGATTCCGTCCTGCTGCTTACCCGCCCATTTCAACTATTACGGCGCCCAATGCAATCAATGCCATCAGCGCAATGCGCCGGGGGCCAACGGTTTCTTTCAGGACCAGCCAGCCGATGAGCGCCGCAAACACGGTTGAGGTTTCGCGCAGAACCGCCGCTTCGCCCACCTTGTCGAGCCGGGTGGCCAGCATGACGGCGCCGAACGACATGAAGGCAACGATCCCGCCCGTAACACCGCGCAGCATCAGCGGGCCAAGGGTCGGGCGATCGGACATGGCGCGCCATCTGAGGGCGGCATAGATCGGCATGGCAAAGCCATCGATCATGAAAAACCACGCCAGAAAGGTAAACGGATCAGCCGTGGCGCGGATGCCGTAGGCGTCATAGGTTGTATAAAGCGCCACAAACAGGCCGGTGGCAAATGCCAGCACCAGCGCAACACCCAGCGTTTCGCGATTGGTTTCGAGAAAGCGCAGGTTGTAGGCGGCCAGCCCGAAGATACCCGTCAGAAGCACCCCAACTCCCAGCCATTGGGTGGTGGTGAAGACCTCGTCAAAAATCAGATAAGCCCCGATCACGGTAAACAGCGGGCCGGTGCCCCGGACGACCGGGTAGACCACCGTGTAAGAGCCCTTGGTATAGGCCATGGCCTGCAAGATCTTGTAAGCCATATGGATCAGCCAGGCTGTGGCAAAGATCGGCCACATGAACGGTTCGGGCCAGGGAACGACAAACAGCGCAAAGGGCGCGGCCATCAGGCAATACGAGGCGTCGATTGCCCCGCGCGACAGCCATGGATCGTGGCGGCCTTTTTGCAGGGCGCCAAACACCGCGTGAAGGAACGCGGCCATCAGCGCGAGGGCAAGAGCCAGTTGATGGCCTGCCTCGGTGCCTTCCAGTGAAATCAGCCAGCTGCTCAAATCCGGGGTCTTTATGCGCGTGGTGAGGGTGGGGGGCTATCTGCCGTCCGCGCGCCCCGAGGATCTGTATCGTCAGGTGACGGTCGGATCATGACTGGCCCAGCCCGGTCAGGGCGGCGGCAAATTCTTCGGGATCGAAAGGGGCGAGGTCATCGATCTGCTCACCGACACCAATCGCGTGGATGGGCAGACCGAACTTGTCCGCCAGCGCAACCAGAACGCCGCCTTTGGCGGTGCCGTCGAGCTTGGTCATGACCAGCCCCGAGACATCCGCCAGATTGCGGAAGGTCTCCACTTGGCTGAGCGCGTTCTGCCCAGTGGTGGCGTCCAGCACCAGCAGGGTGTTGTGGGGGGCGGTCTCGTCGACCTTGCGAATGACGCGGACGATCTTGGCCAGTTCCTCCATCAGATCGGCGCGGTTTTGCAACCGGCCTGCGGTGTCGATCATCAGCAGATCGGCACCGTCGTTTTGTGCCTGGGTCAGGGCGTCAAAGGCCAGAGAGGCCGGATCGGAGCCTTCCGGCGCGGTCAGCACCGGAACACCGGCGCGGTCGCCCCAGACCTGCAACTGTTCGACGGCGGCGGCGCGGAAGGTATCTCCGGCGGCGATGACGACCTTTTTGCCGGCGGCCTTGAACTGGCTTGCAAGCTTGCCGATCGTGGTGGTCTTGCCCGAGCCGTTGACGCCCACCACCAGCACCACCTGCGGGCGTTTGGGATAGATCGGCATCGGCTTTGCGACGGGTTCCATCACGCGAGCCACTTCCTGTGCCAGCAATTGCTTGATTTCCTGAGTTGACAATTTTCGGCCCAGACGGCCCTCGGCCATGTTGGAGGTCACGCGCAGCGCGGTATCGACGCCCATATCAGAGGCGATCAGCAGCTCTTCGAGCTGTTCAAGCATGTCGTCATCCAGCGTGCGGCGCACCACAGTCCCATCATTGCGGCTAAAGAGACGTCCCAGCAGGCCCTTGGACTGCCCCTCTTCGGGCATCTCGGGCGGTGGCGGGGCAGGCGTTGGATCAACGGGTTGGGGCGCGGGGACCTCGACAGGCTGCGGGGTCGGCGTTGGTTCGGGGACCTCCGGAACCGGCTGTGGCTCGGGTTCGGGGGCCGGGATAACCGGATCGGGTGCAGCGGTCTCCTCTCCACCTTCTTCGACGATGGCGTCAAGCCCCTGTTCAAGGCGGGATGAGGATTTAAAAAGCCGGTCCTTGAGCTTGGAAAAAAACGCCATTTTTGGGTCTCCGATGGTGGTCCCCCTCACCTAATGCGGATTTGCGCGGGTTGCAAAGGGTGACGGGGCTATGCAGGAAAAACAGCGACGGGCGCGCGGTTGTATCTGCGGCGCGCGGCGCGAAAGGTTGAATGGCATCGCGGGGTCGCATCTGCCAGAATGGGTCCATGCTGACGCGTGTTATGATTCTTCTGTCCGGTCTGGTTGCCGCGCAAGCGGCAGTGGCGCAGTCGCCGTTATCGGGGGCCGAGTTTGACGCCTATACCAAGGGAAAGACCCTGTTTTACGGGTTTGACGGCACCACCTACGGGGTGGAGCGATACCTGCCCAACCGCCGGGTGATCTGGTCGTTTCTGGATGGCGATTGCAAGGAAGGTGTCTGGTACGAGCAGGATGAGCAGATTTGTTTCGTCTACGAAGACCGGCTGGATCCGCAATGTTGGGTCTTTACCCGATCAGGCGGTGGCCTGATTGCCCAGTTCGAGGGCGATCCGGCGGCAACCGAGCTGTATGAGGCCAGTGATATTGGGGAAGAGATGCTGTGCTATGGGCCAGAGGTCGGCGTCTAAGCTGAGCTGTCAGGTGGCCCTAAGTTCATCATAGCTGACCATTACATGCTCCTGAAAAGCGGGTCTTTCTGACAGCATGTCATAGTAGCGCCGGAGGTTGCGCAGCGGCGCACGTGAGATGTCGATATCGTAGTAGCGGCAGAGAATATGCCCCAGCTGGATATCTGCCAGAGTGAAGTCCGGCCCGGTGAGATAGCTGTATTGCGAGAGTTGCTGGTCTGCGACGGCTAACTTCTCCTCCAGCACCTTCAGGGCCGCAGCAATCGCGGCTTCGTCCCTTTCACCATTGGGGGTGCGCACGACGCGCCAGAAAATGGGTACGGTAAAGGCCATAGCGACGTTCAGTTTGGCCCACTCGGCCCATTGATCGACCCGTGCGCGCCGAGCCGGATCGTTGGGCCAGAAGGGCCCGTTGGCATAGCGGGCGGCGAGATAGCGTAGGATCGCGCCGGTTTCCCATATCGGTGGGTCGTCGCCGTCTTGCAGAACCGGGATCGTGCGGTTGGGGTTCAGGGCGTGAAACGCATCGGTGTCCAGCCCGCCGAAGCGGTGCCCGGCTTCATGCCGTTGGTAGTTCAACCCAAGCTCGCCAACACACCACATCAGCGCCTGCACGTTCGAGGATGTCTTGCGGCCCCAGATCGTCGGCATGGCCTAGAACAGCGAGCCCTGATCCGGGGCGTCGGGTTTGGGTTTCTTCGCGGCGGGCTTGGCTGCACTTCCGGTGGTGAGGCGGCCATCGCTGAACTCGATTTCCAGCGCCGCGTGTTGGGCGGCGTGTGATTTGGTGGTCACCACAGTGCCTTCGGCGCGGACGACGGCATAGCCACGCTCGAGCGTCGCCTTGTAGCTGAGCGTTTCGCGCAGGCGATCGGTGGCATCCAGTTGCTGGCGCAGGCGGTCCAGCCGTGTGGTCTGTGCGCCGTCCAACCGATCGGACAGCCGGTTCAGAGCGTCTTTGCGCGTGTCGATCTCGCGCTGGATCGGGCGCAGGGACAAGCGGGACGACAGGTTGTGCCAGCGGTCGCGTCGGGCGTCCACAAAACCGCGCAAGGTCGAAGGGCGCAGATGGGCCGAGGCATCCAGTAGCTTGACGCGGCGGTTCTGTACGCCCCGGATAAGCGCGTTGGGCAGGCGTTCCGCCATCTGATCTAGACGTTGCCGGGGCGTGTCCAGCAAGGTGTCGGCGCGCGGCAGTGCGCGGGACAGGTCGCGCAGGCGCTGGCTGCGGCGCTGGACGGCATCGGCTGCGGCGCGGGACAGGCGTGCGCCCTGTTCGCCGGTCCAGGCCAACAGCTCGACCCGGACGGGCACGGCAAGTTCAGCCGCTGCCGTGGGGGTGGGCGCGCGGCGGTCCGAGACGAAGTCGATCAGCGTTGTATCGGTTTCATGCCCCACCGCTGAGATCAGCGGGATGTCCGAGGCTGCAACGGCGCGCGCGACGTTTTCTTCGTTAAAGCCCCAGAGATCTTCGATCGAGCCACCGCCACGGGCCACGATGATCAGATCGGGGCGCGGCAATGCGCCGCCCGGTGTCAGCTGATTGAACCCTTCGATGGCACGGGTAACCTCGGGGGCGGAGTTGGCGCCTTGCACGGCAACCGGCCAGATCAGAACCTTGCGCGGAAACCTGTCACGCAGGCGGTGCAGAATATCGCGGATCACAGCCCCCGAAGGCGAGGTCACAACGCCGATGATCTGTGGCAGGTAAGGCAGCGGTTTTTTGCGTTCCGGCGCAAACAGACCCTCAGATTCGAGCTGTTTCTTGCGTTTCTCCAGCAAAGCCATCAGCGCGCCTTGCCCGGCAACCGCGACCTCATCGACATTCATGTTGTATTTGGATTGTGCGCCAAAAGCGGTCAGCCGGCCGGTGACGACGACCTCCAACCCTTCTTCTGGAACCACCGAGAGGCCTGCGATCTGACCCTTCCAGGTGGTGCAGGCCAGCACGTTCCGGTCATCTTTCACGTCATAATACAGATGCCCGGACCGGGCTTTGAACACACGGCCGACCTCTCCTCGGACGCGGATTCGGCCAAAGGAGCCTTCGAGCGTTTTCTTCACCTCGCCCGAAATCTCGGAAACCGTATATTCAGGGGTATTTTGACCCGGAAGCGGGTCATCAAGCAGGTCGGACATTTCAGCGCCTTGTGTCATATGCCCGCGCAGCTTAGAACGCCGCGCAGGCAAGGCCAAGCAGATCGGAGCGCACTCATGAACATCCTTATCCTCGGCAGCGGCGGACGCGAACACAGCCTGGCCTGGGCGGTGATGCAAAACCCCAAATGTGACCGGCTGATTGTGGCACCGGGCAATGCTGGGATTGCTCAGATCGCCGATTGCGCGGCGCTGGATATCGAAAACGGTGGCGCTGTGGTCAGCTTTGCCGAAGAAAACGCGATTGATTTTGTCATCGTCGGCCCCGAGGCCCCTTTGGCCGCAGGTGTGGCGGATCGCCTGCGCGAGGCAGGCGTGCTGGTCTTTGGCCCGTCCGCTGCGGCGGCGCGGCTGGAGGCGTCCAAGAGTTTCACCAAAGAGATCTGCGATGCCTCGGGCGCGCCCACGGCAGGCTATGCGCGATTTACCGAGGCAGAACCGGCCAAGTCTTACATTCGCGAACAGGGCGCACCGATTGTGGTCAAGGCCGATGGTTTGGCTGCAGGCAAGGGCGTGATAGTGGCGATGGACGAACAGACGGCGCTGGACGCCATCGACGACATGTTCGGCGGGGCCTTTGGCGGGGCCGGCGCCGAGGTTGTGATCGAGGAGTTCATGGAGGGCGAAGAAGCCTCGCTTTTCGTGTTGTGTGACGGCGAAGATATCCTCTCTATCGGCACGGCGCAGGACCACAAGCGGGTCGGCGAGGGCGATACCGGGCTTAATACCGGCGGCATGGGCGCATACTCGCCCGCACCGGTTCTGAGCGCCGAGATCGAGGCGAAAGCGATGGAGCAGATCGTGCGCCCCACCATCGCCGAGATGAAGCGGCGCGGGACGTCGTTTCAGGGCGTTCTGTATGCCGGGCTGATGATCAAGGACGGCCAACCCCGGTTGGTCGAATACAACGTGCGTTTTGGTGACCCTGAATGTCAGGTGTTGATGATGCGGCTGGGCGCGCAGGCAATGGACTTGATGCATGCAGCGGCTGAGGGACGTCTGCGTGAGACACGGGTGAACTGGGCCGACGATCATGCAATGACGGTGGTGATGGCCGCCAATGGGTATCCGGGGTCCTACGAAAAAGGCACGGTGATCCGGGGGCTTGATGCACTGCCCGAAGACAGCAGCAACATGGTGTTTCATGCCGGAACCAAAGCGGCAGACGGTCAGGTGCTGGCCTCTGGCGGGCGCGTGCTGAACGTGACTGCGCGGGGGGATACGCTGCAGGCGGCGCGGGATCGGGCTTATGCCATGGTCGATTGTGTCGATTGGCCAGACGGGTTTTTCCGCCGTGACATCGGATGGCGCGCGCTTTGATCTGAGCGTTGGCAAAGGACAGGGGGCTTTGCCCCTGCTGCCCGCCTATATCAGCTTCAGCACTTGAGTGCTGATGACAGCGCGTTGCGGTCGGTCAACGGGCCAAGGTCGCGGGTCTGCCAGTCCTGATCGTAAGACACGCTGATAATCCGGGACCAATCCGCACTGGCGAGGATCAACTCGGGACGGGACCCGCAGGTGCGCATGCCACCGCTGATAAAATCCTCTCCGATCTTGTGATTGGTCAGGTCGCGCAGGCTGGCGATTTCCGAGAGCTGCCCGTCTTTGAAACGCCAGATGCGCAGGGTTTTGGCCAGATGCGGGCGGTCGACATAAGCGATTTCGACATGACCGTCGCCATCCAGATCGGCAGCACCCGCAGGGGCAAGCCAGCGATTGCGCGTGCCAATATGCGGGGTGGCTGCGATCTTTTTGCCGCGGGCGTCGTAGATCGCAAGCTGGGCGCCTTCGGTCACGCTGGTTTCGACGACGATAACCTCGTTCGTGCCATCAAGGTCGACGTCAACAAGGCGGGGTTCGATGTCTTCGAAGACACGATCAGGCGTCAGGCGAACGATCTGTGTCGAAGAGGTTTCCCCAATCATCATCTCCAATCCACCGTATTCGATGTCATCACCCAGAACGGCATGTGCGTAGCGGTCGGTTGGATCGGTGTATCTGGCGGATGCGACTGTTTCCGCAGCGGCGGCAACGTTTGCCCCCGCCAACCAAGTCCACAACGCCAGAGACGCGCCGCGTGCGCAACATGGCCTGAGGCGGACGGGCAAGCGCGGCGCTTTGTGCAGCATCAGATCTGCTTTTCCGGCATCTGAACGATCAGGCCGTCCAACGCGTCGGTGACCTTGATCTGGCAGGTCAGGCGCGAGCGGGCCGGGTCGGGTTCAAAAGCAAAGTCCAGCATGTCCTCTTCCATGTCGTCTTTGCCGGGGATTTTCTCGACCCAGTCGGGATGAACATAAACATGGCAGGTCGAGCAGGCGCAGGCGCCGCCGCAATCGGCTTCGATGCCGGGAATATTGTTGTCACGGGCCCCTTCCATGACCGTCAGTCCGTTGGCGACCTCGACAGTGTGTTCGGTACCGCCGTGCTCGACATAGGTGATCTTTGCCATTACGTGCGTCTTCCTTCTGCGATTTTCGAATTCTTCCTTAGTCAACGGAGTTAGGTCTTTCCAGTGGCAATTGCGACTCAGAATGCCGCGACTGATCATTCGTCGCGTTTTTTATCTCATGGCTTGCGTTCGTGCTCGTCCTATTCGACCTGCTCACGATCCGGATCGATACGGTGCTGTCGTGGTCTAAGACTTTCTTGGTAAAACAGCACTTTCCTCTGTCGGTCTTTACGTGCCCGGCGTCTGGTGCATAGAAGGTCGTGCAGGAACCACCGCGAAACGTGGGTAGGTGAAAGGGATATTGCATGGGCGAAGGCAGCTTTGGATTACTATATGCGTTGATCATTTTTGCCCCCTACATCGTGTTGGGCGTGTTTTGCCTAATCGGGTTGGTTCTTTTGTTTCGGCCTGCACGCGGGGCGCGGATCGTCGGAGGCGGTATGCTTGTCATTGCTGCCCTGGGCGTCTTTGGAATTCCTGTGTTGAACAGCCTTCAGCAGGACAGGGCGACGAACAGATTCCTTGCGGATGCGATTCTGCCAGAGGTGATCAAGATGCAGAACGCGCGCGTTCTGTTAATCGGCTCGCAATCCCCGGACTGCGCGTTGCTATGTGCTGCGATGATTGAGGGTGGATATGCGTCTGAGATATTCGAAGGGTATGTCGGGCAGGGGCCTGCTGAGGAGATATACCGTCCGGGGCCGTTCGATCTGACCAGCCTGAATGGATATGTTCAGGATGCAAACGGCCGACCTTTGGTCTCTAGGCAGGTCGCAGATGACATTGAATTCATTTTGTTCAATGAAACGCACTGGCTGGCATATCACGATGAGCAATCTTTCCTACAGTTCCCTGAGCAAGCCTATAGCGGTGTTTTTCTGTTCCGTGTGACGGACGCGCGCGCCTTTGACATATCGCGGGCAGAACTTGTTCTGCGCATCTATCAGTCGGAGCAGATGCCGAACCGGTTCCTTTGGTTTTCTGAAACGAGCAATGATCGTTCCTTGCCGAGCAACGCAAAAATCGCAGAGGTATTTATCGAAGCCCTGTCCAAGGGGGCCGAGTTAGAGGCTGCCCGCCGGTGACGCCACAATCGCTTGGTTTCGGGCGAAAGACGCAAGCCAACGGGTCAATTACGTCTGAACAGAACATCCTGAGATCGCTTGTCCCGGTGGTCGCCGCGCAGGTCTGCGTGCAGCGCCCGTCCGGCCTGTACGCCGGGGCGGGCGCTGACGGTTTCCAGCCAACGGGTGAAGTGGGGCTTGTCTTCCAGAACCTGTTGTTGTCCTTCCCACAGGCTTGCCCAACCCCAGATCGACATATCGGCGATAGAGTAGAAATCTCCGGCGACATATTCATGTTCGGCTAGGCGTTTATCCAACACGCCATAGAGGCGCGCGACCTCGGCCCGATAGCGGTCTTTGGCGTAAGGCAGGTCTTGTGGCGGGTCCAATTGTGGGGCGTATTTCAGAAAGTGATGCGCCTGGCCGGCCATGGGGCCGACGCCGCCCATCTGCCACATCAACCATTCCTCGACCGAAATGCGATCCCGTTCGGTCCTACCGTAGAACCGTCCCGTCTTCCGGGCCAGATACATCAGGATCGCGCCGCTTTCGAACACCGAAATGGGTGTGCTATCCGGGCCATCGTGGTCGACGATGGCTGGCATCCGGTTGTTTGGAGCGATCTTCAGGAAGTCAGGGTTGAACTGATCGCCCTCGCCGATATTGATCAGATGGGTGGTGTAAGGCAGCCCCATCTCTTCCAGGGCGATGGAGGCCTTCCAACCGTTTGGCGTGGGCCAGAAATACAGATCGATCATGAACGCTCCTCAGGTTGAAGAGATCATGATGCTTTCTGAGTAAACGGCAAGAGTTGCCTTGACTGAGGTAATGCAAAAAGCCGTGACCAGCGACGTTGTGTCTGTCCGGGCAGCCCCCGGCGTAAACGATCGAGGTTCAGGCCATGAGGGTCACGCAACAGCGCGTTATAAACGCGCAGCGCGCCGGGGCGGATGTAGCTGGACCAGTGGCAGACCCGACGCTGCGGTGCGCCGATCGGAGAGATCAGCTCCGATAGATGGCCCAGCGTGGCGGCGCAGTCTATCTGCATGGTCACTGCATTCGGTGCCTCAAGGCCACAGCCAATGCTGCGGTCGCCTGGCTCTTGGGGTTGGATCAGTCTTTCGAACAGGAAATCATACAGATCGTTTTCCCGGCTGGTGACATTGATGAATTCGGCCTGACGGCCCGTCTGAGTGTTCAGGGCCGCAAGCGCACGTGTCCGATAGGTTGCACCGGTCATGGATATGATTCGATTCAACGCACCGGGTTGGACATTGTGCAGGGCTTCAAGCGCCAGCTCGATACCCATGGAATGTCCGATGAAATGGATCGGACGGTCACGGAACATGTGCCGTAGGTCCGAGATGATCTGCGCAAGAACTCGCCCGGCTGCAACTGCATTGCGGTGGGCCGTCCAGATCGGTCCGCGCGCGTCCCAGCCAAAGGCGATGGCCAGCCCTTCGTCTTCGAACCCCGCACCGAACCCAAGCTGTTGTGGCCAGCTGGGACTGTACCATTGCATCGTTCGAGGAGTGAGCGACAAAATATGTTGATGAGGGCAGGCGTTCAGGTCGTTGGGGCGATACTTGTAGCCATGCGTCATGATGATGATCGGCCCCTGTGTGCTGCGCACCTCGTCCAGCGCTGCGCTGACAGGACGGCAGCTGCCATGCAGCAATGCCTGATTGTCTATGGCGTTGATCCTGATTATTGGCATTGGCTCTGCCTCATACAAGATGTTGTGGCCTTGCTCTCCCATAACGCTATGACGCCAAGATGAATGGAAGATTACAGAACCGTGACTATGCATTAGCTCGGGGTTGACGCAGTGATAGCCGGGGCGTATTGGCAACGTCAGAAACACGTGGCGATTTGTTACCGGATTGCGGGCCACGCTAAACAACACCGCTAAAAGGTCAGGATGAAAGACCCCTTTCGCTTGGCCGCGTCTGGGGTTTTTTGTTTGCCTGCGCGAAGGGCAGAAAGGACAGTTATGAGCGAGAGCTGGAACAAACGCACGCAAGCCGTTCACGGTGGCATCCGCCGCAGCCAGTATAACGAAGTCAGCGAAGCGATTTTCCTGACGCAGGGCTTTGTTTACGACAATGCCGAACAGGCCGAGGCCCGGTTTATCGAGACCGGCCCGGATGAGTTCATCTATGCCCGTTATGGCAACCCGACTGTGTCCATGTTCGAACAGCGCATCGCCGCGCTGGAAGGGGCAGAGGACGCGTTTGCCACCGCGTCGGGCATGGCGGCGGTCAATGGGGCGCTAACCTCGATCCTGAAGGCCGGAGATCATGTTGTGTCGGCCAAGGCGCTGTTTGGCTCGTGCCTCTATATTCTGGAAAACATCCTGACCCGGTATGGCGTCGAAGTGACCTTTGTCGATGGGACCGATCTGGAGCAGTGGAAGGCCGCGCTGCGCCCAGATACCAAGGCGGTGTTTTTCGAATCTATGTCCAACCCGACACTGGAAGTGATTGATATCGAATCGGTTTCCAAACTTGCACATGCGGTTGGCGCGGTGGTTGTTGTCGACAATGTGTTTTCGACACCGGTCTTTTCGCGGGCTATTGAGCAGGGGGCGGATGTCGTTGTCTACTCGGCCACCAAACATATCGATGGGCAGGGCCGCGCGCTGGGCGGTGTGATCCTTGGCACCAAGGAATTTATTCGCGGAACGGTCGAACCGTATCTAAAACATACCGGCGGCGCACTGAGCCCGTTCAATGCTTGGATCATGCTCAAGGGGCTTGAGACCATGGCCCTGCGGGTGAACGCGCAGGCCGAAACTGCGCAGAAGATTGCAGAGGCGCTGGAAGGGCACTCTGCCCTGGAACGCACGCTGTATCCGGGCCTGAAAACCCACGCGCAGAATGCGCTGGTGCAGGATCAGCTGGGTGGCAAGGGCGGAACCGTTCTGTCACTGGACATCAAGGGCGGCAAGGCGGCGGCCTTTGCGTTCCTGAATGCGATGACCATCCCGGTGATCTCTAACAATCTGGGGGATGCCAAATCGATTGCCACGCATCCCGCCACAACGACTCACCAGCGTCTGAGTGATGAACAGAAGGATGAGCTGGGTATCACCCCCGGCCTGATCCGCCTGTCCATCGGTCTTGAGGATGCAGACGATCTGTTGGCCGACATCCGGCAGGCGCTGGCTGCATCGCAGAGCTGATCAAACGCACACCGTGGCCCATGGCTGCGGTGTGCTGCCGGACCCTGCCTGAGATTGGGCGGTTTTGCCGCCGCGTCGCATTCTGAGTGCCCTGGGGCGCATTCGGTTGGAAAGTCGCGGTTTTATACAACTATTATTCATCCAGCCTACTAATCCGTGCGTATCGGGCTAGACTGGAAAAAGAACAGCAGTCGTATATATTCCGGCGACCAATCGAGGAACCGCAGCTTATGAATATTCATCCGCGCGATATCGACGAGACACCTGATCACGATGAGGCAGCCGCAGCACTTAAGGTGCTGCGGAAATGGGCGCTAAGCGCCTCGACGGCTGAAATCAATCAGCTGGACCCTGCGGTATCTCGGCTGCTGCCAGAACCTGCGCTTGGGAATTATCCGTCCATGTCTCGGGAATATCCCGAGGATTTCAAAGTCTCCGAGGCCTATAAAGCCTCGCTGCCTGACCTGCAAAATGGCCCTTCCAGCCTGATCCGGGGGGCTAAGCAGCAGATCCAGCATGTTGGCATTTCGAACTTTCGCTTGCCCATTCGGTTCCACCGCAAGGATGGCGCGGACCTGACGCTGGAAACCTCGGTCACCGGGACGGTCAGCCTTGAGGCTGAGAAGAAGGGCATCAACATGTCCCGGATCATGCGCTCGTTCTACAAGCACGCTGAGCGCACCTTTAGCTTTGAGGTGATGGAAGCGGCGCTGAACGACTATATGGCTGATCTGGAGAGCTTTGATGCGCGCATCCAGATGCGGTTTTCTTTCCCGGATATGGTCAGCAGCCTGCGGTCCGGATTGCAGGGGTATCAGTATTACGACATCGCGCTGGAGCTGGTCGAACAGAATGGCGTGCGTCAAAAGATCATCCATCTGGACTATGTCTATTCGTCGACATGTCCCTGTTCGCTTGAGCTCAGCGAACACGCGCGGGCGACGCGCGGACAATTGGCGACACCACATTCGCAACGCTCGGTCGCGCGGATTTCGGTCGAGGTGGATTGCGATGCGGATTGCCTGTGGTTCGAAGACCTGATCGCGCTGTGCCGTCGTGCGGTTCCGACAGAAACGCAAGTCATGGTCAAGCGCGAGGACGAGCAGGCCTTTGCCGAACTGAACGCCGCCAATCCGATCTTTGTCGAAGATGCGGCGCGTTTGTTCTGCGCCGAGTTACTGGCCGATCATCATGTACGCGACTTTCGCGTGATCGCCAGCCATCAGGAGAGCCTGCACAGCCATGACGCGGTTTCGATCCTGACCGAAGGGCCGACATTTGAGGCGGCAAGCCTAGATACGCGCTTGTTTTCTACGCTTTTTCACGTCGGATGAGCTTTTGGGCTGAATAAAAGGTCAGAACCAGTGCCTTTTCGCCGCAGTGCAGCAATTGTTGCTGCACTTGCGTCTATTCTTGGTCTATGGTGTCTCGGAATGCAGCTCTGGCAGCGCATCTCGTCGTGCTTGCCACCCCGAAAGGACGCCGAGCCGTGCAACGCCTTGGACTGCAAGACCTGACCAGCCGCCCGAGCAATCGGAGCGGGCAGGGTCCCTCTCTCTCAAATCGCTGGCTGCATTGCATCTACAGGAGATCGACGTAATGACCCCTATTCCCAATCCGTTCGAGCTGCAGGCTGCCGCGTTTCGCGTTGCAGGCTATACGGTGGCCAATCAGCTGAAGATCATGCAGATCATGGCGCGCTCGGCGATGGAACTGCCGATGGTTCCGTTCAATACACTGCAAGGTGCCGCGCCTGTCGCCGCACCAGAGCCGAAACCCGCCGCGGCCAAACCTGCAGCCAAGAAGGCGGCATCGGCCCCAAAACGTGCCAAACCGGCAAGGACAGCGGCCAAGCCGGCGAAACCGGTCGCAGCGCCCAAGCCGCGCGCGCAGGTTAAACCGGCGACGGCTGCGCAGAAAGCGCCCGCCAAAGCGGCGCCTGTGGCAACGAAAGTCGCCGAAACGCCGCAAAAACCGGTTGCGGCCAAACCTGCTGCAACTACGGCGAAACAGGCGGCGCCCAAATCTGCCCCGAAGCCGAAGGCAGCTGCCAAACCCGCACCGGTTGCCAAGCCAAAACCAGCCGCGGCTGAGCCCAAGCCCGCAGCGGCCGCGAAGCCCAAGCCGACGCCGCGGACACGCAAAGCTACAACGCCCAAAACAACGCCGCCTGCCAAACCGGTCGCCGCAGCGGCACCTGCGCCCGAGTTCAAAACGGTTGCCCGTCGGACCCGCGCGCCGTCCGAGCCGCCGGTGATGCCTGCCTCGAATGCAAAAAGCGAAGAGTAATTGCGGATCATCGGCTTGACATGATTGGAATGGCGGGCCAACGCTGCCCGTCATGATGGATCTTCGCCCGGTCGGATATGTGATTGGCCTGCTGGTCGCCATTCTTGGGGCGACCATGTTGCTGCCTATGTTTGCAGACTGGCTGGAAGGCCGGGGTGAGTGGCATGTCTTTTTCGAAAGCGCAGTGATCACCCTGCTGACGGGCACCGTTCTGGCGATGAGCTGTGCCAACGGTGTGGGAGAGGGGCTGACGATCCGCCAGACCTTTCTGCTGACCTCGGGCGTCTGGGTGGCGCTGCCGATTTTCGGGGCCATCCCCTTTATCTTTGGCGAGACCGAGTTGCGGTTTGTCGATGCTTACTTCGAGGCGATGTCGGGCCTGACCACAACCGGCTCGACCGTGATTTCAGCGCTGGATGACCTGCCCCAGGGCCTGCTGTTGTGGCGCGGTATCCTGCAATGGCTGGGCGGAATCGGCATCATTGTGGTCGCCATGGTGTTCTTGCCTGAACTGCGCGTTGGCGGGATGCAGATTTTCCGCTCGGAAGGGTTTGAAACCATGGGCAAAATCCTGCCTCGCGCGCAAGAGATCGCAGGGCAGATTTCCATGATCTACGTGGTTCTGACCTTTGTCTGCGTGCTGGTCTATGCCGGTCTGGGTATGAGTTTTTTTGACGCGCTGGTGCATGCGTTCACCACAATTTCGACGGGCGGGTTCTCGAACTATGACGCGTCATTCGGCACGTTTTCCGGCCCGGCGGAATATGCTGCGTCGGTCTTCATGATCCTCGCGGCACTGCCTTTTGTGCGGTATGTGCAGTTTGCCAATGGCAACACCAGTTCCCTTTGGCAAGACAGCCAGATCCGCGCGTTTCTGGCGACTATTCTGGTTCTGGTGGTGATCATGTCGGTGTTTCTGACCTCGGTCTTTCCGCATCATCTGGAACAGGCATTTCGGGAATCGCTGTTCAACATCACCTCGATCATTTCGGGCACCGGATATGCCAGCGTTGATTATATGGGATGGGGCAGCTTTCCGATCATGATCTTCTTTTTGATCGGGCTGATTGGGGGCTGCGCGGGCTCGACCGCGTGTTCGATCAAGATCTTCCGCTATCAACTGCTGTTTGCCTCAATCAAAACCCAGATCAGTCGCATCCGTTCACCCCATGGGGTGTTCATGCCGCGATATGACGGCCGCGCGATTAGCAGCGATGTTCTGACCTCGGTCATGAGCTTTTTCATGTTTTTCGTACTGTCGATGGGGGTCTTGTCCTGGGCGCTGGCGCTAACCGGGCTGGACTTCATCACCTCGGTTTCGGGCGCCGCAACGGCGTTGGCGAATGTAGGGCCGGGGCTGGGGGACCAGATCGGGCCCGCAGGCAATTTTGCCGGGCTTAACGACACCGCCAAATGGCTGTTGACCATCGGAATGCTGGTCGGGCGGCTTGAGCTTCTGGCCGTCTATGCGATCTTCACCGTTCAATTCTGGAGAGGCTGATGAAAAGACCCCTCGGTGCGCAGATTTCACACATGCTGAAGGATCGCGGTGTAGATGTGATCTTTGGCATTCCTGGCGTGCATAATCAGGAAATGTATCGCGGTATCGAAGAAGCTGGGATCACCCATGTTCTGGCGCGGCACGAACAAGGGGCCGGGTTCATGGCCGACGGTTATGCGCGGGCCACCGGCAAGCCGGGCGTGGCATATGTGATTACCGGACCGGGGCTGTGCAACGTCATGACACCGATGGGGCAAGCCTATTCGGATTCGGTGCCGATGCTGGTTTTGTCCTCTTGTCTGGACGAGACGCAGGGGTATCGCGGGCAATTGCACCAGATGAAAGATCAGCGCGCTGCGGCTGAGACGGTGGCGGATTGGTCCTGTCAGGCGAATGACGCGCAGGCGGCCTATGGCCTGATCGAGCGCGCCTTTGAAGAGTTCGAACTGTCGCGCCCGCGCCCCAAGCACATTCAGGTGCCGATTGCACAACTTGAGGCGATGGCCGATCCGGCCCCTTTTCCGAACCAGCCCGCATTGCCCACAAAGGCTGCGCCGCCTGACATTGCTCCGGTGATGTCCCTGCTGAATATCGCGCGCAGGCCGCTTTTCATTCTGGGGGGCGGGTGCCGCTCGAACCTATGGCGGCAAATCCTGAACCAGCTGGGGGCGGCCTGTTTTACTACCTTTGCGGGCCGGGGTATGGCAGGCACGGGCTATGCGCTGGATTTTGGCGCGATGCTGTCGCGGCCCGGCAGCGCTGATGTGATCGCCTCGGCCGATCTGGTGGTGGCCGTTGGGGCCGAGCTGGGCGAAGTTGACCTATGGCGCCGCCATCTGGGTCACAGCGCCCATCTGGTGCGCGTCGATCGGGACCCCGAGGTGCTGTCAGACCACCACCGCTCGGCGGTCAAGTTGCAGATGGATGGTGAGAGCTTTGCCCATGCCCTGTGGGCTGCGACCGAAACGGCCAAACCCGCGACGGGCTGGACCGCCGAAGAGGTCGCCGGCGCCCGCGCCCGCTGGCGATCCGAGGTGGATGCGGTGCGCCCCGGCGTGCTGCCAGTGGTGGACGCGCTGAAACAGGCGATGCCCGCAGATACGATGATCTATTCTGATATGACCCAGTTCGCCTATGTGGCGAAAGAAGTTTGGGACATGGCCTTTCCCTATCACTGGCATCACCCGACCGGCTTTGGCACGCTGGGCTATGCGCTGCCTGCGGGCATCGGCGGGGCCATGGCACGCCGTGGCAAACCCACGGCGGTGATCGCCGGAGATTACGGGTTTCAGTACACCCTGCAGGAACTGGGTGCTGCGGTCGAGCTGGGCTTGCCACTGCCCATTATCCTTTGGGACAACGGCAAGCTGAAAGAGATTGAGGACAGTATGGTGCATAGCCAGATCGCGCCAAATGCGGTTGTGGCGCGCAATCCCGATTTCTGCCGCCTGGCCGACGCCTTTGGCGCGCGCGCATCCGATCCGAACAGTCTGGATGAGATGCAGGCCGCCGTGCGGAGCGCATTTGACGCGCCGGTGCCGACATTGATCCGGGTCACGCCCGACATCATCTGAACGCAAAGCGGCGCATGTCCCAGCGCTGCCGCTTGTTTTCAATCGGTTGTTTTTAATCCCAGCAATGGACCAGCACGGTCATCCCAAGGGCGCGGCGGTTCAGCTCATTAGGTGAGATTTGCGCCGTCACCTGTCCCGATTGGCCGGAAACGCCCGCTTTGGTCAGGATGTCGCTCAGACGCGCGACCCCGGCGGCCAGGCTGACCGAGTCGGGCAGGGTGCGCCCTTCGGATTTCGTCGGCAGCAGCATGCCAACGACATTGCCGCTGTTGTCAAAAACCGGACCACCGGCATCGCCGGGCTGCGCGTTCAGCGACAGGCGCTTCACGCCATCCTCGCCGTTCAACCCGCGCACATCGGCAACCTGACCGTAGGTCAGCGTTGGGGCGCCAAGCGCGCCTTCGTAGGAAAAGCCGGACACAGCGACCTCGGACTGAATGCGGGGGGTATCCGCGCTGAATTCAGCGACGCTCATCGGGGCCAGATCCTGATTGGGGCGCAGGACCGAGATACCCAGATCGGTATCGGTCCAGGCAACCTGCACCTCCTGATCGCCGTCCAGCGTGATGCGGGTGCAGCTGTCTGCGGCCTCTGAGACTGTAAGGACCGTGCCGCTTGCATCCGCAAAAAAGCCCGAGCGCGACAGGCGCGGTTTGCGGATTTGCAGGCCCGAGACCAGATCGATGCGCTGCTCGGCATCCGCCCCGGCGCCCGCATCCAGAACCGATCCGGTTGTCGAAAAGCTGGATTTGACGGCCGCCAGCACACGCGCGCGGCGAGCGTCGTCGCCTTCGGGCCAGACCAGAGTAAAGCCCTTGATCTGACCGTCTTTCAGCGCGGCCTCGGTATAAGACACGATGCCATTGCCGCGCCCTTCCAGCGTGAACCTGTCGCCTTTCAGGGAACGCGGGCCGTCGAGGGGCACGATCTCGAGCGATTGCATCACTTCATACAGCGCGCGCAGGGTGGCTTTGTCGCCTTCCTGACTGATCAGCAGGGCCTGTGCCTGCGGAACCTCTGTGCCCGTGAAATGGGCAAAAGGCGCCTCATAGCGATCAAAGGCGACGGCAGCCAGCGGCAGGTCCAGTTCGATCCCGGCCTGGGCGTCGGTGTAGCGTTCCATACCGGCGCTGATCAGCGGCGCGTTATAGTCATCCATCAACGCCCGGCGTTGCAGCGTGGTTAGAACGCCGGTGTCGTCGTATCCGTTGAACCGCTGCCATTCGCCCATCGACCGGCGGGTTCCCTGACCAAAGGCGCCGTCAATGGTCGAGTTATAGAACCCTGCCGCCTGCAATGCGGTCTGCAGGTCTTTGCGTTCCTGCGCGGTCAGCAGACGTTCACCTTGCAGAGCTTGCGCGCGAGTTTCGTCAGACGCTTGCGGTGTGGGCTCGGCGCGCGGTGCGTCGGGCTGGGCCTCGGGTTGCACCGGGGCTGTCACGGTTGCGCTATCCACACCGCTGACGCCAATGGGCCAGAACTGCTGTCGCAGAGAGTTCGAAAAGGCGATGAAGCTGTCACCGGGGATTTGCCCTTCGGCGCGGTAAACGCGTAAGACCTGTTCAGCATCCTCGCGCAGATAGGGGCCGATGACGATGGCGTACCAGCCGCTGCTCAGGCGGAAGCCGCTGACATCGGGCAGGGTGTTGGAATAGGCCTGCGCGCGCTCTTGTGCCTCGCGCAGCGAAGGCTGTGCCTCGACCTGAACCCAGACGCCCGCGTCCTGTTGCGCGAATACGGCACGCATGCCGAAGAAGAAAAGAAATAGAAATGCCGTAAATACGCGTGTCATTGTCTGCCCGTGTTTCGCAGTGTTTTTGCTGTGGCGCAGAGTACCCGAATTCGCCCGCTGAACACCATGGTCGGAATACGGGGAATTTCTGGTGTGGCCCTGCAGCGACAGCCGGGCAGCATTGGCCCGTTGACGGCCACTGGCCCCTTGCATAGGAAGGGCAAAACCGACCGGAACCGGGCGCAAGTGGCGTCCAGAGGGAATGTCATGACCGAACAGTCCAGCGCACCACGTTCATTTCAGGAAATTATCCTGCGGCTCCAGACCTATTGGGCCTCAAAAGGCTGCGCAATCCTGCAGCCTTATGACATGGAAGTGGGGGCTGGCACGTTCCACCCGGCCACAACCCTGCGCGCGCTTGGCTCGAACGCTTGGGCTGCGGCCTATGTGCAGCCGTCGCGCCGCCCCACCGATGGGCGCTATGGTGAGAATCCGAACCGGTTGCAGCACTATTATCAGTACCAGGTGCTGATCAAACCCAGCCCGCCCGATCTGCAGGAGCTGTATCTGGGCAGCCTTGAGGCCATCGGGATCGACATGGCGCTGCACGACATCCGCTTTGTCGAGGATGACTGGGAAAGCCCCACTCTGGGCGCCTGGGGTCTGGGCTGGGAGGTCTGGTGCGACGGGATGGAAGTCAGCCAGTTCACCTATTTCCAGCAGGTGGGCGGTCATGACTGTTCGCCGGTTTCAGGCGAGTTGACCTATGGTCTGGAGCGTCTGGCCATGTATGTGCTGGGCATCGACCATGTGATGGACATGCCGTTCAACGATCCGCAGTCGCCCAGCCCGCTGACCTATGGCGACATCTTTAAGCAGACCGAAGAAGAATATGCCCGCTGGAACTTTGACGTGGCCAATACCGAAGTGTTGTTGCGTCATTTCGAAGAGGCCGAGGCCGAATGCGCCGCCATTCTGGCGCAGGAACATGACGACCCAAAAACCGGTAAGCGCATTATCATGGCGCATCCGGCTTATGACCAGTGCATCAAGGCGTCGCATATCTTCAACCTGCTGGACGCGCGGGGCGTGATCTCGGTGACCGAACGTCAGGCCTATATCGGCCGTGTCCGGGCGCTGGCCAAGCAATGCGCGGATGCGTTTGTGCTGACCGAGGCCGCCGGGCACGCGGCCTGATGATCCCGTTAGGCCAGACCTGGCAGCAAAGCCTTCAGGCCGTCGGCGATCATGCTAATTGCGATGGCCGAAAGGATCATGCCCATGAAACGGCTCATGATCACGCGTGCATTGTCCGACAGTTTCTTGGCCAGCCAGGCGGCGTTCCAGAAGGTAATAAGCAAAAGAGCCACAACAGCCAAGAAGACACCTGCGTAAACAATGGCTTCGATTGGTTTTTTAATGTGATGGGCATAGAGGATGAGCGTCGTAATCGTGCCCGGACCCACCAAGATCGGGAAAGCCAGCGGATAAAAGGCCACCGTCTCGGGCGCGGGGTAAGATTGCTTTTCCCCGTCGGTTCCGTGATGCGAGCTGCTCTCATTCCCGTTCAGCATGTTGAGGCCGATCATCAGTACAACCAGCCCACCGGCCACGCGCAGGTGATCGACGCTAATGCCGAACAGCCCCAACGCCTGACTGCCGACCGAGGCAAAGGCGCCACCGAGGATCAGGCAATAGATCGCAGTTTTCACCGCCACTTTCCGCTGATCGGCGGGCGACAGGCTTTGCGTGACACTGAGAAACACGGGCAGGTTGGTGATCGGGTTCATGATCGCAAACAGCGCGCCGAAAAATCCGACGGCAAGGGTCGTTTCCATATCGGCCACCTCGTTTCTGCCTGTATCTGGCCCGAACCTGTCCTATTTTACAAGAACTTGAAAGAGGCGGCATGAGCAGGAGTTCTCAGTTATGACCGGAAAGCTGCTGGCAATCCTTCTTCTCGTCTGCGCTGCTGCTGCTGGCATCGGCATGTATTACCTGCAGGTTTATGGGTTCTACTATGATGTTGAACCTCAACCCGGTGAGGATGTCGCGTTAATGTCTGAAGGCGGGCAGGGTGTGACGCCGATTGCGTATCGCGAGTTTCGGGCGATTGACGCTGATAGTTCTCCGATCCGGTATCGTGCCTGTTTTGAGACGGACCTGACGCCTGATCAACTGGCGGCCTCTTTTGTGCCGGTCGATGACCCGGAACCGCTAACCGCGCCGCGATGGTTTGACTGTTATGACGCGGTGGCACTGGCCGATGATCTGAAATCGGGCCGGGCGCGTGCGTTTATGGGGACCAAGAACATCCATTACGGCGTTGATCGGATTGTTGCCGTCACCGAAGATGGCCGGGGATATGTCTGGCACGCGCTGAACAATTGCGGCGAAAAGGCCTATGACGGCACGGTTGTTGGCGAGGAATGTCCGCCCAGACCGCAGAACTGAGAGGATGAGATGGGATACACGCTTGAGATCCCAGACTTTCTGACCGCCACGCTGGGCTTTGCCGTCTATCTGTTGGGCGCGCGGATCAATGCCGGTGTTCCCATCCTGCGCAGCTTTAACATACCCGAGCCCGTGACCGGAGGCCTCCTGGCCTCGCTGGTTGTGCTATTGCTGTATCTGGCGCTCGACATAGAGTTGTCGTTCGAGCTGAATACCCGCGATTTTCTGTTGGTTCTGTTCTTTGCCGGGATTGGTCTGAACGCGCGGCTGTCCGATTTGATTGCGGGCGGTAAGCCACTGTTGATCCTTCTGATTCTGACGCTCGTTACGATTGTGTTCCAGAACGTCATCGGGGCCGCCGGGGCAGCGATCTTTGGCTATCCGGCACAATCCGGCGTTCTGTTCGGCTCTGCTGCACTGATCGGGGGGCATGGCACTGCTATTGCGTGGGCCCCGGATGTGGCCGAGGCCACCGGACTGGACGGCGCGACCGAGCTGGGCGTGGCTGTCGCGACGCTGGGCCTTGTTCTGGCGGCGCTGGTAGGGGGGCCGATTGGCCGTCTGCTGATCGAAGGGCGCAAGCTGTCCCCGGATCGACCCGAAGAGGAACATACCGTTGGCCTGCCGGATGACACGGATCAGCCCGATGATATCAGCCACCTGACCATCATGCGGGTGCTGCTGTATCTGAACCTTGCGATTATTACCGGATACGCCTTGGGCGAAGTCATCACCGCCGCCGGGTTAAAGCTGCCGCTGTTTGTGCCTTGTCTGATCATGGGGATCGTGATCGCGAATCTCAGGGCGGTTCTGCGCCCCTCGGCCCCGCCGGTGTCGCGTACGCCATCGCTGGCGCTGATCTCGGAATTTGCGCTGGGCGCGTTTCTGGCCATGTCGCTGATGAGCCTGCAGCTCTGGACTATTGCGCAGCTGGGCATGGCGATTGCGGTGATCATGGCGGCGCAGACGCTGTTTGCGGTGGCCTTTGTGATCTGGGTTCTGTTCCCGCTGATGGCGGGCAACTACCGCGCCGCCGTGCTGTCCGCCGGGTTTGGGGGCTTTGCTTTGGGCGCAACCCCCACCGCAATTGCGAATATGACGGCTGTGACCAAGAGATATGGCCCGTCGCCTATTGCCTTTATCGTGCTCCCCCTTGTATCCGCATTCTTTGTGGATATTGCCAATGCCATCGTCATTCAGACGATTGTAAATTTCTAAGGACTGAAAATGCCCGACCTGCTGATCGAACTGTTTTCCGAGGAAATCCCCGCGCGGATGCAAGCCCGTGCCGGTGAGGATCTGAAAAAGCGGATCACCGATGGTTTGGTCGAGGCGGGCCTGACCTATGCGGGTGCTGCGGCGCTGACGACGCCCCGCCGTCTGACGCTGGCGATTGAGGGGCTGCTGGCCGAAAGCCCGACCATCCGCGAAGAACGCAAAGGCCCCAAGGTCGGCGCGCCGGACAAAGCCATCGAAGGGTTCCTACGCGGTGCGGGCCTGACCCGCAATCAGTTAGAGGAACGTGAGACACCCAAGGGCGCGGTCTATTTCGCCACCATCGAGAAAGCCGGGCGCCCGGCGGCCGAGATTGTGGCCGAAGTGCTTGAGGCGACGATCCGTAACTTCCCCTGGCCGAAATCCATGCGCTGGGGCAGCGGGTCGATGCGCTGGGTTCGGCCACTGCACTCGATCCTGTGCATCCTGAGCGATGAAAGCGGCGTACAGGTTGTGCCGATGGAGATCGAAGGGATCAAGACCGATGACACAACCGAAGGTCATCGGTTCATGGCACCGGGTCGGTTCTCGGTCAGCTCATTCGAGGATTATGCCGCCAAGCTGAAACGCGCTTTTGTGGTGCTGTCGCCTGCAGAACGGGCCGAGCATATCTGGAACGACGCCCAGAACATGGCCTTTGCCGCTGGTCTCGAGGTGGTCGACGACAAGGGCCTGCTGGCCGAGGTTGCCGGGCTGGTGGAATGGCCGGTGGTCCTGATGGGCAAGATCGATGACGAATTCCTCGACCTGCCACCAGAGGTGCTGCAGACCTCGATGAAAGAGCATCAGAAGTTCTTTTCCGTGAAGAACCCCAAGACCGGTCGGATCGAGCGGTTTATCACCGTGGCCAACCGCGAAACCGCCGACAACGGCGCGACCATTCTGGCGGGGAACCAGAAGGTGCTGTCGGCGCGTCTGGCCGATGCGAAATTCTTCTGGGAGAACGATCTGCGCGTTGCCAAATCGGACATCGCCCAATGGACCCGCGCGCTGGAGAATGTGACCTTCCACAATAAGCTTGGCACACAGGCTGAACGGATCGACCGCATCGCGGCGCTGGCCCGCGAACTGGCCCCGGTTGTTGGAGCGGATGCGGAACAGGCCGAAAGAGCCGCGCGTCTGGCCAAGGCCGATTTGAGTTCTGAGATGGTCTATGAATTCCCGGAATTGCAGGGGCTTATGGGGCGGTATTACATCGAAGCGGCGGGCGAAGATGCCGCCGTGGCTGCTGTGGCGCAGAATCATTACTCGCCGTTGGGGCCGTCAGATGACGTGCCGACCGCGCCTTTGTCGGTGACCGTGGCACTGGCGGATAAGCTGGACACGCTGACTGGGTTCTGGGCGATTGATGAGAAGCCCACCGGATCGAAAGACCCGTTTGCTCTGCGCAGAGCGGCGTTGGGGGTTATCCGGTTGCTTTTGGAGAACGAACTGCAGATTTCGATACTTGATACGGCAACACTAGGAATTCTCAGCAACGACACTGGAGTATCGAAAGCCCGTGCGGACGAACTAAACAAATTAGCCGAAGAATACCGAGAAAAGTCCGGCGATGGGACATTCCAGACCTATCCTGCGACAATTACACTTGGTGTGATGGTCGCAGGAAGAGAGGTAGACTCACGCACGATTGATCTCCTCTCCTTCTTCCACGACCGCCTCAAAGTCTTCCTTCGCGATGAGGGCATCCGCCACGACGTGATCGACGCCTGTATCGCGATGGACGGCAATGACGACCTCAACCTGCTGGTCAAACGTGCTCGTGCGCTGAACGCGGTGATTGCGACCGAGGATGGAGAGAACCTCGTGCAGGGGTTCAAGCGCGCCAATAACATCCTGTCTCAGGCGGAAGAGAAAGATGGGGTGGAATACTCCTACGGTGCGGATGTGAAGTTTGCCGAGACGGACAGCGAAAAGGCTCTGTTTGCAGCCTTGGACGCGGCTGAGGCCCAGATTGATCCGGCGCTCAAGGCCGAGGATTTCCCGGCGGCGATGTCGGCCATGGCGGGCTTGCGCGGGCCGGTGGATGCGTTCTTTGAAGATGTGCAGGTCAATACTGACAATGATATCCTGCGCCGCAACCGTCTGAACCTGCTGAGCCAGATCCGTCAGGTCTGCTCTAGTGTCGCGGATTTGACGCTGATCGAAGGGTAAAGCCTTGGGCGCGCGTGTTAGCGCGCCCATAACGCCCTTGCGCGAAAGACAAACGCGCTTATGCTGCGGTGAAACCAAAAGGTGCTGCAGTGCAGAATAATCCACATACCACCCTGATTACCCCGGATGCGCCGGTGGCTGCGAACACGCATGGCGGGCGGGCGAAGTGCCTGCAGCGTCTGGTTCGGCTGGAATTGCCAGTGCCGCGGACCGTGGCGCTGTCCTTTGAGGCGGTGCTGCGGCTGGCTGAAGGGGATGTGCCGGATATCGGTGCGGTGCTGGAACAGTTCGATGCAACTGCGCTGCTCTGCGTCCGGCCCAGTTCGGAAGACCCGGATTGGGGCGGCCCCGGTGCGGTGCTGAACATCGGCATGAACGATGCGCGGTACGTGGACCTGTCAGACACAATGGGGGCCGAGGCGGCGGCGGCGCTGTATCTGCGCTTTGTCCAGAGCTATGCGATCCATGTCGCGCGGCTGGATGCAGATGTCTTTGATGACATCGACGCCGATGGTCGCGAGGGTTTGCGTCTGTCGCTGAAGGCGTATGAGGATGAAACCGACGAGGCCTTTCCGCAGGATCGCGGCGAGCAACTGATCGGTGTGTTGCGGTCGATGGCGCGGGCATGGGATGGCACGTCGGCCCGGTTGCTGCGCCAGGCCAAGGGCGCGCCTGCCGATGCGGGGCTGGGGTTGGTCATACAAGAGATGATTCCGGGTGTCGGGCAGGGCGAGTGCGGCTCGGGCGTTTTGCAACTGGTTGATCCGACCACCGGGATGCCGCAGATCACCGGTCGCTATCTGAGCCAGAGCCAGGGGCGGGATGCACTGGGCGAAGGGGTTGCCGCGCTCTATCTGGAAAAGGACCCGCGCGGACGCTCGCTGGAGGAGGTCGCGCCCGAAGCGTTTGCGGACCTCAAGCAGCATGCCGCTCTGATGCGGGTCAAGCTGCGCGAAGAGATGCAGGTCGAGTTTGTGATCGAGAACGGGCATGTCCACATTCTGGACGGCGTCCGGGTGCAGCGCAGTGCCCGTGCAGCCATGCGGATTGCCGTGCATCTGGCTGAGGACGGGATCATTCCGCCGCAAGAGGCGGTGATGCGTATCGATCCCCATTCGCTGAACGAACTGCTGCACCGGCAGGTGCATCCCGAGGCTCGGCGCGATGTGCTGACCACTGGGATCGCCGCTAGTCCCGGTGCCGCGACGGGCCGTATCGTCTTTACCTCAGCCGAGGCACAAGCCAGTGCCTCGCGCGGGGAGCCGTGTATTCTGGTGCGTCGTGAGACCTCGCCCGAAGATGTACGCGGGATGCATGCGGCAGTGGCGGTTCTGACCGAAAAGGGTGGCATGACCAGCCACGCGGCGGTGATCGGGCGCGGTTTGGGGCTGCCTTGCATCGTTGGTGCGTCGGACTTGCGGTTCCAGTCCAAGAAAAAGCTGCTGAGCACGCGGGACGGCCGGGTGTTCAAAACCGGCGACGTCCTGACAATCGACGGCAGTTCGGGGCAGGTTCTGGCGGGCGAGCCGGCCATGCTGGAAGCCGCCCTGGACGACTGTTTCCAGACCCTGATGAGCTGGGCGGATGCCGAGCGTGATATCGCCATTCGCGCCAACGCGGACACGCCCGCCGACGCGCAGACCGCCCGAAATTTTCAGGCTGAAGGCATCGGGTTGTGTCGGACCGAGCATATGTTCTTTGATCCGGGCCGCCTGATCGTGATGCGCGAGATGATTTTTGCACAAACCCCCTCTGGTCGTGCGGCGGTGCTGGAGCGATTGCTGCCCATGCAGCGCGAAGATTTTGTGCAGCTGTTCCGTATCATGGAGGGGCAGCCGGTCTGCATTCGTCTGTTCGACCCTCCGCTGCATGAGTTCCTGCCTACAACGCGCCTTGGACAACGCGAACTGGCCGAGGCGCTGGACCTGCCGGTTTCAGATGTTGAACGGCGGGTGGCCGCAATGACGGAATATAACCCGATGCTGGGTCTGCGGGGCGTCCGCCTTGGGGTGACCGTGCCCGAGATTTACGACATGCAAGCGCGCGCGATCTTTGAGGCGACGCTGGAGGCGCGGCAGAACGGCGCCCTCGTCGTACCCGAGGTGATGATTCCGCTGGTGTCTGCCAATCGCGAGGTCGAGCTGGTCAAATCGCGCATCGACTCTGTGGCTACTGCGGTTGCCGCAGAAAAAGGCCAGGAATTCGAATATCGTCTGGGGGTTATGGTCGAAACACCGCGCGCATGTCTGCGAGCCGAAGAGATTTCGCCGCATACCTCGTTCCTGAGTTTCGGGACCAACGACCTGACCCAGATGACCTATGGCTTGTCCCGCGACGATGCGGGTCGGTTCATGTCAGCCTATGTCCAGCAGGGCGTCTTTACCGAAGATCCATTCCATGTGCTTGACCCTGACGGTGTGGGCGAGTTGCTGAAGCTGGGGGCAGAGCGCGGCCGGGCCGCGCAGCCTGACGTGACCCTGTCGGTCTGCGGTGAACATGGCGGAAACCCCGAATCAATCGCGATTTGCCGCGATCTAGGGTTCGACTATGTGTCCTGCTCGCCCTTCCGGGTACCCGTCGCTCGGCTGGCTGCCGCTCAACTGGCAATTTCGTCCAAACTTGGGGGTTGACACGCACAATCCGCCCAAGGATTAGTGGGTTTGGGATGGACCTGTGGCCAAATTTAATTGGTCTCGCGGGCGGATTTCCTCTTGCTTTTTTTTGAGAACTGGACGTCTGCCCTGAACTGGGGTAGTAGCCTCGTCGCGCCCGCCGGGGGAGGGTATGGCGCATATTGTGCCTGTGCGAGGTTATCTGATGCTACGTTACATACTGGCTGTTGCCATGTCGGCAGCAGCTATGCTGCCGAGTGTTTCCTTCGCCGAGAGGGAAGCAACAAATACTGCTAAACGTGAACTGGTTGCTCGGGGTGAGCTGCCGGTCCAAAGCTTCCGCGACTATCTGAAGCTTTTCAAGCCGCGGAAGGTGCAGGAGCCTATTGAGGTTTCATATTCGAAGACGTGGCTGGATCAACAGCCAAAAGCGACCGGAGATGAGCATTGGCAATGTCTTGCCGAGGCGTTGTATTTCGAGGCGCGCGGTGAAAGTGTGCGTGGGCAGTTCGCCGTTGCCGAGGTGATCCTGAACCGTGTCAAAAGCGGTCGTTTTCCGGACTCGCTGTGTGGTGTGATCCGCCAGGGGACTGGTCGGAAATACCAGTGCCAGTTTACCTATACCTGCGACGGGCAGAAAGAGGTGATCCACGAGAAGAAGGCGTATGAGCGGGTTGCCAAGGTTGCGCGGGCTGCCATCGATGGCGTCAGCGTACCTTTGACCGAAGGCGCCACCCATTATCATACCAAAGCGGTTCGCCCTTCCTGGGCACGGGTCTACAAGGAAACCGCGCGGATTGGTGTGCATATCTTCTATCGGCACAACTATCAGACGGCGAGCAACTGATTGCCAGGCGGGGTCTCGCAATGCGAGACGCCGCATTCAACGGCTGGATTGGCGTTTGTTTGGATGCTATAGGCGCGCGGCACCGTATACTTTGGGCCAACTTGCCCACTGAGCCGAAAAGGCCCGTCCTATGAGTTCTGAAGTTCGCCTTGCCTTTGCGCATCCGTCTGAACGGTCCGAAGCCACTGCGCCGCGCGGCCCGCTGGATCGCATCTCGCTGCGCGACCATATTGTCGAGGTCGAGATCGGGGCCTTCCAGGCCGAGCGGGGCACGACTCAGCGCATCTGTTTCAACGTTGTCGTTGAGGTCCGTCCTCTGACTGACCCCATAGACGACGATGTGGATCGTATCCTGTCCTATGATCGTGTGACCGAGGCGATTGCCTTTGAACTGGCGGCTGAGCGTTTGAATCTGCTTGAGACGCTGGCGGATCGGATTGCTGAACGTATTCTGCTTGAGCCTCAGGCTGTAAGAGCTTTTGTTCGCATTGAAAAATTGGATCGCGGCCCCGGCGCACTAGGGGTTGAGATTGTACGCGGCAGGGATGGAGTGCATCACGAAGTGGTCGAGGAAGAGCGCCCGCATCCGCGTCTGGTGTTCCTGTCGAATGACGCGATTGCTTCGGATAATCTGACCGGCTGGATCGATCAGCTTGAGAATCGGCAGCGCCCGTTGATCCTGTGCGTTGGTGCCGCGGATCTGCAGGTCTCGCAGACGGGACATGCGATGACACAGCGTCGGATCGACCTGCTGGCGATTGAACAGAACGCATGGGTGCTGGCGGCACGCGATCATCGCTGCGTCGTTGTCTCGACGCGGACCGAGCTGGATTGGGCGATGAAGAACGGTCAGATCTGCGTCTGGGCTCCGTCCAAGATCGTGCTGGATGCGGTGGACGGACCCTCTGCTGCTCCGTCTGACGCAGTGGCGCTGGCGGCATGGTTTGCGGCCACATTTGAGGCTAGCGAAATGCTGGTGATCGGTGGCGACTTGCCCGAGGCTCCCAAAACCCCGCTGCGGGCGGTTTCGGTCGAGCAAAAGCAGCTGTGAGTGTCTATTTCCGCCCGTTGGTGCAGCATGGCCCGGCCCGGCCGCAAAACGCCGTCGCGCTTGCGGGGCAAGCGCTGTGGTTCACCCAAGCTGAAAAGCTGACCCGCTCGGGCGGGTCCGAGGTTGTCGAGCTGTCCGAGATTCCACCGCATATGTTGGATCGGCTCACTCGGGCGCGCGCACCGATTGTCGGGTTGGACATGGGGTGTCCACAGATCATGGGCATCCTCAACGCAACGCCTGACAGTTTCTCGGACGGTGGGTTGCACAATTCGGTGGCGACAGCGCGTGCGGCGGCGGCCGAGATGGTTGCGCATGGGGCCACTATCCTCGATATCGGCGGTGAATCGACGCGTCCCGGCGCGGCTTTTGTGCCCGTTGATGAGGAAATCGAACGGACCCGCCCGCTGATCGCGGCCATTCGTGAGGACACCGATGCGCTGATCTCGATCGATACGCGCAAGGCGGCCGTGGCCCGGGCCGCGTGGGAGGCGGGGGCTGGCCTGATCAATGATGTGTCAGGCTTTACCTTTGACGCCGATCTTGCCCCTTACTGTGCAGGGATCAAAGCGCCCGTCTGCGTGATGCATATGCAGGGCGATCCCGCCACCATGCAGGACGATCCGCAATATGAGAACGTGTTGCTGGATGTGTATGATTTTCTTGAGGCGCAGATCACGCATCTGGAACAGCTAGGCCTGAGCCGTGATCTGATCGTTATCGATCCGGGCATCGGGTTCGGCAAAACTGAGGCGCATAACCTGACGCTGCTGCGCAATCTCAGCCTGTTCCACGGGTTGGGCTGCCCGATCTTGCTGGGCGTGTCGCGCAAGGGCTTTATTGGCTCGATCGGCAGAGAGCCGCGCAAAGATGCGCGCGCGCCGGGATCAATTGCTGTTGCTTTGGCCGGATTGTCGCAAGGTGTGCAAATCATCCGGGTGCATGACGTGGCCGAGACGTCTCAGGCCTTGCGTCTGTGGGCTGTCGTCCGGTAATCCGGTCGCAGGTACCAAATTTTGTGGAGTAACGCGTATGCGCAAGCTGTTCGGAACCGACGGGGTGCGGGGGACCGCCAATACTTATCCGATGACGGCGGAAATGGCATTGCGCATCGGGGCGGCGGTTGGGCGGTATTTCCGTCGCGATGCAACGGGCGTCCACCGGGTGGTGATCGGCAAGGATACGCGCCTGTCAGGGTATATGCTGGAAAACGCGCTGACCGCGGGGCTGACATCCACGGGGATGAACGTGCTGTTGCTGGGGCCGGTGCCAACGCCTGCTGTTGGTCTGATGACACGCTCCATGCGCGCTGATCTGGGCGTCATGATCTCGGCCAGCCATAACCCTGCGGTGGACAACGGTATCAAATTTTTCGGGCCGGATGGCTTCAAGCTGTCCGATCAGGCCGAGCTTGAGATCGAAAAACTGATCGAGGAAGGGGTCAAGCCCGCGCAGGCGCAGAACATTGGCCGCGCGCGGCGGGTTGACGATGCCCGGTTCCGCTATGGCGAGCGAGTGAAGTCCTCTCTGCCGCGGGATTTGCGGCTGGATGGGCTGAAGGTGGTGATCGATTGCGCCAACGGTGCCGCGCACCGGACCGCGCCCGAGGTTTTGTGGGAGCTTGGTGCAGAGGTTATCCCGATCGGAACCGCGCCTAATGGTAAAAACATCAACCTTGGCTGCGGATCGACCCAGCCCCGGATCGCTGCGGAAACCGTTGTCACGCATGGCGCGCATGTGGGCATCTGTCTGGATGGCGATGCCGACCGCGTTGTGATTGTGGACGAGACCGGGCAGGTCGCCGACGGGGATCAGCTCATGGCGCTGCTGGCATCGGCCTGGGCAAACGAGGGAACCCTGAAGGGCGGTGCGCTGGTTGCCACGGTGATGTCAAACCTCGGGTTGGAGCGTCACCTTGGCGGTCTTGGGTTGCGTCTGGAGCGCACAGCCGTCGGCGATCGCTACGTGGTTGAACGAATGCGCGAAGGCGGGTTCAATCTGGGGGGCGAGCAATCCGGTCACATCGTGATGTCGGATTTTGCCACGACGGGTGACGGGCTGATGGCCGGCCTGCATTTCCTGGCCGAGATGGTGCATTCCGGGCGCAAAGCGTCCGAGCTGTCGCGCCAGTTCGAAACCGTACCGCAGTTGCTCAAGAACGTGCGCTATGGCGACGGTCAAACGCCGCTTGAGGTTGCTAGCGTCAAGGCCGCCATTGCAGATGCCGAGCAGCGGCTGAATGGACAGGGGCGATTGTTGATCCGGAAATCGGGAACCGAGCCACTGATCCGGGTCATGGCCGAGTGTGAGGATGATGCGTTGTTGACGCAGGTTGTCGACGGTATCGTGGCCGAGGTCGAGGCCGCCGCAGGCTAGCGGCTCGTCAGCATCTTTCGAAGGCTGAACCACTGACTGATGGCCAGGCCGGTGAGGATCAGCGCCAGGGCGATGTAGAACCGCAAGGGCAGCGCCTCGGATAGAATCCAGGCACCAAACACCATGGACCAGACCGGAACCTGATAGTTCACCAGTGTCAGAAAGACCGATCCCGCGCTGCGGATGATAGATATGCGCAGAAGCGTGGCAAAAGCTGTGGGGACCAGTCCCAGAATAACGATGGCGATTCCGGGACGGTTACCTTCCCATCCGGGGATACCATCAGTGATCAGCATGATCGGCAGCAAGATCACGGCGCCCACTATCAGCGTCAGCGCAGACAGAACAACCGGATCAATTGGCGGGCAGCGGCGGGTGAAAATCGAGGACACAGCATAGCACAAAGCAGCTCCGATACAGGCCAACTGTGCCAGTGGCACGGCACCATTCCCGATCTGCGCCAGCCCCGGACCGATCAACACCAACGCGCCCGAAAAGCCAAGGCATACGCCGAATACTCTGCGCGCGTTCATAGGCTCGTCCGAGAAGAAGTGAGCCAGCGGCAAAACCATCAGTGGCACCGCAGCCATGGACAGGCCCGCAAAGGCCGAGGGCACATATTGCTGTCCCCAGCTGAGCAGGACAAAGGGCAGGGCAGTCGACAGAATGCCGATGATGACAATCGCGCCCCACAGGCTTGGGCTAAAGTCGGGAAGCTTGCGGCGTGTCACCGCCATCAGCAACAGCAGGGTGACCGCGCCCAGCGTGGTACGCGCTGCCGCCACGGTGACCGGCCCATACCCTTCCAGCGCGATGGCAACCACCATGAATGTTGCGCCCCAGATGAGGCCAAGACCGGTAACGCCGCTCCAGTCACGGGAGTTGGGTTGCTGAACCATAGGGTCCTCTAAACTGCGGGTCTTCTATTGTCACGGGGTGATAAGGTAATGTCTGGTAAAGTCATTTGACTTCATATGATTGCCGCTCTTGATTCAAGTGACGTGCGGGTATGAAAAAGGGCGGCCACAAGGGCCGCCCGATCGCTGATTGCTCAGACTTAGTTCTTTTCCTGATCGACCAGCTTGCCAGCCGAAATCCAAGGCATCATGTCGCGCAGTTTCTTGCCGACAACTTCGATCTGGTGCTCGTCATTCAGGCGGCGTGTGCCTTTAAAGAAGGGCTGACCAACGGCGTTTTCCTGCATGAAGTCACGCACGAATTTACCGGTCTGGATGTCGCGCAGAACGCCTTTCATCGCAGCTTTGGTTTCGTCATACGGCAGAACGCGCGGGCCCGATACATACTCGCCATATTCGGCGGTGTTCGAGATCGAGTAGTTCATGTTGGCGATGCCGCCTTCATAGATCAGGTCTACGATCAGCTTGGTTTCGTGCAGGCACTCGAAATAGGCCATCTCGGGCGCGTAACCGGCTTCGACCAGCGTTTCAAAGCCCATACGGATCAGTTCAACGATACCGCCGCACAGAACGGCCTGTTCGCCGAACAGGTCGGTTTCGCATTCCTCGCGGAAGTTGGTCTCGATGATGCCCGAGCGGCCGCCACCGATGGCCGAGCAGTAGGACAGGCCGATTTCCAGCGCTTTGCCGGTGGCGTCGTTGTTGACGGCAACCAGGCAGGGCACGCCGCCGCCTTTGACATATTCGCCGCGTACGGTGTGGCCGGGGCCTTTGGGGGCCATCATAATGACGTCGACGCCTTCTTTGGGCTCGATCAGGCCAAAGTGAACGTTCAGGCCGTGGGCGAACGCAATCGCTGCGCCGGGCTTGATGTTGTCGTGGACGTATTTCTTGTAGGTCTCGGCCTGCAGTTCGTCGGGCATGGTGAACATGATGACGTCACACCAAGCTGCGGCTTCGGCGATGCCCATAACCTGCAGACCTTCAGCTTCGGCTTTCTTGGCCGAGGCCGAGCCTTCGCGCAGGGCGACAACGAGGTTCTTGGCACCCGAGTCGCGCAGGTTCAGTGCGTGCGCATGGCCTTGCGAACCATAGCCCAGAATGGCCACTTTTTTGTCTTTGATCAGGTTGATGTCGCAATCGCGATCGTAATAGACGCGCATGTCGCCGGTCCTTTCTGTTTCGATTGCGGAGGTTTTATCCGGCTCTTTGCGTATTGGCGAGTGCTGCGTTGTCGGGTATTGAGGTCTAGGACGAATTATAATTCGCGAAAATTGAGAAAGATGTAAAAATCATGCTCGATGATGTCGACAGACGTATTCTGCGCCATTTTCAGGCTGATCCCAGCCTGTCAGCGGCCGAACTGGCCGAGCGATGCCAGATCAGTGCGGGCATGTGCTGGCGCCGGATTGAAAAGATGCAGGCCGCCGGGATCATCGAGGGGCAGGAGGCCGTGATTGACTGGGCCGCGCTGGGCTATGCGGTTGAGGTCTCGCTGCGGGTGACGCTGGACAAGACCCAGCCGCGCGCGTTTGACGAGTTTACCGCTGCGGCCCGTGAGGTGGCCGAGGTGATCGAGATTCAGACCTTTCTGGGCCGCGTCGACGTGCGCCTTTCGGTTCTGGCGCGGGACATGCCGCACTATCAGCAGGTCTATCGGGATCGCATTCTGACCCTTCCGCATATCGCCGATATCGAGGCGCTGATGCATATCGCGCGGGTCAAACGGGATGAGGTGCTGCCGGTATGATTGAACTGGATGAGGTCGACCGCAAAATTCTGCGGGCGTTGGTGCAGGACGCGACGCAAAGTGCGGGCGCGCTGGGGCGCAAACTGGGCTTGTCACAACCCGCCACCTGGCGGCGCATGCGCCGTCTGCAGGACAGCGGTGCGATCAAAGGTCGCCGGTTGCGCCTGAATGCCGAAGCGCTGGGCTTCGGTGTCACGGTTTTTCTGGGGGTAAAGCTGGCCCGAAAAGGGCAGGTCAGCCTTGAGGATTTTGAACGCGTTGTCAGCGCCATTCCCGAAGTGCAGACGGTCGAGCACGTACTTGGCCTCTATGACTATCGCCTGCGCGTGGTTGCGCGTGATCTGTCCGATTTCGAGCGCGTGCTGCGCCGACGCATCATGACCCTGCCAGGGGCCGGCGATGTTGAGGCAAACGTGCTGCTCAGCGAAGAACGCCTGCCCGGACCGATTGGTTAGCGGGATCAGTATTTGGTGCGAACACAATACCCCGGATGATGCGTCAGGCGTGCAAAAGCCATCGGCTGACCGTTCTTCCATGTCGTCCGCTCAAGCTGAATCATCGCGGCACCGGCGGTGGTGCCCATGAATTCAGCCAGGCGTCCATCAGCCGAGACCGCGCTGAAGGCCAGCTCTGCATCGGTGAAGGGTTCGGTATTCAAAAGCCATTCATGCGGGCTGGTTTCGCTGAGATCGGCATGCTCGATCTCGGGAACCGCCTCGATATTGATCCAGCGCTCTTCAAGCTGAAAGGGGCGATTGTCTGCATAATGCATGCAGATCACATGCAGCACACGTGCCTGAGGTGAAACGCTGAGCTGCGAGCTGAGCCATCCGGGGCATTCGGACACGTTCCGTTCGACCAGCGCATAGCGATAGTCCGCATTCTGACTCTCGACGGCATGGCGGGCGAGCGATATTTCCAGTTTGGCGTGTTTGCTCGGGGATTTTCGGACGCGGGTTCCGCTTTTGCGTTTGCGCTCGACAAATCCTTGTTCGGCCAACTCCCGGAGCGCGCGATTAACGGTTGCACGGGCGCAATTGAATTCTTCGGCCAACTGCGTCTCGGTTGGCAGCAGCGACCCTTGCGGCCAAACCCGGGTCTCGATCCGTCGTGTCACTTCGTCACGAACAACCTGAAAACTGATCCGTTTTTGCGAAGTCACAAGCGCGCACGTCCTTTTCTTGTTCAAGATGTGCGTATCTGTTCAGAATCGCGTCATAGTGTAAAGGGACGGTGACACTAATTGGCGTCATTTCTTCTTTCTTGCGATTTGGATTGGTAGCAGGATCGTCAATCCTTGCACGGTTTCCGTCAAGTCAACCTTTCTGGACGCATTGATGCTTTACCTGCGCGATTTGAGTGGTCAGAAACTACCCAAACCATAGGAAAGGATGCAGCATGCCCGCACTTTTGAGTAACATCGACCCGAATGGTCTTGAGGAGTTTTCGGTCGTTTTTACTGATCGCTCGCTCAATCACATGTCGGCCTCGTTCCAACAGGTGATGCGCGATACTTCTTCGATGCTGCGCGAGGTTTACAACGCCGAAGGTGTTGCCGTGATTCCCGGCGGCGGTACATATGGCATGGAGGCCGTAGCCCGTCAGTTCGCACGCGGTGCAAATGTGTTGGTTGTTCGCAACGGTTGGTTCTCTTACCGCTGGAGCCAGATTTTCGAAGCCGGGTCGCTGGCCGCATCAACCACGGTTTTGACTGCGCGCGAAACCGGCAATGCCAGCCCTTCACCATTTGCTCCAGCCCCGATCGAAGAGGTTGTTGCGGCCATTCGCGAGCAGCGCCCTGACATCGTATTTGCACCGCATGTCGAAACGTCGGCCGGTGTGATCCTGCCGGATGATTATGTGACTGCAATGGCCGCCGCTGCTCATGAGGTTGGCGCGATGATGGTTCTGGACTGCATCGCGTCGGGCTGCGTTTGGGTCGACATGAAAGCGACCGGGGTCGACGTGCTGATCTCGGCTCCGCAAAAAGGCTGGAGCGCATCGCCCTGTGCCGGTTTGGTCATGTTATCCGAACGGGCCGAGGCGCGTCTGGCCGAGACGAACTCGGACAGTTTTGCCATCGACCTGAAAAAGTGGCGTCAGATCATGCAGGCCTATGAAAATGGCGGTCATGCCTATCACGCGACGATGCCGACCGATGCACTGCGGGCGTTCCGTGACACTATGGTCGAAACCCGCGAATACGGGTTCGAAAAACTGCGCGAGGCCCAGTGGGCGCTTGGTAATGGCGTACGCGCAATGCTCAAGGACAAAGGAATCGTGTCGGTCGCAGCCGAAGGCTTTGGCGCGCCGGGTGTCGTGGTCAGCTATACTGCGGACCCAGAGATTCAGAACGGTAAGAAATTTGCCGCGTTGGGTATGCAGATCGCCGCAGGGGTTCCGCTGCAATGTGACGAGCCCGCGGGGTTCAGCACCTTCCGTCTGGGGCTGTTCGGGCTCGATAAGCTTTATGACGTGGACGGCACAATTGCCCGGCTGAAGCGGGTGTTGGACCAGGTTCTGTAAGCTGACTTGGGCCTCAGCGGACGCCGAGGCCCATTTGCATCAGTGTCTTGCGTACCGGTGCCAGCGAATAGAGGGCGTTCAGCCCCATGGCGCGCGCGTCCCGCAAGACGCGCGTTTCCATCATCGAGGCACGGTTCAAAAGGTCGATACCCTTGACGCGCAGTTCAATCTCGGTGTGGCGCGCTTTGTGATAACTATCGAGCATTTGGGCATCCCCCAAAGCATCCGGGCGCGCCTGGGCCAGATCCAGCAGGCTACGTAAATCACCCAGCGACATGTTCAGACCCTGTGCCCCAATCGGCGGCACCACATGTGCCGCTTCGGCCATCAGCGCAATACGTTCGCCCGATAGCCGTTCGGCAGACTGGCTGATGATCGGCCAGATGGTGCGGCGCGAGGCCAGCTTGAGCGGCCCGAACAATCCGCAGGACCGTTCAGTCATCGCGGTCTCAAAAACGTCAGGGTCCAGGTTCAGCAATTCGACGGCGCGTGGGCCGCGCTCCATCCAGACGATGGCGGATGACGGCTGCCCGTTCCAGTCGGGCAGGGGCACCAGTGTGAAGGGACCGCCAGAGCGATGAACCTCGGTCGAGACATTCTCATGCGCGATGGGATGTGTCACCGCAAAGGCCAGCGCCTTTTGGCCATAGCGCGTAGTGTGAACGTGGATCCCGGCGGCCTCGCGCATGGGCGAGTTGCGCCCGTCGGCAGCGATGACCAGCTTGCACTGGATGCGGCTGCCGTCACTCAGGCCGACGCGGGTCTCGGCTGTGCGGGTGAACAGGCTGGTTGTACCCGTGCCCGGTCTGAAATCGACATTGGGCAGTTCGGCTAGCCGGGCCACCATCTCGCGCCGCAGCAGCCAGTTGGGCAGGTTCCAGCCAAAGGGCTGATCGGAAATGTCGGCGGCGTTGAAATCGCGCACCACGCGCGGCTCCGGTACGTCTCCGCCTGCATCAACGATGCGCATGATCTGCAAGGGCGCGGCATGGGCGGCCAGTCTGCCCCACAATCCGCATTGCTCCAGCAGCCCTTGTGCGGGCTGCAGAAAGGCCGTGGTGCGCAGATCCGAACCATCGACGTCGCGTTCGGTGACCGGAGGTGTTGGGTCGACGCAGATCACGTCAAAGCCGGCGGCACCAAATGCGGCAGCGGCGGTAAGCCCTGCGATTCCACCGCCTGAAATCAGGATGTCACAGCTGTCGGTCATGGCGTAAGTCTCCGTTCTACACAGACCTTAGTGCTGTTGCTGGGCAGAGGCCAAGTGACATCCTGTCTCGTGGTTCTTAGCCGCGCGTGATCAGCAAAAGGATCAGGAACATCACCGGCACCATGGCCACCGCTGGCAGGTAGAGCCCAGGCAGGCCGAACACCAGAGCCGAACAGCCCCACATGCTGACGAACGCGGCCAGTGTGTACCACAGGTCTTCAGGTTCGCCGTCCGCCACGTCTCGGGCCATCCAGCCAAAGACAGGGATCGCATAAAGAAAGCGCTGCCAAAGCGGCAGGCGTTGAGGCATCTCAAGCGCGCTCATTGGGAGTCTCCGTTCTGTTCGTCGCACTGGCGCATATAGGGCCCGTAACTGACCTGCGGAATGAGCAGATCGTCGCAGCCGGTCGGGTCAGACCAGACGCGCCAGGAACCGGGTCAGATCGTCGGTATGATGATGAATGTGATCGGCCTGATGCGGGTCCGGTGCGACGTGAACGGTGCGCATGCCCATGGCATGCGGAGCGGTCAGATTCCGGGGGTCATCTTCGAACATGGCCGCCTTGTCAGCCTGAATTCCGTCTTGCGCGAAAATCGCCTCGAACGCGGCGCGTTCGGGCTTGGGGCGATAGCCCGCATGCTCGACCCCGTAGATCGCGTCGAACAGCCCCGACAATCCGCGCGCGGCCAGCACACGTTCGGCATAGGGCGCGCTGCCGTTGGTATAGACGATGCGGCGACCGGGCAGGGCGCGAATATACGCGGCAAGGTCCGTATCCTGTGTCATATGGCTCATGTCGACCTGATGGACGGCATGCAGATAAGGATCGGGGTCGATGTCATGCTCGGCCATAAGGCCCGCCAGTGTTGTGCCGTATTGCTGCCAATACTGGGCGCGCAGGCGGTCGGCCTCGGGCCGGTCTACGCCGATGGCCTGGACGACATAATCGGTCATCAGCACTTCGATCTGATCGAACAGCTGCATCTGCGGCGGATACAGCGTGTTGTCCAGATCGAACACCCATTGGGTGACATGCGCAAAAGAAGGTTTAACCATGGCTGCGGTGTACGGGGTGAACGTGCGCAATTCAATGGCGCACTTGATTGCTGCCCCATCCGGCGGATAGACAGGTTCGAACGAGGAGAACCAGACCAGATGAACCAGCCGCGACAATCTCAGACCGATGCGTACAGCCTGATCCTTGAGGCCATTGATGTTGGCGTCTACAAACCGGGCGATCGTCTTGTGGAAAGCGAGTTGGCCGAACGGTTTGGTGTATCGCGCACGCCGATTCGCGAGGCTTTGCAACGACTTGAGACGCAATCGCTGCTGGAACGGGACGGTCGGTCGCTGATCGTGGCCTCTCTGGATCACAACCAGATGGCTGAGCTGTATGTTGTCCGGCGCGAGCTTGAGGGGCTGGCCGCGCGCCTTGCCGCCCGGCACGCAACGCCGGAAGAGATAAAGGTTCTGCAAGAGATGGTTGCGGCCGATGATGCGTTGGTGGATGACCCTGCGGCCTTGTCACGGGCTAATCGGCGGTTCCACGAGCAGATTCATCTTGCCTCGCACAACCGCTATCTCGTGCAGCAGCTCAACCTTGTGCATCGGACCATGGCGCTGATGGCGACCACATCGCTGGCGGTGCAGGGGCGCGGAGAGATTGCGCAAAGCGAGCACAAAGGCATCGTTGAGGCGATTGTCGCGCGGGACGAAGACGCGGCCGAACGGGCGCTGAAGGAACATATCTCGATCGCGTTCATGACGCGGCTGAAACAGGATGCCGTCCGGCGGGAAAAATAGCGCAGCTACGCCTCTTCGGCGGCTTGGCCGTGCTGTGTTTTGTCCCAGAAGAAGGGGTTCACAATCAGTTCCCAGAGAGCCTTGTAAGCCGCGACAACGCCCAGCGGATAATACAGGATCATGGCGGGCACCCAGGGTATCAGATAGCGCCTGCCGCCGGCGTTTGCCCCCAGCGCACCGACAATAAAGTTCGCGCTCTCGGCGGCCAGAAAGAGATACATGCAGAAAACCAGCGTCTCTTGTGAAACGACGCCGTGAAAGGGTTGCGGTAGCCCGAGGGATGTCAGCCAGAAGGCCCACAGTACCGGTGCAAGAAGGAATTGCCCGATCGTGCCAAGGAAAAAGGCCTGGACACTGAGAAACTTTATCATGCCCAGATCTGCGAGAAACCTCAGCGGTGCCCGCATGTGAACCAGATAGGTGACCATAAAGCCCTTCAGCCAGCGCGAACGCTGTTTGATCCATGGCCAGGCGCGGAAATTGGCCTCTTCATAGGTTGCTGTGCTGACGATCTCGGTCCGGTATCCGGCACGGCAGAGGCGGACACCCAGATCGGCGTCTTCGGTGACATTGTGAGCGTCCCAGCCGCCAAGCTCGACAAGCTTGTCGCGGCGGAAAAAGAATGTGGTTCCGCCCAGAGGCACGACCAGACCCAAGCGGGCAATGCCCGGCAGGATGACCCGGAACCAACCGCTGTATTCGATGGTAAAGCAACGGGACCGCCAATTTGTGCGGGGATTGTAGTAGTCCAGCGCGCCCTGCAGACAGACCACATCCTCGGCGGCCTGCTCAAAGTGGCGAACCACAGTTTCGATCTGATCAGGTTGCGGTGCGTCTTCGGCATCCCAGACGCCAATGATGCTGCCCCGGCAGAAATCCAGTGCATAATTCATCGCGCGGGGCTTTGTTGTCAGCTTGCCAAGCTCCGGCACCTCGATGACGCGGATCCAATCGGGCAGGTCGACATCTGTTAGCGCCTGGCGTGTGATGTCGTCGCGTTCCTCAAGCACCAGAATCACATCCAGAAGCGCCTTGGGGTAGGTCAGACGCTGAAGCCGTGCGATCAGCACATCGGCGATTTCCCGTTCTTTGTAGAGCGGGACCATGATCGACACATTGGGCAGCTTCGTGCGGGCTGCATCAGATGTCTGAGGCGGGGCCCTGCGCGGGGCCAGAAATGCGCCGAGACCGCATAACCTGAGCATCATGAACAGAGCCAGAGTGGATATCGCGGCCCAAAACAGGGCGCTCAGCCCAAGGGATGGCAGTGCCGCAAATATCACAAGCGTGATCAGCAACAGCGCTGCAGGTCCCATGCGTGCCCGGGCGGTCCAGTTCCGGCAGCTCTGCAGCGGATCCACCCGCGCCTCAGCGGTCTGCGCGAGGGAGGCCGAAAAGACATGCGCGATGGTGTCGTGAATCTGCTCGGCGGCGGCCAGCACCGGAACAACGGTATATCTGCGGTCCCGCAGGTGTTCGGCGATGCCGGCGAACCGATCCGGGCGCGCGGTCGCCACCAGCAGTATCGGCCCCATCTGCATCCACGGTATCATGTTATGCGCCAGCCAGAAATCGACTGGTTTGATCGCGCACAAGTCATGGGATGGAGGGCTGTTCTTAAGATCAGCGATTTGCAGACCGCTTTGATCGGCCAGTGCCTGCAAGAGAGCGGGCCGCCCGATCCAACCCTCACCCAGCAGAATTTCACCCAGCGGGGCATCCTGGGTCGCCTGCAGAGTAAGCGCCTGTTCAAGCTGTGCGTGCGTGATGACGCCGCGGCTGAGCAACCAATGCCCCAGCGGCCTGTGCGGCGGCGCATCAGGAACCGGCGTCAGAGGGGCTAGTCCTTGAAGATTCAGCTCAACCATTTACGCACCCTGCCGCCGGAAACGGAAACAGGGTTGCTGAAATACGGTTAATTTGAGGTTAATGCGCCTCTATGTGTGCGCACAGGCTGCGTTAAGCCTGTGCTTTCCGCTCAGCCATTGCTGTTGCGAAGCGTTCGAACAGATAGAAGCTGTCTTGCGGGCCGGGCGATGCCTCGGGGTGGTATTGCACCGAATAGACGGGCCGGTCCGACATGCGAATGCCGCAGTTCGAGCCGTCAAACAGCGACCGGTGGGTTTCCACGACACCTTCGGGCAGCGAGTCCGCGTCGACCGCAAAGCCATGGTTCATCGAGGTAATCTCGACTTTGCCGGTGTCCAGATCCTTGACGGGGTGGTTTGCGCCGTGGTGTCCGTGGTTCATCTTGACCGTTTGTCCGCCCAGTGCCAGCGCCAGCATCTGGTGACCCAGACAAATGCCGAAAACGGGCAGATCGGTTGTGTCCAGAATTTCACGGATCATCGGGACTGCATATTCGCCCGTTGCCGCCGGATCGCCGGGGCCGTTGGACAGAAACACGCCATCGGGTTCATGGGCCATGACCTCAGCCGCGGTTGCGGAGGCAGGCAGTACGGTGACGTCACATCCGCTCGAGGCCAGACAGCGCAGGATGTTGCGCTTGGCCCCGTAATCCAGCGCAACCACCTTGTGGGTAGGCGCCTCTTGCCGCGTATAGCCGTCCGGCCATGCCCAACGCATTTCGTCCCAGCGATAGCTCTGCGCGCAGGTCACATCCTTGGCGAGGTCCATGCCTTCGAGACCCGCAAAACCGCGGGCAGCAGCGACCAGAGCCTCGATGTCGAAATTCCCCTCGGGATCATGGGCAAGCGCCACGTGCGGCGCGCCCTGCTGGCGGATCGCGCGAGTCAGGCGGCGGGTATCGACGCCGCCGATCGCAATGCGACCGCGCCGCGCCAGCCAGCCTTTCAATTCCTCTGCCGACCTCCAGTTCGAGGGCTCAGTCGGGTCCCATTTGACCACCATCCCGGCTGCCACCGGATCCGCTGTTTCGTCGTCTTCCGGGTTCACTCCAACATTACCGATATGCGGAAAGGTGAAGGTCACGATCTGTCCGGCATATGAGGGATCTGTCATGATCTCCTGATAACCGGTCATGGCAGTGTTAAAGCATAGCTCGGCAACCGTTTGGCCAACAGCGCCGAAGCCGATGCCATAAAACAGGGTTCCGTCGGCCAGTGCCAGACATGCGGTGGGCTTGGACGTGGCGGTGTGGGCCATGGCGCGACTCTCCTGCTGGGTAAATCGGCGTATTCCTAAGGGGGATAGGTCACCGGGTCAAGTCTGATCAATTTTTGGGCTATTGTTGTTTTTCAATATGTTAGCTGTGTTCGCCTGCTGTTGTGTCGCGCTTTTTGTTTGGATATGGTCGGGGTTCCTTTGCCATGGGGATGGACAAACCATATGGATATGCGATCACGGGTAAACACTGCCCTGAAGCAAGCAATGAAAAACAAAGAGGCCGAGCGTCTATCGACCTTGCGGCTGATCAACGCCGCGATCAAAGACCGCGATATCGCGACTCGGGCGCCGGGAAACGAAGAGGCCAACGGCTGCGGAGACGCCGATGTCCTTGAGATTCTTGGAAAAATGACCAAACAGCGCAAGGAAAGCGCGCGCGCTTATGAAGAAGGTGGGCGTCTTGATTTGGCCGAGCGTGAACTGCGCGAGGTTGAGGTGATTGAGGAGTTTCTGCCCAAGCAGCTGGATGATGACGAGGTCACGCAGGCCATTCAGACGGCCATCACCTCGACCGGTGCCGGTTCGATCCGCGATATGGGCAAGGTCATGGGAGAGCTCAAGACCCGCTACACCGGTCGCATGGATTTCGGCAAGGTCGGGCCGATGGTCAAAGATCACCTCTGCGCGGCATCTAACGGGGGCTGATCATTCTGGCGCGCGCAGTTTGCGCGTCAGATCCTCAAACAGCGCGATGCGCTCCTCTTCGGATAAAAAAGCGCCAATCTCGACCTGACGGCCATCGCCGCTCAGGGTTATGTAGTTTGGGACAGGCCCGCCGCGCGCGTGCATTTCAGGGCGGGCCCAGTAGCGGTTGCAGTTCCACTCTTTTTGTCCTGTGCGCGGGCTATGATGCACCAGCCGCGCCTGCGTGCCGGTCAGCGTCAGAACCTCGGAGACGCGGCGCGCGCGGTAATTCATCTCAAACGCCAGCCAGAGCCCCAGAACGGTCAGCAGCAGGAACGGCAGCAACCCCCACAGCAGCGCTGATCCCAGAACCGCCATCAACGGAATAAGGCCAAACAGAAACACAGAGAGCACAACACCCATTGCGCCGCGCGGGGGCAATGAGTTGTGCGGCCAGAGGTGAAGCTCTTGCTCGGAATCGGAGGTGTTTTTCCACTGGTAAGGCATGGCTGAGAGATAACCTGATATATGGATATATGTCCAAGTCGATAGTCTAGACAACATGGCCGACGCGGGACCATGAAAACGCATCGTCCAGCCGGTCATCGCCCCAGAAAACTTCGCCGCGCACCACAAAGCTGGGAGCACCGAATACGCCCAGTTTCGCGGCCATTTCGGTTTCTGCCACCAGCGCGTTCTGTGTCTCGGGGCTGCTGGCCTGGGCCAGGACTGGGCGAGGGTCCTGCTGACATCGAAACAAAGCCTCGGACAGCGCATTGTCGCTGCCGGCCTCGACCCCTTCTTCGAACCAGATGCGATACACCGCCTGAGTGAAGTCCTTGCCCCAGCCTTCCTGCATGCCCAGCAGCGCGACTTGATTGGCTAGTTGCAGGTCAGAGATCGGGTAGGGCGCAGGCAGATTCGCGTGAATGTGATACTTGGCCGCCCGGCGTTCGATATCCCGCCACATATATGCGGATTTTGTTGGTTTCCCTGCAAAGGGCACATTCTGCTGATCCGCCATAATCGTCCGTACATTGAACGGTCGCCAGCGGACCGTTGCATCATGCTCGCGACACCAGTCATCCAGCCTCATAACGGTCAGAAAACTGTAGGTGCTGCCTATGGAATACCAAAAGTCTATCTCGGGCATCAGAACGCTCCGCTTTCGGGGGTCGTCACACAGGATACCTCAAAACGAAGATTTTTTCGATCCTTCCGTTGCTCTTATGGGCAGAGGCAAGTTGTGAGCGGGCGGTCAGAACAGCGCCTTGTCGATCGGCTGAGCGGGGCTTGGCGCTGTGCCGCAGGCAGTCATTTGACGCAGGTCGATCTCGATACTGCGGCAGATGGCCGAGATCGGAACGTCGGTCACATCGCCCTCGAACGGATCCTCCATCGAGGCGCTGACGCGTTCGGTGACAAAGAATATCCAGCAGACCAGAGCACCTACGGGCGCGAAGGTGAGCCAGTCATACAGGATCAGTTCCAGCAAGGGCGCGCCGGTTCCGGTCGTCACTGACCGCTCATCATTGAAGGCCAGCGGCAGCATGAAAATGAAGATCCAGCTGAAGATGCGGCCGACCTCGGCAACCTGTCTGGGGAAGGGTGTGTTCTTGAGGCGCTCGCTTTTGCCCTGTGCGTCAGTCAATCGGGACAGTCGCTGCATCAGGGCGACATGCCAATACGGGTCAATCTTGTGGGCCTGCGCCAATGCGGACAGTTTTTCGCCCTGCAGGAATATCAGATAGGCGGCTTTGTTGGCTTTGCCTTCCAGCAAGGGCAGGTCGCTGTCCAGCTGTGTGTCACGCCAGCATTCCGGTTTCTGGTGCAGCTCAACGCGGTCTGAGACGGGTTTGTGGCCAAACATCCAGGGCCTGCGGGTGCGGCTGGTCATCGCCGGTTGGCGCAACTGATAGGTCAGCATGTTGAGCCATGCGATGTGCCGCTCGATCAGTTCCTGTCGGGTGGCGCTGTCAATCGGGGTGCCATCGGTCTGCACGAGGTTGCAGACCACGTTTCCCCAATCACGACTGCTGTTGACGATATCGCCCCAGATGGCGCGGGCCTCGGACCAGCGCCCGAAGGCCGAGGTGTTCTTGAAGCCCAGAAAGAATGCGACAGCGAGGCCCAGCATCGTGACCGGTGGGCTGGGGTTCGAAATCAGCTCGATCGGCGTCAGTTCATCAGCCAGAACGACCAGAAATGTCCATGACAGAACGATGCAAATGAACCCAAAGGAGCCCTTGGCCATTTGCTGAATTTTGATGCCGTCATGAAGGATCATGGAGAGTTGTCTTTCTGCTCAAAATTGCCTGCGGCTGTAAAACTATCGGTCGACGAATTGATTGCGGATAATAAGAGGTCGAGGATTGAAATAAAGTCAGGATAGACTCCGAATACAAAAAAGCCCCGCATGATGCGGGGCTTTCCTGTTTGGGTTGATCTGGGTTTAGTGCGCGTGGCCCTTGTCCCAGTCTTCCTGCTTAGGCAGCTGCTCGAACGTGTGTTCAGGCGGCGGCGAGGGCAGGGTCCATTCCAGTGTATCGGCATATTCGTTCCAGTAGTTGTTCTGAGTGATACGCGCGCCACGCAGCAGGGCGTAGATCACGATGCCAAAGAACAGCAGGAACGAGGTGAAGCTGACGAATGCACCAATCGACGACACAAAGTTCCACTGAGCGAAAGCTTCAGGATAGTCGATATAGCGGCGTGGCATGCCCTGACGGCCCAGGAAGTGCTGCGGGAAGAAGGTCAGGTTAGCGCCGATGAAGAACAGCCAGAAGTGAACCTTGCCCCAGAACTCGGAGTACTGACGACCGGTCATTTTACCGAAGTAGAAATAGACACCGGCAAAGATCGCAAAGACGGCACCCAAGCTCATCACATAGTGGAAGTGTGCCACCACGTAGTAGGTATCATGATAGGCACGGTCCACGCCCGCCTGCGACAGAACCACACCGGTCACGCCACCAACGGTGAACAGGAACAGGAAGCCGAAGGCGAACAACATAGGGGTTTTGAACTCGATGGAGCCACCCCACATGGTCGCGATCCACGAGAAGACTTTAACGCCTGTTGGAACCGCAATGACCATCGTGGCTAGCATGAAGTAAGCCTGCTGACGCAGTGACATGCCAACGGTGTACATGTGGTGCGCCCAGACGACAAAGCCCAGAACGCCAATTGCGATGATCGCCCAGACCATCGGCAGGTAACCGAAGATCGGCTTGCGCGCGAAAGTGGCGATCACGTGGCTGATGATGCCAAAACCGGGCAGGATCACGATGTATACTTCCGGGTGGCCGAAGAACCACAGGATGTGCTGATACAGGATCGGGTCACCGCCACCAGCCGGGTCGAAGAAGGTGAAACCAAAGTTGCGGTCCATCAGCAGCATGGTGATCGCGCCGGCCAGAACTGGCAGGGACAACAGAATCAGCCACGAAGTGACGAAGATCGACCAGCTGAACAGCGGCACCTTGAACAGGGTCATGCCCGGGGCACGCATATTCAGGAAGGTGGTGATCATGTTGATCGCGCCGAGAATCGAGGAGGCGCCCGATACGTGTACGGCGAAGATCGCAAGGTCCATGGACATGCCGCCCTCGGTCGTCGACAGCGGCGGGTAGAGAACCCAGCCCACGCCCGAGCCGAGCTGGTCATTGCCACCCGGGCTCAGCAGCGAGGCCACACCCAGCGAGGTACCGGCGACATACAGCCAGAAGGACAGGTTGTTCATCCGCGGGAACGCCATATCCGGCGCGCCGATCTGCAACGGCATGAAATAGTTGCCAAATCCTCCGAACAGAGCCGGAATGACCACGAAGAACATCATCAGAACACCGTGATAGGTGATCATCACGTTCCACAGGTGCCCATTCGGGGTACACGGATCGGCCATGAAGCCTTCGAGGCACATATACTGAACACCGGGGTGCATCAGCTCGAGCCGCATGTAGACGGTCATCAACACCGAGATCAGACCGGCGAGTGCCGAGAAGATCAGGTACAGAATCCCGATATCCTTGTGGTTGGTCGACATGAACCAGCGGGTAAAGAACCCGCGCTGGTCTTCATGATCGTGACCATGAATGGCTGCGTCTGCCATTAGGTGCCTCCTGTTGCAATTCTACCGCGCAGTTGGACCTCTCCAACGCGCGGGATTCCTGCTGGTTTTAGAATGCGAGGGGGCGACCTTCAATGGTCGAGTTTGATCTGGATCAAGATAAATAGCCGCACCCTCTTGAACCGGGGTGTTCAAATCCGGTGCCCGCAACGCGTGTTGAAGGGGTGTCGAGGGTCGTTATCAGTTCGCCTTAGCATGGTCGTCCCGCTGCGCCCGCTTCACAGAATCCCGGCATTGGGGGCGGTTCCGAGCCGTGCACCAGACATTAGGGCTGGCCTGAAATCTGAATCCAGGAGGTAAATCAGTTGACCATGATTGCTTGACCTTCGCCCGTTGGGCCGCAAGAACATGTGCAGCGGCAGCACGGAGGGCGAGACATGAGTTACGATCCTGAAAACATCTTTGCAAAGATACTGCGGGGCGAAATCCCCTCGACACGGGTTTACGAGGATGATGAGACACTGGCCTTTATGGATATCATGCCGCGCTCAGATGGGCATCTGCTGGTCATCCCAAAAACGCCATGCCGAAATATGCTGGACGCTTCGCCCGAACAGCTTTCGGCCGTCATGAAGACGGTTCAGCTGCTGTCACGCGCGGTGGTGAAGGCGTTTGAGGCAGATGGCGTTACCGTTCAGCAATTCAACGAAGCCGCCGGAGGGCAGGAGGTCTTTCACCTGCATTTTCACATCCTGCCGCGCTACGAAGGAGTTTCGATGCGCCCGCCCGGAAACATGGGCGATTTTGATGTAATCGCTGGCCAGGCGGAAAAGATCAAAGCGGCTCTGACCTGACTTGTGGTCTGGATCGCGGTGATTGACGTGGTTGCCGATCTGATCACCATTGCTCCAGCTGATCCGCCAGAATGAAATTGCCGTCCCGATTTGAGGTCGGAACGGCAGAATTTCCACCAAACATTTTTATCGGATTTCGCAGGCTACGCCCGAGATCACCAATAGTAAGACACCACTCACTTTTGAACGGTCATCATATAATAGGCTGAAAGGCGCGCGCTGTGGTGATCGCATGCGATTTTGGCCGAATTAACCTTAAATCATGCAGAATCCCGGCGTTTTTGCGAAACAGAGCTGAGCTGGGCGCCGGATTGTCGTTGCCCTAGCGTCACCTACCCGAAACGCGTCTCAGGGGCGTGAGCGCGAGGCAGGTGCGGGTTAACAGGATGTCGGCCAAGCAAAACGCTGGGCTGAGCGCCTCCCTTTTCGCGCTCGTCAAAAAATGTCGACCGGTCGGTCTGATCGGATGAGCTGTGCGCTCGTTTAATGCACGCATCGCTGGACCAAGAGAACCTCGACAAGAAACACAACCGTCAATACTGGCGTCGAACCCTATAAGTATCTGTATTTTTTAACGGGACTTCACGTCAAAAAGTGAAATGGTGCGGTCGAGAAGACTCGAACTTCCACGGGTGTTACCCCACAGCGACCTCAACGCTGCGCGTCTACCAATTCCGCCACGACCGCACTGTCTGTGACTTGGTAGAGCGGCGTATAGACGGTGAAGCGTGGGATGTGAAGAGGCAAAAACACGCCCATTTGAATTCTCGGGCGCGCTGAATATCTGTAACGTCTACAGGCTGGCAGCCACACCCGCTTCAGGAGCTTCAGATGACATCCTCAGACTCACGCACCGTCGTGCAAATTGATATTGTTTCGGACATTGTGTGTCCGTGGTGCATAGTAGGATTTCGCCAGTTGGATCAGGCCCTTGATCAGCAGCATCTTCGGGCGCGCATTCGGTGGCATCCCTTCGAGCTGAACCCCGCAATGGGCGCCGAAGGTCAGAATCTGCGAGAGCATATTATGGCGAAATACGGCTCGACCGCCGAGCAAAGCCAACAGGTGCGCGATCGGTTGAGTGCGCTTGGGGCTGAGTTGGGATTTGTATTCAACTTCGATGAAGACAGCCGCATCGTAAATACGTTTTCAGCTCATCAGCTATTGGATTGGGCCGAGGGGCAGGGCGACCAGCACAAGTTGAAACTGGCGCTGTTTGAAGCTTATTTCACCGATCAGAGAGATATCTCGGACTCCGATGTCCTGCTTGATGTCGTCGGGGCGGTGGGGTTGGATGCACACGCCGCGCAGGTTGCGCTGTCGTCGGGGGCTCATGTGGGCCCTGTTCGGGAAAAACAGCGGTTCTGGACAAGCCGCGGGATATCGGGTGTTCCGTCGATGGTCTTTGGTGGCAAATACTTGCTAACAGGCGCGCAGGGTGCAGAAACCTATGCGCAAGTGCTGCAGCGTTGCGTAGCTGAGGCCGCGTGACCACTTTCACCAGCCCTGCAAGCGCAGTATGAGGCTTCCATGGAATGGAAAATCTCTGACGAATTGGTCGACTATGAAGCGGCCGTCGCCTTTATGGAGGAGCGCGCGCGCGCGATCTCGGCCGGAGAGGCGGATGAATGCATCTGGTTGCTGGAACATCCGCCGCTTTATACAGCGGGTACTTCGGCGCGATCCGAGGATCTGACCGATCCCGACCGTTTTCCGGTCTACAAAAGCAAACGGGGCGGTGAATATACCTATCATGGCCCAGGGCAGCGTGTGGTGTATGTCATGCTGGATGTTGGAAAGCGCGGCCAGGATATCAGACTGTTTGTTAAGCAGCTTGAGACCTGGGTGATCTCTGCCCTTGCGGAATTCAACGTGACCGGTGAGATTCGCGAGGGGCGCGTGGGCGTTTGGGTGCAGAGAAACGACAAACCGCCCACCATCACAGGACAACCGGCTGAGGATAAGATCGCGGCCATCGGCATCCGGCTGCGCAAGTGGGTCAGTTTTCACGGCATATCGATCAATGTGGAACCCGATCTTGAACATTTCTCAGGGATCGTGCCCTGCGGCATTCGCGAACACGGGGTCACGTCGCTGGTCGATCTGGGGCTGCCGGTGACGATGGCTGATCTGGATGTTGCGCTAAAAAAGACATTTGTGCAGGCGTTTGAGGCCGCAAGCGCTTAGGTTCCTGCCAGAGCGGCACCGCGCAGACGGTTGCCGCGTGTGCTAGCAGAGCGAATGACGCCGGACCAGCAGATTTCTGACACGGATCGAAGGGGCGAGGCTTTCTTTTGCGGAATGTCGTTTTGTGTTCCTGTCGCCATTGGTCTTCTGCGTCAATCGATTCCGGGCTGCGATCTGGCGGCGGAGGAGTTGGGGCGGGGCGGTTACGTCGCTCGGAGTGGCTATTGGTTGGCTCATTCCTATGCGCTCTCGATCATTGTAACCTGTTTAAGGCATTAGGTATTTCCTTGTTGGGAACGTGCCCTTTAACCGCTTTCGGCGCCCCGGTTTGCTCCAGCAGGGCGCGCATTGACGATCCCAGGCGTTCAAAGCCAACAGAGCGGCGACAAGCGGGTGAAGGGCCAGCGCTAGCGCGCCCATCTCAGGGTTTGCCGGACCGGGAGTTTTCCGGCCAAACACATGCGTTTTGGAAGCCTTCGATAAAATATCTTGCAACCGGTTGCAAAAAAGAACATGCTGCCATCCAATCGAGACGCGAGGACCTTCTATGCTCCAGATCGGATTGCTTGGCGCTGGCCGGATCGGCAAAGTTCATGCAAGCGCAATTTCAGCCCATCCCCAGACGCGGCTGAGTGCGGTGTCTGACGCGTTCGCCGACAGCGCGGAAGCCCTGGCAAGCCAGTATCAGGCTGACGCGCGGGGGTCGGAAGAGATTATCAACGACCCCTCAATCGATGCAGTTCTGATCGCAACGCCGACGGATACGCATTCTGACCTGATCGAGGCGGCGACCGCAGCCGGAAAGGCTGTGTTGTGCGAAAAGCCGGTCGATCTCGACCTCAAGCGCGCGATGGCCTGTCAGGAGGCTGCATCCCGCACAGGCATGCCGGTCATGGTTGGATTTAACCGCCGGTTTGACCCTAACTTTGCGGCGCTCAAAGCGGCGGCGGATGCGGGTGAGATCGGCGCGCGCGAAATGCTCTCGATCACCTCATTCGATCCTGCGCCGCCGCCAATCAGCTATGTAGAAGTTTCCGGCGGGCTGTTTCGGGACATGACCATTCACGATTTTGACATGGCCAATTTCGTCATGGGCACATTGCCGGAAACCATTGCTGCAGTCGGAACCTCGTTGGTCGATCCAGCCATCGCGGAGGCAGGGGACGTTGACACGGCCATTATCACAATGACTTACGCGGACGGGCAGCTGGCAGTGATCCGCAATTCGCGCCGCGCGGCCTATGGCTATGATCAGCGCATCGAGTTGCTGGGGTCCAAGGGGATGCTGCAGGCCGAAAATGTGCTTGAAAACACCGTCGTGAAATCGGCTTCGGACGGTGTCATCAGTGCCAAACCGACCTACTTCTTTCTGGAACGCTACATGGCGGCCTTCCGGGCAGAATGGGCGGCATTTGTTGATGTGTTGACCTCTCAGGCGGCATTGCCGGTGACCCTTTCAGACGGAGTAGCCGCGCTTGCAATGGCGGAGGCGGCAACACGTTCGGCACGTACAGGTGAAGCTGTCGCGCTCGCTGAAATTTTGAAACCGGTTGCAAAATGACGCGATATACGGAAACTGAGTTTGTCCCGACTTTGCGGGGCGGCAGATTCGGCAGAGCCGAAAGACGAGGGGTCCAACCCGCATCAGAAAGCGAACTGAACAACTGAACTAATGGGAGGAATGAAGATGAAAATGCTGATCAAAGGCGCTCTGATGGCCAGTGCGGTTGCTCTGGCCGGTGCCACGGGGGCCGCAGCGGAAGGTGAGAAATACATTCTTGTCAGCCACGCGCCCGACAGTGACAGTTGGTGGAACACGATCAAAAACGGTATCGCGCTTGCGGGCGATCAGATGGGCGTTGAGGTTGAATACCGCAATCCGCCGACCGGCGACATTGCTGATATGGCCCGGATCATCGATCAGGCGGCAGCATCCGGCCCCGACGGTATCATTACGACGCTGGCGGACTATGACGTGCTACAGGGCCCGATCTCAGCGGCGGTCGATTCCGGTATTGATGTCATCATCATGAACACCGGTACACCGGATCAGGCGCGCGAGATTGGTGCGCTGATGTATGTCGGTCAGCCGGAATACGATGCGGGCCTAGCGGCTGGTATCCGTGCCAAAGGCGACGGTGTTACCCAATTCCTGTGCGTGAATCACGCGATTCAGCAGCCCACCGTGGCCGAGCGCTGCCGTGGCTTTGCCGATGGTCTGGGCGTGGAACTGGGCGACGCGATGCTTGATAGCGGCACAGACCCGGCTGAAATCAAGAACAAGGTTCTGGCCTATCTGTCTGCCAACCCTGAAACCGATGGTATCCTGACATTGGGTCCGGTCTCGGCTGATCCGACCGTTGCCGCGCTGAAAGAAAACGGCATGGCCGGTGATATCTATTTCGGCACCTTCGATCTGGGTGAAGAAATCGTCAAAGGCATCAAGGATGGCACCATTCAGTGGGGCATCGACCAACAGCCCTTCCTGCAGGCCTATCTGCCGGTTGTGATCCTGACGAACTACCATCGCTATGGTGTGCTGCCGGGCAACAACATCAACTCGGGCCCCGGTTTCGTAACCGCAGACGCCCTTGAAAAAGTCGAGGAACACGCGGGCGAATTCCGCTGATCCATCTGGGATGGCGCGCGCCGCTGCGCGCCATCCTCTTTTCCCGCTGCACTATTCAGATCGTGGAGACACCTCATGTCCACCACCCAAGTTGCTGACGAACGCGTCAAGGAAATGTCGGCGCTGCGCCGCTGGCTGATCCGCCCTGAGCTGGGTGGGATCGTTGGCACCGTCGCCGTCTTTACCTTTTTCCTGCTGTTCGCTGCCGACTCTGGCATGTTTAATGCGCAGGGCGTTATGAACTGGGGAACGGTTTCGGCCCAGTTTGTGATTATCGCCGTTGGCGCCTGCCTGCTGATGATTGCGGGCGAGTTTGACCTGTCCGTTGGATCGATGATCGGTTTCGCCGGAATGATGATTGCCATCTTTCTGGTGATCCTGGGCTGGCCGGCCTGGGTCTCGATCATTGTGACCTTCATCCTGTGCATGCTGATCGGTGCCTTTAACGGCTGGATTGTGATCCGCACAGGGCTGCCCAGCTTTATCGTGACGCTTGCGGCACTGTTTGTGCTTCGGGGCTTTACCATCTATCTGCCGCAAACGTTTGAAAACAAAACGATCATTGGTGGCATTCGCGATGCCTCCGAAGGCGACTGGCTGGCCCCGATCTTTGGTGGCAAGATTCTGCAAGGGGTCTTTGTCTGGCTGGGGGATAACGGCATCATCGCGACGTTTGAACGTGGCACGCGCGAAGGGCAACCCGTCGTTGACGGCATTCCCATGCTGATCGTCTGGGCCATCGTACTTATTATTTTTGGTCATATTCTGCTGACCAAGACCAAGTTTGGAAACTGGATTTTTGCGGCGGGCGGCGATGCCGAAGCCGCGCGGAATTCGGGTGTGCCAGTGAACAAGGTCAAGGTTCTGATGTTCATGTTCACGGCCTTCTGCGCCACGGTCTTTGCCACCTGTCAGGTGATGGAGTTTGGATCGGCAGGCGCGGACCGTGGATTGCTGAAAGAGTTTGAGGCCATCATCGCGGTGGTCATCGGTGGCGCTTTGTTGACCGGTGGTTACGGCTCGGTTCTGGGTGCAGCACTTGGGGCGTTGATCTTTGGTGTGGTTCAGCAGGGGCTGTTCTTTGCCGGGGTCGAAAGCTCTCTGTTCCGGGTGTTTCTGGGTGTGATCCTGCTGGGTGCGGTGATCCTGAACACCTATATTCGTCGTATCATCACAGGAGAACGCTGAGATGACCGAAGATACCAAATTCCATCACGGCGACGCGCAGGAAAAAGAACCGACTATCCGGATGGTCGACATCCAGAAACACTTTGGTTCGGTGATCGCGCTGGCGGGGGTCAGCTTTGATCTCAAGCCCGGTGAATGCCACTGCCTGTTGGGGGACAACGGTGCGGGGAAATCGACCTTCATCAAAACGATGTCCGGGGTGCATAAACCCACAGCAGGTGAGATTTTCTTTGAAAACAAACCGATGCATTTCGAAGACCCACGCGATGCGATTGCCGCCGGGATCGCGACGGTTCACCAGCATCTGGCAATGATCCCGCTGATGAGCGTCAGCCGAAATTTCTTTATGGGCAACGAGCCGACACGCAAAGTGGCCGGGATCAACTTCTTCGACAAAAAGCTTGCTGATGAAGTGACCATGGAAGAGATGCGCAAGATGGGTATCAACCTGCGTGGCCCCGATCAGGCCGTGGGCACCTTGTCCGGGGGTGAGCGTCAGACGGTCGCCATCGCCCGCGCGGTGCATTTTGGGGCCAAGATACTGATCCTAGACGAGCCGACCTCGGCCCTTGGGGTGCGCCAGACGTCAAACGTGCTGGCCACGATTGACAAGGTGCGCAGTCAAGGTGTGGGTGTGGTTTTCATCAGCCACAATGTACGCCATGCGCTGGCGGTTGGAGATCGTTTCACGGTGTTGAACCGGGGCCAGACGCTGGGAACCGCAAAACGCGGAGAGATTACGCCAGAAGAGCTGCAAGACCTGATGGCCGGTGGTCAGGAACTGGCCGAGCTTGAAGGATCGCTGGGCGGTACCGTCTGAAGCGGGCCGCAGCGTTCAAATCGTTTGACTATGGCCCTGCGGGGCAACCTGAAATCTTCGGAAATGTGAAAACCAACGGATCGCCCGGACTGGCGTCCTGTTGAAAGGGATCATGATGAGCAAGACAATCCGACTGACAGCAGCGCAGGCTTTAGTGCGCTATCTTGGGGCGCAGATGAACGAGGGCGGAGAGCCGTTTGTCGCGGGCGTCTGGGCCATTTTCGGTCATGGCAACGTGGCCGGTATGGGCGAGGCGCTGCACGCCGTCAAAGACAGCCTGCCAACCTATCGCGGTCATAACGAGCAGACCATGGCGCATTCGGCTATTGCCTATGCCAAGCAGATGGGGCGCAGGCGCGCGATGGCCGTGACGTCTTCGATCGGGCCGGGGGCCACGAATATGGTCACGGCTGCGGCGCTGGCACATGTGAACCGGCTGCCGGTGCTGATCATTCCTGGCGATGTGTTTGCGACACGGGGGCCGGATCCGGTGTTGCAGCAGATTGAAAACTTTGGCGATGGCACCGTCAGCGCCAATGACTGCTTCCGCCCGGTGAGCCGGTATTATGACCGGATCAGCCGCCCCGAACATCTGCTGACCGCACTGCCGCGCGCATTCCGCATAATGACCGACCCGGCAGATTGTGGTCCGGTGACGCTGGCTTTTTGTCAGGATGTTCAGGCCGAAGCCTATGACTATCCTGAGAGTTTCTTTGAGCCCCGCGTCTGGTTCCAGCGCCGTATCCGCCCGGATGAGGGAGAGCTGGCGCGCGCTGCAGCTGCGCTGAAATCGGCGAAACGGCCCGTTATCATTGCAGGGGGCGGGGTGCATTACTCCGATGCCACCGCAACGCTACAAAGCTTTGCTGAGACGCACAACATCCCCCTCTGTGAGACACAGGCGGGCAAATCGGCGCTGGCCTGGGATCATCCGCTGAACCTCGGGCCCGTTGGCGTGACGGGGGGTGAGCCTGCAAATGCAACCTGCGGTGAGGCGGATGTGGTTCTGGCCGTTGGCACACGGCTGCAGGATTTCACAACGGGGTCGTGGGGGCTGTTCTCTAACCCGAACCGCGAGATCATTTGCCTGAACACTGCGGCCTATGATGCTGAAAAACATGGCGCAACACCGCTTCAGGCCGATGCCCGGGTCGGGCTGGATGAATTGGGCGCCGCACTGAGCGGATATCAGGCGGACCCTGTTTCGACGACGCTCAAATCCGAATGGTTCGACAAGGTGGATGCCCTGACCGATGCACCCAAGGACGGCAACGCTCTGCCGACCGATATGCAGGTGGTTGGGGCCGTGCAGCGCGCGGCCCATGACGATACCGTTGTGATGTGCGCAGCCGGAACCATGCCCGGGGAGTTGCACAAGCTGTGGAAGGCGCCGCGTCCCGGTGCCTATCACATGGAATATGGCTTTAGCTGCATGGGGTATGAGATCGCTGGTGCAATGGGCATCAAGATGGCGCAGCCCGAGCGTGACGTGATCTGCTTTACCGGCGACGGCACCTATATGATGGCGAACTCGGAAATGGCCTCGGCCGCCATGATGGGCATCACCTTCACGGTTGTGATCACCGATAATCGCGGCTTTGGCTGCATCAACCGGCTGCAAATGGGCACTGGCGGGGCCGAGTTTAACAACCTGCTGGATCATGCGGCACATGAAACGCCCTCGGCTATCGATTTCGCGGCACATGCAGCCTCGATGGGCGCGACCAGCGTCAAGGTCAGCTCAATTGCCGAGCTTGAAGAGGCGCTAGCGAAGCGCAGTGATATTAAAGGCCCCTATGTGGTGGTGATCGACACAGACCCATACCCTTCAACCGAATATGGCGGCACTTGGTGGGAGGTTGCAGTCCCCGAGGTCAGCATCCGCCCCGAAGTGAATAAAAAACGCGCGGCCTATGAAGTTGCCATCAAGGAAAGAAACACGAAATGAGCGTGAAAATCGGCATCTCTCCGATCGCATGGCAAAACGATGATCTGCCCGATCTGACGGCGGCCTACACGATGGAACAAGCGCTGCAAGAGGCGCGTGAGATCGGCTATACCGGCGTAGAGCGCGGCCAGCGTATGCCTAGCGATACCGAGGGACTGCGTGCTTATCTGGATGGGAACGACATTGCGCTGTGCGGCGGGTGGTGTTCGGGGGCATCGCTGCTGAACGACTTTGCGACCGAGCGTGAGGCCGTGCGCGAACAGGTCGAGCAGTTCGTGGCGCTGAACAGCCCCTGCATCGTTTATGCGGAATGCTCAAACACCATCCAGACGCAAGCGGGAACGCCGGTCAACAACCGCCCGAAACTGTCCAGGGACGAGGTGAGAAGTTACGCTGCCAAGATCACCGAACTGGCCAAATGGATGGCAGATCAGGGCATGCCAATGGCCTATCACCATCACATGGGTACGATCATCGAAAGCGAAGATGATGTGAACTGGCTGATGGAAGGTTCGGGCCCCGAGGTGAACCTGTGTTTTGATACCGGACACCTGCTGTTTGGCGGAGGCGATGTCTTGGCGACGCTGAACCGCTGGGGGGATCGCGTCCAGCATGTCCATTTCAAAGATATCCGCCCACATGTGGTTCAGCAGACCCGAGAGAAAGATGGCAGCTTTCTGGATGCGGTCATTGGTGGTGCCTTCACGGTGCCCAGCGACGGCTGCATCGATTTTCAGGCCGTCGCCAATGCGCTCAAGGCGATGGAGTACGACGGATGGATCGTGGTCGAGGCCGAGCAGGACCCGGCCAAGGCACCGCCCTTTGAGTATTCCAAGAAAGGCTATGACCACATTGTTGAGGTCTGCGCTGCAGCCGGGCTGGAGATCACGGCCTAGCAAACCGCTCAGCAGGAGGTGAAGGATGTCTGATCTGCTCAGGAAACCTGTTGGAACGCGGGGCAAGGTGCATGACATTTCGCCTGACGATGCCGGGTGGGGCTATGTCGGTTTTGGCCTCTACCACCTGCGTGCGGGCGAACGGGCTGCTGAGGCGACCGGTGACCGAGAGGTCATCCTGGTGATGGTCGAGGGCAAGGCCCAGATCACCGGGGCCGGGCAGGATTGGGGCATTCTGGGCGACCGCATGAACGTGTTTGAAAAGACCCCGCCGCATTGCCTCTATCTGCCGAACGGTACCGATTGGCAGGCCGTTGCCCAGACGGATTGCGTGCTGGCCGTCTGCTCGGCCCCCGGCAACGGGGGCCACGCGGCGCGGCGGATCGGGCCCGAGGGCATCACCCTGACCGAACGCGGCAAGGGTGCAAACACGCGCTATATCAACAACATAGCGATGGAAGCTGAGGACTACGCCGACAGCCTGCTGGTCACCGAGGTTTTCACCCCCGATGGTCATTGGTCCTCGTACCCCAGCCATCGTCATGACGAGGATGACTACCCCCGCATCACCTATCTGGAGGAAACCTACTACCACCGATTGAACCCGGCGAATGGATTTGGCATTCAGCGTGTCTATACGGATGATGGGCAGCTGGATGAGACGATGGCCATTGCAGATGGCGATGTTGTCCTTGTCCCGCGCGGTCATCATCCCTGCGGCGCGCCTTATGGGTTCGAGATGTATTACCTGAACGTCATGGCTGGACCACTGCGGAAATGGCGTTTCGTGGCGGCCCCAGAGGTCGAGTGGATTATGGAGCGGGATAAGTGAAGAGCTTTTTTGCAAACTACCCCAGCCTGAACGGCGCAACCGTTTTTGTCACAGGCGGCGCGGCTGGCATCGGCGCCGAGACCGTGCGGGCCTTTGTCCAGCAGGGGGCCAGAGTGGGCTTTGTGGATCTTAATCAGGACGCGGGTGAGGCTTTACTGCGGGAGCTTGGCGAAGGGCATGCGTTTGCTCATTGCGATCTGCGGGACATCGATGCGTTGCGCGCCGCCCTTAATCAACTGACCGGTGAGCTGGGAAATGCGCAGGTACTGGTCAATAATGCCGCTCATGATGACCGGCACGACTGGCGCGAGGTTACGCCGGAATATTGGGATGAAAGGATGGCGACCAATATCCGTCATATGTTTTTCGCCATCCAGTCGGTGGCGCCCGGTATGATCGAGAACCAAGGCGGCTCGATCATCAACATCGGCTCGAACTCCTGGTGGGAGGCGGGCGCAGGTTTTCCGGCCTATGCCACCGCAAAATCAGCGGTGCATGGGCTGACCCGAACCATGGCGCGTGAGCTGGGTGATCACCGCATCCGGGTCAACACTGTAGTACCGGGATGGATCATGACCGAACGCCAGAAAGAGCTGTGGGTCACGCCTGAGGCACTTGCCAAACAGGTCGACCGCCAATGCCTGCCGGATCCGGTCGAACCGGTCTATGTGGCCCGGATGGTGCTGTTTCTGGCCTCGGGCGATTCCGCCATGTGCAGTGCTGGGAATTTCATGGTCGAAGGTGGGTCAATCTAGGACTTCGCGGCGTTCATCGCTCTTGCGATGCGCCAACAGAGGTTTGAGTATTGGTCTCAGCAGCCAGAGAAGGGTTTGACCGATCAGAGTAAAAACAGGCCTCGACTTTCGGAGCATGGACCGAGCAAAAGGCGTCTGCTTCTTTTTCCTGTTCGGCCACTTGGCCACCTTCACTGTGTCCCAGAACGTGATGCCCAACCTCGTGATAGAAGGTGACTTCATCCTGAAGGGTTTCCCACCATCTGCGGATGCCCCTGACGTGTTCAGAGCGCTGGGTCAGTATGATGCCCGAGAAAAACAGATTATACTTGCCCAAGTAATGTAAATCGGAGCCGCGGACGATCACATCTATTCGGGTTACATTGTCCAGTGACAGCCCTTTGGTTCTACTCCATCGCTTCAGGTTCTGAACACTCCTGTCTGGGTCAGCAACTTCATCAGCAATAAAAACCGGGATGCCCTCGGCAATATAAGCCGCTGGCCTGTCCGCAAGACGTTTGGCTAACAGGTCGAGAGTTCTGCGGTGAACCGGATGCAGTTTTTCTTTTTTGAAGCCTGATGATCTCTTGTTGGAACGCTTCTTTGTTCAGTTCACTCAGCAGCGCAAGCAGGATGCCAAAATACTTGGGCAAAGGTCCGGGTGGATTGTCTTGCCATGCAGAGGAGGCGAGTTTCCCCTCAACGGCTGGAACAGAAGTTTCGCTGTTTTGTGAAAGCGCTCGCCATGCGTCTCGCACGGTCTCAACATGATTCGTCGAAATGCCGCGTAGCAAATGCTCCACATTCTGTTCGGCATTTTTATTCATAGTATTAGGGTAGCGCTGGAATGTGTAAAAAGTTTGGAGATACCTTTTTGTTTCAAAGGGCTAAGACAAGCTGTTTCAACCGATTTGCGGTGGCGCGCCAAAGGCTCGGATCACAGCGCGTGCTGCAGCCTCGACCGGGTCATGTGTCTCTTTTAGGATCGTCACGCGGTCGAACCGGTCTGGGTCGCTGTTCACGGCGGTGCGCAGCGCGTTACCGAATGACATGCGCAGCTCGGTTCCGATGTTGAACTTGCAGATTGAGGTCTCACGCGCCAAACGCGTGCGCTGTTCCACCGGCACGCCGGACCCGCCATGGATCACCAGCGGCACATCGGTCACCGCATCGATCTGCCGAATGCGATCTTCGTCCAGACCGCCTTCTTTCTTTTGTTGCAGATGGACGTTCCCGACCGAGACTGCCATCGCATCCACACCGCTTTCCCTTGCAAATTGCGCTGCCTCATCTGGGTCGGTGCCGCTCGAGCCTTCTCCGCCGGAATAGCCGACAAAGCCGATCTCACCCTCGCAGGAAATTCCCGCCGCACGGGCCATTTCGGCAATCGCGGCAGTTTCGTCGATATTCTGCTGCAAGGGTTTGCGCGATCCATCGAACATCAGCGATGTGAACCCGCTGTCGAGCGCGATTTTACACTCCTCAAACGTATAGCCATGATCCAGATGCGCCACGACGGGCACCGATGCGTTTTCGGCCAGATGCCGAAACATCATGCCCAGAACGGGCAGGGGCGTGTGTTCCCGGCAGCTTGGGCCCGCTTGCAGAATGACGGGTGCGTTTTCCGCCTCGGCTGCGGCCACATAAGCGCGCATGTCTTCCCAGCCCAATGTCACCAGACCAGCCACGGCATAGCCCTGCTGATAAGCGGGTCGCAAAACGTCGGAGAGTGTAGCTAGGGTCATTTGAACTTGGCGATCATGTCTTTGATGCCTGGAATAGTCTCGATCTGATAGGCATGGGTTGGCTGAAAATACTGCACCAGCGAACGCTGGCTCAGACCGCCCAGAATGGTGAAGTAGTACATCTCATACCCCGGCAGAACGCAGCACGGGTGATAGCCTTTGTCGATGCAGACGGTCGACCCATCGACGATATGATACGCGTCGCCCGGTTCGTTGTCCTCGCGCTGCAGCATCTGCAGACCGGAGCCCCAATTGGGTTTGAACCGGAAATTATAGGTCTCATCATGGCGCGATTCATCGGGCAGACGGTTGGTGTCGTGCTTATGGCTGGGGAAGCCGGACCAGCCGCCCTGACCAACGGTGAACAACTCACTCACCAGCAGCCTGCCGACTTTATCATGCTGCTTCTGGCCAAGGATGTGCTTGATTTTGCGATGGGTTTTGGTGTCGTCGCTGCCGTATTGAACCAGATCGTGTTCGCGCACATCAAACGGATCCAGCACCTTGTCATATTTCGCGCCTGCGATGAAAACCTCGGCGTCATCAGACACGCATACCATCTGCGCCTTGGCACCGACAGGAACATAGACCCCCTCGGGCTCGCCATCCCAGACGTCTTCGCCCCGACTGCCCAGTTTGGGAAACTGTACCCCCTCAACGTCAACGTCGACGCTGCCGGTCGCGGGCGCGATGCAGGTCTCGTAGCCCGGAACCTGATACTCGAATGCCTCGCCTTTTTTCAGTTTGACGATGTTGAAATAATTCAGCGGCACTGTCGGGTCGTCGCTATCAACGATGGGTTTGTTCTGATTGTCAAAAGGCGCGATATGCATGGTTTACTCCTGTGGGGCCGATGTCGGACCCGGATGGGATGCAAGAAAGGCATCCAGTTCTGATGTGATGGGCATGGCCGGCGCGCAACCGGGTTGTGATACAACGATCGAAGCACAGGCGGAGCCGCGCATAACCGCATCTTTAAGCGAATGCCCCGCAGCGATCGAGGCCAGAAGCCCCGCCATGAAACTGTCGCCCGCGCCATTGGGTTTGACGGCAGTGACCGGGTAGATGCCGGTTTTGATTTCCTGACCATCTGCCAGCGTGATAGCGCCCTTTTCGCCCTGCTTGTAGATGACGATCCGGCCCGGTTTCTCAGATAGCTCTTTGGCTTTGTCGAACCCTTTTTCGATGCCGCCAGCCATAAATCCGAACTCTTCATCATTTCCGACAATCAGATCGCTGGCCTCACCCGCGCGTGACAGAACATCCGCTGCGACCTCGGCCGAGGGCCAGCTGTAGGGGCGATAGTCGATGTCAAAAATGATCGGCAGGCCCGCCTGCCGCGCGTTTTCAAAGGCGCGGAACGTGGCGCTGCGCGAAGGTTCGGCGGCAAATACGGTGCCTGCTGAGATGACAGCCGAAAACCGGCTGTAATCGACGCGGTCCATATCCTCTTCGGTGACCTGAAAATCAGCGGCGCCGTTGCGATAAATCACGTTCTGGAAGTCATCCATCGTGCTTTCATAGACCGCCAGTGACATCCGGTATTCCCCGCCGATCACCTTGATGAATGAGGTGTCGACGCCATAGTGATGCAGCCGGTTCAGGCAAAAGCGGCCAACCGCGTCGTCCGAGACTGAGGTGATCAGCGATGCCTGACCACCCAGCTTGACCAGACCCGCGCAGATATTGGCCGACGATCCGCCAAGATCGGAACGGAAGCTTTCGGCGTGTTCGCATTTCACGCCAACGGGGTCGGCGAACATATCCATGCCCGCGCGTCCGAAAACGGCAAACCGATTTCCTTTGATACCGTCTATCAGCGCGCTCAACTCGGTTCCTCCGGTAAATTGAGGTCTGCAAAGTCGGTTGGACCTTGCGTTAAATCGATTCACACGATACTGATTTTGCAACCGGTTGCAAATAATATGTTCGGAGCCGTTGCAAATGTCTGAAATCGGAATTGGAATCGTCGGTGGCGGCTATATGGGCAAAGCTCATTCGGTCGCGATGTCCGCAGTGGGCGCTGTCTTTAACACGGCCCTCAGGCCCCGCCTTGAAATGATATGCGCGTCAAGCCCTGAAAGCGCCGAGCGGTATCGCGCGGCCTATGGTTTCAGACGCGCGACTGCGGATTGGCGAGAGTTGGTGAACGACCCGGCCATCGCAGCCATCGTCATTGCCTCACCGCAGGAAACCCACCGCCAGATCGCCGAGGCGGCCTTTGCGCTGGGCAAGCCCGTGTTCTGCGAAAAACCCTTAGGCGCATCGCTGGAGGATAGCCTCGCCATGGTTGCTGCTGCTGAGGCGGCGGGTGCGGTCAATATGGTTGGTTTCAACTATATCCGTACGCCAGCAAGCCAATATGCGCGCCAATTGATTGCCGGTGGTGAAATCGGCGATGTGACTTGGTTCCGCGGCGAGCATACTGAGGACTTTTATGCCGATCCTGACGCCCCGGCCACGTGGCGGACAAGCGGTATGGCGAATGGCACGATAGGCGATCTTGCTCCGCATATGGTCAACGGCGCAATGGCGTTGATCGGACCAATCGCGCGGGTCATGGCAGATGTCGAAACCGTGCATCGCACCCGGCCCGGCGGCGAGGTGACAAATGATGATCATGCGCAGATGATGTGCAGGTTTGAGAGCGGCGTGATGGGCAATCTCTATTTCAGCCGCGTCGCGACAGGGCGCAAAATGGGCTATGCCTATGAAATATCCGGCACCAAAGGGGCCATTCGGTTCGATCAGGAGGATCAGAATGCCCTCTGGCTCTACCGCCGCGAAGGGCCCGAAGCTGAACGCGGTTTTACCAAAATCCTGACCGGCCCGGCGCATCCTGACTACGAACCCTTCTGCCTGGGGCCGGGGCATGGCACGGGCTATCAGGATCAGATTATCATCGAAGCCAAGGATTTCCTGCAGGCGATCTATACGGGTGAAGCCATCTGGCCAACATTTCGCGATGGGCACGAGGTTAATCGCGTGTTGGCGGCGGCGCTTGCCTCGTCCGAGCAACAGCAATGGCAAGAGATCAGCGATTTCTGATCACAAAATCAAACGATTACTGAAGAAAGACAAGAACCATGGCAAAGCTGAAATGGGGCATGATTGGTGGCGGAGAGGGCAGTCAGATTGGCCCTGCACACCGGTTGGGGGCATTGGCCGACGGCATGTTCGAACTTGCTGCAGGTGCGCTGGATCATCGCCCGGAGGTTGGCAAGGAGTACGCTCAAAGACTGGGCGTAGCTGCGGATCGCGCCTATGGCGACTGGCAGGAGATGTTGGCCGGAGAACGCGACCGTGCGGATCGGGTTGATCTGGTCACGATTGCGACGCCGAATTCTACGCATTTCGAGATTGCCAAGGCGTTTCTTGAGGCCGGGTTCAACGTGCTGTGTGAAAAACCGATGACCATGAATGTCGAAGAGGGCGAAGAGATTGTGCGCGTCGCGAAGGCGTCGGGCAAGATCTGCGCGGTGAACTATTGCTATTCGGCCTATCCGATGGTGCGTCAGGCACGGGCCATGGTGCGCGCCGGGGAAATTGGCAAGGTGCGGCTGGTTGTGACCAATTTCAGCCATGGGCATCACGGTGATGCAACGGATGCTGACAACCCGCGGGTGCGCTGGCGCTATGACCCGGCGATGGCGGGGGTATCGGGGCAGTTCGCCGATTGCGGCATTCACGCCCTGCATATGGCCAGTTTTATCTGCGACGATGAGGTCGAGAAGCTGTCCGCCGATCTGGCCTCGACAATTGCCAGCCGCGAATTGGAAGATGACGCGATGGTCAATTTCCGGCTTGAGGGTGGTACCGTTGGGCGGCTCTGGACATCGTCGGTTGCGATCGGGCGGCAGCACGGGTTTGACATTCAGGTTTTCGGAGAGACCGGCGGCCTGCGCTGGGCGTCTGAACAGCCGAACCAATTGATCTACACCCCTGTTGGCGGGCGCACACAGATCATCGAAAAGGGTGAGGGCGGTCTGCACGAAGATGCACAACGGCTGTCACGTGTTGCCATTGCGCATCCCGAGGGGTTTCCCTTGGCGGTTGCCAACATCTATTGCGATCTGGCCGATGCGATCCGGGGCGAGACGCGCGATGGGTTGCCCAACGCATCGGATGGCGTACGCTCAATCGCGGCAGTTCATGCGGCTGTCGCGTCGGGGCGCGAAGACGGTGCGTGGAAAGACGCGCGGCCGCCGATGTTTCGCTGACTAAAGGCGGGGCCGCAGCGTGTCCCGCTCGATCACTCGGCATGGAAAAATGCGGGCCTCGGGATAGCGCTGAGGCTCTTTCAGCATTTCCTCGATCAGATCCACTGACGATGTGATGATCTGCTTGATCGGCTGGTGAATCGTCGTCAGTTGAACGCTCTCCCAGCGGGACATTTCCATGTCGTTCAGGCCTATGATCCCGATATCCCGACCGGGTTTCAGTCCGTGGTCCGCAAGCGCCGACAACGCCCCAACCGAGAGGATGTCATCACCGCAGAAATACGCCTCTTGCGGGGTGCCTTTCAGCAGCCGCAGCATTTCGGCACGACCCGCTTCGAATGAATAAGCGGCGGCAAAACTGTGGCTCACCTCGATATCAGGATGGTTCTTCAGCTCATCGCTGAACCCGCGATGCCGGTCTCGTGACGAAGTCGCGTCTTTTGGCCCCCCGAGATAACCGACGCGCGTATATCCCCGCGCCAGCAGTTCGCGTGCGGCCATGCGCCCGCATTCCGTGTTGTCGATCCCGACGACATGGACCTCGGGTGAGGTTGCCGACCTGCCGAACGTATGCACAACCGGGACACCCGCATCATGAAACGCCTTTGCAAAGCTGGGCGGCAGGGTGGATGAGGCAACAATGGCCGCGTCGACCGAGTATTGCCGCAGCATCCTGACCGAGTTTGCAGGTTCCGTTTCATCCGTCAGGTTGACGATAAGTGGGCGCAGGCCCCGCTCCTGCAAGGCGCGTGTGAACTGGTCAAACACCTCAAGGAAGATCGGGTTGTGAAAGTTGTTGGAAATCAACCCTATCAGCTTGGTCCGCCCGGTCGTAAGAGACGATGCCAGCGCATTGGGGCTATAACCCAGCTGTTTGGCGGCTTTTTCGACCTTGTTGCGTGTTTTGGCCGAAACCGACGCGCCTTCGGTAAAGGTTCTGGACACGGCCGAACGCGAGACGCCGGCGAGGGCCGCGACTTCTTTCAGGGTGACGCTCACGGCAGGGGACCTTTGACAGGGCGGGCGGGACTGTTTCTTGCGGTATTCATCATGCAACAACTTCGCATTTCGCGCAAAAAGTTGCAATCGGTTGCAAGTGTGGGTGCAATCGGGATCGCTCCGGGTTTTGCGCGGGGTCTGGTGCGCCCCGTCTACTAACCGGGTTGCAGGCGGCATATTGCAGGAAGTGGCCCCTTCTTTTTATCCGCAATCTGTGCCACACAGCCTGTTGTTCGACGCTCAAGGTATTGGCCCCGTAGCGTTGCTTCGGTTGCGATCACCGCCATAGGACAGGCCGGGATCTAGGAGGGCAAAGATAGGCAAAGTGAAGATGACGATCATCACGGAAAACGACATAAAATCAGCAGCATACGCGGCAGCCCGCCTTTCAGTTGCGCCGATGATGGACTGGACGGATCGCCATTGTCGTTATCTGCACCGGCTGCTCAGCGCGAAGGCGCTGCTGTATACGGAAATGGTGACCGCCCCCGCGCTGGTGCGCGGCGGGGCGATGCATTTACTAGACTACAGCCCCGAGGAACATCCCGTCGCGTTGCAGCTTGGCGGCTCTGATCCGCAGGAGCTGGCGCAGGCGGCGCGGCTGGGGGCGGATGCCGGATATAATGAGATCAACCTGAACTGTGGATGCCCGTCGGATCGGGTGCAATCGGGCACGTTTGGGGCGGTGCTGATGAAAGACCCGGTGCGGGTGGCCGAATGCGTGGATGCGATGCGCAGCGCCGTGGATGTTGAGGTGACCGTCAAATGCCGTATCGGTGTGGATGACCAGGATCCCGGGCAGGTTCTGCCCGCGTTTCTGGATCACATGCGCGCCGCTGGCTGCACGCGGATCACAATTCACGCACGCAAGGCATGGCTGCAGGGGCTAAGCCCAAAAGAGAACCGGGATATCCCACCGCTGGATTATGAGTTGGTGCATCGGATGAAGGCCGCGTTCCCTGACCTCCATCTGTCCATCAACGGCGGCATCAAATCGCTTGCACAAGCGGCAGAGCATCTGGATGCCGGGCTTGACGGTGTCATGATCGGACGCGCGGCCTATCATCAGCCTGCGGACGTTTTGGCAGGGGCCGATCCGCTGATCTTTCGAACCGGCCAGACCAGCGATCCGGTCGCGGTTGTGCGGCAGATGGTGCCCTATATCGACCGGCATCTTGTCAACGGCGGGCGTTTGCACCAGATCACGCGGCATATGTTGGGCATGTTTGCCGGGCGGCCCGGTGCGCGGGCCTGGCGCAGAATGCTGTCCGAGGGGGCTGTACGGGATCACGCTGGTCCCGAGCTGCTGTTGCAGGCACTGGACTGCGTCACCGCGCAGATGCAGGTGGAGCGCGCGGTTTGATAAGGCCCAAGGCCGGTTAAGGGGGGAGTATGACCGAGTTGATGTTGCTGGCCCAGATGTTAGGCCTTTTGCTTGCCATCGGGGCGCTGGCCGGGGTTCTGGCCGGGTTGCTGGGTGTCGGCGGCGGGATTGTATTGGTACCGGCCTTTTTCTATGCGTTTCAGACGCTGGGCTATGGCGGCCCGCAATTGATGCAGATGTGCATCGCGACGTCTCTGGCGACCATCATCGTGACATCGGTCAGGTCGGTTCTCAGCCACAACAAAAAAGGTGCGGTGGACTGGGATATTCTGCGCGGCTGGGGGCCAGGGATCATTGTCGGGGCCGTGCTTGGGGTCTTGGTCGCCTCTGCCCTGCAGACCGAGGTGTTGCAGGCCCTTTTTGGCATTCTGGGAATTGTGATCGGCGTATATATGGGCTTTGGCCGGGCCGAGTGGCGGTTGGGCGATGCGATGCCCAAGGGGCTGCGCCGGGCTGCTCTATCCCCTTCGGTTGGGTTTCTTTCCGTATTGATGGGCATTGGGGGCGGCAGTTTTGGCGTACCGTTGATGAGCCTTTACAACACGCCCATTCACCGTGCCGTGGCAACGGCCGCCGGGTTTGGCGTCATCATCGCGGTTCCGTCGGTGCTTGGGTTTCTGTTTCTCGACATTGCAGCGGATCATCGGCCTCCGTTTACCATCGGGGCCGTTAATATCATCGCCTTTGGTATTGTCATTGCGATGACGATGATCACTGCCCCGTGGGGCGTCAAACTGGCCCATGCGATGGACCCCAAGCCCCTCAAACGGGTCTTTGCGGTGTTCCTGACGCTTGTGGCGTTGAACATGCTCAGAAGGGCTTTGGGGTGGTGAAACAATTTTGGGACAAAGGCTGGATCAGGTTTCCCTTTGACCCGGTGTTGGAGGATTGGGTCGTGCATGCGCTGCCGGTTGCACAGGCGTCTGTGACAGACCCAGCCCATGCCGACTGGCATGATTGCGACGGCACCTGGTTCATCGGAGTAGACGCTCTGGACAACGATCCGCAGGGCAGGGTGGCCGGTTCAGAGGCTCTGGCAGGGCAGGCGATCGACTTTATCTCGGCACATCTTGGCCTGCATGCGTTGCACAAAGGGCAGGTTTCGGTGATCTATCCGGGCTATCCACAGCCAAGGCGTGGTGAGAGCGAGGCAGGCGCCCGCTATCGCGCCAAACGGGATGCCGCCCATGTGGACGGGCTGCGCCCAAGCGGGGTCGACCGGCGCCGGCATGTGGACGAGCCCCATGCCTGGATACTGGGCATTCCCCTGAATGATGCCAGCGCTGATGCCGCGCCCATGGTACTGTGGGAGGGGAGCCAGAAGATCATGCAGGCGGCGTTTCGGGCCGCATTTGCCGATGCGCCGGCGGACGCGCTTGGCCTGATTGATGTGACCGATATCTATCAGGCCGCGCGACGCGAGGTGTTTGAGACCTGCCCGCGCATCGAACTGCCCGCGGGTCCGGGGGAATCCTATCTGTTGCATCGTCATTGCCTGCACGGTGTTGCGCCGTGGGGCGAAAATGCGGTTGCGGGGTCTGACGGGCGGATGATCGTCTATTTCCGACCCGAATGTCCGGGCGGTGTAGCCGAATGGAGCGAATCCCCGTAACCTCCTGCCATTCTTAGGCTTTGGAGGTTTTATTAATGATTACCGTTCACACAAATTCCGACGGTGCGCTGATCGAAGTCGAACTGTCTGGCGAAGTGACCAGCGCCGATTACGCCGCCACTCTGGTCCCCGCGATCGAGGCCGCTTTGGCCGAACATGACACTGTGCGGTTGCTGGCGATCATGTCACCCGAATTCAAAGGCTATGATCTGGGCGCAGCCTGGTCAGATACCAAGCTGGGGCTCAGCCACTGGCGCGGCTTTGACCGGATCGGCGTCGTTGCTGATCAGGGTTGGGTGCAGACCAGCATTCGTCTGGCCGCGCCGATCCTGCCCTGTCCGGTTCAGGTGTTCGAGATGACCGAGCTGGAAACCGCGCGCCGGTGGATTCGTGAATCCCTGGGGGCCATTCATGTTGTCGATCTAGGTGGTCCCTGCATTCAGGTTGGCATGATGGGCAAAGTCGAGCCCGAGGCTTACAGCACGGCAGAGCTCGATCTGGATACGCTGCTGCGCGACCGCAAAGGGTTTCGTCTGTTGATTGATCTGCGCGAGTTCGATGGATGGCAAGGACTGACCGCAATGGCGGCCCATTTCCGTCTGGCGCGCGGGCATATCGGTCTGCTCGACCGGGCTGCGATCGTTGGCGACAAAACCTGGCAGCATATGGCGCAACGTGTTGCCAGCCATGTGTTGGGCACGCGAACGCAGTATTTTCCGTCAGATGAATTTGAGAACGCCAAAACTTGGCTGGCCGCTGGGTAAGCTCCTGATGCTCTGAGGTTGCAGAGCATCTTATCTGTTTGATGTTAGGTCAAAACACGCCAAGTCGGGGTTTGGTGTGCAGGGCAGTTTGGACTGATCTTTTCTTTTGCGGCTTGCAGGTTTGACAGTCGCGCGGAACAAACCTGTATTGTAGTTTTTACGCAATAGATGACGCAAGGATGCATGTTTTCCCCCTGAAACCATATTCTCTTATTTGTATCTGAGGTTTACGTAGGGGCAGCCTGTCGTGCTCGAGGGGGTTACCCTTCGGTCGTCAAGGTTCGGGCAGGGTCCGATACCTATGTAAGGTTGTCAGTTATAGGAAACTTCGGATGCGGTTTGTAACCTATTTTATACGGATGATCACATTCAGGCGTTCAGACGACGCTTCAACACCTGATCGCTTGAAGAAACCGCTGCGCGAGCAAGATAGAACCGTAACAAACCGGTCTGAGATTGCTACTATCCTACAGGCAGAGTTGAGCGCGCAGCGTAAGTCCGAAGAAGACAAATAAGCGCTTTGGACTATGGGGCACTGACCATGGTCGCGCAGACGATTATCAGATCAAGTTTGATTGAGCCGTGCCGCACGACCGCCGCGCCGTTTGGCCAGCTGTGGTTTGCGGTTGGGTAGGTCTTGCATGATTTCGGCGCGTTGGCTGCTGTCCATCTTCGACCATCGCGTGATCTCATCAATGGTGCGATAGCAGCCGGTACAGATGCGCTCGGTCGGATGCACGACGCAAATCTGGACGCACGGGCTTTCGACCTCGTTCCGTTTCCAAACCATGTTTGTCATCAGCACATTCCGATCCGTTATAGAAAGCGCAGCCGATCCAGCGCCCCTTGCAAGATATAACCAGCAGCGACGTGATCAATAACCTGTCCGCGACGTTTTCGTGTCGTATCCGCCTCAAGCAGTGCCTTTTCTGCCGCAACCGTGCTGAGTCGTTCGTCCCAGAACCCGATCGGCAGCTGCGTCAGGCGCGACAGGTTACGGGCAAAGGCGCGCGTTGATTGACAGCGGGGGCCTTCGGATCCGTCCATGTTCTTGGGCAGACCCAGCAATATGCCCCCGATTTCCCGGTCTGCGACAATCTCCAGAAGGCGGGCAGAGTCCAAGGTGAATTTCTTCCGTCTCACTGTCTCGAGCGGGCTCGCAACGCTGCGCATCCGGTCCGATACAGCAACGCCAATGGTTTTTTCGCCAAGGTCCAGCCCCATCAGGGCGGTGGTGGGGGACAGCTCTGCTGCAAAGTCTTCGAAGGCGTCATGGATCATTGCGACAGCCCGGCCTGCTGCGCGGCGGCAGCGATGATCTGCAGCGCATCCTCGTTGTCGGCAAATACGCCAACGGCTTCGTCCCGGATGCCTCTGGCGCGATCCGTTTCGCCCATCACGCCAAGTGCCGCGATCAGGCGCGCCCAATCCTCGACCGGGCCGCCTTCGGTCGACAGCCGATCCGACAGTTGGTTCACCATGCCGCGGATCATCTCCTGCCGTTCTTCCGGTGTCAGCTCTGCCGCGGCGTCCATATCTGCCTGACTGGGGCCAGCGAGTGCGCTGGCTGCAGGCGGGTTGAAGACACCGGCCCGAAAGGCCAAATCATCCAGCTGCGCCCGGATCGCTTCGGCCCAAGGGGCACCCGTCGGTGCTGCCTGCAGGGTTTCGACCCATATGCGATACGCAACATCCGGACGTCCGGTCTGGGCCAACATCTGCCCGTAATAATACCGCGCCGGTCCAAGGTCGGGATTGCGGTCCAGTGCCTGTTGCAGCGCGCCCTCCGCCTCGGGCGAGACATAGCCGCCGGTGGCAAGGATCATCATTTCCGCCAGACTGGAATAAGCCTCTGCAGGAGCGTCATTTCCCGACAACTCGATCACGCGTTTCTGTGCGCCATAACCCGCTTTGAAATTCCCGGCATTGGTTTCGTGCTGGGCCAGTAAGATATGCCCTTGCAGATCGTCTGGCCGTGCAGCGACCGTATCCCGCAGCTGTTGGAGCAGCGTGGCATAGTTTTCATCCAGCGCAGGGGGCTGGACAGGCTCGACCTGCTGCTCGGCCTCGGCCTGGCTCAGCCGGTTTTCGCGCAAGTCCTGCGCCATCTCAAATCGCGCCGACAGGGGCATATCTGGATAACCGGCCGCGCCGATGCGCTGATACAGATAGATCGTGCCACCAATCAGAACGGCGGCGACCGTCAGAATGGCCCCCACCGACAGGGCGCGGCTTGGTCCGCCATCTGCGTTTCGCTGCTGCATTTGGGCATCAGCGGCCAGAATGCGGCGCGAGATTTCGGTGCGAACGCGCTCGGCATCGGCTTTGGCAATAACACCGCGGGCCAGATCGCGGTCCACGCCCGCCAGCTGTTCGCGATAGACGCGCAGGTCGTAGGTGCCCGCCGGTTCGCCGTTTCGACGCCCCCGGAGCATCGTGTAACCCAGTAACGCTGCAATCAGCAACGCGGTCAGAATCGTCAGGACCGTAAATGGCATGGTGCCTCCGCAATCATTGGCTCTGACTTAGACCTGCGCGCGCGGCAAAAAAAGGGACAAATGGCCGCGAATGGTGTGCATGTCGCAATAGTGCGATATTGCGGCGTTGTATGGCAGCGCTATTGTATCGCTACACGGCATATCTGCGCCAACCACCGAAGACCGGACGGATTCGCATATGAGACATTATTCAGCCTTTGCTGTGGCCAGAGAGGCGCTGCGCTATCACATGGGGTGGGAGCGCGCGTGGCGGTCGCCTGAACCCAAGAAACGCTATGATGTCATCATCGTAGGCGCGGGCGGTCACGGTCTGGCCACGGCGTATTATCTGGGCAAGAACTATGGCATCCAGAATGTGGCGGTGATTGAAAAAGGCTGGCTGGGTGGTGGCAATACCGGTCGCAACACCACCATCATCCGTTCGAACTATCTGCAGGATGCGTCAGCGGCGATCTATGAGAAAGCGCGCAGCCTGTATGAGGATCTGAGCCAGGAGCTGAACTATAACATCATGTTCAGCCCGCGCGGCGTGATGATGCTTGCCCAGACCCAGCACGAGATTCGCGGATATCAGCGCACGGCCCATGCCAATGCACTGCAGGGGGTGCAGACCGAATGGATTAGCCCCGAACGCGTGAAAGAGCTGGTGCCGATTATCAATATCGACGGTCCCCGCTATCCGGTTCTGGGCGCCCTGTGGCAAGCCCGCGGCGGAACCGCCCGCCACGACGCCGTGGCCTGGGGCTATGCGCGGGCCTGTTCCAACATGGGCATGGACATTATCCAGCAATGTGAAGTGACCGGCGTCCGGCAGGACAACGGCCGCGTCGTCGGGATCGACACGACCAAAGGCCCAATCGACTGCGACAAGCTTGGGATCGTGGTGGCTGGTCACTCGGGGCAGTTGGCCGAGATGGCGGGCTTCCGTCTGCCGGTCGAGGCGCTGGCCCTGCAGGCGCTGGTGTCCGAGCCCATCAAACCTTGCATGGATGTGGTCGTGATGGCCAACACGGTGCATGGCTATATGTCTCAGTCCGACAAGGGTGAGATGGTGATTGGCGGTGGCACGGACGGATTTAACAACTTTACCCAACGCGGTTCATTCCATCATATCGAAGAAACGGTCCGCGCCCTGGTCGAGACCTTCCCGATGATCTCGCGCCTCAAGATGCTGCGTCAATGGGGTGGGATTGTTGACATGACCGGCGACCGCTCACCCATCCTGTCAAAAACACCGCTGGGCAATTGCTTTATCAATTGCGGTTGGGGAACCGGCGGTTTCAAGGCCATTCCGGGGTCTGGCTGGGGCATGGCGCAGCTGATGGCCACGGGGCATTCTCCGCTGACCGAAGCCTTCAACCTTGATCGTTTCAAAGAGGGCCGCTTTATTGATGAAAGCGTCGCCGCCGGGGTGGCACACTGATGTCAGTCCTCGAAACCCGCTTCGTGGGCGCTGCCCGAGCACTTGCTTGCGGTGGAGCCCGGCTTAATCGCCTTTTTCTCTTCGGATCGAAAGATGGAGAGGGCGATCAGCCCAAAGACGACAAGCGTACCCACAACAGTCAAAACAATGGTCAAAATATCCATGCGTACAATCTGGGCGTGTGGTCGAAAGATTTCAAGCGAGGAGTAGCCTCATGCTGATCCTGACATGCCCATATTGTGGCGTCGATGCCGAAGAAACCGAACTGGCCGCTGGCGGCGAGGCGCATCTGAAACGCTTTGGTCCGGGGTCATCGGATGAAGAATTCCACGACTATCTGTTTATGCGTGAAAACCCTAAAGGCGTTCATTTCGAACGCTGGCGTCATGCCAATGGCTGCGGCAAGTGGTTTCACGCTGCACGCTGCACGCAGACGCTCGAGGTGTTCGGAACATATGCGGCGCAGGTCACCGAGCCTCCGCAAGACATCAAGGGCGCAATCACCGCCAGGCGTCCCGGCTGGACCTGGAGAGAGTTTGAATGATCCGCGCCGCCATCTATAATTCCGATTGCAAAAGGTTCGCACGATGAGCACCCGTCTTGCAAAACAGGGCCGGCTGATTGACCGGTCGAAACAGGTCACCTTTACCTTCAATGGCACAGCGATGCAGGGCTATGATGGTGACACGCTCGCCTCGGCCCTGTTGGCCAATGACCAGATGATGGTGGGCCGGTCGTTCAAGTATCACCGCCCGCGCGGCGTCGTCGCCAGCGGCGCAGAAGAGCCGAACGCACTGGTTGGACTTGGGCAGGGCAGCCGGTTCGAACCGAACCAACGCGCGACCACCACCGAGCTGTTCAATGGCCTGACCGCTATGTCTCAGAACCACTGGCCAAGCCTCGAATACGATATCGGTGCCGTGAACACGGCGTTTGCGCGTTTTCTGCCAGCCGGGTTCTACTACAAGACCTTCATTCATCCGAAACCGTTCTGGAAACACGTCTACGAGCCGTTCATCCGCCAATCGGCCGGTCTGGGCAAAGCGCCGGACGCAGAGGCGCGCGATGCGGATACCTATGAACATTTCTATTTCTTTGTGGATGTTCTGGTGATCGGAGGCGGTGTTGCAGGTCTGCAGGCTGCCAAAGCTGCGGCGCAATCGGGCGCTAAGGTTATGCTCATGGAGCAGACCGCCCATTGGGGTGGGCGTGCTCCGGTAGACGGTGGTACAGTCAACGATGAGCCTGTGGATAAGTTCGTGGAACAATTGATTTCCGAGCTTGAAACAATGGACAACGTAACCCTGCGCACACGCTGCATGGGGGCGGGCGTCTATGACCACGGCTATGTGCTGGGCTACGAGCGTCTGACCGACCATAAGCCGGGCATTCAGGGACCGCGCCATCGCCTATGGCGTATCCGCGCCAAACAGGTCGTGACCGCCACGGGCGCGATCGAGCGTCCGCTGTCCTTTGCGGGCAATGATGTACCGGGTGTCATGCTGGCCTCGGCGATGCGCGACTATGTCGTGAACTGGGGCGTGACACCGGGCGAACGCGTGGTTATCGCGACCAACAACGACGACGCGTACCGCACCGCGATCCTTCTGAAACAGGCTGGTGTCGATGTGCAGCGCGTGGTCGATGCGCGCGCGGCCGCAGGGCCTCTGGCCGAAGAAGCGCGCCAGCTGGGCATCCGCGTTGATCTGGGCAAGGCTATTGCCAAGGTCAAGGGGGGCAAGCGGGTCAAAAAGATCGAGCTGTGCAATCAGGACGGCATCGGCGGTGCCCGCGACGAGATTGAGGCCGATGCCGTCGCCATGTCGGGCGGCTGGTCACCGGTTGTGCATTTGTGGTCGCATTGCGGAGGCAAACTGATCTGGGACGACGCGCATGCGCATTTCAGCCCCGACCCCAAGCGCCCGCCCCTGGGCGCGGATGGGGCGGGTTTTGTGCTGGCCGCCGGCGCTTCGAACGGACCGCTGGCGCTGGATGAGGTGCTGGTCGATGCGCATGCCGCTGGCAAGGCCGCAGCCAAAGCCTCGGGGTTCAAACCAAAGAACACCCGCGCGCCCAAGGGTGAGGTTTCCGAAGAAGTTCCGATGCAGGCTGTCTGGCTGATGCCCGCCAATGCCGATGTTGAGCTGCGCATGAAATCATGGCTGGATTTCCAGAACGACGTCAAAGTGTCAGATGTTCAGCTGGCCGCGCGTGAAGGTTATGAAAGCGTTGAGCATACCAAGCGTTACACCACGTTGGGCATGGCAACAGATCAGGGGAAATTAAGCAACATCAATGGATTGGCGATCCTTGCTGATGCTTTGGACTCCGAGATTCCGAAGGTTGGTACAACCACGTTCCGCCCACCTTATACTCCAATTTCCATGGGCGCGATCGGTGGCGAGGCGCGCGGTGAGGTGTTCCAGCCGATCCGCCAAACGCCGATGCATAACTGGCACGACAAAAACGGTGCCGATTGGGAGCCGGTCGGTCATTGGCGTCGAACCTACGCTTATGTGCGCCCCGGTGAATCCGTTCATGATGCGGTCAATCGTGAGGTAAAGAACACCCGCGAAAACCTTGGCCTTCTGGATGCTTCGACGCTGGGCAAACTGATCGTCAAGGGGCCTGATGCGGGCAAGTTTCTGGACATGATGTACACCAACATGATGTCCACGCTGAAGGTCGGCAAATGCCGTTATGGCCTGATGTGTTCGGAAAATGGGTTCCTGATCGACGACGGCGTCGTCGCCCGCATCGATGAGGATACATGGCTGTGCCACACAACCACCGGCGGAGCCGAGCGCATTCATGGCCACATGGAAGAATGGCTGCAGACCGAATGGTGGGACTGGAAGGTCTACGTCGCAAACGTGACCGAGCAATACGCTCAGGTTGCGGTGGTCGGCCCCAATGCCCGTAAGGTGCTGGAGAAGCTGGGCGGTATGGATGTCTCGAAAGAGGCACTGCCTTTCATGGAATGGCGGGACGGCAAGCTTGGCGCGTTCGACTGCCGTGCCTACCGCATCTCGTTCTCGGGGGAGCTGTCCTATGAGATCGCGGTCCCTGCATCGCAGGGGCAGGCGTTCTGGGATGCCCTGATGGCGGCGGGCAAAGATTTCGGCGTGATGCCATACGGCACCGAATGCCTGCACATTCTGCGGGCTGAGAAGGGCTTTATCATGATCGGGGATGAGACCGACGGAACGGTCATTCCGCAGGATCTGGGGCTGCACTGGGCCCTGTCGAAAAAGAAAGAGGACTATCTGGGAAAACGCGCTCATGAACGCAGCCATATGGCTGACCCCGAGCGCTGGAAACTGGTGGGTCTTGAGACTGTGGATGGTTCCGTCATCCCAGACGGTGCCTATGCTGTGGGTGAGGGCGTGAACGCCAACGGTCAGCGCAACGTCATCGGGCGCGTCACCTCGACCTATTACTCGGCCAATCTGGGCAAGGGCATCGCCATGGGGCTGATCAAGCATGGTCCCGACCGGATGGGCGAGATTGTCGAACTCCCGGGCACGGATGACAAAACCTATAAGGCCAAGATCGTGGACCCGGTCTTCTACGACAAAGACGGGGAGAAACAGAATGTCTGAGCCGATCAGCGCATTGAACCATATCAGCTACGACGGGATTGCCAGGGTCGAAGAATGCGGCCTGCAAGGCATGATCACCCTGCGCGGTGATCTGTCCGACAAGGTGCTGGCGAGGGCTGTCAAAGACGCAACCGGACAGAAAGTCCCCGGTCAGCGTCAGGCGCTGGTTAGCGGAGATACCGGCGTGTGCTGGATGTCGCCGGACGAGTTGCTGGTACTGGTGCCCTATGCCGAGGTCGAGGCTAAGTTGGCGGCCATGACCAACGCGCTGAGCGGAGTGCATGCGTTGGCGGTCAACGTATCAGATGCCCGGGCAGTGTTCCGCATTTCAGGCGCGATTGCGCGCGAGGTGTTGGGAAAGCTGGCGCCGGTCGATCTGTCGCCAGAGGTGTTCCAGCCCGCAGAAATCCGCCGCTCACGTCTGGCGCAGGTGGCTGGTGCGTTCTGGATGGATGACGCAGAAACCTTCCGGGTTGTCTGTTTCCGGTCGGCAGCGGACTATGTTTTCAAGCTGCTCAAAATGGCCGCACAGCCGGGGAGCCGAATAGGTATATACTAATTTCGATTCTCACTAACGAATTGAAATGTTGCAATTTTACATCTCCAAAGTTGCTATTTAGTCTTGATGCGGCACCTCATTGAGTGATACGCCCTGAGGTATAATTTGAGGCGGTCAGCTATCGCTAAAGGCATTGCTGTCCTAATGCCCGTGTGTATAGGGCCTAGTGCAGAAGGCTGACCAAATCGCCTGGAGCAACCAGTTTCCTATGGGCTGTTGACCAGCCCGGTTTATGACTTTTTGAGTGAGCGCGCAGCTGTCAAAAAAATATGAAGTATAGTATTCCAGTTTGGCTGATTGCCCTTTACCCGCTTAGTCTTCCGGTGATCGCTCAAACATACAGCGAGACGTTCGAATGCAGTTTCTCGGACGGCGTGACCAACCGTCCAACGCCAACTCGGATGCTTTTTTCCATCGATGAAAACGAGCAGTGGGCTCTATTGCACGACGTTGAAATCCCGGGCATCGAAACCACCAAACGAGCAGCGTCGATAACAAGAAATACGTTCCGCGTCCTGTCAATTTCGTGGCTTGGAGACGCCTATACTTTTCCAGAAACGGGTAGGAGCACGAGGCCAGGTGATACCCGCAAAAAGATTCTTGATCTACGGCGCCAAGAATTTTCTGTCTTTTTGGATCGCACAACCATGACAGCGGTCACGCGCACGAACTCAACCGGCCATGCTGCGCTGGATGGGAATGCGAAGGGGCGTTGTGCGCCTATAAGTCCGCCTCAAAAATAAAGGGTGCAAATATGAGAAAAAAGTGGGTTGCGTTGGTCTTGGGTCTTCTGCTTGCTCCGGTTGCAGCTGGCGCCGATACTTATTCTGAGAGCTTTGAATGCACGTTTGGAAAGGGTCTGGTGAACAAGCCTACTCCAAGCCGGATAGTGTTCTCAGTGGATCAATTTGGCCGATCAGTACGATTGCACGAAATAGAAATTCCGGAAATTGATACCAACAAAGGTACGGGGCGAGTCAAAAGCGACACTCCACGACGACTGTCGATCGCATGGGTCGGAAACAACTACGTTTTTTCCGAATCTGGTCGAAGCTATGCATCCAATGAATCGCGTATCGATGCGCTAGATCTGCATGACCAGGAGTTCTCCGTCTTTTTGGACAGAAAAACGATGAAGGCGATCGCGAGGTCCACCTCGCTCAGCGCCTATCTGCCTCGAGACGGGTTTGCCAAAGGGCGTTGCACGGAAATTGCGGCGCCGAAGAACTAAGTTCGGAGTAACTATCTATGAAAAAAACGGTCACAGCGCTGTTGATGATGTTCACTGGTACAGCCGCGCAGTCGGAAATCCTGACCTATGATTGCGACTTGCATAATCTCGAAGAGGGGTGGATTTCCGAAAAGGTGATCCTCAGCGTAGATGCAGAAAACAAACGTGCCAGGGCTTATGATTTCTATATTCATAACCTGGAAGAACGCCCCAAAGACGTGTCATTCAAAACAACACGTAAGGGCGAATACAGAATGACGTGGAAGATGAAAATTCCGATGAGTCAGGGCGGAACCGCCTATGTAAGCTACACGGCCACACTGAACCCTCAAACAAAGAAGCTGAATCTTTTGGCAAGATTTCCGCAGGTGAATGCGACCAACCGACCCAGAGGATCAGGGCCCTGCACTGTGTCGCGGGGGGACTCGTTGTTCGGATCGTGACGATGCGAATGCAAGAGGCTGAGAATTAAAGACAAATGAGATGCCCCGGCCTGGCCGGGGCATTCGTTTAAGAAGCGATCTGGCAGGTGCCGACACCATAGGGTTTGTTTAGAAAATTCCCTGTGAGGAACGCCATCCGAACCGTGACTGAACCATCGGACGCTTTCAGATTCGCCTGATAGCGCACGCGAACGTTGCCGCCCGCCGACATAGTTGCGTCAACGTTCCAGACCATTCGGTACCCCTTTGCGCCCCGGTTTTTAAACTTGGCTTGTTCCCAATCATGATGCGAGCTTGATGCCATTGCCGAGCCTTGGGTGTCATCAACCTGAAATACATATTCAGGTGCGATCCACCCATGCGCGTCCTGTTTGGTCATGTTGCAGACATATGTCACAGTGTCGGCGCTCGCGCTTTGGGCAAGAAATAAGGCTCCAAAGACAACTGCAAGATATTTCATTTGTTCAACTTTCCAATAATGAGACGGCCGAAATTCATCAACCAAACCGAGAAAATGCAAGAGGGAAAGCACGACCTGAGGGAATTTTCTTGCGATCAAAATCCGGGCAGCAACACTGTTTTGAACTGTGTCATGGCTTCGGTGTCGAGCAGCTGCTTTGGGTCCAGCGAACGCAGGTTCTCATCTGTGATTTTTGGATAAAAATCCAGCTGATCCAAGAGCTTTTTGGTGCGATCGAACCTTTCCTGATCGGAAAGAAGCGGTGCATGCAGCGACAGAAAAAGCGTCGGGCGCTGTTGTTTCAACCAGGGTAGCAGGGTTGGTAAAACTGAGTATTCGGCCCCCTCGATATCCATCTTGACGAGCGAAACCCGTGACAGGTCGTTTGCTGCCTCGAACTGGTCCCATTTGATTGTCAGCGCGTCGCTGCCATGTGTTCCGTCATGCAGCAGTGAGCTGGTCGAGTCCCCGCGCTCGCCGCGTACCGACGCCATGCGCGCGACGCCGAACTGATCAGACAGGGCCACGCCAAAGGCCGAGACGTTGCGGATGTCATTGAGATCTAGATTCCAGGCCAGATGGCGAAACGCGGTTGGGTCCGGCTCAAAACACCAAACATGGCGCGCGCGGCGGGCACCGTAAAGGACGGTCGGGCCGATCCATGCACCGACATCCAGATAGTCGCTGTCAGGCGATAGGTATTTGTCCAGAACCGAGAAAGTCTGGGGTTCCCATGCACCTGCTGAGGCTTTGCTCCAGAACTTGGAATGGTAGGGGTCCAGACGGAACGGTTCGCCATTCAGGTTCCCTGCAAAGTATCCGCGGGCGCGGTAGAACATCTTGCGCGCCTGCGTCAGCATCGCGGACCTCCGGGTTTTCTTGTCTCGGCTCTTGACCTGCGGCCCCGGTCAAAGCATTTAACCTTGGGAACCGCAACTTACATTTTTAACAGGGGGCCGACATGGCTTTTGAACTTCCTGATCTTCCTTACGCACATGACGCACTGGCAGCCAAGGGCATGTCTACGGAAACGTTGGAATATCACCACGATCTGCACCACAAAGCCTATGTCGATAACGGCAACAAGCTGATCGCAGGCACCGAGTGGGACGGCAAGTCGCTGGAAGAGATCATCGTCGGCACCTATGACGCTAATGCCGTGGCGCAAAACGGCATCTTCAACAACATCAGCCAGCTGTGGAACCACAACCAGTTCTGGGAAATGATGGGCCCCGGCGGCAACGCCATGCCCGGTGAGCTGGAAAAAGCTCTGACCGAAAGCTTTGGCTCGGTTGACGAGTTCAAGTCGCAGTTCAGCGCCGCTGGTGCCGGTCAGTTCGGTTCGGGCTGGGCATGGCTGGTCAAGAACGCGGACGGTTCGCTGGCCGTCACCAAGACCGAGAACGGCGTGAATCCGCTGTGCTTTGGTCAGACGGCTCTGCTGGGTTGTGACGTATGGGAGCACTCGTATTACATCGACTTCCGCAACAAGCGTCCGGCTTACCTGTCGAATTTTCTCGACAATCTGGTGAACTGGGAAAACGTCGCATCGCGGATGTGATTCATTGACCCGAAGAGGGTTCATAAAGGGCCTGCTAGCGATGATGCTGGCAGGCCTTTTTGCTGCCGCCTACGGGTTCTTTGTCGAGCCCGCGCTGCGCTTGCGCGTTCGCAAATGGCGACTGAGGCGAGCAGACTGGACCGCGCCGCCACTGCGTATCGCCGTATTATCTGATCTGCATGTGGGCGAGCCGCATGTTGGTCTGGATCGAATTGAGCAGATCGTAAGGCGTACCAATGCAGTTTCCCCTGATCTCGCGCTATTGCTGGGCGATTTTGCTGCGGGCCACAAAATGGTCTCGTCCCCTGTAAAAATCGCTGAGTTGGCACCGGTGCTGGCTGGCCTAGAGGCGCAGTATGGTGTGTTTTCAGTGCTCGGCAATCATGATTGGTGGGATGATCTGAGCGCGCAGAAACGCGGTTCCGGACCCAATCTGTATGCCGAAGAGCTGAAGCGTGTCGGGATATCTGTTTTATCGAATACCGCGATCAAGCTTGAGGTGCCCGGCATCTGGCTGGCTGGTCTCGAGGATCAGCTTGCGCTTGTGTTGGGGGGCGGGCGGTTTCAGGGGCTCGACGATTTGCCCGGCACTCTCGCGCAGATCACCGATGACGCACCGGTAATAATGATGGCGCATGAACCGGATATCTTCCCGAAGATTCCAGAACGGGTTGCTTTGACCCTTTCGGGGCATACGCATGGTGGCCAGGTCCGTTTGTTTGGCTGGTCACCGATTGTACCGTCCCGCTTTGGCAATCGCTATGCTTACGGCCATGTCCGCGAAAACGGGCGCGATCTGGTGGTTTCCGGTGGTATCGGGTGTTCTATCCTACCAGTGCGATTTGGCGTGGCGCCTGAAATCACGGTGATCGACATCTCGGCCTGACGTCATAAGCCGCAGGTGAAAATCTGCCTATGCAACGAGTTTTATATCACCGGCTATTGCACCGGGCGTCGCAGTGCATAGCTAGAGAATGCGGAGGGGAGAGCTCCGCCAATCAATTGGTATAATACGGGTCGCGCGCTGAATTTGCTTTGGCGTGATGCGCGAAAGCTATGCCCGGTGGTCGGGGGATAACCACAACAACCGCAACAGGAGATCGATATGGTCGCACTTGCACAGGGCACATGGGTTATCATTGCAGACGGAGAAAAAGCGCTGGTTATGGAGAACATAACTGATGCCGAAGACCCCAATCTGGTGGTCGTTTCTGTTGAAGAACATACGCAAGGGGCCGGGGTATCAAAACCCTCGGATCGGGCAGGGCGGCGCTTTGATGGCGGACCAAACCAAAAATCCGCCGTTGAAGAAGCTACATGGAAAACTCATGCAAAGACTCTGTTTGTGCAAGACGTTGCTAACTTGCTGAATCGCAAGGGTCTGAAAGGTGCTTACAAGCGTCTGGTTCTGGTTGCCAGTCCACAGGTTTTGGGATTGTTGCGCCGTCGCTTGCACGGCGACGTTCTATCCAAAGTTGTGGCCGAGGTGGATAAAACCTTGACCAATCATCCTTTGCATAAGGTAGAAAAACTGCTGACCAACCGCTTGCGGGCTGCTGTCTGACTGAGTTTCAAAAACAGCGGGCGGCAATTGCCGCCCCTTCGTCTGATTAAGTCAGTGATCCGCGCAATTCTGAGATGGCGGTTTCTGCGTCCTCAACCCACGTTACAAATTCCGCAAGTGATGCATCTGCAAAACCTTGCGAGATCACCTGATCCAACAGTGTGCGCAGGGCATCCCAATAGCCGTTTACGTTGACAATCAGGATGGGTTTGTCATGCAGACCCAACTGCCGCCATGTCAGGGCCTCGAACAGTTCGTCCAGCGATCCGGGCCCGCCGGGCAGCACAACCACGGCATCGGCGTTCATGATCATGACCTTTTTGCGCTCGTGCATTGTTTCGGTGATGACGAAATGGGTGAGATCAGTCTTGCCAACCTCGCGTCGCAGCAGATGCACCGGGATGACGCCGAAGGTATCTCCGCCAGCAACCTGGGCAGCACGGGCAACCTCGCCCATCAAGCCAACGTCACCTGCGCCATAGACCAACCGCCAGCCTTCCTGTGCCAGCAGCTGACCTAATTGCTGTGCGGCCTGTGAATAGGCGGGATTTTCGCCATTTCGTGACCCGCAATACACACAGACGGATTTCTGGGACATGAAAGTGGCTCTCCGGGCTTGTGTCGATGTTTTGACCCCTGATAGCGGGATTGCTAGATTGGCTCAACTGTCCGCCGGAATGCTTTTAACTCAAAGCACTTCTACCGCGGAGTGAAAGGAATAAAATGGACGCCAAGTCGGGAAACGGAAGATCGGGCACCTTCATCTGGGGGATGATCGCTGGCCTTATAGCGCTGTTTGGTGTGAGCGGGTTGTACTTGTCAGGAATGCTGGGGGGCAATCCCGAAACAGGTGAACCGGTTGCGAAAGAAACGGCCCCGGCACCTGAGGTCGAGGTGACGCAGGAGACATCGGATGTTACGCCAGATGTTGCCGAGCCAGAGGTCGCAGCGGTAGAGCCGATGGAAGAGGCAGAGCCAGATGCACCCGCCGAACAGGCTGACAACGATGGGGCACTCGAACCAACTGAGCAGGCCGCCGATGCACCGGTTGACGGGCAGACGGAAGAGCCCGAACCGGTTGAAGAGGCAACTGTAACGGCCCTGCCGCCGGTCCTTGATCAGATTTTTGTGGAAAAAGATGGCAACGCGCTTTTGTCAGGCAATGCCGAACCTGGCAGCCAGCTTGATGTCTTGCTGGATGGCGAGCGCGTTCATTCCTTTACGGTGGGCACTGATGGACAATTTGCGGAATTTGTGACCATCCCGTTCAGTGATCAGGCACGCGGCCTTGTACTTGCGGATGCAAATGGTGCGCAGTCTGCGCGCTCTGACGATTATCTGATTGCAGCCTTGCCGGAACCCGCGCCAGCCGAACCGGAAGAACAAGTTGCAAGCGCAGAGGGCGCAGGCGACACCGAAACCGCTGCCACCGATGGTCTCGGTACCGAGGCTGCGGAGGAAGGTACCCAGACTGTGGCCGCCGCGGATCAGGAAGTGCCTCCTGTTAGTGAGCCGGAAACCGAAGTAGACGCATCAGATGACCAGCAAGTTGCGGTTTTGCGTTCGGGTGAAGAGGGCGTGGAACTGGTTCAGCTTCCGTCTGCGCAACCCGACGAGCCGGAACAGATCGCGCTGGACACAATCGGGTATTCTGACACCGGGGACGTTCAACTGACAGGGCGCGTCAAAGACGGCGCTGCGGTGCGTCTGTATCTGAACAATCGCCTGGTTGCCGATTTTAAGCCTGATGACGACGGCACATGGCGTGGGGACATCGACGGGATCGAACCGGGAGTCTACACGCTGCGCGTCGATGAGGTGGATACCGACGGTACCGTACTAAGCCGTCTGGAGACGCCATTTAAACGTGAGCCTGTTGAGGTTCTGCAGATTGCAGAGGCCGAGCCCGCAAACGGCGAGAGCCCTCAGCCTACGCCGTCCATCCGGTCCGTGACCGTTCAGAAGGGAGATACTCTCTGGGCGATCTCGCGCGAACGTTTTGGCGACGGGGTTTTTTACGTAAAGCTGTTCGACGCGAACCGGAAGCTGATCCGGAACCCAGATCTGATCTATCCCGGTCAGGTGTTTACGATCCCTGAATAAGCTCTGGCTCTGGCCCTTTGCGGGGTCAGACGCTATCTCTGGTCACAGATCAGCCACGTGACGAGACGCCAATCTATGAATTCAAAGACCCCGCCGGAAATGGATGAGCGCCGTTCAGGCTGGCTGACCATTCGCAAAGTTGCCCCCTACCTCTGGCCAAAGGATGAGGCTTGGGTCAAGCGCCGCGTTGTCTTCGCGATGGCCATGCTGGTGCTGGCCAAGGTGATCGCGGTTTATACGCCGATCCTTTATAAAGGCGCGGTTGACGGGCTCGCGGGTGAGGGTGTGCCACCACTGGCGCTGGGCGCAGTTGGGTTGACCGTCGCCTATGGTGTGGCGCGTTTGATGACGGTCGGCTTTCAGCAGTTGCGCGACGCGCTATTTGCACCGGTCAGTCAGCGCGCGCTGCGGGCGCTGGCGCTTGAGACGTTTCGGCATATTCACCAGCTCTCGATGCGCTATCACATCACCCGCCGCACTGGTGGGCTGAGCCGGATTATCGAGCGCGGCGTCAAAGGTGTTGAATTCCTGCTGCGTTTCCTGCTGTTTTCAATCGGCCCTTTGATCCTTGAGCTTTTGCTGGTTGCGATCATCCTGATGTGGCTGTTCGACATCTGGTATCTTGTTGTCGTCGCTGCCACTATCGCGCTCTATATCTGGTTCACCTTTGCGGTGACGGAATGGCGCGTCAAGTTGCGGCGCGAGATGAATGATCAGGATACCGAGGCTAATCAGAGGGCCATCGACAGTCTACTGAACTTTGAAACCGTCAAATATTTCAATGCGGAAGACCGCGAAGCCGAACGGTATGACGTGTCAATGAAGGCCTATGCTCGGGCGGCTTTGAAGACAGCATATTCGCTTGCGTTCCTGAATTTTGGGCAATCGTTTCTGATCACCTGTGGCCTGATCGGGGTGATGGTTCTGGCAGCGATTGGCGTGCAAAACGGCACGCTGACGGTGGGGGATTTCGTGATGGTGAATGCCTATATGATCCAGATCACCGTACCGTTGAACTTTCTGGGAACCGTGTATCGCGAGATCCGCCAGTCGCTTGTCGATATGGGGCAGATGTTCCAATTGCTCGAACAGCCCGCTGAGGTCACCGACAAACCTGAGGCCGCTGATCTTGCAGTGAATGGCGGCGAGGTGACGCTTGAGGATGTTCATTTCGGATATGATGCAGACCGCGACATTCTGAAGGGAGTCTCTCTGACGGCCGGTGCGGGGCAGACTGTGGCTATTGTCGGAGCAACCGGGTCTGGAAAATCCACCATTGGGCGGTTGCTCTTCCGCTTTTATGACGTCACCGGAGGTGCGCTGAAAATTGACGGGCAGGATGTTCGTGACGTGACGCAAACCAGCCTGCATGCTGCGATTGGTGTCGTGCCGCAGGACACCGTTCTGTTCAACGATACGATCCGCTACAACATCGCTTATGGCCGGGCCAACGCCACGCAGGACGATGTCGAAGCCGCCGCAAAAGCAGCGCAGATCCATGACTTCATAACGGGCCTGCCGGATGGGTATGACACCACGGTCGGCGAACGCGGATTGAAGCTGTCGGGAGGAGAAAAGCAACGCGTGGGGATCGCGCGGACTTTGCTGAAGAACCCTCCGATCCTGTTGCTGGACGAGGCGACCTCGGCGTTGGACACCGATACCGAGCAGGACATCAAGGATGCGCTGGCCCATGCCGGGGAAGGCCGCACCGTGATCACGATTGCGCACCGGCTGAGTACGATCGCCGAAGCTGACCGCATTGTTGTTCTTGAAAGCGGCGAGATCATCGAGCAAGGAACCCATGACGAGTTGCTGGCGCGCGCCGGTCGCTATGCCCAGCTGTGGAATCGTCAGCAGTCGGATACTCAGGCAGCCTGACCTGAGCTATGGTAGCCTTAGCAATACCCAGGAGGACGCGGCAATGAAGACATACCTAGTGATGGCGTTATTGGCGGCAAGTGCGCCGGCAATGGCTCTGGCTGACCCGATCACGGGCCTCTGGAAGACCGAACCGGATCGCAAGAACCTGATCTCACATATCCAGATTTCATCCTGTGGTGCGAAATTCTGCGGCAGCGTGGCGTCCGTTTATGATGCGTCGGGCAAAGAGGTGCAGACGCCAAATGTCGGCAAGCAACTGTTCTGGGATGTTGCCAGCGAAGGCGGCGGCAAATACGGCGGCGGTGAGTTTTGGATTCCAATGATCAATGTCGATGTCGTGCCGCAGATGCAGTTGTCGGACAATTCGCTCAGCGTGCGTGGGTGCGAGCATGTGGTCTGCGGACATCAGACCTGGACCCGGCTGAACCCCTGAATGCGCGTTTCGGGGGCAGTGAGGTGTCTGTATATAAAAAGGGCGAACCTCGCGGTTCGCCCTTTTTGCTATTCTGCCGCCTTCATGGGCGTTGCTGGCGGATGCCCGGGGGGGTCTTCCTGATCAGTCGAGACATCACGTGGGGGTATCCCGTCTTCCCAAACGATCTCGGTCGACTGCATTTCCCGAGCAGACCGTCCAATCGCCATATCCCGAGCAATTGTGCTGGATCGTCCTGCGGTGACCCGCGCCAGCGCTCTGCCCAGCCAGACTGAGTAGGTCGTCACCCAGACCCGCAGCGCCAGGAACGAGGGGGTCACAATCAGCGTCAGAACAGTCGCAATACCCAGCCCAAAGACCACGGCTGTGGCCAGTTGTTTCCACCACAGGGCCGTTGGGCTGTCGATTGAATAGCCGCCATTGATGAAATCCAGAGACAACCCAAACATCATCGGCGTCAGGCCTGCCATCGTTGTCAGCGTGGTCAGCAGAACGGGCCGGATACGTGCCTCAGCCGTGCGGACAATCGCGTCGATCCTTGGCATGTAGCGGCTGTATTCCTGATAGGTGTCGATCAGAACAATGTTGTTGTTCACCACGATCCCCGCAAGTGCGACGATGCCCGTCCCGGTCATGATGATCGAGAACGGCTGTTGCATAACCAGCATCCCGATCAATACGCCCGTGGTGGACAGAACCACCGCAAGCAGAACCAGCATCGAGTTGTAGAACGAGTTGAACTGCGCCAGCAGGATCACGAACATCAGGCCCAGAGCGCCCATGAAAGCGTTCACAAGGAAGGCACCGGATTCTTCCTGATCTTCCTGATCACCGGTCCATTCCCAACTGATAGCATTGCCGAAAGGATCGGTTTCCAGCCATTCGGTCAGCACGGCAATCCGCTCATTCGGATTGATCAGCGTGATCCGTGCCTCACCCGAATCGATCTGCGCGCGCAAGGCGTTCATATCGGATGAGCCCGTCATCAAAGCCAGCTCATACTCTGCGCCGTTCGGGCCGGTGAGGGTGCTGCCTGTTGGGGTGGCACCTTCGGGAACAGCCCGCAGTACAGCCAGTCGCTGCTCGGTGCCGTCCGCGCCGTCCACCACAACCTTGCTCAGGCCGGGCTCTACATCTGCCTTGACGTCGTAATACCGCTGCTGGTCGATCCGGTTAATCTCGGCCAGCTTGGCAACGGGCTTGCGGGTGACAAAATTAGACAAAGGGACCAGCCCATCGGACGTACGCACCTTGAGCGTGTCGAGTGTGGACAGAACTCTGTCTTCATCAGGCAGACGAACGCGGATTTCGATCTCTTCATCGGTGCTGTCGGGACGCATTTCCCCAAGTAAGATCCCGCGCGTCACAAGCTGAACCATCGCGCCCACGGTTGCCACATCGGCACCAAAGCGACCCGCCTTGGCGACGTCCACGTCAATCTGCCAGTCGATACCGGGCAGGGGCAGCGTGTCCTCGATCTTGATGAGACCAGGGGTGGTCTCAAAAGCTTCACGCGCGGCGAGGGTCGATGCGGTCAGATCCTCCCAGCCATCGCCCTTGATCCGTAGATGTACGGGCTTGGCCGACGCTGGACCCTGCTCAAGCGCCTGCAACTCAACCACAAAGCCGGGAATCTTGGCCAGTTCGGCGCTCAGCTCTTCAAGGACGAAATTGCCATCATATTCCGGGGCAATAATCTGACGCTCGAAACGTCCACCTGCGACAGGTTCAGAGACTGTTGGACGATCTTCCCACGGAATGATCTCGAACTGAACCCGGCCAATCGTGTCGGCCGGGGCCTGTGCGCCACCATTGTTCTGGTTCAGGCCGCCTTCGCCCGCAAAGGAGAAAACGTTGATCACAGCCGGGTGCGCGCCGATAACCTGCTCTGCGGCGTAAACCATCCGATCCTTTTCGGCCAAAGACAGGTTGCCTCGGGCACGGACATAGGCGGTGGCCTGTTCCGGTTCGCTTTCGACAAAGAACTCAACACCGCGATTGTTGTTGCCATATACGGTCATCACCGTCATCACGGCAAAACCGACCGCAATGATCGAGACGACGGGCATGATCGGATTGCCGACGAGGAATTTGATAACATAACCGAAGGCCGTGTGTTCCTTGGCTGTGTGTACACGCTCTTCTCGTTGACGTTCGATTTTGGCAGCACTCAACGTGACCGATCCGGAAAATGCGCCCGCCATGAACACCAGCGCGCCAAAGACAACGCCTAGCCCACCGCCACCGGGCAGCAGATAGGTGGGGTTCAGCATCTGCATCGCTCCCAGGAACAGCATGTACAGCGAAGGCGGCACCAGAACCGCGCGCAGCCACCAGGGGGCAACGCGGCGCAGCCAGAGCGAGGTGTGATCAAAGAGGCGGCTCAGCCGCCCCGAAACACCACCCACAACCGGCAGATAGATGAGAGCGACGATAAGTGAGGACGACAGCACGAAGATCAGCGTGATCGGCAGCATCTTCATGAATTCGCCGGGTATCCCGGGCCAGAACAGCATCGGCAGGAACGCACACAAGGTGGTCGCGGTTGATGAGACGATGGGCCAGAACATCCGCTGGGCCGCCTCGACATAAGCGTGCATCGGGCCGATGCCCTCTTTGATGCGTTTGTCGGCGTATTCCACCACAACGATCGCACCATCGACCAGCATCCCGACGGCAAGGATCAACCCGAACATCACCATGTTCGAGATCGTGACGCCAATCATAGCCAGAAAGGCAAAGCACAGCAGGAACGAGGTTGGGATCGCAAAGCCCACCAACAGCGCCGCACGCGTCCCCAGCGAGGCCAGCACAACGATCATAACCAGCGCGATCGCCGTCAGCACTGAGCCCTCAAGCTGACGCACCATCGAGTCGACGATACGGCTTTGGTCGTTCGAGGTGCCCACATCAACAGCAGCCTGCAATTCGGCGGGCCATTTCGCCTGCGCCTGTGCGACGGTTGCCTTCACTTCGGCAACCGTATCGATCAGGTTGAAACCCTTGCGTTTGACCACTTGCAACGCCACGGTCGGCTCGCTGTCAAATCGGGCTGTGCCTTCACGGTCCTCAAAGGTATAGTTGATTTCGGCAAGCTCACCCAAGGTCACAACTCGGTCGCCATTGACCTTGATCGGCAGTCCATAAACGTCCTGCGCGGTTTTGAAAGACGAGGGGATTTTGACCGAGAATGTTCCCTGTTCAGTTTCGACCTCGCCCGCGGCGATCAACTGGTTGTTGTTCTGAACAACGCTGATCAGTTCCGCTGCGGTCACGTTATAGGCTTCAAGTCGCAGCGGATCGATCACCACCTCAAGCATCTCGTCTCGATTGCCGGCGATACCAGCCTCAAGCACTGAATCCAGAGCCTCAAGGTCGTCTTGCAAATCCTTGGCGACCCGCGCCATTGTGCGCTCGGGTACCGCACCGGTCAGGTTCACGATGACAATGGGGAATTCGGAAAAGTTGATCTCGAACAGTGAGTATTGTTCGGCCCCTTCTGGAAACTCCGCCTGAGCGCTGTTCATGGCGTCGCGCACATCTGCTGTGATGGCGGTCTTGTCCCACCCAAACTCGAACTCAAGCGCAATCCCGGCATAGTTTTCGGCGGCGGTGGCGGTCATTTCCTTGAGCCCGTCCAGATCCGCCAACTCGGTTTCCATTGGCTTGATCAGCAGGCTTTCACTGTCTTCTGCAGAAATGCCAGGGAATTGAACCGAAACGAACAGGGCCGGGATTTCGATATCCGGCTCACCTTCTTTCGGGAGGTTCACATAGGCAAAACCACCGATCACCAGCGAGATCGCGATGAAGGCCAGAACCATTCGGGCACGGCCAGCCGCCCAACTGACTATTCCAGTCATTGTTCAGGGTCCTGATAGGTTGGCGCAACGGTTACGCCGCGCGTCACAAACTCTTGTCCAACAACAATAACATCCGTGGTCTCGGTCAATCCATCGACCCAGACACCCTTGGAGGTGTCGCGCAGGATGCTGATCGGTCTGAAATCCACCACATTTTCGGCGCCAACGGTGCGCACGCCAAGCTGACCATCATTGTTGAGCGTCAACGCCGATTGAGGCAGCAGGTGCGCTTTTACCCCTTCGGCGGCGATGCGGATATTAGCGGTCTGACCGTCCCGGATCAGCAATTCCGGGTTGGGGACGGTGATTTCGACCTCGAACGTGCGCGTGGTTTCATCCGCCGAGCGGCTTAGGAAAGTTACGCGTCCCTCGACCTGCAGGCCCGTCACCAGTTGTGCAGTCGCCTGCGAACCCACGATAACGCGGTTGACTTCGGTCTCGGGGACAAAACCAACCAGTTTGATGGGGTTAAGCTGTATGACAGTCGCGCAGAGCGATCCGGGTTGCATCAGGCTGCCCAACTCGGCGGTGTCGCTTTCCAGCAGGCCACGAAACGGAGCCTCGATGGTCAGGCGTTCCAGTTCACGTTCGGCAGCCGCAACTTCGGCGCTGGCGGCCTCGATCCCGGCTTGGGTCGCTTCCAGTCCTGCCTCGGCGGATTTGATGCCTGCTTCGGCGGTGCTCATGGCCGCTTCGCTGGAAATCCGCCGTGTTTCCGATCCAAACCCGGTTTCCGAGAGCTTTCGGGCTGCCTTGAGATTGATCTCTGCCTCTGCAAGACGCGCGTGGGCTTCTTCAAGGCGGGCCTCGGCTTCGGGGACCCGGCTTTCGGCCTCCAGCTTGGCTGCTTTGGCTTCGGTCAGGCTGGCGTGCCGGGTGCCGGGGTCAAGTTCGCACAGCAGATCACCAGCTTCGACAAACGCACCCTTGCGTTTGGGTTCAGACAGAACGGTTGAGGTTGTTTCGGCCAGAACTTCGACCTGCCGGTTGGCTTTGGTCTGACCGCGCAGCAGCACGGCGCTGTCAATTTCCCGCGCTGTCGAGCGCAGGGCAACCACGCCGATGGCCTGCTGTGTGGCGTTGTCCGCGCCATCTGCGGCTGCTTCGGTTTGGGCTTCGGCATCGCCGCGGCCCGCAAATGCAAACAATGCATCACGTTCAAATACCAGAAAATACAACGCAACAATGACCAAAAGGGCGTTGATGAACGAAATCAACCGCATGCCATGCGTCTCCTCAAAATCGTCGTCTTACTTTAAAGGTGCACATGCCTTGAAATGGGGTGGGCACGCAGCTTGTCCATACTGAACTGAATAGTTTGGTTTGGTTTTTTTCGCAAGTCTCGGGTGGTCTGGTGCAAATGTTCAGATTCCGAGACTTGGCTTGCCCGTGGCACCGAGGTATGACATGGCGCACTAATGCCGGATACAAAGCCTGGGGGCAGGGATGAGCGACGTCGACAGTTTCATTGATGAGGTCACCGAAGAGGTGCGCCGCGACAAGCTGTATCTGCTTTTACGCCGCTGGGGCTGGGTTGGTGTCACAGCCGTCGTTCTGATCGTAGGGGGCGCGGCATTCAACGAATACCGCAAAGCCAAAGACGCGAGCGAGGCCGAGGCCCTTGGAGATGCGATTCTGTCGGCGCTGGCTGAGAACGGATCGTCCGAGCGTGCGACAAGCCTGCAGCAGATCGAAACGCAATCCGCAGGCGGTGACGCGGTTTTGAACATGCTGCTTGCCGCCGCACAGGTCGAAGCCGGTTCCGCGCAGGATGCGGTCTCCAGCCTGAACGCAATTGCGGTTCAGGGTGATCTGCCCGAGATCTATCGCCATATGGCGTCGTTCAAAGCTCTGCTGCTGCAAAGCGACAGTCTGCCCGCAGCAGATCGACGCCAGCAGTTCGAGGCGCTGGCCGCACCGGGTGCGCCGCTGCGCGTGCTTGCGCTCGAGCAATTGGCCCTAATCGATGTGGCCGAGGGCAATGCGCAAGCGGCGCTGGATCGTTTACAGGCTTTGCGGCAGGATGCGGATGCAAGTGTTGATATTCAGCAGCGCGCAGCGCAGCTTATCATTGCGCTGGGCGGACAGCCCGAACCCTTGGCCACCGAACAAGGCTAACCGGTATACAATACATAATAGTTATGACAGGCGAGTTCGAAATTTCATGGAAGTAAGACTTTTCTCACGCTTTGGTTTGTCAGCTGCAGCGGCTGCCGTGATGACGCTGAGCGCCTGTCAGGAACCCGAGGTTATTCTGCCTGGCGCGCGCGAAGATATCCGTCCGTCATCCGACACTGAGACGGTTGAAACCAGCGGCTCCCGCCCGATCAGCCTTCCGGCGCAGAGCAGTAATGCAAGTTGGGCGCAGAGCCCGGGTACCGCCGCCTTCCGGACCACGAACCCGGCGCTCAGCACCGCGCCCCGCAAGCTGTGGTCGACCTCGATCGGCAGTGGTGATTCTCGCAAACAACGTATTACTGCCGAACCGGTTGTTGCTGGTGGGCTAATCTATACGCTTGATTCCGGTGCGACTGTCTCGGCGGTGTCACCGCAGGGGCAGGTGGTGTGGAGCACCAATCTGATCCCGTCTTCGGATGGCGACTCGGACGCCACCGGCGGTGGGATGGCCCATGCGGACGGTGTTCTCTATGTCTCGTCAGGCTTTGGGCGGCTGACCGCGCTGGATGCGAAAACCGGTGGTACACGCTGGCAAAAACGCCTGAATGCGACGGGCAGCGGCGCACCTCTGGTCAGCGGTGGCCTGCTGTATCTGGTGGCAGGGGATGAAACCGGTTGGGCCGTGAACACCAAGGACGGCCGGATTGCCTGGCAGGTTCAGGGGACGCCCAATGTCGGGAACGTGCTGGGCGCGCCCGCACCGGTTCTTGCATCGGACCTTGCAGTCTTTGCCTATGGATCAGGCGATGTTACCGCAACGTTCCGGCGTGGCGGTATTCTGCGCTGGACCGCGTCGGTGGCAGGTGGCCGCCGGGGACGTGCCGCGGCGCAGATCGTCGACGTGACAGGTGGTCCAATGGTTGTCGGCGATACGATCTATATCGGAAACCACTCGGGCCGCACCGTTGCGTTCGAGGCAAATTCCGGCGCGCGGAAATGGACAGCTGATGAGGGGGCTGTTGATACGGTCTGGCCCGCCGGGAACAGCCTGTTTCTGATCAGCGATCGCAGCCAGCTTGTCCGCCTGGATGCCGCCGACGGGTCCGTTGTCTGGGCAAAGGACCTGCCTGGCTTCCTCAAGGATAAACCCGGCCGGCGTGGCGCGATCTATGCCCATTACGGGCCGATCCTTGCTGGTGGTCGCATTGTGATCGCGTCCAATGACGGCTATGTGCGCTTCTACAACCCGACGGACGGCACGTTGGTTCATCGCGTTGAGATACCGGGCGGGGCCACCACCGCGCCGGTTGTGGCGGGGCAGACGCTCTATATCATCTCCACCAAGGGTGAACTGTACGCTTTCCGTTGACCACAAGATGCGCTAAAGGGCGCGTCTGAGTCTTGAAAGTTGAGTATCATGTCGCTGACCCTCGCCATCGTGGGGCGCCCGAATGTGGGCAAATCCACTCTGTTCAATCGCCTTGTGGGCAAACGTCTGGCCTTGGTCGACGATCAGCCCGGCGTGACGCGCGATCTGCGCGAAGGCGAAGGACGTCTGGGCGATCTGCGTTTCACTGTGATTGATACGGCGGGTCTTGAAGACGCAACCGACGACAGTTTGCAAGGCCGCATGCGCCGCTTGACCGAACGCGCCGTGGACATGGCCGATGTGTGCCTGTTCATGATCGACGCGCGCACCGGTCTGACGCCGACAGATGAAATGTTTGCAGAGATCCTGCGCAAACGCTCGAAACACGTGATCCTCGCCGCCAACAAGGCCGAGGGCAACGCTGCTGACGCCGGTGTGCTTGAGGCTTACAATTTGGGTCTGGGCGAACCTGTTCGCCTGTCGGGTGAGCATGGCGAGGGTATGACGGACCTGTATGCGCAGCTCATGCCGCTGGCCGACGCCATGCAGGATCAGCAGTCGCAGCATGCGCCTGAAACGGATATCGATCTGGACGAAGACGGAGAGGGTGAGGCGCCGCTGATCAGCGATGCAAAGCCTTTGCAGGTGGCCGTTGTCGGGCGTCCGAATGCAGGTAAATCGACGCTGATCAACAAGATCATGGGTGAGGACCGCCTGTTGACTGGCCCCGAGGCAGGGATCACGCGCGACGCCATCAGCCTGCGCATCGACTGGGCCGACCCGGATGGCAACAGCACGCCGATGCGTATTTTTGATACCGCCGGTATGCGCAAAAAGGCCAAGGTGCAGGAAAAGCTTGAAAAGCTTTCAGTCTCTGACGGGCTGCGCGCGGTCAAGTTTGCCGAGGTTGTTGTGGTGCTGCTGGATGCAGCGATTCCCTTTGAACAACAGGATTTGCGCATTGCCGATCTGGCCGAGCGTGAGGGACGCGCCGTGGTGGTGGCGGTCAACAAATGGGATATCGAAGAGGACAAGCAGGAAAAGCTGCTCGATCTCAAAGAGTCGTTTGAGCGCCTGTTGCCGCAATTGCGGGGCGCACCATTGATTACTGTTTCGGCCAAAACCGGGCGCGGACTCGAACGTCTGCGTGCCGCGATCCTGCGGGCGCATGATGTCTGGAACCGCCGGGTGCCGACGGCTGCACTGAACCGCTGGCTGACGGCGATGCTGGAACAACACCCGCCGCCAGCCCCGCAAGGGCGTCGCATCAAACTGCGCTATATGACTCAGGCCAAGACACGCCCGCCGGGCTTTGTTGTCATGTGCTCGCATCCAGACAAAATGCCCGACAGCTATTCGCGGTATCTGGTTAACGGATTGCGCGAAGACTTTGACATGCCGGGCACGCCTATCCGCCTGACCCTGCGCGGTCAGGGGGACAAGAACCCCTATAAGGGACGGCGCAAGAAAAACGCGGGCGCACTGGCCAAACATCTCAAGGGTCGCGCGTAACTGCGCCAATTTTCAGCATTTTCAACCGAGGGGCGTGACACGCCTCCGGCATCACGCTAGCATTCAGTTGCGTGCATTTGTTGGCGCGCGCTGCCATGCGGGATTTCCGCCTTAGCTTACGCACAAGTTTCTGAACCGGGCCATGGTGGGAGCGGGCTTGATGGATTTGAGAGAATACACACGGCAATACGCAGTGCAGGACAACAGGTTGGCTGCGCTGAGCTATTTCGGAACTTTCGCCGTTTATTTTGCATCGCTGACATTGGCGATTGTCAATGCAGATCGCTGGTACATCATGATTCCGGCGGGGATAGTCTTTGCCTTTGCGGCGGTACGTCTCTATGTGCTGCAACACGATTGTGGCCACCATTCGCTGTTTGAAACGCGACAGCAGAACGAATGGGCAGGGCACGGCCTGTCGCCTTTCACCTTTGCCCCTTTTGAGGTGATGAAGCAGAATCACAACCTGCATCATTCGGGCATTGGCAATCTTGAACATCGCGAGACCGGTGAGATTCACACCATGACTGTGCGGGAATGGAGCGCCGCCAACTGGAAGACGCGGCTGTTCTACCGGCTCTATCGCAATCCGCTCATCCTGGTGCCGGTGGGGGCGCTATTTACCTATTTCATCCGCTATCGCTGGCCTAAAAATACTGTCCGGTTCGGCGTCAAAGGGGTGCTGCTGCACAACCTGTCGATTGTTGTGTTTCTGGGGCTACTGTATCTGATCGCTGGTGGGACCGGGATTGTGGTCTGGCTGGTCTTCTCTCTGCTGGGTGGGATGCTGGGTGTCTTTCTGGTCTATTTGCAGCACAATTTCGAGGACACCTATTGGGACCGCAGGCCTGATCTTGACCCCAAAGTGGCGGCGCTTCAGGGTTCGTCTGCGCTGGATTTCGGGTGGTGGTTTGATAACGCCGTTGCCTGTATCACCCTGCATGACATTCACCATTTCAATGCGCGTATTCCATCTTACCGTCTGCGTGCATGCCACTATAATCTGCCCCCCGAATTTACCCCGCGTCGGATCAAATTCCCCGAGGCCGTGGCCGCGCTGAACCTAAAACTCTGGGATGAGGAAGCAAAACGGCTGGTGCCATTTCCGCATAAAAGCAGATCAACCAGACTGGCCCATAGCAACTAGTGCCTGATAGGGTCGTCTGTTCGCCTAGGGTCCAGTAGAATTATGTGTTTCGCGTACATAAATATGTACGCATATAGAGAAAGGGACCCGGAATGACATCAGTTACCGACGTTAAGGGCATAGGAGATGCGCTTGGAAAGCTGTTGACCGCAAACGGCTTTAAAACAGCGAATGACCTTGCCAAGGCCTCGGTCGAGGATCTGGTCAAGCTGCCGCGGGTTGGTGCTGCCCGGGCTCAGAACCTGATTGCGGCGGCCAAGGCTGCTGTTGCCGCGAAACCTGCTGCTGCCAAGCCTGCAACCCGGCGCGCGCCGACCCGCAAGCCAGCCGCCCGAGCGGCAGCGTCCCGCAAACCCGCAACACGGCGCAGCAAGCCCAGTGCGGCCGCAGCCAAAAAGGCCGAAGCAGAGCGCAAAGCGGCCCAAAAACGTGCGGCCGAGGAAAAGGCCGCCCGCGACGCCGCCAAAGCAGAGAAAGAAGCCGCCGAAGCCAAGGCCAAGAAAAAGGCCAAGGCAAAAGCCAAAGCCGAAAAGGCCGCAAAGAAAAAGAAAGAAATGGAGGCCGCCATTTCGAAGGCCAAGGAAAAGATCAAGGCCAAGAAGGACAAAAAAGCCAAGAAGGACGGCAAGAAGAAAGAGAATAAAAAAGAGCTGAAGAAAAAGGACAGCAAGAAGAAAGACAAGAAAAAGGGGAAGAAGAAATAGAGTCTTCCCCCCCTTTGTTGATAACAGGCCGGCACCGATGGGGTGCCGGTTTTTTTATGACAGCGTGCCGTCCAGCTGCAGCGTCAGCTTGCCGCCCAGATAGGGACCAAGGACATCGGGCAGAGTGACCGTGCCGTCCTGGTTCTGACCATTCTCCAGAACGGCGATCAGGCAGCGCCCAACCGCCAGGCCCGAGCCATTCAACGTGTGGACATATTCCGGTTTGCCGCCGCCGTCCGGGCGGAATCGCGCATTCATCCGGCGTGCCTGAAAATCACCCGTGGTCGAGACCGAGCTGATTTCGCGATAAGTGTCCTGACCGGGCAGCCAAGCCTCGATATCAAAGGTGCGGCGGGCGCCAAAGCCCATATCGCCAGTACACAGAACCACGGTGCGGTAGGGGATGCCCAGCTGTTCCAGCAGATCCTCGGCGCAGCGCAGCATGCGTTTTTGTTCTTCATCAGATGTGTCGGGATGGGTCACCGAGACCATCTCGACCTTTTCAAACTGGTGCTGGCGCAGTATCCCGGCTGTGTCTTTACCGGCGCTGCCGGCCTCGGATCGGAAACAGACCGTGTGGGCGGTCATGCGGATGGGCAGGGCGGCTTCGTCCAGAATATCGCCCGAAACAGAATAGGTCAGCGTGACCTCAGAGGTCGGGATCAGCCACCAGCCATTGGTGGTTTGATAGCTGTCGTCGCCGAATTTCGGCAACTTATCGGTGCCGTACATCGCCTCGTCCCGAACCAGCACCGGGGTCTGCATCTCGGTCAGGCCGTTCTTGTCGATATGCGTGTCCAGCATGAACTGCGCCAGCGCGCGGTGAATGCGCGCGACGCCTTTTGACAGGTTCACGAACCGGCTGCCGCTGGTCTTGGCGGCGGTTTCAAAATCCATCGCCGCGGCAACCGCGGGGATGTCGTAGTGCTCTTTGGGCGCAAAATCGAAACTGCGCGGCGTGCCCCAGCGGCTGACCTCGACATTGTCATCTTCATCTGCGCCTTCGGGCACATCCTCGGCAGGCAGGTTCGCAATGCGCGCCAACTGATCCGTCAGCAAAGCGTCCAGATCCTTGGCTTCGGTCTGCATTCGGGCGATTTCGGCTTTTTTCTCGGCGACGAGCGCGCGCAGGCGCTGGAACTCGGCCTCATCGCCACGGCCTTTGGCCGCACCAACCTCTTTCGAGGCTTTGTTCTGTTCAGCCTGTGCTGTTTCTGCCGCCAGAATCTTGGCGCGGCGGCTCTCGTCCAGCCTCAGCAGGTCTGACGACACCGGCGCGTCCCCACGGCGCGCAAGAGCGGCGTCGAAAGCGGCGGGGTTTTCGCGAATGGCGCGGATGTCGTGCATTAGTCAGGTCCTTGATGCGTGAATCACTCAAGGCTGCTTATGCACCATCTGGCGGGCAGGGTGTAGCACCCGAAAGATGAAACGCCTTACTTCCCGGTCTCTTCGTCGCTTTCATGCGCCAGATGGCCATCCCAAGCCTCGGCCGGGATTTTTGGTTCAGGCGGATCGGCAATATAAGAGGGGGTCATGATCTGCACGTTGTTTTCGTTGAACACGGCCACGATGTTGCGGTGTAGATCCGAGCGGATTTTGGGAATGATGCTGCCACGGGTCGTATAGCCGTTGATCTGATAGTTGATCGCGTAGTCGGCCAGCGCCGTCCACAAAACAAACGGCTCGGGCTTGGCCTTGATGCCCTTGGTGCGATGGGCCGCTTCGATCAGCATCGCCTCAATCTTTTCCGGGGGTTCTTCGTATCCGATACCAACGGTAGTATGCAGCAACAGCCCGCTGCCATCGGTTTTCTTTGAGAAATTCACAACATCCGAATTCATCAGCTGTGAATTCGGGATCGAAATCAATTCGTTCTTGATTGATTTCAGATGCGTTTCCATCAGCTTGATTTGAACAACGTCGCCAATATGATCCCCGATCTGGATACGGTCACCGATCGAGGTCGAGCGCCGATAGATTACGAACAGCCCAGCCAGCATGTTGCTGACGACGGAATTGGCCCCCAGCGACAGCATCGCGCCGACCAGAATGGTAAGGCCCTGAAACGCGGCCGAATCCGACCCTGGAATATAGGGCACCGCAAAAACCATCGCGATTAGCACGACAACGACCCGGGCGATGTTGAAGGTCGGGTTTATCCAGTGCTTTTCGAAATCCCCCATTTCGAAACTGCCAGCCTCGACCGCATCAAAGAAGACGCGCATGCCTTTGATAACATAAAGTGTTACCCAGGTGATAAGCGCCAGCATGATCAGGTTCGGGATGTAGCTGATGATGCCGTTGAAAATCAGCAGAACCGGCTCGGTTAGATAGGTCAGCAGCAGCTGCGCGAAATACCGGGTCTCAGCAAAGGCCAGCAGAACAAATGACAGGTAATAGTAGAAACCAAGAAAGAAAATGATCAGCAGGATGAAGTTCAGGCCATAGCGGATCAGGGCCGCGATAGCCTCGGCCTGAACATGTTTTGCCGTCGCGGTTTCAACATCCTGCAAATAGCTTTGCACAATCATCAATGTGCGCCGTCTGATCCGGCGATGCAGCCAGAGGATGAACACAATGAACAGGATGAAACCAATCGTCCACGCTCCGGCCTCGATAGCGCCGGACACGCGGGCCTGCTCGGTCCGGTTGGCACGATAAGAGACGATGGCATCATGGATCGCATCACCGTGCAGCAGGGTGATGACGTTGAGTTCCATCTGATCCAGTTCAGCGTCGGCTTCGGTCACCACCGAGACCAGCACGCCTTCCGCGAATATCCGGGTGCCCAGATCGGTTTCCTCAAACGTGATCTCGACATCGGTGTTTTCCGAGGATTCTGCGACCTCGACAATCCGGTCTTGAACCCGTTCAACACGCTCGGTCGCGGGCAGGGCGCTGGAGCCGCGCAGATGGAACAGGACATCGCCATCTATGATCACCGGCGCCTTGAACTCTTCCGATTCTGCCGCCGTTGACTCTGACGAATCGGCAGGCGCCTCTTGCGCTGCGCTGGGGGTGGACAGCGTCAGAACGACCGCAATGGCGGCCAGCAAAAGCATCAATAATTGAAAGGGTTTGGATAGATATGCCATCACTGCTCCTGTAGCCCGACTATATCCAAGTTCAGGTCTGTTCCTAGGGCATATCTGCAACGGTCCGGATCATCTTCATTTATAATCACGACTTCCAGGTGGGTCATGAGGCCGCCATTGCTTGCAAACACTTAGTTCAAAGCATAGGTTCCCGCCAAATTTGCGGCACGGGTGCTGCGAAATCTGAACAAAGGAATATCCCATGGAAGGTGGCGCAATCGCCCAGTTTCTCCCGCTGATCCTGATTTTTGCGATCATGTATTTCTTGCTGATCCGTCCGCAGCAGAAAAAGATGAAAGAACATCAGGCGATGGTCGAGGCCGTGCGCCGCGGTGATCAGGTCGTCACACAAGGCGGTGTCATCGGCAAGGTATCCAAGGTGAAAGAAGGCGAGAACGAGATCGAAGTCGAGATCTCAGAAGGTGTGAAGGTTCGCGTGGTTAAGTCGACCATTGCCCAGGTGCTGAGTAAGACCGAACCTGCGAAGTAATTTCGCCTCATAATATCTTGAAAAGGCAGGGTAATGCTGCAAATTGACACCTGGAAGCGGGTTCTGATCTGGGCGGTCTGTGTGATCGGCCTGTTTCTGGCCCTGCCGAATGCGTTTTATACTCGCGTCGAGCAGTCAAATGACGCGAAAGCCGCGATTGAGCTTGGCGCGGACACGCCGGAAAATCAGGCCCTGGCCGGGCAATGGCCGACCTGGTTGCCGTCGTCATTGGTTAATCTGGGCCTCGATCTGCGCGGCGGCGCGCATCTCTTGGCGGAGGTCAAGGTCGAGGATGTCTATGAGGCCCGGATGGAAGCCATGTGGCCGGAAATTCGCGACGCTCTGCGGGATGAGCGCGCGACCGTTGGCACCATCCGCAAGCAGCCCTCAGCCCCCGATGAGATTCGTGTCCGCATCAGCCAGCCCGAGGGCATGTCGCGCGCGCTTGAGGTCGTGCGTGGACTGGCCCGTCAGGTTCAGACCCTCAGCGGCGTTGGCGCAACGGATATCGAAGCCCGCGCGCAGGGCGACACGATCATCGTGCAGCTGTCTGAGGCTGAGAAACTGGCCTCGGATGATCGCACCGTCCGTCAGGCGCTTGAAATCATCCGTCGCAGGATTGACGAGGTTGGCACCCGAGAGCCCACAATTCAGCGTCAGGGCGCAGATCGCATCCTGATCCAGGTGCCGGGTATCGGCAGCGCAGGCGAGTTGAAAGAGATCATCGGCACCACGGCGCAGCTGACTTTTAATCCGGTTTCAGGTCGCGTGACCGATCCGGATACCGTTCCGGGGATTGGTGAGAAAATCGTTCCGTCGCTCGACGAACAGGGCGTTTACTACATCATCGAATCTGCCCCCGTGGTGACCGGAGAGGAACTTGTCGACGCGCAGCCATCGTTTGATCAGAACGGTCGTCCGGCGGTCAGCTTCCGTTTTAACACTTCGGGCGCGCGTAAATTCGGTGACTACACGCTGGAAAACATCGGCGCGCCGTTTGCGATCGTTCTGGATGACGAAGTGATCTCGGCCCCTGTGATCCAAAGCCATATTCCGGGCGGGTCGGGCATCATCACAGGTAACTTCACCGTTGAAGAAAGTACCAATCTGGCCGTCTTGCTGCGCGCGGGTGCGCTGCCGGCGGGGCTGGAATTCCTGGAAGAACGCACAATTGGCCCGGAGCTGGGCCAAGACAGTATCGATGCCGGTAAGGTTGCCACCATTGTGGCCTTTGTCGCGGTGCTGAGTTTCATGGCGCTCAGCTATGGCTTGTTCGGGTTGTTTGCCAATGTCGCGCTGATCATCAATGTGGGGCTTTTGTTTGGTCTCTTGTCGCTGATCGGAGCCACGCTGACGCTGCCCGGTATCGCCGGTATCGTTCTGACCGTGGGCATGGCGGTGGACGCCAATGTGCTGATCTTTGAACGTATCCGCGAAGAGCTGAAATCGGCCAAAGGCCCGGCGCGTGCGATTGAGTTGGGATATGAAAAGGCGCTGTCGGCCATTCTGGACGCCAATGTTACCACATTCATCACCGCCGTGATCCTGTTTGCCATGGGCAGCGGACCGGTGCGCGGCTTCGCGATTACATTGGGGCTGGGCATTCTGACCTCGGTCTTCACCGCGATCTTCGTGACGCGCCTGATGGTCGTCATGTGGTTCGAACGCCGCCGTCCGAAAACGATCGAGGTTTGATCATGAGACTGAAACTTGTCCCCCAGAACACCTCGTTCGATTTCTTCAGCCGCTGGAAAGTCTGGCTGGGTATCTCAGCCCTGATGATGGTGGTCGCGTTTACGTCCTTCATGTTGCAGGGGCTGAACTTTGGTATCGACTTCCGGGGCGGGACCACGATCCGGACCCAGAGCGCGCAAGAGATTGATGTTGGTGCCTACCGCGATGCGATTACGCCGCTGGAGTTGGGCGATGTGACCATCACCGAGATTTTCGATCCGACCTTTGGTGAAGATCAGAACGTTGCCATGATCCGCATTCAGGCCCAGGCAGACGCAGAGGCCGTTTCGGCCGCGACGGTTACAGCTGTCGAAGAAGCGTTAAAGCTGGCTGCGCCGGATATCGAGTTTGTGTCGGTCGAATCTGTTGGCCCCAAAGTGTCAGGCGAACTGATCCAGACCGCCGTGATCGCGGTGGTGCTCGCCATCGGCGCGGTTCTTATCTACATCTGGTTACGTTTCGAATGGCAGTTTGCGTTGGGAGCGGTGGCCGCCTTGGTGCATGACGTGATCCTGACCATCGGCATCTTCTCGGAACTGCAAATCCGGTTCGATCTGGCCATCATTGCGGCTCTGTTGACCATCGTTGGGTACTCGCTGAACGACACCGTAGTTGTGTTCGACCGGGTGCGGGAAAACCTGCGCAAGTACAAAAAGAAAGAGCTGAAAGAGGTTCTGAACATCTCGATCAACGAAACGCTCAGCCGGACGGTGATGACCTCGGTCACCACGCTGCTGGCTTTGATCTCGCTTTATGTACTGGGTGGGGATGTGATCCGCGGCTTTGTCTTTGCGATGATCTGGGGCGTGATCGTGGGGACGTATTCCTCGGTCTTTGTTGCCTCGACCATTCTGCTGTGGCTGGGGGTCAAACGCGACTGGTCGAAACCGTCGAACACCGCCGGTAACCAGTTTGCCAATATCGACGCCTGAGTTTCTCGGCCAGTCCCCCACGGGGCTGGCCATCATCTTTTTCGCCGCGTTTCTGGGCGGCGTTGTGCGCGGCTTTTCCGGTTTTGGAACCGCGCTGATCTTTCTTCCGCTTTCAACACCATATCTTGGGCCGTTTGGAGCGCTGATCTGTCTGACAGTCATGGACATCTTCGGGCCGCTGCCCAACGTGCGTCCCGCCTGGCGTATCGTAGACCGGGGCGATCTGGCGCGTTTGGTGATTGGGTGTGCGCTGCTGCTGCCAGTTGGTCTATTGGTGCTCACACAAGTGGACCCTGAGGTGTTTCGCTATGCGGTCAGCCTGCTGGCGATCCTGATGCTGGCAATCCTGATCTTCGGGCTTCGGTATCACGGGCATGTTAGGCGCAAGATGGTGACCGGCATCGGGACGGCGGCCGGGTTTCTGGGGGGCGTCGCCGGGTTGCCCGGCCCGGTGGTGATCTTGTTCTATATGTCGCGCCCGCTGCCGGTTGAGGTGATCCGGGCGACGATCCTGCTGTTCCTTTTTGCCTTCGACTTTCTGCTGTTGGGCTATCTAACCGGTATGGGCCGCGTTACATGGCCTGCTGTGCTGCTGGGGCTGTTGATCGCGGTTCCCAGTCTGGCAGGCAACTGGCTGGGCGGCTGGATGTTTCGGCCTGATCGGGAAAAGCTTTATCGTGGCGCCGCGTATCTGGTGATTGCGCTTGCGGCCTTGTCGGGCCTGCCGCTTTGGGGCTAGAAACCCGTCATGCGCCTGAATGAGATTTCATACACCAATGCAACGCCGGTCGATGGCTATGGTCCCGGTTTCTTTCGGATTGGCGGGCAGGTCTATGACGGGGCCGTTCTGACCAGCCCCACGGGGACGGGGCCTTGGGACGGTTTTAATGATGCGACCCGGTTGCTGGCGCTGGCAGACGATATTGATGTGCTGTTTGTCGGGACCGGGGGGGATCTTGCGCATATCCCGCAAGATCTGCGCGCAGCTCTGGAAGAGGCTGGTATCGGGGTTGAGATTATGAACTCACCCTCGGCCTGCCGCACCTATAATGTTCTGCTGTCCGAAGGGCGCCGCATCGCGCTGGCGGCGCTGCCTGTCTGAGCGGGCATATACGCACCTGCGGCAAATCCCGCCTTTTGCCTCTGACGGCAATGGGATAAGCGAAGGCAATGACGCTGACTGTTTCTGATCTGTCGATTGCTCGCGGTGGCATTCCTGTGCTTGAGGGGCTGAACTTCCGGCTTGAGCCCGGCAAGGCCCTGATCCTGCGCGGACCTAACGGCATCGGCAAGACGACCCTGTTGCGCACGCTGGCCGGCTTGCAGCCGCCGTTGACGGGTCGTATCGAGGGGGCAGAGGATCAGATCGCCTATGCATCCCACTCTGACGGTCTGAAACCAACGCTGACCGTGCGCGAAAACCTGACCTTTTGGGCGTCGGTTTTTGGAACCCATGACATCCAGCCCGCATTGGATGCGTTCAGGCTTAATGAGCTGAGCGATCGCCACGCCGGAAACCTGTCGGCCGGACAAAAACGACGGTTGGGGCTGGCCAGAATGCTGGTGACTGGACGCCCGATCTGGATGCTGGATGAGCCAACCGTATCGCTGGATCAAGACGCGGTGGCTATGTTTGCCGATACCGTGCGCGCGCATCTGGGGCAGGGCGGGTCAGCGCTGATCGCCACACATATCGACTTGGGGCTAGAGGGCGAGGTTTTGAATGTCGGACCCAACAAAGCCAAGCCCAAACCCATCGACGACTTTGACGGAGGTTTCCTGTGATTGCCCTGTTGCTGCGGGATCTCAAGCTTGCCTTCCGCGCGGGGGGCGGGTTCGGGCTGGGGCTGGCGTTTTTCCTGATCGTCACCGTTCTGGTGCCATTTTCGGTGGGGCCACAGTCATCGCTGCTGTCGACCATCGCGCCCGGTGTGCTGTGGCTGGGCGCGCTTTTGGCTTGCCTGCTGTCGCTTGACCGCCTGCTGGCGCTGGATTGGGAGGACGGATCGCTGGACCTGCTGGCAACCGCGCCACTGCCGCTGGAATCGGTGGTTACGATCAAGGCACTGGCGCACTGGATGACCACAGGTCTGCCTTTGGTTCTGGCCGCGCCGGTTCTGGGCGTGCTGCTGAACCTGCCGGTTCCCGGTTTCTTCTGGCTTGTCGTATCGCTGTTGGTGGGCACGCCGGCGCTGAGCGTGATCGGGACATTTGGCGCAGCGCTGACCGTCGGGCTCAAGCGTGGCGGGCTGCTCTTGTCGCTTTTGGTGCTGCCGCTTTATGTACCAACCCTGATTTTCGGGGCCGAGGTCGCGCGGCGGGGCGCTACCGGGATGGAGACACAGACACCCCTGCTGATGCTGGCTGGGATCTCCGCTGCCACGGTGGCCTTGCTGCCCTTTGCCAGCGCCGCCGTTTTGCGTATCAACATTCGGTGACGGTTTTCGAACTTTGATGGATGTCAATTGAGAACCATGCCGACTCGGACTAGATAAGACCCATGTCAATCGCAGCCAAAGCCAACGCCCTCTGGGAATATGCCAACCCGCGTAAGTTCCTCGCGACCTCCGAGCGTGTCTTGCCGTTTTTCTGGATGACCTCTGGTGTCTGTCTGGTGGTCGGGCTGGTCTGGGGCTTTTTCTTTACGCCGGATGATTACAAGCAGGGCTCGACCGTCAAGATCATCTATCTGCATGTGCCAGCGGCCCTGATGGCCATCAACTGCTGGCTGATGATGCTGGCAACATCGCTGGTCTGGCTGGTCCGCCGTCACCACGTTAGTGCGCTGGCCGCCCGTGCGGCAGCGCCAATCGGGATCGTGATGACGCTGATTGCGCTGGCAACCGGGGCAATTTGGGGTCAGCCGATGTGGGGCACCTGGTGGGCGTGGGATCCGCGTCTGACCTCGTTCCTGATCCTGTTCCTGTTCTATCTCGGCTACGTCGCCCTGTGGGAAGCCATCGACGACCCCGATACCGCAGCGGATCTGACATCGGTGCTGTGTCTGGTGGGTTCGGTCTTTGCTGTCCTCAGCCGATATGCGGTGAATTTCTGGAATCAGGGCCTGCATCAGGGGGCCTCGGTCATGCGGGCTGGGGCGGTGACCGGAACCGATACGGAGGAAAAGGTCAGCAATATCTATTTCTATCCGCTGCTGCTTTGCATTGTTGGGTTTGTGCTGCTGTTCATCGCGCTGGTGCTGTATCGCACCGGGACCGAGATCAGAGCGCGTCGGATCAATGCGCTGCTGGCACGTGAAAGGGTAAACGGATGATCCCCGATCTGGGAAAATATGCAGATACCGTTCTGTCGGCCTATGCCGCGTCGATTCTGCTGTTGGTCGCGCTTGTCCTGTTCAGCATTCTGCGTGGGCGCAAGGTGCGGGCCGACATGGAGAAGATCGAGCAGAGGATGACGCGCAATGGCTAAGATTTCACCGCTCATGCTGGCGCCCCCTTTGATTTTCGGCGCGTTTGCACTTTTGGCTGGGGTCGGCATGTTTCGGGACGATCCCAACGCGCTGCCATCCGCGCGTGAGGGTCAGCCTGCCCCGCCTGTGGTTGTGACACAGTTCCCCGGAAAACAGGGCTTCGATGACGCCACCCTGCGTGACGGGCAGGTCAAGCTGGTCAACTATTGGGCGTCATGGTGCGCGCCGTGCCGGGCCGAGCATCCCAACCTTGAGGCGCTGGCCAAAGAGGGCATCCCCGTCTACGGCATCAACTACAAGGATCAACTGGACAACGCAGAGGCCTTTCTGGCCGAGCTGGGCGATCCCTATCGCGGCATTGGCCGGGATGAGAATGGGCGCATGGCATTGGATTGGGGCCTGTATGGCGTACCTGAAACCTATGTGGTCGACGGCGAAGGCACAATCATTCTGCGCTTTGCCGGACCCATCACCCAGCGGGTGATCGACAGTACCATCCGCCCGGCGCTGGATAAAGCCGCAGCGAACTGACGCTTCGGCAGACCCCTAAAGGCGATACCCGCCGGTCACGCCCAAAACCTCTCCGGTGATGAAACCCGCATCCTCGGACGCCAAAAAGCGAACGACCCGAGCGATATCTTCGGGCGTGCCGGGGCGACCCAGTGCCGTGTCTTTGACAAACAGCGCGGTCAGGTCCTCAGGTCGTGGTGCCTCGGGGATGTTGATCGCTCCGGGCGCGACCGCGTTGACGCGTATACCATCCGGGCCAAGCTCCTTGGCCATGGCGCGGGTCCAGAGGTTGAGAGCGGCTTTGCTGGCCCCATACGTGGCGGCATCGCGCGGGGGCAGTACCGCATTCATCGAAGAAATATTGATGATTGAGGCGCCAGAGGTCAGATGCGGCAGGGTGGCGGTCAGCAAAGCCATCGGCGCAAGCAGGTTCAGATCAAGAACTGCGCGGTGGTCATCCGCGTCAAAGCTGTCTTTGGGGGTCGATCTTACAAGTCCGGCATTGTTCACGATCACGTCCAGCCGCCCAAACCGCTGGATCACCCGGTCGACCACGTTGGCGGCCTGTCCGTCCTGTGTCAGGTCCGATTGCATCGCAAGCGTGTCGCCCTGCAACAAATCGTCCGAGGGCGAACTGCTGAGCCACGTGAATGCAACCCTGTGGTCTTTGCGAAGGTCCTCAACGATCGCGCGGCCAATGCCGCGCGCACCGCCGGTGACCAGAGCAACCTTGGTTTGATCCGCCATATCGTTGCTCCGATCAGTTTGTTAAAATCAGGCGTTGCCTGCGTTGACGCTGACCTCTCTTGCGATCAGTTCACGTCTTTTGCGGCTATCTTCTTCGATCATTCCGGGGATCAGGAAGATGTCGACGATCAGCCAGATACCAACCGCCAGCAGAAAGACCGCCCCAACGTAGATGATTATGGTGAGCCAACCCAGGATAAACAGCGCCAGAATGCCCAATGCGCTTTTTGTCTTGCCCAGATAGAAACGGTGTACCCCGAACCCTCCAAAGAAAAACCACAGAAGGTAGGCGACCAGCGCGCTTTTCTTTTCGTTGCTCAGGCGTTGCTCCACCAGCATTTGCTGCTCTGTCGAAAGTCCCACGTACAAAATTCTCCGTTCTTGTCATTATGCTTTTTGCCAAGTGAGCGAACTATCTCATTGAAACCGGGCAAAATAAAGAAGCCCCGCAAAATATTGCGAGGCTTCGTCAGACCGTGTTATTTGCAGCGATATTAGCCGGTTTTCGCCAGATTACGCAGCACGTAATGCAGCACACCGCCGTTTTCGATGTACTCGATTTCCGGCGCGGTATCGATACGGCATTTCAAGGTGATGGTCTTCTCGGTCCCGTCGCCGTAGACGATGGTGCAGGGCACCTCTTGCAACGGCTGGATTGTGTCCAGACCGTGGATCGAGACGATCTCATCCCCTTTCAGGCCCAGCGTCTTGCGGGTGTCACCGCCAGTGAATTCGAATGGGATAACACCCATACCTACAAGGTTCGAGCGATGGATGCGCTCAAAGCTTTCGGCGATCACGGCCTTGACGCCCAGCAATGCCGTACCTTTGGCCGCCCAGTCGCGCGACGACCCCGCGCCATACTGCTCACCACCAAAGACCACCAGCGGTGTGCCATTGGCCTGATGCGCCATCGAGGCCTCGTAGATCGAGGTTTGTTCACCGTCGGGGCCTTTGGTATAGCCGCCTTCGACGACCCCGTTCTCGGTGGCCAGCATCTCGTTCTTAATGCGGATATTGGCGAACGTGCCGCGCATCATCACCTCGTGGTTGCCCCGGCGCGAGCCGTACGAGTTGAACTCGCGCGGTTGCACCTGACGGTCCATCAGATACTTGCCCGCAGGCGTGGTGGTTGCAAAAGACCCGGCGGGTGAGATGTGGTCGGTGGTGACCATGTCGCCCAGAATCGCCAGAACCTTGGCGCCTTCGATGTTCGAAATCGTTCCCGGCTCGGGTCCCATGCCCTGGAAATAGGGCGGGTTTTGAATGTAGGTCGAGGTTGGCGGCCAGTCATAGGTTTCAGCGTCGGTGGTCTCAACCGCCTGCCATTTCTCGTCGCCCTTGAAGACGTCAGCATATTTCGACTGGAACGCCTCGCGGGTCACGGTCGCTTCGACCAGATCGGCGATTTCCTTTTGGGTCGGCCAGATGTCTTTCATGTAGACGTCATTGCCATCCTGATCTTTGCCAATCGGTTCGGACGTCAGGTCGATATCCATCGTGCCGGCCAGCGCATAGACAACAACCAGGGGCGGCGAGGCCAGATAGTTGGCGCGCACGTCCGGCGAGATGCGCCCTTCGAAATTCCGGTTGCCAGACAGCACCGAGGTGGCGACCAGATCGCCCTCGGCAATCGCGTCGGACAGTTCTTGCTGGATCGGGCCAGAGTTACCGATACAGGTGGTGCAGCCATAGCCGACAAGGTTAAAGCCGATCTTGTCCAGATCGTCCTGCAAACCCGCGGCCTCAAGATAGGCTGATACAACCTGCGAACCGGGTGCGAGCGAAGTCTTAACCCATGGCTTGCGATCCAGACCCAATGCGGCGGCTTTGCGCGCCACCAGACCTGCGCCGATCATCACGTACGGATTCGAGGTGTTGGTGCAGGACGTGATCGACGCGATCACAACCTTGCCGGAATCCAGCGTGTAATCTTCACCTTTAACAGCGACTTCTTTGTCCATCGGGCGTTTGAACGTCTCGGCCATTTCCCTGGTGAACGCGGCCTTGGCGTCGGTGAGTGCGACATAGTCCTGCGGACGTTTGGGGCCTGAGATTGCGGGAACGATGGTGCCCATGTCCAGCGACAGGGTGTCGGTGTAGATGGGCGCATAGTTTTCATCACGCCAGAAACCGTTTTCTTTGGCATAAGCTTCGACCAGCGCCAGACGATCCTCGTCGCGACCCGTGTTGCGCATGTAGCGGAGGGTTTCTCCGTCGATCGGGAAGAAGCCACAGGTCGCGCCGTATTCCGGCGCCATGTTGGCAATCGTAGCACGGTCGGCCAGCGGCAAACGGTCCAGACCTTCGCCATAGAATTCAACGAATTTACCAACCACACCTTTTTCGCGCAGCATTTCGACCACTTTCAGCACAAGGTCGGTGCCGGTGGTGCCTTCGACCATCGAACCGGTCAGCTCAAAACCCACAACCTCGGGGATCAGCATCGAGATCGGCTGGCCCAGCATTGCGGCCTCGGCCTCGATCCCGCCAACGCCCCAGCCCAGAACGGCCATTCCGTTAACCATCGTGGTGTGGCTGTCGGTGCCGACCAGCGTATCAGGATATGCAACCTCTTCCCCGTCCTGGTCAGTGTCTGTCCAAACGGTTTGGGCAAGATACTCCAGGTTCACCTGATGGCAGATGCCGGTGCCGGGGGGGACAACGCGGAAATTGTTAAACGCGCTCTGGCCCCATTTCAGGAACTGGTAACGCTCCATGTTACGTTCATATTCACGATCCACATTCATCTGAAAGGCGCGCGGGTTACCAAATTCGTCGATCATGACCGAGTGGTCGATGACCAGATCAACCGGGTTCAACGGGTTGATCTTCTGCGCGTCGCCACCCAGCCCCTTGATCCCGTCGCGCATCGCGGCCAGATCGACCACAGCCGGAACGCCGGTGAAATCCTGCATCAGAACGCGGGCAGGGCGGTACGCGATCTCGCGTGGGTTCTTACCCCCTTTGTCGCCCCATTCCGCAAAGGCCCTGATATCGTCGACCGAGACGGAAAAGCCATCATCTTCGAACCGCAGCATATTCTCCAGCACCACTTTTAGCGCAGCGGGCAGTTTGGAGAAATCACCCAGACCGGCGTCTTGCGCTGCGGGGATCGAGTAATAAGAAATGGACTTGCCGTTTACGCTCAGGCTGCGGCGTGTTCCGGCTGTGTCCTGTCCGACTTTGATGGGCATCAGTGGCCTCCCTCTCAAATGGCTTAAATTCTGGGATTCGCTGAGGGCTATCTGTATCACGTTTGCCCTTGTTTCAAGGCCTTGAACTTTCAATAGGTAATTTTTGTATGCAATTGCATACAATTTTCCTGATATGCTGATCAAAGACGTTTCAAGAAACCTTGATTGGCTGTTGAAGTGTTAAGGGTTTAAATCGGTTGGGACGCCTTACCAAGCGAGACAAAACATGTTCAGATCGTTGGCACTGACCGCTCTAGTATCTTTTACCCTTTCGGCCCCGGTGGTGGCCGAAAGCAATCCCGTGGTGGTCGAATTGTTCACCTCACAAGGATGTTCGTCTTGCCCGCCAGCAGACCGGCTAATGCATGATCTGGTCAAGCGAGATGACATTATCGGGTTGGCGCTGCATGTGGACTATTGGGACTATATCGGCTGGAAAGACGAATATGCCGATCCGGCGCACGCCGCCCGGCAGCGCGCCTATGCGCGCGAGGGCGGGCGTTCGATGATCTACACGCCGCAGATGGTGATCAACGGCCAGCAAGATGTTGTTGGAACCAAAGTGCGTGAATTGTCGGATATTGTCGAAGCCCATCTAACGGCTGCACCGGTTGCCTCGGTCGATGCATCGCGCGCCGGAGATGGCGTGACGGTGGATGTGACACCGGTCGATTTGCCAGCCGGCTACAGCTATGACGTGCATGTCGTGCAATATTCGCCGCTGCGTCACGCCTCGATCCGCAGAGGAGAGCTGGCGGGCCACGATCTGGACTATGCGAATGTGGTTGAGACATGGCAGGTCGCAGGGCACTGGGATGGAGCCTCTGCACAGCAGTTCTCGGCGACACTGACCGAGGATCTGCCAGCCGTCGTCCTGATCCAGCGCTCAGGTCACGGGCCGATCATTGCGGCCACAAACGTGAAGTAGTCAGGGCATATCTTCGGGCTGCACGCCCATTCCGTTCCAGGCTTTCCAGCGACGGTGGATCCAGAACCACTGGCCCATATGCTGACGGACCATCGCCTCCAGATCGTCATTGGTGAACTGCGTCATGGTCTTGGGATCGGTATGCGGTACCGGATCATGCAGGACGATCTCAAAGTCGATGCCGTTGGGCTGCCGTACGGCGTAGCACGGGATCAGGACCGCCTTGTACTTCATCGCCAGTTCCGCGTTCAGCAACGAGGTTACCGCGGGCTTGCCAAAAAACGTCAGTTCTTCGCCGCCATGCGCATGCAGGTCCGAGACGATGGCGATGATCCCGCCACTTTTCAGCGCGCGCACCATTTCAACCATGCCGCGGCGGCCCTGTTCGAACATCGGTTTGCCGGTCTGATGGAACGCATCGACATACATCTCGTTGAAATAGGGGTTCGCCATGCGGCGGTAGAGGCACCCGATCGGCTTGCCGCTATGGGTTTGCAGGGCAACGCGGGCGGCTAGGTAGTGCCCGAAATGGGCCGTGATCATCATGACAGGCCGACCTTCTGCCACCGCTTGGTCAAAGGCCGCAAGCCCAGGGCCCGAGATTTTGGCACCGCTTTGACGGTCGGTGAAACCCTCGGGCGAGAAATGCTCCATGATCGCGCGGCCCGCGTTGTCGGGGACGGCGTTGCAGATGCGATTGACCTCGGCCTCTGGTAAGTCCGGGCAGGTCAGTTTCAGGTTCCGGCGAACGCGTTTGCGAAAGCCGACCACGGGCGCAAGACCGCGCACGATCGCACCCATCGTCGCGATTCGTGTCTCATAGGGCAGGAGCCGCATGCCCCCGATGACCCCCCTCAGGAAAAGGTTGGCCACATAGTATTTTCCAAGCTCAAAGCGGCTTAGTTCAGACTTTTCGACGGGCATCCAGAGGACTCGCAGGGTTTTCCTAGTTCGCGCCAGACATACAGGCCGACTGCCTTTACCACAAGCGGTCTGCCCGAGCCGGCCGGGGTCAGACAGAGCGCTGCGTTCAGGTGTCCTCGTCGTCGGCTTCGATCAGGGTGATTGTTCCTGCATCAACAAGGCCCCGAACGACACCGACGATGTTGGTCATTGCATCTTCGGCATCGGCCTGTTTGACCGTTCCACGCTCAGAAATCCCTTCGCGCAGATTGTCGGCCATACGCGTCGACATATTGGACAGCAAGAACTCAACCGTTGCTGCGTCCTGATCACCAGAGGCTCCGGCAAGGGCAGTCACCAGAACCGCCGGATCAACGTCGCGGATCAGGGCCGGGACATCGCGGGGGGATATGCGCGCCGGAATATGGGCGAAGGTAAAGATCGCCTGCCGAACCATGTTTGCAAAGTCCACATCCTCTTCATCCAGCGCCGTGAGCAGCCCGTCGCGGGTCGAAGCGGTGGACTGGTTGAGGATCGCGCCGACCCGCGCGCCAGGGCCGTCCTGAAACGCAGGGGTGGGGCGTCGATCCAGTTGCGCGGCCAAGGACCAACCGATCCGTTCCACCGCCTCCGGCGTGACATTCGCGGTTTTGGAAACCGCATAGGTGATGCGGCGCGCCACGGGTCCCGGCAGGTGACCCAGCAATTGTGCGGACTTGGCCGTGTCGAGTTTCGACAGCATGACAGCTGCGACCTCGATACTTTCGGCCTGTGCCATCACGGCCAGATCTTCGGGCGGAACCTCGCGGAGACGTTGCCACGGATCCCCGATCTGCCTGACACCGGCGACCTTGCGCAGGCGTGCGGCGGTTGCGGGGGCGATCTTGCCATTGACCGCATCCAGCGCCCCGGCAAGCCCATGGGGGAATGCCAGACCAATGCTGTCCAGCGCATCCGCGAACTCTCCGGCGACCGAGGCGAGCGTGACGCGGTCGATCAGCCCCATTCTGCCCAGCTGCTGCGTCAGTTTTTCCTGCAGGTCGTCGGGCAGCTCTTCCAGTGCGATGTCGGCCCCTTCGTTCAGCAAGAGGCGCACGACAACGGCGGCTTTTTCCAGATTGCTGAGCGAACGCGGCACCAGCCGCTCATTATCCTCGGGGCCGACGACGGCCTGAGGGGCGGCACCGGGTGCCATTTCGATTAATGCGTTGTTGTCCTGCATCTGCCTGTGGTGCCAACTGTTTGTCCCACAGGCAGAGTACCGGTTCTTGGGTAAAGAAAGCCTAAAGCTCAGTAGCTGTAGGTCAGGCCGGTTTGAATGGCCTCGCGCAGCGAGGCTTCGGCCCAGGTGCCTTCTCCGCCGCGTTCTTTGATCTCACGCCATTGCGCGATTGCGAGATCTGTTTTGCCTTCGGAAACAAAGCCTTGTCCCATATAGCTTCGGGCCAGGATGTTGTCGGGGTTGGCGCTGATCGCATTCTGGTAGAAGGTGTTTGCCAGCTCCAGCTCGCCCATTTTGCGATAGGTGAAGCCCCAGTAGGTCTGCACACGATCATCGTTCTGATCCATGACCCTCAGAATACTCTGCGCGTGTTCATACTGACCGTCATAGGCCAGCTCGCGTACCGCATCATACAGCTGATCGTCGGTGAAATTGCTTTTGTTCGGCTTGACGCAACGCCCAGCGGCCTCGTCATAAACGCGCCCAAATAGGCATTTTTTTGTTGTGTTGGTGGGTTTGGGCGGGTTGCTGTCACCACCTGCAGCGTGAACCGCTGGGGCAAAGGCAAAAGCCTGAAAAGCAATTGCTGAGGCTAATACAAGGCGCATATTCCTACTCCGTTCTAAAGACTGCTCTCATCAAGCATAGCGTGATCTATAAAAAAGCTAACAAGTGATGCGTCGCTTTTATTCACAAGTAGGAAAGATTTTTTCAGCTGCCGACCAGTTTTGCGCAGCTTTGGCTTGCGCTGTCCCAGTAAGTCCCCGGGGCGCAAGTTTGCGTCTGCTTGGAATGCCCGCTGCAGGCGAGGGCTGCCGAAGACGTGCAGACAAGGGCCAATGAACATAAAATTGCACGGATCATCGCGGTTCTCCCGATCTCGAAACTGCGGGGTCAGAATAGCCGATTTTGCGCGCGCTTGCAAAAAAGAAGGCCCGAGCCGCGCAAGACGGTCCGGGCCTTTTCGTGTCATTGCGGCAGGTGATTATTCACCAAAGACGCGCGAGAAGATCGTGTCGACATGTTTGGTGTGATAGCCAAGGTCGAATTTCTCTTCGATTTCTTCGACGCTCAGCGCCGCGGTGACGTCGGCGTCGGCCAGAAGTTCCTCTTTGAAATCCGTGCGGTGTTCCCAGACCTTCAGCGCGTTGCGCTGCACCATAGCATAGGCATCTTCGCGGCTGACCCCGGCCTGGGTCAGCGCCAGAAGAACCCGCTGGCTCATCACCAAACCGGGGAACTTGTTCATGTTCTCCAGCATGTTCTCGGGGAAGATCAGCATCTTGTCGACAACGCCCGTCAGGCGGGCCAGCGCGAAATCCAGCGTGATTGTTGCATCCGGCCCGATCATCCGTTCGACCGAGGAATGCGAGATGTCACGCTCGTGCCACAACGCCACGTTCTCCATCGCAGGGATCACGGCTGCGCGCACCATACGGGCCAGCCCCGTCAGGTTCTCGGTCAGCACCGGGTTCTTCTTATGTGGCATAGCGGACGAGCCTTTTTGGCCCATCGAAAAGAACTCGGCCCCCTCCAGCACCTCGGTCCGCTGCATATGGCGGATTTCGACGGCGATGTTTTCGATGCTGCTGGCGACGACGCCCAGCGTGGCAAAGAAGGCCGCGTGACGGTCACGGGGGATGACTTGGGTGCTGATTGGTTCGGGGACCAGCCCCAGTTTGTCACAAACATGCTCTTCGACCTGCGGGTCGACATTGGCAAAGGTGCCAACCGCGCCGCTGATGGCGCCGGTGGCGATTTCGGCTCGGGCGTCGCGCATCCGCGACAGGTTGCGGTCCATCTCAGCATAGAAACGCGCAAAGGTCAGGCCCATGGTGGTGGGTTCGGCGTGGATGCCGTGGCTGCGGCCGATGCGAACGGTATCTTTATGTTCGATGGCCCGGCGTTTCAGCGCGGCCAGCAGCCCCTCGAGATCAGCAATCAGGATGTCAGCGGCGCGGGTCAGTTGCACGTTGAAGCAGGTGTCCAGCACGTCCGAGCTGGTCATGCCCTGATGCACAAAACGCGCCTCTTCGCTGCCGACATGTTCGGCCAGATGGGTCAGAAAGGCGATGACGTCATGTTTGGTGACGGCCTCGATCTCATCAATCCGGGCCACATCGAATTCCACGTCCTTGGCTTTCCATACCGCCTCGGCGTTCTCGCGCGGGATCACGCCCAGATCGGCCATCGCGTCACAGGCATGGGCCTCGATCTCGTACCAGATGCGGAACTTGCTCTCGGGCGACCAGATGGCAACCATATCGGGGCGGGAATAACGTGGAATCATGGGCAACAGCACCTTATTGTGATTTGGCAAGAGGCGTTGCGGCGGGGTTTAAACCCCGCCGCCCAGAGGAACAAGGCACGAGTGTAGGTATGAGACGGTTTGCCCTGATTTTAGCAATCTGGCCCGGTTTTCTGGCCGCAGAAGAGTTTCGCGCGCTGTCGGGCGCAGAGATCCTGTCCGCTTTGACTGGGCAAAAGCTCAATTACGAGGGCGGCGCCTGGCAGAGCTTTGAGGCCTCGATGCAGACGCAGTATTTCTCCGGTCGCCCGTCAACGGGGCGCTGGGCGGTGCGCGGGGATCAGTATTGCTCGGTCTGGCCGCCTTCGGATCTCTGGGCGTGTTATACGGTCGAACAGAGCGGCGACACGATCCGGTTTATAGGTGCGGGCGACGACGTGACCGACGGAACATACGCGCAGTGAATGTGCCAGCAGTCTTTGAAGCCACCTGATATTGGCAACCGCGCCACATGATACGCGCATGGTACGCAAGGCTTTTATTGTTCGATCAACGTTCTGCTGGACAAACGCGACAGCAACGGTCCAGGCTGAGATCAAAGGACTAATCAGGTTATTGCGATATGATTATTTCATTCAGGTCGATGCTGGCCGTCTGTGGTGTCACCGTGCTGGGACTTGGTGCACCTGCTGCGGCTGACACTCCGATCACCTATACAGAGGGCGACACAGCGCTGTTCCGGTTCGAGATGCCAGATTTCTGGATTCTTCGTGCAGGCGGGCCGCGCGATATCGAAGACAGTCAGGTCGGCGACACGCGCGGTGTTGCCCGTGTGATGGGTCTGCGTCCGATCAATGACGATTCCGTCTGGATGGGGTTTGTCTCGCCGCAGGGTGTGGCGACGATATCTGATGGGATTCAGTATCTGCGGGACATCGATAAGTTTCTGGTCAAGGACCCGCAGGTAACCGCAAACACACGGTCAACCATCGGCGGCCGTCCGGCCCAGATCATTCGGGGCACCGGCGTCCGAGATGGCCGCGGCATAAGCTTTACCGCGACGGTTGTTGATTTGCCGAGGAGCCGCGTTGCTGTGGCGGTCGCCATCCTGCGGGATGGCGCTGACCCGGCTTATGTCGAGGACCTGAATGCCGTTTTCGCGTCATTCCGTCCGGCGCAGTGAGGGGGCATGTGATGCATAGACTTCTGAAACGCGCGGCGATGGTGTTGGGCCTGGGGGCAGCGGGCTTTACGGTTGCCGGCTGCCAAGGCGTCTCGGTCGGTGTTGGCTATGGGTATGACCCGTTTTATGACTCGATGCTCTGGAACGATTATTATCATCGCGATGTTGACGTCGATGTGGATATTAATCGACCGGATCGCCCGCCACCGCCTGCAGGCAAACCGCCCGCGCGTCCCAAGCCGCCGATTGCAAAACCCCCGGCACGGCCAAGGCCACCTGTTGCGCGCCCGCCAGCAGCGCGGCCACCGATCCATCGGCCGGTACCGCGTCGCCGCTGATATCGGCTGGTTCTACGGAGGCGATCAGTTAGACGGAAGAAGTTCGGTCGTGATATGCGCCGTCGCCTCCAGTGTCCGGTGAACGGGGCACCTGTCGGCAATCTCCAGCAGTCTTGCGCGCTGGTCGGCGTCCAGAGGGCCAAGCAGCCGAATTTTACGCCGGAACTGGTCGACCTTGCCTTCGCTGACCAGACCGGCATCCTGTGCGTGTACCTTGTTGTGGCAAACATCAACGCTGATCCCGGTCAGAGGCCAGCGTTTGCGCCGGGCGTACATGCGAATGGTCATGGATGTGCACGCGCCCAGACCTGATGAGACAAAGCCATAAGGCGACATGCCGCGATCCGTTCCGCCATATGAAATCGGTTCGTCCGCCACTGCGTGGTGACGGGGACCGGACTGGATATCCTGCAAAAAGCCAGCGGGATCAGCCTCGGTGACGCGCACAACCCCTTCGGGCGCACCGGGCGGCGGCGCGGGCGGCTTGAGGCTGACATAGCGCGAGACCCAGGCTGCGATCACATCTGCTGCGTACTCGGCGTCCTCCGCGCGCGTGATCAGATGGTCGGCGTCGTCCAGCGTGACAAAGCTTTTCGGGTGTTTAGCGGCCAGAAAGATCGTGTTTGCGTTGTTGATGCTGACGGTTTCGTCGCGCGGGGCATGCAGGATCAATAGTGCTGCCTTGAGATCGGCAATCGCCGGGGTCAGCGCGGTTTCCGAGATATCGTCGACAAACGCCTTCCCAATACGGAACGGGCGGCCGCCCAACGTGACCTCGGCGCTGCCGGTCTGTTCGATCTCGGGCAGGGCGGCCTCAAAATGATGCGAAACATGGCCGGGGTCTGCTGGTGCGCCCAAGGTGACCACGGCCTTGACCGATGGGATACCAGCCCGCGCGCGCAGCACCGCCGCGCCGCCAAGGGAATGGCCGATCAACAAGGCAGGGGCCATGTTGCGCCCGGCCAGATAATGCGCTGCAGCGATCAGATCCTCGACATTCGATGTAAAGGTTGTGTTGGCAAACTCGCCCCCGGAATGTCCCAGCCCGGTGAAATCGAACCGCAAGACCGCAATCCCCATAGCTGCCAGCCGGGCCGAGATGCGCCGGGCAGCTGGGATATCCTTTGAGCAGGTAAAACAATGCGCAAACAACGCTGTCGCCAGAACGGGACCATCCGGCAGATCAAGGCGCGCGGCCAGTTGGCTGCCGTCATGTCCGGCGAATGTGATGCGTTCCGTTGGCATGGGGGCTCCTTGGCTAGGGGACAGGCTCAATACTGTGGTCATCGACCTGAGGTCTCAACCCTTATGTCAGAACCGTCACGCGAAGGTGAGGTTATTCTAAGGCGCAGCCCCTGTGCTGAGATAAACGGGGCGGTAAGAACGGTTAAAGAAAATTCATCAACATATGTGATGATATATCGGTCAAACATTCGTTTTCATTAATTCTTCCCGTATCCCACATTGCCATTGTTCAATCCGCCTCGAAGGAGATTCAGATGGCACATATAACACCTGCACTTCGCGCGGCTGGGTTTCAGCCGGGACTTCTGATTGCTCTGCTGCTGACCGGTGTGATCGGTTTTGCGCTTGGCCAGAACTGGCCCGTCACCAGCATCGCGCTCGATGCCACCGCGCCAGCGCCACTGGAGGACTGGCATGGAAATGTGATGCGCTCCAGGTGGCCGAACTGAACGCAGCGTTCACCCGCACCCCATCAGGGCTGCATCGAAAGGATAAGTGGTCAGGTTCTCATACCCCTCGTCGGTGATGAGGACCTGATCCTCCAGCTTGATTGAGAAATCGCCGCCCACTGCTCCGACGCAGGCCTCGACACACAATACCATGCCTGGCTCGAGCGGGTAATCATATGCACCGTCCACCGCCTTGTCGGGATAAGCCACCAGAGGCCATTCGTCACACAGGCCAACTCCATGCATCAGGCAGCCGTATTTCTGCGCCTGAAACTTGTCATCCAGCTTATGGGCCTTGGCCGTCAATTCGGGGATCATGACACCCGGCTTCAGCATCTCCATATTGGTCATGATATGCTCATGAGCATGCTGCATGGCATAGATCATTTCCGGGCGGGGCTGTTGATCGCCGATCCACCAGGTCCGAGAGATGTCGATGCAGATGCCGTACGCACCGATCAGATCGGTGTCAAAGGCGATGATCTCATTCCTTTGGGTGATCCGGGGGCCGCATTCCTGAAACCAGGGGTTCGTGCGCTGACCCGAAGCCAGCAGCCGCGTTTCGATCCATTCCCCGCCGCGCCGAATGTTCTCGGCGTGCAGAACAGCCCAGATATCGTCTTCGGTGGTGGTTCCGTCCCCGACATTTGCGCGGGCAAAGTCTTCCATCCCGGCAACGGCGGTTTCGCAAGCATGATGGGCACAGCGCATGGCAAGGATTTCATCCGGCCCTTTCACGGCGCGGGTTTTCTCGGTCAGTTCTTCGCCTTCCATGATGGCAAAGCCCTGTGCTTCTAATGCGCGTAACCCGTGCAGCATGATCTTATCGACGGCAAGTCTTTGGTTGCCGCCGCCATGCTCTGCAATCAGCTGGCGTACTTCGTTTGAGAACACGTCAGCGGCCACATCCACCTTGTCGCCGCGATCGAAATAGAACAGATCAGCCCCGGATCGTTGCTCGCAAACCAAAGGATTAAACTTCGAGAGAAACGGTGAATTCTTATAGTCCCAGATCACCATATAGCCGTCCGCGCATATTAGGACCGCGCGAAACGGGTTGTGTGTGTTCCACAGCTGCATATTGGTGCTGTCGGTCGCATAACGAATGTTCAGCGGGTCAAACAGCAACAGCCCGCCATAGCCACGCTGTACGATGGCCTGTGTCAGGCGCGCCCAGCGGTGCTGCCGCATCTTCTCAAGATTTGGCAGGTCCAACCCTGCTGCTTCCCATTCGTGAAAGGCAAGCTGGGTCGGTCCGATCTCGATCCGATTGTTGTCATTGGGTGATCCATCGCCCAACACAGCGCCGCGGTTCGGGTCGATCTTGCGGCTGTCCCGATAATGGTTGTTCATGGGCCGCCCCCTTTTACATCTGAGCCCAGCTTGGAGTTGGCGAATTCGCGCGTCTGAGTGATTTGCGACCGTTTTCTGGTCGCTTTTCACCCGACATCTTCAGGCCTGAGTGTTAGTGCAGGGGCATGACTGTCATTCTGCAAACTCAGATTCCTTACGACCCGCTCAATCAGCCCCCGCTGCCAGGAATTCAGCCTGCCAGTATGGACAGCTGGCTGCATCAGGACGACGCATTTGCCGCCCAGATGCAACGGCGCGAGACGCTGTTGCACCAGGATCGGCCTGACGTTCTGGCGCTGGACCCACAGGCTATGGACGCGGCACAGGAACTGCTGCAGTTGGTTCTGGACACAGTGTATCCGGGGGCAGGGGACGAAGCGATCCGTCCTGACGGTGTTCGCGTTCCCATCGACCCTACACGGCCGCTCGACACGTTGTGTCAGCTGGTGCAGGAGGATTTCTGCATTTTGCAAAAAAATGGCGGCGAGCATGTTCTGACCGGCGCAATTCTTTGCTTTCCGGCAAGCTGGCGCTTGTCCGAGAAATTCATGCGCCCGCTGACGGATATTCACGTACCGGTCGCCAGCTACGATCAAAACATCGCCCGCCGCGTGCAGCGCCTGTTTGATGGGATTCAGGTCGGTCGACCGCTCTGGCGGTTCAATGCGCTTTGGTATGAGGAGGCCGAGCTCCATCAACCCCGCAGCGCCAAGGACCCTCGCGACGTACAGGACAAGGGTACTGCGCAGTTTCTGCGCAGCGAGCGGCAAACCCTGCTGCGCCTGGCGCAGACGCGTGCTGTTGTGTTCTCGATCCACACCTACGTATTGCCGGAATACCTTGTGTCAGAAATGGAAAACCCCGCCTGATGGCGGGGCCTCCAAGGAGGGTCGTTGATAATTTGATTACATGCCCAGCACGGTCGCGACGTCGGCAAAGGCATTGCTGGCGTTCAGCGCGACAATCGCCACCGTAAAGACCAGAACCTGTGTGTTCAGGCGGAAATCTTCGCCCCGGATCAGATTGACCGCTGCCATCGACAACGCAACCGGTGCGGAAAAGCTGGCCACGCAGCCGGTCATGCCCCAACTGGTGAGCCGCATAATATCGCTGGGACGCTCATCCTCGTCATCCTCGTCTGTCGGGGCCTCCACATCCGGTGCCTGCTGCGCGTCCGTTCGGAACGCAATGCTCAGCAACTGATCGTCAGAAAGCTGTATCGGACGACCAGAAGATGTTGGGGTAGGTGTCGGGTCGTTTTCTTCTATTTCATCAGAGGCATTTAATCCGGCAAAAGGTCCGCTAACCGACGCGAAAATCTGTTTGCGTTCGCGCGGCTTGCGGGGTGTGAAGGTATCGAAGGTGCTGAGAAACTGCTCGATAGTCAGCACTGTATTGGGTGACAACCACTCGACCCGCTGAGTCGAGCAGATATCCACCAAGCGGTACAACATCACCACCAGAATAAGTTCCGAAATCTCGGCGTCGTCCAATAGGTCGGACACCGGAGAGATGGTAATTGTCAGCCGATGTTTGGGCAGAGAGATTGAACGGCGGGTCATTGTTTTCAAACCCGCAGCCTTGTCCAGCCTGCCATGGCGGTCATCGGCTTCGTTGTCAGATGTATCCAAGCAGATCCGAACCATATAGTGGCTCGACACAATGCTGGCCTCAACATCGCTCAGGATCGTTTTGCGTTCGACAAGGTGGCCATAGTCTTCCAGCGTCGCAGAAACAATACGACAGCAACGGTCAAGCGCGCCCGCCGCATTGCCGTTGAACTGAAGTCCACCGTGATATTTGTGCCTTGAAGTCACAGCACATTCCTCTGCCGTTCTAGCTCTGGACACCCACTCTAGCGGCGGATCTAGTGGAAAATTTGACGAAAATGCAAAAAAGTTAAAATTTTGCGGGATTGATTACGCTTTGGAAACCAAGCTTATTCGCGGCAAAATCCAGCATCTGTGGCAACAATGTGGCCGAATTGGGTTTCGGATGGGGATTGACCACAATCCGTCATCCGTCGATTCGGGCAGCCATGATCGCGATGGATTTTTGATAGACGGTTGCCGCGTTCCATTGCTGTATGACGACGAAATTCGGCTCGCCCGGCTGATAGCCGCGTCCGGGCTTCCATCCTTTCTTACGCAAGAAATTCGCGGTGGACGCCAGAGAATCCGTCATGTTGTAGAAATCGACCCTGCCGTCGCCGGTGGCATCCACACCATAGGTTATCGCATTGCCCGGCAGGAACTGCGTATGACCCAATTCGCCATGTTTTGCCCCTTTTGTCGCCATGGTGATGCTGCCCTGATCCACCAGTTTCAGTGCCCCAATTGCATGCGGAATGAAGAAATCCGAGCGGCGACAATCATAGGCCAGTGTTGTGATTGCGGAAACAACCTGACTGTCACCCATAAAGCCGCCAAAGCCGGTTTCCATGCCGTGAATAGCAATCAGAACACCTGCGGGGACCCCGTATTGCTGTTCCAGCGCCGCATAGAATTGCGGGTTGGCGGCTTTGCGCTTGCGCCCCTGTGCAACGATAGTGTTTGCCCCGCGCACCTGCATGAACTTGTCCAGCGAATACTTAAAGCTCTTCTGATTGCGGTCAGCTGCGATGGTGCGGTTGGCGTATTGCGTCTGTGCCAGCGCCTGCAGCCCCTTTTTCTTGACACCCGCGCGCTTGGCCTGTTTCGCAAAATCCGCCTTCCAGGCCTCGAACCCCGCGCTGGTATTGCCGCAAGGGGCGGCCACGGCGGGCGTGGATAGGGCGGCACCAACAAAAAGCACGGAAAGAAAACGACGCATCTGTGAAATCCTGACTCTGAATATCTTGTCCTTAGGCTACGCCGACTGCGGCCCTTGGCAAAGGGGTTAATAGAGATCCAGCTCGTCGGTGTGCTTCAGGCTTTCGAACCATTCCTCGGGCGTCTTGTTGATCTTGGCGTGTTTCACCATCATCGCGTTCATATTCGCAAGATGAGAGGCGTCCGGCCAGTTTTCGGGCTGCCACAGATGTGATCGGACAACGCATTTCGGGCAATGGGCGAACACGGTTTCGACATGGACCAGAACAGCAAGTTTCGGGGATTTGCGCTGCACCGCCATCCGGTTCAGCAGTTTCGGATCGGCGCATAGTCGCGCGGTGCCGCGCAGGCGCAGCGTCTCCATCTTGCCGGGCACCATGAAGATGATGCTGACGCGCGGATCTTGCAGGATGTTGTGAAACGTATCCACCCGTTTGTTTCCGGGGCGGTCAGGAATGGCGATCAGCGTGTCCGACAAGACATCGACAAACCCGGCAGGATCGCCGCGGGGAGAGATATCCAGATACCCCGCCGGGTTGGCCGAAGCGATCAGGCAAAAGGGCGACGCAGCGATGAAATCGCGGCACATCTGGTCCAGCGCCGTCAGCTCTTTGGCGATGATCTGGGGCAGGGGGGCGCCGGTGATGGCCTCAAGTTCGGCAACCGAGGTCACCAGGTTCGAAAACTGGGCAAAAGGGGCGTCGGATGGCATGCGATCTCTCCTGTCCGGGGATATCGCAAGTGTGGAAGATCATCCCAAACGAAACAAGGGCGCCCGGATGGACGCCCTTGCAGATGTAACCCAAACCGGATCAGCAGCTATAGTACATGCCGTACTCAACCGGGTGCGGGGTGTGCTCGTAGGTTTCGACCTCTTCCATCTTCAGGGCGATGTAGCCGTCGATCTGGTCTTTGGTGAACACGTCGCCTTGCAGCAGGAAGTCGTGGTCAGATGCCAGCGCTTCCAGAGCTTCACGCAGACTGCCGCAGACGGTCGGGATATCGGCCAGTTCTTCGGCAGGCAGATCGTACAGGTTCTTGTCCATGGCTTCGCCCGGATCAATCTTGTTCTTGATGCCGTCCAGACCAGCCATCAGCAGCGCAGCAAACGCCAGATAGGGGTTTGCAGCCGGATCGGGGAAGCGGGCCTCGACGCGCTTGGCTTTCGGGCTTTCGGTCCACGGAATACGGACACAACCCGAACGGTTACGGGCCGAGTAGGCGCGTAGAACAGGCGCTTCGAAACCCGGGATCAGACGCTTGTAGCTGTTGGTCGACGGGTTGGTGAAGGCGTTCAGGGTCTTCGCGTGCTTCAGAACACCGCCGATGAACCACAGAGCTTCGTCCGACAGATCAGCGTATTTGTCGCCAGCGAACAGCGGTTTGCCGTCTTTCCAGATCGACATGTTCACGTGCATACCGGTGCCGTTGTCACCTGCAATCGGCTTGGGCATGAAGGTCGCCGACTTGCCGTAGGCGTGCGCGACGTTGTGGATGACGTACTTGTATTTCTGCAGCTCGTCGGCCTGCTTGGTCAGGCTGTCGAAGATCAGACCCAGCTCGTGCTGACAAGACGCAACCTCGTGGTGGTGCTTGTCCACTTTCATGCCCAGACGCTTCATGGTCGACAGCATTTCCGAACGCAGGTCCTGCGCTTCATCAACGGGGTTTACGGGGAAGTAACCACCTTTGACGCCCGGACGATGGCCCATGTTGCCCATCTCGTATTCGGTGTCGGTGTTCCACGATGCATCAGTCGCATCAACTTCGTAGGATACCTTGTTGATACTGTTCGAGAAACGAACGTCATCAAAGAGGAAAAATTCGGCCTCAGGACCCATATAGGCCACATCACCAATACCGGAAGCCTTCAGGTACGCTTCGGCTTTCTGAGCAGTGCCTCGCGGGTCACGCTCATAGGCTTCACCAGTGTCAGGCTCAACAACCGAGCAGTGCAGGCAGATGGTTTTTTCCGCATAGAACGGATCGACATAGGCGCTGTCAGTGTCGGGCATCAGTTTCATGTCGGATGCTTCGATTGATTTCCAGCCCGCGATGGACGAACCGTCGAACATAAAGCCCTCTTCCAGAAAGTCTTCGTCGACCTGATCGGACATGATGGTGACGTGCTGAAGCTTGCCGCGCGGGTCGGTAAAGCGGATGTCGACGTATTCGGCGTCTTCATCACGGATCAGCTGAAGAACTGCGTCCTTGCTCATACTATTTGTTCCTCTGATTTGAAGATTGCTGTGTTACAGGGCGTCCGAGCCGGTTTCGCCGGTGCGGATACGAATGGCTTGCTCAACGGGCGAGACAAAAATCTTGCCGTCGCCGATCTTGTCGGTTTTTGCGGCGCCAACGATGGCTTCGATGGCAGAGTCGACCTGATCATCATCCAAGACGACCTCGACCTTTACCTTGGGCAGAAAGTCGACGACATATTCCGCCCCGCGATAGAGCTCGGTGTGACCTTTCTGTCGGCCAAAGCCCTTGACCTCGACCACGCTGAGGCCCTGGACGCCTACGTCCTGCAGCGCCTCTTTCACTTCGTCCAGTTTGAACGGTTTGATGATCGCTTCGATCTTCTTCATCCCGGGCTCCCTTTAACTCTTGTCAGGATGGCACTGACCACGTCTAAGATCGGGCGGCAATCCGATAGCGAAATCGGCAGCGACGGAGTGCAGAGAAAATAGGCGACAGGTTAAATTTTGACCTGATTGCACAAAAAGTAATCGAAATTGAATCGCCGAAGGATTTGAGATGACGGAGTTGCTGACAGCAGCACAGATGAGGGCCATCGAACAGGCGGCCATCGACTCTGGTCAGGTAACCGGTTTGGAACTTATGGAGCGCGCCGGTCGCGGTGTTGTCGAGGCGATCTTTAAAGAGTGGCCGGAATTGGCAGAGACCTCAGGACGCGCTGTTGTTCTGTGCGGGCCGGGGAACAACGGAGGAGACGGTTTTGTCATCGCACGGTTGCTCAAAGAGCGCGGCTGGGGGATTGAAGTTTTTTTGTATGGCGATACCGAGAAACTGCCCCCGGATGCGCGTGTGAACTATGACCGTTGGGGCGCGCTGGGACAGATCAAGGAACTGACCATTGAGGCGGTGGCGCACGGCGACCGGCCGGATATCTTGATAGATGCGTTGTTCGGCACAGGTCTCAGCCGGGCGATCCCGTCGGCTTTGGCAGAGGCGTATCATTCAGTTGAAAAGCGAAGCGTTGGGGATGTGCATCCATGGCTTGTTCCTTTCCGCCGGATCGCTGTTGATTGCCCATCTGGGTTCGATGCCGACAGCGGCAAATTCCTTTTGCCTTTGATGCCGAAGGAAACAGGGGATGATGAGAGAGACCTTGAATCCCATTGGAACTGGTGGACGCAGGACGCTTCAACGAGGCTCATCGGAACTGATTTGACAGTCACCTTTCACAGAAAGAAGATTGGCCACGTTCTCTCGGCTACCTGTCATAAGGTTCGTGTGGTGGACATTGGGCTTGGGGCTGAGGACCGGCATCCGGCGCATCTCAACTCTCCCAGATCTAAAGGTCGGGTCATTTGTTTGGATTTTGAGTCACCGAAAGGTCGGTCCGGACTGACGTGGCCCTGGCATGATCTCGATAAGAAAGCGGTATCGGGCGACCATAAATATGGCTACGGCCATGCGCTGATCCTCTCGGGTGGCCCCGGTAAAACGGGTGCCGCCCGTATGGCGGCACGCGGGGCCCTGCGGATTGGGGCGGGGCTGGTGACATTGGGCGTGCCCCCGGCAGCGCAGATGGAGGTCGCGGCGCAGGTTGCCGCTATCATGCTTCAGCGCATTGACGGCGGCGATGCATTCACCGAAGCCCTGCAGGATGAGCGGCTGAACGCGTTGTGCCTTGGGCCTGGATTAGGGCTGGACCGTGCGCGGGAGCTGGTTCCGGCTGCTCTGCGGGTCGGGAGGACCACCGTATTGGATGCAGATGCTCTGACCGCGTTTGCGGACAATCCCGTGTCCTTGTTTGATATGCTTCACAAGGATTGTGTGCTGACCCCGCACGGGGGCGAGTTCGTACGCCTGTTTCCGGACATTGCGAAAAAACTCGATGAGAGCCCGGTCAAAGGCCCAGCCTTCTCCAAGGTCGATGCGACCCGAGAGGCTGCAAAACGGGCAGGGTGCGTGGTTCTGTTCAAGGGCCCGGACACGGTGATCGCCGCGCCGGACGGTCAATGCTCGGTTAACTCTGCGTATTACGAACGTGCGGCGCCCTGGCTGGCAACCGCAGGGTCTGGCGATGTCCTTGCGGGTTTTATCACCGGATTGTTGGCACGGGGATTCAATGCCATGCTCGCCGCCGAAACCGCAGCATGGCTGCATGTGGAATGCGCGCGGCGGTTTGGGCCGGGTTTGATAGCTGAAGATCTGCCGGAACAACTGCCTGAAGTGTTCAGAGAGATGAATATGTGAACTTGTTGCGCGTGTTGTGGCCTATGGTGGGGTGGATCGGCGAAATCCTGCCACTTATCTTTGCATAGATGCATACCAGATGTTTGCCAAACGCACGACAGATACGCAGAATTTACTTGCGCGTGTTTTGCATGTGTTTGGGGCTTTCAGTGCAATGTTCTGAAAAATAATGAGAATGTCGGTTTCTTGTCCGTCGGCGCTGTGGCGTATTTGCAATGCACACACATGACAGGGCGGGCGCCTCTGGAAAGCTCACGATCAGTAAACATTTGAGCAGTACCGAAACCATAAACTCTCATGGTGAGTGCAATGACCCTTAACCTTAAAGTGACCTCCGCCGTTGCCGCGCTGGCTGCAACCACGGCGCTCCCCGCCGCGGCAGAGCTGAAATATGAAAACAACAGCGGCGGATATGTTCTGCTGTATGGGCAGTTTAACCCGGCGCTGATTTCAGTTGATGATGGGCAAGATACCGAAACCCGCGTGCTGGATAACGACTTGTCAAACAGCCGCGTTGGCCTGCGTCTGATGCAACCTTTTGGCAAGAATGAGTTCACCTTCCGCCTGGAAACAGCGCTTGGTCTGCCCAATTCGTCCGAATGGAACCAGCTTGGGACCGACTTCAGCGGTTGGACCCGCGAAGATATCCGTCACGTCGACTTTGCGCTGAAAGGTGATTGGGGGCGCTTCTCTGCCGGTCAGGGCAGCATGGTTTCGGACGGGGCGGCAGAAGTTGATCTGTCCTATGTTGGCACCGCGCTTTACTCCTTTACGAACGATGAAAACTCGGGGTTCTTCTATCGGGGAACCGATGGCCTGCTGAGCGATATCACCATCGGCGATTCCAGCAGCAACTTTGACGGCGCGCGCCGGGGCCGCGTTCGCTACGATACGCCCAGCTACAACGGCTTCTCGGCCGGGTTTGCGTATGGTCAGAACATCCTCTCAAGCAGTGATGATGACGAGTACTATGATGTCGGCGTGTTCTATGAGAATACGCTTAGCGGTGGTATCGAGTTCTCGGCTGCTTTGGCCTATGCCGTGCGTTCAGCAGATGATAACTCGGGTGACCGCAAGGATACCATCGGTTCTGCATCGGTTTTGTTGCCCAGCGGCCTGAGCTTTACCGTTGCTGGTGGTACACGCGACAACGATGCCGCGGGCGCATCCGATCCGAACTATTGGTATGGCAAGGTTGCCTACGAAGGTGAGTGGATCTCGCTTGGCAAGACCGGTGTTGGTATCGACTATTATGACGGTGCGGACTTCGAAAATGATGGGTCCAGCACGTCGGCTTGGGGCATCGCGGTTGTACAACGGCTCGACAGCATCAACACCGATGCCTACCTGAAGTACCGCAATCACGACTTCGAAGACAGCGCGTCGTTTCAGAACAACGAAGCTTGGGTTCTTGGGGCCCGCTGGCGGTTCTAATCGCGCCTCTGTCTGAGGTTAAAACGCCCCGGCCTGCTCCGGGGCGTTTTTTTGCACGTATTGGGGTGCAAAACATGGTTGATCGGGGCATTGCCCCTTGCGCGCGAGCGGCAGGGCAAATAGAAGGCGTCAAATTTGCCCGGCGCGCCCGTTTTGCGCGCCCCGAATCCTATGGGGACTACCATAATGCAGGTTACCGAGACGCTGAACGAAGGTCTGAAACGCGGCTATAACATCACCGTCACCGCGGCCGAGCTGGACGAAAAGGTCAACGAAAAACTGACCGAGGCGCAGCCCGAAGTCGAGATGAAGGGTTTCCGCAAAGGCAAGGTGCCGATGGCGCTGCTGAAAAAGCAGTTTGGCCAGCGTCTGCTGGGCGAAGCGATGCAGGAAACCATCGACGGTGCCATGAACAAGCACTTTGAAGACAGCGGTGAACGCCCTGCGTTGCAACCCGAGGTCAAGATGACCAACGAAGACTGGAAAGAAGGCGACGACGTCGAAGTTGCCATGTCTTACGAAGCGCTGCCTGAGATTCCCGAGGTTGACCTGAAATCGGTCGAACTGGAAAAGCTGGTTGTCAAAGCTGACGACGCGGCCGTCGAAGAAGCGCTGAACAACTTGGCTGAAACCGCTCAGGATTTCAAAGCGCGCCGCAAGGGCTCGAAAGCGAAAGATGGCGACCAGATCGTGTTCGATTTCGTCGGTAAAGTCGACGGCGAAGAATTCGAAGGCGGTTCGGCAGAGGACTACCCGCTGGTTCTGGGCTCGAACAGCTTTATCCCCGGCTTTGAAGAGCAGCTGGTTGGTGTGAAGGCTGAAGAAGAAAAAGACGTCAACGTCACCTTCCCCGAAGAGTACGGTGCAGAGCATCTGGCGGGCAAAGATGCCGTCTTTACCTGCACAGTCAAAGAGGTGAAGGAACCAGTCGCAGCCGAGGTTAATGACGAACTGGCTAAGAAGTTCGGTGCAGACGATCTGGAAGCATTGAAAGGTCAGATTTCAGAGCGCCTGGAAGCCGAGTACGCAGGTGCATCGCGCGCCGTCATGAAGCGTGGCCTGCTGGACGCGCTGGACGAGAAAGTGTCGTTCGACCTGCCGCCGTCGCTGGTTGAAGCTGAGGCAAAACAGATCGCCCATCAGCTGTTCCACGAGGAAAACCCCGACGTCGAAGGCCACGATCATGGCGAAGTAGAGCCCACAGACGAACACAACAAGCTGGCCGAACGCCGCGTACGTCTGGGCCTACTGCTGGCCGAGCTGGGTCAGAAAGCAGAGGTTGAAGTGACCGACGCAGAGATGACCCAAGCGATCATGAACCAGGCGCGCCAGTATCCAGGCCAAGAGCGTCAGTTCTTCGAGTTCGTTCAGCAGAATGCCCAGATGCAGCAGCAGCTGCGCGCGCCGATCTTTGAAGACAAGGTTGTCGACTATGTTTTCGAACTGGCCCAGGTCGCTGACAAAGAGGTCAACAAAGACGACCTGCAGAAAGCTGTTGAGGCACTGGAAGAGGAATAAATCCTCTCCTAGCAAAACTTAGCGGAGCCGCCTGAAATAAGACGGCTCCGCATGGGTGGCTTTTTACTTATGAGGTGAGGGGGTCAGGCCTCATGAGCAAAAGCGCGGGGGGTCCTTAGCAGAGCAAGTTTCTGCTCTGGGGTGAATGTGTTCGACAGGGTCTCGATAAGTCTTAGGACGTCCTGCCTTTCGTCTTCAGTGGTGGCGGCACTCATCTGCTCGACGAAATACCTTTCAAGCTCCGTCAGAGGTTTGTGGTCACGATTGGCCGGGTTTGGCTTGGAAACGCGTTTCGAGTTGAACAAGGCCAACGCTTCCTCTTCTTCCAAAAATACATCCTCATGGATACCGGCGAAGTCCCGGACGCCCTGAATGCGCTCGTCCGTGCAATCCAACAGGGCCGCCAGTGCGGGAACCTTGCCCATCGGAACCGTCTTGCCGACATAGTCATACGGGGCACAGTTCGAGCGTTTCAAAACCCGATCCATCACAGGATCGATAACGGTGATGATGTCTTCGATGCCCGCGTTTTTGGCGTATTCCAGCGAACCAATCATCAGCTCACAAGTTGCGTAAGAGACTGAGTTGCGGTCTTTGCCGCGGGTGAGGCGTTGGGTATCGACACAGAAACGCGTCGATTCCCACATCCTTGCGCTGCGTAGTGGTGCTTCGCCGTCAAGGATTGCCGAAAATACGTCAGATAGCATATGCGGACCAGTGGTCTGGAGCGCACGCACGGCAGCGACGACATTCCCCCCGTCGTCGAGGCCGATTACATATGCCGGATCCAGATGATCGAACTGATCAATCTCTTTGCCATCCTCAATGTTTACATCCCAACCCAGGCGTCCTCCGAATACCCGAGCCCGCAGCTCGAACATTTCGTCAAGAACGTCGCCGAACTCATGCCTGTTGAGGCCATCTACTACGATGATCATGTCTTCCCCCTTCGAGTGGTCTGTTTGGTAGACCCATCGTTGCCCAGTTATGGGCAATTGACTATTGGGGAATTCCCGTAATTTTGAGGATAGTCGCCTTTATCCGGGGTTTATCAGCCCGATACCGATTGCGCGACCAACGGCTTGCGGCGTGGTCAGCGCATTCAGCTTTTCGCGACTGGACCTCAGATGTACCTCGACCGTGCGGTGCGAAATGGACAGGATATCGCCGATATCCTGCTGAGATTTACCTGCCGCGACCCACTGCAAAATCTCTGCTTCGCGGGTCGACAGGGTCGGGTGATAAAGCGGATTGTTCGCAACATCCGAAGAAATCACCGTGTCGTGGATATGCACGGCCATGGACTGCAGATCGCCGATCACATGGGAAACGAGCTTCTTCCATTCTTCACGGCTGCAGTTACGGGTGGCGCTCAGCAGGCCGATGTCACCATACGGGCCACGCACCGGGACAGTAATGCCCTGACTTGGCAGGCCAAAATCATGTGCATCCTTGAAGACCCGCTTGAAATCGTCGCCGCGTTCAAGGCGGCTCCAGTCCACGGGGGCGATGCTGCGTTTGCTCATATGCAAGGTCGGATCGATCATGACCAGACCTTGCTTCTGATAATGCTCTTTCCAATCATCATTGTATGTGACGTGCCCGGCAATGGTCCCCGCCAACGGGTTCATACCCGCATAAGCGGCATGATCCATTTCGTGCTTCTCACAGACCTGTTTCAGAAAATCGGTATACCGAGTTTCCGAGTCCGGGAGAGTGCTGAGATCAACAATGTCCATTTGCTGCCTACCAGCTACACCCATCAATCGGCACGACCACTCACTCAGGCATGTCTCTTGGTGCCCGCGCGCCTGCCGTGCTTACCTCACGGCAAGAACAACATCACAATTTTGAAATCATGACAAGATAACCTGGCAATTGTCTGTGCATTTGTGGGGGCAGGCGTAAAATATACTGCATAATTGCCACTGTTGTGCGCGGATATTGTGAGGTGTTCTGCCTCAATTCACGCCGTGCCCGCTTTTTATGGTGCCGGCCTCAGGCCCGTTTCAACCAGCATTCCGCGTGCTTTGGCCTCTGGATAAAATCCTTTTGCGTACAAAAAGATGGCTCTCTGCTGATCGCCATCCGACAGCAGCCAAGCGCCGCGCAGGTACTTGCCCGCAAACTCCAGATTGGTGTCCGCATCCAGCAATCCCTGGGCATTTCCTTTGTATCCCATGGACCTCGCCGTGGCCGGCAGGATTTGCAGCAGCCCATAATATGGCCGGTTCACAGCCCAGGGCCGGTGGGTACTTTCGCGGATGGCCAGTTTGTGAACCAGCTCGCGAGGCAGTTCATAGTGATCGGCCCATTTGTTGATCGACGCGCGCAGTTCGGGCGTCTCGTTCGGGTAAAGAGGCGGGTCAAACTGATCCCCGGCTGCTCGGGTGGTGCGGTCAGAGCCGCCGCAGGCGGCAAGAGGGGCTGCCAGCAGAAAGGCCAGTATGCTGCGGCGAAGGATATTTGGCATGTAGTGTCTCCGGAAGGCGTTGTCGGATGATATGAATGACGCGAATAACTGCAAGCATAGGTCGGAATTCTGGCTGAATTTTGCTCGTGCTCGCCCTGCACAAAGAAAAGGCCGCGCAGGATTTGCGCGGCCTTTCAATTTCAAAACGCCTTTTGAAATCAGGCTTTTGCTTCGTCTTCTTCAGCCGGAGCTTCGTCGGCGGCAACCAGCTCTTCGTCGTCAGACGCGGCCGAGCCGATATCGTCGAACAGTTCGGCGATCTCGAATTCAGCAGCCGCTTCTTCTTCAGCAGCCAGTTCCTGAATCGATTTGCCCGAAGCCTGCAATTCAGCTTCTTCTTCCGAACGGGCAACGTTCATCTTGATTTCAACTTCGACCTCGGGGTGCAGGCGAACTGCAACCGCGTGCAAGCCCAGTTCCTTGATCGGTGCGACCAGAACGACCTGTTTCTTATCGACGGTGAAACCAGCCTCGGTTGCGGCGTCTGCGGCGTCACGCGGGGTGACCGAGCCGTACAGAGCACCGGCATCCGATGCCGAGCGAATCACGATGAACTGCTGACCGTCCAGCTTTTCAGCCAGGGCTTCAGCTTCTGTTTTGGTTTCCAGGTTGCGTGCTTCAAGCTGCGCTTTCTGGGCTTCGAACAACGCGATGTTCGCATCAGACGCGCTCAGCGCTTTGCCCTGAGGCAGCAGGAAGTTGCGGGCATAGCCGGGCTTGACGTCAACGACGTCGCCCATCTGACCCAGTTTCGCAACGCGTTCCAGAAGGATAACTTGCATGTCAGTCTCTCCTTACTTCACAGCGTAGGGCAGCAGGGCGAGGAAGCGAGCGCGCTTGATAGCGCGAGCCAGTTCACGCTGCTTTTTCGCCGAAACGGCGGTGATGCGCGAAGGTACAATCTTGCCACGCTCAGAGATGTAGCGCTGTAGCAGACGGGTGTCTTTATAGTCGATCTTCGGCGCATTCTCACCCGAGAACGGGCAGACCTTGCGGCGGCGGAAAAATGGTTTTGCGGCCATGGTTTATGTCCTTTCGTCAGGCGTTGATCAGCGGCGCTCGCGGCGGCCTTCGCGCTCATCGCGCTTCTGCATCTGGACCGAAGGGCCCTCGTTGTGCTCGTCGACCTTGATGGTCAGAACGCGCATAACATCGTCATGCAGGCGCATCAGGCGCTCCATTTCCTGAACGGCGCCAGCGGGGGCGTCGGTCTTCAGGAAGGAATAGTGACCCTTGCGGTTCTTGTTGATCTTGTAGGCCATTGTCTTGACGCCCCAGTACTCGCTTTCGACGACGTTGCCGCCGTTGTCAGCCAGAACGGTGCCGAAATGTTCGACAAGGCTTTCTGCCTGCGCGTTGGACAGATCCTGACGCGCGATCATTACATGCTCATACAGTGGCATGTGCACTCCTGTTTATATCAAGGCGCATTTCAAAGGCGGGGCCATTTAGTCCTTCGCGACCCTGCCACGAGAGGCTGCGCGATTCATGTGAATACGAAGGATGGCTCCGTATACACGTTTGAGCGGGCGGAGCAATAGCCGCCTTACCTGCCTTGGTGAAGTCGCCCAATTTCCTTTGAGGTGCCCAATTCCTGACTCTTTTCAAAACGAAGCTGACAACAAGCCGGGCACTTCCCGGGGGCTAAGAAACACAGACAGGGCAAATCTGATGGCCGTGATGAACACAAACACTTTTCAACAAGCATCGTCGGATACGACATATGACCAAGCCGTACCCGTTCTGATCACTTTCGCTCCGAACTGGAAGGCACGTTTGATCCTGTTTCGGGTGCTGGGCGCATTCCTGATTGTTTCGGCCTTTTCGATGTGGCTGATGCCTGGGTCCGTGATTGGCGCCGATGTCTGGCCGATCAAGCTGGCGGCGTCGATGATGTTCCTGCTGGGGGGGGTCAGCCTGCTGACGATTGAGGTCATGGATGCGCGTCCCGACGCCTATTTCGATCCGATCCGCCGCGAGGTGCGCGTTTTGCAAAAGAACGAAAATGGTCGCCCGCAGACGGTGTTGCGTCGGGGCTACGATACGCTGGGCGGCGCGCGTTTTGCTGATGATCAGGTCGAACTGTTCGATGTCGACGGCAGCGTGCTGATGAAACTGCCCCTGGAATCGGCGGATGTCAGCCGAGCGCTGAAGGGGCAACTCAGCGGAAGCGTAACAATTTTCGCCTGAATTTTATTCTGTTCATTTAAGAACAGAATTTGTGAAAGATTAAAGCTTGTGTGCCGCCCTTGGGCGGCACATCCTGTTTGAGGAGCAACCAAACCGGTTTGCAAACACATATTGCGGAGATTGACATGAAATCCTTACTGCTTGCTTCTGCACTGGCGGCATCAGCAACCACAGCTCTGGCCAGCGCTGATAAATATGTTCTGGACCCCAGCCACAGCCAGGTCATTTTTAACTATAATCACCTCGGCTTTTCGACGACTTATGGCATGTTCGCTGGCTTTGAAGGTGAGATTCTGTTCGATCAGGAAAATCCTTCTGCATCCAGTGTGTCGGTTTCGATGCCGGTTGTTGAAATGTTCACCGGCTGGGAAGCACGGGAAGAACACTTCATGTCAGCCGACTTCTTTGCACTCACTGATGGTGACGTGGTGACCTTCAATTCGACCGCGATTGAGGTGACGGGAGAGGACACTGCCAAGATCACCGGCGATCTGACCATGAACGGCGTGACCAAGCCTGTTGTTCTGGACGCGAAACTGAACCAGGTGGGCGAGCACCCGATGGCGGGCAAGCCCTGGGCGGGCTTTGACGCCACGACGACCTTGCTGCGCAGCGACTTTAACCTGGGCAAATTCGCGCCTTTCGTCAGCGACGAAGTTGAAATCGCGATTTCGGTCGAGGCGCAAAAGGCCGAGTAAGCCTTGCGAAATTCTGAGCCGCCAGAGTTTTCTCTGGCGGCTTTTTTGTGCCTGGTTTCTGCTGCTAGGGGCTATTCTGGGCGTTCAGCCTTCAGTTCGATGTCAACCAGGACCGCAAAGGCCAGCGAATCTTCCTGAGGCATGGACTGGCCGATACCAAAATCCAGCCGGTTCAATTCAAGCTGCGCAGACATCGCGGCCGTGTTCCCTTTAAGATCAAGCGTAAAGGGCAAGACGATATCTATCGTTTTATCCCGGATCGTCAGCGGACCGCGCGCCTCATAGCTGCTGTCGGTGCGAAACAGATCAGCCGTGAACCGGGCTGTCGGGAATTGCGCATTGGCAAAGAAATCTGCTCCCATCGCCTGATCCGTGACCGTGCCTAGGCTGAGAGAGGCGATCGCAATCGTCACCTCGACCGTGCCTGCGGGGCCAGGTTCCGCGGGTGCGTCAAAGGAAATCGCCGCGGTCCAATCGGCGAAATCACCTGTGACCGGGCTGCCCAATTGCGTGATCGTGATCGACAAATTGCCGTCGGTAACCTGCCAGTCCGACTGCACCTCGGCCAGTTCTACCGCGCCGGTTTCTCCTTGGGCGTGATCGTCAAACGAGCCAAAAACCCAGCCTCCGGTCAGCACCCCGGCCCAGACAACAATCGCGGCCAATACAGGTGTTGCCGAGTGATGCTGCTCGGGCGGTTCCGGGGCGTCCGCGCGTCCGGGCAGCATACGACGCAATGTGCTGTCCCTGTCGATGACGTGATGTTTCAAGGCGCCCGCGATATGCAGGCCAAGCGCAGCGGCCAGCACCAGAATGAACAGCCAGTGCAGATTTGCGGTCAATTCGGCCAGATATGCGGATTTGGGCACAAAGGGGAGGTTCTGTCCAAAGGGCCACAGGATGGGCGCGAACCCCTCGGCGGCTGCGTGGTGCAACCAGCCGGTGAATGGCACCAACAGCAGAGACCCGTACAAAAGCCAATGCACCGTCTCGGCGGCAAAGGCCTCGGGTTTATTGTCTGCATTCAGAAGGCCGGGCTTGGTCTGGGTCATCGCCCAGATTATTCGGGCCAGAGCCACAAAGAAAATCGCAATGCCCAGCGTCTTATGAATTGAAAACAAACGCGCAACCCGGGCGATGTCCTCTTCTGATGAGGCGATTGCCGGGTCGAAGATGGCGTGGGCCATATTTTCAGCAACCCAGCCCAACGGCAGAACCGTAAGTATCATCAGCGCCGTAAGCCAGTGAAATGCTTTAGTGACGCCGCCATAGCTGGATCTGGTATTCGTCAGAGACATCGGTTGAAAGCTCCGCTTGGTTGACAAGGCTACCCTAAATGGATGGGGAAGGGACGCAATAGCGCGCAACGCACAGTATAAGTGTCACAATGCAGAGCTTGTGTGAGAGCGTTTCACGGTTTACACCCCGCCGCATCTTAACGTCATCCAAGAGGTCTCAATGACAATCGCGTTCGTTTTCCCCGGGCAGGGGGCCCAGACAATCGGAATGGGCAAAGCGCTGGCCGATGCGTACCCCGCGGCTCAGGCTGTCTTTGATGAGGTGGACGACGCTTTGGGTGAAAAGTTGAGCGATCTGATCTGGGACGGTGAGATTGAGGCTCTGACCCTGACGCAAAATGCCCAGCCTGCGCTGATGGCGACCTCGATTGCCGCCATGCGCGCGCTTGAGGCCGAGGGGGTGTCGATCTCCAAGGCATCTTTTGTTGCGGGGCATTCGCTGGGCGAGTACTCGGCGTTGGCCGCTGCTGGTGCGTTGTCGGTTGCTGACACGGCGCGGTTGTTGCGCACCCGTGGTCAGGCCATGCAAAGCGCCGTGCCCGTGGGTGAAGGCGCGATGGCCGCCATACTGGGGCTGGATCTGGACGCTGTCCGCACGGTCGCCCAAGAGGCCGCACAGGGCGAGGTCTGTCAGGCTGCAAATGACAACGACCCGACCCAGGTGGTGGTTTCGGGCGCAAAGGCGGCGGTTGAACGCGCTGCCGAGATTGCCAAGGAAAAGGGGGCCAAACGCGCCATCATGCTGCCGGTCAGCGCCCCGTTCCATTGTGCGCTGATGCAGCCTGCCGCCAACGTCATGGCCGAGGCGTTGGCTGCGGTTGAAATCAAGGCACCTGCGGTTCCGCTGGTGGCCAATGTGCGCGCCGAGGCTGTGACCGATCCGGACCTGATCCGGCAGCTGCTGGTTGAACAGGTTACTGGCTCGGTCCGGTGGCGTGAAAGCGTGCAATATATGGTGGCTCAGGGTGTAACCGCTGCTTGGGAGATCGGAGCGGGCAAGGCTCTGTCAGGCATGATCCGCAAGATCGAGCGGTCCGTCGCCTGTCAGGCGGTCGGAACCCCAGATGATGTTGCAAAAGCCCTTCAGGCAGTGGCCTGATCAGTATTTTCGTTGAGGACAACGAACCAAGAAGGAATCCGAATGTTTGATTTGACTGGTAAGAACGCTCTGATCACCGGAGCTTCGGGCGGAATCGGCGGCGATATCGCGCGTGCGCTGCATGGGGCGGGCGCGGCTGTTGCGCTCTCTGGTACGCGGGTCGAGCCGCTGCAGGCGCTGGCTGATGATCTGGGTGAGCGCGCGCATGTCGTGCCCTGTAACCTCAGCGATCTTGAGGCTGTTGCCGCGCTGCCCAAACAGGCGTCGGACGCCATGGGGTCGGTTGATATTCTGGTCAACAATGCGGGGATCACGCGCGACAACCTGTTCATGCGGATGTCGGAAGAGGAATGGCAAACTGTGATCAACGTTAACCTCAATGCCACCGCAATGCTGTGCAAAGGCGTTCTGCGGGGCATGATGAAGGCACGTTGGGGCCGGATCGTGAACATCTCGTCGGTTGTCGGTGCGATCGGGAACCCCGGTCAGGCAAACTATGCCGCCTCCAAGGCGGGTATGGTCGGTCTCTCCAAAGCCATCGCGCATGAGGTTGCAACACGCGGGATCACCGTGAACGCGGTTGCGCCCGGTTTCATCACCACCGCGATGACCGAAAAACTGACTGATGAGCAAAAGGCCGGCCTTCTGCAGCAGGTTCCCGCCGGTCGCATGGGTGAACCCGAAGAGATCGCCGCTGCTGTACTGTATCTTGCAAGCCCCGAAGCGGGTTATGTTACCGGAAGCACCTTGCATGTGAACGGCGGTATGGCCATGTTGTAGGCGCAGTTCAGGGCAAGCGCGAAAGCGTTTGCCTTGTGCGTTGTCTGTGCTATAGGGCGGCGCATATGCTTAAGGGCCGGTCGAATTGGCCGGTTTGCTGATTTCCCGGGTATCCGGGACCCAAACCGCCCGGAACGGGCAAAACAAAGCCACCCCGAGCGGGCAAGGGCAGAACCGGGCAAAGCGCCCTGAAATGGAATGAGGAATAGACATGAGCGACGTCGCAGATCGCGTTAAAAAGATCGTTGTTGAGCACCTGGGTGTTGAAGAGGACAAGGTTGCCGAAAACGCTTCGTTCATCGACGACCTGGGCGCAGACAGCCTGGACACCGTTGAGCTGGTTATGGCTTTCGAAGAAGAGTTCGGCATCGAAATCCCGGATGACGCAGCCGAAACCATCCAGACCTTTGGCGACGCCGTCAAATTTATCAGCGAAGCTTCCTAAGAGTTTCGAACTGATCAAAAGCGGCGCTTCCGTGCAACGGGGGCGCCGTTTTTCTTTGCGTATATCAATTCGCTCTTGCGCCACCGAAATCGTGTTTGCACTCTGACCCACGAGGCAGAAAAACCAAGCGGGCAAGGGCATGATAAGATCCACCCCGATGATAAACACAGCGCGACTGACGCTGTGCGCAATGCGCCCAGAGGACTTTAACCGGTTCGCTGAGATTTGGTGCAATCCTGATGTTGTGCGCTACATCAGTGGTAAGCCACTCACACGCGGTGAAGCGTGGGATTCGTTTTTGCGCAATGCAGGTCACTGGCATATGGCCGGGTTCGGGCAGTGGGGCGTTGTGATGCAGTCGAATCGCACGTTGATCGGGCAGGCGGGCTTTTTCTATGCGAACCGGTGCCTGGGTGCGGATTTTGATACCTTTCCCGAAGCTGGCTGGGTTCTGGCACCGGAAGTGCAGGGGCAGGGGCTCGGGTATGAGGCGGCGCAGGCCGCACATGATTGGTTCGACAGGGTTATACCTGGGCCGCTGGTTGCGATGGTGGATGCCGACAACGAAACCTCGCAGAAACTGGCAGGCAAGCTTGGTTACAAAGAGATGCGGGCTACCGAGTATAAAGACACCGATGTAAAGCTGTTTCGGCGAGACGGGCCACCGGCACGCCACTGATATCCTGCGGACCCGGGCCGTGACGCAAACAGACCGCCTTGTGCCGATACTGTAAAACGCAGGTCATTTTGCCGCTTGTATGCTATTCTGGATTACCAGAGCGTAGGAGTGGGCTCATGATGATTTACCCTACAATGGAACTGCAGAACGGCCGATGCGTGACGCTGGACAAGGGCCGTCTGAATGAGGCGATGATCTGGCATGTCGATCCGGTCGAAACTGCGCGCAGCTGGTCTGTCGCAGGGGCTGAATGGATGCACCTGACCGACTTCGATGCGATTGAGGGGCGCGATACCAATGCCGCGCTGGTCGAAGAGATCATTCGCGGTGCGGAAATGCCGGTGCAACTGGCGGGTGGCATGCGCACGCGCGAACAGATCGAACACTGGATCGACAAGGGGGCCGGACGCATCGTCGTCGGAACGCTGGCGGCGCGCGATCCTCATCTGGTGCAGGAACTGGCCCGGCTTTATCCCGATCAGATCGTATTGGCCGTTGATGTCTGGCAGGGCTTTGTCATGACCGAAGGCTGGCGAAGTCAGAGTGCATTCACCCCCGAGGCCTTCATAGATGCATTTGCGCAGACACCCTTTGCGGCCATTCTGGTCACAGATATCAACAGCGATATGGAAGATGTCGAGGCTCAGCTGGGTCTGATTTCTGGGCTGGCTGCGCATTCGCGCACACCGGTGATTGCCAGCGGCGTGGTGCGCACGGCGGATGACATCTCGCGGCTGGCCTATATCCACAACATTGCGGGTGCGCTGGTTGGGCGGGCGCTGTTCCGCAAGACGCTGGCGTTGTCGGATGCGCTGGAGGTTGCCAAGACAGCGCATGAACCGGTCGCACAGTTCCAGTGACCTTTGGGCGATTTGCCCCGTGATTGTGACTTTCGAGGGAAGGCGGATTCTCGCCTTCCTGTCGGGGTGATCGTGAAACAGCGGCGCATCGAACGGCTTTGACGGCACGAAGCGGGTGCAGCAGTGTGCTGTTGCTCTTGCCCCCGCACCCCGGGCCGGGGTATGAGCGGTTCTCATAAGAGGAAGCAGGCAAGAGGCACTTCATGCGCAGAGTTGTTGTTACCGGTCTGGGATTGGTCACTCCTTTGGCCAGCGGGGTCGAGGAAACATGGTCGCGGCTGCTGGCCGGGGAATCCGGCGCAGGTCCGATCACGCAGTTTGATGCTGAGGCAAGTGGGGTCACCACGACTTATGCTTGCGAAGTGCCACGTGGGGACGGCACCAACGGGACGTTCAATCCTGATGACTGGATGCCCCCGAAAGAGCAGCGCAAGATTGAGGATTTCATCCTCTATTCCATCGCTGCGGCCGAGATGGCCTGCAAAGACGCAAACTGGCTGCCCGAGGATGAAGAGGCGCGTTTGCGCACCGGTGTTCTGATCGGCTCGGGCATTGGTGGTCTCGGTTCGATCGCCAATACCGCCAACCTGATCCGCGACAAGGGCCCGCGTCGGGTGTCGCCCTTCTTTATCCCGGGCGCGCTGATCAACCTCGCCTCGGGGCAGGTGTCGATCCGTCATGGGTTCAAGGGGCCGAACCATTCGGTGGTTACGGCCTGTTCGACGGGGGCGCACGCCATTGGCGATGCGAGCCGCATCATTCGCGCAGGCGATGCGGATGTGATGATCGCCGGAGGTGGCGAAGGCTGCATCTGTGAGATCGGGATTGCGGGTTTTAACGCCTGTAAGGCCCTTTCCACCAAATATGCAGACGATCCGAAGAAGGCAAGCCGCCCCTACGACGTTGACCGTGACGGATTCGTAATGGGCGAGGGCGCGGGTATCGTGGTTCTGGAAGACTACGAACATGCCAAGGCGCGTGGCGCAAAGATTTACGCTGAGGTTCTGGGATACGGCATGTCGGGGGATGCGTATCACATCACCGCACCGTCCGAGGATGGAGACGGCGCCGAGCGTTCGATGCAGGCCGCCCTGCGCAGTGCTGGTCTGGCACCAGAGAATCTGGACTATATCAACGCCCACGGCACATCAACCATGGCAGACACCATCGAGTTGGGCGCGGTTGAGCGGCTGCTGGGGGATCATGCCGGCAAGGCGACTATGTCGTCGACAAAATCGGCCACCGGTCACTTGCTCGGGGCCGCCGGTGCCATCGAGGCGATCTTTTCGATCCTGGCGATCCGGGATCAAGTTGCGCCGCCGACGATCAATCTGGACAACCCGGCGGTGGAAACACCGATTGACCTCGCTCCCAATGCCAAGCGCGCGAGAGAGATCAATATCGCCCTGTCGAACTCGTTTGGGTTTGGCGGTACCAATGCAAGTGTGATCTTCGGAAAGGTCGACTAAATGTGGCGGGCTCTGGCGTCGAATATGCTGACTATTCTGGTGGTTGGCCTGTTTCTGATGGGCGGTCTGATCCTTTGGGGGCAGTCGCAGTACACCTCTGAGGGCCCGCTTGAAACCGCTATGTGCCTGCAAGTTAAGCCAGGTTCAAATATGACGAAAGTCAGCCGCCAGCTTGAAGATCAGGGCGCGATCAGCAGCGCTACGATTTTTCGGATGGCGGCGGACTATGCAGACAAGTCTCAGCAGTTGAAAGCTGGTAGTTTTCTGGTGCGCGAGGGTGCATCGATGCAAGAGATTGTCGATGACATTACGCGCAGCGGTGCCAGCACTTGCGGGACAGAGATTGAATATCGTATCGGCGTAACGCGGACTCAAGCCCGTGTGCGCGAGCTGGACCCGGCGACGCTGGACTTTGTCGAGATCGCTTCGTTTGATCTGAGTGACGATGAAACCCCTGAAATATATGCCGAAAAGAGAGATGAATCTGATACGCGGTATCGCATTTCTCTGGCCGAGGGTGTGACCAGCTGGCAAATTGTGGAAGCTTTGAAATCGATGGACGTTCTTGCGGGTGAGGTCTCGGATATTCCGGCTGAAGGGATGCTGGCACCTGACAGCTATGAGGTGTCGCAAGGTCAGGATCGCGGCGCGCTTCTTGAGGAAATGAAGGAAAAACAGCAGTTTAGGGTTAATTCCGTGTGGGAGTCGCGGCAAGCGGACTTGCCGCTGGACAGCCCCGAAGAGATGCTGATCCTAGCCTCAATCATCGAAAAGGAAACCGGTCTGGCCGAAGAGCGCCGACAGGTTGCCAGCGTTTTTGTGAACCGGTTGAACCAGGGTATGAAGCTGCAGACGGACCCGACCGTGATTTATGGCGTCACAAAGGGTCAAGGCACGCTAGGCCGTGGGCTGCGGCGCAGTGAGCTTCGGCGCTCAACGCCTTGGAATACCTACCTGATCGACGGTTTGCCGCCGACCCCGATTGCGAACCCGGGGCTGGCGAGCCTTGAGGCTGCCGTGGCACCGGATGACACGAACTATATCTTCTTCGTGGCCGACGGAACGGGTGGTCACGCCTTTGCGGAGACCTTGCAAGAGCATAATCGGAACGTCGCGAAATGGCGTGAGATTGAGGCAGAGCGTCAGAACTCGAACAACTGATCGCACCAACGGTTCTGTTTGATTTGTACGTTGATCGAGGCGTGCATTGTACGATTTGTACAAAACTCAAACCGTGAAAATTGGATCAGGCAAGCGGTTTTTCTGCGCTGCCAGAGTCACGGTGTGTGAAGCGTTGCGCTTGGAGGGCTTTCGGAACGTTATAAACCGCACGCCCGACAGGCGAACACCTTTCCGGGCGTGCGGGGTAACGTCGATTCAAGCGGCAGGACGACGACGCGGACGGCGGCGTTTGTTGCCGGGTTTGGGTGCGTCGGCTTTGGCCTGGGGTCTTGGTCCGCGGCGGCGGTTATTCTGGCGTCGTGCGGGTTTCTTCGGGGCGATGGCCTCGGGCATTTCGCCGCTGGCAACCGGGATTTCGATCTTCATCAGTTTCTGAATCTGGCGCAGCAGGTCGACCTCTTCCGCTGAGCAGAAGGCGATGGCCTCACCCTCGCGCCCCGCACGAGCGGTGCGGCCGATGCGGTGGACATAGTTGTCGGGCACTTCGGGCAGGTCATAGTTGATCACATAGGCCACGCCCGGAATGTCGATGCCGCGCGCGGCGACGTCGGTGGCAACGAGGACGTTGATCTCACCGGCACGGAAGGCCTTGATCGCGCGGTCGCGCTGGCCCTGGCTTTTGTTGCCGTGGATCGAGGCGGCGTTGAACCCATCCGCGACCAGCCCTTTCATCAGCTTTTCGGCCCCGTGTTTGGTGCGGGAAAAGACCAGCGTGAGGGCGTCTGTATCCGCCGAGAGAATCTCGCGCAGCTTAGTGGGCTTTGCAGGTTTTTCAACGAAGTGGATCGACTGGGTGATCTTGTCCGCCGCTTTGCCCGGAGGCGAAACCTGAACCCGTTGAGGGTTGGTCAGGTAGGCACGGCTGAGTTCCTCCATCTGTTTCGGCATGGTGGCCGAGAACAGCATGGTCTGGCGCGGCGTGCCCAGTTCAGGCGCAATGCGGCGCAGGGCATGGATGAAACCCATATCGAGCATCTGGTCGGCCTCGTCCAGCACCAGATGACGGACCGAGCTGAGATCGACCGCGCCACGCTCCATCAGGTCGATCAGGCGACCGGGGGTGGCAACCAGAATGTCGGTGCCGCGCGACAGGAACATGACCTGCTTGTTGATCGATTGCCCGCCGACCACGGTGGCGACGCGCAGTTTGGTTTTCTTGGTCAGGTTGCGCAGGCTGTCGGCGATCTGGTTCACCAGTTCGCGCGTGGGCGCAAGGATCAGCGCCTTGGCGGTTTTGGGCGCGGGTTTGCCGGGCTGGGCCAGCAGGTGGTCGATCAGCGGCAGGCCAAAGGCCAGCGTTTTGCCGGTGCCGGTCTGTGCAAGGCCAAGAATGTCGTGCCCGTTCAGCGCCAGCGGGATCGCCTGGTTCTGGATCGGGGTGGGTTGGGTGAAATTGGCGCGTTTCAGCGCATCGTTCAGAGCGGGCGCAAGGCCCAGCATGTCGAAGTCGAACAAATAACTATCCTTTTCAGCCCGGAGCATTGGCCCACGGGCAGGTCATGGCTGGCCGCATCCGCGACCGGCAGGGGTTGTGCGAGACCTCTGGACACGCAGTGGCATCCGGTCGTCGCGTCAAGAACCCTGCGTGAAGGGGAACTATTGGGTGAATCGGGCGCTGTGGAGCGGGGATGGCCCGCAGATGCTCACGCGTCAGCGCTGTGTTTGAGGGGCAGATGCAGGCTGGGCGGCGAAATGTCAAGCTTGGTCCTGCATATTCCCCACCGATTGTGGTTGGAAGGCGGCCATTGTTACATCAAGCCAACAGCGCGGTTGACCGCAAATCCGGTGCTGACCGCCTGATATGTCGGGAAAGGCAACCGTGCGGTGGTTTCGATGTCGCGCTGAATCCAGTTTCGCGTTTCCAGCTGCTGCAACGACGAAGACAACGCCCTGTCGGTGATCGGCGCAAGCTGCGATCTGAGCGCGGAAAAGCGATGAGGCGTTCCCGTGAGCGCGAGAATGGGCACCGTCCAGCTCTTTCGCAGAGCCCTGAATTCCGTTTCGTCCGGCACGGCGTTGACGATGGCGCTGGCCATTTGCGCGGCTCTGGTTCCGGGCGGGGTCAGCCGGAACTCGGGGCGCAGGGGGTGGCCGTGTCCCGGGTTCCTCTCAAGCAGTCCGAGTGTGATGAGGTGGTCAAGGCTGGCCGCAAAGGCCGTTCGACCGGCGCAGGTGGCCGAGAGCAGGGGTGCTTGCCGTCCAGGGACGCCATCATGCAGCAGGGCCAGAATGTTAAGCGACCAGGCTCGAGAAGTAATCTTGACAAGCAAGTTAATGTCCATAAAGTATAGTTACTTTATTTTAATGCAAAAGGAAAGCTCTATGCCGCTCGTTACATTGAAAAATACGATCACGTTTGCGATCTCGGTTCGGGATCGTCATGCCAGCGCGGATTGGTACAGCGACAAGCTGGGGTTCGAGCTGAGCCATCACATTGATGAGGCGGGCTGGAGCGAAATGAGCACCAATGTGGAGGGTGTGACCCTAGGATTGGGTGAGCAGGCAGAGCCGGTGCCGGGAAACTGCGTGCCGGTCTATGAGGTTGCCGACATTGCCGAGGCACGGGGTGCGCTGGAGGCCGCCGGGGTAAAGTTTGATGGTGCGACCGAGACTGTCGAGGGGATGGTCAGCACGGCCACATTCTATGATCCCGATCAGAACGCGATGATGCTGGCGCAGGATTTATCGGGCGGTTGATCCTAACACAGCGTACGGTGCCTGTTGCGTGGGTGTTGCGTAACGCATTGACTTTGCGCACTTAATCGCGTATCACTTGTGTCATGCTAGAAGAAGTGGGCAGCGGCCCCGGGGCGACCCGGCGGCCGTTTTTCGTTTCTCTCGTGCGGAAAAACTCACGCATGAGGTCACAAGCAAACATGACTTTGATTACCCCGGAAGAGCGGATTTCCCAGACGGCTGATTTACTGCAGTCGCTTGAGCGATCCATTCGCGATCTGCGCCAGGCAGCGGAAGAACTGCGAAAACAGATCGGTGCCGGGGAGGATGCAGACCTTGCCGGAACAGGCAAGCAACTGGGTCAGCTAGAGGGGCTGATCCGAAGTTGCCAGAAAGTGGAGACAAGCTTTGTCGAACAACATCACAGACAAGCCGGAATTGCCCAAGGGGGCTATGCGCTCGACCTTGGTCGGGCACGATCTGAGATCGGGTGCAGGCTGGCTCGCCTCCGCGCCTGCTGCGGTGCAGGACAGATTTCTGAGTGAGATCGGGGAGGGAGGGCTGTGTGCCCTCCCTTTCTTGTTCGAGTTCTGGGCGCTGCCGCACCAATTGCCGCCCGAGGGCGATTGGCGGTCATGGGTAATCATGGGCGGGCGCGGCGCGGGGAAGACGCGGGCCGGGGCCGAGTGGGTTCGGTCGATGGTCGAAGGGTCAAAGCCGCTGGACAAGGGCGAGGCAAGCCGTGTCGCGCTGATTGGTGAGGCCTTTGATCAGGTGCGCGATGTGATGATTTTTGGCGATAGCGGGATATTGCACTGCTCGCCCCCAGACCGGCGGCCCACATGGAAGGCATCCGAACGGAAACTGGTCTGGCCGAACGGGGCCGAGGCACAGGCGTTTTCAGCGCATGATCCCGAGGGGTTGCGTGGTCCGCAATTCGATGCCGCCTGGGTGGATGAACTGGCCAAGTGGAAAAAGGCGGGAGAGGCCTGGGATATGCTGCAGTTTGCGTTGCGGCTGGGGGAGCGGCCTCGGGTCTGTGCGACGACTACGCCGCGCAATGTGAAGGTTCTCAAGGATTTGCTGGCGTCTCCGTCCACGGTGCAGACCCATGCGCCGACCGAAGCGAACCGGGCCAATCTGGCGGCCTCGTTTCTGGACGAGGTACGCGCGCGGTATGCGGGTACGCGGCTGGGGCGGCAGGAATTGGACGGGGTGCTGCTGTCGGATGCCGAAGGGGCGCTGTGGACCGGGTCGATGCTGGAGGCGGCACGGGTGAGCCGAGTGCCCGAGCTGGACCGGATCGTGGTGGCGCTGGACCCGGCGGTGACTTCCGGTTCAGATGCGGATGCATGCGGGATTGTGGTGGTTGGCGCGCAGCTGCAGAGGTCACCTGAGGAATGGCGGGCTTATGTGCTAGCTGATCGAACGGTGCAGGGCGTTGGCCCGGCCGGTTGGGCGAAGGCGGCGATAGACGCGATGGACGAGTTCGGGGCCGAACGGCTGGTGGCCGAGGTCAATCAGGGCGGGCAACTGGTGGAAGAGGTGGTGCGGCAGGTGGACCCTCTGGTGCCGTTTAAGGCAGTGCGGGCCTCACGCGGCAAGGTGGCGCGGGCCGAGCCTGTGGCGGCGTTGTATGAGCAGGGCCGGGTGAGCCATGCGGCGGGGCTGGACGCGCTGGAGGAACAGATGTGCCAGATGACCGCGCGGGGGTTTGAGGGGCAGGGTTCACCCGACCGGGTCGACGCGCTGGTCTGGGCACTGCATGAGTTGGTTGTGGGGCCTGCGGGGGCGTATCGGCGGCCTAGGGTGCGGGTGGTGTAACGCCAACCACCCCAAGGCGTCTGACGGTCGCGCGAGATCGCAGCGCTCAGTCGTCAAGCTGAAACAGGTCTTCCACCCGGACTTTGAGTTCTTGCGCAAGTCTCAAAGCCAAGACCGTTGAGGGGGCGAAGACCCCGTTTTCAATGGTGTTTATGGTCTTCCGGCTGACCTCGATACGCCGGGCGAGCTCAGCCTGGGTTAACCCCGCTTTCAGGCGGTATTCTTTCAGGCTGGATTTGAGCTGGTTCATCCCGCCCGGCCCGTCAAAGCCGCAATGAGCATCCAGGCAGACGGGGCGCAAATCAGTACGACGCCGAGCCATAAGAAACTGCCGGATGCGCCGGTTGCGAAGAACACCCAGAAACATATCACGGCGGCCCAGTAGCCGAATTGATAAGAGCCACGGTGCGAGGCAACGGTTTGCTCGTCCCAGGCGGGTCGGATTGTGTTGGGCTTAGCGACTGACACGAGAAACTGTACACCCCCAGAAATGAGCGCCAGAGCGGCAATCATCAGCAGGTGATACGGCTGCAGAGACTGACCTATCAACGACAGGACAAAAAGCGCACCGGCTGCGATCACCAGTGATATGTTGCTGATAAGGCGTGCCAGTGTGAGCAGGTTCATTATCGTCTCCATTTGTAACCTCTGGGTTACATGGTGGTTCGAAAGTGTAACGTCAAGGTTACATTCCGGGACACCCGCCCAAGGAGTGCGCCGTGCGATTCACGGGCGCATGGACGCGGATCGACTACGCGGGGCAGCTTGGCTGCTCGGTCCGTCAGGCTGGGCTGACCGCGTGCAATCGCCATGTGTCGGGAACGCCTTTGAGCCTGTGCTGACCACAGTCCTCAAATCGGAACGGGGCGCCCAGCATGAGCTGGCGGGTGAGGTCCGAGGCGAGGACCTGACCACCTTCGGCCAGCGCCATGACGCGGGCTGCGACGACCACGCCAAGGCCGCTGATATCCTCGCCGCGGATTTCGATCTCACCGGTATGGGTGCCAAAACGGGTATCAAGGTCGATTGCCGAAAGGGCGGCGCGCAGGGCCTCGGCACAGGCCAGGGCGCTGGTCGGCGAGGCGAAGGTGGCCAGAACCCCGTCGCCGGTGAATTTGACCAGATGGCCACCGTGGCGGGCGATCTGGGCGGTGCAAATGCTGTCGTGCCGGTTCATCAGGTCACGCCAGCGGTCATCGCCGATCCGGGCCTGTTGTGCCGTAGATTCGACCAGATCCGAGAACAGCACGGTGGCGAGCGTCCGGGTGGGCTGTAGCGTGGTCGGGGCCGCGCCGGTGATGAATTCGGTAATGGCGGCGACATAGCTTTCGACGTCCCCCTCCCACGGCACATGCTCGTGGCCGGGCACGGGGTTATACTCTGTCACCGGCATCAGGCGCAGAAAGTCCTGCGCGCTGGTTTTGCCGTTGGGTTCCTCGGCCTCGCGATGAGTGATCAGGGCGCGGTGCGGGATCGAAGGCAGCAACGCGCGGATATCGATATAGGCGGCAAGCTCATAGAGGTTGGCCACGGTGATCGGAGTGGCGCTCATCCGCTGGAAATGGGCCCAGGCCTCCTGACCTTCGATGGTGTGCTGATCGGGTCCGAAATCCGAAAACGGGTGGGGCTGGTTGGGCTTGCCCCGGTTCTCGCGCAGCTGGGTCAGGTCATGTTGCAGGCTCTCGGCGCCCAGAAGGCCCCGGGCCAGACGACCCTGAGCATAACCACCGCAGAGCACCAGACGCTCAAACCGCTCCGGGCGCAATGCCGCATAGACACAGGACAGCGAGGCGCCCTCGGAAAACCCGATAAGCGTGGCAGAGGCCATTTCGGCAGCGTCCATCACCGCTTCGATATCGCCCATGCGTTCTTCCATCGTCGGGGCGCCCTGAATGCGGTCGGACATGCCATTGCCGCGCTTGTCGAAAGTTGCAAGCCGACCGATCGCGCTGAGGCCGGTCATCCAGTGCAGATAGCCGGGGTCTTCCAGCGGTGCTTCGAGATGCGAGATCATGCCAGGGACGAGCACCAGATTACGCGGTCCGTCACCCCAGACCTGATAGGCGATCGAGAGGCCGTCGGCTTCGGTAAAAAGGGTCTCGACACTGGCGGTCATGCTATCCCCGTGTGTCAGATTGGGTTTGTCGTATAAGCACTCATCATGAGGTTATGAGGGTGTTTTGGTCAACAATGGGGATGTTAAGTGGCTTGATGAGACCTTGCTGGCGGCGTCGATGGGTTACTAATGTCAGATGGCTGCAGCTAGTTTTGGTGAAACCGCTAGAAGTCAAAGAGCGGTCATGCGCCTAACGATTGGCCAGCCATAGTTCGAAGTTTAACAGCACATCGTCACCAGATTTCTCGTATTTGGATTTTGCGTCAAACCCTCGTAACCCCTGAAATGCATCGCCTGGGACTTCGCTCACGGCGGATTAAGACGCAGGCTCAAACCGATCATATGGCCGGCAACCTTCTTGTTCCATATTCGATTGGCAAGCTTCAATCGCCGAAATATACTGAAGCAAATAGTCTGGCGCATCATTTGATTTGGCAGCCTCAGCTAACAGTTCCTCAGCCTCATCGTGTCGACCTGCTACAGAAAGTGTATATGCGACAATCGCTTGCAAAAACGGTTTGTCTTCAACTGCGGCACGCTGAAACTCCGCGTTAGCTTCTTCAACAAAGGAACTAGTAAGCTCTTCATTGGCAAGAAAGTTCTCGTTATCGAACCACAAAGAACTTAGTAGAAGGCCAAATGATGTCTCTGTTCCTGCTTCACCAAGGTGCAGCGCAACGCCATAAGCTCTTTGCCAAGGTGGCAATTGCTTCAGCGCCTCAAACTCTTCGGATTGCAAAAATACCTCCAGTTCGGACAGTTGCTCGTCGGAAAACTCTTGGTACATGGGCAACCCATTTTCAGGGCACACAGGAAGTCTGGTCACAAAATCACACGACGTAACAGGGGCGAAAGACATAGTTCGCCCCATCGTGGTGCAAGACGCTGTTCCAGTTACGGTGAACTCTTCACCGCCAACCGGGCAGGTTACCGATTCATCTATTGGCGAACCAGAAAAGGATACACTCGGAAACAAAAGCGTCGAGAAAACAAGTGTTAATAATGATCGGGTCATTCAATCGCTCCAAGAATTACCGCCGCAAACGTGCCCTTTTCGTAGGGCTAAATCAACACATGGTTGATCACAGGAGGCACATGTCTGTGCCTTCTGTTGCCCAACCCCCGTACGCATCATTCCCGGGGCTTAAACTTCTTTCCCTCATAACTCCTTTCAACAAGCCGGGCAGAGCGGCGGCAGAAAGGAGCACAGATGGTATTCGATTTCTTGCGTCGTGGATCGGTTGGCGAGGCGCCCGAGGCGAAGGCGAGCGCGGCGGGGCCTGTGGTGGCGTGGCAGACGGGCGGGCGCGTGGCGTGGAGCCCTCGGGATGCGGTGTCGCTGACGCGGACAGGGTTTTCGGGGAACCCGGTGGGGTTCCGCTCGGTCAAGTTGATTGCCGAGGCGGCGGCGGCTCTGCCCTTGGTTCTGCAGGATCAGGCGCAGCGGTTTGATACTCATCCGATCCTGTCGCTGATGCGTCGTCCGAACGCGGCGCAGGGGCGGGCAGAGTTGATGGAGGCCTTGTTCGGGCAGTTGCTGCTGTCGGGCAATGCATATGTTGAGGCGGTGCAGGCTGACGAGGGCCTGCCGGTTGAGCTGCATGTGCTGCGCTCGGACCGGATGAGCGTGGTGCCGGGGGCGGATGGGTGGCCCAAGGCGTATGACTATGCGGTGGGTGGCAAGAAGCACCGGTTTGCGGCGGAAAACATCTGTCACATCAAATCGTTTCACCCCCAGGATGATCACTACGGGTTCTCGCCGATGCAGGCCGCGGCGATGGCGATTGATGTGCATAACAGCGCGTCTCGCTGGTCGAAATCGCTGCTAGACAATGCAGCGCGGCCTTCGGGGGCGCTGGTGTGGAAAGGCGATGGCCATGGGGTGATGGCAGAGGATCAGTTCCGGCGTCTGTCGGATGAGATCGAGCAGAACTATCGCGGGGCACGCAATGCCGGTCGGCCGATGGTTCTGGAAGGGGGGCTGGATTGGAAGCCGATGGGCTTTTCCCCCTCGGACATGGAGTTTCAGAAGACCAAGGAAGCCGCCGCCCGCGAGATCGCGCTGGCCTTTGGTGTCCCGCCGATGCTGCTGGGGATCCAAGGTGACGCGACCTATTCGAACTATCAGGAGGCCAACCGGGCGTTTTATCGCCTGACTGTTCTGCCCCTGGTGACGCGGGTGGCGGCGGCGGTGTCCGAGTGGTTAGCGGGCTTCTCGGGTGAGGAGCTGATGCTGAAACCCGATCTGGATCAGGTTCCCGCGCTGTCGGCGGAACGTGATGCGCAATGGGCGCGGGTCAGCGGGGCCGAATTCCTGACCGATGCCGAGAAACGCGCGCTGCTGGGGCTGCCGGAGCGTGGCGATGGGTGACGGGTATCCTCCGTTCGACTGCGCGCCCGGCCTGCGTCTGGCCGCGCATGAGCGGGTGGCCGAGATCCAGCACGCTCACTTATGTCGGCGGCTGGATCAGATCGAAGAGATGATGGAGCGGCTGGAGAAACGGCTGTGGCTGACGGTCTATGGCGTGGCGGCGGTCATTCTGGCGCAGGCATTTCAGTCATTCCTTTCGGTATCGCCTTAGTTTCAGTTGGTTACGTGGAGAAGTTCATGGATTTGGAACATAAATTCGCACGGTTCGGAGACGGGCTACAAGTCTCAGACGACGCGGTGATCGAAGGCTATGCCAGCCTGTTCGGTCAGGTTGATCAGGGCAGCGATGTGGTGCAACGCGGGGCGTATCACGGCTCGCTCGAAGGGCTCAGGGCCTCAGGGCAGCGTGTCAAGATGCTGTGGCAGCACGATCCGGCGCAGCCTATTGGTGTCTGGGACGAGGTGCGCGAGGACGACACCGGCCTGTGGGTCAAGGGGCGTCTGCTGGAAAGCACGCAAAAGGGCCGTGAGGCGGCCGAGTTGATCCGGGCGGGCGCGATGGATGGCCTGTCCATTGGCTATCGCACCAAACGGGCTGTGAAGAATGACAAGGGCCAGCGGGTCCTGACTGAACTGGAGCTGTGGGAGGTGTCTTTAGTGACCTTCCCGATGCTGCCCAGTGCGCGGGTGGCGGCAAAAGGGAGCGACCCTGAGGCCGAGAACACCCTGCGCAGTATTGCCGAGGTGTTCATCGACGCCCGGCAGGAGCTGGCGCGGACCTAGCGCGCCTCAAACCCACCCAAAAACAGGACATGCTGATGAGCAAGACCGAGAGCCCGGCCTTGACCGGAGAGGGTGCGCCCCTGGTTCAGGAGGTGAAGCAGGCGATGGCTGGCTTCGTGAATGAATTCAAGGGCCTGAAGGCTGAAGTTAAAACCAAACTGCAACAGACAGAAGAGCGACTGACCATGCTGGATCGTAAATCAACCATCGCGGCGCGCCCGCATCTTGCGGCAGCCATCGAAGATGGAGCCCCGCACCAGAAGGCGTTCGACGCCTATGTGCGGTCCGGCGAGGATGACGGGCTGCGCGGGCTTGAGATGGAGTCGAAATCTCTGTCCTCAGCCGTGAACAGCGATGGCGGGTATCTGGTTGATCCGCAGACGGCGGAAATCATCAAATCGGTGCTGAAATCCACCGCTTCGATCCGCTCGATCGCGTCTGTTGTGAATGTCGAGGCGAACTCGTTCGACGTGCTGATCGACCACACCGATGTGGGCGCGGGCTGGGCCGACGAAAACGCCGCCGCAACCGAGACGGCGACCCCGTCGATTGACCGTATCTCGATCGCTCTGCACGAGCTGAGCGCACTGCCGAAGGCCTCGCAGCGTTTGCTGGACGACAGCGCGTTTGACGTCGAAGGCTGGCTGGCCGGTCGTATCGCCGACAAGTTTGCGCGCGCCGAGGCAGCGGCGTTCATCTCGGGCGACGGTGCGGACAAGCCCAATGGCATCCTGAACCACACCAAGGTCGACAATGATGTCTGGGCCTGGGGCAATATCGGCTATGTGCCCACTGGCATTGATGGTGGTGTCGATGCGGACGCGATTGTCGATGTTGTCTATGCGCTGGGCGCGCAGTACCGCGTCAACGGCACCTTCGTGATGAACTCGAAGACCGCCGGTGTGATCCGCAAGCTGAAGGACAGCGATGGCCGCTTCCTGTGGTCGGATGGTCTGGCAGCGGGTGAGCCTGCGCGTCTGATGGGATATCCGGTGCTGATCGCCGAAGATATGCCGGATGCGGGCACCGACAGCTTCTCGATTGCCTTTGGTGATTTCCAGGCCGGTTACACCATTGCCGAGCGTCCCGATCTGCGCGTGCTGCGCGATCCGTTCAGCGCCAAGCCGCATGTCCTGTTCTACGCGACCAAGCGCGTGGGCGGTGATGTCAGCGATTTTGCTGCGATCAAGCTGGTGAAATTCGGCACCGCCTAAGCGGTGACGGATCCGGGGGGCTGCAAGGCCCCTCGGGCGGCGGGTACGGGCCGGGGTGAGATCCCCCGCGTTGTCTAGCTGCTCCCCTCCGTCCGAGCAACGTGGGGCGGCGCGTGCCCGTCATTTTCATGAGAGAGGCCCCGGAGGGGTCCGAGATTGCGGAGTGAATGGATGATGTTGATCGAAGAAACCGCCATCGCGGATGCGGTGCTGCCGGTGGATCAGTTCAAGGCGCATCTGAGGCTGGGCACGGGCTTTGCCGAAGACAATGTGCAGGACGAGGTGCTGAACGGTTTTCTGCGCGCCGCGATTGCCGCGATTGAGGCGCGCACCGGTAAGGTGCTGATTGCACGCACGTTTTCGTGGAGCCTGAACGGCTGGCGTGACACAGCCGGTGAGGTTCTGCCAGTGGCCCCGGTGACGGCCATCGATGCGGTGACAACAAGCGATGCGGCAGGGTCCGAGACGGTTGTTGCGCCCGGCTCTTACCGGCTGGAGAGAGACAGCCAGCGGCCCCGGCTGCGTCCCATAGGATCGGCCCTGCCGACCGTTGCAACGGGCGGAGCGGTCCGGATTGCCTTTACTGCGGGTATGGCTGCGGATTGGGGCGGGCTGCCGGCCGATCTGGGTCAGGCGGTGCTGCTGTTGGCGGCGCATTACTATGAGTACCGGGATGAAACGGCGTTGGGCGACGGGTGCATGCCCTTTGGCGTGACCAGCCTGATTCAGCGCTATCGCATGGTGCGCTTTGGTGCCGGGGTGGCGCAATGAACGCGCCCCGCCTGAACCGCAAACTGGTGCTCGAGGCCCCGGTGCGGGTCGCCGACGGGTCCGGCGGTTATGCCGAGACCTGGGTAGCGCAGGGCACCCATTGGGCCGAAGTGACCGCCCGCAGCGGGTCCGAGCGCGCAATTGCCGGGGTGCCGGTTTCGCGCGTCAGCTATCGCATCGTGGTGCGCGGCGCGCCCGAAGGATCAAGCATGCGCCCTGCGCCCGATCAGCGGTTTCGCGAAGGGGCACGCCGGTTTGTGATCCGCGCGGTGGCCGAACGCGATGCGCGTGGCCAGTACCTGACCTGTTTTGCAGATGAGGAGGTGGCGGCATGAGCTATGGCGTTTCAGCCGCTTTGCAGGCGGCGGTGTTTCAGCAGCTGTCGGGCGACGCGCAGGTCAGCGCTCAGTCCGGGGGCGCGATCTATGACGCAGTGCCGTCGGGGACGGTGCCGCAGACCTATGTGACGCTGGGCCCGGAAGAGGTGCGCGATGCCTCGGACCGGTCGGGCGCGGGGGCTGTGCATCGGTTCACGGTTTCGGTGGTGTCCGAGGCGGCGGGGTTTGGGGCGGCCAAGACACTGGCGGGCGCAGTCTGTGACGCGCTGGAGGATGCCGCGCTGGTTTTGAACCGGGGCCGCCTTGTGGGGCTGTGGTTCGAACGCGCCTCAGCCCGGCGCACGGGAACCGGCGGTGCAATCCGCCAGATCGATCTGAGATTCCGCGCCCGCGTGGAAGACGACTAAGCAATCAACGGAGAGAGCATATGGCTGCCCAGAACGGTAAGGACCTGCTGGTCAAAGTGGATATGGATGGCACCGGCCTGTTTGAGACAATCGTAGGGCTGCGCGCCACGCGGATCAGTTTCAACGCCGAAAGTGTCGATGTGACAACCCTGGAGAGCCAGGGCGGATGGCGCGAGCTGTTGTCGGGGGCGGGGGTGAAATCCGCCGCGATCTCGGGCTCGGGCGTGTTCAAGGATGCCGGCACGGATGAGCGCGCGCGGCAGTTGTTTTTCGACGGCGAGACGCCGGGTTTTCAGGTGGTGATCCCCGGTTTCGGCATCGTCGAGGGCGCGTTTCAGGTGACCGGCATTGAATATGCGGGCTCGCATAATGGCGAGGCGACCTATGAGATGAGCATGGCCAGCGCCGGGGCGCTGAGCTTTACGGCGCTGTAAACCGATGGCCAATCCGTGGACGGGCGAGGTGGCTTTGACCATCGAAGGAGAGCAGCGGGTGCTCAAGCTGACGCTGGGCGCTTTGGCGGAATTGGAACAGGAGCTGGGCGCGGGGTCGCTGGTCGAACTGGTGCAGCGCTTTGAAGGCGGGGCCTATTCCAGCGGCGATGTGCTGGCGCTGCTTGTGGCGGGGCTGCGGGGCGGCGGCGCGGATGTCAGCCGCGCCGATCTGCTGCATGCCGAGATCGCGGGCGGGCCGATGGCAGGGGCGCGCGCGGCGGCCGAGCTGTTGGCACGGGCCTTCATGGTGCCTGAGACGTGAGCGGGTTTGACTGGCCCGCACTGATGCGCGCCGGGCTGCTGGGGTTGCGTCTGACGCCCGAGCAGTTCTGGCGTCTGACCCCGGCTGAGCTGCGGCTGATGCTGGGGCAGGGCGCCAGCGGGCCGGCGATGAACCGGGCCGGGCTGGACGCGCTGCTGGCGGCCTATCCGGACAAGACAGAAGGAGAGCGTGATGAAGACGGATCGTGACGGGATCGAAGACCTGCAGACGCGGGGCGAGGCGCTGGGAGACGCGCTGGGCGATGCGGCCAGCATGGCAGCGGCCTTTGACGGACAGATGAAACGGATCAGCGCCGCCTTTGAAGAGACCGGTAAGGATGTGGCCACGCTTGAGCGCGGCATGTCCGGCGGTCTGCGCAAGGCGTTTGACGGCGTGGTGCTGGACGGGATGAACCTGTCGGACGCGTTGGATGTGCTCAAAAACTCGATGATCCGCACGGCCTATTCGGCTGCGATCAAACCAGTGACGGATCACTTTGGCGGCATGTTGGCCAACGGGATCGGCGGCTTGGTGCAGGGCATTCTGCCCTTTGCCGATGGTGGCAGTTTCAGCCAGGGCCGGGTCATGCCCTTTGCAAATGGCGGCGTGATCAGCGGGCCGACCACCTTTCCGATGCGGGGGGGCACCGGGTTGATGGGCGAAGCCGGCCCCGAGGCGATCATGCCGCTGGCGCGGGGGGCGGATGGCAAGCTGGGTGTGCGCACGCAGGGCGGCGGCGGTGCAGTGAATGTGGTGATGAATATCACCACCCCCGATGTGCAGGGGTTCCGCCGGTCTCAGGGCCAGATCGCCGCGCAGATGAGCCGCGCCCTGGGTCGCGGCAATCGCAACAGATAACGGGAGCAGGTCATGAATTTCCACGAGGTGAGATTTCCCGCCAGCCTGAGTTTCGGGTCGGTCGGAGGGCCCGAACGGCGCACGGATATTGTGACGCTGGCCAACGGGTTCGAAGAACGCAACACACCCTGGGCGCATTCGCGGCGGCGCTATGATGCAGGGCTGGGGATGCGGTCGCTGGATGATATCGAGACTATGATCTCGTTCTTCGAGGCGCGGCAGGGGCAGATGTTCGGGTTCCGTTGGAAGGACTGGTCGGATTTCAAATCGGGAGCGTCCTCGGCGGATGTGGACAAAGAGGATCAGGTCATTGCCCGTGGCGATGGCGTGACGACCGAGTTCCAGCTGGTGAAGACCTACAGCTCGGGCGGGTTCAGCTATGTCCGGCCAATTGTGAAGCCGGTTCTGGGCACTGTGCGGTTGGGCCTTGAGCAGGACGCGCTGCGCGAAGGGGTGGATTTCGAGGTTGATCTGACCACGGGCCGGGTCAGTTTCGCCGATCCGCCGGTTGAGAATATGGAGATCACCGCCGGGTTCGAATTCGATGTGCCGGTGCGCTTTGACACCGACAAGATACAGACCAGCGTTGCAAGCTTTCAGGCAGGCGATGTGCCGAACGTGCCGGTGGTCGAGGTGCGCGTCTGATGAGCGGGAACAAAGAGGCGCTGCAGGCCCATCTGCAGAGCGGGCTGACCACCACCTGTCGGTGCTGGGCGATCACGCGCACCGATGGTCAGACATTCGGGTTCACCGATCACGACATGCCGCTGACTTTCGAGGGGATCACCTTCAAGGCCAGTACCGGGCTGACGGCTGCGGCGATCGAGCAGGCCACCGGTCTGTCGATCGACAATTCCGAGGCGATGGGTGCTCTGTCCGACGCCGCTGTGCGCGAAGAGGATATCGAGGCCGGTCGTTTCGACGGGGCCGAGGTGCGCGCGTGGCTGGTCAACTGGACTGCGCCCGAGCAGCGGGTGCTGCAGTTTCGCGGCTCGATTGGTGAGTTGCGGCGCGGCGGCGGTGCGTTTCACGCAGAGCTGCGCGGCCTGACCGATCTGCTGAACCGGCCCATGGGGCGCAGCTATCAGAAACCCTGTTCGGCCGTTCTGGGTGATGGGTCTTGTCGGTTTGATGTGAGCGCCCCCGGTTTTTCCGCTGAAATGGAGGTCGCCGAAGCGCAGGATGGCGTCCGCCTGTTGTTGCGCGGCGAGGGCGCGGCTGAGGGCGGCTGGTTTGCGCGCGGGCGACTGGATGTGCTGTCCGGGCAGGCCGAAGGGCTGTGGGCCTCGATCAAAGAGGACCGGCCGCTTGATGGCGGGCGCGACGTCACGTTGTGGACGGGTATCCGCGCCGCACTGTCCGCAGGGGATCGGGTGCGGTTGACCGCTGGCTGTGACAAGGCGATGGGGACTTGCCAGCTGAAGTTCAATAACATGCTGAATTTTCAGGGTTTCCCTGACTTGCCCGGAGAGGATTGGGTGATGGCCGTGCCGAAATCCAGCAAGCCGAATAACGGGGGCAGCAGACGATGATGCAGCAGAAAATCGTGGATGAAGCGCGGCTCTGGCTGGGCACGCCTTATGTGCATCAGGCCTCGCTCCGTGGGGCGGGGGCGGATTGCCTGGGTCTGCTGCGTGGTGTCTGGCGGGCGGCGATTGGCGCCGAGCCCGAGGCGGTGCCGGTCTACAGCATGGACTGGTCCGAACCGCAGGGTGAGGAACGCATGTGGGCCGCTGCGCGCCGTCATCTGACCGAAAAGCCCCCCGAGGCGATGGCCGCCGGAGATGTGGTGCTGTTTCGGATGCGCGCGGCCAGTGTGGCCAAACATGTGGGTATCGTCAGCGCAATGGAACCGGTGCCGCGTTTTATTCACGCCTATTCGGGCCATGGCGTTGTTGAAAACACGCTGAGCGATCCCTGGCGCCGCCGGGTGGTCGCCTGTTTTGCATTTCCGTCGGAGGGTTTCTAATGGCAACGATCGTTTTATCGGCCGCCGGGGCCGCAATAGGCGGTTCGATCGGCGGCACAATTGCGGGGCTGTCGACGGCAGTGATCGGGCGCGCGCTGGGCGCGACGCTGGGCCGGGTCATCGACCAGCGCCTGATGAGCCAGTCCGTCATGGGCGGCGGCAGCGAGGTGGTCGAGACGGGGCGTCTGGACCGGTTTCGCATATCGGAAACCGGCGAGGGCGCGCCAGTGGCGACCATATACGGGCGTATGCGTGTGGGTGGTCAGGTGATCTGGGCCTCGGATTTTCTTGAGACCAAGAGCACGTCGACCGAAACCCTGACGGCGGGTGGCGGTGGCAAGGGCTCACCCAGTCAGCCTGAGGTAACGACAACCACGGTGACGCATAGCTACAGCTACTCCATCTCGCTGGCGATTGCGCTGGGCGCCGGTGAGATCGCCGATGTGCCCCGTGTCTGGGCTGATGGCGAAGAGGTCGAGCTGAGTTCGCTGAACATGCGGATCTACAAGGGGGATGACGCACAGCTGCCCGATCCGTTGATCGAAACCATCGAGGACGCAGGGCAGGTGCCCGCCTATCGCGGTACCGCTTATGTGGTGATCGAGGATTTGCAGCTGGGCAACTATGGCAACCGCGTGCCGCAGTTTTCGTTTGAAGTCGTGCGCCCCGAGCAAAAGATGCTGCCTGATCATGACAGCGCTTTGTCGCAGGTCATCAAAGGCGTGGCGCTGATGCCGGGGACTGGAGAATACGCGCTGGCCAGCCGTCAAGTGAACTATACCAAGGGGCAGGGGCGCAGCTGGGCGGCCAATGTCAATTCGAGGTCCGGGAAGCCGGATCTGGTGACCTCAGTCCGGGCTTTGCAGCACGAGCTGCCGGGATGCGAGGCGGCCTCGCTGATCGTGTCGTGGTTCGGGGATGACCTGCGCTGTGGCACGTGTCAGATCCGGCCCAAGGTGGTGCGCAGCGATGTGGATGGTGAGAATATGCCCTGGCGGGTGGCCGGTCTGACGCGGACATCTGCACAGGTGGTCGAGCATGAGGATGAGCGCCCCGTATACGGGGGCACGCCCGCTGACGATGCGGTCGTCGAGGCGATCCGTCACCTGACGGCGTCAAACAAGCGGGTGATGTTCTACCCCTTCATTTTGATGGATCAGCTGAGGGGAAACGGTTTGCCCAATCCCTGGTCTGAGAGTGGCGAGCAGCCTCATCTGCCGTGGCGGGGTCGGATCACGCTGGACATCGCGTCGGGGCGGGCAGGGTCTGTCGATCAGACTGCTCACGCAACCGCGCAGGTGGCGGCATTCTTTGGCACGGCACAGGCCAGTGACTTCACCGTTGCAAATGGTCAGGTGACTTATACCGGTCCGCAGGAGTGGGGTTTGCGCCGGTTCATCCTGCACAATGCGGCCCTGTGCAAGGCGGCGGGGGGCGTGGCCTCCTTCTGCATCGGCTCGGAAATGCGCGGCCTGACACAGATCAGGGATGCGGATGGCTTCCCGGCGGTGGCGCGGTTGCGCAGTTTGGCCGCCGAGGTGCGTCAAATACTGGGGGCGGGCACCCAGATTGGCTATGCCGCCGACTGGACTGAGTATTTCGGCTATCAGCCCGCCGATGGCAGTGGGGACCGCTATTTTCATCTCGACCCGTTGTGGGCAGATGACAACATCGATTTCATCGGCATTGACAACTACATGCCGCTGTCTGACTGGCGGGACGGAGAGGATCACGTGGATGCGCAGGCGGGGGCCAGTTCGATCTACGATCTGGACTATCTGCGCGGCAATGTCCAAGGCGGCGAAGGGTATGACTGGTACTATGCCTCACCCGAAGAGGCAGAGGCCCAGATCAGAACGCCGATCGAAGATGGCGCACATGATGAGCCTTGGGTCTGGCGCTATAAGGACCTGCGCAACTGGTGGTCGAACCGGCATCATGAACGGATTGGAGGTGTTCAGCAGGCCACACCCACAGCATGGCTGCCCGGATCAAAACCGATCTGGTTTACCGAGCTGGGATGTGCTGCCATCGACAAGGGCACCAACCAGCCCAACAAGTTTCTGGACCCGAAATCGTCGGAATCGAGTCTGCCCGCCTATTCCAACGGCATGCGCGATGATTTCATGCAGGTTCAGTACCTTAAGGCCGTTCTGGGCTATTGGGACGATCCGCAGACCAACCCGGTGTCGCATGTCTATGGCGCGCCGATGGTGGATTTGGCCAACGCCTATGTCTGGGCGTGGGATGCGCGGCCGTATCCGACCTTTCCCAACCTGCGCTCGCACTGGAGCGACGGAGCCAACTATCCTCGCGGCCACTGGCTGAATGGCCGGTCTGGCGCGCGCACGCTGGCTTCGGTGGTGACTGAGATTTGCCATGGGGCGGGGGTCACCGCTATCGATGTGTCAGACCTGCACGGAGTTGTGCGCGGTTATGCTGTCGAAGACGTGATGAATGCACGCTCGGCTTTGCAGCCGCTGATGCTGCGCTACGGGTTCGATGCGATTGAACGTGATGGTGTGTTGATATTCCGAACCCGCGGCGGGCGCGGCCCGCAGGCGATCGACCCGGATCAGATCGCAGTCAGTTCCGAGATCGAAGGGCGCGTGGAATATCGTCGTGAGGCTGAGGCCGAGATGACCGGGCGCGTCCGCCTGCGGTTTGTGCAGTCGGATGCCGATCACGATGTGGTCGCGGAAGAGGCGATTTTGCCCGACGACGAAACTCACGCGGTTGCCGTGAACGAGATGCCCCTGTCGATGACGCGGGCTGAGGGGCGGCAGACGGCGGAGCGCTGGCTGAGCGAGGCGCGCACCTCGCGTGAAACCGCGCGGTTCGCCCTGCCGCCGTCAAAGATGCAGATCGGCGCAGGGGATGTGGTTCGACTGCTCAATGCGGGCGGGTCGGGTGATGCGCTGTATCGAATTGACCGTGTGGAACAGGCCGAGATGCAAATGGCGGATGCCGTCCGCATTGAGCCCGGTGTCTATGCGGCGTCAGACTTGCCGGATGACAGTGTAACGGCCAAGCCCTTCAACGCGCCGGTGCCCGTGCTGCCGGTCTTCATGGACCTCCCGCTGATCACCGGGGCCGAAGTGCCCCATGCGCCCTATCTGGCAGTGTCCGCCGATCCCTGGCCGGGCAATGTGGCCGTCTATGGGGCCGATGAGGATGAAGGTTACGCCCTGCGCGAGATCATATCGGGGCAGGCGGTGATCGGCTTTACCGAAACGCCGCTGTTTCGGGCCGGGGCAGGCCTGTGGGACGAGGGCAGCCCGTTGCGCGTGAACCTGTTGGATGGGGTTCTGGAATCGCGGACTCGATTTGCCTTGCTGAATGGCGCCAACCTTGCGGCGATTGGGGATGGCACAACCGGCAACTGGGAATTGTTCCAGTTTGCAACGGCTGACCTTGAGGCCCCCGGTGTCTATGCCCTGTCAGGGCGACTCCGCGGTCAGCTGGGCACGGATGCGCTGATGCCGGATGTCTGGCCCGAGGGGTCGATGTTCGTGCTGATGGACCAACGGGTCTATCAGACCGGTCTGTTACCGACCGAGCGGCGCGTTGCGCGGCACTATCGGATCGGTCCGGCGGTGCGCGGCTATGATGACCCGTTTTATGTGCATCTGGTCGAGAGTTTTCAGGGCAACGGTTTGCGCCCCTATGCGCCCGCGCATCTAAAGGCCAGTGCCTCAGCCGGTGATGATGTCATAAGCTGGGTGCGCCGCACGCGTATCGATGGCGATGACTGGAGCGGGCTGGATGTGCCGCTGGGCGAAGAAAGCGAGACCTATCTGGTCCGGGTGCATGACAATGGCACGCTGGTGCGTGAGGCGATGACCAGCGCCCCCAATTGGCAGTACCCGGCGGCGATGAAGGCACAGGACGGAGTCGCCGGCGCGTATGAGATCAGCGTGGCGCAGGTCTCGGGCAGCTATGGCGCCGGGGCTGCTGCCCGGTTGGTGGTCGGGTAGGGCTGGCGGTGCGCCCCGTTCTGCACGGAGATATCAGCGCTGCGGCACGGGTTCTGTTGGCCCTGCCACAGCAGGATCGCAACCGGCTCTGCGCACGCATGATTGCCGAGGCCGAGCTTGCCGATCATCATGTGCTGCGCACCGGGCGGTTGCATCCCGTCTATGGCAACGGGTCGCTGATGGCGGCGGCCCGCAGCCGCCCGCTGGAGGATGAGCCGGCCTTTGACGACACCGATTATTGTTCCTGTTTCGAGACTGTTTTACGACACCTGATCCGGTTTCAGCTTAGCCAGAGGCGCAGCTGACGCATTTGCTGGCCGCCAGATCAAGCAGCAGCCGTCCATGCGGGATATCCGCGCCGCAATCCTCGCAATACCCATACTCACCCTCTTGAATGCGGGTGAGGGCGGCCTGCAGGCGCTGGGTCTCCAGATCGCGGCGGGCTTGCTGTGCTTTGGCCATCGCCTGATTCTGCAATGCGTCCATACGGCTGAGGCGCCCCACCGCCTGCTGGTCCAACTCCACCACCGATTGTGCCTGCTGACCGGCCGCGGAATTCTGTTCCAGCTCAGCCAGTTGGGCACAGATAAGCGTTTCGAATTTCTGCAGATCGGTGGCGTTCATTTTTTGTTGTGTTGCTCATCAGGGGTTTGCGTTTGGCCTTTTAGCCCCTAGATGGCTATTCTAGGCGCAGCAAAGGATCAAAGCCATGTTTGAAACGCGCACGCAAGTGACCCCGGTGGACCCGGTTTGGGACCGCATCACATCCGAAGCCTTGGCGGCGGTTGAGAAAGAGCCGCTGATGGGCGGGCTGGTACATGCCTGTATCCTGCACCACCGCAGCCTGGAACGTGCTTTGTCCTATAGGGTTGCGGCGAAGCTGTGTTCAAATGAAATGTCGATGATGGTCCTGCGTGAAATCGTGGACGAGGCCTATACCGATGACAAAAGCCTGCTGGAAGCCGCACGTGCCGATCTGATGGCTGTGTATGAACGCGATCCGGCATGCCACCGGTTGCTGCAGCCGATTCTCTATTTCAAGGGCTATCAGGCGATGCAGGCCTATCGCGTGGCACATTGGCTGTGGCGCAAGGGACGGTATGATCTTGCCTATTTCTTCCAGATGCGGTCTTCCGAAATTTTCGGGATCGATATCCACCCGGCGGCGAAGATCGGCAAAGGCATTATGATCGACCACGCGCATTCCATTGTGATCGGTGAAACTGCAGTGGTAGGCGATAACGTTTCGATGTTGCATTCGGTCACGCTGGGCGGAACCGGTAAAGAAGAAGAGCAGCGTCACCCCACCATCGGAAACGGTGTTCTGATCGGCGCGGGCGCCAAGGTTCTGGGCAATATCGAGGTCGGCCACTGCAGTCGTATCGCGGCGGGGTCTGTTGTTCTGCAAGAGGTGCCGGCCTGCAAGACCGTAGCAGGTATCCCGGCTAAGATCGTCGGTGAAGCCGGATGCGATCAGCCGTCGATTTCGATGGATCATATGCTGGGCAAAGACCAGTAGCCTCTTACAGTACTTCTCGGATCGAACGCTCACCTGCCAAAAGCGCGGCGCTGTCGCGGTAAAGGTCAGCGATGCGTTCGATCACCCTGCGTAAGGCTGGGCGATGGCGATCATCGTCATGCATGACGAGGTACACGGTTTCCGTAAGCTCGTCTATGGCGGGCCCGGCGCGGGACAAGCTGCTGTCGCAGTCGCCGACGAAACAGGGCATGACGCCTTTTCCGGCACCAGATCTAATCAACTGATGAACGGTTGAGACCGAGCTCGCCATCACCCGGATCGCATTGCCCTGCGACAGGACCCAATGCGCCGAGGGATGTTTGGCAGATGCCTGATCCAGACCCACCCATTCCAGCGCCTCGGGTCGGGCGATGCTGCGGCTGCAATAGGGGGCGAAGCAGATGGTTCCCAGCTTGCGCGATGCAAGAATGCCTCCGTCGGCGGGCCTGTTGCGAATGCCCAGATCGGTTTCACGATGGGCGATATCCAGCACGGATTCGGTGGTAACAAAGTTCAGTCGAAAGGTATCGCCGGGTTTGCTGAGGCGGGCGTAGTTGTCGGCCAGAAAACCTGCGGTTCCGGTGCCGCTCGACAGGCGTATCACGGCGGTTTCGGTCCGGTCCGATAGTATCTCCTGTACCGGATAGGCCGCCGCTTGCATCGCGCGGACACGGGCCAACAGTTCGGAGCCGGTCCGGGTCAACGCGTACCCGGTCTGCGAGCGGTGAAACAAAACATGCCCGGTCTGATGTTCCAATGACAGAATGCGCCGCCCCAGTGTTGGTGCGCTGACCCCGGTGCGCCGCGCGGCTGCGCTGAGGCCGCCCGTCTCGGCAACATGTAAGAATAGGTGTAGATCGTCCCAGCTAATGTTTTTCAAAAGTGAAATGCCCGTTGCAGTTAATGGCGCAGATATCACCATTTAGGCGCGATACCTTGTCAGAGTCAAAAAAGAGGAGGCTTTCTAATGTCCCCAATTTTAGCTCTGCCGCCGAAAAAGCCATTATCAGAAGAAGAGTATTATGATCTTGGAGAAGGCTACGCGGTTTTGTGTTTGGTCTCGCGCTTGCTCGCGCAGATCAGGTCGATGTTGCGCGTTAAGAGGTCTGATCGCGCGTTTGCGGGTGAGTAGGCGTATCGACACTGTAATTTAGGTCGTTTGAGCCATAATGAAAAAGCCCCGAACGCGCGGGCGTCGGGGCTTTTGTAAGTAATGGCGGGTCGCGCTGTGATCAGGCCAGCATGACCATCGGGTTTTCCAGATTGTCCACGATGGCTTGCAGCAATTGTGCGCCCAGAGCACCGTCGATCACGCGATGGTCGACCGACATGGTCACAGACATCACGGTGGCGACAGTCAGCTCTCCGTCTTCGCCGACAACTGGTTTTTTCTGGCCGGTTCCAACGGCAAGGATACCCGCATGAGGTGGGTTCACGATGGCGTCGAAATTGTCGATGCCGAACATGCCGAGGTTCGAGATTGCAAAGGTGCCGCCCTGATATTCATGCGGGGCCAGCTTGCGGTCGCGGGCGCGGGCGGCGAGGTCTTTCATCTCGGTCGACAGTGCGGACAGTGATTTGGTGTCGGCGTCCTGCAGGACCGGCGTGAACAGCCCGCCTTCGATGGCGACGGCCACGGCCACGTCCGAGGGGTTCAGTTGCAACACCCGATCGCCTGCCCAGACGGCGTTGCATTCGGGCACTTGTTGCAGCGCATTGGCGACGGCCTTGATGATGAAGTCGTTGACGCTGAGTTTGACACCGCGGGCGTCGAGTTGCTTGTTCAACTGGCTGCGGAACTTGAGCAGCGCGTCGAGCTTAATATCGCGGCGCAGGTAGAAATGCGGGATGGTCTGTTTCGCCTCTGCAAGGCGCGCCGCAATCGTTTTGCGCATACCGTCGAGTTGGATTTCCTCGTAGTCGCGACCTTCATACATCCGCGCAACCATATCTGCCGATGGGCCTGTCAGTGCGGCAGCTGCTGGTGCTGCGGTGGGTGCAGATGCGGCGGCTGGTGTGGGTGCGGTGGCGGTTGCCCCTTCGACATCGGCTTTGACGATGCGGCCATGGGGGCCCGAGCCTGCAATCTGCGCCAGATCGAGACCTTTTTGCGCGGCAATGCGGCGGGCCAGTGGAGAGGCGAATATACGACCGCCATCGGCCTTGGCAGGTGCCGCCGGGCCAGGGGCGGGCGCCTCGGATGCCGCTGGCGCGGCGACCTCGTTGCCCGCGGCGGCTGGTGCTGCCTCAGGCGCCTTGGCAGGTGTGGCCGCGATATCATCGGCGCTTTCGCCATCTTCCAGCAGAACCGCGATGGCGGTGTTCACCTTCACGCCTTCGGTGCCCTCGGCAATCAGAATCTTGCCAACGGTGCCCTCGTCAACGGCCTCGAATTCCATCGTGGCCTTGTCGGTCTCGATCTCGGCCAGAAGGTCGCCGGAGGAGACGGCGTCGCCCTCTTTCACAAGCCATTTTGCAAGCGTGCCTTCCTCCATCGTGGGGGACAGGGCGGGCATCAGGATTTCGGTGGGCATCTCAGCGCTCCTCAATCAGAGTAATTTGGTCAAAGGGCGCCCTTGGGCGCCCGGTGCCACGCGCGAGGGTCGCAATCGCGGCTTCGATTTTATCTGTGTTCTCGGCCATCCAGACATAGGCGGTCTGGTGGGAGGGGCGCGCGCCGATCAGCCGCATGTCTGCGGCCAGCCGTTCGGGCACAAGCGCGGCGACCGTGCGGTTGTCGAGCAAAATCTCGACACGGTAGCATTCGGTTGCTGGATCGCGGCCCCTGATCTCCATTACCGGTAGGTCACCTGTTTGACGGCTGCGATCACTTCGTCGGTGGTCACAAGTGCCAGCTTTTCCAGGTTCGCGGCGTAGGGCATTGGCACGTCCTTACCCGTCAGATTGATGACAGGCGCATCGAGATAGTCGAACGCTTCCTGCATCACGACCGAGCTGATGTAGCTGCCGACTGAGCCCTGCGGCCAGCCCTCTTCTACGGTGACCAGACGGTTGGTTTTCATCACCGAGTTGATGATTGCACCCGTGTCCATCGGGCGGATGGTGCGCAGGTCGATGACCTCGGCGCTAATGCCCTCTTCGGCCAGTTTGTCGGCGGCTTCCAGCGCGAACTGCATGCCGATGCCGAAGCTGACGATAGTCACATCCGAGCCTTCGCGCCAGATGCGGGCCTTGCCCAGTGGCACGGTCAGATCGTCGACCTGTGGTACGTCAAAGCTGCGACCGTAGAGGATTTCGTTCTCAAGGAACACAACCGGGTTCGGGTCGCGAATGGCCGATTTCAGCAGGCCTTTGGCATCGGCTGCGGAATAGGGCATGACCACTTTGAGGCCGGGCACCTGCATATACCAGGCGGCATAGTCTTGGCTGTGCTGCGCCCCTACACGCGCCGCCGCACCGTTGGGGCCGCGGAACACTATGGGACAACCCATCTGACCGCCCGACATATACAACGTCTTAGCAGCGGAGTTGATGATCTGGTCGATCGCCTGCATCGCGAAGTTGAAAGTCATGAATTCGACAATCGGTTTCAGACCGCCAAAGGCCGAGCCGACGGCGATGCCAGCAAAGCCATGTTCGGTGATCGGGGTATCGATCACGCGCTTGGACCCAAACTCATCCAGCAGACCCTGCGAGATTTTGTAAGCGCCCTGATACTCGGCGACTTCTTCGCCCATCAGAAAGACGTCTTCGCTGCTGCGCATCTCTTCAGCCATCGCGTCACGGAGCGCTTCGCGGACGGTTTCGGATTTCATTTCCGCATCTGCGGGCCAGTCTGGTGACAAGTCGACCACAGGAGCTGCAGGCGCGCTTGCGGCAGGAGCGGGAGCCTCAACCGCCGCTGGGGCGGCCTCGGCTACCGCTGCGGCTGCGGGGGCAGCCGCGGGCAAGGCGGTGGCATCTTCGCCTTCTTCAACGAGGATCGCGATGGGGGTGTTTACTTTGACGCCCTCTGTTCCTTCCGCGATCAGAATCTTGCCAACGATGCCTTCATCGACCGCTTCGAACTCCATTGTCGCTTTGTCGGTTTCGATCTCGGCCATGATATCGCCCGAGGATACGGTGTCGCCTTCCTTGACCAGCCATTTGGCCAATGTGCCCTCTTCCATCGTGGGCGACAGTGCGGGCATGAGAATTTCGGTTGCCATGTCTAATCGTCCTCTCAGGCGTAAATGTCGGTCCAGAGCTCGTCCAGCGACGGCTCGGGGCTTTCTTTCGAGAATTCGGCGGCCTGATTGACGATCTCTTTGATCTCTTTGTCGATCGCTTTCAGGTCATCCTCGGTCGCATGTTTGCCGCCCAGAAGCAGCTCGCGCACATGTTCGATCGGGTCGCTTTGTTCGCGAACCTTCTGTACCTCTTCGCGGGTGCGATATTTGGCCGGGTCCGACATCGAGTGGCCGCGATAGCGGTAGGTTTTGATTTCCAGTATATACGGCCCCTTGCCCGCGCGGCAGTGGGCAACGGCTTTTTCTCCGGCCTCTTTGACGGCCAGAACGTCCATGCCGTTGACCATTTCGCCGGGGATCCCAAACGCCTGGCCGCGGTGATAAATGTCAGGGGAAGATGTCGAGCGCGCCTGCGCCGTGCCCATAGCGTACTGGTTGTTCTCGATCACGAAAACCACGGGGAGGTCCCACAGGGCGGCCATGTTGAAGGTCTCATAGACCTGCCCTTGGTTGGCGGCGCCGTCCCCGAAATAGGTAAAGGTGACACGACCGTTTTCCTTGTATTTGTCCGCAAAGGCCAGACCCGCACCCAGCGGCACCTGCGCACCGACGATGCCGTGGCCACCGTAGAAGTTCTTTTCCTTCGAGAACATGTGCATCGAGCCGCCTTTGCCCTTGGACAACCCGCCCTCGCGCCCCGTCAGTTCGGCCATCACGCCGCCGGGATCCATGCCACAAGCCAGCATATGCCCGTGATCGCGATACGAGGTGATGCGCTTGTCGCCATCTTCGGCAGCTGCTTCGAGACCGACAACAACCGCCTCTTGGCCGATATAGAGATGGCAGAAACCTCCGATCAGACCCATGCCATAGAGTTGACCGGCCTTTTCCTCGAATCGACGGATCAGCAACATCTCGCGGTAATAGAGTTTCAGCTCATCCGCCGAAACATTTGGTTTCTTTGTGCTTTTTCGCGCGGCCATCGTGGCGATCTCCCCTTCTCGGCAAGATAGTTTAGCATTAAACTATCTTGTAAAGCATTTGGGGCAATCTGGCGAGTGCTAATGTGACGCAAGGACCGAACCGTCATATGCCGGCGTGGTGACAAAGGTTTTTCAAACGATGTCCTAAAGGGGCAGGTGTCGCGATCTTGGGAGTTAGCGGATGACGATTTCATCCGCGCGGATCATCCCAAGCACCGAACGGGCCTGTTGATCCAGCAGATCGAGGTCAAGATAGGTGTCGGAGAGGCGGCGGGTCAGATTTTCCATCTTGGCGATTTCAGAGTTCAGCCCGGCCAGATCGCGGGTCAGGGCATCCCGTTCCGCTGCAATCTCGACCCGGCGAAAAAGGCCATAGTCGCCCTGAACGGCTGCAAAGGTGAAATAGACACCCAGCATGAAGGATACTGTAAAGAAAACAACTGCGCCCAAACCGGGCCGATTGGAACGGGACACTCTGTTTACCGCCGTATGAACTCTGCCTCAAAACGTGCCCTTTTCGGGCATCTGAAAACACTATGTCACAGGTGATTCGGGATGTGAATCCCTGAAATTGCAAAAAGTTAGTGTGTGAGTCGAAAATAAGAAGCGCCCCGCCGAGGGGGGCGCTGTGATCCGGCGTTAATCTGCCAGCGCTGCAACGCCGGGCAGGGTTTTGCCTTCCATCCACTCAAGGAACGCGCCGCCAGCGGTCGAGATGTAAGAGAAATCCGCAGCCGCGCCCGAGGCGTTAAGCGCTGCGACCGTATCACCGCCACCGGCGACCGAGATCAGTTGATCATCACGGGTCAGCTGCGCTGCTTTCAGGGCAGCTGCGTTGGTGGCGGCATCAAACGGATTCAGTTCGAACGCACCCAGCGGGCCGTTCCAGATAAGGGTCTGGCTCTGCTCGAAAACTTCGGTAATTGCGGCCACACTGTCGGGGCCCGCGTCAAGGATCATGCCGTCATCGGGGCAGTGATCGACGGGCAGGACCTGATGCGGGGCGTCGGCCTTGAACTCTTTGGCCACCACGATGTCACGGGGCAGGATGATTTTGCAGCCCGCGCCATCTGCTTTGGCCAAAATCTCGGATGCGGTGTCGGTCATGGCGTGTTCGGCCAGTGAGCTGCCGACAGTCTTACCTTGTGCCAGCAGGAAAGTATTGGCCATGCCGCCACCGATCACCAGATAGTCGACCTTCTCGATCAGGTTGCCCAGTAGGTCCAGCTTGGTCGAGACCTTGGCCCCCCCCACAACAGCCGTCACCGGACGCTTGGGTGAGCCCAGGGCGTTTTCCAGCGCGCTCAACTCGGTCTGCATCAGGCGACCGGCGCAGGCGGGCAGAAGATGCGCCAAAGCCTCGGTTGAGCTGTGGGCTCGGTGGGCTGCCGAGAACGCGTCGTTGCAGTAGACATCGCCCAGCTTGGCCATGCCTTTGGCAAGATCAACGCTGTTCTTGGTCTCTTCGGCGTGGAAGCGGGTGTTTTCCAGCAGCAGCACTTCGCCATCTGCCAATGCTGCGGCGGCGGTTTCGGCCGCATATCCTACGCAGTCGTCTGCAAAGCGGACCGCGGTGCCAAACGCCGCCTCCAGCGCCGGGATCAGCTGCTTTAGCGACAGGTTCGGGCGCGGCTCGCCACCGGGGCGACCGAAATGGGCCAAAAGGATCGGCCGCCCCCCCGCGGCGAGGATGTCGCGCACGGTTGGAACGATCCGCTGAATGCGCGTGTCATCGGTGACTTTGCCATCAGCGACCGGCACATTAATGTCCACACGCACCAAGACGCGTTTGCCGTTCAGCTCCATGTCATCCAGTGATTTCCAGCCCATCGCGCAGCCCTCGTGATTTTGAACAGGTTTAGGCGGTTCTTTTCCTGCATTTTGCCCTCAGGTCAATGCGTCACTTGGCATTCGTGCGCATGGCGAATAGGTATTTGCCCAAGACTAAACGACAGGAGGGCCAGATGGCCGAGATCAAAGATCCCGAAAACACAATCATCATCGAGCTGAAGGATGGCAATGTCACCATCGAGCTGCTGCCAGACGTGGCGCCTCAGCACTCGGCCCGGATGAAGGAACTGGCCCGCGGCGGTGAATATGACAACGTGGCTTTTCACCGGGTGATCGACGGTTTCATGGCGCAGACCGGCGACGTGCAGCATGGCGACATGGAAGACGGGTTCAACCCGCGCATGGCGGGCACCGGCGGGTCGTCGCTGCCGAATGTCCCGGCTGAGTTTTCGAAACTGCCGCATGACCGGGGCACGCTGGGTGCGGCGCGGTCGCAGAACCCGGACTCGGCCAACTCGCAGTTCTTCATCAACTTCAAGGACAACCATTTCCTGAACGGTCAGTACACCGTTTATGGCCGCGTCATCGACGGGATGGAGCATGTGGATGCAATTGTACGTGGCGAGCCGCCTGCGAGCCCCGACCGCATGATCAGCGTCAAGGTGGCCGCCGATGTATAAGCTGGCAGCCGCATTTGCCCTGATGGCCAGCCCTGCGCTGGCCACCGGCCTGCAGATCGAGGTCGAAGGAGAGGGCGCCAACGGGACGATCACCATCGACCTGCTGGACGACGTCGCACCCAAACATGTCGAACAGATTTCAACTCTGGCGGCTGAGGGCAAATATGATGGCGTGGTATTCCACCGCGTGATCGAAGGGTTCATGGCCCAGACCGGTGACGTGGAACATGGTCGCCTGGGCGGGGATATGCGTCGCGCCGGGACCGGTGGTTCTGATCGTCCTGACCTGCCGGCCGAGTTCTCGGACATCACCTTTGATCGTGGTGTCGTTGGCATGGCGCGGGCGCAGGACCCCAACAGTGCCAACTCGCAATTCTTTATCATGTTTGAGCCCGGTCCGTTTCTGGACGGTCAGTACACAGTTGTCGGCAAGGTGACCGAAGGCATGGACGTGGTTGACGCCATCAAGCGTGGCGCGGGTCAGAATGGCTCAGTTGTGGGTCAGCCCGACGTTATGAAAACGGTCACCGTTGTAGAGTGACCGATCAGACCAGCGCCCTGGCGGCGCTGGTCTTTCCCCTTCCGAAAATGCTGGTTCAGCTGGTCTGTTTGGGCGCGTGTCGCCTGTGTGGAGACAGCGCGCGCCTGATCCGTGCCAGCAGGCCCTGTTCGTTGATATGCCGCTTATACGCGCGATAGGATGGGGCCTTGGACAGGCAGCGCTCTTCGTGCCAGGCCCGGAAAGTGTAGATGGCGTTGACGCCAAGCAGGGCGATGCAATTTGCGATGCCGGTCCAGAAATCAACCGCGATGAACGGGATTGAGATCAACCACCAGGTGATGTTCTTGCTGATGTAGGACGGGTGCTTGCTGATGTTGTATGGAAAGTCGCAGGCCAGACCGCGATAGGTCAGGTTTGAAAACCGGATGCCCATCCGCGCGGCGGTTAGGCAGTAGATCGCCAGGAAAAACAGGATCGTGCTGCCCCACATGACGTAGAGCACCGGATAGTCCCACAGCCAGTTGCCCCAGGCAAAGCCATCTTCGGCATAGTTGAAATAGTTCCGCGACAAGAGCTGCCAGAACGGTGCGTAGCAGATGATGCAGACCAGCCACCCGCTGACGGTGGCTTCGGTCCACCGGATTTGCGAGGTCAGCAGTCGGGTCGCCGTTGCGTATCCGATCACAACGATTGTCAGGTCGAAAAAGAACGCAAAGCGGTACAGGTACTCGTAGGTCTGCGCAAAGCTCTCAGCGCTCCACAGTGACCGCGACTGCAGGAATGACCAGTCATAGACCAGATAGCAGAACATCAGCGGCAGGAAATATCCTTTGATGCCAAGGCCAAGCAAATGGACCTTGAGCGCATGGGCATTGGTGGATTGGCGGCCAAGGCTCAGCACAACCTGTCCCAGGTGCCACATGCCATCGCGCGGGTGGCGCATCGAGAAATGCACGGCGGTTACGGTCAGCAGCACGATAGGCAGGATCAGCCACCAATAGTCGGCCAGAAGCGAGAAAAACGGTTGATACCAGTCACCTCGATACAGGTCGACTGAGAAATAGAACAGCGCCAACAAGGCAAAACTGGCGGCCAGACCGACAAGTTTGATCTGGAAATCCAGAATGTATCTGGGGTCAGCGAAGTTCCGGGGCCTGTAGACCAGCCCGCTGCCGGGGCGCTGATGGGTCCGGGCGACGAAAATCTCGGACAAGGCCAGCAGCGCAAAGATGCACAAGGCAAAGAGGACGGTCTGATCGCGATCCGAAACCTCCGGCATGGCGGGCCAGAGATAATGAATGGTCGGCACCGCAGCCACGGCGATGAGGCCGGTTGTGGCTGGGATCGCGGAGGCGGGGCGTCTGAAACGGGGGCGGGAACTCATGAACTTACTCTCTTGCTCACGCGACGGGATTGTCATGGCTTGGTTCGCAATATCAACCTGTCCGCGCTTGAATGTGTCTTTTTTATCTTTGCTGTGTATTGTTGCGTTCAGCCTAGCCGAAATGCTGACCTGTCGGCAAAACGTGTTTTCCAGACAAGAACGCCGCCCGATGGGCGGCGTCTGTTGGCAAGTGGGGCCGCGATCAGTCGTCGGGTGACATAACCTTCCAGATCAGCGCGCCAATGGCACCGCCGATCAGCGGCGCAACCCAGAACAGCCAGAGCTGTGCCAGCGCAGGGCCATCCGCAAATAGCGCCACTCCGGTCGAGCGGGCCGGGTTCACCGACGTATTTGTCACCGGGATCGAGATCAGGTGGATCAATGTCAGCCCCAACCCGATGGCAATCGGTGCAAGCCGGACGGGGGCTTGTTCAGATGTGGCGCCCAATATGATCACAAGGAAGAACGCGGTCATGACGATCTCGATCACCAAGGCCGACATCATTGAATAGCCTTGAGGTGAGGCATCGCCATAGCCGTTTGACGCAAAGCTGCCCACGCCGGTGAAATCGGGTGCGCCGCTGACGATCAGATACAGGACCGCGGCGGCGGCAATGGCTCCGATCACCTGCGCGATCCAATAGGGCAGCAACTGGCTGGCGGGAAACCGCCCGCCGATCATCAGGCCCAGACTGACCGCAGGGTTGAAATGACCGCCCGAGATATGGCCGACCGCAAATGCCATGGTCAGAACTGTCAGGCCAAACGCCAACGACACGCCCAGCCACCCAATGCCGACATCCGCGACGCCAGCAGCCAGAACAGCGCTGCCACAGCCCCCGAGAACCAGCCAGAAAGTGCCAAAGAATTCGGCCAAAAGCTTTGATGACATGAATAACCCTCCGAAAAACAATGGAGTTCAGTTTAGTCAAAAAAGATATTTTGTGAAACTGACCCGTCCGGGCCGACGATCTGGCGGCGAAAGCTGAAATTAAAAACGCCGCAGGCGGGGACCTGCGGCGCTTTGCCTTGAGAAGATCGGCTGTGGCTTACTGGCTGACTTCTGCCGCCGGGTTCGCACCCGATTTGCCACTGCGCCCGGGGTTTAGAGGGTCGTCCTGACGCTGGACCGAACCCTCGAAATGCGCACCGCTTTCGATCGCGATGGTCTTGTGAATGATGTCGCCTTCGACGCGCGCCGTTGAGGTCAGACGGACCTTGAGACCACGCACGCGGCCCACGATACGACCATTTACCACAACGTCATCGGCAGTCACTTCGCCCTTGATCGTGGCGGTTTCGCCGATGGTCAACAGGTGCGCACGGATGTCGCCTTCGACCGTGCCTTCAACCTGAATGTCACCAGTGGTCTTGATGTTGCCGGTGATGTGCAGGTCTGATGACAGGACTGATGCCGGTGGCTTTGGCTTCGGCGCGGTGCTGGCCTTGGTCTCGGTAGGTGCAGGGGCCGCCGGAGTCGCCGGAGCAGCAGGTTTCGCTGCCTCAGTATCCTTGGATGCGGGCTCGTTGATTTTGCTCTTAGAAAACATTTCTCGCAGCCTTGATGTAAGTCATTGGGTTCACCGGCTTTCCGTTCACGCGCACCTCATAGTGCAAATGCGTGCCGGTCGACCGTCCGGTGCTACCCATATCAGCAATATGATCGCCACGCGAGACCCTTTGACCGACCTTTACAAGGATCTTGGTGTTATGAGCGTAAAGTGTCTCAATTCCGAAGGCGTGTTTGATTTTTACAAGCCGGCCAAAGCCGGATTGCCAGCCCGCATGGGAGACGACTCCATCGGCGGTTGCAAAGATATCCGTCCCGGTCGGCCCGGCAAAATCAGCGCCATTGTGCATGCGGCGCCCGCCGGTTTTAGGGTCGCGACGGGTGCCGAAACCGCTGGTATAGCGCACAGCGGCGCGTACGGGGCTGGCAAAGGGCGCCTTTTCGGCGGCAATGCGATAGAGGTTCAGCTGGTCCATCTGCTGCAGCAGTATATTGGCACGCGCTTCGTCGGCAGAGATATCTGCCTCTTCACCGCGCGTGCTGAACGATAAAGGGGTCAGCGGACCGCCCATACCGCTATATCCGCGACGGACTTCGTCAATAATGCGATCTGTCGGCATGCCCGCCTGACGGAACATTTTGTCTAGCGGCTCGACCGAGATCACCATGGCTTCTTCGAGCTGTCGGAAAATCTCATCATTGCGTTCCTGCATCAGCCGGATCTCAAGCTCTAGCTCGTCCCGCTGGTTGAGGGCGTCCTCTGCGTTAGTCGCGATCTCGTCGCGTTCCAGCGCAGTGCGGGCCAATGCATCAGTCATAAAGGCCAATTGCGCGGGATTTGCCGAGGCCATCATGTATGTCTGGTCACCGTCTGTTTGTTGTTGCAGCTCGGCGAGCTTATGACGGGCCTCTTCGCGCTGTTTCATAGTGGCGCGTAGGGTCGTTTGGATCACTTCGATCCCAGTTTCCAACTCGCGGCGGCGATTTTCAGATTTCAGCAATTCGGATTGCATCGCCGAAATCTGATCCAATGCTGCGTTGAAACGATCATGAGCGGCCAGCGCCTCTTCGGCGCGAGCATCGCGTTCGGCGGACAGGATGTTCAGACGTTCCTGATAGGTGGCCTGATCCCGTTTTGCCTGATCGCGGAAATTACCTGATCCGATGCTGTCCATCAGCAGGATCGCGGTGGCGACCGCTGTCCAGCCCACCATGACAGCGACACCGGCAACGGCCACGATCTGAGTTTCAGAACTCAGCCGGATGAATTTAGTGTCAGTGTCAGACTTCAGAAAAACCCGGCGTTCCGGAAAGTGCCGCTCGAGCAGTGAGTGCAGTTTAATTGCGAGACGTGTTCTCACGCGTCTTACCTCTCATCCCCTGATCGGGACCGGTCGTGAGTGGTGCCTCGCCGTCCCTTGGGCCGTTTGAATAAAGGCCGTGTTGCTTTTGAGCAAGTTTGTTAACGAAACAAGCGGCAGAGAACGGGAATAACCGCACGACATCGGCGAGAATTTGCCGATAAGGCAGTGTGTCATCCGTCTTTCACAACCCCGGGTGGTGGCAGGTCTTCTGTCAGTGGCCAATAGAAATCGGGCGGCAAACCTGCCTCAGCCCGTTTTTCTTCGTTGAAGGGCGGTTTCAGGACGCCGTGGAAATAGCGGCGCACAAGCTGGTGGAACACATCCTTTGGGTCCGCGTTCTCGCGCCCGCACAGAAAGTGGAACCATTTTGAGCCATAGGCGACATGGCCGACCTCTTCGGCATAGATGACCTCAAGCGCGGCGACGGCGTCGTCTGCCTTGGCCTTGCGGAAAATGTCGATCATGCCGGGCGTCACGTCCAGGCCGCGCGCCTCAAGCACCATGGGCACCACGGCCAGACGGCCCATCAGGTCTGTGGCGGTGTCCTCGGCTGCGCGCCACATGCCGGCATGGGCGGGCAGGGCGCCATAGTGGCTGCCCATCTGTTCAAGGCAGGCGCAGACCATTTCGAAATGGCGCGATTCCTCTTCGGCGCATTTAACCCAGTCGTCATAGAAGCCGATTGGCATGGGCACATGGCCGAACCGGGCGATTATGTCCCAATGCAGGTCAACCGCGTTCAGCTCGATATGTGCCACGGCATGCAACAGGGCGATGCGCCCGGCTTCGGACCCTGGGCGTCGTCGCGGTACATCGCGTGGTGACAGCAACTCAGGGCGATCGGGGCGCGCCGGGTTCAACGGCGGCGTTGCGGTGCCCACCTCGATCGGCGCCGCTTCACCTTTGCGCGCTGCGAACCACGCCGCGGCGTATTGCTGAGACAGGGCAGTCTTGGCTTTGCCATCTGCCGTGGTCAGAACCTCGGTCGCCATCTGGGTCAGGGTTTGGGGCACGTGGATACTCCGCGTTTCTGGATTGCGCGGGTGATAGACCGGATGGCGCGCAGGGTCGAGGGGGACTACATTCCGCGGACGGTTTCGAGCACCTCGTCGACATGGCCAGGGACTTTGACCTTGCGCCAGAGGTGGGCAATCTTGCCTTCTGCATCGATGACAAAGGTCGATCGCTCGATTCCCATCGATTTGCGGCCATACATGTTCTTTTCGACCCAGACGCCGTAATCCTCGCACACGGTTGAGCCTTCGTCAGACAGCAAGGGCGTGGTCAGCCCGTGTTTGGCGATAAACTTGTCGTGTTTGGCAACGCTGTCGCGCGAGATACCAAAGACCTGTGCGCCGGCATCGGCAAAGGATTGTAGTTGCTCCGAGAAACCAATGGATTCCTTGGTGCAGCCCGGCGTATCATCGCGGGGGTAGAAAAACAAGACGACGATCCCCCCGCGCAGAGATGACAGGGTGACTTCATCACCACCATCTCGGGGCAGGGTGAAATCGGGGGCGATGTCTGAAACATTGGGCATTGGAAACTCCGGCAAAGGTTCTTAACTGATGCCCGGCATAATAGTGCGGTGTAGGCAGTTTGAAAGGCGTGGATAGCAAATTGATCCAGCAAGATCAGGAGGGTGACGCCGAGGCAGAGCAGCAGCCGCGCCGTCGGTCCCGCCGCCGCAGGCTTGGCCTGTGGACCTTGCGCGGAGTCTTTGTACTGGTCTTTCTGGCGCTGTTCACGGGGTTCATGGTTGTCGGGCAACGCCTGCATGCGCCGGTTTGGGTGAGAGATCGCATCGAAGCGCGCCTTGAGAATGCGTTGGGTGGGTTGCAGATTAAGTTCGGTGACGTCAGCTTTATCATTCACGAGGGGTGGCGACCGCGGTTGCGGCTGACGGATGTAGCGATCAGTGATGCGGCGGGTCAGCAGATCGCGCAGGTCTCGGATATGCGCGCAAGCCTTGCGATGCGACCCTTGCTGCGCGGACAGGTCAGACCCAAACGGATCATTTTGGATGGTGCCCAGATTGCACTCACACGGGGGCCGGACGGCGCGCTTTCGCTGGTTGTCGGCTCAGGTAGCACACCCCTGCAACAGGCCCCGAATCTGGCCGAACTGATCGAGGGGTCAGATCAAGTATTTCAGTCGCCGGCGCTGTCAGCGCTGACCTCGGTCGAACTGGACGCTATTACGCTGGACTATCGTGATCAGCGTCAGGAGCGGTCGTGGATTTTGGACGGTGGCCACATACAGGCGACGCGCAACGACAACGAAGTGCGGCTGGCCACTGGGTTCTCGGTGCTGGCTGGCCGTGATTATGTCAGCACGATTGAGGCCAACTATACCAGCGTGCTAGGAACCCCGGCGGCCAGCTTTGGTATCTCTATCTCGGATCTGCCGGCAGAGGATATTGCGGGTCAGAGCCCGGCACTGGCCTGGTTACAAGTGCTGAGAACACCTATTTCCGGTGCGCTGCGGGGTAGTATCGATGATAAGGGCGCGCTGGGGTCGGTTTTTGCCACGCTGAACCTTGGGGCAGGCGCGGTGCAACCAAACCCTGATATTCGACCGGTTCCGTTTGAATCTGCGCGCACCTATTTCACATATGATCCCAAACTGCAGGTTTTGGATTTTAATGAGGTCTCTGTCAGTTCGGCCTGGGGATCGGTGCAGGCCGATGGAAAGGCCTTTTTGCAAGGGGTCGAAAACGGCACGCTGGACAGTATGGCCGCGCAGTTCCGCATGACCGGCATAAAGGTGAACCCAGCCGATCTGTTTACCGAAACGCTGGAACTGAAACAGGCCGATCTGGACTTCCAGATGAAGCTGGCCCCGTTTCGCCTGCAATTGGGTGAGGTCACGATTGAGGATGGGGAAAACCGGCTGCGCGCCTCGGGGCAGTTGGTCGGTTTGGCAGAAGGATGGAGCGTCGATCTGAACGCGCACATCGATCAGATGGCGTCGGACGAGGTGCTGGCCTACTGGCCGCCCCGCCTTGCGCCCAAACCGCGCCTTTGGGTGACCGAGAACCTCTATCAGGGGGATATGTCCGATCTGGATTTTGCCCTGCGGCTGCGGCCCGGGTCCAAGCCGGATATCTATATGGATTTCGACTTTGAAAACGCCCGCGCCCGGTTTGCCAAAACACTGCCGCCGGTTCAGGGGGCCCAGGGGCAGGCGAGTCTGATTGACCGCCGTTTCACTGTGACCGCTCAGAAAGGCATCGTTGTCGCAGATGAGGGGGGTGCAGTCGATGCGGCGGGCACCTCGTTCATCATCCCCGACACCAGCATCAAGAAAACGACGCCCGGCATCGTGCGGATCCTTGCAAAAGGCAGCGTGACCGCGGCCCTGTCGCTGCTGGATCGTGATCCGCTGAAACTGATGACCAAGGCCGGGTTGCCTGTTGATGTGGCCGACGGTGAGGTTTCGTTGAACGGGACACTGTCGCTGCCGCTGAAGAAAAAGCTAAAGTTCGATGAAGCTCAGTTTCATTTTACTGGGGTACTCGGTGATCTGCAAAGCAGCCGACTGGTGCCGGGCTTTGATATCAGCGCCGAACGGCTGAACCTGACAGGTGACCAGACCGGGGTTTCAATTCAGGGCGACGGATTGTTTGGGGCGGTGCCGATCACGGCGCGTTGGCAGCAGCCTATCGGTGGCGACGAAGCGCAGCGCAGCACACTTACCGGGCAGATAGAGCTGTCGCCACGTCTGATGGATCAGCTGAACGCGGGACTGCCGCGCGGCTTCTTAAAGGGCGAGGGGACGGCCCAGATCACGCTTGGCATCGGGGCGGACTCACCGCCAAAGCTGTCGGCTCAATCAGATTTGCAAGGTGTTGCGCTGGCCATTCCGGAATTGGGCTGGCGAAAAGGCGCGGGCAGCACAGGCGATCTGACGGTTGAAGCCACGCTAGGGGATCAGCTGCGCGTGGATGCGCTAAAGCTCAGTGCCGCAGGGCTGAGAACCGCGGCTTCGATTTCCTTCCGCGAAGGTGGCGGATTGGATCGGGTTCAGTTCAGCTCGTTCGAGCTGGGCGATTGGCTTGCTGTTCCGGCCGAACTGATCGGTCGGGGGGCGGCTTTGCCGGATATTCGCGTCTTGGGCGGCGTGATGAATCTGGGCCGGGCGACCTTTGGAAGCGGTGGCAGTGGTGGCAGCGGCGCGGGACCGGGGCCAAAGCTTGATGTTCAATTGGACCGGCTACAGGTCACAGAAACCGTGGCGCTGACCGGAATGCGGGGAACATTTCAGACAACAGGCGGGCTGCAGGGTGGTTTTGGCGCACAGATCAACGGCGGGGCTGGGATCAACGGCCAGGTCGCGCCCAGCGGTTCACGTGCGGCTGTGACGCTGACATCGCAGGATGCCGGGGCGGTGTTGCGTTCTGCCGGGTTGCTGACGCAGGCCCGCGGCGGGGAGCTGCGGGTGCAGCTGGACCCGGTGGCCGAACCTGGCAACTATGATGTGAATGTCAAAATCAATAACACCCGGATTCAGGATGCGCCGGCCATGGCCGCCTTGCTGAACGCCATCAGCCTTGTTGGCCTGCTGGATGAGATGGCCGGGCAGGGGATTTATTTTGCTTCGATCGACAGTCAGATGCGGATAACCCCGACCGAGGTCAAAGTGCTGAGCGGCAGCGCGGTGGGCCCTTCGATGGGTCTGTCCTTTGACGGAACGATTGACACGGTTGCAAAGCGGCTGAACCTCAGAGGCGCGATTTCGCCGATCTATCTGGTCAACGCGATTGGCAGCGTGCTGACGCGCAAGGGCGAGGGGATATTCGCCTTCAACTACACGCTCAAGGGCCCGGTGGCGTCGCCACAAGTATCGGTCAATCCGCTGTCCGGGCTTGCGCCTTTGTTCCTGCGCGACCTGATGCGCGCGCCGCGCCCCACCGTCAGCAATGGCCCAAATGCGCGGACGCCCGCGCCCGATACGCCGCCGCCTGCTCAGGTTAGGCGTGGCGAAGATCGTTGAAATCGGGCGGTGGCCGAATCTGTCCGGGCGATGTAAGGCGCGGCCATGAGACTCAGCGATTTTGATTTTGACCTTCCCGACGACCTGATCGCCACGCGGCCCGCCAGCCCGCGCTCGTCCGCGCGCCTGCTGGTGGCGCAGGGGGATGTGATCAGCGACGACCGGGTCAGTGACTTACAGGGCTGGCTGCGCCCGGGGGATCGTCTGGTTCTTAACGACACACAGGTGATCCCGGCGCGGCTAAGTGGCCGCCGCTACCGCGACAGCGCCCAGGGCCGGGTGTCTGCGGCGATTGAGGCAACGCTGCTCGACCCGCAACCCGACGGGACTTGGGTGGCACTGATCAAACCGCTCAAAAAAGTCAAACCCGGGGAAGAGATCGTCTTTTCAGACCAGCTGAGCGCAACACTGGCTGGGGTCGAGGACGGGCAGGCGCGTCTGCGGTTCAATCTGAGTGGCGAGGATTTCGACGCGGCGCTTGAGCAGGCAGGCGCGATGCCCCTGCCACCTTATATCGCGGCGAAACGACCGGCGGATGAGCAGGACAAAATCGACTATCAAACGGTCTGGGCCCGTAACGCAGGGGCCGTTGCTGCACCTACCGCGTCGTTGCATTTCGACGAGGCGTTGTTGCAGGCGCTGACACGGCGCGGTGTCACGTTTACGCATGTCACATTGCATGTCGGGGCCGGGACATTTCTGCCGGTCAAGGTCGAGGACGTGACCACCCACAAAATGCATGCCGAATGGGGGTGCGTCAGCGCGCAGGCGGCGGATGAAATCCGCGCGACCAAAGCGCAGGGCGGCCGGGTCATTCCAGTCGGTACCACTGCGCTGCGCCTGATCGAGAGTGCCGCGCGCGGCGGCAGCATCGCGCCGTGGGAGGGTGAGACCGACATCTTCATCTATCCGGGGTTCAGGTTTCAGGTCACTGACGCGCTGATGACCAATTTCCACCTGCCGAAATCCACTCTGTTGATGCTGGTTTCGGCGCTGATGGGGCAGGACCGGGTGAAGGCGATCTATGCCCATGCGGTTGCACAGAAATACCGGTTCTTTTCCTATGGCGATGCGTCGCTTTTGATCCCGTAAGGGCCGTGTTTTCCGGATCGCGTCATGACAATGTCGTAGACAAGCGCGACCAGAGCGTCTTTTGATCGAAATACGGGACTCAGGTCAGCAATTCCGGGTGGCAAAAAATGCTTCAGGTTCTCTCCAGCGCGTGGGCGCTTCTTCTTGGTATGGGGTTGCTGATGGTTGGCAACGGCCTGCAGGGCACTTTGCTGGGCGTCCGAGGTGAGATCGAGGGATTTTCGACCCTCCAGATGTCCTTTGTGATGTCCGCCTATTTCGTCGGATTTCTGGGTGGGTCGCGTCTCGCGCCCGAGATGATCCGACGCGTGGGCCATGTCCGGGTGTTTGCGGCGCTCGCATCTTTTATCTCGGCCGTCATGATCATGTATCCGATGCTGACCGACCCGATCGCTTGGTCATTGGGGCGCGTCGTGATCGGGTTCTGCTTTTCCGGCGTGTATGTCACGGCGGAAAGCTGGCTGAACAATGCCGCCAGCAATGAAAACCGCGGGCAGGCGCTGTCTCTTTATATGATCGTTCAGATGACCGGCATCGTCAGCGCGCAGGCGCTGATGCTGATCGGCGACCCGGCGGGGTATGAAACCTTTGTGATAGCCTCGATCCTGGTATCCGTCTCTTTCGCGCCGATCCTGCTGTCGATCTCACCCACGCCGGCCTTTGACACGACAAAACCCATGACCCTGCGCAAGCTGATGGAGACTTCTCCGCTGGGCTGTGTCGGCATGTTCCTACTGGGCGGCATCTTTTCAGCCCAGTTCGGGATGAGCGCCGTCTACGGTGCGCAGGCCGGTTTGACGCTGGTCGAAATCTCGACCTTTGTTGCGGCGTTTTATGTTGGTGCGGTACTGCTGCAGTACCCGATCGGTTGGGTTTCGGACCGTATGGACCGACGCATTCTGATCCTGCTGGTGGCTGTGGTCGGCGGGTGCGGGGCCCTGATCGGTATGTTCTTTGGCGGAAACTTCCCAGTCCTGCTGATCGGTGCATTTGTAATCGGTGGTATGACGAGCCCGCTCTATTCCCTGCTTATCGCCTATACCAATGACCGTCTGGAGTATGACGACATGTCCGCTGCCTCTGGGGGATTGGTGTTCATCAACGGGCTGGGGGCAATTGCCGGGCCCTTGATAACCGGCTGGCTGATGGGAACCGATGTTGTTGGCCCTGCGGGCTTTTTCATCTTCATCGTGACCCTGATGTTCGCGATGGCTGGTTACGCTCTGTACCGGATGACACAGCGCGCCTATGTTCCTGTCGACGAAACCGGGGCAATTGCACCAATCTCGCCAACATCGTCACCCATTGCCCTTGAGGTTGCGCAAGAGGTCGTCATCGAAGCCGCGCAAGACGATCAGGATGCGCAAGAACCTGCCTGATCGCCTCTTTTTGTGTCGCAAATGTTGCAATATGTTACTGTAACAATTCTGTAAAACGGACTTAAATGATCTTACGTCCTGGGGAGGGCATTTTACGGAGTTAAGGGCATGGTTGGTCCTGAAAAAGTATTGAGTTTTTGGTTAGACGAGATTGGTCCCGAGGGGTGGTACACACAGGACGATGCGCTGGATGCGCAAATCCGTGATCAGTTCCTCGAAACATGGCAAGGCGCGTGCGACGGCAGGTTCTCGCTCTGGCTGACCTATCCCAGTGGTTCATTGGCCTATATCATCCTGATGGATCAGTTCCCACGGAATATGTTCCGGGGCAGCGGCAAGGCGTTCTCGTCGGACCGCGCTGCCCTGTCAGCTGCAAAATGCGCGGTGGACAAAGGGTGGGATTTGAAAATCGACGAACCCGCGCGGCAGTTCTTTTACCTGCCCATGATGCATTCAGAAAACCTGTGCGATCAGGAACGCTGTGTCCGGTTGATGTGTGAGCGCATGCCCGAAAGCGGGGCAGGCAACCTGCTGCACGCGCGGGCGCATCGCGAGGTAATCCGCAAGTTCGGCCGGTTCCCCTATCGCAACGAAGCGCTGGAACGGTCTACAACGGAACACGAAGCCGCCTATGTTAGTAATGGCGGCTACGGTTCAACTGTACGCGAATTGCAGGAGCCTGCACACTAAGTTGCAGGCTCACATCCGCGAAGAGTCGATGCGCGATCCGCCAGAGCATCGGCCGAAGTGGTGATAGCATAGTCGATTAACTCATCAGGTTTATCGGCCAAGCCTGCCAGGCGCGCCTGTGTCTGCTCCAGTTTCAGCTCAATCTCGTTCAGGCGCTGCAAGGTTGCTGTCAGCTGTTGCGCGGCTGCGGAATCAAAGGCTCCATCCTGCTCCCGAAGAGAGACAAGATCGCTGCGTATCGCAGTCAGATCGCCACGAATCCCCTGTGCCTGATCGCGTAGGGGGGCCACCTCTTGTAGAGTCTCTTTCAACCCGTCGCGGATACCTTCAAGCGACTGAGCTAACTTTAGCCCCAGAAACAAGCACAGCGCCACCAGGATCAGAGTTGCGTTTAAAAGTGCAAACAGTAGATCTTTGAGAGTCTTGGCCATTGGGTGCCTTCCTTAAATCTGATGGATAAAATTTGTGGTTTTGAGCTTCCGTTCTAGCCAGTGCTCCACGCCGGGTATAGGATGAATCCAATACCATTCAGAGCTTCTGATCCTGCGTCATATATGTCGCGGGAACGGGCGTTGATGTGCTAAAAAAAATAGTTTAATGGTAAACTAGTTTTCAATCGACCCGCGCCGAGAGGTAAACATGGCTGCTAAATCCTTTGATCTGATTGTAATCGGGGCTGGTCCCGGTGGCTATGTCGCTGCCATTCGCGCAGCGCAGCTGGGGCTGAAGGCTGCCGTGGTCGAGCGTGAGCATCTGGGCGGTATTTGCCTGAACTGGGGTTGTATCCCGACCAAGGCGATGTTGCGGTCCGCCGAAGTCTTTCACCTGATGGAACGCGCCAAGGATTTTGGCCTGAGCGCGGATAAGATCGGTTATGACCTTGATGCTGTTGTCAAACGCTCGCGCGGTGTTGCTGGCCAGCTTTCGGGCGGCGTGGGGCATTTGCTTAAGAAAAACAAGGTTACGGTTTTCATGGGCGAGGCGACAATCCCGGCCAAGGGCAAGGTCAGTGTTAAAACTGACAAAGGTACTGAGGAACTCAGTGCCAGCAACATCGTGTTGGCGACGGGCGCGCGTGCGCGTGAATTGCCCGGGCTCGAAGCGGATGGTGATCTGGTTTGGACATATAAGCACGCGCTGCAGCCCGCCCGGATGCCGAAAAAGCTGCTGGTTATCGGGTCCGGCGCGATTGGGATTGAATTTGCCAGCTTCTACCACACGCTTGGGGCTGAGACGACGGTCGTCGAGGTGATGGACCGCATCTTGCCGGTCGAAGATGCCGAGATCAGCGCCTTCGCGAAAAAGGCGTTCATCAAGCAGGGAATGACCATCAAGGAAAAGGCGATGGTCAAACAGCTGGATCGTGGCAAAGGCAAAGTGACCGCGCATATTGAGATTGGCGGTAAGGTCGAAAAGCACGATTTCGACACAGTAATCTCAGCGGTTGGAATTGTCGGAAATGTCGAGGGTCTTGGCCTTGAGGCGCTGGGGGTCAAAATTGACCGCACCCACGTGGTCACCGATGAGTTCTGCCGGACGGGTGTCGATGGCCTTTACGCCATCGGTGATATTGCCGGCGCGCCCTGGCTGGCGCACAAGGCCAGCCACGAAGGTGTGATGGTTGCCGAACTTATTGCGGGCAAGCACGCCCATCCCGTCAAACCCGAAAGCATCGCGGGATGCACCTATTGTCAGCCACAGGTTGCTTCGGTCGGATACACAGAAGGCAAGGCTAAAGAGCTGGGCTATGATATCAAAGTGGGCCGCTTTCCCTTTATCGGCAATGGTAAGGCCATCGCATTGGGGGAACCTGAGGGTCTGGTCAAAACGATCTTTGATGCCAAAACCGGTGAGCTGCTGGGCGCCCACATGGTCGGTGCCGAGGTGACGGAATTGATCCAGGGTTACGTGGTCGGGCGACAGCTTGAGACAACCGAGGAAGATCTGATGAATACCGTCTTCCCGCATCCGACCCTGTCCGAGATGATGCATGAAAGCGTGTTGGACGCCTACGGGCGCGCAATTCACTTCTGAGTGGCGCGGGGGCTTGGCTCCCCCCCGCAACCTGCGCTGTGCGTCTGCCAGTGCGTTTATCGCCAGATGAAGCGGATCTTTTGCTTCATCTGGCTGAAAACGTGCCCGAGCGCGGCGCAGCCTCGCTGAGTTTTATCTGCTCAGAGCATCAAGGATACGCGCCCAAGACCGGATGCCTTTGTGAAAGCTATTCACGTCATACTTCTCGTTTGGTGAGTGTATGGCATCGTCATCATTGGCATAGCCGACCAGCATCGAATCCAACCCGAGGATGGTGTTGAAGTAGCCAACAACCGGGATCGACCCGCCCATACCGGTAAAGACGGCCTCACGATCCCATTCATCCGACAAAGCGCCGCGGGCGGCCTCGAATTCCGGGCGGTCAAGGTTCATGACCGACGCGGGCGAGCCTTCAAGATCATTATCCCAGACAACCTTTGCATCCGGAGATAGCCGATCCGCGACATGTTTGCGGATTTTATCACGCAGGCTGTCCGGGTTCATGTCTCCGACCAGACGGCAGGTGATTTTGCAATGCGCCTCAGACGGGATCACAGTTTTTGAGCCCGCGCCATTGTAGCCGCCCCACAATCCATTCACCTCAAGCGTGGGGCGGGCCCATTGCTGTTCAAGCGTGGAATAGGACTTTTCCCCATGCGGCTGGCTATAGCCGACTGAGTTCAGATACTCGGCTTCGTCAAAGCCGCAGTTCTGCCACTGGCGCAGCTGGTCGGCTGGAACTTCGTGTACACCTTCATAGAACCCGTCCACCGCGACACGACCGGTTTCTTCATCATAGAAAGAGGCCACGATTTTTGACAGTTCACGCAGAGGGTTCAGGCCCGGGCCGCCATAGTGACCCGAATGGAGGTCGATGCGCGGGCCGATGATGGTGAACTCGTCTTTCAGCATCCCACGCAGCTGCGATGCGATCGAGGGCACGCCGCGTGACACCATGGATGTGTCGCAGACCAATGCCAGATCTGCAGTAAGCTCTTCTTTGTTCGCCTCAAGGAAGGGGACCAGCGAAGGAGAGCCTGATTCTTCCTCGCCCTCGAAGAAGAATGTGATGCGACAGGGCAGGGTGCCGTGCACCGCCTTCCACGCGCGGCAGGCTTCGACGAAGGTCATCAACTGGCCCTTGTCATCCGACGATCCGCGGCCCCGAATGACCTGACCGTTTTCGGTGTCCTCCAGCTTGGGATCGAACGGATCGCTTTTCCACAGTTCCAGCGGATCGACCGGTTGCACGTCATAATGGCCGTAAAACAGGATATGTAGTCCATCGCTGTCTTCGCCAATATGCCCCACGACCATGGGATGCCCCGGTGTTTCGCGCTTTTCCGCTGCGATGCCAATGCTTTGCAGATCAGATACCAGCCAGTCAGCGGCCTGATCGACCTGCTCTTTAAAGGCCGGGTCGGTTGAGATGGAAGGGATACGCAGAAACGCCATCAGCCGGTCGATAGACGGGGTCAGGTCGGTATCAATTTTGCTGAGAACAGCGTCGAGCGACATAGGTTTCTCCTGAATGGTTCTAATTTGGCGCGGAGCCTAGCAGCGTTGGCGGTGCCGTCTAGTGCGTATCCTGAGAATTCAGCTATGCTGTCCAAAGCGGCGGCGTGTTGCCAGATTGCCTGCGTCGTTTCCCCGCGCCAGGTAGCCACAAGTATACTTGTCCGATGATCTGTTACGGGCTAATTGATGCAAATCAATGTGGCGCTTACCAGATCAGCGGTAGGCAGGCGATCAGACGGAACGCAAAGCGATTTTGGCAGGTTACGCTGTCAGGCGCTAAGAACAGAAAAGGTCCGGGCATTCTATGCAGGTCCGGGCATCGAAGGAGGGTCCTTTGGACTACACTGCTCAGCTCGATACAGCGATTGCCAGGCTGCATGAAGAGGGACGTTACCGGACCTTCATAGATATCGAACGGCGCAACGGGCATTTCCCGCATGCGGTCCGCACCCGTCCGGACGGTTCTCAGCAGAACGTGACTGTCTGGTGTGGCAACGATTACCTGGGCATGGGGCAGAATCCAGTTGTTTTGAAAGCAATGCATGACGCGGTGGATGCCGCAGGTGCGGGATCTGGCGGAACGCGTAATATCTCGGGCACGACCGTATATCACAAGCAACTCGAGGCTGAGCTGGCGGATTTGCATGGCAAAGAATCCGCGCTGCTGTTCACCAGTGCCTATATCGCCAACGATGCGACGCTGAGCACACTACCCAAACTGTTTCCGGGTTTGATCATCTATTCTGATGCGCTGAACCACGCGTCGATGATCGAAGGTGTCCGCCGGAATGGCGGGGCCAAGCGTATCTTCCGCCACAACGATGTCGCCCATCTGCGCGAACTTCTTGAGGCAGATGATCCTGCGGCGCCCAAGCTGATCGCGTTTGAATCGATCTATTCCATGGATGGCGATTTCGGTCCCATCGAAGAGATCTGTGATCTGGCCGACGAGTTCGGTGCCCTGACCTATATTGATGAGGTACATGCGGTCGGCATGTACGGACCCCGTGGGGCTGGCGTGGCAGAGCGGGATCGCTTAGCGCACAGGATCGATATTATCAACGGAACGCTGGCCAAGGCCTTTGGTGTGATGGGCGGCTATATCGCTGCAAGCGATAAAATGTGTGACGCCATCCGCTCCTATGCGCCGGGCTTTATCTTTACCACATCGCTGCCGCCTTCCGTGGCTGCAGGTGCGGCTGCGTCAGTTGCGTATCTCAAACAGGCGCCGGAGCTGCGCGAACAGCATCAGACACAGGCAAAAATCCTAAAACTGCGCCTTAAGGGGATGGGCTTGCCGTTGATCGACCACGGCAGCCATATTGTGCCCGTGATTGTCGGCAACCCTGTCCACACGAAAAAGTTGAGCGACATGCTGCTGGAAGATTACGGCATCTATGTGCAGCCGATCAATTTCCCGACCGTTCCGCGCGGAACCGAGCGTCTTCGCTTTACGCCATCTCCGGTGCATGGACCTCGAGAAATGGACCTTTTGGTGCAAGCCATGGACGAACTTTGGTCACATTGTGCGCTAAATCGCGCCGAACTTGCCGGATAACCTCAAGCCAAAGTGTGCAACACGTTTGCCGCGTGTTAGTCTTACGCTAACAAAAGCGACATCGAATCGTTGGGGCGATTCGGAGTGAGCGCGAAGCGCGCGGCAGGCAAAATGGGGCAGCAGGGATGATTGGGCGCAGAACACAGCGCGAATCCGGCGAAGACGTAGACATCAGACCGAAAGGTTTTGATGATTTCGAAGTGCGTCTTGGTGATTTGATGCGTGGCGAACGCGCGACCATGGGGAAATCTCTTCTGGACGTTCAGCGCGAACTGCGGATCAAGGCGAACTATATCGCCGCGATCGAAAATTCCGATCCCGATGCCTTTGACACACCCGGCTTTATCGCCGGGTATGTTCGTTCTTACGCCCGATATCTGGGGATGGACCCGGATGAAACCTTTGCCACCTTCTGCAGCGAAAGTGGTTTTGAAGTTGCACATGGGATGTCGGCCGAAGCGTCGGTCGTGAAGAAGGCATCCGGCGACTTGCCATCGCGCGGCCCGATGGGGCGCGATCCCTTCACCTCTCCGAACACGCCATTTGTCCCGGGTAGCGACTCGGTTCTCAGCCATTTTGAGCCCCGCGCGATTGGGTCTTCGTTGGTCTTATTGGCGCTGATTGGCGGCATCGGCTATGGCGGCTGGTCCGTGCTGAACAAGATCCAGCAGGTTCAGGTCACGCCGGTCGAACAAGCGCCGATTGTTCTGTCTGACCTGGATCCGCTGCAAGAAGCGCGCAGCCGAACCGAGCAGCAAGAGATTGCCGGGCTGGATACCCCAAGCGCCGAAGCGCTGGACAGGCTGTATCGGCCGCAGGCGCTAGATGTGCCGGTTCTGGTCGCGCGTGATGCGCCGATCTCTACACTTGATCCCAGAACTGTCGGAACCTTCCAGCCCCCTGAACTGCCCGAAGTTCAGTTGGCCGAGGTGCATACGGTCGAGCGCCCGGCATTGCCGCAGGTGGTCGAAAGGCTGGATACGACTCTTCGCATCGTTGCAGTTGACCCAGCGTGGATGCGTGTGCGGGCCGCAGATGGCAGCGTCATTTTCGAGGGAACTCTAGGGACCGTTGAAAATGGAAGCACGTTCGAGGTCCCACTGACTGAAGAGCCGCCGCAACTGCGCGCCGGCGCTGCAGGGTCGGTTTATTTCCAGGTCAATGGCAAGCATTACGGGCCTGTCGGCGCACCCGGTACCATTGCCAAAGGTGTAGTTCTGTCCAAGGACGTCGTTGCCCAGGAATTTACGCTGGCTGATCTCGAGGCGGAACAGAACAGTGCCCTGAAACAGCTGGTCGCCGAGTTGCAGACACAGGAGGCAGAAGAGCCCACCGAGTGATCTAGCCATTGCGATACCGGGGCCACCGGACTATCTAAAGGCCAACACAGGCAGTCGCGGACCGGTCCTTATGTCCCTCAATCACGTACGTCCATGGCGCGATATCTATCGCCGCAAATCCCGTCAGATCATGGTTGGTAATGTACCTGTTGGCGGGGATGCCCCCATCGCGGTGCAGACCATGACCAATACGCTGACGACCGATATTGCCGGTACGGTCGCGCAGGTTCAGGCCGCGGCTGAGGCGGGGGCCGATATCGTGCGCGTGTCAGTCCCGGACGAGGCATCGTCGAAAGCACTGAAAGAGATTGTGCGCGAAAGCCCGGTGCCTATCGTGGCCGACATCCACTTTCACTATCGCCGCGGGATCGAAGCAGCCGAAGCCGGGGCTGCCTGCCTGCGGATCAACCCCGGAAACATCGGTGACGAAAGCCGGGTGAAAGAGGTCATCCAGGCCGCGCAGGACCACAACTGCTCGATCCGTATTGGGGTGAATGCGGGCAGTCTGGAAAGGCACCTGCTTGAGAAATACGGAGAACCATGTCCCGAGGCGATGGTAGAAAGCGGGCTGGAACATATCCGCATCCTGCAGGACAACGACTTCCACGAATTCAAGATCAGCGTGAAGGCCAGCGATGTCTTCCTGTCGGCCGCCGCGTATCAAGGCATTGCCGAGGCGACGGACGCGCCAATCCATCTGGGCATCACCGAAGCGGGTGGTCTTGTTTCCGGCACTATCAAATCGGCCATTGGCCTTGGCAACCTTCTGTGGATGGGGATCGGCGACACGATCCGCGTCAGCCTGTCGGCTGATCCTGTGGAAGAGGTCAAGGTCGGGTTCGAAATCCTCAAATCCCTGGGCCTGCGCCATCGCGGCGTGAACATAATCTCGTGCCCCTCCTGCGCGCGGCAGGGGTTTGACGTGATCAAAACCGTCGAGGCGCTGGAACATCGTCTGGAACACATCAAAACCCCGATGAGCCTGTCGATCATCGGCTGTGTCGTAAACGGGCCGGGCGAGGCGCTGATGACCGACGTGGGCTTTACCGGCGGCGGTGCAGGCGCGGGCATGGTCTATCTGGCGGGCAAGGCCAGCCACAAGATGTCCAACGATCAGATGATCGATCATATCGTCGAACAGGTCGAGAAAAAGGCCTCCGAACTGGATGCCGCCGCCGAGGCGGCAGAGTAGGAGTTTCTGCCTGTTCGTCCCTATGGTAGCTTCGAGAGGTCGATCAAAACGAACTGACCGTCTTCTGAGAACTGAGGGCGCTGCGCTGCCAGGCTTTGGTCAGTAGGGCCTTTCTGAGGGCGTCCCCACATGTCAAAATGGATGCCTATGCACGGATCAAAGAACCCGCCGTAGTCTCCGCTCTTTGTATGAACGATGCATCCCCACTTGCGCGGGGTAACGGGGCTGATGATTAGCCACTCCAGTCTGGCGAAGGCGTCTGGGCCAAGCTCGCGTGCAAGGGAGCCGTCGTTAAGGACCTCCGCCCAGTCCTCGTAAGACAGAGATGTATCGACCTGGGCCATCGCTGTCGCAATCTCATCAAGGTTTCGCCGCCATACAACAACAGGCTTCTCGCGAATGCGCAGCGTTTTGACCTCGCCAGGTTTCCAGTTCTCTATCGGGACTGCGTGTATTCTGGCGTGGGCTCTTGCTTTGACATCAGCCGTCGGCGCCATTCCGCCCAACAGAAAGTACAGCCCAAGGCCGACCGTTAACAATGCCCAGCCGGCGGTGAGGGGGTAAATAAGAGTGTTCTTTTTCTTCATTGGAACTGCTTTGAAAGGGAATAGGCGACAACCCTCGATGGCATACTTATGAAAGTCGACTTCCACAAGAAAGTGCCCCGCGTATTGTCCAACTGTCAAAGAGCGTGTGAATCCAGAGGTTCGAGTTTTGAAGGTGCGGTGAGTGCCAATACGTCCAAACTGACTACCTCTCAGCCTGCGGGAGCTGCGTAGAATCATAAGCCGTCCGTTGGCGTCATTATGCGTTCAAACTGGCGTTCTCAAGAAGGGCTGAGTAGGTTCGACTTATGGAACTTTCTGATGCAAAACTTGAGCCAAATATTATTGTCGCATGGGATTTTGACGGCGTCATAAATCGTAACATCGAGAATGGGCGATTTATTTGGTCTGATACATTCGAAGCCGACATTGGCCACTCGCTGGACGAATTCACAGCAAAGATTTTTCACAACGGTTTCGACGACGTTATCACTGGCAAGGTGGATTTACGCGACCATCTCGAAGGATGGGCGCGCTCGGCTGGTTACTCCAAAGGTGTCGATGCGCTGATCTCATATTGGTTCAAAAATGATGCCTTGCCTGATGCCGAGGTGACAGCGGTAATGGATATGTTGCGGCAAAAGGGGATCCGCCAAGTTATCGTAACTAATAACGAAGTGCGTCGCGCAGCCTTTATAGAACGAGAAATGGGGTTCGCAGATCGCGTTGAGCACCTGTTCTCATCTGGTCGAATGGGGGTGCGTAAACCAAATCCGGCGTTCTTCGAACAAGTGACGAGTACGCTTGGGGCAGACCCGGAGCAGATGCTTTTGATTGATGATTGCCCAAAGAACGTTCCTGCTGCGGTTCGTTGCGGGTGGCGGGCCTTCCATTTCACAGATTCCACGCGAAACAGGTTGCGTGAAGTACTAGGTCTTAGGGTCAGGACCCATTGATTTTGGGGTAGCGGCGTGATTCACGGTTCGAAAAGCGAGCGGTGAACATGTCTGATCTTTTTTGGTTAAGTGATGCGCAGATGGCGCGTCTTGAGCCCTTCTTTCCCAAGTCCCATGGCCAACCACGCGTTGATGATAGGCGTGTGTTGAGTGGGATTATCTTCATCAACCGCAATGGTTTACGGTGGCGGGATGCGCCCAAGGAGTACGGGCCGCACAAGACCCTGTACGACCGCTGGAAGCGTTGGAGTGACAAAGGCTTTGCCCAGATGATGGTCGGCCTGGCCGTTGAGCATGGCGAAGAGAAGAAGGTCATGATCGACGCCACCTATCTGAAAGCCCACCGCACAGCGTCCAGTTTGGCCGTAAAAAAGGGGGACGCGGTCGAGAACCAAAGGCGGCATGAATACCAAGCTGCACGCCATCTGTGACAGCAAAGGGCGACCTTTGAACCTCTTTGTTACCGCCGGGCAGGTGAGTGATTACATCGGGGCAAAGGCACTTTTGAGCAGCCTGCCCAATGTCGACCGGCTGCTCGGAGATCGAGGTTACGACGCCGATTGGTTCAGAGAAGCCCTGAAAGACAAAGGGATACAGGCATGTATCCCAGGTCGGAAGCATCGCAAGGCCACCGTCAAATATGACAAACGCCGCTACAAACGGCGCAATCGGATCGAAATTATGTTCGGCAGGCTCAGGGATTGGCGGCGTGTGGCAACCCGCTATGACAGGTGTCCAAAGGTATTCCTCTCCGCCATCGCTCTCGCCGCCACTGCCATATTCTGGCTATGAAACACCAACGAGTCCTGACTCTAGGCGTGAAACCTAATCAGGCCGAACCTTAAGGCTTTTCAAAAGCCTTTTCGCTGCACGAGATAATGAGCCCAAAAAGATACTTTCGGCAATTGGATACTTTGCGAAGCTTAGGCTGCCGTTAACGCCGACGATTGGTGGGGCGGTTTGTATTTGCGCCGCCCCGACGTGGATCACCCCTGTTCGGCGCGGATGCCATCGGCGATCTGCTGCATTTGATCGGCGGGCAGGAAGCCGCGCAGCATTTCGGTGCCCAACACAAAGGACGGTGTGCCTGAAATCTGCATACGTTGTGCCAGCGCGCGGGTCTGGGCGATTTCGTCCGAGACCTGATCGCTGTCCATCGCGGCAACAATCGCATCGCTGTCCAGACCCAACCCGTCCGAGATGCGGCGCAGGGTAAGTTCCGAGATGTCGCCGCTGAATTCCAGCAGCGCGTCATGCACCTGCTTATAGGCGTCGTCGCCGGCCACATGTTTGGTCGCGACAGCAAAACGTGAAGACATGACTGACGCATCGCCGAGGATCGGGAACTCTTTGATCACCAGGCGGATGTTGCCATCCTCGGACAGAAGGTTTGCGACTTCGGGCACCGCGCGACGGCAATAGCCGCAGCGATAGTCCATGAACTCGACCAGTGTGATGTCACCGTCGGGGTTGCCGCCAACCCAGCTGTAGCCGTCATTGAACAGCTCATCGGTATTGGCCGCGACAAGCTCTTTGTCGGCCAGTGCTTCGGCGTTTGCCTGTTGTTGCTCAAGAATGGTGATCGCTTCGATGATCACGCTGGGGTTTTCCAGCAGATACTCGCGCACCTGTTCGCCAAATGCGGCCCTTTCGGCATCGCTCAGGGCATTCAGGTCCAGCGCCTGTACGGGACCAGAGATCAGAGAAAGCCCCAGAAGGGCCGGTGCAGCATGTCTGAGGATCATTTTCGTTTCCTTTTTTGTGCTCGTTCTGACGCAATCAGCACATCCTGCGCCCTTTGCCAACCAGGGGATCCTTCGGGTAGCTGCCGGACGGCGCGTCGTGCATGAATCCCCGCGTCGATTAACTCACCTTGTAGCGCATATCTTTCCGCTGTCACGGCTGACGCCATTCCATTGTTTCCAACCTGAGAATATGCCGCACCCAGATCGCGCATCAACCGGGCATTGCGATAATCTCGGGCGCGGGCCTTTTCAAGCACCTGCAGGGCTTTCTCAGTTTGACCGTCAGCCAGCAAGGCCCTGCCGTATCCCGCTAGAATCAGCGGGTCGTTTGGTGCCATCTCAGCCGCGTCGCGATAAGCATCGATTGCCTCTCTTACCCGGCGGCTTTCCAACAGGATCTGACCTTTGAGTTCATAGTAGAACGGATCGTCAGGCCGGACTTCCAAGGCCCCATCAATGGCGGCACGGGCACGTGCAAGGTCCCGGTTCTGATGATGTGCAGAGGCTTCGCGCATCAGGCGAATATCCTGTGCGGTCTCTTCCTTGGCGCGGCGCATCGTCCAGCCGGGCGCGCGTAGAAAGGCCGAAAGCTTTCCTTTGACCCGTGCAAACCAGTAATCGGCGGTGTGGTTCGGGTTTGTCTTGTCGCCAAATTGATCCAGAAAGCTCTCGGCGACGCGCAGACGCTCGCGGCTGGTCGGGTGCGAGCGCATGTAGGGGTCTTGGTTCACTTCGCTCAGCAATTCCTGCCCGGCAAATTTTCGATGCAGCGCAACCATGCCGCGGGGCGAAATGCCCGCCCACCTGAGATAGCTGGCCGCGCTGCGATCTGCCGAGGCTTCTTCGGCACGCGTATGTCCCAGAAAGCTGCGCAGGGCTGCCGATTGTGTGCCTGCTGCAATGCCGGCGGCAGCCTCGCCACCGCCTGCGGCGGCTGCAATCAGCGCCAGCGCTGTGCCCAGACCTGCGGTGCGTTGCGCAGCCCGCAGGTTCTCGATCCGGCGCGACAGATGCCCGTTGGCGATATGGGCGGCCTCATGCGCGATCACCGCCTGCAGCATTTCCGGGGTGTCGACATTCAGGATCAGCCCGTAATTCAGGTAGATCGTGTTGTAGTCGATGACGAAGGCATTGAAGGTCTGGTCATTCACAACAAGGATGCGCACGCGGTTGGTGTTCAGCCCGGCAGCGCGCAGGATCGGAAAAGCGAGTTCACGCAAGCCATGTTCGATATCGGGATCGCGGATCAGGCTTTGGGCCATGCTTTGGACGGCTGTGGCCATCCACAGACCAACAACCAGCGCAAGGGTCGGGATTGACGCCAGCCGGGATACGCGTTCAAAAGCCATGGCTGCAACATGGGAGATGGGCATGCGAAACTCAACCCGGTCCGGGGTCGATCCCTTCATTGTGATGGATGTGATGGAGGCCGCACGCCGCGCCGAAGAGGCCGGGCGCTCCATCATCCATATGGAGGTCGGTCAGCCCGGCACCGGGGCGCCCAAAGGGGCGGTTCAGGCGCTGGCCAAGGCCATGGAGCAAGGCCCGCTGGGCTATACCGTCGCTCTGGGTTTGCCCGCGCTGCGGCAACGCATCGCGCAGATGTACGGCGACTGGTACGATGTCGATCTGAACCCGGAAAGGGTGGTGGTCACGCCCGGTTCTTCCGGCGGTTTCCTGCTGGCCTTTACCGCGCTCTTTGACAGCGGAGACCGTGTGGGCATCGGCGCGCCGGGCTATCCGTCGTATCGCCAGATTCTCAGGGCACTGGGGTTGGTGCCAGTTGATCTGCCGACCGCGCCGGAAAATCGGTTGCAGCCCGTACCGGGTGATTTCGCCGGGCTGGACCTTAAGGGTCTGATGGTTGCCTCACCCGCCAACCCGACGGGCACCATGCTGGATCATGCGGCGATGCAGGCGCTGATCGACGCTGCTCACGGGCAGGGCGCCGCGTTCATCAGTGATGAGATTTACCACGGGCTGGAATATGAGGCCAAAGCGGTCACGGCGCTGGAACTGACCGATGAATGTTATGTGATCAACTCGTTTTCGAAATACTTTTCGATGACCGGCTGGCGTGTGGGCTGGATGGTCGTGCCCGAGAATCAGGTGCGCGTAATCGAGCGTATCGCCCAGAATATGTTCATCTGCGCACCGCATGCCAGTCAGGTCGCGGCGTTGGCGGCCATGGAGTGCGAGGATGAGTTGCAGGGCAATCTGGATGTCTATCGTCAAAACCGGCAGTTGATGCTGGAAGGGTTGCCGCAGGCAGGTTTCACCAATATCGCACCACCTGACGGCGCGTTTTATGTTTATGCGGACGTCTCCGACCTGACCGATGATAGCCGCGCCTTTGCTGCCGAGATTCTTGATAAGGCGGGCGTGGCCGTAACACCGGGCTTGGATTTCGACCCTTTGCGCGGGCATCACACGCTAAGGTTTTCCTATGCGCGATCCACCGCGGATATTCGGGAAGGCCTTGATCGTTTGCGTAACTTCATGACCGAGCGCGGCGCGCTGTAAAGCGTTCACAAAACCGCTCCGATGCTGTAGGCTCGGCAACAAACGATCTCGGGAAAACTTGAGGCCATGAGCAGGATTTTCTTTGTTTTTGCGCTTGTATGGGCGCTGACTGCCCCTGCGGTGGCGCAGGATTTCAGCGCGCTTGCGCGCGTCCTACCGGATCAAAGCCGCATCTCAGACAGCGGCGCGTCGGGCGTTCGCCTGCGGATCGGTATGACGCAGGGTGTTCCCTATCGGGTATTCACCCTGCGCGATCCTTACCGCATGGTTCTGGACTTTCAGGAGGTCGATTGGACCGGCCTGAACCGCGATGCGTTCTTGCAAAGCGAGCGGATTACAGGGGTACAGTTCGGCGCATATGTTCCGGGCTGGTCGCGTCTGGTGCTGGAGCTTGGGGCACCGCTGGCCGTCGAAACTGCGGATATGCGGGTGGACACGAATTCGGGCGCGGCGCTGCTGACCCTGAACCTGATCGGTACGGATTTCGACAGCTTTACCGCCGGGGCAGGTGCCCCGCGCAATCCCGGTTGGGATTTGCCTGAACCTGCCCTGACCATCGCCAAAGATCCCCGTACCGGAGAGCGCCCTGTGCGCGTGATGCTGGACCCTGGCCATGGTGGGATTGATCCGGGCGCCGAAGTGCCGGGCACAAACGAAAAGACGCTGATGCTGACTTTCGCGCGCGAATTGCGCGAGTTGCTGCTGCGTTCCGGCGGGTATGAGGTGGTCATGACCCGCGTTGACGATCAGTTTGTCTCGCTCGAACGTCGCATCGCGCTTGCGCACCGGTCGGGCGCACATGTGTTCATTTCCCTGCATGCGGACGCGTTGTCCGAAGGTCAAGCGCATGGTGCCACGGTTTACACCCTGTCCGAGGATGCGTCAGACGTGGCGAGCCAGAAACTGGCCGAACGTCACGATCGCAGCGATCTGATCGCGGGTATAGATCTGAGCGGCTCTGACGATCAGGTGGCAGACGTGCTGTTGGATTTGGCGCGGCAAGAGACCAAGCCGCGTACCGATGCTCTTGCGCGCGAAATTGCGAACGGTATGGCGCAACAGGGTGGGCCGATGAACCGCAGACCGCTGCGTCAGGCATCTTTCTCGGTTTTGAAAGCTGCCGACATCCCGTCAATTCTGGTCGAAATTGGATTTCTGTCCAGCCCCAGAGACCTGAAAAACATCAAAAATCCGGAATGGCGGGCTGACATGGCGCTGGGTATCTACAAAGGTCTGGAGCAGTGGAAACAGCAAGACGTGATCAAACGGTCGCTGATTGGCCAGTGACCTGAGGGCTGAAAACGGCTAGAATGCGCTTGGTGTTTTGACCCTTGGGCACAGCGTCCCTATATAGGCGGCACGGCGAACAAAAGGCAGTAACGTGATCCGGTTTATTCTTTCGATTTTCGGGGCAGTTTTCAGCCTCGTGACTTTGGGTATATTTATGGCCGCGCTGGTTGTCGGCGCGGTGTTCTGGATGTACGGGCGCGATCTACCTAGTCATGAATCGCTGGCGCAATACAAACCGCCGACCATCAGCCGGATTTATTCGGGCGAGGGCCAGCTGATCGACGAATTCGCGCAGGAACGCCGCCTGTTTACGCCGTCCGAAGAAATCCCTGATCTAGTGAAACAGGCATTTATCTCGGCTGAAGATAAGAACTTCTACACCCATCAGGGCTACGACCCGCGCGGGATCGTGGCTGCTGGCGTCGAGGCGATCAAGTCCAAGGGCGAAAACGTACGGGGTGCCTCGACCATCACCCAGCAGGTGATGAAGAACTTCCTTTTGTCCGGCGACCGTCGGGCCGAGCGTAAGATCAAAGAGATCATCCTCGCCACGCGGCTTGAGGATACGCTGGACAAGGAACAGATCCTCGAGCTTTATATGAACGAGATCTTTCTGGGCCAGAATTCGTATGGCGTGACCGCCGCGGCGCAGACCTATTTCAACAAAACCCTGCAAGAGCTTGCCCCGCATGAGGCCGCGACATTGGCCGCGATGCCCAAGGCACCATCGGATTATCATCCTGTTCGGCAAAAAGAACGCCTGCTGGCGCGGCGCAACTATGTGCTGCGCGAGATGCAGCAGAATGGGTATATCGATCAGGCGACGTATGAGACCGAAGTGGACGCCCCGCTGCGCTCGGTCCAGAACGGCGATTTCGAAAGCTTCCGCACCGCGCTGCCGCCGCGGGACTATTTCACCGACGAAATCCGCCGCCAGCTGAGCGAAGATTTCGGTGAGGGTGAGTTCTTTACCGGCGGTTTCACCGTCCGCGCCTCGGTGGATGAGGAAATGCAGGTCGAAGCCGCGCGGGCGCTGCGCGAAGCGCTGCAGAAATACGATCTGTCCCGCGGCAAGTGGCGCGGCACGGGTGAGGTCATCGCAGAAGAAACTCTGGCCGATGAAGCACAATGGCGCGCGGCTTTGTCGCTTTTGGAAATCCCCCGCGATGTGGTTCTGCCAACGCAATGGTACCCGGCCGTCGTTCTGGATGTTGCCGATCAGCAATTAACCGTTGGCATCGAAGATGGACCCGCGGACGGGGTCATCCCACGCGCCGACATCAAGTGGATGCAGGGCAATTTTCAGGACAATTTCAAACGCGGCGACGTGATCCTGGTGATGGAAGGCGAAGAGGGGCAATGGTCGGCCCGTCAGGTGCCCGAAGTGCAGGGTGCCTTTGTTGCGATGGATGTAAACTCGGGCCGAGTTTTGGCGATGCAAGGCGGGTTTTCCTATCAGGATACCGTCTTTAACCGAGCCACGCAGGCGCAGCGCCAACCTGGGTCCAGCTTTAAGCCCTTTGTCTATGCAGCCGCATTGGACAGTGGCTACAGCCCTGCCACGATCGTTGTGGATGCGCCGATCGAGGTGAACACACCCCAAGGTCTGTGGCGCCCCAAGAACTCGACCAATAAGTTCTATGGCCCGACGCCGTTGCGTACCGGGATTGAGCAATCTCGGAACCTGATGACCATTCGTCTGGCGCAAGAGGTCACGATGCCGGTGGTTGCCGGATATGCCGAACGGTTTGGTGTCTATGATCGGATGGGCGCGTTTCTTGCAAACTCGCTGGGGGCCGAAGAAACGACGCTTTATAAAATGGTAGCGGCCTATGCGATGTTTGCAAATGGCGGTGAGCGGGTTGAGCCTACGCTGGTTGACCGTATTCAGGATCGGTTTGGCAAGACAATCTATCGTCATGACGACCGGAGCTGTCTCGATTGTAGCTCAAGCTGGCTGGAACCTGATGAGTCGCCGACCATCGAAACCAACCGCAGCCAGGTTATGGACGCGGTCACCGCCTATCAGCTTACCTCGATGATGAAGGGCGTGGTGGATCGTGGCACTGCGTCTCGCCACGTCAACCTACCGGTGCCAACCGCTGGTAAGACCGGTACCACCAACGACTCAAAAGACGCATGGTTCATCGGCTTCACCTCGAACATCGTGGCAGGCTGTTACATCGGCTATGATCGCCCGCGTCCGATGGGAAGAGGGGCCTATGGTGGTACTCTGTGCGGCCCGGTCTTTCAGAGCTTTATGGAAAAAGCTGTCGAGAAATATGGCGGTGGCCCGTTTGATGTTCCTCCCGGTGGACATTTCATCAAGATCGACCGATTCAGCGGCGCGCGTCTGCCCGCTGATGCTTCGGGTGCATATGTCGTGGCCGAGTATTTCCGCGATGGCGTCGATGGGTTCATCGACCGCATCTATGACGGCGGGTTTGCCATCGGATCGGACCTGCCGTTGTTTGAAGAGGCGCAGCGCGCCGGTGTGCAGGTGCAGACATCGACTGGAGAAACCGTCATCGTCGGTCCAAAAGCCACTCAGGGTGACGTGACCACAGGTGGGTTGTACTAGCCTGCAAGTGTCAGGAATTGGGCAAGCAGGTCGGCCTCGGTATCTTTGGCGACGTGCCCGTTGGCGCGCCAATAGATCGACATCGCGCATTTTGCGGCCGCCCAAGAACCTAGACGATGCTGGGTGACACCCATTGCATCGGCATAAAGCGTCAGGCACTGCGCGATCTGCTTCGGCTCCCGGACGAGTTCCGGCATTCCCTTGGGATGGCGCAGGGCATTTGCCAGTTCAAAGGCGGGATCGCCGCAATATCCTTTGGCATCTATGACCCGTGGGCCGGTTGCTGTCAGGATCACGTTATCCGGATGCAAATCCCCGTGCAGCGGCACCAGTTGCGGCTGTGTGTCCAAAAGCGTCTGTGCCAACCGGGCCGCGCGCTGCATGTTGCGCGCCAAACCGGGATCGCAGCTGGGTGCATATGTGCAGTCAAACAGGGGTGCAAAGACGTCGTGCAGTGGCTTCAGGCCGTCCACCTTTACCTGTGGCGCTTGGTGCAGGGTGCGGGAGGTTTCGGCCAGCAGGGCCACCGCTTTGGTCGGGGCGCCGTCGCGGGCGATATCCCCCAATGACGGCCCCGAGAGCCATTCCATCAAAACCGCATTATCTGTCTCGGCGATGACACGAACCGCGCCGCGATCCTGCCACGCGGATAATACACGCGGCCCCGGTGCCTCATTCCCGCGATCCGCGCGGCGATAGAGCTTGAGTGCGGCGAAATCTCCACCCGATCTCACCTTCCAGACCTGCGCCTGACCGGTATCTGCGACCGGTGTTGGGGCGCTTAGGTTCCAGCGCTTCAGAATCTCATCCGGTACATCGCGCATTCGCGCCTCACTTGTCTTGTGGTGCCTCGCCCCTCTTGCTATCACGCAAGCCTGATTGAGCAAGTTGGGACCAGACCATGCGCGCCGAAACCCAGAACATCGTGGCGGAAATTCAAAAATCGCTTGAGCTGCTGGCGCAGCGTATGGACTATGAAACAGCCCCCCACCGGCTGGAGGAATTCAACGCGCGCGTTGAGGATCCGAACCTGTGGGACAGTCCTGAAAACGCACAGAAGCTGATGCGCGAGCGGCAGATGCTGGTCGACGCAATCGAGACCTATGAAACCATCAAGACCGATCTGAACGACAATATCGAGTTGATCGAACTGGGTGAGATGGAAGAAGATGAAGAGGTCGTGCAGGACGCCGAAGAGGCGATCAAGGCCCTGAAGACCCGCGCCGCCAAGAAAGAACTTGAGGCTCTGTTGAATGGTGAGGCGGATGGGAACGATACCTTCCTTGAAATCAACTCGGGTGCAGGCGGGACCGAGAGCTGTGACTGGGCCTCGATGCTGGCGCGTATGTATGTGCGGTGGGCCGAGAAAAAGGGATACACGGTCGAGCTGCAGTCAGAGACCGCAGGCGAAGAGGCCGGAATCAAATCGGCGGCGTATAAGATTTCCGGCCACAATGCCTATGGCTGGCTGAAATCCGAAAGTGGTGTGCATCGTCTTGTGCGTATCTCACCCTTCGACTCGGCGGCTAAGCGGCACACGTCTTTTAGCTCGGTCTGGGTCTATCCGGTCGTCGACGACAATATCGAGATCGAGGTGAACCCGGCTGATATACGGATTGACACCTACCGGTCGTCTGGCGCGGGCGGTCAGCACGTCAACACCACTGACTCGGCAGTGCGTATCACTCATATTCCGACCGGGATTGTTGTCACCAGCTCGGAGAAGTCGCAGCACCAAAACCGCGATATCGCGATGAAAGCCTTGAAATCGCGTCTCTATCAGCAAGAGCTTGATCGCCGGAATGCCGAGATCAACGCCGCGCACGAGGCCAAGGGCGATGCGGGCTGGGGCAACCAGATCCGGTCTTACGTGTTGCAGCCCTATCAGATGGTCAAAGACCTGCGGACCAATTTTGAAACCTCGGATACCAAGGGTGTTCTGGACGGCGACCTCGACGGGTTCATGGCCGCCACGCTGGCCCTGAACGTCGCAGGCAAAAGCCGTTCCGAAGCGATGGGCGAGGATTGAGGCCTGCGCGCCGGATCGTGATGCTGCTGAAAGGTCATTGGCAGCTGATTCTGGCCACGGCGCTGGTGTTTTTGTTCTGGAACACCGCTGTTCTGCTGCCGCTGAAAATCCTGATCATCTTTCTGCACGAACTGTCCCATGGTCTGGCCGCTGTCCTGACCGGAGGGTCGATCGAACAGATCTCGCTATCGATCCATCAGGGCGGGTACGCGATCACGCGGGGCGGCAATGTGTTCTTGATACTGACCGCCGGGTATCTGGGGTCGCTACTGCTGGGGATGGGACTGTTCATCGCGGCGCTGCGTACTGATGCGGATCGGCTTATCTTGGGCGCGTTTGGATGCATCATGTTGCTGGTGGTGGCGCTGTATATCCGTGACCCGTTTCCCATGGCGTTCTGCGCCGGGGTAGGGCTGGCGATGTTGGGGATGGCCGGATTTCTTGAACGGAACCCTTGCGACATGCTGCTGCGGATCATCGGCCTGACCAGCATGATCTATGTTCCTTACGACATCTTTGACGATACGATACGTCGGTCCGGGCTGCGGTCTGATGCCTATATGCTGGCCGAAGAATTTGGCGGCACCACCATCATGTGGGGTGGATTGTGGCTGGTGATCAGCTTCGCGGCGATCCTGTTCTGTCTGACCAGAATGTTGGGCCAAAGCAGTAATCTGAAATTCAGGCTCAAGATCTCCTGATCGCTGCTGGGCGCCACCACAGGCCACGGCGCGAAAACATACATCAAAACAGCGGGTTTAAATGCACCAGCAGCGTGGCTAGGCTGATGTGGACCAAGCCATGGGATGCCAATTGATGGACCTGATCAGAGGATCTGCCACCGCGCTGTTAGAGAACTTGTCAAACAGGCGTTTATCTGCGTCGACGCTGATGCGCAGCACGTTGGACCGGATCGCGGAGGTGAACGGTCAGGTCAACGCGATTGTCGCGTTACGTGACCCGGATACTTTGCTGGCCGAGGCTGCGGCCATGGATGGCGGGCCTGTTCGGGGGCTGTTGCACGGGCTGCCGATGGCCATCAAGGATCTGACCAATGTTGCGGGCATCCCCTCGACCCAAGGATCGGTGTTGTTCAGGGATCATGTCCCGCGATCCGATGATCTTATGGCGGCCCGCCTGCGCGCTGCGGGCGCGATTTTGATCGGTAAGACCAACACGCCCGAGTTCGGTCTGGGCTCGCATACGTTCAACCCGGTCTATGGCGCGACCCGCAACCCTTACGATCCGTCCCGATCCTGTGGCGGGTCTTCGGGCGGAGCAGCAGTTGCGTTGGCCACCGGAATGCTCGCCCTCGCGGATGGGTCGGACATGATGGGCAGCCTGCGCAATCCGGCGGCCTGGAACAACGTTTATGGCTTTCGCCCGAGTTTGGGCCGCGTTCCGTCCGAACCGGCCGGAGACAGCTTTCTGCATCAGATCTCGACCCTGGGCCCGATGGCGCGCAGCCCCGAAGATATCGGCGTTCTGTTGGACGTGATGTCCGGCCCCGATCCGCGCGATCCTCTTGTGATACAGACGCAGGCAGTCTCACCGGTTCCGGTGGCTGACGTTACAGGTTTGCGGATCGGTTGGCTGGGAGAGTGGGGTGGCGCCTTTCCGATGGAAGACGGGATACTCGACCTTTGTCAGGCGGCAATGGGCTCATTCACCGGTCTGGACGCGCAGGTTGATCTGATTGCTGCGCCCTTCGACGCGGCCCAGATCTGGCATAGCTGGACGGTGCTGCGTTCCTGGAGCATTGCCGCCAGTCTGGAATCGATCAACCGGGACGCGCTGAAGGACAGCGCCCGGTGGGAAATTGAACGCGGCCTGTCGCTCAGCGCGATGGATGTACATCGCGCAAGCGTCATACGCTCGGATTGGTTCCGTTGCGCTGCCGGACTGTTTCAGGACTATGACCTGTTGGCCTTGCCCGCCGCGCAGGTGTGGCCCTTTGCGGTTGAGAAATCGTATCCGACCGAAATATCAGGGCATCAGATGGAGACCTATCACCGCTGGATGCAGGTCATGACGCCGGTCAGTCTGATTGGCTTGCCCTGTTTGTCGATACCCGCCGGGTTTGGTCGGACGGGACTGCCCATGGGGGTTCAGCTGTTTGCCGCGCGCGGGGCCGATGCGCGCGTCCTGTCCGCGGGCGCGGCGTATCACAAGGCCACGGGATGGCCGCAAAGGCAACCGGCGATGCAGACCGGACCAAACGCGAGGAGAGACCGATGATGGACAGACCTTTTGGTGTCCCCACATTGCAACCGGTGACGCAGGCAATGCTGCGCGAGGCACTGCGCCGCGCCTGGCTGGATTTCCGACGCGCGCCTTTGTTTGGCCTGCTCTTTGCCGGTTTCTACGTCGTCGCCGGATGGCTTATGGCATGGGTTACGGTCCAGACCGGAACATCCTATTGGCTGGTTCTGGCTGCCATCGGCTTCCCGTTGATCGGCCCGTTCGCCGCCGTCGGCCTTTACGAAGTGTCGCATCGGCTGGAACAGGGTGAGCCGCTGAGCTTTGGCGCAATCTTCGGGGTCGTGATCCAGCAGAGCCGCCGCCAGCTGCCGTCGATCTGCGCGATTATCATCGTCATGTTCCTGTTCTGGTTTTTTCTGGGTCATATGATCTTTGCCCTGTTCATGGGACTGACGACAATGACCAATATTTCGTCGTCCCTCGAAGTGTTTATGACGCCCAATGGCGTTACAATGCTCGCGGTCGGCACCGTGGTTGGGGCGGTGTTTGCCATCCTGCTCTATATGATCACCGTTCTGTCGATCCCGATGCTGCTGGATCGCGAACTAGACTTCGTGACCGCGATGATCGCCAGCTATGCCTATGTCAGCACCAACAAACGGATTATGCTGGGCTGGGGGATATTCATTGCGGTGTTGACCTTTGTGGCCATGGTCCCGTGGTTTCTGGGATTGCTGGTTGTGTTGCCCCTGCTGGGACACGCCAGCTGGCATCTGTACCGCCAGATTACGAACGACACTGACAAGACACCGGGCCCAGACCTCGCGCAAACCGAGACGACATAGCGCCCCCGCGCCGCGCGGGCTCTGCCCGTGCGGCGACCGGCCCAACCAGAGGCGGCGCACCGAAGGTGCGCCAATGATGGGCGGGAGCCCCGGTTTCAAATATTGGGCACCTCGCGCCCCATCGCAACAAGCCGCTGGCGCAACCTGTGGGCGCTTGGCAATCCGGCCTCAAGCGCATGCACATAGGCGTGGGTCAGGAAAAATGCTGTGGCAATCTCGTCCTGCGCCATCGCGGCCGCTTTTTCATAAAGGGCTGAAATCTCTCGCGCATCACCCGCAGCATGTGCCTGCAACAGCTGCACGTTCAGGTCGCTCATTCAGCGGCCAATGCAGTTCGATGGGCTTCAAGCTTTCCCGCGACCCAAGCGTGAAACAGATGCGTCGGCCCATCCATTGCCGGAGAGAAGTGGCCACCATCAAAACCCGGAGCAGCTCGGCCGCGTTGCATGCCCTCGACGACAAAAACATCTTCCTCGAACACCAGCCGCCATTGCCGGGTGTTGCGGTCACGCAGTTCGGCGTTTGTGTCCGACGTCGCATAGAAAATGTGGATATGTTCCGAGGTTTTGTCCTGCGCTTCGGGCCGCAGAATGATGGCATAGGCGTGATCCCGGTGAACGCCCAGTAATACGTTCGGGAACAATGCGATGTATTCGGCGGCGGTGTCCCATTTGGGGCTCAGCCCGTCGAAATCGGCAAAGACCTCACCATTGTCGCCCTTCAGCTGACGATAGACCTCGGTGCCCTGACCGGAAAACAGGCCCGGCTCTTCGATGTTATAGTGATCTTCCAGCCGCGAGTAACTGTTGAGGCCCGGATGCACCCAGGGCAGGTGGTAGCTCTCGCAATAGTTCTCGACAGCCAGTTTCCAATTGCAGTTTACATCCAGACGAAACGTGCTGTCGGCGCCACCGTGATGCCAGGGCTTTTCGAACTCGGCCCAACGTTTGATCAGCGCTGCATTGGCCTCTTCAAACGCAGGCGCCGTGCCCGAGACGTTGATCCACACCACCTCGTGCCAGATATGGCTGCGCACCTCGATCAGCCCCAGCTCGGACCGTTTCACATCCGCATGGGCATTTTGACCGGGACCACCGACATGAGGTGTGGCGACCAGCTTACCTTCGGTCGAATAACACCAGCTGTGATAGGGGCAGCGGATCGCACCTTCGATCTTGCGGGGTTCTTCGACAAGGATCATGCCACGGTGACGGCAGATGTTCTGGAACACACGCACAACGCCCGAGCGGTCGCGTAGCAAAAGTAGGGGTATGCCCATGAACTCGAGCGGTACGGCATCGCCCGGTTCCGGGACATCAGCGGTTGCAGCCAGGCCCGACCAGCTCTCAAACAGCAGCGCCTGACTTTCTTCGGCATGCAGGGCGGGATCGGTGTAATGGGCGTTGGGCAGGCCGAGGGCCTGTTCGATAGGCTTGCGGATCGCCGATAAATCAGTGGGTGTGCTGGCCATTTGCTTCTCCTCGCTGTCCCTTCAGCCTAGGCACGGGCAACGGGGTGGCGCTTATATTTCTGCGACCCAGGTTTTTCTCACAACGACATGTTTGGGGTATTTCTGTGCAGGTCACCTCCGGCTGAGACGTCATATGCCCTGTGGCACTCGGGTCATGTCGCGCGGCGGGCAACCCTTAATGCGGCGGCGATGTCATGCCCCAAATGCCTGAGGTCCAGCGCCCGGCCCGCCGTTTGAGCGGCGGTCACTCCGGACAGGGGAAGGGTGACACCCGACCAGCGATGCGGCTTGTTTTGGGACAGCGAGGTCAGGGCCAGGATTCGGTAATCGGCTGCACCACGGCTTGCCACCAGGACGTATAGTGCTCCGTCTGCGCACGCCGCAAAACCCCGGGCTTCGCGCTCTGACGGAGTGTCGACTGCATTTCGAGGCGCATATGCCCGCAATTGCGTATAACTCTGTGTCCGGCTGACATGATACAAGCGATGTGATCGTTCTGAGGTATCCGCTGGGTCTGTTTCGATCGCGTGATAAAATCCATCTGGAAGCTGATCCGTGCTCGGCCAATTGGGACCGGAGCCCAAAAACTGCGTCATCAGCTCATCTGTGCCACGTGCAGTTGGGGACGGGATCTGATCCAATGGGGCCAGGAGAATACGAGCATCGACGTCAAAGAACTTGCAGATCTTGTCCAGCACATCTGGTCGAGGAAAGCTCTCTCCTGACAGATAGCGATTGAATTGCGTCCGGTTGATCCCCAATTGCCGACACAGATCTGAGACTGACGCGTATCTGCGCGCAAGGCGCTTGAGATTTGCGCCAAATATTTCGCGCAACTCCATTGGGGTGCGAAGATCGTCGGTCATGTTCGTTCCAAGTTTCAGCGCCCGTACGAAAATACGACTACACCGGCCACAAGGTGCGATATCAGTCGACAATAATCGTAAAGGTCACCGCCGCGCGCGCCTGCGGCGCCACGTTGCTCGGCGAAAAGCTAACGTCCTGCAAGATAAAAGCAATAGGCTTAATGGCTTTTTTGCATGATCTTTTGTGGCGAAGGCAAATCCGGCACTATGGAACCAATATGCCGGTGGCCGGACACGCCTTTTGTCGTGTCATTCCGGCCCACCGATATCATACGCCGGGCCAGATAGATGGATATATCAGTCGCCGCGCAGCAGGGCCGCGACGCCGGTGCGGGCAATTTCGATCAGGCCCAAAGGGCGCATCAGATCGGCAAAGGCGTCGATTTTATCAGGCGCGCCGGTGATCTCGAAAATGAAGGAATTCAGCGTACTGTCGACCACATTGGCGCGGAAGATATCGGCAAGCCGCAGCGCTTCGACCCGCTTGTCGCCTTCGCCAACAACTTTGATAATCGCTAGTTCCCGTTCGACTGACGGCCCCTCGACGGTAAGGTCGTGAACATCATGAACCGGAACAATCCGACCCAACTGGGCTTTGATCTGTTCGATCACCTGCGGGGTGCCGGTGGTCACGATAGTGATGCGGCTGAGATGGCCAGTATGATCAACCTCAGCCACTGTCAGGCTTTCGATGTTATAACCGCGGCCCGAAAAAAGACCTATTACGCGGGCCAATACGCCGGGCTCGTTTTCAACCAGCACGGCAATCGTGTGCCGTTCTTGCACATCCGAGAATGTGGGGCGTAGATTATAGGCCGAATGGCGGCTGGAGCCTTTTTTGATATGTAGGGCAGACATGCCAGATTAATCCTCTTCGTATTGAAGGTCCGAAATACCTTCTGCGTTCTCAAGTATCGTCCAGATCGCCGCTCGCAGGGCCTCAACCTTGGGGGTGGCGTGGTACTTTTTGAACATTTTTCTCACATATTCAGTCTTAGGAGCGAACTGCACCATGTGACCGTCGCCGTAGTTCGAACACCCAAAGACCAAAGCGAAGGGCTCATCATGCTTTACTTCGTGGTACCAGCCCCAATCCTCAGCGCATGAAAAGGTAACTTCGTGCCCTCTTTCTGCAAGCTCTTGGCAAAGGAACTCGCTGAGTTCTTTGCCAAATAGACCGGGGTTGATAAAGTCTGCTGCCTGTTCATCCAACTCGCCCGGTGTTGGGCGAAAGCTGTTGGAGTTAAAGCAGATGAGCTTTTCCATTAGACCAACACCGAGCCTTTGCTGTCGATCACGCCCTGTGTTTCAGCCTCGCCCAGCAACATCTCGTTATGCGCCTTGCCTGACGGGATCATGGGGAAGCAGTTCTCGTGCTTTTCCACCAGACAGTCAAAGATCACCGGGCCGTCATAGTTGATCATTTCCATGATCGCGTCATCCAGATCGGCGGGATCGGAACACAGGATACCTTTGGCACCAAACGCCTCGGCAAGCTTGACGAAATCGGGCAGGGCTTCGGACCACGAGTGTGAATACCGCTCGCCATGCAGCAGTTCCTGCCATTGGCGGACCATGCCGAGGCGTTCGTTGTTCAGGATGAACTGTTTAACCGGCAGGCGGTACTGGGCGGCTGTGCCCATCTCCTGCATGTTCATAAGCCAGGATGCCTCGCCCGCGACGTTGATCACCAGGGCGTCCGGATGCGCCATCTGCACGCCGATAGATGCAGGGAAGCCATAGCCCATCGTACCCAGACCACCCGATGTCATCCAGCGGTTGGGGTCTTCGAAGCCCAGATATTGAGCTGCCCACATCTGGTGCTGCCCAACCTCGGTCGTGATATAACGATCATGGTCCTTTGTCAGCTCTTCAAGTCGCTGCAGCGCATGCTGCGGCTTGATGGTCTTTTCGCTGCTGGTGTAGGCGAGGCAGTTGATCTTGCGCCATTCTGCAATCTGACCCTGCCACTGCTTGACATTGGCTGCATCGGTCTTGCGACCGCGCGCTTTCCAGACCTTCAGGATGTCTTCCAGAACATGGGCGATATCGCCGACAATCGGGATATCCACCCGGATCACCTTGTTGATCGATGACGGGTCGATATCGATATGCGCTTTTTTCGAGTTGGGCGAGAACGCATCGATACGGCCGGTGATCCGGTCGTCAAACCGGGCGCCGACATTGATCATCAGGTCACAGTCATGCATCGCCATGTTGGCCTCATAAAGACCATGCATGCCCAGCATTCCCAGCCAGTTTTCACCCGAAGCCGGATAGGCCCCCAGACCCATCAGGGTCGAGGTGATCGGAAAGCCGGTGGCGTCCACCAGCTCGCGCAGCAGCTGGCTGGCCGCGGGGCCAGAGTTGATGACGCCGCCGCCGGTGTAAAACACGGGCTTCTTGGCGGTTTCCATCGCGGCCACCAGTTCGGTGATCTCTTCCAGATCACCTTTCAGCACCGGCTGATAATGAGAAGTTGAGGGTTTGGGCCCCGAATATTCGCCGCTGGCAAACTGAACATCCTTCGGGATGTCGATCAGAACCGGACCCGGGCGACCCGATGTGGCGACATGGAAGGCCTCATGCAGGGTGCCGGACAGCGAGTCCGTGTCTTTCACCAGCCAGTTATGCTTGGTGCAGGGGCGGGTGATACCAACGGTGTCCGCCTCTTGAAAGGCGTCCGAACCGATCATGAAGGTAGGAACCTGACCGGTTAGAACAACGATCGGGATCGAATCCATCAGCGCATCGGTCAGCCCAGTCACTGCGTTGGTGGCTCCGGGGCCCGAGGTCACAAGGGCGACACCGGGTTTGCCGGTCGCGCGAGCGTAGCCTTCGGCAGCGTGCACCGCACCCTGTTCGTGACGCACCAGAATGTGGCGAATGTCGTTTTGCAGAAAAATCTCATCATAGATCGGTAGGACGGCGCCGCCGGGGTATCCGAATACCGTGTCCACGCCCTGATCCTTGAGGGCCTGAACCACCATCTTTGCGCCGGTCATCTCACGTGTCATCTGCTTTGCTCCGTTCGCGACATGTGTCTTGCGTTTAGCATAAAAAAAGCCCCCGAGAGTTTTCGGAGGCGCATGGGTTCGATTATGGTTTACCGTTACCGGCCCATGCGCTTGGTTCCCACGATTACGACTAGCGTTCTCATTGCCAGAGGCTCCTTTTAGCTTGAAGGCGACATTATGAGTCGTCGGCAGGGGCGTCAACAGGCAATTGCACCAATTTTCTAACTCAGGGTTTGGTTTTTTTGACATTTTATTGCGCAGATCGCCGCATGCCCGGAATTTCCGCCAATTTAAGCGTCTGGTTGGGCTGCTTAAGGTCTGAATGCGTCGGGGAATGTCCCAAACGGGCATGATTGCGGCCTTTGACCGCGTCACGCTGCGCGCAGGGGCATGCATGAGGGGAGGCGCGGTATGCTGCAGGACCTGATAAACCTAGGGCGATATCCGATAGATTGCCCGGATTCGTCAGCCTATGCACGGATGATCGAAGATGTGCGGCGAGAATTGGAGCAGGATGGATGTGCCGTCCTGCCCGGTTTCGCCCACGATCAGGGCGTTGAACAACTTGCGCGCGAGGCAGAATGTGTCGCGGCCCACGCCCACCGGTCTTTTGGCCGGACTAACCCGTATTTCACCCGAGATGACCCAAGTTTAGGCTATGGTCACCCTGTTCGGCGGTTCTATGAACGGTCCAATGCCTTTGTGCCAGCCGACAACTTTTCGCCCTCGGGTCCGTTAAGGCGGATCTATGAATTCTCGGGATTTCTACCGTTCGTGCGAGCGGCATTGGGCGAGCCCGAGGATAAGTTCTCTTACTATGACGATCCGCTGGCCGATGTGATTGTCAATGTGGTTGAACGGGGGCAGGGCTTTCCCTGGCATTTCGATACCAACACCTACACGGTCACTCTGGCAATCCAAAACGCAGATGAGGGCGGTGAGTTCGAATATGTTGCCAATCTGCGCAGTGCCGAAGATGAAAACTTTGCCGCGGTTGCAGCGGTGTTGGATGGCAATCTGGCGCGGGTCAGGCGTCTGGTGTTGCAACCGGGGGATTTGCAGATCTTTCGGGGACGATATTCCTTGCACCGGGTTACACCGGTCCAGGGGGATCGCAGCCGATATGTTGGGATATTCTCGTTTGTCGAGACCAAGGGCATGTGTGGCAGTGTCGAGCGAACCCAGCAGCTGTACGGCCGTGTGCTGCCGCACCACCGCGCCCGTGCGGGGCGGCGTCAGGACAAGCTGTTGGATTGATCGGGTGCGTTCTGTACCATGCTCTTGTAATCCGTTGGAGTTTCAGGATGTCCCAGATCGTACAGCTTACGCCCTTTGTCTTATGTTCATCTCTGCAGAAACAGATTGATTTCTATTGCGCCCGCCTAAGATTTACCTGCACGTTCCAGCAGGACAACTATGCGTTTCTCAGGCTGGGGCCGGTTGCGATCCGGCTTCTGGAATGCCCGCCGCGCCCGGATGGGCGGCCTTTAGGGGAAGAGCAGTCCTACTACATCGACGTCGAAGATATTGATGACCTGTATGAGAACCTGCGTCCGGGCTTGTCTGATTTGCCCGAAGGGCGGGTGCGCGCTCCGTTTGATCAGCCATATCGGCAGCGCGAATTCCACGTTAAAGACGAAGACGGAACGCTGATCTTCTTTGGTGAGGGTATCTAAGCGCGATAGCGGTCAGAGGCTGACGCCGGTGCCCTGCAACACCCCGTGTTCCATTGCATAACGGGTCAGGCCCGCTGTTGAGGATATGCCAAGCTTGCGCTTGATATTCTTACGATGGGTTTCGACCGTCCGCACGGAAATATCCAATGTCAGGGCAACCTCTTTGTTGGATTTGCCCTGCGCCAGCTCCAACAGGATGGTCTGTTCTCGCTCGGTCAGCGCTTCACGTGCGCTGTCTCCTTTGGGCTCCAGTGACCCGCTGGCACCGGTACAGAGATAACGCTCGTCCTTCATGACCGCGTCGATGGCCTGTTTGATCTCTTCGGTGGGCACATCCTTGAGGATATAGCCCTTTGCCCCGTGGCTGAGCGCGGTCGAGATATATTCGGGGCTGTCATGCATGGTCAGGATCAGAATGCGGGTGTCCGGCACGCGTTCCAGGATGATCTCAGTCGCGCTGAGGCCGCTGAGGCCCGGCATGTTCAGGTCCATCAGCACCACGTCCGGTTTCAGCTCGACCACCTGTTCAACCGCGTCCTTGCCGTTGCTGACGGTGCCCACCACGGCAATGTCGTCATAGCTTTCAAGGATGGACTGTATACCTTCGGCAACCATCGGGTGGTCATCGACAATCAGAACTCGGACCGTTTCGGGTGTCATGAATGGGCCTTCCGTTGGTCTGATGTGCCCTTTTGTGGCGACAGCAGATGGCTGAGCGGCAGGCTTACCTCGATGATCGTGCCGCTGCGTGCGCCGCTTGATGACAGAATGCGCAGCGATCCGTCAAGTTGTTCGATGCGTTCCTGCATATTGCGCAACCCGATCCCGGCATTGGTTCGGCCCGGTTCCGTGCGCAATCCCTTGCCGTTGTCGGTAATCCGCATGGTTGCGCCTTTCTTATGCCCGCGCAGGTCGATTGTAACATGGCTGGCGCCCGAATGGCGTTCGATATTCGTCAACGCCTCTTGCGCGATCCTGTAAAGGGCAATCTTGCTGTCCTGATCCAGACGATTGCGGAACACCACCGTGGTGAATTCGGTTTCAACCCCGGTGCGTTCGCGAAAATCATCGGTCAGCGCCTTAAGCGCAGGGCCAAGGCCCAGATCGTCCAGCACGCCGGGGCGCAGGTCGCGGCTGATCCGGCGCACCTCGGTGATGGCGGTGCCCAGATGCTCGATCCCTTTGTCCAGCGGGTCGCGGGCGCCGTCGTCATCGCCTCGGGACAGGCGGCGGCGGGTGTTGTCCAGCGCGTATCTGACGCCGACAAGGATCTGGCTGATCCCGTCATGCAACTCGCGGGCAACGCGGCCGCGTTCTTCTTCCTGTGCGTCAAACACGCGCTGCGTCAGTTCCTTGAGCTTGGCATCGGCTAAACGCCGCTCGCGGATATTCAGCAGCATGCCCGAGGCGAAGACGATCAAAACGCCAGCCAGCACGATGCCACCGATATACAGAAACGTGCGCTGCACGCGGGCTTCGACCTCGGCGCGGGCGTTTGCGACCGTGGCAACGATATCGTCAATGAAAACCCCGGTTCCCACCACCCATTGCCAATCCTGCAACCCCACCACATAGGCAATCATCTGTGCCTCTTCCCCGGTCGAGGGCTTCTGCCACATGAAACTGTGCCAACCGGCCCCCCGGCGGGCGAGGTTGATGAATTCGTCGACAATCGGGGTGCCGTCGCTGTCGGTTAGACCCTCCCAGTTGCGGTTGATAAACTCGGTTTGGCGGGGGCTGACGAGATTATTGCCGTCATAGTCGTAGACAAAGAAGAACCCATCCTTGCCATATATCATCGCCGACAGAATCTGGGTCACAAGCTCTTGCGAGGCTTCGTCATCGGGCGACGCGCGCCCGTAGATATAGGCAAACCCGTTTCGGGCCTGGGTGACATAGTTGCGAAGCTCGTCTTTCTTGGCCTCGATCAGGCGTCGTTCCAGCGCCTGAATCTCACGCTCGGCGGTCGCGCGCGCCTCATGTGCCACCAAAAAAGCAATCGCGGCGACGGCCACAACAAGGGGAACCGCTGCGACCAGCGCCAGCTTTTGTGCATAAGTCAGCGAGATCAGATGTCTGAGTCTGCTCATGGTCGAATCGATACGCAAGCTGGCGCGCAAATGCAAAAAGAATGGGCGAATGGAGGGTTTGCTGCTCGAAAAACATGGACGTGGGCTTCTGAACCAGCCCAAATTTTCACTCAAACGCCCAAAAAAGCCCGACCTCTACGCAGTAGTAGGTATTCACATTCTTAACGCTGACTTTAGGCTGCCCCCACCGAAAACGACTAAGCCCGGATTCGACCGGGTTCTAAATATGTAGGGGAGGATCACGCATATGGATCGTCGTAAGTTTCTGAAAACTTCTGCACTGGGCGGCTCGGCTGCAGCCGCAGCCACGCTGGCGGCACCGGCTTATGCGCAGGGCAACCGCACGCTGACCATGGTTACCTCATGGGGCCGCGGTCTTGCAGGGGTTTTCGATAGCGCGCAGCGTTGCGCCGACAGCATCAATGCTATGTCGGACGGCAGCCTGAACGTTGAGATCAAAGCCGCCGGTGAGCTGGTGGGTGCGTTCGAAGTATTTGACGCTGTGTCGTCCGGTCAGGCCGATATGTATCACGCGGCGGACTACTACTTTGTGGGTCAGCACCCGGGCTATGCGTTCTTCACCGCTGTTCCGTTCGGCATGACCGCGCAGGAACTGGTGAACTGGTACTACCACGATGGCGGTATGCAGCTGCATGACGAGCTGGGCGAAATCTTTGGCCTGAAATCGTTCCTGGCTGGGAACACCGGCGCACAAGCGGGTGGCTGGTTCTCGAAAGAGATCAATGGCCCCGAAGACTTCCAGGGTCTGAAATTCCGTATGCCGGGTCTGGGTGGCCAGGCGCTGGGCAAACTGGGCGCATCGGTTCAGAACATTCCGGGCTCTGAAGTGTATCAGGCGCTGTCTTCCGGCGCTATTGACGGAACCGAGTGGATCGGTCCGTGGGCCGACGAAAAGGCTGGTTTCCAGGAAATCACCAAGACCTACTACACTGCGGGCTTCCACGAGCCGGGTGCGGGTCTGTCGTTGGCGACCAATCGTGACGTGTTCGACGAACTGACACCGGCGCAGCAGAAGATCATCGAGATCGCAGCAGCCGAAGCACACCAGTGGAACCTGGCGCAATTCCTGGCCAATAACGGTGCAGCACTGCAGCGTCTGCAGTCGGGCGGTGTGAAAGTTCTGGAATTCCCTGACAGCGTCTGGGACGCGTTCGGTCAGGCCAGCCAAGACGTTCTGAACGAAAACATGGGCGACGAGCTGTTCAAGAAAATCCACGACAGCGCAATGTCGTCGATGGCGGCCTCGTCGGCGTGGAACAACCTGTCGTCGGGTGCTTACACCACGCAACGCGACCGCGTTCGCGGCTAACACTCTGAAATGAAATGATTTGGTTTCCCCGCTTTGGCGGGGAGGCCACTATTGTTGTATATGTGCGCAGCGAACAAAAAAATAGCGCACGGTGCAACTGACGCGACCTGGGGACAATATGCAGGACGATAACGGTATCTCCTTCTTCGGCGCCCTGTGGAACGGGCTGGTCTGGTTCGTTCAGAACATCGCCGAAGCTTTCTATAATTTCGGATATGCGATCACGCATCCGCAGCTCTGGCTCGACTGGTCGGACAAAGAAGCCATCATGCGCTTTGTCTACTACGGTGGATCGACCGAGTTCTTCTTTGTGGTGTTCACGCTGTTCCTGATCCTGACGGCCGTTGGCCTTTATTATCGGAACGTCATGTGGGGCATGGTGCGGGGGCTCGAGGCCTTTGCCAACACAACCGGGCGTTTCTTTGCCTGGGCGGGGCTGCTGATGGTGATACAGCAGATCATCATTGTCTTCATGCAGCGGGTTTTTACGCGGGCTGATATGGCCTTTGGTTTTGGTATTCCGCTGACAAAAGACATCAGCTGGTACGCCGAAGAGCTGAAGTTGTATAACGCCATGGTGGTCTGCCTGTGCTGCACCTACACCTTTGTGCAGGGCGGTCACGTGCGTGTGGACCTGATCTATGCCGGGATCAGTCACCGGGCCAAACGTGTGGTCGATATGTGCGGCGCGATGCTGTTCATGATGCCGATGGCGGTGCTGACATGGATGTATGGCTGGTACTTTATGTGGAGGCATCTGATCGTGCCAAAACCCTCGGCCAGTGATGCGCTGGACCGCTTGGTCGCGAAATCTCGCGCGCTGCGCTGGAATGTCGAAACCATCGGGTTCAGCCCCAACGGGTTCAATGGCTATTTCCTGTTCAAGATTCTTCTGGTGGCCTTTGCGGCCATGGTGTTCCTGCACGCGATTGCGTTCCTGTGGCGCTCGTATCTGGAATATGTGGAAGGGCCTGAAAGCACTGGAAAATACCTCGACAAGGACAGCCTTGGCGAGGGCGAAGAAGCCTATGAAGGCGCGCATTAGGGACGGAGACCCAGACTATGCTATTCGGACTTGATGGCGTCGAGATAGGCCTCATTATCGTATTCTTTTGCCTTTTCGGAGGCATTCTGTCCGGGTTCCCGGTGGCCTTTGCCATCGGTGGGGCCGGGATCATCTCATTCGGAATTATCGCCGCGCTAGACAGCGCAGGATTGCTGATACATCAGGCGATTGACACCGGGTCACAGGCCTACAGGGATCTTGTGAATTCGGGGGTCAAACCCGACAGCGTGTCGGTCTTCCGATACCCGGATTTACCCAGGATTGCAGAACCGGTCTTTGTACAGGGCTGGGAAACCGCGTTGGACCGCAATGTATCCTTTATCGTCAACCGTATGAACGAACGGGTTCTGGCTGGTCAGTCCATTGAAACCCTGCTGGCGGTTTTGATGTTTGTCCTGATGGGCATCACATTGGAGCGTTCGAAAATCGCCAACGACCTGCTGACCACAATGGCTCGGGTGTTTGGCCCGCTGCCGGGCGGTCTGGCTGTATCGATTGTGGTTGTGGGCGCGTTCCTTGCCGCCTCGACCGGGATTGTCGGTGCAACGGTTGTCACCATGGGTCTGTTGGCCTTGCCGACGATGCTGCGCAACAATTATTCGCCGGAACTGGCCACAGGTGTCATCGCGGCGTCGGGGACGTTGGGCCAGATCATTCCGCCGTCTATCGTGATCGTTCTGTTGGGCACTTTGGCGGGGGATCTGTATTCGACCGCACAGGAAACCCGCGCGGTCGAAGCCGGTTGCACCGATGCGCTGACATATCTGGGTGAACCCGCAGTGGTCTCGGTCGGCACCTTGTTCCAAGCCGCCCTGCTGCCGGGTATTCTGCTGGCTCTGCTTTATGCTCTCTATGCGTTTGGCTATGCGTTGATGAACCCGCATAAGGCACCTGCCGTGGCACTGTCAGGCGGGAGTGGTGAGCCGATCACCCGCTCTGAAGGTCTGACATGGTTGTTGGGCGCACCGGTTGTTCTGATCGTGGGCACTGTGCTGCTGGGCAATCTGGGCGTGATCGGCAGCCAGAACATCTCGGTCTCGGCCTTCTCGGAAATCGGGCAGGGCGCGTCGCTGCGCACCAATGTGTCAGAGGAATGCAAGGTCTCGATGATCGAGCTGCATGGCCAATCCGCCTGGGATCAGGCGGTGACCGAGCAGGAGGCTATTGATGCCGCCGGAGGTGCCGCCGAGGCGCAACGGTTGAGCCCAGAGGAACTGGTCGCCGCAAAGGAAGCCAAGATCGCAGCTGCCGCGCCAATTGGCACCGGCATTGCGGTGATGGTTGTTCTGCTGGGACTGACACTGGTGATGGGACGCGGAATTGCTCCGTCGAGATCGACACAGCCGCTGATCGTGGGGGCAATCGGTCTGCTGCTGATGCTGCTGGTCGATATTTTGTTCATCGCCCCGACGACCTCATCTGGGTTGACCTTTGTCCTTATGGCCGCGCCGTTTGCGTTGGCGATCTATGGGTGCAGGCACGCGGCGGCGCGATGTGCGACTAATGATCTGATCCGGGTCGTGTTCCCGCCGCTGGTTCTGATCATTGCAGTGCTTGGTTCGATCCTGGGTGGTGTGACCAACCCGACGCCCGCAGCGGCGCTGGGTGCGGGCGGCGCGATCATGCTGGCGGCCTATCGCAAGCTTCAGGATCAGGGCCGCTCGGGCAAGGTGATCATCTGGGCAACTTTTGCGGTGATCATCGCGCTGCTGATGGGCGTGAACTTTGATCTGCGCATCAATCAGGGCTCGGTTCCTTTCGAAACTTGGGTTGCGTTCTTTGTCGCGTATGGAGCGTATCTGTTTGCGCTGTTCGGGCTGCTCTATGGCTGCTGGGTTCTGTTCTCAAGCGGTGTTCTGACGCCCGTAGTGCGCGAGACGGCCAAAGTGACCTCGATGGTGTTCACGATCCTGATCGGGTCGCAGCTGTTGAACCTTGTGGTGATCTCCTTCGGGGGCGAGCACTATATCCAGCAGTTCCTGCGCAGTTTCGACAACGAGTTCACGGTCTTCCTGATTGTGATGCTGGTGCTGTTCATACTGGGCTTTGTGTTGGACTTCCTTGAGATCATCTACATCGTGATCCCAATCGTGGGGCCGGTGATCTATGGCGGGTCGTTTGATCCGAAATGGGTGACGATCATGGTGGCGGTGAACCTGCAGACCTCTTTCCTGACGCCGCCCTTCGGGTTTGCGTTGTTCTATTTGCGCGGGGTTGCGCCCAAAGAGGTGACCACCGGTCATATCTATCGCGGGATTGTGCCCTTCGTGCTGATCCAGGTGGTCGGGATTGCGATCTTGTGGTTCTTCCCGGCGATCGTGACGATTGTTCCGGATCTGATCCCGAACTGATCTGACGCGTGTTGTTATGCGGAAAAGGAGGCCTTAGGGCCCCCTTTGCTTTGGTCTGGTTGGGGAAGGGGCCAGCTCCTTCTCGGCCGATCAGGTGAACTGGATCAGGTCCCAGCGGTTGCCAAAAGGATCCTGCCAGACCGCGACGATGCCATAGGGTTCATGGCGCGGGGCTTCTTCGAAATGCACGCCTTTGCTATGCATGGCCTTGTAATCGCGTTGAAAATCATCTGTTTGAAGGAAGAAACCAACCCGTCCCCCGGTCTGGATGCCGATGGCGCCCTCTTGCGATGCACCAACTGCTTTGGCCAGCACCAGTGAGGCTCCGGCGGAGTTTGGAGGGCAGACGCGTACCCAGCGTTTACCATCGCCGAGATCGATATTCTGCAGCAGTTCAAACGACAGTGTTTCGGTGAAAAACGCGATGGCGCTGTCGTAATCCGGCACAACCAACGTGACCGCGTGAAGAGTTTGTGCAATTGTTTTCAGCCCTTCGTGGGGTGGCGGTCAGGCAGCTGGATATTGGCGACCTGTTCGGCAATCGGCGCCGAAGACAGTGGGTGATGCGCCGTTCCGGCGAATTTGTCGGGGTCGGGCACGCTCTGCCATGCGCCGTTCACATAGGCTTCGAGCCCGGAGAACTTGGCCTTATACCCCATTTTGGGGCTGCCAGGCACCCAATAGCCAAGGTAGATATAGGGCAGACCCGCCTCGCGCGCGATGTCGATATGATCCAAAATCATGTAGGTGCCCAGCGAGTTCTGCGGTTGCTGGGGATCATAGAAGGAATACACCATGCTGAGCCCGTCATCGAGAACGTCGGTCAGGCTGACGGCAATCAGGTCGCCGGTTTCAGGGGCGACATATTCCACCACACGACTGCGGATTGGCGTTTCTTCGATCATCGCCGCGAATTCGAACACGTCCATATCGGCCATGCCGCCATCGGCGTGCCGGGCGTCGAGGTAGTGGCGAAACAGCTCGTACTGATCATCGGTGGCCCAGGGCGATGTCGCGCGCCGTTCGAGATGTGCGTTGCGCCGGGCCGCGCGTTTCTGGCTTTTAGTCGGGCGAAACTCGGCCACATTGATCCGGGCCGATAGGCAGGCCGAACAATCCGAACAGGACGGGCGATAAAGGACGTTCTGCGAACGGCGAAACCCTTGCTGGGACAGAGAATTGTTCAACTGATCGGCCCCGTCGCCCTGCAGGGCTGTAAACAGCTTCCGCTCGAGCCTGCCCTCAAGATAAGGGCAGGGCTGTGGGGCGGTCACATAAAACTGTGGCGCGATGGGCAGCGTGTGTCGCATGGAGGTCCTGTGTTGTCTTGGACCGGATGATAGCAACCGTTCTCGGACCCGCCAAGTGTTTCAATATGTATGCAGAAAGCTATTTATCAGGCACGCTGGTTGATCATCACCGTGCCCAACAACGCATCCGTCAGACCCTGGCAGCGGGCGCTGGTCATCATCATGATGACCGAGATGATCTGCAGGACTGGAAACGCCATGCTGACAAAGTATCCCGCCGTATGAGCCACCGCTTTGCCAGTGTCCATCCGCGCGCCAAAGGCGTCGCGCAGTTCGATCCCCATAAAGCGCATGCCCAGTGTGGCCGAGCCGTTTGCGATCGTGACAACGCGGTAGATAAAGCTGAGCACCATGTAGATCAGGGCGATGATAAAGAAGCCGAAACCCAGGGTCAGAACGATCGCAACGGTACACAGAAGCGATATAAAGGCCACGTCGAACAGCCAGGCAAAAAACCGTTTGATCGCCACGGATCGATAGAACTCGGGTTGGCGGTCAGGGTCAGGCAAATGGGTCATTTGAAAATCCGATGATGATAGCAAAAGCCCCGACCCGTCAGCACGGAGCAGGGCAGTCCGACGTCAGGCAGGTTTGCCCGATTCGTCCTCATTGTGATTGTCACGGGCGCGTTCGTCCATGAACTGATCGAATTCGGCCTTGTCTTTGGCTTCGCGCAGGCGATGCAGGAAGGATTCGAACTCTTTCTGTTCGCGCTCAAGCCGCGCCAGCGTGTCAGACTTATAGGCGTCAAATGCGCTGTTGCCCGACGGCTTCATGGCGCTCATGTGGTTCTGCCACGAGCTGCGGCGGCTGCAGGATTTGCTGAACATGCGTTTGCTCCAGATCATATAGGCGAGAAAGGCCAGACCGATGGGCCAGAAAAAGATGAAACCCAGAACCATAGCGGCGATCCAGGCACCTTTGCCCTTGCTGTCAAGCCAGGCCTCGGCGCGGTAGAGCCATCCGGGGTTCTCGGGGACGGCGGGGTCAGACAATGCTGTCATTGGGGTCTCCAGGTTGATGTAAATTCCTTTCACATTGTCTAGATGGGGAGCTTTTGGGCGGTTGCAAGAGGTCAATGTGAAAAAGATTTACATATTGGGGTCCGTGTCTTTGCCGCTGGTTGACGCCAGAGGCTGTTCGGCGCATTTTCGCGATATGGAAACCGAAGAAAACACCGCCGCCCCAACGCTTGAACATATCCTGACGCTTGAGAAAAGGGTCTGGTCGGCTCTGGTCGGCGGTGATGCTGATGCGGATCGCGCCTTGCTCAGCTCCGATTTTCTGGGCGTGTACCCAACGGGCTTTGCCAATCGCGATGACCATGTGGGTCAGTTCGCCGATTTCCCAACCATGGCCCGGTTCGAGCTGAGCGAAGTGACATTGCGCGTGCTGACACCCGACATTGCGTTGTTGTGTTATCGCGCGGATTATCAGCGGCCGGGCATGGACACGTGGGAGGCGATGCTGATCTCATCCCTATGGGAACGTCGCCTTGGCGCGTGGATCAACAGTTTCAGTCAGGACACGCCGCTGGACGTTAAGTGACGGGTTTGTCTCATTGACGCCACCAGACAGCGATGCGCAACCTGCCCATATGAAAGACGTTCTTGCCATTGCCCGCGTTCCGCGCGCATTCGATGTCGCGTTGGGTGAAGATACCCGCGCGCTGGTTGCCGACCTGACTGCCCAACAGGCCGAGCTGATCACGGGTGCGGCAGGCTCCAGCCCATATCTGAAAGGGCTGATCGAGCAGGAGCGGGACTGGCTGCCGCAAGCGCTCTATCACCCCGATGAAGCGTTGACGCAGGTTATATCGGAGGTGCGCACCCTTGCGCCGGATCAACTCAAGCCGGGGTTGCGGCAGGCAAAGCGACGTGTTGCCTTGCTGACAGCACTTGCGGATCTGGCTGGAGCATGGCCGCTAGAGAAGGTGACCGCAGCGTTAACCGATTTTGGCGCGCTGGCGGCGGATGTCGCGGCCAAGGCTGAGATCGCCAATCTTATACGGCGCCGGAAACTGCCGGGGATGACCCAGGACGATGTGGGCACGGCCGCCGGTATGGTGATCCTCGCCATGGGGAAAATGGGCGCGCATGAGCTGAACTACAGCTCGGATATCGACCTGATCGTGCTGTTCGACGAAACCCGTTTTGAGCCTGACGATTTTTATGAGGCGCGGCAGGGGATGGTGCGCGCGACACGGAACTTCTGCGCGACGCTCAGCGATAAGACAGCAGATGGATATGTCTTCCGCACCGATCTGCGGTTGCGGCCTGACCCTGCGGTGACGCCGGTCTGCCTCGCGATGGAGGCGGCTGAGCGGTATTACGAAAGCCTTGGACGCACGTGGGAGCGCGCCGCCTATATCAAGGCTCGGCCCTGTGCGGGGGATCTGGCGGCGGGGCAACGGTTTCTCGAGGCGTTGCGCCCGTTTGTCTGGCGGCGTCATCTGGACTTCGCCGCCATACAGGATGCCCACGATATGCGGCTCCGCATCCGCGAAAACAAAGGGACGGGTGGAGCCCTGTCCATTCCCGGGCATGACATGAAGCTGGGGCAGGGCGGCATTCGCGAGATCGAGTTTTTCACCCAGACCCGTCAGTTGATCGCCGGTGGGCGAGATCCCGACCTGCGGGTGCGCGGCACCTTGGATGGCCTGGCCGCGCTGTCCTCCAAGGGTTGGGTGCCGCAGGAGGTTGCCGAAAAGCTGACTGATCACTACCGCGCACACCGCGAGGTCGAGCATCGGATTCAGATGGTTCACGATGCGCAAACCCACAAGGTGCCGCAATCCGAAGACGGGATCGAACGCATCGCCTGTTTGATGGGCACAGACCGCGCTGCGCTGACGGATGATCTGGCCCGCCGCCTGACCGAAGTTCATGACCTGACCGAAGGCTTCTTTGCCCCCGGACCCGGTGCCGCGCCCGCGCAGGCCGAAGATGTCGAGTTTGACAAAGGCATTCTGGCGCGCTGGCCGACCTATCCGGCGCTGCGGTCCCAACGAGGCGCGCGGATATTCGAACGGCTGAAGCCCGAGCTGTTGTCCCGCCTAGCCAAAACCGCGCAACCGGCCGAGGCTCTGGTCGCGCTGGATGGCTTTCTGGCAGGGCTGCCCGCCGGAGTGCAGCTGTTTTCCCTGTTCGAGGCCAATCCGCATCTCATCGATCTGTTGGTTGATATTGTCGGCACCTCACATGCGCTGGCGACCCATCTGTCCCGCAACGCGCTGGTCTTTGACGCGGTCATCGGCGGCAGCTTTTTCGACGACTGGCCGGGGCAGGTGATGCTGCAACGGGAATTGACCGAGGCGTTGAGCGCCGAGGATGACTATGAAACGCAGCTGGATCTGGCGCGCCGCTGGTGCAAGGAATGGCATTTCCGTATTGGCGTGCATCATCTGCGCGGCCTGATCGACGGGGCGCAGACCGGGCAGCAATATGCCGATCTGGCGCAGGCGGTGATCGCCGCGATTTTGCCGTTTGTAACCCAGAGCTTTGCGCGCAAGCACGGGCCACCTCCGGGCCGGGGCGCGGTGGTTCTGGGGATGGGGTCGCTCGGGGCAGGGCGGATCAATTCGCAATCCGATCTGGATATGATCGTGATCTACGACCCCCAGGATCAGGACATGTCGGATGGCCCCCGACCGCTGGCTACGCGCACATACTATGCCCGGTTTACACAGGCGCTGATCACCGCGCTGGCCGCCCCGATGTCGCACGGACGTTTGTATGAGGTCGATATGCGGCTGAGGCCGTCGGGCAATCAGGGGCCGGTGGCGACCAGTTGGCAAAGCTTTACCAACTATCAACAGAACGAGGCATGGGTCTGGGAACATCTCGCGCTGACGCGCGCGCATGTTGTTGCCGGAAATGACGGTCTGATGCAGGATATCGAGGCATTTCGCGCCGAATTCCTGTCGCAGCCCCGCGACCGGACCAAGGTTCTGCGCGAAGTTGCCGAGATGCGCGCCCGTCTGGCGGCGGCCAAGTCACCCGCCGGGATATGGGACGCCAAGAACGGCCCCGGACGCTTGATGGATATTGAACTGATCGCGGAAACCGGCGCGCTGCTTTCGGGGCACCCTGACCGGGATGTGCGGTCCGGGCTGGATGGCGCGGTCGCTGCCGGTTTGCTGGATGTCGCTCAGGCGCAAACGCTGAAAGACAGCTATGATCTATTCTGGTCCGTGCAAGTTGCCGCGCGGCTGCTGTCGGGCAAGGTGATCGAGGCCGACAAGATCGGAGATGGCGGCACAGCCTTTCTGTGCCGGGCCACCGGTTTTGAAAGGGTCGAAGAGTTGCAGATTGCGCTGCAGCAGAATTATGACACAGCGGCGGCCGTGATCAGCGCCGCAGTTGGAGGGGGCGAAGATGGCGCGCAGTGATGATCCAAATGATCCCAAGGGCCTGATTCAAGAGGCTTACCGGATTGACGGCATTGCCTTGCCTGAATGCCGCAGCATCTTTCTGGACTGGGCGCTCAGCCTGCCGGACGGTTTTGACCAGAAACAGGCGCTGACCGATTTGCACGCGACCTATTCGCAACAACATGCCGACCATCCTATGACGCAGGTGCTGCAGGACGGGTTGCAATCTGCACAGACACCCAAACGCCGCGGAGGCTGGCGCGCGCGGGCACGCTAATGGGCTTTTCCGCCGGCATAATCGCGACTATGAGGGCGGCATGACTGACAGCTCCACCTCCGACCGCCCGCTCATACGTCTGAAACCCAAGGCCAACGCCCGCGGTATCCGCCACGGCTTTCCCTGGGTCTATGCTAACGATATCGTCACCGACCGCCGAACCCGCAAGATCGGCGCGGGCGCGCTGGCGGTGCTTGAGGATGATGCGCGCAGCCCGATGGCTCTGGTGGCGGTCAATCCGAATTCAAAAATCATGTGCCGCATTCTGGATCGTGATCCCGCTGCTGTGCTCGATGACCGCTGGTTCGAGGCGCGCCTAACGCGCGCACTCGATATGCGCGACCGCCTGTTCGATGCCCCATATTACAGGCTGATCCATGCCGAGGCGGATGGATTTCCCGGTGTCATCATCGACCGGTTCAATGACACCTGTGTCGTTCAGCCCAACGCCGCCTGGGCCGAGCAACATCTGGAGCAGCTGACCAACGCGCTGGTAAAGGTGACGGGTGTTCAAACTGTCCTCAAAAACGCGTCGGGCCGTACCCGTGGGCTTGAAGGGCTGAATGATGTGAGCCTGACCCTGCGCGGCGCGGCACCGGACGCGCCGCTGTCGGTGCCGATGAACGGGGCGACCTATATGGCCGACCTGACCGGCGGGCAAAAGACCGGTCTGTTCTATGACCAGCGCCCCAACCACGCCTTTGCCGCGCGCCTTGTTCAGCCCGGTGCCCGCGTGTTGGATGTGTTCAGCCATGTGGGCGGTTTCGCACTCGCCATGCTGGCCGAAGGTGCCGCGCAGGCGCTGTCGGTTGATGGCTCTGCCGCCGCCCTGAAACTGGCCGAGGACGGGGCCGCAGCCTCAGGTTTTGCCGACCGTTTCGGAACACGGCAGGGCGATGCGTTCGAGATGCTGACAAAGCTCGGCGAAGATGGCGACAGCTTTGACGTAGTCATTTGCGATCCACCCGCCTTTGCCCCGTCGAAACAGGCGCTGGATGCCGGTTTGCGCGCCTATGAGCGCGTGGCGCGGCTTGCTGCGCCTCTGGTCCGGCCTGGTGGGTATCTGGGCCTGTGCTCGTGTTCTCATGCCGCTGATCTGACCCGCTTCCGCGAGGCTTGCGGGCGCGGGATCGGGCGCGCGGGCCGGCAAGCGCAGATGATCCATACAGGGTTTGCCGGGCCCGATCATCCGCAACTGCCACAACTGGCCGAAAGCGGATACCTCAAAGCTGTGTTCTACCGGTTGTGAAGGCGCTTCTGGATACCTGCGTCATCTATCCAACCGTGATGCGAGAGATGCTGTTGGGCGCAGCCAAATTGGGCCATTTCACGCCCATCTGGTCGCCCCGCATTCTGGAAGAGTGGGCGCGTGCCGCCCGCAAGCTTGGCTCGACCGGCGAGGCGCAGGCCCGCGCCGAAATCGCCCTGACCCAGTCGCAGTGGCCCGAGGCCAGTCGCGCGGCAAATCCGGGCCTGGAACAACGCCTTTGGCTGCCGGATGCTGCGGATATCCACGTGCTTGCCACGGCAATTGCAGCTTCCGCTGACCTGATCGTTACTCTCAACGCCAAGGATTTTCCCCGCAATATCCTGTCCGAAGAAGGTCTGGAGCGTCAAAACCCCGATGCGCTGCTGCACGGTTTCTGGCAGGCCGATCCGCTGGGCATGGCCGACGTGGCGGCACGTGTTCTTGCACAGGCCAATCGCCTGTCTGGCGATCAATGGGCGCTGCGTGGATTAATGAAAAAGGCCCGCCTGCCGCGTCTTGGCAAGGCCCTGACCGCCTGATTGCTGGGGGCTGTGAAAGGGCAGGCGTTAGTGGTTGGTGCCCCAGCGCTGTTCAAGAACCTCTAGAGCCGCAATCCGCTCATCCGTCTTGGGATGGCTCATCAACCAGGCCGGGGTGACGCCCGCCCTCTGCTGCGTCAGTTCCTCAAGCTTGTGAAACAGAGATTTCTGCGGCCCGATGCCGATGCCCGCTTTGGTCAGCAGCGCGGCGGCATATTCATCCGCCTCATATTCATCCCCGCGTGACAGGCGCGAGGCCAGCAGATGGGCCAGCATATTGGCGATCCATGCGCCGACAAAGGGAATGAACCGGTTGAGCAGCATCATCAACGCCGCGCGCAGTGCATTCTGCCCGGAAAAATCAATCATCCGTCGCCGCGCATGCCCCAGCGCGACATGGCCCAGTTCGTGGGCAATCACGCTGGCCATTTCCTCGGCCGAGACCTCACCATTGCGAAACTTGCGATAAAACCCACGGGTGATGAAAATCCGCCCATCCGGCGCGGCCAGCCCGTTCACCGGATCAATCTCATAGATATAGACCGGCACCCTCTCGATCCCGAGCGCCGCTGCCAAACGGTCCGTCATTCGTTTCAACGCAGGATCAGCCAGCTCGGTTGATTTCGCATCCAACTCACGATGGGTGCGCCACACCGAGATGCGGTACATGACGATGGCATACCCAATGGCCAGCAGGATCGGAGTGAGGCGCAGCATGGGATAGATATGGGTTTTGTGTGCGCCAAGGGCAAATGGAAACTCGCCTATGGTTCAAAAGTTGGCCGAGCACGTCGCTAGATTCGCGGACTTTGATCTTTCTGAGGGTGCGGTAGAGACAGACCTATATCGAAGCAATGCTCCAGAAGTGCTTGCCGCCGTTCTGCTGAACCGGTCGACCCATATAGCAGCTCGATTCTTCGCGGCGAAAATCCAAAATACCCGAATGTCCCTTTGATCCAGGCTGTCTCAAGGGCTTCGACATAGCCCTCTGCTTCCATTTCGTCGGAACGCGCGCCCGCAGGAACAAGCAACACGGCGCTGCGCGGTCGCTGCAGCGACTTCTCTGGGTTGTCCAGCTGATCATAGGCCCAACCCCAACTCCAAACACGATCTATCCATCCCTTCATCATGGACGGCATCCCCCACCAGAACAAAGGAAAGGCGAGGCAAATGGCGTCAGCGCGCGCAATCCGTTGTTGTTCGGCGAGAATGTCTGGGGGGCTCGTGGACCCTGCATCTCTTTCAATGTCAGCCATGGACCAGAGCGGGTTGAAGCCTTCGGCGTGTAAATCCGCAATCTCATTGGTATGACCCGCCGCCATTGAGCCTTCGGCGAATTTCGCGACGGCTGCCGCTGTGAAGGAGTTGGGATTCGGGTGATCGAGGACAGTCAGTATATGCACAGTAGGCTCTTCAGGTTTTGAATTCGGAACCGAGCCACTGTGCGGGCTCAACCCAACTTTAGGTCAAGCAGAAATTTCAACCGGCCTTCTGTGAATTTAGGCTACCGTGTCAGATCCCGCATCCCCTGTTCCAGCCCGGCCAAGGTCATCGGTACCATGCGGTCCTCGAAGATCTCTCGGATCATGCCGATTGAATGGGTGTAGTCCCAGTATTTCTCGGGCACCGGATTGATCCAAAGGTGCGAGGTCCATTGTTCGCGGGCGCGTTGCAGCCAGACCTGACCGGCCTCGGCATTCCAGTGCTCGTTGGCGCCACCGGGATAGGCGATCTCATACGGGCTCATCGACGCGTCTCCGACGAAGATACATTTGTAATCCCCGCCATAGGTTCGCAGCACCTCATGTGTGGGGGTCTGCTGATCCCAGCGTCGGCGATTGTCGCGCCAGACACCCTCATAGAGGCAATTGTGAAAGTAATAGTATTCCAGATGCTTGAACTCGGTCCGCGCGGCTGAAAAGAGCTCTTCTACCACTTTGATATGCGGGTCCATTGAACCGCCCACATCCAGAAACAGCAGCACCTTGACGGCGTTGTGGCGTTCAGGGCGGGTCTTGACGTCCAGATAGCCATGTTCGGCTGTGGCGCGGATCGTACCATCAAGGTCCAGCTCTTGTGCGGCACCTTCGCGCGCCCAGCGGCGCAGGCGTTTCAATGCGACCTTGATGTTACGGGTGCCCAGTTCAACTGTGTCGTCCAGGTTTTTGAATTCACGTTTGTCCCAGACTTTGACTGCACGGCGGTGGCGGCTTTCCTTCTGCCCGATCCGCACGCCTTCGGGGTTGTAGCCGTAAGCCCCGAACGGAGAGGTTCCGGCTGTGCCAATCCATTTGTTGCCACCCTGATGGCGGCCTTGCTGGTCCTTCAACCGCTCGCGCAGCGTTTCCATTAGCTTGTCGAAGCCGCCCAAAGCTTCGATCTCGGCCTTCTCTTCATCTGACAGATGCTTCTCCGCCATTTTGGCCAGCCAGTCGGCCGGGATGTCGACGGATTCGAGCACCTGATCAAACGAGATTTCGTCCAGCCCCTCAAAGCTGGCGGCAAAGGCGCGGTCGAACTTGTCGATGTTACGCTCATCCTTCACCATCGACGTTCGGGCGAGATAGTAAAACGCCTCGACATCATAGGTCGCCAATCCCTTCTTCATGCCTTCGAGAAAGGTCAGATACTCCCGCAGTGAAACGGGAATGCCGGCCTTGCGAAGGTTTTCGAAGAAGGGCAGGAACATGGTGCTATGCGATCATCCGCACAAGGATCAGCGACATCACCAGCCCGACCAGCGCAAAGGCGATCCCATAGCCTGCCGCATATTGGGCCATGTCGGCGCCGCTGCCGTTGCGTTTGCGCGCAGTCAGCACCCCCAGAATTGCCCCCAGTAACGCCATTCCCAGAACCACTGCCATATGCTTGTCATCCGCCTTCGATATTTTGCGGGTTCCGCAACGCAATATCCTGCATGAGCGAGCGAACCACAACTTCCGAACCAAAGCCGTATCGTGCCCACCCCAGACTGTCCAGTCTGACGGCGCGGGCTTCTTCGAAGCGGCGGGCCTGTCTGAGGGCCTCGGATTTCAGCAGCATCAGCGTCGCGAGGGACGAGGCATTTTCGGCGCGTGTCATGACAGCGATGGCCTGATCCAGTTCAGGCAGAACACTGGGTCCTTTACCGCGCGCCAACGCATAGGCTGCGGTCTGAGTGGTCACATGGGCCTGATGCAGCTCGGTCCCAGGCGTGACAGACAGGTATTGCTGCGCCAGCGCATATTGGCGTTGCGCTTCTTCCGCGCTGTCGAACTGTCCCATACGCCCCATCAGATAGTGGGGCAGCGCACGCCGCTGATCGGTCCAGCCCTGTTCCTCTCCGATCCTGGCAGCCTCTTGCGCGGCTTTCATACGCTGCCGGGGTGTCGCGCGCGATCTGACCGATTTGTGGATTGCCACAATCCATTCGCGGGGCGTTTCCGAAACTGGTTTTTCAGGCAGAGTATCGCCCCGCGGGTTTAGGCGGCTTAGGATGGACGGAATGGCCGCCGCGACCTGATCGCGGGTCATCCCGTTGCGCAGCTCGGGCGCATAGGTTGCGCGCAGCACCAACATGTCGAAACCGGTCAGGACGGTGTGAAAATTGTCATCGTTGAACACCGAATCTGGCAGGCGATAGAGGTCGTTCAGCGGCCCCATGGCCTGCGCAAGCTCTTCATGCAGGCAGTCGCGGGTTTCCTGCGGATTGACGTCATTCGGGACAAAAATTCCCAGCCGTTCCCGGCTGCGCAATCTGGTCCAGTCGCTTTTGGCCTTGCGCCGGTCACGGCGGTATTCTTCCAGGCTGGACGCGTTCGGCACCACGAAACAGGCGGCTTGCGGCAGGATGCGCTGAATCTCTTTCTGGCTGACGGCCTGAATTGTGATATTGGCCTGACCCTCATCGATTTCCCGGATGTCGATCCCGGCCTCGCGACGCAAGCGCGAGAGCAGGCGCGTTAGGTCCGATTGCATTGTGCCTGTGGGCGTACCCGTCAGCCGCACCGTGATGGGGGTCTCGAACCGGGTAAAGACGGGCAGGGCGGTGCCGCTTTCCAATGCAAAGTGGAGATCGAGGAAATCCCGCGCGATGTTTTTGTTCGATCGCGCCGGGGGCGTGGGATGCGGCGCGCCAAAAGAGTTGCTGGGCGGTAGCACAAGTTCGACCGACTTGATGTCATCCGGCAACTCGATCTTTTCGACCGAACTGCATCCGACAAGGGCGATTGCAGCCAGAAACAGCCCGAACCGCATCATGGGCGCGTATATTTGACGAACGGGGTCAACTGGCCGATCCTATCATACAGCGTGCGGGCTGTCTGGTTGTCATCCTGTGTCAGCCAGTACACCGTGGGGGCTCCTTTGCGGTCCGCATCAGTATAGACCGCTTCGATCAGGGCACGTCCAACGCCGGTGCCGCGCGCCGCGGGGCTTGCAAACAGGTCTTGCAGATAACAGACATTCTCGACCTTCCAGGCATGGCGGTGAAACAGAAAGTGGGTCAGGCCGACCAGTTCTCCGCCCATTTCAGCAACGAAACAAGAAAAATCCTGCGGGTCGTCGCCCAGAAGCCGCTGGAAGGTCGAGGCGTAGATCTCGCCCTCCAGTTCGGTTTCATAGAACGCCAGATAGTCCCGCCACAGCATGGACCAGGCTGGATAGTCTTCTGCGGTTAGAGGACGGATAGTCAAAGCTTGTGTCAAATGGCTGTCCTGTCGTGCAAAGCATGACTTTGGTATGGCCATGCGAGGTTCGGGCCGATGCTTGCACCGGGCTTGCCGCATGGCAAGCCGTGATCACCGAATGTTCATAAGGTGGCTGCTCAGCGCTTATTGCGCGCCATAAAGGCCAAACGCTCAAACAGATGCACGTCCTGTTCGTTCTTCAAAAGCGCGCCATGCAGTTTGGGCAGCGCGTTGGCACCGTCACGTTTGAGGTCTTCGGGCGTCAGATCCTCGGCCAGTAGCAGTTTCAGCCAGTCCAGTACCTCGGAGGTCGACGGTTTCTTTTTCAGTCCCTGCGTGTCACGGATTTCATAGAACTGGGTCAGCGCGGTGGTCAGCAACGCATCCTTGATGCCGGGGTGATGAACCTCAACGATCCGGCGCATCGTCGCCTCATCAGGAAAACGGATATAGTGGAAGAAACAACGGCGCAGAAAGGCGTCGGGCAGTTCCTTTTCATTGTTCGAGGTGATGATCACGATGGGGCGCTGTCTGGCGCGGATTGTCTCGCCGGTCTCATAGACATGGAACTCCATCTTATCGAGTTCCTGCAGCAGGTCGTTGGGAAATTCGATATCGGCCTTATCGATTTCGTCAATCAGCAGGACGACCTTTTCGTCGGCCTCAAACGCCTGCCACAGCTTGCCCTTGCGGATATAATTCGACACGTCATGTACGCGCTCTTCGCCCAGCTGACTGTCGCGCAGACGGCTAACCGCATCGTATTCGTAAAGACCCTGTTGCGCGCGGGTAGTAGATTTCACGTTCCACTCGATCATTTTCAGACCCAGCGCGCCTGCCACCTGCTTTGCCAGTTCTGTTTTGCCCGTACCGGGCTCCCCTTTGACCAGCAGTGGGCGTTCCAGCGTGACGGCAGCGTTGACGGCGATGGTTAGGTCATCGGTGGCAACATATTCTGCAGTGCCTTGGAAACGTGCGGTCATAGAGCCCTCATGTGTTTGCCGCGCAGTGCGCGCTGAATTCCTGCTGTTCGAGTTACAGATGGGCGCACTTATTTACAAGCCGCGCCGCTGCGTCTGACTGAGGCAATAATGGGCGTATCCTGATCGTTCCGTGCGTGATTCGAAGACAATTCGTTAAGCTGTTGGCTGCAATATCGCCTTAAAAGTTTCGCTGATAGGCGCGCCCAAGCAAGGATTTATCCTGAAAAGTCTCATGGTTAGACTTTGCAGCCATCGCTTTTGCTTGCCTACGTTTGTGTAGTGACATTCCGGGCTTCGTCGGATAAACGCTCGAAAAAAGGGAGAGCCGAATGTCAGCTAGATCCGCAAAGCCCGACGTTTCAGGCCATACCGAGGGAGCAAATATGAAGCAGGAAGTTTTTCTGCCGGAAGACTATCGCCCGGCCGAAGATGAGCCTTTCATGAATGACCGCCAGCTTGAGTACTTTCGTCGTAAGCTGACGGATTGGAAGACCGAACTTTTAGCAGGCAGCCGCGACACGATTGAAGGGCTGCAAGACAATACTCGTAACATTCCGGACGTCGCCGACCGCGCAAGCGAGGAAACTGATCGGGCGCTGGAGTTACGCACACGTGACCGCCAGCGCAAACTGGTCGCCAAAATCGACTCGGCCCTGCGCCGGATTGATGAGGGCGAATACGGGTATTGCGAAAAGACGGGCGATCCGATCTCGCTCAAGCGTCTGGATGCGCGTCCCATCGCGACCATGACCCTTGAGGCGCAGGAACGCCATGAACGCCGTGAAAAGGTACACCGCGACGATTGATCGCTGACCTCACGCGATGGATGAACGCCGGGACCTGTGGTTCTGGCGTTTTTTTTGGGCTAAGTCCGCATCATGAAAATAGATGGGCTGAAATTCTGCATTGTTGGCGCCGGGATTGGCGGACTGGCCGCGGCCATTGCGTTGCGCCAGCGCGGCGCAGATGTTGTTGTGCTGGAACAGGCTGCCGAAATCTCAGAGGTTGGTGCGGGACTGCAGATAAGCGCCAATGGGATCGCGGTGCTGCGCGCATTGGGCGTGGTTGGCGACGTGCCTCAGGCGGGGCTGCGCTCGCACGGGACGGTTTTGCGAGATTATAAGACAGGCCGGTTTATCAGCCGCATCAGCCCGCCCTCGGCTGGCCCTACATACTACTATCACCGGGCCGATCTGATTGATCTTCTGCACCGCAAGGCTCTGGCCACCGGTGTTCATATCCGTCTGGCAACAAAGGTTCAGACCCTGACCGAGCAGGCCGATCAAGTGACCGTCACCCTTGAGGGCGGTGAAGTGATCGAGGCAGCCTGTGCAATTGCCGCAGATGGTGGGCGCAGCGCGATCCGGCCGGTGCTGAACGGTGAAGAGATCCTTGGATTTACCCATCAGGTTGCTTGGCGGGCAACGATACCCTGGCAGCGCCACCTTGAGGCCCCCAAGGCACATCTGACCATGGGGCCGGGCCGTCATGTCGTCACCTATCCTTTGCGCGATCAGAGCCTGATGAACATCGTGGCGATCGAAGAACGCTCGGACTGGCAGGAAGAGGGGTGGCGCCTGACCGGAGACCCCGATGACCTGCGCGCGCGCTTTGCTGATTTCGGCGGCAAAGTTCGCGAGGTTCTGGCAGAGGTTCAGGAAACGCATATCTGGGCGCTGTTTCTGCGCCCGGTGGCGCGCAAGTGGCATTGCGACCGTGTCGCCCTGTTGGGAGACGCCGCGCATCCAACCTTGCCGTTCATGGCACAGGGCGCCTGTCTGGCGCTCGAGGATGCGTGGATTCTGGCGCGATCATTTGATCAGGATGACCTGACGGGCGCGTTGCAGGCTTATGAAACCACCCGTGCGCCCCGAGCCCGCAAAGTGGTCGAAGCCGCCTCGGGCAATGCCCGTAACTTTCATTTGCGCGGTCCGATGCGGATTGCGGCGCAGGCGGCGCTGACGGCGCTGGGGCCCAGGCTAAGTCGCCGTTACGAGTGGATTTATGACTATGATGCCACCCGCTGAAGGATCACAGGTCCAGGTCTACCCAAACGGGGACGTGATCTGACGGTTTCTCATGCCCGCGGATTTCGGTATCGATCCGGCAATCCCGCATCAGGTCCGCCGCCTGTGGAGTCAGCAGAAAATGGTCGATGCGGATGCCATCATTCTTGTTCCAGGCACCGGCCTGATAATCCCAGAATGAATAGTGACCGGGCCCCTGGGTTCGGGCGCGGAACGCTTCGGTAAAGCCCAGGTTCAGGATCTTGCGAAAGGCCGCGCGGCTTTCGGGGCGGAACAGGGCGTCTTCGCGCCACGCGTCCGGGCGTTTTGCGTCTTCGGCCTGCGGTATTATGTTATAATCCCCTGCCATCAGTGCGGGTTCTTCGGTCGCCAGCAGGGTGCGCGCGCGATCATAAAGCCGCTCCATCCAGCTGAGCTTGTATTCGTATTTTGGGCCGGGCACCGGGTTTCCGTTGGGCAGATAAAGCCCGCAGATGCGCAGCGCTTTCTTTCCGATCACCGTTGCTTCGATCCAACGGGCCTGTTCATCCTCGTCGTCGCCCGGCAATCCGCGCGATACATCCTCCAGCGGCAGCTTGGACAGGATGGCAACCCCGTTAAAGCTTTTCTGCCCATGGGTTTCGACGTTATAGCCACGCTCTTCGAACAGCTCGCGCGGGAAATTCTCGTCGACGGATTTGATTTCCTGCAGCAGCACGACATCGGGCTGCGTGTCGTCCAGCCAACGGGGCAGGGCCTCGGCCCGCGCTTTGATGCCATTGATGTTGAACGTGGCGATTTTCATGCGCGATCCCTCCGATGCCTCAGGGCAACCTATCGCCCAGAACCAGCCCAACGGCAAGTAGCGCGCTGTCGTCCTGCGCTGACGGGGTGAGGAAATCAGATTGCCGTCTGTTGTGCGCAGGGTCCTGCGGCAAAGGTCTGTTCACGTCTCAGCGTAGCGCTTTAGCCGCTCTTGCAGGGTGCCGCTGTGCAGTTCGAACATATGGTTGTCGTGGTCATAGAAGTAGATCGAATGGCCTTCTCCCGCGACGCGCGACCGGCCTTCACGAACCTCCAGGCCCAGCGCTTTAATGCGCTGCAACCTGTCGTCATAATCGTCGGGTCCCATTTTGAAGGCGACGTGGTTGTAGGTCTTGTCTGGCAGGGGGTCGCCCTCCATCGTCGCCACCCAGATGCCCCCGACATCAAAGAACCGTTCTTTAGAGAGCGAGAACGTTCTGTCGCCGCTGTCATAGATTTTCTTTGCGTTCAGGACGGTTACAAGCATCTCTTCCATTTTATCGAGATCGCTGACGATGAAAGTGATATGGCTGAGCCCCTGGTTCATACGACCGCCTCCAAATTCTCTTTTTGCGGCACATTAGCAGAGCTGTACGCAAAATCAGAATATTTCACCCCGACAAAGTTGGGCCGGAATCGCAAAACATCCGCATGGCTATTGTCCAGCTCCGGCAAGAACCACAACACCGGCCAGAATGACGCTTGCCCAGCACAGCCGGTGTTTCAACTGACCTTCGCCCAGCAGGAGGCTGCCCAGCAGCACCGTCAGCAGAACGCTGAGTTCGCGGATCGGCGCGACAAAGACAACCGGGGTAAAAGTCAGGGCAATGAGGACAAGGATATAGGCCAGCGGGTTGAACACAGCGATGGCAAGGACGCCCAGCTTATGCTGCTGCCATATTTCTTGAATCTGAGCACGACGGCGCATTGCCAGCGGTGCCAGTAGCACTGTTCGGCCCAGGCTGGACGCGTAATCCAGCAGCAGCGGTGGAATCATCAACGCCGAGACCGCATAGGCATCCCATGCCGTATAGCTTCCGATGAAGAGACCGGCCAGCAGACCGAAGCCAAGCGATAGTAACGTCCTGTTTGCGGATCGTTGGAACCCGCCTGTCAGCATCAGAACACCGAAGATGATGATTGCACCGCCTGTGGCGATCTGCGGGGTAAGGTGCTCGCCCAGAAACAACACCGCGAAGCAGGTCGAAAGCACTGGCCCGGTTGCACGTGCCGTTGGATACACCAGCGACAGGTCTCCTGTGCGATAGCCGATCTGCAACAGCAGGAAGTACCCCAGATGCAGAACTGTGCTTCCCGCGATGAAGAGCATCTGTGTGGCATCGAACCACGGAATGCCGGCGCTGATCCAGATTACCAGGGGGAGGTAGATCACCACCGAAAAAGCCGAAAATAACCAGACCAGTTCCGGTCCGGCATTGATGCGTTTGACAAAGAAATTCCAGGTTGCGTGACAGATTGCGGCTGTCAGGACGAGCGCGAAGCCAAGGATGGACATGTGTTACCTCAATGACGAGTTTCAAGCAGACGTGCATAAGCACACCCGTCCATCCCCCCTAGCTTTCTCGTCTTTAAGGTGTCCGCCCGTACACGGGCTCATAACGGCGCTCGGTCCAGACCTGATAACTCAGCGGAACCCTAGCCGCACATGGATAGGCAATATCAATCTATCACCGAAGGCCGCGCTGTAAAGCGCCAGCCGGGCAGGGCATCCGGAACTACGCATGTTTTCCGAATTGCCAGCAAATGAACTGGGGGTCTACATCGAGAATGAGGTGCCGCAACCGCAAGACGACGTTGCGTTGGGATTGTCGATCACAAAGCGCGCGCCGATCAGTTCCTGCGTGAAATCAATGACGGCGTTTTCCAGAAACGGCAGCGAGATCGCATCCACGATGACTTTCTCACCCTGACCTTCAAGGATCAGGTCATCGTCTTTTGGCGTGTCCAGCGCGATTTCATACTGAAAGCCAGAGCATCCTCCGCCTTCCACAGCAACGCGCAGCGCCTGACCCTGATTTGCGGCACCAATTTCGGCCAGCCGTTCAAAGGCGCGCTCCGTGACTTTAGGGGGCAGGTTCATGCCGATCTCCAAAGGTTTATTTCCTCAGTGCGTTACAATATATGAGAGCCAAGGACAGGCGACAAGGACAAGACCTTTGAACAGAGCATGTTTTGCCTCGGATCCAGACCGCGCGCGGGGGCGGTTGGTGCCAGAGGACGAGAGCAGCTTTCGATCATGCTTTCAGCGGGATCGTGACCGGATTATTCATGCCAGCGCCTTTCGGCGGCTCAAACACAAAACGCAAGTGTTCGTCGAACATGAAGGCGACAGTTATCGCACACGGCTGACCCATTCCATTGAGGTGGCACAGGTAGCGCGGACCATCGCCGGAGCACTCGGCCTGAACGTTGAGCTGACAGAGGCAGTTGCGTTGGCGCATGACCTTGGCCACACGCCGTTTGGTCATACGGGCGAGGACGCGCTGCATGCGTTGATGGCACCTTACGGCGGATTCGACCACAACGCGCAGGCCATCCGGATCGTCACAAAGCTGGAGCGCCACTATGCCGAGTTCGACGGATGCAACCTGACCTGGGAATGCCTTGAAGGCATCGCAAAGCACAACGGGCCGGTGGTGGGCGCATTGCCCTGGGCCTTGGCCGAATGCGACCAAAGCTTTGATCTTGAGCTGGGAACCCATGCCAGCGCCGAGGCGCAGGTCGCCGCTTTGTCGGATGATATCGCCTATAACAACCACGACCTGTTCGACGGTTTGCGCGCCGGGTTGTTCGACGATGATGACATCCGGCAACTGCCGATTATCGGGGTTTGTTATGCTGAGGTTGATGCCAGATATCCGGGTCTTGAACCCTATCGCCGTCGGCATGAAGCGCTGCGGCGGGTGTTTGGCGTGATGGTTGGCGATGTGATCGACACGTCCCGCGATCTGCTGACCACGTCCGGCGCCGGGGCGGTCGAAGATATCCGGCATCTGGGCCACCCCGTTATCCGGTTTTCGGACGAGTTGTGGGGGCAGTTGAAGCAAATCCGTGCGTTTCTGTTCAACCGCATGTACCGGGCGCCCAGTGTGATGGAGGTGCGAGCAACCGTCGGCAAGGTCGTCGAGGATTTGTTCCCGATTTACCTCAGCGACCCGATGCAGATGCCCAACCACTGGCACAGCGATATCGAAGCCGCCGAGGATGAGACTGCGCTGGCGCGGATCGTGTCAGACTATATCGCAGGTATGACCGACAGGTTCGCCCTGCAGGATCACGCACGGCTCACCGGCGATCATTCTATCGCGATATAAGCGATGGCCCAGACCTGCTGACCCGCCTGTGTCTGCGCAAGATCGGCGTCGTCGGTAGGAGGGAATACGATCATCGTCGGGCCATACCCGCCAATCCCCATGGGGGCACCATCCGCGTGGGTGGCGACAATTGGTTGATGCGTCGAGATGCTGTCCCATGAAATCTCAGCCTGATAACCGTCCATGGCCATAGGAAGCGCGGATTTACCGTGGGCGCCCGCCATCGTCATGACCTCGGACAGCAGGGGCCCGGAAAAGGTATGGTCGCGGGTGTTTTCCGGCGGGCCATAGGGAATGGTGATTTCAACCTGTTCAAGACTGTTAAGCATGGTCGCGTCGAAGCCTGCGGCCCCCTTATGCGCGACTTCGAGATAGCCCAAAAGCCCGCCATCCTCTGCGCTGCGCGCCGGCAGATTGGTCTCGGTCACCGCGCCGCCCAGCGTCAGCAGCACATGGCCGTCGGGCGCGGGCATTTCAGCCAACGCAGGCGAAGTGGCAGTCAGAAACAATATCAGGGGCAGGGCGCGGTACATCGGCAATCTCCGGTCGGTGAAACTGGGGTGAGACTAACGCGCCTGACCTGCAAGCCAAGCGCAAATATGAGGCGTCCATTGACCTTGCCGTGTCGCGTGGTAAACCGCCGGGCAAGCAAAAGGACATCCGAAATGAACCTGTTTTCCGAGATTCGCGGCCTGGTGCTGGACGCGCTGGCACAGATGCAGTCCGATGGCGCTCTGCCCGAGGGGGTGAGCTTTGACAATGTGGCGGTCGAACCGCCGCGCGATGCTGCCCATGGTGACATGGCAACCAATGCGGCGATGGTGCTGGCGAAACCGGCCAAAATGAAGCCGCGCGACATTGCCGATATGCTCGCCGGCAAGCTGGCGGCGGATGAACGGATCACCAGTGCCGAGGTTGCTGGCCCGGGCTTTCTGAACCTGCGTCTTGCGCCCTCCGTTTGGCAAGGCGTGCTGGGGGCGGTTCTTGCGCAGGGCACCGACTATGGCCGCTCGTCCATGGGGCAGGGGCAGAAGGTGAATGTCGAATATGTCTCGGCCAACCCGACCGGTCCGCTGCATGTCGGCCATACGCGGGGTGCGGTTTTTGGCGACGCGCTGGCAAGCCTGCTGGCCTATTCGGGGCATGAGGTTACACGCGAGTATTATATTAACGACGGTGGCGCGCAGGTCGATGTGCTGGCACGATCTGCCTACGAGCGGTATCGCGAAGCCAACGGTCTGAGCCCCGAGATTGCCGAGGGTTTGTATCCGGGCGATTATCTGATCCCGATCGGCGAGGCGCTGAAAGAGAAATATGGCGACAGCCTGATCGACAAGCCCGAGAGCGAATGGCTGGAGGATCTGCGTGAGTTCTCAACCGACGCGATGATGGACCTGATCCGCGCCGACCTGAAGGCGCTGGGCGTCGAGATGGACGTGTTTTTCTCGGAAAAATCGCTCTATGGCACTGGCCGGATCGAGGCTGCGCTGCAATCGCTGACCGATAAGGGCCTGATTTACGAAGGCGTGCTGGAGCCGCCGAAGGGCAAAAAGCCCGAGGATTGGGAGCCGCGCGAGCAGACCCTGTTCAAATCGACCGAGCATGGCGACGATGTCGACCGCCCCGTTAAGAAATCGGACGGCAGCTGGACCTATTTCGCGCCCGATATCGCCTATCACTATGACAAGGTAAGCCGCGGTTTTGACGCGTTGATCGACGTGTTCGGCGCGGACCATGGCGGGTACGTCAAACGGATGAAGGCAGCCGTATCGGCACTGTCCGATGGTGCGGTGCCGCTGGATATCAAGCTCTGCCAGCTAGTGAAGCTTTGGAAGAACGGCGAACCGTTCAAGATGTCGAAACGGGCAGGGAACTTTGTCACCTTGCGCGATGTGGTCGATCAGGTCGGGCCGGATGTGACCCGTTTCGTCATGCTGACCCGCAAGAATGACGCGCCTCTGGATTTCGATTTCGACAAGGTGCTGGAGCAGAGCCGCGAGAACCCCGTGTTCTACGTCCAATACGCCCATGCGCGTGTGATGAGCGTGCTGCGCCGTGCTGCTGAGGCCGGGATTGCGACCGACGATGCGACTCTTGTCAGCGCTGATCTGAGCAAGAATGATCACGCCTCGGAACTGACGGTTGCGAAGAAACTGGCCGAGTGGCCACGCCTGGTCGAGATCGCGGCGCGCACCAATGAACCGCACCGGGTCGCCTTCTATCTCTATGAATTGGCAGGGGATTTTCATGCTCTGTGGAATAAGGGCAATGACGAAACCCAGCTGCGTTTCATTCAGGATGGCGATGTGGCCACAAGTCAGGCAAAAATCGCATTGGCCCGGTCCGTTTCTGTTGTGATTTCAGCGGGCTTGGGTATTCTAGGCGTCACTCCGGCGCAGGAGATGCGGTAACCAATACCGTCCGAACCGCCGGATCGAGGCAGACAAGAAATGACCCGCGCGCCACAATTTAAGGCGCAATCGGGCGGTGAGGCGGATATGGCGAGTTACGATTACTCGGGGCAAACAGGCCCCGAGCACATGCATTACACGAATCAACCGCATCCTGAGGATGCGTATGATTATCCCGAGGACATGCAGGATTACGCCGACGCCCCGCGTGGGGCCGGGTTCGGGCGTATGGTCAATATCCTCGGTGCGGTCGCCTCATTGGCGCTGGTCGCTGGCGTCGGTGTCTGGAGCTACAAGCTGGTTATGCGCGACGTCAGCGGCGTGCCCGTCGTGCGCGCAGCCGAAGGTCCGATGCGTATTCAGCCGGAAAACCCCGGTGGCACACCTGCTGACCATCAGGGCCTTGCGGTGAACACCGTTGCCGCCGAAGGGTCCGCAGCACCCCCCGCAGATCGCCTGATCCTTGCGCCGCGTCCGGTGTCGTTGACCGACGAGGATGCCCCAATGGGAACGCTGCAGCCGACGCAGGCCGTGCATGTGGTCGAAGAAGAGATCACCAACCAGGAAGCGGCAGAGCTGCGGCAGGGAGCTGTCGACTCTCTGGTTGCGGAACTTTCTGGTGAAACTCTCACAACACCTCAACCTGAAGACGCTGGGGTTCAGCTGGCGTCATTGGCGACGATCGACGAAGAACCGGCAATTGACCCCGCCGATCTGGCCGCGCAACTGCCGGATCCCGCGATTGCAGCGCTTCCCGGTGTGCGCCGCTCGCTGCGTCCGCACACCCGCCCTGCGCGCGCCACACCCAGCGGTGCTTCAGCCAACAGCGCGACCGAAGACGCGATAAACGCGGCCGTCAAAGCGGCTGTTGGGCTGGACATAGATCCTGACACGCTGAGCAAAGGAACGCGTCTGGCACAGTTGGGGGCCTATGACAGCGTTGATGTCGCGCAGGCGGAGTGGGATCGTTTGAATGGGCGCTTCGCTGAATATATGGATGGAAAACAGCGCGTTATCCAGAAAACCTCAAGCGGTGGACGCACTTTCTATCGTCTGCGCGTGCTTGGGTTCGAAGATCTGAGTGACTCGCGTCAGTTCTGCGCAGCACTGGTCTCGCAGGGCGCGGATTGTATCCCGGTCGCAGCGCGGTGAGCTTTGGCGCTGCGATTACTGACGCGGCTGGCCTGCGTCTGACCTCAGAAGAAACAGCACTGTTCCGCGAGATGAACCCGTTCGGGTTCATTTTGTTTGCGCGCAACATAGACACCGCTGATCAGGTGCGTGCGTTGTGTGATGATTTTCGCGAAGCGGTTGGGCGGAACTGCCCGATCACCATCGATCAGGAAGGCGGGCGTGTGCAACGCTTGCGCGCGCCGCTGGCCCGCGAATGGCTGCCGCCGTTGGATCATGCCGAACGGGCAGGGGACGCGGCCGAACGCGCCATGTATCTGCGTTATCGCCTGATTGCGCATGAGCTGTTTGGCCTTGGTATCGACAGCAATTGTGCCCCTATGATCGACGTTGCGGGCCAAGCCACTCACGCCTTTCTTAAAAACCGGTGCTACGGGCATGATGCAGACAGCGTCACGCGCATGGGCCGCGCCGTGGCGCAGGGCCATCTGGATGGCGGCGTCCTGCCCATTGCCAAGCATATCCCCGGTCACGGGCGCGCAACGCTGGACAGCCATTATGACCTGCCGCATGTGAATGCCCCACCGGCAGAGCTGGAGCGAGATTTCGCTCCGTTTCGCGCCCTGAATGACCTGCCGATGGGGATGACGGCGCATCTTGTCTATGATCAGATCGACCCGCAAGCAGCAACGATTTCTGCGCAAATGATGTCGGTCATCCGAGACAACATCGGGTTCGATGGTCTGATCATGACCGACGATATCTCGATGAAGGCGCTCAGCGGCTCATTATCTGATCTGTCCCGGCAGGCCCTGCAGGCTGGCTGCGATGTGATCCTGCATTGCAACGGCTCATTTGACGAACGTGCCGAGGTCATGCAGGCCGCAGGTGAGATGTCGGAGATCGCGCAGCGTCGCGCCGAACAGGCGCTCGCCATGCGCAAACCCCCAGTGGCGCTTGACATCGAGGCTGCCGAAGCGGAACTATCCCGTTTGATGAACGGGCAGGTATATGACGGATAACCTTTTCAGCGAAGATCCCATCTCGGTTGCAGATCGCCTTGCGGCCGAGGCGCTGATTGTTGACGTTGACGGGTTCGAAGGCCCCCTGGATGTGCTGCTGACCCTGTCGCGGACCCAAAAGGTGGATCTGCGTAAGATCTCGGTTCTAGCGCTGGCGCAGCAATATCTGACCTTCGTGGAAAAGGCGCGTGCGCTGCGGATCGAACTGGCGGCGGATTATCTGGTGATGGCGGCGTGGCTCGCCTTCCTCAAGTCGCGCCTGTTGCTGCCGCCGGACCCGGATGAAGAGGGGCCAACGGGTGAGGAACTGGCCGCCCATCTGGCCTTTCAGCTTGAGCGCCTTCAGGCGATGCGCGACGCCGCTGCGCGGCTAATGGCGCGCGACCAGCTGGGCCGGGATTTCTTCAAACGCGGGCAGGGCGAAGATATCACCCGCATTCGCACCGTGACCTATTCTGCGACGCTGCTGGACCTGATGCAGGGCTATGCGCGCATCCGCACCCGGGATGAGTTCCGCCCCTTTGTAATGGACCGCGACGCCGTTTTCACGATGGAACAGGCACTGGAACGCATGCGCCCGCTGATTGGCTTTGCTGGCACATGGACCGATATGGAAACCTATCTGCCCGACGGGTGGGAGGCTGATCCGGTACGCCGCCGCTCGGCTACGGCGGCGACATTTGCAGCCTCGCTGGAACTTGTGAAAGAAGGACATATGGAGATCAAGCAGAGCGAGACCTTTGCTCCGATCCATTTGCGCAAGAGGACCGATACCCGTGACTGAAGCTGAGAATGAAGACGGCACCGGCTCCCTGTTCGAGGCCCCGCCTCTGGCCGAGCAGGAGCGTATGGTTGAAGCTGTCTTGTTTGCCAGCCCCGAGCCTGTGACCGTTGGTGATCTCGAGATACGGATGCCGCACGGCAGCAACGCCGCGCAAGCTCTTGAATCCCTTCAGAAACGATACGAAGGTCGCGGTGTACGCGTCGTCAAGGTGGGCGAGGCCTGGGCCATCCGCACCGCGCCTGATCTTGGGTTTCTCATGCAAAAGGAAACCGTCGAAACCCGCAAGCTCAGCCGGGCCGCGATTGAGACGCTGGCCATCGTAGCCTATCACCAGCCCTGTACACGGGCCGAGATCGAGGAAATCCGGGGTGTCTCAGTGTCGCGCGGCACGATTGATCAACTGCTCGAGATGGAGTGGATCAGGCTGGGCCGTCGCCGCATGACGCCCGGCCGCCCGGTGACGTTTGTTGTCACGCCCGAGTTTCTGGATCACTTCGGGCTTGAGAACGCACGTGACCTGCCGGGCCTCAAAGAGTTGCGCGCCGCCGGGTTGCTCGAGAACAGGCCGCCACCCGGAACGGTGCCACTGGGCGAGGGACAGGAGCAGGATGATGAGGATCAGACAGAGCTGTTCGAGGAAGAGTGATCAGCGCGCCCTTTTGTTGACGAAAATATCAACTATGTTCACGCGTGAAAGACGGAGGATGCCATGAACGCGAACCGGATCATCGACATGATTGTGCGACAGGTGATGCGTCGCCTCGTGAGCCGTGGGGTGGACAAAGGTTTTGACCTGGCGGGGCGGCTGACCAGCAAACCCGACCAAGAGGGTGACGCACAGACTGATCCGCGGGCCAAACAGAACATGCAGCAAAACGCGGGCCGTCAGAAACAGAACATGAAACAAGCGCAGCGCATGACCCGCCAGATGCGCAGGTTCATGAAGTTCTGATCAGCTTACTGGCTTGAAATGTTTGGATAGTTTCAGGCCTTGCCCCTGATAGTTCGACGCAATTCCTGCACCGTAGAGCTGCGTTGGCATGTCCGCCATACGCTCATAGACCAGACGCCCAACCACCTGTCCATGTTCCAGAACAAACGGGGCCTCGTGGCAGCGGACTTCAAGCACCCCGCGTGATCCTTCGCCACCAGCGGCCGCATGACCGAAACCGGGATCAAAGAAACCTGCGTAATGCACGCGGAATTCGCCAACCATCGCCAGATAAGGGGCCATCTCGGCGGCATACATGGGCGGAATATGGACTGCTTCGCGGCTGACGAGGATATAAAATGCACCGGGATCGAGGATGATCCGGCCATCTTTGGTGCGCACTTCCTCCCAATAGTCATGAGCGTCGTAATCACCGATCCGGTCTAGATCGATCACACCTGTATGCGGTTTTGCCCGGTATCCCACGAGATCGGTGTCCGGAAGTTGCAGATCAACCGAGAATCCGAGGCCATCCTGAATGACGGCAGGTCCGTCAACCAGCGGTGCATCGGCATGCAAAGCGGTCAGTTCCGCGTCGCTGAGAACGGCTTGTCCCTGACGGAATCGGATCTGATTCAGCCGCATCCCCGGACGCACCAGAACCGAGAAGGAGCGGGGGCAAATCTCAGCATAAAGCGGGCCACTATATCCTTCTGGGACCCGGTCAAACTCGGCCCCGCCATCGGTGATGGTGCGGGTCAACAGGTCCAGCCGCCCGGTCGAGCTTTTGGCGTTGGCAACCGCGCTGGTGCCCGCGGGCAGGTTCAGCGATTCCATCAAGGGCACGAGATAGACGCAGCCCTTTTCCAGCACCGCGCCATCGCTGATGTCGATACGGTGCATTTCGAATTCTGACAGACGATCAGTAACTGAACGCCCTTCGCCAGCCAGAAATGATGCGCGCACGCGGTAAGCCACTGTTCCCAGACGTAAATCAAGGCTGGCGGGTTGGATTTGCGCATCCAGGATTTCGGAACTGGCGGCAATCTCACCACGTCCGATCATCGCTTCGATCTGCTGGTTTGGGCAAACGCCTGTCATCTTGATCCCCCCTGGCACCAGAGCGGGATCTGGCCTGTTTGCCATAAACGTCGGTGTGATTTGGTCGGGCTAGCAGGACTCGAACCTGCGACCTTCCGTCCCCCAGACGGACGCGCTACCAGGCTGCGCCATAGCCCGACGTTGTGGTGTTCATAAAGACTTTCCCGGCAGGGGCAAGAGGAAATCATCGCCTTTTGTTCAACCTGCCGATCGATTTTCAACCCGGTTCAGCCAGGCGCGCAGGTCTTTGGCGACTGGTGCGATCTTGCGCAGAACCTCATCGTCAAAATCTGTCTTCTGCCAGGCTTGCGAGGCGATGCCGCCAAACAGAGGTGCCGCGCTGATCTCATCCGGTTCGGAAGGTGCTGGCGGCGCTTTCTGGGCGGCTTCGCCAGACGATTTGGCCACGTGCAATTCCATATCCATCTGCTGCGATGGTGCCGCCGGTTTGGGCGCAAAAGGAACTATGGTTTCATCTGCTGCAGGCGGCGGTGCGCCATCTTCAAGGGGCTGGGACAGCGATGCGACATGTGCCACGCCCTGTTCGCGCAAAATGCGCTGCACACCTTTGATGGTGATCCCGTCTTCGTGCAGCAGTTTTTTGATGCCGCCCAACAGGCGCATATCATTGGGGCGGTAATACCGTCGCCCACCCGCCCGTTTGACAGGTTTGACCTGACTGAACCGGCTTTCCCAGAAACGCAGGACATGCGCCTGAACACCCAGCCAATCCGCAACTTCACTGATTGTGCGAAACGCGTCGGGGGACTTGCTCATATCCGCGCGACCTCAGGCTTACTTGCGGTTCCCGACGGCGACACGATCCTTCATCAGGTGAGAAGGACGGAAGGTCAGCACGCGGCGCGGCTGAATCGGAACTTCTTCGCCGGTTTTGGGGTTGCGACCAATGCGGGCAGTTTTATCCCGAACGCTGAAGGTGCCGAAAGACGAAATCTTGACCTGCTCGCCACGAACAAGCGCGTCAGACATATGGTTTAGAACGCTCTCGACCAGTTGCGCGCTTTCGTTACGTGAAAGGCCCACCTCGCGAAAGACAGCTTCGCTCAGATCCATGCGGGTCAGTGTTTTATCGCCCATGCTTTTTCCCCTGTTGATAATGAAGAATACGGTCAGGGGAAATTCGCTGTCAATATCAATGAATTGCGGGCGGCTGCGTAAGCCGGATTGTGCCGCTCACCAGCGCAGAACCACCGCGCCCCAGGCCAGACCGCCGCCGATCGCTTCGGTTACGATCAGATCGCCGGGTTTGATCTGACCGCGCTCTTTGCCCACTGATAGCGCCAGCGGGATCGAGGCGGCCGAGGTGTTGCCGTGGTCCTGGACCGTGACAACCACATTCTCCATCGGCAGGCCCATTTTCCTGGCTGTGCCCTGAATGATGCGGATATTGGCCTGATGCGGGACAATCCAGTCGACATCCGCGCTGCTCAGCCCTGCGCGTTCCAGTGCGGTTTCAGCGGTTTTTGCAAGCTTTTCAACAGCATGCCGGAATACCTGGTTCCCCTGCATACGCAGATATCCGGTCGAATTGGTCGACACGCCGCCATCGACATACAGAAGGTCTTTGTAGCGGCCGTCAGAGTTTAGGTCGGTCGACAGGATGCCGCGATCGTCCGAGGTACCGGCACCGTCCTGATGCTCAAGCACCAGCGCACCTGCGCCGTCGCCAAACAGAACACAGGTCGAACGGTCGCTCCAGTCCATGATTCGCGAGAATGTCTCGGCCCCGATCACCAGCACGCGTTTGGCCTGACCGGACAGGATCAATGCATTGGCATTGCTGAGTGCGTAAACGAATCCCGCGCAAACGGCCTGCACGTCGAACGCAAAGCCTCTGGTCATGCCCAGCCGGGCTTGAACCATCGTGGCCGCAGAAGGGAAGGTTAGATCAGCCGTCGAAGTGGCCACGACAATGGCATCAATATCGTCGGCTTCTCGGCCTGCATCTTTCAGCGCTGCGTTTGCGGCATTCGTTGCCAGATCTGAGGTGCATTCGCCTTCTGCTGCAAAGTGACGCCGCTCGATCCCCGAACGGGTGCGAATCCATTCATCCGACGTATCCAGCGTCTCTTCGAACTCGGTGTTGGGAACGACGCGTTTTGGCAAATAATGCCCGACACCTACAACAACTGAACGGCCTGCCATTTTTGGGGTACTGCCTTCTTTGTTATTTTTTCACCTGCGGCGCAGCATGCGCGGCATCTTGTGCAAGCTGGGTCGTCGATGCAACCCGTGCCGCCAATTTTTCAGAGAAACCGGATTCGGCCAGCGTAAAGGCCAGTTTGACCGCAGCAGACACGCCAGTTGAATCCGCGCCGCCATGGGATTTGATCACGGTGCCGTTCAAACCCAGAAACACACCGCCATTCACACGCCGCGGATCGATGCGCTTTTTCAGGCGCTGCAGCGACGTAATCGCAAGCACCGAAGCCAGCCGCGACAGGGGTGTGTATTTGAAGGCTTCGCGCAGAAGATCGCCAATCAGGCTTGCGGTGCCTTCTCCGGTTTTGATCGCGACATTGCCGGTAAACCCATCTGTTACAATGACATCTGCCTTGTCGCCCGGAATATCGCTGCCTTCCACGAAGCCCACAAAATCGAAATTCGCCTGTTCAGCGAAATCCGCGATCATGGCATGCGCTTCTTTCAGTTCGGCGCGTCCCTTGTGCTCTTCGGTGCCAACGTTCAGCAGGCCGATCCGTGGACGGTTCAGCGCCATGCCGTTGCGGGCATACGAGGCGCCCATCAAGGCGTATTGCAGCAAATCTTTGGCATCAGCGCGCACATCCGCGCCCACATCCAGCATCACGTTGAACCCTTGTGGGTTGCGCGAAGGCCACAGAATGGCAATGGCAGGGCGGTTCACGCCGGGCAATTTGCGCAGCCGCATCATCGACAGCGCCATCAGCGCACCGGTATTGCCACAAGACACGGCGCCATGCGCCTCGCCGTCGCGCACGGCCTGCAGTGCCGACCACATTGAGGTCTGCTTGCCGTTGCGAACCACCTGGCTGGGCTTGTCCTCCATCGTGACCACGTCAGGGCAATCACGAAAAACGACGCGCCCTTCAAGGACACGTCGTTTCAAAACCAGCTTGCGCAGTACGTCTTCGGGGCCATGCAGAAGAAATCCGATGTCTGGATTCTTCTTTGCCGATTTCGCAATTCCAGCCACAACAACCGCGGGACCTGAATCCCCGCCCATTGCGTCAACCGAGATTACGATCCGTCCGGTTTGCGTGGGCTGCGCCGTCATGCCAGAACCTGCGTCAGATTAGGCTCAGGCCGCGTCTTCGTCCAGGTCGATTTCGTCGGCCTGCGCGACGACTTCACGATCGTCATAATGGCCGCATGCTGCACATACGTGGTGCGGACGCCGCAACTCGCCGCAGTTCGGGCATTCGTTCGGGTTTGCAGCAACCAGAGCGTCGTGTGCGCGGCGGTTGTTGCGACGCGACTTGGAAACTTTGTTCTGTTGGACGGCCATGGTCTCAACCTTTGTCTAATTAAGGGTCCGCAGATTCGCTGCCGACCGGGTTTCATTCTTCAGTTTTCTCGTGGTTTGACGCGCGTTTAAGGGCCTCGCCCCGCAATGTCCAACCCAAATTCCGATGAGCGCGCGAAAATACTGCGATTCTCGACATGTTCAAGCGATTTTTCTGGCCGCCTGCTATGACAGGAAAACGAGGCTCTGTCACTCGTCTTTTTTCAGCGCATCACGCAAACCCGCCAGTCCGGCAAAGGGTTTGACATCGTCATCCGTCATCGCTTGTTCGCCGGGGGCGGTGAAGTTGGCCTCACCCAGATGCGCGTCATCCTTGCGCGGATATTGGGGCAGGGCCAGCGACAGCGCCTCGGCCATCACCTGCGCCGGGTCGATCTCGGGGCCCAATGCCTCGGTCTCATCATCTTCGGGGATCTCGAATTCCGGCTCGTCCGGCGCGCTCCAGTCGGCCATATAGACCCGCCGCACCGGGATATCGATCCGCGTGGTCACAGGGTCCAAGGTGACGACACAGGGCTGGATCACCGTTGCTCCCAGCTTGCCGCTCAGAATCCAGTCGCGCTTGCCCTGCGCGCGAACGTCGCCCGAAAAAAACACCTTACGCAGCCCCAACAGCCCCAGTTCAGCTCTGAGCGTATCAAGCGCCGCTGTATCCGGGCGCAATTCAAAAGGCGTCGGCGCGTTCTGAGGCAGATCAGCGACCCGCAGGGTTGATTGGCTCGTCATTCTCGCCCTTTCCTGTGTTGAACGGTGGCACCGGTTTCTGTAATCGGATAGAAGCCGCAGCAGGCCAAGGCAAGAGGTTGAAGATGTTGAGTGTGATGAACAAGCTGAAACCAGCGTCAAAGGCGCTTGCCTGTGGTGTGGCCCTGTCGTTGGGTATTGCCTGCACGCCGATCTATAAGAATCACGGATATATCCCGACGCCCGAAGAACTTGCCGAGATCAAAGTGGGCGTCGACACGCGCGACACGGTCCAAGAGGCCATCGGCGCGCCCAGTTCGACGGGTGTGTCGCAGGACTCGGGCTATTACTATGTCGCCTCGCGTATCCGCCACTATGGCCCGAAACGGCCCGAAGTGGTCTCGCGCGAATTGGTGGCCGTCAGCTTTGATCAGCGCGGTGTGGTGCGCAATATCGAGCGTTTTGGCCTTGAAGACGGGTATGTGGTTGTTCTGGATCGCCGCGTGACCGATTCCAGCGTTCAGGACAAATCGTTCTTGCGTCAGCTGCTGGGCAACATCGGCAACTTTAACCCGGCGAATATTCCGGGCGTCGGCAACTAAACCCTCGCTGGTCTTGTACTTTCACAGGATGGTCACACATCTTGTGATAGGGACGCAAAGAGAAAGCGGTCAGCAACCTCGGAGGATGCGACCATGGCCAGTACAGTGTTGTTGAGCAAAGGACGCTATCGCGCCCGACTGGCGGCGTCCCCCGAGGATATCGCGGCGGCGCAGGCGCTGCGCACACTGGCCTTTGGTACGCAACAGCCTGACCGGGATGCGTTTGATGATCGCTGCGCGCATATTCTGGTCGAGGATATGGGGGCCGCCGGGCAGCTGGTGTGCTGTTTTCGTATGCTGATGATGCAAAGCGGGGATGAAATAGGTCAAAGCTATTCAGCACAGTTCTATGATCTGTCCGCGCTCAAAGGCTTTGAGGGCCGGATGGTCGAGTTGGGGCGCTTTTGTGTGCATTCCGATTGGTCTGATCCTGATATTCTGCGTGTCGCGTGGGGGGCGATGACCGCTTTTGTGGACCAGAATCAGGTTAAAATGTTGTTTGGATGCTCGTCCTTTGCCGGGGTTGAGACCGACCACTACATCGATGCGTTTGCGATGCTCAAGAAACGCCATCTGGCCCCCAAACGCTGGCTGCCGCGTGTGAAGGCCCCAGATGTCTTTCGCTTTGCTGCAAGGTTGCGGCGGCAACCCGATGCGAAAAAGGCCATGCTACGCATGCCCCCGCTGCTGCGCACCTATCTGATGATGGGGGGCTGGGTCAGCGATCACGCGGTTGTCGACCGGCACATGAACACGCTGCATGTGTTCACCGGGCTGGAGATTGGCGCAATCCCTCCGGCGCGCAAACGTCTGCTACGGGCCGTGGCGGGATGATCTGCGAAAAGGTGGCAGCGGGGCGTTGACGCCTTGTGCGCACCGGTTTAGCTGGCGGGTATGGCGAGAATTCCTTTGTTGCAGATGTCCGGCGTTTCCCTGACCTTTGGGGGCGATCCGGTGTTGTCGGAACTGGACCTTGTGGTTCAGCCGGGTGATCGTGTCGCTTTGGTCGGCCGGAACGGTTCGGGTAAGTCGACGCTGATGAAAGTGATGGCCGGTCTGGTCGAGCCTGATCGGGGTGACATCGTTATTCCGCCTGGAAAATCCGTGGGTTACATGGAGCAAGACCCTGATATGAAAGGGTTTGCAACCTTGGGTGACTATGCCTCAAGCGGGCTGGAGCCCGGTGAGCTGTATAAGGTCGAACGGGCTGGGGAAGGTCTGAAATTCGATCCGTCCCGCGCTGTTGAAACAGCCTCGGGCGGTGAACGCCGACGCGCGGCATTGGCCAAGCTGATGGCCGAGGCACCTGACCTGATGCTGCTGGACGAGCCCACGAACCATCTGGACATCGAGGCGATTGCCTGGCTCGAACGCGAGCTGGGCTCGACCCGTGCGGCCTTTGTTCTGATTTCGCACGACCGGGCATTCTTGCGCGCATTGACGCGCGCCACGTTGTGGGTTGATCGCGGCGAGGTGCGGCGGCAGGAGCAGGGGTTTGAGGCCTTCGAGGGCTGGCGTGACAAAATCTGGGAAGAAGAGGATCAAAAGCGGCACAAGCTGAACCGGCTGATCAAGTCCGAAGCACGCTGGGCAGTCGAAGGTATCAGCGCACGGCGCAAGCGCAATCAGGGCCGGGTGCGCGCGCTGCAGGCGCTCAGGGCCGAACGTGCGTCGCAGATCAAGCGTCAGGATTCCGCCGCTATGTCGTTGGAATCCGGTCCAAAATCAGGGCGCAAAGTGATCGAGGCCAAAGGTCTGTCCAAGGCGTTTGATGGCAAGCCGATTGTGCGAAACTTCGATCTGCTGGTGCAGCGCGGGGATCGTGTTGCCTTTGTCGGCCCAAACGGGGTGGGCAAAACCACGCTGCTGAAAATGCTGTTGGGTCAGACTGCACCGGATGCGGGGGCGGTGACGCTGGGTACCAATCTCGAGGTGGCGTTTTTTGACCAGACCCGCGCGCAGCTGGACCCTGAGATGAGCCTGTGGGACAGCCTGACCGGTGATCCCGAAATGCGGGTCTCGGGCAAGGCGGATCAGGTGATGGTGCGCGGGCAGCCCAAGCATGTCGTGGGCTATCTCAAAGAGTTTCTGTTTGACGATCAGCAGGCAAGAGCGGCTGTTAAGTCCTTGTCTGGCGGGGAAAAAGCGCGATTACTGCTGGCCAAGCTGATGGCGAAATCATCGAACCTTCTGGTGTTGGATGAGCCGACAAACGATCTGGATGTCGAGACGCTGGATCTGTTGCAGGAGCTGCTGGATGACTTTGACGGCACCGTCTTACTGGTCAGCCACGACCGGGATTTTCTTGACCGGGTGGCCACAACAACCATCGCTATGGAGGGCAATGGCAAGGCCACCGTCTATGCGGGCGGTTGGTCGGATTACATCGCGCAGCGCGGCGATGTGGTCGAGAAAAAAGAAGACAAAACAAAGGCCAACAAGCCGAAGATAAAGCAGGAGGCTAAGCCCAAGGCCGGGCTTTCTTTCTCGGAAAAACATCGTTTGGAGAAACTGCCAGACGAAATCGCGCGGCTTGAGGCCGAGATCGCCAAGCTCGAAGAGCTGATGTCCGATCCCGAGCTGTTCACGCGTGAGCCGGTCAAGTTTCAGAAAGCAACCGAAGCGCTGGTTGAACGGCAGGACAAGTTGTCTGCCGCAGAAGAAGAGTGGCTGGTGCTAGAAGAGAAGGCCGAAGCCGCATCTTAGGATTTGTACAATACGCCAGGGGCCGATTGTCTGGTTTGTACAAACTTTCCCAGCCTATGATCCGAGGGTAGCACGGGCCGGATTGCCGACAACTGTGGTGTCGGGCGGCACGTCCTTGGTCACGACACTGCCTGCGCCGATCGTTGCGTGATCACCGATGGTGACACCGGGCAGAAGGATGGCCCCGCCACCGATCCAGACATGCCGGCCAATGGTGACCGGCAGCGCGATTTCGAGCCCTTGCGCGCGTTCCGCAGGATCCTTGGCGTGATGCGCGCAATAGATCTGCACTCCGGGTCCGAACATGGTGTCATCGCCGATGCGCACCGGGCCGGTGTCAAGCACGGTGCAACCGGCGTTGAAATAGACCCGCGCGCCCAGATGAATGTTGATGCCATAGGCGCAATGAAACGGGGCCTCGAGAAAACAGGCCTCTCCCGTTTCGGCAAACAGCGCCTTTAGCTCGGGTGCCATGGCTCCGCGCTGATCTGGGGGACAGTGATTGTGGGCGTGGACGGCGCGCCGGGCCTGTGTGCGCAGTTCATCCAGTTCTGGGGCCAGACAGGTGTACCATTCCCCGGCCCGCATTTTCTGTAACTCGCTCATGGCGAAGAGTTACCGCATTCGCAGCGCGCCGTCGATGCGGATGACCTCGCCGTTGAGATAGCCCATTTCGATAATGAACCCGGCCAGTCGGCCAAATTCACGTGGATCACCCAGCCGGGGCGGGTTGGGGACGTCGGCGGCCAGTTGCTGTTGGACCTCTTCGGGCAGCCCGGCCAGCATGGGTGTCATGAAGATGCCGGGCGCGATGGCCATGACCCGGACACCGCTTGAGGCCAGATCGCGCGCCATGGGCAGGGTCATGCCGACAATCCCGCCTTTGGATGCGGCATAAGCGGTCTGTCCCTTTTGCCCGTCATAAGCGGCGATTGAGGCGGTGTTGATGATCACACCGCGCGCGCCGTCAGGGTCGGGTTCATTTTTGGCCATCGCGGCTGCGGCAAGGCGCGAGACGTTGAAAGTGCCGATCAGGTTGATGTCGATGGTGCGCTGAAAGGCGTCCAGCGGGTGGGGGCCGTCGCGGCCGACGGTCTTGATGCCATATACGATGCCCGCGCAATTCACGACGGCGGTGATTTTGCCCATCTGTTCCTGTGCATCCGCGACGGCCGCAGCCACCGAGGCCTCATCGGTTACATCGGTTTCGACGAAATGCCCGCCTATTTCAGCTGCGACCTGAGCGCCGCGCGTCGCATCCCGGTCCAGAATCGTGACCTTGGCCCCGTTTTCGGCGAAATACCGGGCGGTTGCTTCACCCAGGCCCGAGGCCCCTCCGGTGATCAGGGCAGCGGTGGTGGACAGGTGCATCGCGGTCTCCTCAACGTATCTGAACAGTTGTTCATTTACTATCTGTTAAGGCGTCTGTCCAGCGTCGCAACCTTTTTGGGGCAAGGCGCGTTTCTGAAGGGATCATCAGACGCGCTTCATTTGGGCTTCATGATGGCTCTCCATCTCGGACGCAGAAGTTCCAACGCTGAGGCGTTTGCGCGAAGGAAGGGTAAAAGATGAAAAAGGTAGCGAGATATTCTGTAACTGCGCTGGCTGCGGGGCCATTGGTGGGGGTGTTCATGGTGAGCAGCACGGCTGCGGCACCTGAAACCTGCAACTGGCGCACCGCGCGGGATCTGGCCAATGCGGGCGACTATGCCGGGCTGTGCCATTGCGCGCAGGTCACGCCGAGTTTTCTGGAACGGCTGCAGAGCCGGTCGGATTTTGCCACAACGCTGAATGTGACCGGGCAGCAATGCCCCGGATTGGCAGCGCTGTTGACCGACCTGCCGACCGACACGATCAGTGCAAGCAACCGCGGAGAGGATCGCAGTTCTGATCTGGCACAGCTGAGTGGACCGGGCGGAAGCAGCTCGGGCGGCGGCGGTGATGATGGATCGGGTAGTGGTGGGTCCAGCAGCGGCGGCGGTAGCGGTGGGTCCAGCAGCGGCGGTGGCAGCGGTGGGTCCAGCAGCGGCGGCGGCAGCGGCGGGTCCAGCAGCGGCGGTGGCAGCGGTGGGTCCAGCAGCGGTGGCGGCAGCGGCGGGTCCAGCAGTGGCGGCGGTAGCGGTGGCTCCAGCAGCGGTGGCGGCGACGGCGGTGGTAGCGGTGGCTCCGGCAGTGGCGGCAGCGGTGGCTCGGGCGGTGGTCACGATGGCCCGGGTAAAGGCGGTGGCAAAGGTAACGACGGCCCCGGTAAAGGCGGAGGCAAGGGCGGCGATGGCCCCGGTAACGGCAACGGGAACAATGGCAATTCCGGCAACGGTGGCGGAAACAATGGCGGTTCTGGGCCGGGCACCGGCAATGGCGGCAACAATAACGGTCAGGGCAATGGCTCTGGAAACGGCAAGGGCGGTGACGGTAAAGGCAAACGCTGACCGCAATTGACGGAAACAGAAACGGCCACCTCAGCGGGTGGCCGTTTTTGTATTTAGACTGTCTGTGGGCTTAACCCAACTGCACCAGCGCGTGCCGTTTTTTGCCTGCGCTCAGCTTGATCGGCGAAGACAGCGCGCCCGCGTCGATCATCAGCCCGGCATCGGTCAAGGGGGCGTCATCCAGTTTCGCGCCGTTTTCGGCAATCAGGCGCTTGGCCTCTTTACCGGATTTGGCGAGGCCGGACTTGACGATCACCTGGACGATGGACACAGGCAACTCAGCGTCGCTGAGCGTCAGGGTCGGGAGGTCTCCGCCAATGCCGCCCTTTTCAAAGACCTCACGTGCGGTGGCCTCGGCCGTCGCGGCAGCCTCGGCCCCGTGCAGCAGGGTGGTGACCTCATTGGCGAGGCGGATTTTGGCCTCGTTGATCTCGGACCCTTTCAGTGCGCCCAGCCGGTCACATTCGTCCACCGGCAGTTCGGTGTAGAGCTTGAGGAAACGCCCGACATCGGCGTCCGTGGTATTGCGCCAGAACTGCCAGAATTCGTAGGGCGAGCGCATCTCGGCGTTCAGCCAGACCGCGCCATTCTGCGATTTGCCCATCTTCTTGCCGTCGCTGGTGGTCAGCAGGGGCGAAGTCAGGCCGTAGATCTCGTGGTCCAGCACGCGGCGGGTCAGGTCGATACCGTTGACGATATTGCCCCACTGATCCGAGCCGCCCATTTGCAGAACACAGCCATAGCGGCGATTCAGCTCGAGAAAGTCATAGGCCTGCAGGATCATGTAGTTGAATTCGAGAAAGGACAGCGATTGTTCGCGGTCCAGCCGGGATTTTACGGATTCAAATGACAGCATCCGGTTGACCGAGAAATGTCGCCCGATATCACGCAGGAAATCGAGGTAATTCAGGTCGTCCAGCCACTCGGCATTGTTCAGCATCAGCGCTTTGTTGTCGGCCTCGGTGTCATAATCGATATAGGCCGAGAACACCTTTTTGATGCCCGCGATGTTTTCGTCGATCTGTTCGGGGCCCAGCAGGGGGCGTTCGTCGGCGCGAAACGACGGGTCGCCCACCTTGGTGGTGCCGCCGCCCATCAGGGTGATTGGTTGGTGCCCGGTTTTTTGAAACCAGCGCAGCATCATGATCTGGATCAGGCTGCCCACATGCAACGACTTCGCCGTTGCATCGAACCCGATATAGGCCGGTTTACACCCACTGATCAGCGCGTCGTCAAGGCCCTGATAATCGGTGCAGTCGGCGAGAAAGCCGCGCTCGATCATCGTGGCGATGAAATCCGATTTGGGGTGGTAGGTCATATCGTGCCCTCGGGACTAGTGTTGCGGGGCACTGTATAGGCGGGGGACTTCGCAAGGAAAAGGCACCATTTTCAAAGAATAGAGGCGCAAGGATAAGGCGGCCTGTCGTGCATGTGCATTGGCAGGTTTTGTAAGGATAGATGTGTCAGTCTTTGGCGCCGACGGCGGGCAGGCGGAAGGCATAAAAGATCGCAACCATGTTCAGCAGCGCCAGAACGATGATCGGCGTGACCGGGTCGTGCAGATGCGCAACGGCACCCAGGATCGCAGCAAAGGCGATGCCGATCAGCCCGGCGGCGACATCGCCAAGGGCAACAAGATAGGGGCGTTCTTTTTCCTTTGTCATCTCAATGAGATAGAGGTAGCGACCATAGATCACCCCGTTGCCGCCCAGCGACAGCAGCAGGATCACCAGCGCGTAGACCAAGACATTGTCGGCATAGCCCAGCAGCGTGCAGGTCAGCGCCATGACGGCCGACAAGGTCGAGATCAGGCAGCCCAGCCACATCACCGGTTTGACGGAAATCCGACCACTGAGCCAGCCCCACAGGACTGATCCGATCACCACCCCGCCGCTGGCGGCGATCACAAAATAGCTGAGCGAGTGTTTCGTGCCGACATGATAAGTAGCGGCGTGTATCGTGTAAAAGGGCATCGCCAGCTCGACCGAGACAAAGATCAGCCGAGCGACAATGAACTTGCGATACCAGCGATAGGCCATGCCGGTTTTGAACCCGGTCACCAGTTCAGCCATCGGTTTGGGCGTTTTGCTGGGTTCGGGGCTGAGGGCCTGTTCCTGTTCGATGATGCGCACGGCGGCAAAGCTGATCCCGGCGGCAAACATCGCTGCCACGCCGCACCACATGACCACGATATGGCGCTGCATCGGCTGGTCCGAGACCAGCAGGTCCTTGGTCAGCCAGACAACGGCGATGGCAAGGACACCCGAAATGGTCGCCTGCGCAAACACCATGCGGTTGCGCTTGTGCTCGGGCACGGACACGCCGTAGATCTGGCTGGTGCCGAGGCTGGTGATGCCCTGACACAGCCCCATGATAATCGAGGTGGCTAGAAACAGCAGTACGACCAACAGTTGCGGCAGATCAGTGGCAAAGAGCGCGACCAAGGCCAGGGTCGCGCCGGTGAGCAGGTTCGGCACATATACGGCCAACTTGGCCCGCGTTACCCGGTTGATGAAGGGCGAGACAAAAATCTCGGCAATCAGGCGTGCGCCGGTCACGAAAGGCAGCAGGAGTCCGGCGATAAAGGTTGGGGCCCCGAGAGCGAGATAGAGAAACGGCAGCACCAGCCGTGGATTGACCAGCTGATTACCGATCGTCGCCAGCGCGCCAGACCAGAAGATCAGCTGATAATCGCGCCCTTCGCCCGGAGGCGTTGATCTGGATGTTTCGGTCTGTGGCATTGTGGAGTGCTGCGGCCCTGTGCCTGTGTAAGCGCGATCTTGTGACACCGGTCACTGCGGCCCATCATACACTTTTTGCTCAAACGTCAAGGATTTCTGGCTCAATGCCGGTTTTGCGGCGCATAGTTAGCTTTCGCCAATGGCTGCTTACCTATGCGCAACCACGCGTAATTCTACCAGGACGCCTTCTGAGGCGAAACCCGCGACCTCTATTGCTGTCCAAGCTGGATAAGGTTCACACATCCGTTCCGCCCAAATCGCCTTGAATGTTTTCAGATGATCTTTCAGTCCGATATGATAGCTTGTCACCTCCACAACGTGGCGAGCATCCATTGCTCCTTCGCTTAAGACACTGAAAACTTGGTCGAAGGCAGTATTGATTTGCGTTGCTGCATCAGGAGAGGTCACACCGTCCAAGCCTGCTCCGTTAAACCCTGTCAGAAAGACGAAACCATCGACTTCAGAACCCGGTGCCATCTTCCAGCTCCGATAGAGAGCTGTCATGTCTTTGGGTATGATTGCTCGTTTTGCCACGCACTACACCTTTCGAAGGAGACAACTGACTTAAAGCGGAGATTAGCTGCATCGCGGTAGGCTGTCACACTGGGCTCACAACCGTCACCCAAATGTCTTATGAGTGCATATCTTTGCAACCGGTAGGAGTTGAAATCCGCGCGCTCATTCATAGTTGAGAGGGATGCTTTTTATGTTCTTGATATCTTTTGCATGTGGGCTTTGGTGCTTCCGAACGGCTCGGACTAAGAACCTGAATACGCGCTTACATACCTTGATTGGTGTGCTGTTGGGTCCGCTTGGCATGATGTGTACCGTCCTGACCGAACGCAAAGCCCCGGCCTGATGGCCTGACCCCAAAAGCACGGCTGTATCTGCTGGCTGGTTCGCGCGCGCCGAAGTGGCGCGTGTGTGGAACCTGAGTATCTTTGCACAAAAAACACCTATGCGTGTCTTCATCCGTCTTGCCAGCAGTTGGACAGAGGGGGCAGTGTAGGCGCACAGCAAGATGAGAAGCAGGGAGGCTTTGGCCAACCCGGCGGGTTTGCAGGCAGGAGAGATGACCGTGAGGCGAAACATCAAGGGTGGCGGGGCACTCAGAGCGCTGGGGGCGATGTCGGGAACCTCGCTGGATGGCGTGGACGCGGCGGTGGTCGAGACCGACGGGCAGGTGATCACTGGTTTTGGCAAGACGCGGTACCGGGCCTATTCCGAAAGCGAACGTGCGGTATTGCGGGATGCGCTGGGCCAATGGCACGGGGTCGGGGTCGAGCATGCCGGGGAACTGGTCACCCATGCCCATGCGGATGTGTTGTCTGAGTTCGAGGATGTTGACCTGATCGGATTTCACGGTCAGACGCTGGCGCATGAGCCACGCGGGCGTGGCACGTTGCAGGTGGGCGATGGCGTTGGCCTGTCGCAGGCGCTGGGTCTGCCGGTGGTTTGGGACTTTCGCAGCGATGATGTGGCCATGGGGGGCGAGGGCGCTCCGCTGGCGCCGTTTTTTCATTTTGCCTGTGCCAAGTGGATCGGGGCCGAAGCGCCGGTTTGTTTTCTGAATTTGGGCGGGGTCGGCAATCTGACCTATGTGGACCCGTCTTTTGATGCGCCTGAGGCTCCGGGTGCGTTGCTGGCCTTTGATACAGGGCCGGCCAATGCGCCGGTGGATGACCTGATGCAGGCGCGTCTGGGGCTGCCGATGGATCGCGACGGGGCCATCGCGCGTAATGGCACGGTTGAGACTGGTGCGCTAGAGCTGTTTCTGGCCGAGCCGTATTTCTCACGGATGCCGCCCAAGTCGCTGGACCGCAACGATTTCGCCGAGATGATCCATTTGGTGCAAGAGCTGTGCGATGCGGATGCAGTGGCTACGCTGACGGGCATGTGTGCGGCAGGTGTGGTGCAGGGTATGGAACATTGCCCCAAACCGCCGGAACGCTTGCTGGTGACGGGTGGGGGGCGCCACAACCCGGTGCTGATGGAAATGCTGCGGGTTGCGCTGGACTGCCCGGTCGAGCCGGTCGAGGCGGTTGGTCTGGACGGCGACATGCTGGAGGCGCAAGCCTTTGCCTATCTCGCGGTGCGTGTGGCGCGCGGGATGCCGACCTCTTGCCCCGGCACGACGGGCGTTCAGGCGCTGGTGGGCGGTGGGATCGTGTCGGCCCCCGCGCGTGGCGTATTGGCCGAAGGCTGATTCTAGGTGAGGCTGCGCATATAGTCGGCGCTGAATTGGCTGTAGCCGTCTGAGGTGGATTTCAGGTGCTGCTGCGTCCAATCGTGGAACGCGGGTAGCTGGTGGAACGGCACGTTTGGAAAGGCGTGATGTTCTGCATGGTAGGGCATGTTCCAGGCGACAAAGCGGATCAGGCGGTTCGTGAATGTGGTGCGCGAGTTTTCCAGCATATTGGCCACCGGCGGGCACAGGCCGTGTTCGGCCAGCAGGTAGACGCGCAGCACAGGCTGGGCGATCAGGACTGGCAGCAGCCAGACCCAGAGAATTGTGAGGGTGTAGAACAGGCTGATCGCAACCAGTGTGTAAAGCACGAGCAGCAGGCGCGCCTCAACCCGCATTGCCCGGTGGCGGCGCGCGGGCAGGTAAGGCGCATCGATGCGGCCAAGGGCATTTGTGATCAGCACCCGGGCCATGCCGGTCCAATAGACCCAGCCGCTGAGATAGATCAGCAGGCTGGGCCAGCTGTCCGGTCTGGGTTTGCCCGCGAGTTCGGGGTCGCGCAGAGGATCGTTGGTCCATTTGTGATGGGCAAGGTGGAAGTAGCGAAACCAGACAAAGGGCAGCGCAATAGGCAGCGCGATCAGGTGTCCGACAGCGTCGTTCAGCCAGCCGGTTCGGAACGGTGTTTTATGGGTACATTCATGACTTAGCGTGAAGAAGAAAACCAGCAGGATACCTTGGGGCAGCATCAGCAGTGGCCAGAGCGGGATTTGCGCAATGATACCAGTACTGGTGACAGCCAAAGCGCACAGATAGAGGACCAGATGCCCGAGACCGCTCAGGTCCGAGCGGCGCTGAAGTTTGTCTCTGATGTCGGGCGGAAGGGCCGCTGTCAGGGTGCGATGATCCATAGGATGACTTTATCGGCAAGCCGGAACGGATCAAGCCTGCGGGATGTCAAAGCCGGGCGCGGCAAGCTCGAACCCGTCAAACTCAAAACCGGGTGAAACGGTGCAACTGACCAGCGTATAGGCCCCCGTGCTGCGCGCGGCTTGCCAGTGGTTCTGCGGGACGATCAGTTGCGGCGCACCCTGAAAGAGGTCGGGCGACAGCAGGTGGTCCGTGGCGGGCCCCTGATCGGTTGCGCTGAGCGACAGGATCAGCGGCGCGCCTGAATGGTAGAGCCAGATTTCGGTGGCGTCGACCCGGTGCCAGTGGCTGCTCTCACCTTCTTGCAGAAGGAAATAGATACAGGTGCCGGTGGCGCGGCCCGCATTGTCCGCGCGCCATGTTTCCCTGAACCAGCCGCCTTCGGGGTGGCGTTGCAGGTTGAGGTGATCGATGATGTCTCGCGCGGTCATGGGCATCCTCTTTGGTATCCGGGGTGATTATGCATGCAGTCATGCGATCTGCTATGGCAATTGTGGTTTCCGGCCATATGTTTGCGTCATGACGCTGAATATCCCCTTTGACAACACCTATGCCCGCCTGCCGGACGCGTTCTATGCACGGCAAGCGCCCGAGCCGGTACGGGCGCCGCATCTAATCGCCTTCAACACTGCACTGGCGGAGGTCCTTCAGATCTCGGCCGGGGATGTGCAAGAGATGGCTGACGCCTTTGCCGGGAATGTGGTGCCAGAAGGGGCTGAGCCGCTGGCGCAGCTGTATTCCGGGCATCAGTTTGGCAACTATAATCCGCAGCTGGGCGATGGGCGTGCCGTATTGCTGGGGGAAACGGTGGGGACGGATGGTCTGCGCCGGGACATTCAGCTCAAGGGCTCGGGGCGGACGCCGTTTTCCCGACGGGGGGATGGCCGCGCATGGCTGGGGCCGGTGCTGCGTGAATATGTGGTGTCCGAGGCGATGCATGCGCTGGGCATTCCCACCACACGGGCGCTGGCGGCTGTTGAAACCGGCGAGGTTGTGCTGCGCGAGGGGCCGATGCCAGGTGCGGTGCTGACGCGGGTTGCTCGAAGCCATCTGCGCGTTGGCACGTTTCAGGTTTTTGCCGCGCGCGGTCAGTTGGGCAGTTTGCGGGAACTGACCAACTATGCCATTGTCCGCCACTACCCGGACGCGCAGGGTCCCATGGAGCTGTTACGGGCGGTGCGGGATGCGCAGGCGCGGCTGATTGCGGGGTGGATGAGTGTCGGCTTTATCCATGGGGTGATGAACACCGACAATTGCGCGATCTCGGGCGAGACCATCGATTACGGTCCCTGCGCCTTTATGGACAGCTATCACCCCAATACAGTCTTCAGTTCGATCGACCACATGGGGCGCTATGCCTATTCCAGTCAACCCGACATCGTTGTTTGGAACATGGCGCAGTTGGCCACAGCATTGATACAGCAGGTCGAGGATAGGGAAGCCGCCGTAGAAGAGGCGACCGAGATCGTTCACGCCATGCCCGTGCTTTTGCAAGAGAACTGGCTGGCGCGGTTCCGCGCCAAGATCGGTCTAGCGACCGCGGAAGAGGGCGATCTGCAACTGATCTCGGATCTGCTGACGCGGATGGCGCAGAATCAGGCAGATTTCACCAACACGTTCCGGGCTTTGGGGAATGATACGGCGCGGGATCAGTTCACCGATCCAACCGCCTATGACAGTTGGGCCGAGGGCTGGCGCGCGCGTCTGGAGCGTGAAGAGGACCCGCATCGCGTGATGGCGGCGTCCAACCCGGCCTTCATTCCGCGCAACCACCGGGTCGAGCAGATGATCAAGGCGGCGGTTGACGGGGATTACGCGCCGTTCCACCGGCTCAATACGGTTTTGGCGCGACCCTTCCAGGATCAGCCAGAGCATATCGACCTGACCCGCCCGCCATCAGAGGGCGAAACGGTTCATGCAACCTTTTGCGGGACGTAGGTTAAGAGGCGCGCAGATTGGCATCGCGGCGCAGCGCGTCGCGATGTCTGAGTACCTCAAACTGCAGATGGGCTTCTGAGCTGTCCAAGGGCATGGTCGGAGAGATCACGCCACTGTCGGCCAGCATGACGCTTTCGCGTTTCAGGTGGATTTCCCGACCGGCATCCGACTTCACATAGGTCCCTGAAGTGCTGCGATCTGCTAGGGTCAGCTTGCCTGCCTTCATGCTGATTACGGCGTGAAAACGTGACACCCAGGGTTGGGGCAGAACCACGTCGCAATCTGGGGCGCGGCCTATGGTCAGCTCGCCGTTATTGCGGCAATGCCAGGTGCGGTCTTCATGCCGCAACAGCAAGGTCAGGGTTTCGCCATGATACAGCTGCTCCTGTCGCCGGCCGAATTGCAGGGGCAGGCGGGTCTGCAGGCTGGCCCCTGAGGTTGGGCTGATCAGGGAATAGGCCATGAACGGGTCGGTGATCCCTTTTAGGCGCAGCAGGCCGATGGGTTTCAGCAATTGCTGATGGGCAGGGTCGAGCATCTTGAACACGCCCTCGCTGATGCAGGCCTCGCCCGGATTGGCGGCGCTTGCTAGTCGCGCGGTAACGTTGACCGCCTCGCCGTAGATGCCTTTTTCCGCAATCACGATCGGGCCGCAGTGAATGCCGACATGCACCGACAGCACCGCATCTTCGGGTGGGTCGATCAGTTGCAGCGACGCCATCAGCGCCGCATCGGGATCGTCGAAGTAACTGAGGACATCGTCCCCCTTTTGCCCGACCGGAATGCCGCCATGGGCCAGCAGCACGTTTCTGAGCCTGTCGATCTCTTGTTGGATCAGCAGCTGGGCCTCATTCTCTCCGACAGCTTTGTAGAGCGATGTGCTCTCCGAGATATCGGCGATGATCATCGTGGCGAATTTGGTGCTCAAGAAATGTGATCCCTGGTTACGCGTGCAAATACAGTTTAACAATGGCGGGCAGCCTGTACATAGCTTTGAAATAGCCTAATGATTGCAGCCAGGTACAGCCCTCATTCATTAAGAATTTGTGGCGGTCATTCGCGAATGTGATCCCAACGCGGGTGAGTTTTGTGTTGCGCCGGGGGATGGCCGTGGCACTGTGAGGGTTCAGATTTACTACGGTTTGCCATGACATTGCCCGCCACTCTGCGCCTTGCCAGCTATAACATTCAAAAATGTGTCGGGCTGGATTTCCGCCGTCAGCCGCAGCGTATCCTGCAGGTGCTGGACGGGCTGGGTGCTGAAATTGTCGTGTTGCAGGAGGCCGACAAGCGGTTGCCGCCGCGGCCCGCCGCCTTGCCGCATTTCATGCTGGAGGAGTCCGGCTGGCAGGTTGTTGATCTGGGTGGCGCGGGCAGCTTGGGCTGGCACGGCAACGCAGTGATCTGGCGGGGCGAGGGGATCGCGGTGCGCCAGACCGGCCATCACGATCTGCCCGGTTTTGAGCCACGCGGGGCGGTGCGGGTCGAGTTCGACACGCGGATCGGGCCTTTGCGGGTGATGGGGATGCATCTGGGGCTGCTGCCTGCTTCGCGGCGCAGGCAGATCACCCATATTCGCCAATGCGATTCTGATCTGCACCAGATGCCCACGGTCTGGGCGGGCGATTTCAACGAATGGTCACGGCAGCCCGTGTTGGACAATCTGGCCCCGGATATGCAGTTTCTGCCGCCGGTGCCCAGTTTTCCTGCTGCGCAACCGCTGGGCGCGCTGGATCGGATCGCGCTGGGCGGCGGGTTGCGGGCCAAGGCCCATGGCGCGCATGGCGCGCGGCCCGCCCATATCGCATCCGATCATCTGCCGGTCTGGGTCGACCTGCAACCCGCTGCCTGATTGGCCGGGACAGAATGCGCAATTCCCCGGTGGCGCGTGGGATATATACGTACTAAGACAGAATCCCACGCCAGTCTGAGGGGTCTTATGTCAGATACGATCATCGCCCGTTGCGAAAATAAGGGACTGCGCATGACCGGTCAGCGCCGGATCATCGCCAAAGTCCTGCAGGAAAGCGCGGACCATCCGGATGTCGAAGAGCTGTATGCCCGCGCCTCGGCCATTGATTCGGGTATCTCGATCGCGACGGTGTATCGTACGGTAAAGCTGTTCGAAGAGGCCGGAATTCTGGAGCGGCTGGAGTTCGGAGACGGCCGCGCGCGCTATGAAGACGCAGAGCGGGATCACCATGATCACCTCATCGATATGCAATCGGGTCAGGTGATCGAGTTTGTTGATCCAGAGATCGAAGCCCTGCAGGAAAAGATCGCCGCCAAGCTGGGATACAAGCTCAAAGGGCACCGGCTGGAGCTGTATGGCGTGCCGCTGGAGCAGGACTGACCTATCACGGTTTGCGATTGGTCGCCTCACATCTCTTCATCGAATATGACGCGAAGTGGCTTGTCAGGTCGCGGGACATGCGGTTCGGTGCATGACTAAAGCGGGCGCTTTGGCCCATTCCTTTTAACGGACGTCGCGATGAATAACGTAAACGGCATTTTGCTGGTCATAGGGGCCATGTTGGCCTTTGCGCTTGAGGATATGTTCATCAAGCACCTGTCGGTCAGTGTGTCGATCGGGCAGATCATGGTCGTTTTGGGCGTGATCTGCGGGTTGATGTTTGCGGTGATGTCGGTGGCGATGCGCAAGCGTATCTTCGATCCGCTGGCCTGGCGGCCCATGCTGTTGGTGCGCGCCGGGGCCGAGGCGGTGGGCGCGCTGGCCTTTGTGACCGCCTTGTCGATGATTGACCTGTCTACGGTTGCGGCGGTGTTTCAGGCCCTGCCTCTGGTGGTGACCATGGGAGCCGCGCTGTTTCTGGGTGAGCAGGTAGGTTGGCGACGCTGGAGCGCGATTGGCGTAGGTTTTGTCGGCGTTCTGATGATCATCCGACCGGGGCTGGAAGGGTTCCAGCCCGAGTCGCTGTTTGTGGTGATCTCGGTCGTTGCGGTTGCCGCGCGGGACTTGATCACCCGCCGGGTGGACAGCCGCGTGGCCTCGTCCGTGGTGGCGATGCAGGCCTATATCGCCGTCACACTGTCGGGCGTTGTGACGATGGTGATCTCGGCACAGCCCGTTGCGCCGCTTCAGACCGCCCAGATCGGCCCGTATCTGGGCGCCATCGGATTCAGCGTGCTGGGCTATTACGGCATCGTCACCGCCATGCGGATTGGTGAGGCCTCGGCCCTGACGCCGTTCAGATACACACGGCTGGTGTTCTCGATCACCGCCGGGATGCTGATGTTTGGCGAGCGGCCCGACGCGATGACGCTGGCAGGTGCTGCGCTGATCATCAGCTCGGGCATGTATGCGTTTCTGCGTGAACGACGTCTGGCCAGCGCGATGCAGGCCGCAGCCCATTGACTGATCGTCGCACGTTGGCGCAAACAGGGGCGTGTTAGCCCTAAAGGTCGGTAAATATACGTGTTAGCGATAACAGGGCCGGTTTACTTTTCGCCGGTTGCTGTTATGAGGCGTGCAACGGATTTCAGCCACAGGGACGGGCCTCATGAGCACCATCATCGACATCCACGCACGCGAGATTCTGGACAGCCGGGGCAACCCGACGGTCGAGGTGGACGTGATTCTGGAAGACGGCACCATGGGCCGCGCCGCCGTGCCCTCGGGCGCGTCGACCGGAGCCTATGAGGCGGTGGAAAAGCGCGACGGTGACAAGGCGCGTTACATGGGCAAGGGCGTGCTGGAGGCGGTTGCGGCCGTCAACGGCGAGATCGCCGAAGAACTGGTGGGCTTTGACGCGACCGAGCAGGTGGCCATCGATCAGGCGATGATCGAGCTGGACGGGACCGAGAACAAGGGCCGTCTGGGCGCGAATGCCATTCTGGGTGTTTCGCTGGCAACCGCAAAGGCGGCGGCGGATTTCACTACGCAGCCTTTGTATCGCTATGTGGGCGGCACCTCGGCCCGCGTTCTGCCGGTGCCGATGATGAACATCATCAATGGCGGCGAACACGCCGACAACCCGATCGACATTCAGGAATTCATGATCATGCCGGTCTCAGCCGCGAATATCCGCGAGGCGGTGCGCATGGGGTCGGAAGTGTTCCACACGTTGAAAAAAGAGTTGTCGGGCGCAGGTCTGGCCACTGGCGTGGGCGACGAGGGTGGCTTTGCTCCCAATATCGCCAGCACCCGCGAAGCTTTGGATTTCATCCTGAAGTCCATCGAAAAAGCCGGTTACAAGCCGGGTGAGGAAATCCATCTGGCGCTCGATTGCGCGGCGACCGAATACTACAAAGACGGCAAATACGTTTTGTCGGGCGAGGGCAAAAGCCTGAACTCGGAAGAGAATGCCGATTATCTGGCGGCGCTGGTCAATGACTATCCGATCATCTCAATCGAAGACGGCATGTCCGAGGATGACTGGGACGGCTGGAAAGCCCTGACCGATGCCATTGGCGACAAGGTGCAGCTGGTGGGCGACGACCTGTTCGTGACCAACCCGGCGCGTCTGGCCGAAGGGATCGAACGGGGCTGTGCCAACTCAATGCTGGTCAAGGTGAACCAGATCGGGTCACTCACTGAGACCCTGCGCGCCGTCGATATGGCCCACCGCGCGCGGTATACCAACGTGATGTCGCACCGCTCGGGCGAGACCGAGGACGCCACAATTGCTGATCTGGCGGTAGCGACCAATTGCGGTCAGATCAAAACCGGCTCGCTGGCGCGGTCGGACCGGTTGGCCAAGTATAACCAACTGATCCGCATTGAAGAATCGCTGGGTGAGGTTGCAGAATATGCCGGGGCGTCGATCCTGAAGTAAGATCGGCCACTTCGGACATGACAGATCGCCGCGCCTGATCCGGGCGCGGCGTTTTTTGTTGATCCATGCCGCGCGTGATACTGACACTGCCCACAGCGGGTCATCGCGAAATGGATGCGAAAGAATGCTCAGGAAACTTGCGCTTTTTATGATCGGACGGGCAGAGCGCCGGCTCGGGGTGAAATTCGACTATGTTCGCCACATGGCCGAGACGGATTGCGGGTTGCTGAACCGGTACAACCGGCTGTTTGGAATGATCGACCCGCGCAGTCATGTCTCTTCCGAGATATACCATGCCGCACGCATCCGGGCCGCGCTGGCCGCAGATTGCGGCACCTGTGTTGAGGTTGAGTACAATTTGGGCCATAACTCCGGTGTTTCGGACAATCTGCTGCGGGACATTCTGAAAGGCAGCACCACGGATCAAACGGTGCAGGCGGCCATCGATCTGGCGCATGCGGTTGTGCGGGACCGGACCGATCACCCCGAGGCGCGGGATGTGATCCGGGCAGCCTGCGGCGAGACCGGGCTGATCGAGTTGTGTCTGGCGATGAACGGGGCCGCCATGTTGCCGGGGATCAAGCGCGGTATGGGATATGCCACCGCCTGCGACATGACCCTGATGCGCCGGTTAGGCGGGGCCTGATCGGACCAACCCGCTCGCGCTGCTTCCACGCGTGCATCCATAAGGTGCATCGGGTGCTGTCTTTTGCAATCTGACCGGTATCCATGCGCGTTTTTTCGGAATTAATCCCCGAAAATGGGCAATATTGTCCGCTATGTGTGAACTTTTTCCTATTTGCGGGGCGCAGGCTTCTCCTAACCTGCCAGCAGTGCAGAAAAGGAGAATGCCATGACTGGTTCGAAATTCCTTCTCGTCGCGTCGGTGATCAGCACCGTATTTCTGGCGGCCTGTGCAGGCCCCGGCACCTATCCGATAACGGGCGAGAGAGTCTCGCAGGATGATCCGGTGAAAGAGATGTACAATCCCAACGTCATCTTCCGCGGCGAATCCCGGTAAATGGTACGGCTCTGAACGATCTGAGACCGAAGCCGGTCTCAGAGTGTTTTACTCATCAGAAAATAACGCTCGCGGGGTTTGAACCCCGTGCGCAGATACAGCCGCTGGGCGGTTTCGTTGGTGCGGTCAACCTCAAGATGAATGGCGGTCAGGCCAGCCCCGGCCAGCGCTTTGGGCAGGTCCAGCAGGACTTCGGTTGCGATCCCGCGCCCGCGAATGGCGGGGCGGATATAGATCTCGTCAACAAAGGCGTCCATGCCGCCAAATTCGACCGACCAGCCGAAGGTCAGGATGATATAGCCCAGCGGTGCGCGTGCGGGGCCGATCAGATAGACGCAGCCATGCGGGATACCGTCCAGCAAGGGGGCCAGCGCCTGGCGGCGTTGGTCGTGATCCTGCTCGATCCCTTCTTCTTCGTGAAAGGCAGTCACCAGCGCCATGACACGGTCTAGGTCCTCGGGGCGGGCAAGGCGGAGCGCGGCGCTCATAGCCGGGCCAGCCGTTCGGTCAGTAGGGCAAAAAAGCCGTCCGCATCCAGATCGCCGACAAACAGGGCATTGGGTGTGCGGTCGGTGACACCCCACCAATCGGCTACGGTCATGCCCATGGTCAGCTCAGACTGGGTTTCGATCTCGACATTGACGTGGCGGCCCGAGAACAGATCGGGCCGGATCAGATAAGCGGTGACGCAGGGATCGTGCAGGGGCGCGCCCTCGCTGCCGTATTTGTTCTTGTCGAAGCGTTCAAAGAAATCGGTCATCTCGGCCACGGCGATGCCGGCCTTGTTGCCAAGCGCGCGGAACGCATCGTTGCGCGGTTTGGTCACCAGCGCTTTATGCGTAACATCCAAGGGCATCACCACGATGGGAACGCCAGATTTAAATACGATATCAGCGGCTTCTGGGTCTACGTGAATGTTAAACTCTGCGGTGGGGGTGATATTACCGACCTCGAAATAGGCACCGCCCATCAGGATGATTTCCGGTACCCGGTCGACGATATCGGGCGCTTTTTGAAAGGCGGTGGCGATGTTGGTCAGTGGCCCCAGCGGGCAGAGCGTCACGGTGCCGGGCTTGTGCGTGCGCAGGGTGTCAATGATGAAATCGACCGCGTGGCCGTCGGTCAGCGGCATTTGCGGATCGGGCAGCACGGGGCCGTCGAGCCCGGTTTTGCCATGCACGTGTTCGGCGGTGATCAGGGGGCGGTTCAGCGGGCGGTCGCAGCCGGCATATACGGGAATCTCGGTGTGGCCCGCCAGTTCGCAGACGATACGTGCGTTCTTGGCGGTCAGCTCAAGCGGGACGTTTCCGGCAACGGCGGTGATGCCCAGAACCTCGATCTCTTCTGGGCTGGCGAGCGCCAGCAGGATGGCGACGGCATCGTCCTGCCCGGGATCTGTGTCGATGATAATTTTGCGGGGGGCCATGGCTGTCTCCGGCTGTCGTGAAGGTGGGACACTCGCAACTGTTGCCGCACTTGTCTAGCCGCTTTGCGCGTCCGGGCGTGCCCCGGCAGGCGGGAGTTTGCCATTGCGGCGATGCTCTTCGATTTTGACCTCATCCCAGAGCGCGTCCATCTCGTCCAGCGTGCTTTGCGATGGGTTGCGGCCGCGATCGGCCAGCCGGGCCTCGACCTGTTCGAAACGGCGGGTGAACTTGGCGTTGGTGCGGCGCAGGGCGGCCTCGGGCTCGATACCCAAATGGCGGCCCAGATTGACCATGACAAAGAGCAGATCGCCGAATTCGTCTTCCAGCGCGTCGGCGTCCATGCTGTCGCGGGCCTCTTCCAGCTCGGCGGCCTCTTCTGTGATCTTGGCGAGCACATGGCTGGCGTCGGGCCAGTCAAAGCCTACGCGGGCGGCGCGTTTCTGTAGCTTGTGTGCGCGCAACAGGGCAGGCAGGTTGGCGGCGACGCCGTCCAGCGCGCCTTTCTGTGCCTTGCCTGCGCGTTCGGCAGCTTTGATGGTTTCCCAATCCACGGTTTGTTGATCAGCGGATTTATCGCGGGATTCTTCACCAAACACATGCGGATGGCGGGTGACCATCTTGTCGGACATCGTGCGCACCACGTCCTGAAAGGTGAAATGGCCGGCCTCTTCGGCCATTTGCGCGTGGAAGACGGATTGGAACAGCAGATCGCCCAGCTCTCCCTTCAGCTCGTCATAGGCTTCGCGTTCGATGGCGTCGGCGACCTCATAGGCCTCTTCGATCGTATAGGGCGCAATAGTGCTGAAATCCTGTTCGATATCCCACGGGCAGCCGGTGTCGGGATCGCGCAGGCGACGCATGATTTCCAGCAAACGCTCGATCCCAGCGTCGGTATCATAGATCAGCGGATTTTCAGCCATTGCGAAGCCCCTTATTCCGGTGTCAGATACCTCAATCTCGTAGCTAGGATCAGGAGTCCACCCCATATGCCCGTCGTAAACCGAATTGCTGACTATGCCGCCGACATGACCCAATGGCGTCAGCACCTGCATACGATCCCTGAGCTGGAATTCGAGTGCCACCAGACAGCGGCCTTTGTGGCCGAGCGGTTGCGTGAGTTTGGCGTTGATGAGCTGCATGAGGGGATCGCCAAGACCGGCATGGTTGCGATCATCAACGGGCAAGGCGAGGGGCCGACGATTGGTTTGCGCGCCGATATGGATGCGCTGCCGATTACCGAGGAGACGGGGGTTGACTATGCCTCGAAAAACCCCGGCAAGATGCACGCCTGCGGGCATGACGGACACACCACGATGCTGTTGGGCGCGGCGCGGTATCTGGCCGAGACGCGGAATTTCGCGGGCCGCGTTGCGCTGATCTTTCAGCCAGCCGAGGAAGAGGGCGGCGGCGCGGGTGTTATGGTCCAAGAGGGGATCATGGACCGGTTCGGGATCACTCAGGTCTACGGCATCCACAACACGCCGGGCCGCCCCGAAGGCACGTTCGAGACAACTCCGGGGCCGCTGATGGCGGCGGTGGATACGTTTGAGATTCACATTCAGGGTGTGGGCGGTCATGGGGCGATGCCGCATGAGACGCGCGACCCGGTGATGGCCGCCTGCGGGATGGCGCAGGCGATTCAGACCATCGTCAGCCGCAATCACTATGCGCTGGACGATCTGGTGGTCTCGGTGACGCAGATTCACACCGGCACGGTGAACAACGTGATCCCCGATACCGCCTTTCTGAACGGCACCATTCGCACCTTTGATCCGGCGGTTCAAAAGATGGTCATGGAGCGGTTGGAGCAGATCGTTGCCGGGCAGGCGGCTTCATATGGGGTCGAGGCGCAGCTCGATTATCAGGTGGGCTATCCGGCGACGATCAACGACGCGGACAAGGCCGCCTTTGCCGCTGATGTTGCGCGCGACGTGTCAGGCGCGGATCGGGTCATTGCGGATGCGGGGCGCGAGATGGGGGCAGAGGATTTCTCGTACATGCTGCAGGCGCGCCCCGGCGCTTATCTGTTTCTGGGGCAGGGTGACGGGGCCGGGTTGCACCACCCGAAATACAATTTCAACGACGAGATCACCCCGGTCGGTGCATCATTCTTTGCACGTCTTGTCGAAAAGGCGCAGCCCTTGCGGTGACAGGGCCGCCTGCGGGGCCGGGCGCCGGTTTTCGCGGAGGGCGCCTTGGGTCTTAACCATTGGTTAGCCATAAATCCGGTATTTGCTGGTTAGGGCATACAGGCGGTATGGGAGACAACACGAAATGACCCAATTCAATCAACCGATTGGCGGCAATGATCTGGCGCGGTTTTCCGGGCCGAACACGTTTATGCGACTGCCGCAGGCGGCCTCGCTTGAGGGGCTGGATGTGGCCGTGTTGGGCATTCCGATGGATATCGGTACCTCGTGGCGGTCGGGCACACGGTTCGGACCCAAGCAAATCCGCAGCGAAAGCGCGATGATCCGACCTCATAACATGGCAACATTGGCCGCACCCTTTGACAGTTTGCAAATCGCCGATATCGGTGATCTGGCGATCAATACGTTTTCGCTGGCCGACAGTCTGAAGATCATCAAAGACAGCTATGACGGTATTCTGGCGCAGAATGTGATCCCGGTGGCGATGGGGGGCGATCATTCGATCACCCTGCCGATCCTGCGGGCGATTGCCGCCAAACACGGGCCAGTGGCGCTGGTGCATGTGGATGCCCATGCGGATGTGAATGACGAGATGTTCGGTGAGCGTGAGACCCACGGCACCGTCTTCCGCCGCGCCTATGAAGAGGGGCTGATCGTCCCCGACAAGACCTTTCAGATCGGCATTCGCGGCTCGGGCTATGCCGCCGGTGATTTCACCGAGGCGCAGAGCTGGGGATTCACTCAGTTCCCCGCGTGGGAGCTGTGGCAGCAGAACCTGACCGAGATCGGCTCGCGCATTCGCAAGACGGTGGACGAGCATCCGGTTTATATCAGCTATGACATCGACAGTCTGGACCCGGCCTATGCCCCCGGCACCGGCACGCCCGAGATTGGCGGGCTGACGACCCCGCAGGCGTTGCAACTGATTCATGCGCTGAAGGGGATGAAGGTGGTGGGCTGCGATCTGGTCGAGGTGTCGCCGCCTTATGATCCGTCCGGCAATACGGCGCTGACGGCGGCGAATCTGTTGTTCGAACTGCTGTGTATCCTGCCCGGCGTGACCTCGGGGTAGGGTGGCTTGCCACTGCGGAAGAACCCGCTAGGTGCCGCGGCAGAGGATGTGCGATGAGGGCTAAGGTGCTTTGGGTGGTTATTGTTCTGGCGGGTGCCGTTGCCGGGTATATCCGGTTGGCGCCGTCCGATCCGGCGCGGTGGCACGTTGCGCCCGTTGGTGAAGGCAATCGGGATATGCCGGGCGGTGTGTTTCGCGTTATCAGCGTCGGGCCTGAGGGTCTGGCCAGAGTGGATGCAATCGCACAGCATAGCCCGCGCACCACGGTTCTGGCTGGCTCGGTTGAGGAGGGGATGGTGACCTACGTCACCCGCTCGTTGGTCATGGGGTTTCCCGATTACACGACTGTGCAGCAAGCGGGTGAGACATTGCGTATTCATGCAAGGCTGCGGTTCGGACAGAGCGATATGGGAGTCAACAAAACGCGGGTCGAGGGATGGCTGGGCGCGCTGCAATAGGTTGAAAAATATAAACAAAGCTCCCATATAGGTGGCATGAGTGACTATGAACGAAAGTTCCTCTGCGCGGTGGCTGAGCTTGAGCAAGCCGGGCTGCGCAACCCGGACAGGACCACCCGCATCAATCGTGTTTTGCGAGGTTTGGGACTAAAGCCGTATCTCTATCGCAGCATGGTTGCGCAATTTATGACAACAGCGCTCTGCGCCGGGGGATTTTGGGGGCTGGGTATGTATGTCTTGGCCTGCACGAGCGACAAATCTGTTCTGGGTTGGTGATCGCGTCTGTGCTCTTCGGCACTTTTTTCGGACTTTCGGACACGCAGGATTCACAGAAGGTACGGAAACAGCATAATCTGAGCAGATGGGACGACCTGAATGTCGCTAGCCTGAGCCCTGAGTAGCGTCTGATGTGCCGTTGCCCGGCCAAGACTGCTGGAGGTTTGACGACAAACACCCCTCCTGCACCTCGCGCCACATAGGCACGTTCAGTGACATCTGGCACTGGGCGGTGAACATGCGGCCGTCGACCTGCAGGCAGATCATCTCGCCCAGTTCAATGCGCGACCCGGATTTATCTGTGCAATAACAATCGCGAACCTTGCCATCCGGGCCGACATAATCAGCCATGGCGGGCGCAGCGATCAGCGACAATACGAGAATGTACCCCTTCATGACACAAAGTTTAGCACAGGGCGGGGCCTTGACCAAAGCCCGCGGATGATAGACACCGCCTGAATGATCCCCGAAGAACGTCTTGAACAGATAACCCAGCGATTCCAATACCTCGAAGCGGCCATGGCGGATGGTGCCTCGGGCGGCGATATTGCGGCGCTGGCCAAGGAATATTCCGACCTCAAACCCGTGGTCGATCAGATCATGGCGTGGCGTCAATTGGTCGGTGATCTGGCTGAGGCCGAGCTGATGCTGTCCGACCCGGATATGAAAGAGCTGGCCGAAGAGGAAATTCCTGACCTGCAGGCCCGTATCCCCGAGGCGGAACATGCATTGCAACTGGCCCTGCTGCCCAAGGATGCGGCGGATGCGCGCCCGGCGATGCTGGAAATCCGCCCCGGCACTGGCGGGGACGAGGCGGCCCTGTTCGCCGGAGACCTGCTGCGGATGTATCAACGCTATGCCGAAGCGCGGGGATGGCGCTTTGAGATTATCGAAGAACAGGCCTCGGATCTGGGCGGGATCAAAGAAGTGGTGGCCCATATCAAGGGCGAAAATGTCTTTGCCCGGATGAAGTACGAATCCGGCGTCCACCGGGTGCAACGCGTGCCCGAAACCGAGAGCGGCGGACGGATACACACCTCGGCCGCAACTGTGGCGGTTCTGCCCGAGGCCGAGGATGTCGACATACAGATTGAGGCCAACGACATTCGCATCGATACGATGCGGTCGTCGGGCGCGGGAGGACAGCATGTGAACACAACCGACTCGGCGGTGCGGATCACGCACCTGCCCAGCGGTATTGTGGTCACCAGTTCCGAGAAGTCCCAGCATCGTAACCGTGAGATCGCGATGCAGGTGCTGAAAACCCGTCTCTATGATCTGGAGCGGCAGCGGATTGATAACGAACGCTCGGCAGATCGCGCCAGTCAGGTGGGCTCGGGCGACCGCTCTGAACGGATCAGGACCTATAATTTCCCGCAGGGCCGCATGACGGATCACCGCATCAACCTGACGCTTTATAAGTTGGATCAGGTGATGCAGGGCGATCTGGATGAGGTGATCGACGCGCTGACCGCCGACGATCAGGCCCGGCTGCTGGCCGAGATGGCGCAATGAACGGGGCGCAGACAGCGGCACAGGCGATGGTGGCCGCCACCGCACGGTTGCGGGCGGCGGGGGTGGACGACCCGGCCCGCGATGCGCGCGTGTTGCTGGCCCATGCGGCAAAGATCGAGGCCAGCCGGGTCACTCTGATCGCGCCAGAAGAGCTGTCGCCCGATATCGCCGAACGCTATGACCAGCTGATCTCGCTGCGGGCCGTTCGGGTGCCGGTCTCGCATCTGCTGGGCGAACGTGAGTTTTATGGCCGCCGTTTTCGCGTCAGCCGCGACGTGCTGGACCCGCGCCCTGAAACCGAAGCGCTGATCGAGGCGGCGCTGAGCGCGCCGTTTGACCATGTGCTGGATCTGGGCGTCGGTTCGGGCTGTGTGCTGGTGACGCTGCTGGCCGAACGGACCAGCGCCTCGGGCGTGGGGGTCGATCTGAGCGAGGCCGCCTGTTTACAAGCCAGCGCCAATGCCGTGCAGCATCAGGTGCAGAGGCGGGCAGAGATTCTGCGCTCGGACTGGTTTGAGGCGATTGGCGAGGATCGGTTTGATCTGATCGTGTCCAATCCGCCCTATATTTCCGCCGAAGAGATGGCGGAGTTGTCCCCGGAGGTTTTGGAGCATGAGCCGCGGCTTGCCCTGACCGATGAAGGGGACGGACTGGGCGCCTATCGTCATATCGCTGCATCGGCACCTGATTTTCTGGCACAGGGCGGCCGTATTCTGGTTGAAATTGGGCCAACTCAGGCTGCGTCTGTGTCTGCGTTGTTTGATGCGGCTGGGTTGGTTGATATCAGTGTGATCCCGGATCTGGATGGCCGGGATCGGGTCATCGGTGCCAGAATGCCGGGTTTGATGCGGTAACTGAGGCTGAAAAGTGCCGGTTCAGGTAAAAAAGCTGCGAAAATACGTATTAACCCCTTGTCTGCGCCCTCAGGACATGTTTACTCAGGATTAGTCGGCGAGGTTGACGCTGTTTCAGCGCGCCCCTGACGCCAAGCCCAAAAAGTCGATAGCGCGCACCGGCAAAATGCCACTGAGCCGCGTTAGATACGGGTTGATCGACAGTGTATTTATAAGGCTGACGTAAAGTAAGATGAGATCTTCCAAATCCCGCTCGCGGGCCAAGAATAACCGCAATCGTCCTTCTGGCGGCAACGTCGTAAACCGGGTTTTTGACAGCTCGGGCCCCGAGGGCAAAGTGCGCGGCACGCCGCAGCAAATTATTGATAAGTACAATCAGTTGGCGCGTGACGCTCAACTGTCAAATGACCGCGTGGCGGCTGAGAATTTTCAGCAGCATGCCGAGCATTATCTGCGGTTGCTAAGTGATGCGCAGCGCGAAATGGAAGCACGCCGGGAAGAGCAGGAGCGGCAGAACCGCGAGCGTCAGGCCGAGCGTGACCGCGAGCGCGCCGAACGTCAGGAGCGTGAAGCCGCCCGTCAGGCCGACCCGGCCGAGGCACCGCAGCCCGATGTGATGGATTTCGGAGCTGAGCCCGCATCCCCCGAATCCGGCCTGGTTGAAACGCCCGAGAGCAAGGACGCAGCTCCGGCTGCCGAAGAACCTGCGAAAAAGGAAAAGGCGCCCCGTCGCCCCCGGACGCGCAAGCCGAAGGCTGCGCCCGCAGAGGCAGAGCAGCCTGCTGCCACAGGCGGCGATGCGCCTGAGGCGGCTGAGTAAGCGCCCGTTTATATTACGTTTAAGCAAAAACCCCGGCCATTGTGCCGGGGTTTTTGCATTCACTGCTCAAGTGGTTCTGATTTCTCGCGCCAGCGCACAGAATGCCTCGAGCGGGACCTGCTCGGCGCGTTCGGTGGGCTGGATGCCGGCGGCAAGAAGGCGATCCTCGATATCCGGGGCAACGCTTTTTAGTGACGCGCGGAGCATTTTGCGACGCTGGTTGAAGGCCGCTGCAACAACGCGCGACAGTGTCGCGGCGTCTGCGGGATAGCGCGGTTCGGGCAGGGCGGTCAGGTGGACAACCGCGCTGGAGACCTTGGGCGGCGGCGTGAAGGCGCCGGGCGGCAGCGACATGGCTATGCGGGCGTCAGCGCGCCATTGCGCCAGGATCGCGAGGCGGCCATAGGCTTTGCTGCCGGGCTGCGCCACGATACGTTCGGCGACCTCGCGCTGGAACATCAGCGTAAGGCTCTGCCAGAACGGAGGCCATTGGGGCGGGGTGAGCCAGCGCACCAGCAGCTCGGTGCCGACATTATATGGCAGGTTGGCCGCGATGCGGATCGGAGGTGTGAGATGCGCCAGCGGATCGATTTCCAGCGCGTCGCCGTTGATCACCTCAAGCTGACCCGGATAGGCGGCCGCAATATCGTTCAGAGCGGCAATGCAGCGGGTGTCTTTTTCCACCGCGACAACCCGGCGCGCGCCTTCCGACAACAGCCCGCGGGTCAGGCCGCCGGGGCCGGGGCCGATTTCCAGCACATCGCATTGGGTCAAATCCCCAGCCTGCCGCGCAATCTTGGCGGTCAGGTTCAAATCCAGCAGAAAATTCTGGCCCAGCGATTTGCGGGCCGAAAGCTGATGGGTTGCGATGACCTCGCGCAGCGGCGGAAGGGTGTCGATGGCGCTCATGCTTTACCGTGACGTGAGATGAGGGGGCGGCGCCAGAGGTTTCTTGCCTCTGGCGGGGATATTTTCAGGCAGACAAAGCATCACGCGCTTTGTGCCATCTGTTGCGCCAGTTTCAGGGCCTCGATCAGGCTGGTGGGGTTCGCGATGCCCTGTCCGGCGATGTCCAGCGCGGTGCCGTGATCGGGCGAGGTGCGGATGAAAGGCAGGCCCAGGGTCACGTTCACGCCCCGGTCGAAATCAAGCGTTTTGATCGGGATGAGGGCCTGATCATGATACATCGCCACCACCGCATCATATCGCGCGCGGGCTGCGGCGTGAAACAGGGTATCGGCGGGATGCGGGCCGGTGACCGTGTATCCATCAGGGGTCAGATCAGCCAGAAACGGGGCGATCCAGTCCAGCTCTTCGCGGCCCATTTTGCCGCCTTCGCCGGCATGTGGGTTCAACCCAGCCACTGCGATACGCGGATTGGGGATGCCAAACCGGGTTTGCAGACCCTCGGCCGTGATTGCGATTGTGTCCAGCAGCAGAGCGGGGCTGAGCACTGACGGCACCTGCGACAGGGCAATATGAATGGTGGCGGGGACCACGCGCAGCGCCGGGCTGGCAAGCATCATCACAACCCGGTCACGCCCGGCAAGGGCCGCCAGAAATTCGGTATGGCCGGGATAGTCAAAGCCCGCGCCGTCGATCAGCGCCTTTTTGTGGATCGGCGCGGTGCAGAGCGCCGAGGCCGCGCCGGATTGGGTCAGGGATACGGCCTGTTCAATGGCATCGACAACCGATGGTGCGTTTTCCGGGTTCGGTTGACCCAGAACATTGGGGGCCGGGAATTCCATGTGCAAAACCGGAAGCGCGGTTGCGCTGGCGGTCCGGGCCTCAGAGATGTCGTCAATCAGGGCGATGGGCGTGGTCTGGGGCAGATGTGACGCATCGCCGATATAGGCAAACGGGCAGCTGTCGCGAAGGTCGGCCCAGGCCTTGGCGGCAATCTCAGGCCCGATGCCCGAGGGTTCGCCACAGCTGAGCGCAACCGGGGCACTCATTGCTCAATGATGATCGCATCTGAGCGCAGCTGTTCCAGAAAGCTGTCGGACAGGGCCTGCAGCCGCTGCTGGGTCAGCGCGTTCGCGACATCCTGACGGGTGGTGTCTTCGCCCAGATCGCGTGTCCGGGTACACAGCATCAGGAACATCAATGTCTGGCCATTGTTGCGGGTCAGAGCGGTCGAGACCTCGTTCGGGTCCAGCTTGGCCAGCTCTAACGCGACATCACGCGGGATTTCGGAGGGGCTGGATGAGATGCGTTCCAGCACTTGGGGCGATTGACCTTTGGCGACACCATAGAGGTCATCGCAGGTGTCGATGCTTTCTTTCAGCTCAGCTGCGGTTTTCTGCGCCTCAGCGCTGCGGCCACCGGGGATGTAATAGATGGCGTAGTCAATCTCGGAATAGCGCGGTGCCCCGGTGGACACTTCACGGATTCCGCGCATCTGGAAAATGGCAACCGCATTGGGCAGATTGATCGGCTCGGTGATCTCACCATTTTCGAGGCTAAGGATAACCGGTTGCAGGGCCGGGGGCAGGTTGTTGATTGACAGCCAGTCGAGGCGGCCACCGTTGTTACGGGTGGCGGCTGCGGAATACTGCGTGGCCGACGAAGAAAACGCGTCGAATCCTTCAACGCGCGAGATTTCCTGTGCCAGCGCATCCGCCTGCGCCAGTGTCTGTGGTGTCACCGGAATGATGATTTCGGACAACAGTACCTGAAGGCCGCCGCCGCCGCCCTGACCCATGGCGCGATCGATCTCATCCGCGGTAGGACGCGCCTGTGAAATAAAGCGGGTGCTTACAAAATCGCGCCACGACAGTTGATCTGCCACGAAATCACGCACGGTTTCCGGGTCGATGCCCTCTTGTCCGAGCAGTCGGAGGAATTCTTCGGTCGACAGCTGCCCGCGCGCTGCGAATTCATCAATACCTGTCTGGACAGCCTCAGGGCTGGCCTCGATCCCGGCTTCGCGGGTGGCCTGTTTGCGCAGCCGGTCGTCAATCAAGGCTTTCCGCACCTCTTCATCCGAACTGCCGGGAATGCCGAGAATGTCGAGGAACTGCTGGCGTTGCTGCAGTTCATACCATGTCACGATATCCTGATTGACCCGGATCGCGGGCGAAAACAGGCTTTGAGCATGGGCCTGAGGCGCGGCAAGGGCGGTCAGTGCCAAAGCAAGTACTGGCAGGGCCGGTTTGCGCCAACCGGTGCGGAGAAATCTTTTGAAACCTGAAATCAACTGCATTGCCTTTTGTACTTTTTACCCCCGCCTTCAACGGCGTATCCTGTCAGTGCAACGGTAAAGCCGAATTCTGTCGAAGGCTCAATACTTGATGTTGAGGTAAAGCGACGTCTCACGGACATATTAACCTGCACACATTCGTTTTCGTAGGTAATTCCCAAACCAAACCGGATGGGCTCGGATTCGCTGAGATCATATCGTGCCGAGGCGCGGGTCAGCCAGTTCTGATCTACGCGGTACTGCCCGGTCAGCCAGATTTCAGAGATTTCGTCACCTGCGTTTTCGGCCGGATCAGCCTCTTGCCAGACATAGCTGCCGGTGACCCCGTCATCACCCTTGGACCAGGCGCCGCGGAATTCAGCTTTGGCGAAGCCGAAATCGCCGTCTAGCAGACCGCGCGCCGCGAGGGACCAGCCGTTGAGTGTTTTCACCTGACCGGCCAGCAGCAGGTCCGACGACGTGCCCTGTAGACCAGAGGTCAACGTGAAATCCGGATCGGCATCAGCGCGAAAGACCTGGCCAATTGTAGCTAAGGCTTGCCAGCCGCCCGGGGCATAGCGGGCCCAGTTCAGGCCGACGACGGCTGTGGCGCCGTCTTCGCGCCGGTCCTCGGCCGGAAAGCGCGAGAGTGATAGCAGGTTGCCCTGATCGAATTCCTGAAATGTGCTTTCGTCATTGGGCACATCCGTGTCCGAGACATGGGTCCAGCCGATCTGTGCGATCGGTTCCAGAAATTGCGTCGCGCCCGAGCGTTCACGTCGGGTCGTCGGATAGCGCAGGGTCAGCGCGGCCCGGGGGGTGGAGCGGGTAACCTGATTGGGGAACTCGCTGTCATCACGGACATCGAACGTGTCCACCGAGGCCCCAAGGCGCGCATCCGCCCGCAGACCCGAGGCAAAGGTCCAGCTGCGCAGCCATTCGGCGTCGAATGTCGCGCGCGCTACGTCGCGTCCTATGATGTCCTGATCGCTGGTGCGGGTGTGGGCGTGGCCGATAAAAGCCAGACGAACCTCGCCCCCCACCGCGCTGGGGAACAGGCGCTTGCGATAGTTCAGGTCAAAGACCCGTGAGGGGATTTCATCCTGTTCTTCGCTATCGCGCAGCGTTTTGTAGTGGATGAAGCTGGTTTTGAAGGCCGTGTCGCGTTTGATCCGCTCCAACGCCAGCTCACTGCGCAGGCGGTCATAGTCCGGCAGGCCGTAATCCGCCAGATAGGCATCGTCCGAGGCCGCCTGAACTCCGAAGGTCAGCCGGAAATCGTTTTGCAAGTTGAACCAGCCATTTGCGAAGATGTAACCGCGATCCTGATCGGGCTGCACATCGTCGCGGGTAAATGCGCCTTCTAACTGGATGCGTCCGTTTTTGAACGCCTGCCGGTAGCGATAGCCCAGCGTTGTAGTCTTGGACGAGAGGTATGGCGTCAGCGTTAGGTCCTTGTGATCGCCCAGCCGGAAGAAATACGGAACCTGTACCCCAGTACCCAGCTGCGACGTTGTGCGGATCGATGGCACCAGAAAACCGGTAGCGCGTTCAAGCGTCGGATCGGGCAGGCGCAGCACCGGAAAATAGAAGACCGGGAAATCCAAAATGCGGAACTGCGCGCCCTCAAAATAAAGCTGCCGTTCAAGCTGATCATGGGTCACCTTGCGGGCTCGAATCTGCCAAAGCGGCGGGCGGCCATTGGCGCAGACATGGCACGAGGTCGCGGACACTTTGCTGAACTGAGTATAGCGCCCGCCGGCGCGGGTGGCCTGCACGGCGGCGATTTGCACCTGCTGATCAAAAACCATCCGTGCGCCGATCAGCAGTCCGTTCTGGATGCCGTCATCCAGTTCCGCTGAATCCGCCAGCAGGGTGGATTGGCCGTTCTGATCGATGCGGATCGGACCTTCGAGCGTCAGCCCGCCCGTCTCGCGATCATAGGTGACACGGGCGGCTGACAGTTTGATATCGCCCTGAAATGCCTCGACATTGCCTTCGGCAATCAGTTTGCGGTCGGGGGTAATGAACACCTTGTCCGCCACCAGCAGGGCGGGCTGATCCTGTTCAGCGGCGCCCGTGCTATTGGTCGCGGCTGCCGGGGCGTTCTGCGCAAGGCCGACAGCAGGTGCTGCCAGAACCAATGTGCTGGACAATAGCAGGGACAGTATGTGGCGCATCAGCCGTCCTCCGCATGGAGCAGTAGGCCGAGAGAGAGCAATATGGCGGCAAAAGGCGGCGCCCAGGCTGCGACGTAGATCGGCAACTGGCCGTTCTCCCCAAGAATTTGAGCAAAGTTACGAACAAAATAGATGGCAAAGCCCAGCAGAACTGCGGTCAGAACCGCGATACCGGTGCCGCCGAACCGGACGTGACGCATGGTAAAGGCCGCCCCGATCAGGACCATCGAGACAAGAAAGAAGGGTCGGGCCAGTTGGACCTGCAACCAGACTTCGTACTGTTTCGTGGAAAACCCTGCCTCTCGGAGATCGCGGATCAATTGGGGCAGGTCATAGACCGACACGGAATCCTGTTGTCCCAGAGTATCCAGAATGCGGTCGCGCGTCAGCGTGGTGGGCAGGTCCAGCCGCTCATGCGTAACCGAATTGGTTTCGGGGTTCATGCCGTCCTTCAGCGTCCAGACCTTGACCTGAGTCAGAACCCAGTTCTCGTCCTCAAGCTGGGCGTGTTCGGCAGTGATCTGTTCGGTCGGTTTGCCCTCGGGGGAAAAGGTGGTGATGGTCACATCCCTCAGGCCGAACGTATCGCCATTGTCGGTGCCGGTGGCATGAATGACCGACTGGCCTGCGGCTGAGCCCTGACGCAGCCACAGCCCCTCGCCACTGATGGACAGGGCTGAACTGCCATTGTTGCGATAGCCGTTTGACAGCCGCTGATACTCTTCCGACGTGGCCGCAGCGATGGGATTGAGCATTGCAACCGCCAATGCGCCGATGGTCAGCGCCAGCAGGACCGGCGCTGCAAGCGCACGTATACCGGACCGTCCGATGGCCCGCGTCACCACAAGTTCGGAACTGCGCGCAAGCCCTACGAACAGAGCGATGGTTGTCAGGATCATGAGCAGGGGCAGCATCTCGCTGATTGCGGCGGGCGTGTTCAACAGCGTCAGGCGCAGAAGCTGGCCAAAGCTGAGATCGACATCATTGAAGCGACGCACCTGCTCGATAAGGTCGATCAGGATCATTAGGGTCAGAAAAATACCGCCTATCACCAGAAAGCTCTGCATGAAACGCCGGGCAAAGTAACGGTCGAGGATCACAGATTCGCCCTCGTCCTGCAGCGATGGCACGCGGGCACACGGGAATCATCCGGGCATGAAATCATGCGCAACGGCTTATGCCTGCCGTGTGGTGCCAATACGTGTCCCCCGAGCCTGCCGGTTATTTTCGGGCGACCTTAATGCAAATGGCGGACGGGGAAAACTGCTATCTGGTCAATATCGGCGACGCGCGCTAGGTCTTGGGAAAGAGTTTTTCAGGAGCATGAGATGAGCAGTCTGGTACCCATCCGTTTTCAAGACGTCGATTTGGATCATATGACACAGGCCGAGGGGCGCGTGGTCATCATCATTACGCCTGATGGCAAGCTGGGGCCAGCGCCACGCCGGGCCAACCGGCTGACCCGTGGTGCAGTGGCGCGGCTGGTAGAAAGCGACCGGTTTGAAAAGGCCAAGACGGGTGAGGTGATATCGTTGGCGTGGCCCGCCGGAATGGCGGCTGAGGCGCTGGACGTGCTGGTGCTTCCACGCCGTCCCGATCATGATGAGGCCCGCAAAGCGGGTGCTGCACTGGCCAAACTGGCTAAGGGCAATGTGCTGCTGATGGCAGGCAATCAGGTGCGGATCGAAGATCTGGCGATGGGTATGGTGCTGCGCAGCTATGACTTTGACGCGCACAAGACCAAAGAGGCCGAGCCTTCGGGCGAGATTGTGATCGGCCACACAAAACCGGCCGAGGCCGAGGCGGCCTTTGCCCCGTTGAACGGCATCGCTGACGGCGTGCGGATGACTCGCGATCTAACAAATGAGCCCGCCAACGTGCTGACCACCACCGAATTTGCCAACCGACTGGCCGAGATGGAGGCGCTTGGGCTTGAGGTCGAAGTGCTGGAAGAGGACAAACTGGGCGAATTGGGCATGCGCACGCTGCTGAGCGTCGGACAGGGCTCGGTCAGCCCGTCGAAAGTGGTAGTGATGCACTGGAATGGCGGTGACAAGGACGACGCTCCACTGGCGCTGGTCGGGAAGGGCGTTGTGTTTGATACCGGTGGTATCTCGCTCAAGCCGGCCGGTGGCATGGAGGACATGACCATGGATATGGGCGGCGCGGGTGTTGTCGCAGGCACGATGCGCGCCCTGGCGCAGCGCAAGGCCAAGGCCAATGTGGTTGGTCTGGTCGGGTTGGTCGAGAATATGCCCTCGGGCAATGCAACGCGCCCTGGCGATGTGGTCAAATCGATGAAGGGCGATACCGTCGAGATCATCAACACCGACGCCGAGGGTCGCTTGGTTCTGTGTGATGTGATGTGGTACGCGCAGGAGCGTTTCAAACCCGTTGGGATGATCGATCTTGCCACCCTGACCGGGGCTGTGATTATCGGCCTTGGGCATGAGAATGCGGGCGTGTTTTCGAACAATGACACGTTCTGCGATGCGTTCCTGAAATCGGCCAAGGCCGAGGATGAGGGCGCGTGGCGACTGCCTTTGGGCGACGGCTATGACAAGCTGTTGAAATCGCGGATCGCTGACATGAAGAACGTGGGCGGACGGCCTGCCGGTTCGATCACTGCGGCGCAGTTTCTGCAGCGGTTCGTCAAAGAGGAAACGCCCTGGATTCACCTGGACATCGCCGGGGTCGCCTCGGTCTCGTCCGAGACGTCTTACGCGCCCAAAGGCGCAACTGGCTGGGGCGTGCGCGCGCTGAGCCGGTTTGTGCAGGACAATTTCGAGTAATCGGAATGGGGGCCGTCTATTTCTATCACCTGACCCGCCAGCCGTTGGAGCAGACCTTGCCGGTTCTGCTGGACAAGGCGCGGCAGGCCGGGTGGCGGATTGCCGTGCGGGGCACAGATCCGGCGCGGATGGACTGGCTGGACGAGAAACTGTGGCTGGGCCCCGAAGAGGGGTTCCTGCCACATGGCCGCGCGGGCGGGCCATATGATGCGCAACAGCCGATCCTGCTGACCACCGAGACGGCGGCCGCCAATGACCCCTCCTGTCTGATGACGGTCGATGGGGCACCGGTCGAGCCGGATGAAATCAAGGCTGCCGAACGGGTCTGCATCCTGTTCGACGGCAACGATGATCAGGCGGTGCAGGTGGCGCGGGATCAGTGGAAAGCGCTGACTGCGGCGGGCTGTTCCGCGCAATACTGGTCCGAGGCCTCGGGCCGGTGGGAGAAAAAGGCAGAGGCCTGACACTTTCAAGGTTCGCGCTCGCCCGATCTTGAGACCGGGCCCAGAACGGGCTTGCGCTGTCGTTGCCCGGCGCTAGGGTGTCGCGCGAGCAAGAGGGATAACGCATGAAAATGAAACCATTAGGGCGCACTGACATTATGGTGTCGGATCTGTGCCTTGGAACCATGACCTTTGGCACCCAGACATCCGAGCTGGATGCGCACCGGCAAATGGATATGTCGCTGGATGCGGGGCTCAATTTTGTTGATGCCGCCGAGATGTATCCAGTGAACCCAATCTCCAAAGAAACCGTCGGTCGGACCGAAGAGATTCTGGGCAACTGGAACGCGGCGAATCCTGCGCGCCGGGGCGACTATGTGCTGGCGACCAAGCATTCGGGCGCGGGCTTTGCCCATGCGCGGAACGGGGCGCCGATTTCGGCGCAAACCATTCCTGAGGCAGTGGAAGGTTCACTGCGGCGCCTGCAAACCGATTGCATCGACTTGTACCAGTTTCACTGGCCCAATCGCGGTAGCTATATGTTCCGTCAGAACTGGGATTATGATCCCTCGGGTGGCGACCGTGAGGCCGTGGTTCAAAACATGCGGGAATGCCTTGAAGCCCTGCAAGTGCAGGTCGACAAGGGCAATATCCGTGCGTTTGGGCTGTCGAATGAAAGTGCGTGGGGAACTGCGCAATGGGTGCGTTTATCGGATGAAATGGGTGCGCCACGTGTTGCTTCGGTTCAGAATGAATATTCGTTGCTGTGCCGCCATTTCGATACCGATATGGCCGAGCTGAGCGCGCATGAAGATGTGGGTTTGCTGTCGTTTTCTCCGCTGGCTGTGGGTCTGCTGACTGGCAAGTATCAGGGTGGCGCGGTGCCCGAGGCGTCTCGGATGTCGCTTGTTCCTGAACTAGGAGGGCGTAAGTCCAAGCGCGCATTCGACGCGGTCGAAGCTTATCTTGAGATCGCAGCGCGGCACGGGTTGGACCCGGTGCATATGGCGCTTGCCTGGTGTCAGGCACGGCCATTCATGACGTCGGCCATTTTTGGAGCCACGAATGAGGCGCAGTTGCAGCACATTCTGGATGGACGCGATGTGGAATTGTCGGATGACGTGATGCGCGAGATCAGCGCGGCCCATCGGGCGCATCCGATGCCGTATTAGCGGATGAGGGGGCACCGCCCCCTCTTACCTCTGAACGTAGTTTGCACCCGAATATGTGTTGGCAGATGAAGGAGCCTCGGGTCAGTGATGGGTCGGGTGCGCGCGGTCTTGTCTGAGGTCGCGGGCTGACAGACCGTGGGCGGTGCGGAAGGCGCGGGCAAAGCTGGATTGTGAGGCAAAGCCAGTGGCCAGCGCCACATCCATCAGCGACATATCCGTATCGGTAACCAGTCGGCGTGCCTCGGCCAGACGCAATTGCAGGTAGTGATCCTGCGGCGTTGTATTCAGACGCAGGCGGAACTGTTGTTGCAGGTTGCGCGGACTAGTGCCCAGACGGTCGGCGATATGCGCCAAAGGCAAGGGTTCATCCAGCGAGGATTCCATCAGGGAATTGGCCTTGGCGGTCAGGCTGGTGTGGCGGTGCGGCGCGCCTGTGCGACTTTGCGGTTTTGAAGGCGTTGAAGCCCCGTCATATAGAAACAGGCCAGAGACGCGCGCGGCAAAGCCCGCGCCGTGCCGGGCGGCGATGATGTGCAACATCATGTCGACGGCCGGTATGGCCCCGCCAGAAGTGAGGCGGTTCTTGGATATGGTAAACCGGTCCTGGCGCACGTCGATCTCAGGGAAGCGACCGGCGAAATTCTCGAGGTCCTCCCAATGGGTTGTTGCGGCATGGCCGTCGAGCAGGCCCGCCTCGGCCAGCAGCCACGGGCCGCCGTCGATACCCGCCATGGTGGCGCCGGTGGCGGCAATGCGGCGGAGACCGGCCAATAGGCTGGGTGTGGCCTGGCGGGCCAGTTGAAAGCCAGCCACAACAATCATCAGATCGCAGCTTTGCAGGCGGGCCAGCGGTATGCCGGGCACCTGCAGAGCGCTGGTCAGCATCGCGGGTTCGGACGTGGCCGTGATATAGTCCCAATCAAAGGCTGGACGATCGGCCAGCCGGTTTGCAGCACGCATCGGATCAACTGCGGAGGCAAAGCTGAGCGTGTTGCATTCGTCCAGCACCAGCACGGCCGTTTTCAGGGCGCGATGTTCGGGTTTCAGTATGTTTTTTGCGGATTTCATCAAGTACGATTCGCATTCTGGCAAGTTCTTTGCCCAAGGCTGCGTCAGAGTCAGGCATGAACGCAAATCGGAATCCGTGGAGAAGCCTGGGGAAAACCCAGTGCGAAACCGGGTATAACTTGGGGAAAACACCATGCCTCTGGAAATGAACCGCGAAGTCTTTATCACCTGTGCCGTCACAGGCTCGGGCGGAACGCAGGATCGCAGCCCGCATGTGCCGCGCTCGCCGCAGCAGATTGCCGACAGCGCGATTGCGGCGGCCAAGGCTGGCGCGGCGGTGGTACATTGCCATGTGCGCGATCCCGAAACGGGTGCGCCCTCGCGTGATCTGGCGCTGTATCGAGAGGTGACGGAGCGCATTCGTGAGGCCGAGGTGGATGTGGTTTTGAACCTCACTGCCGGGATGGGGGGCGATATGGTGTTTGGGCCGACCGAGTCTCCGCTACCGTTGCGCGAAGATGGAACGGATATGATCGGGGCCGCGGCACGTGTAGAGCATGTGGCGGAATGCCTGCCTGAGATTTGTACGCTGGATTGCGGCACCATGAACTTTGCCGAGGCCGACTACGTGATGACCAACACGCCGGGCATGTTGCAGGCGATGGGACGGGTGATGACGCATCTGGGTGTGAAGCCCGAGATCGAGGCGTTTGATACAGGCCATCTTTGGTACGCAAAGCAACTGGTGAAGGACGGCATTTTGGACAGCCCCGCGCTGGTGCAGTTGTGCATGGGGGTGCCCTGGGGTGCGCCCGATGATCTGAACACCTTTCTGGCGATGGTGAACAACGTGCCTGATGATTGGACCTTCAGTGCCTTTGCGTTGGGTCGCAACCAGATGGCCTATGTTGGTGCTGCGGTGTTGGCGGGGGGAAACGTGCGTGTGGGGCTTGAGGACAATTTGTGGCTGGACAAGGGCGTGCTGGCCGAGAACTGGCAGCTGGTCGAACGCGCCGGGACCATTATCGAGAATATGGGCGCGCGGGTGATTGGCCCTCAGGAAGTCCGTGAGAAACTGGGCCTGGTGAAACGCGCCCCGGTGGCCAAGTAAGCGGCGGGCAGGGATCATGAAAACAGCGGCAATCATCGGTGGCGGTGTCATTGGCGGCGGTTGGGCCGCGCGGTTCTTGTTGAATGGCTGGGACGTGCGGGTTTTTGACCCGGACCCTGAGGCAGAGCGCAAAATTGGCGAGGTGTTGGACAATGCGCGGCGGTCCTTGCCTGGGTTGAACGATGTGCCTTTGCCGCCGGAGGGGGCGTTGTCGTTCCATGACACCATGGGCGAGGCCGTGCAGGGCGCGATCTGGATACAGGAGAGTGTGCCAGAGCGCCTAGATCTGAAGTTGAAAGTTTACAACGGGTTGCAGGAATTTTGTGACCCTGAGGCCATCATCGGGTCGTCAACCAGTGGGTTCAAGCCATCCGAACTGCAAGAGGGTGCATTGCGACCCGAACAGATCGTGGTGACGCATCCGTTTAATCCGGTTTATCTGCTGCCGCTGATCGAGTTGGTGCCAACAGACAGCAATCCGCCTGAGATGGTGGAGCGCGCGCAAGAGTTGCTGAAATCGGTTGGTTTCTTCCCTTTGCACATCAAAAAAGAAATAGATGCGCATATCGCGGACCGGTTTCTTGAGGCCGTCTGGCGCGAGGCACTGTGGCTGGTCAAAGATGGCATCGCAACAACCGAAGAAATCGACGAGGCCATCCGCATGGGCTTTGGCATTCGCTGGGCGCAGATGGGTCTGTTCGAGACCTACCGTGTGGCGGGCGGTGAGGCCGGAATGCGGCATTTCATGGCACAGTTTGGCCCGGCCCTGAAATGGCCCTGGACCAAGCTGATGGATGTGCCCGAGTTTACCGACGAATTGGTGGATTTGATCGCTGACCAATCGGATGCGCAATCGGGTATGCACTCGATCCGAGAGTTGGAGCGTATCCGAGACAACAATCTGGTTGGCATGATGCGCGCGCTTAAGGCGCAGAACTATGGGGCAGGCGCGGTGCTGAACCAGCATGACGTGCTACTGAAACCCGGCGCATTGCCGACGCTGGATCAGGCCGATCTGAGCCAGCCGATCCTGACCTTGTCGCGTGCGGTGCCGCTGGACTGGACCGATTACAACGGCCACATGAACGAGGCGAAGTATCTGGAGGCCTTTGCCGCGGCCACCGACCGGTTCATGGAGATTATCGGCTGCGATGCCGATTATATCGCCTCGGGTGGCAGCTATTTCACCGCTGAAAACCACATCCGGTATATGAACGAGGTCCATGCGGGCGTGAAGATTGATGTGCGCACGCAGATGTTGCTGGGCGCCGGTAAGAAGCTGCACGTCTTCCACAGCATGTATGCTGGCGATACACTCTTGGCGACGGGAGAGAGTTTTTTACTGCATGTCAGCCTTGAGACCCGTCGCCCCAGCGCACCGTCGCCCGAGATAGAGGCGGCGATGGCACGCATCGCTGAGGCGCAGGCTGGGCTGCCCTATCCTGAAGGTGCAGGGGCGGGTATTCGAAAGCCCTTGTGAGCTTTCGGGGAAATCTGCGTTGCTATGCGGCGGGTCAGCCCTGATTTGGGCCGCGAATCTGGCGAATGGTCTGTCGGACGGCTTGCCAGTTCTGCGCTTGCAGAGTCTCACCAGCGGCTTTGCATTCGCGCATCTTTCTGGCTGCTTCGGCCTCGGCCTGATCGCCATGTGCTGAATACAGGGCACGTGCATATTGAGCGGTTTGTAATGCGTCCATGTCTGTCATCCTCCGTTTCTGGTCGGAATGCCCGAAGGTTCGCGCCCGGCCACTATACTACAGGTAGAGCGCCTTGGCACTGATCACCTTTCGGGCAATCAGGATTTCGCGCTGGTAGTTGCCGATCGAAGCGCGTTTAGATGGTCGGGGAAGTTGCGTGCAGTCATATCAGCTTCGCGTACTAAGGTGTCGAAATGACGCGTAAAAACCTCGATCCGGTCACGGTCGCGGAAGGCCATATATTGGCTGCCGACATAAAACACGCAGAGCAAAGGCCCGAATATTGTTAGCGGTGCTGAATACAGGCGTTTGGCATCGAACAGATATATGCGCAGCCGGGGATAAAGCTGTTCGCATAGGCCCAGAAGATGGTCGATTTGCTCTAAACGAACCTCCAATGGCAGACCGTGATAATACCCGGTGGCATGAACAAAGCTGTAAATCTCGTATAGCGGCATCGCAATTTCATAGTCTGACTGGGCGCTGCGCATCCATGTCAGGCGATCCTCAGAAGCCCCGATTGCCTGATCCGCGGTGCGTCCCAGATGCGGCGCGTATTCCCATTCCAGAACCGAACGGGTTTTCAACATGTCGGGCAAAGTGGCGGGAACATATCGAATTTTGTAACCCGCAGCCTGTTGGTGCCATTCGAAAATACGCTCATCCACCAGTGCGCGCGGTGCCTCGGCCATCGTGAGTGAGCTGGCCAGCAGTTCGGCGGCGCTTTCCGGTCTGTCGGAGAGGCTGAGCAACCAATCAGCTGACACGCCAAGCACAGACGCACAACTGCCGACAACATGCGCATTGGGCAGGCGCGCGCCTGCGCCCGTTAGCAACTGCGATACGGTGGACCGGTCGACCCCGATACTACGCGCTAGGCCGCTTTGGGTGACATCACGCTCTTCCATCGCGCGGGCCAAACGCAGACGGAATTGCTCAGCGCGGTCTCTTTTGTCGATTTTATCGGTCATATGCTTATAAATATCATAATTGATTAATTTTGTTAATCATATTCAGAATTCTCATCATGTGGCCCGATCTGTAACGATTTTGTGAGAACAATAAAAAAGGGGTCCGGAATGGAGACGCGACGAAGATCTGTCGTGAAGGCAGTTATTTGGAATGCGATCGGCTTGGCCATGATGACGGTTGTTGGCCTGCTGGCAACCGGCTCGGCCGCCTTGGGGGGTACACTTGCGGTAGTTAATACAGCCATCGGTCTGACGATGTATGTGATTTACGAACGCGTTTGGGCGGGAATCCGGTGGGGGCGTAATGCCTGACCGCGCAACACCCGAAACACCTGAATGGGGCACATTCATTCTGATCGTGGCGTGTTATTCCGCTTGGCTGGTCGTTGTCTTCTGGCTTGCAGCGTTTTCGATATGGCTGGCCATCCCGGCGATGGGGCTGGTGGCGGGGTTGCATTCCTCGCTGACGCATGAGGCGCTGCATGGGCATCCGTTTCGTGCGCAGTGGTCGAATGAGGCGTTGATGGCGCTGCCACTGACCCTGTTCATTCCGTTCAACCGATTCCGGGACCTACATCTGGCACATCATCAGGATTCGAACCTGACTGATCCCTATGACGATCCAGAAAGCAACTATCTTGATCCAGCCGTCTGGTCGGCGCTGCCGGGTTGGAAAAAGGGTATCTTTGCACTCAACAACACTTTGCTGGGGCGGATGGTGCTGGGCCCGGCGATTGGTCAGATCGCATTTATGCGGGACGATTTTCAGGGAGCTTTGCGTGGTGACCGTGCGATCCTGTTAGCGTGGGCGCTGCATTTGCCCGGCGTTGTCGCGGTTCTGTGGATGATATCGCTGTCATCCATGCCGGTCTGGGCCTTTGTCCTGTCGGCTTATATCGGGCTGGCGCTGCTGAAGATCCGCACTTTCCTAGAACACCGCGCGCATGAGAAATCGCGCGCCCGGACGGTCATCATCGAAGATCGGGGGCCACTAGCGTTTCTGTTTCTGAACAACAACCTGCATGTTGTGCATCACCTGAATCCGACCGCACCGTGGTACCGGTTGCCGGCGTTGTACCGGGCGGGAAAGGACAGGTATCTGGCCTGTAACGAAGCCTATGTCTATCGGTCCTATGCCGAGATTTTTCGCCGCTATTTCTGGCGCGCTAAAGATCCGGTGCCACATCCACTCTGGCCAAACCAGTGATTTGAAGACACAAGGGAATTCATGAGTTTATGGATTCCCGTCACAATTGCAGCCGCGACGATTCAGACCGTACGGTTCATGCTGCAAAAATCATTGAGCAGCGCCAAGCTGTCGGCCGCAGGGGCCACCTTTGCGCGCTTTGCCTATTCGTTCCCCCTTGTGCTGATCGGGCTGTTCATAGCCCTGCAGTTCACCGGGATGTCGGTGCCGCCGTTGAGTGTTAAATTCTGGACGTTTGTGGCCATTGGCGGGACCGCGCAGATCCTTGCGACCATCTGCGTTGTCGCCTTATTCAAACAACGCAACTTTGCGGTTGGCATAACGTTCAAGAAAACCGAAGTGATCCAGACCGCCATCGTCGGGTTCATCCTGTTGGGGGACGAGGTTTCAACCGGCGCGCTGATGGCCATTCTGCTTGGGCTGCTGGCGGTATTGCTGCTTTCCAAGACGCCGGGCGGGGGTGGATCGTGGTGGAAACATTTGACAAACCGAGCCTCACAGCTGGGGCTGGGGTCGGGTATTTTGTTTGCCTTTTCGGCGGTCAGCTATCGCGGCGCGTCGCTGCAGCTGTCCGAGCTTGACGCCTGGTTCCGAGCGCTGATCACGCTTGCCGCCGTGGTGACGTTTCAGTTCATTAGCATGGGGTTGTGGCTGCTCTGGCGCGACCGGGCCGAGCTGCGCGCAGTATGGCAAACCCGCAGCACCGGGGTCTTTGTCGGCCTGACTAGCCTTGGCGGGTCGTTTTGCTGGTTTCTGGCCTTCACGCTGCAGAACGCAGCCTATGTCAAAGCGCTGGGGCAGGTGGAACTGATCTTTAGCCTGATGGCATCGATCCTGTTCTTCCGCGAGACCATCACCCGGCGAGAAGTCGCCGGGATGACGTTGTTAGGTGTCTCAATTCTGGCGCTTGTGCTGGCGATTTAAGGTGCTTTGCGTTTATCCAAGGGGACATAATCGAAATGCGCGTGCGCCCGTAGGGAGCGGCAGCATATTTCAATGCAAATCAAACGCAAACGACCTAGCCAGTGCGGCGCTCATCAAAGCTGAGCGCGATAAAGCTGGGCAGATGATCGCCCATGCCAACCACCGCCGGGCCGCCATCGTCTTTGCGGCCCCGACCGCGGCCCTTGGACTCGCGCTCTTTGCGGGTATCGCTTTTCTTGGCATCGGAAGATCTGGTTTTCTTCTCGGGCTTTGAAGTGTCAGCTTTAGGCTCGTCCTTGACCGGGTTGTCGAGGCGCGGAATTTCTTTCTGGATCAACTTTTCAATCGCATCCAAAGCCTTTTCATCGCGGCCCGAGCAGATCGTAACCGCCTTGCCCTCGCGCCCTGCGCGACCGGTGCGGCCGATACGGTGGACGTAGTCCTCGGCGTGGCCGGGGACGTCGAAGTTGAACACATGGCTGACGGAAGGAATATCCAAACCCCGCGCGGCCACATCTGAGGCCACCAGCAGGCGCAGCGATCCATCGCGGAACCCGTCCAGCGTTTTCATCCGCTGCGACTGATCCAGATCACCATGGATGGCGGCGGCGTTATATCCGTATTTCTTCAGCGACTTTGCGCAGATATCCACATCCGTCTTGCGGTTGCAGAAGATGATCGCGTTGGTGCATTTCTCACCTTCGCCATCAATCAGCGCGCGCAGAACCTTGCGCTTGGCGCTGGCCTCGCGGTCGCGGCGACCGCCTTTGAACATGACGACACCCTGTTCGATGGTCTCAGACGCGGTGGCCTGGCGGGCAACCTCGATCCGGGCCGGGGCGGACAGGAACGTGTCGGTGATGCGCTCGATCTCGGACGCCATGGTGGCCGAGAAGAACAGCGTCTGGCGTGTGAACGGAGTCAGCGAGAAGATGCGTTCGATATCAGGGATGAAACCCATATCCAGCATCCGGTCAGCCTCATCCACCACCATGATCTGCACGCCGGTCAGCAGCAGTTTGCCGCGTTCGAAATGGTCCAGCAGACGGCCCGGTGTTGCGATCAAAACGTCTACGCCCCGGTCGATCAGCGCATCTTGTTCCTTGAAGCTGACACCGCCGATCAGCAGCGCTTTGGTCAGCTTTACGTTTTTTGCATAGGTGTCGAAATTCTCAGCCACCTGCGCGGCCAGTTCCCGCGTTGGGCACAGCACCAGCGAGCGCGGCATGCGCGCACGGGCACGGCCACGCGCCAGCAGTGTGATCATCGGCAGCGTAAAACTGGCGGTTTTGCCGGTGCCGGTCTGGGCGATCCCAAGGACATCGCGCCCTTCCAGCGCAGGTGGAATCGCGCCTTCCTGGATCGGAGTGGGGGTCTCATACCCGGCTTCCTCAATGGCTTTGAGGACCTTCGGGTTCAGGTTCAGTTCGCTAAACTTTGTCATGTATGTCCGGTTTTTGCGGACATTTGACCTGGCCCGCGCGTCGAAAATGTGCCGGGCCCGGATGGCCACGCGCATGCAGCGCATTTCGGCTTGGGCGGGGACATAACAAAAACGTGGGGCGGGGTCAAATGCCGGGACCCATATCTTGTGCCGGGTTTGCCACATAACAGAATTTGCGCAACAATTCAGAGGCTTTGCGGAAAGTGTTTCTGCAACTTCTGATCCAGATTCAACGGTCGGTGCCGGATCAGGTCGTGTGCCTTCAATCGCGCCAGCACATCCGGGTCTGCGCCGCTGAGTTCGTCAAAGAAGGCGCGCAGGCCGTCTTCGCCGCTTTCTTCCTCGATCCAGCTGAACAGGTCGTGTTTGTTCAGGCCGCCCAACTCGCGTGGGACATTGGGCGACATACCGGGTTTGTAGGACCCACGCGTCATGCGAAACCGGTAATGTGCCAGCCAATGCTCCCAGTCGGGGGCGTGGCGGTGGCAGAGGTCAATCTGATCCAGTTTGACATGTTCGCGCACCGGTTCCCCGTTCTGGAAGAGGTTGTGGATACGGTAGTTGATCTTATTCAGCCCCGTTCGCACAAAGATCTTGCCCTGCACATGGCTGAAAAACCCGCCCAGAACAAAGGCGCCATATGTGGGAAAGAGGGTCTGAACCAGCGCGTCACGCTCGGGGCCTGTTGGGATGAACGCCTTATAGAGGTCATCGCCGCAGGCCAGCGCCTCGATCGGGCGCACGCGGGCCACCGGGATGTCGGCAGGGACGGCCGCAAGCAGGTCAGCAATGGGCTGCTGAGGCCAGAGAAATTCATCGATGTCGATATGGACCAGCCAATCCAGATCGGTGCGCCTGTAGGTGAAAGACGCGTTTGCCGTCTGGCGCAGCTGGTGTTGCTCGGGCTTTTCGCGTTTGCGCGTGAGCGTCCAGTAGTCTTCATCGCAATTCCAGACCTGCACCCGTGGGTGATCCTGCAACGCTGCAAAAGCGTCTGGGCTGGGTTCATCCAGAAAGATGTGCAGCCGATCTGCCCCAAGATCGAGATGATAGGCGACAAAGCGCAAAATCTCAGCAGTGCTGCCGCGGACGGTTGAGACGACGCCCCATCTCACATCGTGATCTCCGAAACGGGGCGTGGCTGTGTCACGTCATCATTTCCTTGGTCGCGGTCAGGGTCAGTGCCGGATAGTCGCGCACCACGCGGTCGATATCCCATTGCAGGCGCGTCAGATAGACGATGTCGCCATCATGATCATGCGCGATATGCTGTTTGTTGGCGTTGACGAATTTCTCGACCTCGGGCTTGTCACCGCTGACCCAGCGGGCTGAGGTGAATTGCGACGCCTCGAACCGTACGGGCAGGCCGTATTCCATCTCAATCCGGCTGGCGAGTACTTCGAATTGCAGCGCGCCGACAACACCCACGATAAAGCCCGAGCCGATCGAGGGTTTGAACACCTTGGCGGCGCCTTCTTCGGCGAATTGCATCAGGGCCTTTTCCAGATGCTTGGCCTTCATCGGGTCGCCGGGGCGCACGGTCTGTAGCAGCTCCGGCGCGAAAGAGGGGATGCCGGTCACGCGGATCGCTTCGCCCTCGGTCAACGTGTCACCGATGCGGAGTTGGCCGTGATTGGGGATGCCGATGATGTCACCGGCCCAGGCCTCTTCTGCCAGTTCGCGGTCAGAGGCGAGGAAAAGGACCGGGTTGGAAATCGCCATCGGCTTTTTCGACCGCACATGGGTCAGTTTCATGCCGCGTTTAAAATGGCCCGAGGCCATGCGAACAAAGGCAACGCGGTCGCGGTGCTTGGGGTCCATGTTGGCCTGCACCTTAAAGACAAACCCGGCGACCTTTTTCTCATCCGGTGCGATCTGGCGGGGTTCGGCGGACTGGATCTGCGGCTGCGGGCCGTAGGCGCCGATGCCTTCCATCAGCTCTTTGACACCAAATGAGTTAATCGCCGAGCCGAACCAGATCGGGGTCATATGCCCCTCAAGCACGGCCTGTGGGTCGAGCTTGGGCAGCAGCTCGCGCGCCATCTCGACCTCTTCCAACAGCTTGTCCAGCAGGTCGGCGGGCACATGTTCGGCCAATTTCGGGTCGTCCAGCCCGTTGATCTGGATGCTTTCGGCCACCTTGTTCCGGTCGGCGCGGTCCATCAACTCCAGCCGGTCGCGCAGCATGTCATAGCAGCCGATGAAGTCACGACCCACGCCAATCGGCCATGCGGCGGGCGTGACGTCGATGGCCAGCATTTCCTGAATTTCGTCAATGATTTCGAACGTATCGCGGCTTTCGCGGTCCATCTTGTTACAGAAGGTCAGGATCGGCAGATCGCGCAGGCGGCAGACTTCGAACAGTTTCTGCGTCTGGCTTTCAACACCTTTGGCGCCGTCGATCACCATCACAGCGGCGTCTACGGCGGTGAGCGTCCGATAGGTATCTTCCGAGAAATCGCTGTGGCCGGGTGTATCCACTAGATTGAAACGGAAGTTTCCGTAGTCAAAGGACATCGCCGAGGCCGAGACCGAGATCCCGCGATCCTTTTCCATTTGCATGAAATCCGACCGCGTGCGCCGTGCCTCACCCTTGGCCCGCACCTGACCGGCCATCTGGATCGCACCCCCATACAGCAGGAACTTTTCAGTCAGCGTCGTCTTGCCCGCATCCGGGTGCGAGATGATGGCGAATGTCCGGCGCCGCGCGATCTCGGGCGGCAGGGTGGGTTGGTTCGAGGCGGTATCAAGCATATTGCGGCGTATAGGCGGGGAATCCTGCCGAGGCAAGACAAAGGGGGTGGTTCGAATCGCAGGGTCGTGGCAATAAGAACAAATAGCGAACATATAGTGGAGTGGAACAATGAATTTGAAAGAAATTGCACAAGAACTGGTGGCGGGATGTCGTGAGGGGCGCGCCAAAGAGAATTTGGATAAGCTCTATGCGGCAAACGCAGTCTCTGTTGAGGGCGCTGATACAATGGGCATGGGGCGTGAAACCCACGGCCTGGATGCGATCCGAGGCAAACATGAATGGTGGGAGGGCGCGCATGACGTGTCTGGCGCGTCGGTGAGCGAGCCCTTCCCGCATGGCGATGACCGGTTTGCCGTGATTTTTGAGGTCCAAGGCAAGGTCAAAGAGAGCGGCGAAGCCTTTGATATGAAAGAGGTTGGCGTTTATCACGTTGCGGATGGCAAGATCGTTCGCGAAGAGTTTTTCTATTAACGCATAAGGGCCATCTAGTCTTCTTTGCCGGGCCGGTGCTAGACATTTTGCAACAACCGACAAGGAGGGTCAGATGGATCTTGGAATTCACGGAAAACGCGCGCTGGTCTGTGCCAGTAGCAAGGGGCTGGGTTTGGGCTGTGCCGAAGCGCTGGCCGCTGCGGGTGTGGATCTGGTTATGAATGCACGCGGTGCTGACGCTCTGGAGGCAGAGGCAGACCGTATTCGTTCCGAGCATGGCGTTCAGGTTCAGACGGTTGCATGTGATGTGACCACTCAGGACGGTCAGGCACAGGTGATTGAGGCTGCGGATGGCGTAGATATTTTGGTCACCAACGCGGGTGGTCCGCCGCCCGGAATGTGGTCGGACTGGGAACGGGATGATTTCATCAAAGCGCTGGACGCTAATATGCTAACGCCCATTGCCTTCATGAAAGCGTTGCTGCCGGGCATGATGGATAAGGGTTGGGGGCGGGTGGTCAACATCACCTCGCAATCCGTACGCGCGCCTATAGCCGTGCTTGGTCTGTCGAATGCAGCGCGGACAGGGCTGACAGGATATGTTGCCGGTACGTCGCGGCAGGTGGCGCCGCATGGCGTGACCATCAACAACCTGTTGCCGGGCATTCATGCAACCGACCGTGCAGATGCTCTGGACAGCGGTGTTGTTGCGCAAAAGGGGATTTCCATGGATGACGCGCGTGCCGAACGTGCTGCCACGATCCCCGCGCGCCGCTATGGAACGCGTGCCGAGTTTGGAGCGACCTGTGCGTTCCTGTGTTCGCAACATGCCGGTTTCATTGTCGGGCAGAATATCCTGCTGGACGGTGGCGGTACCAATCTGACGATGTGATTATGAGCCAAGGCTTTTCGCTGAAAGATCAGCTCTATAACGCTGAAAAAACGCAGTATCTGAGTGGCTTGTTTGCCGCAGCTGATGCCGGGTTCGATGCTCCGGCGTTCGAGGCTGCGGTGATGTCCAAGTTGCTCGAGCTGGAATTGAAAGATCGGATCAACTGGATTGCCGCGTGTTTGCAAGAGGCCATGCCCGGCGAACTGCCTGCGGTTGCTCCGGTGATCCTGCGGGCGTTGCCGCCCCCGCTGGACCCCAACAAAACAGACGATGATTTCGGCGATTTCATCTTTGCGCCGCTTGGGGAATGGGTGGTTTCGGTCGGGATGGAACATCCCGATCTGGCGCTGGATGTGCTTGAAGAGATAACGCAGCGGTTTTCGATGGAATGGGCGATCCGTCCCTTCCTGAATACACATCAAGAGCAAGTGCTGGCGCGGATGCAGAAGTGGTGCCAACATTCCAGCTATCACGTGCGCAGATTGGTCAGCGAAGGGACACGGCCGCGCTTGCCTTGGGGGCTGGCGGTTGCGCTTGAACTGGCTGATCCAATGCTGCTGCTGGATGCGCTGCATCAGGACAAAACGCGCTATGTCACACGGTCGGTGGCCAATCACCTGAACGATATCACTAAGAAGCAGCCGGAACTGGTTCTGGAGCAGCTTGAGGAGTGGCAAAAGGCCGGCCAACAGGATGCGGATGAGCTGCAGTGGATGACCTCTCATGCGCTGCGGGGTCTCGTGAAATCGGGCCATCCGGCTGCGATGAAGATGTTGGGATATGACCCGGATGCAAAGCTTGAGGTGGCCATCACGCTCGACGGCGAGGCACGCATCGATGGTGCGTTGGAGTTTGACGTATCGATTGACGGGGCTGATCAACCTGTTTTGGTGGATTATATCGTTCATTTTCAGCGGCCTGGCGGAAAAGTCTCTCCCAAGGTGCATAAGCTGAAACAGGCGGTGCTGAAGGACGGATCGCTGCGGCTGTCCAAGCGGCACAAGCTCAAGGGCAATGCAACGACATTCAAGCTGATCCCCGGTGCCCATCGTCTTGAGATTCAGGTGAATGGCCGCATCCGAGGCGGCGTGGATTTCGATTTGCTGGACCGCGCCTAGACACGCGGCTTCACGCTTTCGTCAGATCGAACCCTCCCGGATTGCGCGCCATTCCGGGCTGGCTTAGCTGCTGTTCAGATCATGACAAAGGGACAGCTGAGATGAAGCATGAGGCGGTGCAAAACTACTATGGCGAAGTTCTCCAGGGCAGCGCGGATTTGCAGACAAATGCCTGCTGCACGCCAGATGAGATGCCGGATCATGTAAAACAGATTCTGTCGCAAATTCATGATGATGTACTGACACGTTACTATGGGTGCGGGCTGATCGCGCCGCTGGATCTGGAGGGGATGCACATCTTGGATCTGGGCTGTGGGGCTGGGCGGGACGTTTATGCCCTGTCCGCCATGGTTGGTGAAAAGGGTCGTGTTGTTGGCGTGGATATGACCCCTGCGCAGCTGGATGTAGCGCGGTCTCATCAGGAGTTTCACGCCAAGGCGTTTGGCCATGCGGCCAGCAACGTGGAATTCCATCATGGTTACATCGAAAAGCTGGATGAACTAGAGCTGGAGCCGGGGTCGTTTGATATCATCGTCTCGAACTGTGTGATCAATCTGGCTACGGACAAAGCTGCCGTTCTGCGCGGGGCGCATCGGCTGCTGAAGGACGGGGGCGAGATGTATTTCTCGGACGTCTATGCAGACCGGCGCATCCCCAAAGCGATGGCCGAGGATGAGGTTCTGTATGGGGAATGCCTGTCAGGTGCGCTGTATTGGAACGATTTTTTGACCTTGTCGCGCGCCGCCGGGTTTGGCGACCCGCGTCGCGTCACCCATCGCCCGCTGACCATCGAAAATCCGCTGCTTGAGGCGCGCGTTGCGCCGCTCAGCTTCATTTCGGCCACCTACCGGCTGTTCAAACTGCCCGCGTTGGAGTCGGATTGCGAAGATTACGGTCAGGCGGTGATCTATAAGGGCACGATCCCCCATGCGCCGCATGAATTTGTTCTGGACGACCACCATGCCATTCAGACAGGCAAAGTGTTCCCGGTCTGCGGCAACACCTGGATGATGCTGCAGGACACCCGATTTGCGCGCCATTTCAACTTCATCGGCGATTTCTCGACCCACTACGGGATATTTGAGGGTTGCGGCGGCGACAGCCCATTTGTGACTGAGGGCGAGGCGGCCTCGGCCGGGTGTTGCTGACGTCTTGCGCCTGAGGGGCGGGATTGTTATCCCCGGCTAAGCCCGATGGAATTTATCGGGAAAAGAACGGGGTCCATCAGTGACAGTTGACGCAGCGCCTCCGCGTTTGGAAATCCGCAATATGGTATGCCGGTTTGAGGGTCGTACAGTCGTGGACGATGTCTCGCTGAGCGTTCAGGCCGGGCAGGTGACCTGTCTGCTGGGGCCGTCGGGCTGCGGCAAATCCACGACCCTGCGCATGATCGCGGGCGTCGAGATGCAGGATTCGGGCGAGATTTATGTGGACGGCAAGCTGATTTGCGACACGGTCTTTCGCGTTCCGCCCGAGCGACGCGAAATTGGCCTGATGTTTCAGGACTTTGCCCTGTTTCCGCATCTAAGCGTTGCCGATAATGTGGCCTTTGGCCTGCGAACCGGCAAAAACGAAAAACGAGCACGGGTCGAAGAGCTGTTGCAGAAGGTTGATCTGATGCGGTTTATCGACGGTTTTCCGCATCAACTGTCAGGGGGCGAGCAACAGCGCGTCGCTTTGGCGCGTGCGTTGGCGCCGCGACCCCGGATCATGCTGATGGACGAGCCGTTCTCGGGGCTGGATAACCGGTTGCGCGATGGTATCCGCGACGAAACGCTCGCGATCCTCAAGGAAGAGGACGCGGCGGTGCTGCTGGTGACGCATGAGCCGGAAGAGGCGATGCGCATGGCGGATGAGATCGCCCTGATGCGGCGCGGCAAAATCGTGCAGCAGGGCGCGCCATACAATGTCTATACCCGTCCGGTCGACAAGGCTGCTGTCGCTTTTTTCAGCGATGTGAACATCTTACCTTCAGTTGTGAATGGTGCATTGGCAACTACGTCCTTTGGGCAATTTCTGGCGCCGGGCGTTCCCGATGGCACGGATGTCGAGATCGTATTCCGGCCGCAGCACGTTAAGCTGGACTTTGACCGCAACGGCAAAGGGCCTGCGCCAACGCCAACGGATGGCACAGCAGCGCGCGGCGTGGTGGAGCGGGCGCGGTTTTTGGGAAATGAAAGCCTTGTGGAATTTCGGATGGATTATGACGGGTCGATCCTGAAAGTGACGGTCCCAAACGTCTTTGTTCCGCAGGCCGGGCGCGCCATGTGGCTGAAAATTCGCCGCGACCGCTGCTTTGTTTTCCCGGTCAGATAGCGCATCCGACGCAGTTTCCGCGCAAGTGGTGCGCGAATGCCGCAAATTGTAGGCCCGGTCCGCTTGCCGCAAAACCGGGGCGCGTCTATCAAGGTCCAAACGTGGGGGTAGTGCGGGCATCATGCGAATTCTTCTGACAAATGACGACGGCATCAACGCGCCGGGGCTGATCGTGTTAGAGGCGATTGCCGCAGAACTGGCCGGCCCCGATGGTGAGGTCTGGGTGGTTGCCCCGGCATTTGAACAGTCGGGTGTTGGGCATTGCATCAGCTATACCCATCCCATGATGGTGGCCAAGCTGGATGAGCGCCGGTTTGCGGCCGAAGGCTCACCTGCCGATTGTGTGCTGGCCGGGTTGCACGATGTGATGAAGGACGCGCCGCCTGATCTGGTGTTGTCCGGGGTGAATCGGGGCAATAACTCGGCGGAAAACACGCTCTATTCCGGCACGATCGGGGGCGCGATGGAGGCGGCCTTGCAAGGTATTCCCGCTATCGCTCTGTCACAGTATTTCGGCCCGCGCAATCTGGGTCTGGATGATCCGTTTGAGGCCGCAGCACGCTATGGCGTAGATCTGGTGCGGCGCATTCTGGCTGCAACGCCTGAGGAAGAGGCGGATTATCGCCTGTTTTACAACGTGAATTTCCCACCCGTTCCGGCGGATGAGGTGCTGGGGACGCGCGTTGCACCGCAGGGATATCGCCGTGACACGCATTTCAGCGTCGAGCCACACAGCTCGCCTTCGGGACGGCGGTTTTTGTGGATCAAAGGTGGTTATCAGCACAATCCCACCGCGCCCGGAACAGATGCGGCGGTGAACCTGGAAGGCTACATTTCGGTTACGCCGATGCGGGCCGATTTGACCGCGTATGATGCTCTGGACGCGCTGAAGGCAATCGAATGACCGGATCAAGCCCTGAAACCATCATGCAGTTCCTATTCGCCTTGCGCTCGCGCGGTGTCACCGACGCGCGCGTTTTGGCGGCGATGGAACAGATTGACAGGGGCTTATTCGTCAAGGGGTTGTTTGCGGATCGCGCTTATGAGGATACTCCGCTGCCCATCGCCTGCGGGCAGACGATCAGTCAGCCCTCGGTCGTGGGACTGATGACACAGGCGCTGCAGGTCAGTCCGCGCGATACGGTGTTGGAGGTCGGCACCGGCTCGGGCTATCAGGCGGCGGTGTTGTCGAAACTGGCGCGGCGCGTCTATACGGTCGAGCGCCACAAGCGTCTGGTGCGCGAAACCGGACAGCTGTTTCGCGAGATGGGGCTGACAAATGTGACGGCGATGTTGTCAGACGGATCCTTTGGATTGCCCGAACAGGCCCCGTTTGACCGCATTATTGTGACCGCTGCGGCAGAAGACCCGCCCGGACCGCTCTTGGCGCAGCTTAAAATCGGCGGTATCATGGTATTGCCCGTAGGACAGTCGGATGCGGTGCAGACCCTGATCAGGGTTCGGCGCACCGAGGACGGTCTGGACTATGACGAATTGTTGCCCGTTCGTTTCGTGCCCCTGCTTGAGGGGCTGGGAAAGGATGAGGCGTAAAGAACGTTTCCGAATTGGGCACCGGAACCCCGGTAAACAGGGGCAGGTGTTGAGGACAGAGATATGAGAGCAGTTTCCAGATCAGCCATGCGCCGCTGTGCGACCGGTGTTGCCGCGCTTGCGCTTCTTGCCGGGTGCGATGGGCCATTAGATTATGACTTGCGTGGCAATGTCGGTGGGTTTTCGACAGCCGACGCCGCGTTGGCAGCCACCGCAAACCGCCCGGCACCCGATGCGCGCGGTGTTATCAGTTATCCGACCTATCAGGTCGCCGTTGCCCGAGGGGGGGACAGCGTGACCGACGTCGCCTCGCGCGTTGGGCTGCCACCGGCCGAACTGGCGCGATATAACGGCCTACAGGTCAATGACCCGCTGCGGGATGGTGAAGTTCTGGCCTTGCCGCGCTCGGTTGGCGCAGGTGGGGGCAATGTTGATATCGCGACGATCGCCCGGTCGGCCATTGATCAGGCGCCTGCGACTGGTGGCGTGCAGACCTCGACACTTGAGCCGGCCAAGCCTGCGCCTGCACCCGTGGCTTCGGGTCCCGAACCGATCCAGCACAAGGTCAAGCGCGGCGAGACGGCCTATACGATCTCGCGCCTCTATCAGGTGCCCGTCGAGTCGCTGGCAGAATGGAATGGTCTGGGTTCGGATTTTGCCGTGCGGGAGGGTCAGTTTCTGCTGATCCCGGTCAAGGATCAGCCCGCGCCGCGCCAGACAGCAGCAGCCACTGCCACCGGGACCTCTGCGACCACGCAGCCCGGAGAGGGATCGCCCACGCCGACACCGCCCAGTGCGACGCAACCTTTGCCGGAAGAAGAGGTAAAACCCGTTGCGCCCCCGCCGGACGTGACCGCCGAGGCCCCCACCAACACCAGCAGCGCGGCGCTGGCGCTGCCTGTGGCGGGCAAGATCGTGCGCACCTATGACAAGGGTAAGAACGAAGGTATCGATATTGCCGCGTCCCCTGGTACAGCCGTGAACGCGGCTGAGGCCGGGACGGTTGCGGCAATCACCGCCGATGCCGATCAGGTGCCGATCATTGTCGTCAAACATAACAATGACCTGCTGACCGTTTATGCGAATGTTCAGGATATCGCCGTCAAGAAGGGCGACCGCGTGCGTCGCGGGCAAAAGATTGCCGCGTTGCGTGGTGGAAACGATGCCTATGTGCATTTCGAGGTGCGCCAGGGCTTTGAGTCTGTGGACCCTGAACCGTATCTGAAGTGATGCTGGCCTGTTTCGGGCCAGTTCTTCACGTTTGAATGACAAATAAGATCAGGCGGTTGGGTCATAGTCACTCAGCCGCTTCCCGGGTTCATCGGCAAAGATTTCCGGCATTGGTGTTACCATTTCGATTAGGTCGATGCGAAAGACGCGAAACCCGTCGCGCAGCTCGCACCAGGCGGTCAGGGTCCAGACGCGGCCCCAGTATTCCATATGCAGCGGGCGGATGAACCGGTCGGTCAATACGCCATCGATACGCCGGTAAGACAGGCGCAGTTTTTGCCGGGATTTGATCGCGGCACGGATCGGGGCCATATGCGCCAGCCCGCGTGCCGCATCGGCAAAGGGGTAAACCGCGAATTTCCAGCTGTCGGCCTCGGCCACAACCTGCGTTGGCAGAACGGCATCGACCTTTTCGGCCAGCGTTTCGGCCGCCGCCTTAAGGTCAGGATCTGCCGCTTCGGCCACGATCGCCATGCCAAGGTTGAGGGCTTCCAGCTCAGCCGGGGTCAGGTTCAGCGGGGGCAGGGTGATCTGCTCGCGCACCATATAGCCGACGCCGCGCTCGCCCTCGACCGGGACGCCCGAGGCGACCAGCGTGTCCATGTCGCGATAGATCGTGCGGACCGACACTTCCAGCCGGTCCGCGATGTCCTGCGCGCGGTGCAGTTTACCGTCGCGCAGGATCTGGATGATGTCGAACAGACGATCAGTGCGGCGCATGACGCGCTGCCTTGACCGTCCTTAAGCGGTCATATCCCATAATACATACTCGTGGCGTATCTGAACGCTGTCTGGGTCAATGGCGGCCATCAGCGAAGGTGCAAACGCCTGTTGCGGGAATTGCGCCGCCACATCCTTGGCCGATTTCATGTCCTGCCAGATGACATAGTCGGTCCAGCGCCCGTCCTCTCCCTGGCTGAGCTGGCGGTGGGTAAAGCCTGCGGCGTTGCGCACAAAGCTCTCGGTGGTTTGGCTCAGCTTCACGAACTCTTCCACAGTTGTGCCATTGACCAGCTTGAAGGTTACGATTTCAGCGACGTGAGTCATTTGTCTCTCCATTGACTAGGTTTCGATACTGGTGACCTAGCCGTTACCAACTGACATAAACCTGTCAGTTGGAAAAGGCGAGACCTGATAAAATGCGCTGACGGATCAAATTTTGGTGCCAAATTGATCTGCATCCCTTTCTGGAGCGGGTCGCGACGCGTAAACACAAGACGAATTCGAGATTTCGGCGCGACAGGCGTCGACGCAAAAGGAGAAGAGACATGCTTAACAATATCGGTCTTCCCGGTCTTCTGCTGATCGCCGTTGTGGTGCTGGTGCTGTTTGGCCGCGGTAAAATCAGCTCGCTGATGGGCGAGGTTGGCAAGGGCATCACATCATTCAAAAAGGGCGTCAAAGAAGGCGCGGATGAGCTGGAGCAGGACGCATCCGAGCTGGCCAAAGACGTCACGCCCGACTCTGAAAAAGACAAGGTCTGATCCGGCATGTTTGATCTCGGCTGGACCGAGCTTCTGGTCATCGGCGTTGTGGCCCTGATCGTGGTCGGGCCAAAAGATCTGCCGGTTCTGTTTCGCAATGTCGGCCGCTGGGTCGGCAAGGCCCGTGGCATGGCGCGCGAGTTCAGCAATGCGATGAACGACGCCGCAGACGAGGCCGGTGTCAATGACATCAAGAAGGGCCTGAATGCAGCCGCCAATCCGGTCGGCACTGCCATGGACAGTGTCAACGAGGCGGCTCGGGACATGGCCAAAAGCATGGACCCGACCAAGTTCGATCCCGACAGCGAAACCGGCAAACTGGCGGCAGAGCGCGCAGAACAGGCCAAGAAGATACAGGCCACAACGGCCCGTGCCACGGCTGAGCGCAAAGCCAAAGAGGCTGCGGATGCTTTGGCCAAGGCCGAAGCTGCCGAAGCGGCGCTGGATACTGAAAGCAAATCATGAGCAAGACCGACGAGATCGAGGATACCTCGGCCCCCCTGATCGAGCATCTGGCAGAGCTGCGCACGCGGCTTATCCGGTCGGTCATCGCGTTTGTCATCGGCATCGTGGTGGCCTTTACGGTTGCGGAACCGATCCTGCAGTTTCTGGTGCAGCCGATTGAGGCAACGCTGCGCGAGCTGGGTGATCCATCTCCGACGCTGCAATATACCTCGCCGCAGGAATACCTGTTCACGCTGTTCCGCATCTCGATGGTGTTTGGTTTTGCGCTCTCCTTTCCTGTGATCTCATACCAGCTGTGGCGCTTTGTGGCACCGGGGCTGTACCGGTCGGAAAAAGGGGCCTTTCTACCTTTTCTGATCGCGTCGCCGTTCATGTTCCTGCTGGGGGCTGCCTTTGCGCAATTCGTGGTCACACCGTTGGCCATGCAGTTTTTCCTGGGCTTTGCAGATGTCAGCTCGATTTTTGCCAACCTGCTCTCGGCAACCACCGGAGACGTGCCGGATGAGATTGTTGTGGTTCCCGAAACCACAGAAGGGGTGAAGATCACCTTCTTCGGCAAGGTCAACGAGTCGCTGGATATCACGCTGAAGTTCATCCTGGCCTTTGGTTTGTGCTTTCAGTTGCCCGTGCTTCTGACCCTGATGGGTAAGGCTGGTCTGGTCAGCGCCGAAGGTCTGGGCAGCGTGCGCAAATACGCGATGGTCGGAATTCTTGTTCTGGCGGCCCTGGTGACCCCACCCGACGTCATCACTCAGGTCATCTTGTTCGTCGTGGTCTACGGCCTTTACGAAGTGTCGATCTTCTTGGTCGGGCGTGTTGAAAAGAAACGCGAAGAGAAGCTGCGCGCCGAAGGCTACTATGATGACGAGGCCGAAGCTGACGAAGAGATGATGCAGGACTACGAAGAGAACAAGTAGACCTTGCAGACAATACGAAACAGGGCGCGCCACCGATTGGCGCGCCTTTTTCATATCCCTCCCTTGCTGCGCCAGGGTGAACATGCTTTGAACTCTGCCATGCCAGACCCGGAGACGCCCATGGATGACCAAGCCCTGAACCGTATTGCTGACGCGCTAGAGCGCATGGCCCCGGCGCCGCTGGCGGCCCCGGATTTCAGCGCTGCCCCTGCCTTTGTCTGGCATATTGAACCTGACCGGCTGGAGTCGATTGCCGAGGTCAATCGCGTCGATCTGGACCTGCTGGTGGGTATCAATCGCTCACGCGAGACGCTGCTGGATAACACGCGCCGGTTTGCGGGTGGGTTCAAGGCGAATAATGCGCTGCTGTGGGGCGCGCGCGGGATGGGGAAATCCAGCCTTGTGAAAGCGGTGCATGGCACATTGAAAGCCGAGTTTCCCGATCTCAAGCTGGTTGAGTTGCAGCGTGAAGATATGGGTTCGGTCGCACGCCTGTTGAACCATCTGCGCAGCGCGCCGTATCGGTTCATCCTGTTCTGCGACGACCTGTCGTTCAGCCATGACGACCAGCACTATAAATCGCTCAAGGCCGTTCTGGATGGCGGTATCGAAGGGCGGCCCGAGAATGTGGTGTTCTACGCCACCTCTAACCGTCGTCACCTGATGCCGCGGGATATGATCGAAAACGAACGCTCCAGCGCGATAAACCCGTCGGAGGCGGTTGAGGAAAAGGTCTCACTCTCTGATCGATTCGGTCTTTGGTTGGGCTTCCACCCCTGCGATCAGGATGAATACCTGGCGATGATTGACCGTTACTGCGCGGCTTATGGCGTGTCAGTCGACGCTGTGACGTTGCGCGCCGAAGCGATCGAGTGGCAAGCGACGCGTGGTGCCCGCTCGGGTCGCGTCGCCTGGCAGTTTTTCGTCGATCTGGCCGGTCGCAACGGTGTGCATATCGCGTAACCCGTCGGTATGGGACAGGGCGCAAACTACAGTTGTGACAGAACCTGTGCTGCCGCATCCGCTGTGCTGGTCAAACCGTCCCGATCTTCGCCGGGGTGAAACCGCGCGCGTACCGCAGTGGGCATCGGGGCAGGTTCAATGATTGACACCCGGGGGCCGGTACGCTCGGTCTCGGCCTGCCAACTGCGGGCCAGTGCCATTTGCGCTGCCTTGGTCGCGCCGTAGATGCCATAGAACTTCTCGCCGGCTTTGGGGTCGTCAAAAAACACGGCATGTCCAATCTCACCCAGTAAGGGGGTGATATAGGGGATCAGAACCGAGACTGCATTGGCATTGGTGTTCGACGCTTTGGTCCACTCTTTGGGGTCGACAAAATGCACTGGCGTGAGGGCCGAGGTATGCACAGCCGTATGCAGCCACAGATCGACCTTACCCCAGCGATCGTGAATGCCCCTGCACAGCGTCGCCATAGCATTTGGATCGGTGATATCCATCGGGGCCAGCGTGGCATGGCCGCCCTTGGCCTGAATACGGTCATCCAGCTCTTCCAGCCCGCCGGTCGTCCGGGCGACCGCGACGATGTGATACTCGGGCGCCAGCGCCTCGGCCAGAGCAGCGCCCAGCCCGCGTGAGGCCCCGGTGATGAGGGCAATTTTGGTCTGATCTGTCATGGATGCGGTTTGAACGGCTATCGGCAAGGCGTCAACCCGAGATCAGCTTCCGGGGATGGCGATCCGCTTGGTCTGGCCGCTTTGTCGCAGCATGACGCCGTGTTCATCAATGGCAACTACGGTTCCCGAGGCCACCCGACTGCCGGGTTTAACCTCTTTGACCCGACCAGAGGACAGCCGCATCAGGGCACGCATTTCGGATTTTGGCCCGAATACGCCCAGCACAGAGACCGAGTTCTTTTTGAGCGAGCCCTTTTGCGTGGCCGCGTTCTTAACAGTGGCGTTCGACATGCAGTGTGATCAGGGAGGGGGCGCCTGATCCCTTTGTGGTGAGTGGTGTTGCGCGCGGGCTATCAAACCGGGAAACCGATTTGAAGCGCGCCCCTACGTCACCATGACGTCGTGAAATCGCCGCCCGGCGAACCCATTGCAAACGCGACAAGTTCAGCGGCTGGTTGTAGGCAAGAACTCACCGGGCCTGCGCCGTCCGACGCCTGATCCAGCATTCAGCACGTCCAAAGTGATTCGCTGCGTGGGGCGCAAAGGGTGGGTAGGGCCCAAAGACAGATCTCTGGCCCGGCCACATATCGTCAGCCGGATGCCGCCGCCGAGTTCCACGACCCGCCGACAACGCGCATGTCTTCTTTCTTTTGGCTGACGCGACTGCTGCTTTCCAGGCTGTCCAGATAATCGTCGCTGACGCTGCCGGTGATGTAGTTGCCATCGAAACAAGAGCAGTCGAAGGCTTCGATCTCGGGGTTGCCTTCTTTGGCAGCCCAGATCAGGTCGTCGAGTTCCTGATAGAACAGTGCGTCGGCCTCAAGCTCTTGCCGAATCTCCTCGACGTCTTTGTCGTTGGCTATCAGCTCGTGTTTGGTTGGCATATCGATGCCGTAGACGTTGGGATATTTCACGGGCGGCGAGGCGCTGGCGACATAGACTTTCTTTGCTCCGGCATCGCGGCACATCTGGACGATCTTTTTGATGGTGTTGCCACGGACAATAGAGTCGTCGATCAGCAACACATTGTGACCTTCAAATTCCAACGGTACGGCGTTCAGTTTGCGGCGTACCGACTTTTGCCGTTCGGCCTGACCGGGCATGATGAACGTGCGCCCGACATAGCGGTTTTTGACCAAACCTTCGCGATAGGGAATGCCGGTGATCTTGGCGGCCTCAAGTGCAACAGGGCGGGCGCTGTCGGGGACCGGGATGATCCGGTCGATCTCCAGCCCGGAGTCCTGAATTTGCTTTGCCAGAGTCTGCCCCATGCGCATCTGGGTTTTGTAAACCGAAATGCCATCCAGCAGGCTGTCGGGCCGGGCCAGATAGACATATTCGAAAATACAGGGTGTCAGCTGGCCTTCGACCGCCTGAAACTCGTGCATCTGTCCCTCAAGATCGATCAGGATCGCTTCGCCAGGGTTCAGATCACGCAGTTTATCGAATCCGTTGATGCCAAAAGCCACATCTTCGGACGCAAAGGCATAATCATCGCCGGTGTCATCATCGCTTGTGCGCCGCGCAACCGACAGGGGGCGGATGCCATACGGGTCACGGAAGGCCAGCATGCCAACACCCGCCACAAGGCAGATCACCGAATAGGCGCCCTGTACCCGTTCCATGGTCATCTTGACGCCGGCAAACAGATTGCGGATCGGATCTGCATTGCCATTGACCTTGATGGCATCGGCCACCTTATCCGCCAGCACGTTCAGCAAAATCTCGGAATCCGAGGTGGTGCGCAGGTGGCGGCTGTATTTTGCGGTGACCTTTTCGCGCTGTTCTTCGGTGTTGGTGATGTTCCCATTGTGGACCAGATAGATCCCGTAAGGGGCATTTACAAAAAAGGGCTGTGCTTCAGAAGCGCTGAGCGAGCCTGCAGTAGGATAGCGGACATGCCCGATGCCGACCTTCCCCAACAGAGTTTCCGCATCCTGCGCGTTAAAGACATCCTTGACCAGCCCGTTGGCTTTTTTCTCGCGAAAGAACTCGCCGTTATAGGTTACTATGCCCGAGGCATCCTGACCCCGGTGCTGCAGCATCAGCAGCCCGTCATAGATTTCCGCAAACACATCATGCGTTCTGCTTGCGATCCCCAAAATCCCACACATTGTCGGGCTCCAATTTCTATGACGTTTTTCTGCTGGCTCTGTTGCGCGCATTAGGGGCAACAGTTTCGGCACGGATGGCGGCTGCTTTTTCTGATGCCACATAAGTAAGCGTTGCTGTGGCGATCACGAAGGAAAACAGAAAAAACAAGATCGGTGGCTCCGATTCCGTGGCGGTCTGGCACCCACATAATGCCTAATGCAGCTGCTGTCATCAAAGGATCACATTCATGGTCAGGCGCGGGCCAGATTTATGATGATGCAAAGCTGGTGACACGGGCGGGGATGTGTGATCTGATGCTGAATAATCCGCAGATAAGCGGAAATCCGGGTTCGAACAGCAGATGCAATATGTGGCAGCATAAACCTCAACGTCCTAAGGAACAGCCTGCAAAACGCAGGTGTCATCGGTGTCGCGGCAATGGGCGCGCACCCTGCCAGATTTGCAATGGGGCGGGTGAAGTCATCAAAAGCAGGGATATCTTTGGCAAGCCCAACTACAGCCGCTGTGACGGGTGTTTCGGATTGAAAACGATCCGCTGTACGGTGTGCGGCGGCGAAGGGTTCAGCTGAACATATTTGCGCAGCTTCTCGAAATAAAAAAGCCCGGCACGCCGGGCTTTTTATCGTTCAAGTGTCAGTTGGTGATCAGCCGTCGATGCCGGTGGGGGCAGGTTCTGAACCTGCTGTGCAGCTTGCGACCAGCTCTTCGTATTGCTGCGTTATCCAGCCCAGAGCGGCCTCTGGGTTTTGCTCTTCGATTTTGCTGCTGAATTGCTCAAAAACCTTAGCCGAGCGGCTTTCGTCAACGATTGTGTAGGACTGTCCGGTCATCACCGTGTCGTAGACAAAGAAGGCAATCGCAACCAGCAGGATGCCGCGTGCGACGCCGAAGAAAAAGCCCAGAGCCTGATCAAGACCACCCAGCGCCGAGCGCTGTACGAGCGACGAAAACAACGGTGTAAAGATACTGACCACAATCAGCGCCACGGCAAAGACCGAAGCAAAGCCTGTAATCACAGACAATTCACAGCTGTCGCGCAGGAAATCCCCAACAACAGGTATCTCTTTGACCAGCGGGACTGCTTGCGGTGCAAAGATGAATGCCAGAACGGCGGCGGCGGCCCAGCCGGCAATGGCCAACACCTCGCGCATGAAGCCGCGCGAATAGGCAAGTATGCCCGACAGCACGATGATCAGGGCAACCACCCCGTCAATTATTGTAAAACCTTCCATGGCCCTCGCCTGTTCTTTTTTCTGCCCTTCAGGGCGCGACTTTAACCTGCTCCGAAGGTTTCGCCAACAAACCCCACCAAATCACTGGGTCGGGTGAGTGTCAGACCTGCCACAGTGCCGGTTTTGCCACCCGCCGGAGCAATTGCCGATGTGAAACCAAGTTTTTGCGCTTCTTTCAACCTGTTTTCGGTCTGTGGGGCAGGTCTAAGTGCCCCGGATAACGAGATTTCTCCGAAAACGACTGTATCAGCGGGCAGGGCGCTGTCCTCGCGCGCGCTGAGCAGCGCAGCAGCCACCGCAAGGTCGGCTGCAGGTTCGCCGATTTTGAGCCCTCCGGCGACGTTCAGATAGACATCGAGCCCCGCGAAGGGGATGCCACAGCGTGCCTCAAGCACCGCGAGGATCATCGCGAGGCGCCCGCTATCCCAACCGACCACGGTGCGCCGGGGTTGTGAATGAGGTGAGGGCGCGACGAGCGCCTGAAGTTCAACCAGAACCGGTCGGGTGCCTTCGATCCCCGCAAATACAGCCGAGCCGGGGCTGGGTGTGCCGCGCTCAGACAGGAACAGGGCCGACGGGTTGGTGACCTGCGCCAGACCCTTGCCGGTCATTTCAAAGACGCCGATCTCATCTGCAGGACCAAAGCGGTTCTTGACCGCGCGCAAAATACGGAACTGATGGCCGCGCTCGCCTTCGAAATAAAGGACGGTGTCGACCATATGTTCAACGACACGAGGGCCTGCAATCTGACCATCTTTGGTGACGTGGCCGACCATGATGATGGACACACCGTGTCGTTTCGCAAACGTGGTCAATTCATGGGCTGCAGCCCGGACTTGTGACACAGAGCCCGGTGCGCTGTCGACATTGTCGGCCCACATGGTCTGAATCGAGTCGATAATGGCGAGGCCGGGTTTTTCAGCCTCAAGCGTGGTGAGGATATCGCGCAGGTTGGTTTCTGCGGCCAGTTGAACTGGCGCGTCCTCGAGCCCCAGACGGCGCGCGCGCATGCGGACCTGCGCGCTGGCTTCTTCGCCAGAGACATAGATGGTTTTGACGCCTGCGCGCGCGAACCGGGCGGCGGCTTGCAGCAACAATGTGGATTTGCCGATGCCCGGATCTCCGCCAACCAGCAGGGCCGAGGCGGGGACGAGGCCGCCGCCAAGAACGCGGTCAAGTTCCTCGACCCCGCAGAGTGTGCGGGGCGGCGGGGTTTCTTCAGTCGACAAATCCGTGAGTGTGATAGACTGTCCGCGCTTGCCGCCCAGCGATTTTTTGGCCGGTCCGGCAGAGAGCGGAACATCCTGTACAATCGTATTCCATTCGCCACAGGCGTCGCAGCGCCCGGACCAACGAGAATGTGTGGCGCCGCAGGCCGAACATGAGAAAGATGATGACTTTGCCATGCGGCCTTTGGTGCCCGAGGATGGGCGGTTCTTCAAGCCCTTGCGGGCATTCATCACCGCCGGTGGGGCGCGGTGACCTCAGGCCCTGCGGGCCGTCGGTCACCGCGGGCGCAGATGCGCCGGGTGAGTGGCTATTCGGCTGCCCGTGGGGGTGACATGGCGATGACGCTTGAGGCGCTGGGATCGCTGTCATCGGGCGGGGTTTGCAGTTGCGCCGAAAGTTCGGGTAGGAGGTCGAAGAGTTCGTCCCTGAGCCGGGTCAGTTGGGATTTTGCGATGGATTCCTCGATCTCGATATCGCGGGTCCATTGGCGCAATTCATGCAGGATGGTCTGGGCGTCTTCGATGCGGTGCTGAAACAGTTCGACCTCTTCCTGGCGCTGCTGAAGGAAACCGCGCGCGCGGGCGACCTTGGCCTCGCCATAGGTTTCGGCCAGTTCCTGACTGACCTGGCTCATCTGAGCGGCCAGTTCCAGAACCTCAGGTTCCAGTGCCTGCAGGTCAGGATGGGTGCGCAGAAAGGCCATACGTTCCTTGACCGCATCAAATTCAGAGGCCAGCGCAAAGACGCCGCTACGGTCAGAGGCATGCGCGACCTGATAGGCATCGACAATATCCTGCATATTGAGCGAGAATTTCCGATGGGTGGCCTCAAGCGCCATCATCCGCGCATTGGAGGGCAGGTAGAAGGCCAGCATCAGAATCAAGCAGGTCAGGCCGATCTGGACAAAGGGCCCTGCGTCAATCACCGGTCTGTTGTCCAGCCCTGCCTGCATCGACAGCCAAGGCCACAGACCTGCGGCGGAGAGTATGGTTGAGACAATCGCAAACAGTGCGGCGGCACAGATCAGAAAAAACGTAAAACGCAGAAATATATTTTGAAATTGCAATGTAATGGTATGGAGTGCGGCCATAATGTCCATCTCCTTTCGAACCGGTAATTGACCGGACCCGGGCGGAGGCACATCTCATATCAACGACGATCCGCGGCGGACCCGTAAACTCGCTAAACCTTGGCTGCTCGAATATTTAATATGATACCAAAATTAATGTTTTCAATCAATTAGACATGAGGTTTTCGTGAACTGGATGTCATTTCCGTAATGTGACCCAGCGCGATCGAGGCCAGAATGCAGGCCGTGAACAGGTAGAGCCCCCACGCCGTTTCGATGGTCGCATACGAGATGCCCTTGGCCAGCGTGATGTACAGCGCGATGAGGAAAATGTCGGCCATGGCCAGTTTGCCGAGGATATGCAGCGCCGGTTGAACGCGGTCATCCAGCAGGTTCCATTGGATCAATGCGGTGCCAATGGTTTTTAGGTAAGGCGCAAAAAGGGCGAAGGCGGTGACGATCAGGGCGAGGAAGACGTCGGACTTCCAAAGGGACTGGAGCCCGGTGATGACGCTGATTTCGCTGAGGCCAAAGATCGGCAGGAAGCCTGCGCGCATTAGCGGGGCGAACCATGCGATGGGGTAAAGGATCAGTAGGGAGAGGGTGGCGAGGCGGATGGTCATGCATTTGGTGCCGATGTTGTCACACGTTGCTCAGCAATAAGATCACAAACAAAACCGCGCTGATAGTCGAAATGACGACGTTCCAATGTCTGGGCGATTGTACTTTGCTTAGAAGGTCTTTGTGTAATTCTAATGTGCCTATGAAGATGGAAATAGCCGGTAGAAGTTGGCCTGCAATTTCTGCATTTGGAAAAGCCAGCAGCATAATATGGTCAAGTGCGGCACCAAGTAGAATGAAGAGGGAAAAAACGTATATCTGTTTCTGGAAAAGCAGCCCTACAGTTAAGCGGTTTGCCGTTACCCAGCAAATAAATACGGCGGCTAAATACGTGAAAAGCAGAGAGTTCAGAAGTTGATCTCCATTGCTGCTCACCTAACTGCCTCAATCGGCCCCTCGGCACTCCCGCTGATGAACTGCTCCACATAGGGATCACCCGAGGCGTCCATCTGCCCGACCGGACCGGTCCACTGGATCACCCCTCCGTGCAGCATGGCAACGTTGTCGGCAATCGCGCGGACCGAGCTCATGTCGTGGGTGATGGTCATTGCGGTGGCGCCCATCTCGGTCACGATCTCTCGGATCAGATCGTTGATGACGCCGGACATGATCGGGTCCAACCCGGTTGTGGGTTCGTCGAAAAAGATGATCTCGGGCTCGGCGGCGATGGCGCGGGCGAGGCCGACGCGTTTTTGCATGCCGCCCGACAGTTCCGCAGGCAGCCGGTCTGCGACGTCCGATTTCAGGCCGACGCGGCGCAGTTTTTCGATAGCGATCTCGCGCGCCTCATCCGTGGGGCGTTTCAGTGAGCCGCGCAGCAGACGGAAGGCGACGTTTTGCCAGACGGGCAGGGAATCAAACAGGGCCGCACCCTGAAACAACATCCCGAACCGGGCCAGAAACGCGTCGCGGTCGCCTTTGGTGGCGTCTTTGCCATCGACGTAGATCATGCCGCTATCGGGTTGGATCAGGCCTAGGATGCACTTGAGCGCGACGGATTTCCCGGTGCCCGAACCGCCGATGATGACCATCGAGGTGCCCTTGGGAATCTCAAGGTCCATGCCGCGCAGCACTTGGTTGTCGCCAAAGGCTTTTGTTACGTTCTCCATCCGTATCATAGCGAGAAGAACACCCCCGTGAGAACGAAGTTGGCGGCCAGGATCAGCACGGCGGCGGCCTCGACTGATCCTTTGGTGGCGCGGCCCACACCTTGCGCGCCGCGGCCTGAACTCATGCCATAATAGCAGCCCATGATGGCCGCGATCAGGCCGAAGGCGGCGCCTTTGACGAGGGATGAGACGATGTCGCGAGCCTCAAGGAAATTAACCGTGTTTTGCAGGTAGGTCGCGGGGTTAAAGCCCAGATTTTGGGTGGCGACCGTATACCCGCCTGCGATCCCAATCACGTCGCCCACAGCCACAAGGGCGGGTACGGTTATCAATGCCGCCAGCACGCGCGGCGCGGTGAGGTACTTCATCGGGTGGGTCGATAGGGTGACCAGCGCGTCGATCTGTTCGGTCACTTTCATGGTGGCAATCTCAGCTGCGATCGAAGAGGTCACGCGGGCGGCGATCATCAGGCCGACCAGCACCGGCCCAAGCTCGCGCACCATGCCGATGGCGACGATCTGCGGGACGACGGCTTCGGCGTTGAAGCGCGCGCCGCCGGCATAGATTTGCAGGGCCAGCGCGCCGCCGGTGAAGATGGCCGTCAAGCCGACCACGGGAAGAGACAGCCAGCCGATATTCAGCAGGGCGATGCCGAATTCACGCGGATAAAAGGGCGGGCGGAAGATGTGTGAGATCGCATCCAGCGCAAATAACGCCACCCGGCCAAACGCGGCCAGCAGGCGCAGGGCCGCCCGACCCAATCCTCCGAGCAGGTCCAGAGGATTCATTCCACGTAGCCCCGAGAGTAGCGTTTGCCTAGCGAGGTCAGGATTTCATAGCCAATGGTGCCCGCAGCCTCGGCCAGATCATCGACGGTCTGGTGCCCGTTCAGGATGCGCAGGCGTTCCGGGGCATAGGGCAGGTCGGTGACGTCCACGGTGATCAGGTCCATCGAGATGCGGCCGACAACAGGGCAGGGTTGGTCACCCGCAAAAGTGTCGATACCACCGCCGATGGCCCTGTGCAGCCCGTCGGCATATCCCGCGGATACGGTTGCGATCCGCGACGGGCGGCGCGCTGTCCAGCTGTTGCCATATCCCACGGTTTCGCCCACTGCGACGTCACGCACCTGGATCACCGGCAGGTCCACGGTCACAACCGGTTTTGCGCCCGCAAACGGCATTCCGCCATAAAGGCCGATGCCCGGGCGGCAAAAGTCAAAATGGAATTCAGGGCCCAACAGCGTGCCCCCCGTTGCGGCAAGCGATTTCGGGGCGGCGACGCCTTCGGTCATCTCGCGAAATGCTTTGAGCTGCTGCTGGTTCATCGGGTGGTCCGGCTCATCCGAGCAGGCCAGATGAGACATCACGACCACCGGATTCAGGGCTTCGGCATTGGGGCGCAGTTCGGCCCAATCGTCAGGCTCTAACCCCAGACGGTTCATGCCGCTGTCCAACTGAATGCCGACCGCATGGTCTGGCAGCGCCTCGGTATGGCGTTGAAACTGCTCGGGCGAGTTGATCAGCGGAGTCAGATCATGATCACGCAGCAGGTCGGTGTCGCCCTCCATATGACCGGAAAAAACGCAGATCATCGGGCCGGGCCCAATAGCCTCGCGCACAGCGACACCTTCCTCGGCGGCGGCGACAAAAAACTTGCGCACGCCTTCTTCGGCAAGGGTTTCGGCCACCGGACCTGCGCCCAGACCATAGGCATCCGCTTTTACAACGGCGCCGGTTTCGACATCCGTTTTTGCATCCAGCGCGCGCCAGTTGCTGGCCAGCGCCTGAAGATTGATCGTCAAACGTGCAGTACTCATGCCCCGTTCATGACATTGGCGCGAAGGAGGTCAAGAGGGAATGCGCTTAAAACCCTCGGAATAGCCTGCGGCATAAGCAACTTTTGGCTGGATGGGGGTGGAATGAGGCATTGCGCTATCAGAGAGTTACGCATGGAAACTGCGTAACTCATTGTTGCGGAATGCAGATCAATACCCTTCGATCTGACCGTCCTGTTGCCAGGGTTTGACCAGATTACCAAACCGGGTGAATTGCGCCTCGAACGACAGCTCGACCGTGCCGATGGGGCCGTGACGCTGCTTGCCGACAATCACTTCGGCCTTGCCGTGCAGGCGCTCCATGGCCTGCTTCCACTCTTCCATCTTTTCAAGCTCGTGATCGCCGGGCTTTTCACGTTCTTTGTAGTATTCCTCACGGAATACAAACATCACCACGTCGGCGTCCTGCTCGATCGAGCCCGATTCCCGCAGGTCAGACAGTTGCGGGCGTTTGTCATCCCGGCTTTCGACCTGACGCGACAGCTGAGACAGGGCGATGACGGGGATGTTCAGCTCTTTGGCGATGGCTTTCATGCCCATCGAAATCTCGGCGATTTCGTTGACCCGGTTGTCGGCCATACCGCGGCAAAGCTGAAGGTAGTCGATGACCAGCAGGTCCAGGCCATGGGTCCGCTTCAGACGCCTCGCACGGGCCGCCAGTTGCGAGATCGGCAGAGCCGGTGTGTCATCAATGAATAGGGGGCAGGCTTCCAGTTCCTTGGCCGCATCGACGAAGCGGCGGAATTCGGCCTCGGTCATGTCGCCCTGACGGATTTTATGGCTGGAAATCTCGGATGCTTCGGCCAGAACCCGGCCTGCCAGCTGTTCGGCGCTCATCTCAAGCGAGAAGAAACCCACGACACCGCCGTCAATCGCGCCCTCGGAGCCGTCTGGTTTCAGCCCACGTTTGTACGCCTTGGCGACATTGAATGCCACGTTGGTTGCCAGAGAGGTTTTTCCCATCGACGGACGACCGGCAAGAATAATCAGGTCAGACGGGTGCAGGCCACCCAGTTGTTTGTCCAAGTCGGCCAGACCGGTGGAAATCCCTGCCATGCCACCACCGCGCTGGTACGCTTCGTTGGTGACGTTGACGGCTTCTGTGACCGCCTTGAGGAAGGATTGAAATCCCTGTTCGGTCTGGCCCTGCTCGGATAACTGATAAAGCTGTTGCTCGGCCTCGACGATTTGTTCTTTCGGCTCGCTTGAGACATCAACCCGCGCCGCCTTGTCCGAGATATCCCGACCCAGCCGGATCAGCTCGCGCCGGATGGCAAGATCATAAATCATCTGGGCATAGTCATGCACCGCAAAGGCGCTGATCGATGCGCCCGCCAGTTTGACCAGATAGGCCGGGCCACCCAGTTCCTGCAGGCCCTCATCCTCGGCCATGAAGGATTTCAACGTCACGGGCGAGGCCAGCGCATTCTTAGCTATCCGGGTCGAGGCGACCTCATAAATCCGGGAGTGAACCGGGTCATAGAAATGCTCGGCCCCGATGATCGAGGCGACCCGATCATAAAGATCGTTATTGGTCAGGATCGCACCCAGAAGCTGCTGTTCGGCCTCAATGGAATGCGGCATGGTTTCGGCGTTCTGAATCCGAGCTGCTGCCTGCTCGATGCTGCTGATCTCGTTCATTTTGTCCCCGCTGCCCTGCGGCGCTTTCTACACGCTATTTCGGCGTGTCGGCTATCTGGAAATACCTGTGGCTAACTATGGATAAAGCCTTGGGATAACTTTCCTGACAGTTTGGATACCTGTGTATGCGTAGCTTATTATGTAGGATTTGGGGGAAAAGTCACCAGATATCGTGGCCGGTCGACCGATTCTTCCGGGCTTATCCCCAATCTGTCCACAAGAGGTTTACGTGGATTTATTTGCTTCCTGCCAGCCACGCGGGTCTTTCAGGAAGGCTTCGACACCGTCAAGTGTTTCCTGATCAAAGGCTTTCTGCGCTTTGGCCTCGGCCAGAACATCCCACCATGTGCACAGGTGATGCAGTTGGATGCCGTGGTCGCCCAAGGTTTTTTCGGTCTCGGGGAAGATGCCATAGTAGAAAATGACCGCCGTGTGCCCACAAGTGGCACCTGTTTCGCGGATCGCATCCACGAAGGACAGCTTGGACCCGCCATCGGTGGTCAGATCCTCGACCAGCAGCACGCGTTCACCTTCGCTCATCGCGCCTTCGATACGGGCGTTGCGGCCATAACCCTTTGGCTTTTTGCGCACGTAGGTCATCGGCAGCGCCAAACGCTCGGCAACCATGGCGGCGAAGGGGATGCCCGCGGTCTCACCGCCGGCGATATTGTCGAATGCCTCAAACCCGGCATCCCGCATCACGGTGACGGTCAGGAAATCCATCAGGGTCGAGCGGATGCGCGGGTACGAGATCAGCTTGCGGCAGTCGATATAGGTCGGGCTGGGCAAGCCGCTGGCCAGTGTGAACGGCTCACGCGAATTGAAATGGACGGCTTTGATCTCCAGCAACATCCGCGCGGTCAGGCGAGCGATTTCGGTGCTATCGGGAAATGAACTGGGGATCATGTCGGGTCCTCGGCGCTGAAATGACGTTGCGGGCTGATAGCCCGTCCGCAAGGTCAGAGTCGAGAGGGTTGGTCACAAAAGAAAGCGGGCCTCATCAGAGACCCGCTTTGCCCTTTCGGGCGGCAGAGCGGCCAAGGTGGGCTTAGCTGCTCATATCGTAGGCACGTTCTCCGTGAACCGAAAGGTCGAGCCCGTTTGTTTCGGTCTCTGCGTCTACGCGAAGTGGGGTGATCAAAGCAACCACCTTGACCAACACAATCGTCATAACTGCCGTAAAGGCACCCACGATAACTAGCCCACCCAGCTGTGCTGTCCACGTGCCCAGACCGAACAGGGCAATCATGAGCGTCCCGAAGATACCGCCCACGCCGTGCACGGCGAATACGTCGAGCGTGTCGTCGATCTTCAGGATGTTGCGGATAACATAGACGGCCTCCTGACAGAGGATGCCAGCGACACCGCCGATGATCAGAGCCTGAACCGGGCCGACAAAACCCGATGCCGGAGTGATTGAGGCCAGACCTGCGATCGTACCTGTGACCAGGCCAACCATAGATGCCTTACCAAACCGGATACGTTCCCACAGGGCCCAGGTCAGCGAGGCGGTGGCTGCAGATAGGTGCGTGACGGTCATCGCCATCGCTGCGCCGCCATCTGCGGCCAATTGCGAGCCGCCATTGAAGCCGAACCAGCCGACCCACAGCATCGCCGCGCCAACCATGACATAGCCGGGGTTATGCGGGGGCGTGGTGCGGTTGCGGCGCGGCCCCAGAACAACGGCGATGATCAGAGCGGCCAGACCGGCGGTTTCATGCACCACGATGCCACCGGCAAAGTCGCGGACGCCGATCTCACCCAGAATACCGCCATCGGCCAGCATCCCGCCGCCCCAGATCCAATGCACCACCGGCGCATAGCACAGCAGCATCCACAGCGCCGAGAAGGTCAGGACAAAGCCAAACCCCACACGCTCGACATAGGCGCCGACGATCAGGGCAGGGGTGATGATCGCAAAGGTCATCTGGAAGGCAAAGAACAGAATCTCGGGCAGGGTTCCGGCCAGGCTGTCCGCATCGACGCCGTTCAGGAACGCTTTGCCCAAGCCGCCCCACAAGCCGCCTTCGCCCGGTCCAAACGCGATAGAATACCCGGTGACCAGCCACAGAATGCTCATCAGGCAGGCGATGGAAAAGCAATGCATGAAGACGCTGAGCACGTTGCGCGCCCTTACGAGGCCTCCGTAAAACAGTGCCAGACCCGGCAATGTCATGAACAGGACCAGTGCGGTTGCAACGATGATCCAGGCTGTATCGGCTCCGTTCATTGGGCCGGTCTCCTCTTTCTCTTCTGGGGTGCCGAGGGTTCAATCGGACAGCGGTCGAAGAAAAAAGAGGCAGATGCTATAAATTATGCCTGTTTTGCCATCAATTTGTGAAGTGACGTTATTGTGGGCACAATAATTGCGCAGTAGCCTTATTTTTGTGCAGTTTTAAAAAGCGCTTGTGCCAACAAATTCAGCGCGTGATCCCGCGCGGCCACGCGCACGTTGTCACGGCCAGCTGCGCCAAATTCGACTGTTTCGGTGTGGGTGGGGTGCCCGTCAGATGCCAGGCCAAAGCAGACACGACCTTCGGGTTTGAACTCGGATCCGCCGGGGCCTGCGATACCGGTGATCGAGACGGCCAGCTGTGCATTGGAATGCCTGAGCGCGCCCTCTGCCATCTCGCGGGCGACCTGCTCTGAGACCGCACCATGGGCCGAAAGCGTCTCGCCCCGGACGCCAAGCATGTCCTGTTTGGCGGCGTTGGTATAGGTGACAAAGCCGCGGTCCACGACGGTAGAGCTGCCGGGAATATCGGTGAGCGCAGCGGCCACCATGCCGCCGGTGCAGCTTTCGGCTGTGGCGATCATGATCTGTTGGGTTTTGGCCTGTTCCAGCAGTTCGGAGACGGTCATAGGCCCAGCACCCCATGCGCAACGCCCGCCAAAAGTGCCACGCCGATGGCGGCGAAGATGCCGGCGATGACATCGTCCAACATCACGCCCAACGCATCGCCGCGCCGGTCGGCCCAGCCGATGGGGCCAGGTTTGGTGATGTCAAACAGGCGGAACAAAAGGAACGCCGCCAGCCAGCCGGGCCAGAGCGCCGTGATGTCGATCCCATGCGCCCAGGCCGGGTAGGAAATCGCCCAGATGGCGATGAACTGCCCGGCGACCTCATCAATCACGATCTCGGACGGGTCGTGATCCTGCTGTCCGGCGGTCATGATCCCCGTCGCCCAGATGCCGCCGACAAAGGCCGCCAGCGTGGCCAGCGCCAGCAGAGGAAACCCGCCGATCACATGCAGGCCGCACGCCATCGGCAAGGCCGCAAGCGATCCCAAGGTGCCGGGGGCCGGGCGCAGATATCCGACGCCGCAGACGGTTCCGATCAGGCGCGCCGCGGTCATGTTCTGACCAGGCAGGCTGTGGCCAGCGACGCGATGCCCTCACTGCGGCCAGTAAAGCCCAAGCGTTCCGATGTGGTCGCCTTGACCGAGACCTGATCCGCGCGTAAGCCCATGATTTCAGACATCTTTGCACGCATACTTTGCGCGTGGGGGCCGATTTTGGGGTATTCGCAGACCAAAGTGCAATCGACGTTCGAGATGCGATATCCCATCTCATCCGCCAGCTTGACGGCGTGGCGCAGAAAGATCTCGCTGGCGGCGCCTTTCCATTGAGGGTCGGACGGGGGGAAATGCTGTCCGATATCGCCCTGCGCCAATGCGCCATAGATGGCGTCCGTGACAGCATGCATGCCGACATCCGCGTCCGAGTGACCCTGCAGGCTGCGATCATGCGGAACCTTTATTCCGCACAGGATCACGTGGTCACCGTCGCCAAATCGATGCACGTCATAGCCGTTGCCCAGTCTTACATCCATATGCGTTCCCATTATGCGTTCTGCCCGGGCGAAATCCTCGGGTCTGGTGATTTTGATGTTGTCCGCATCGCCTGCGACGATGGCCACAGGCAGGCCCGCCGCCCGCGCGACCTCGACATCGTCTGCCGCACCGCCGGGGTGGGTCGCGTGGGCGGCCACGATGTCATCATACCTAAAGCCCTGAGGGGTTTGAGCCCCAAAGAGGCCAGTGCGATCCTGTGTCCCGGTCACCTGATCCTCATCGCCCGTCCAAAGCGCATCGGTTACTGGAAGTCCCGGCGCTGCGGCGGGGTGTGTCTCAAGCGCTGCCAGGACGTCCTGAACAATATGTTGACTGACGCAGGGACGCGCTACGTCATGAATAAGAACGCGCTCTATCTCTTTGTTCTGCAAAGCTTTCAACCCGTTACGCACGGACCCCGCACGGTCGCTGCCGCCCTGAGCCAGAATCAGGTCTGTTTCGCCGAACTCAGCCCAGGCCGCAGAATCATCCGATGCGAGCACAAGAACGATGTGGTCGATGTGACCGGCAAAGCGCGCAATGGTCCAGTCTGCGACCCGTCGGCCCGCCAGTGCCTGCCATTGCTTGGGCAGTTTTCCTCCGGCGCGCTGGCCTTTGCCTGCTGCGACGATGATTGCGGCGGTGGACATGGATATTCTGACTCCTGCGGACTGAGGATTGTTTAGGCGGCGGCGCGTGCAGAGGCAATCACCCGGGTTGATGTGATTAAAAAATATGCAAACGATGATTTTACAGGCTGAATCGCCCGGGGTTTATTGTTCATATGCGCCGTATTCTATATCAAGCGTGAAAATGCCTAAGGATTAAGCACGTTGACCCTGCAACTCGCCGATAAAACCCTGACACCGCCGGTGCTGCTTGCGCCGATGGCCGGAATCACCGACCGGCCATTTCGCGATCTGGTGATGCGGTTTGGTGCCGGCATGGTCGTCAGTGAGATGGTGGCCAGCCAGGAGATGGTGCAGGCCAAGCCCGGCGTGCGCGAGCGCGCTGAGCTGTCCGCAGATGTCGAGAATACCGCCGTGCAACTGGCCGGGCGCGAGGCGCATTGGATGGCCGAAGCCGCCCGTCAGGTCGCCGATCGCGGTGCGCGGGTTATCGACATCAATATGGGATGTCCGGCCAAGAAGGTGACCAACGGTTATTCGGGATCAGCCCTGTTGAAGACACCTGATCACGCGCTGAAGCTGATCGAGGCGGTGGTCGCAGCCGTGGACGTGCCGGTGACCCTAAAGACCCGGTTGGGCTGGGACGACAGTCTGTTGAACGCGCCCGATGTGGCCCGCAGGGCGCAGGAGGCCGGTGTACGGATGGTCACAATCCACGGGCGCACCCGCTGTCAGTTCTACAAGGGGCGCGCCGATTGGCAGGCGATTCGGGCCGTCAAAGAGGCCGTGACCATCCCGGTGATTGCAAATGGTGACATAACCGGCACCGATGCGGCGCGCACCGCGTTGCAGCAGTCGGGCGCAGATGGGGTGATGATCGGGCGGGGCGCGCAGGGCAAGCCATGGGTGCTGGCGCAGATTTGTGCCGATCTGTATGAGCGCGCGGCCCCTGAGGTGCCCACCGGGCCCGATCTGGTTGACATGGTGTGCGCGCATTATCAGGCGATGCTGGCCTTTTACGGCCTTGATCTGGGCCTGCGCGTCGCGCGCAAACATCTGGGCTGGTACATGGATGAGGCCGGCACGCCTGCGGCACTGCGCCGGGCCATTTTGACCTCTCGCGATACGGAAGAGGTGCTGCGCCTGCTGAATGATGCGCTCACGGCCAGCGCAGAGGTGGCCGCATGACATCTGACCAGGAGATTTGGACCTCGCTGCCGGTCCCGGCCTTCATTATCGACGGCGAGGATCGCATCGCGGATGTGAACTCCTCTGGTGAGGGCTTTCTGAACGCATCGCGCAAATCGGTGATCGGGCATCCGGTCTGGGATCAGATTGCAGTGGATGCACCGCTCGAGGAGGCTTTTCTGCGCGCCCGTGCGCAGGGCACGCCTTTGTTCGTCAATGACGTGGATGTGGGGTCTGGCAATCGGGCGCCGCTGCAATGTGCGTTGCAGATCGCGCCCATGGTCGGACACCCGCAATCCATGATTATGATCATCTCTCCTCGTGAGTTGGCGGGGCGGATGACGCGCGGCAATACAGTAAAATCAGCCGCGCAGTCTGCCATCGGCATGGCCGAGATGCTGGCCCATGAGATAAAGAACCCGCTGGCGGGGATCACGGGGGCGGCACAGTTGCTTAGCATGAATATCGCGCCGCAAGACCTTGAACTGACTGATCTTATCGTTGCAGAAAGCCGTCGGATCGTGAAGCTGCTTGAGCAGGTTGAGCAGTTTGGAAACCTGTCCCGCCCCGAGTTGAAGCCGGTCAACGTGCATGATGTTTTGGACCGGGCGCGCCGCTCTGCATTGCTGGGCTTTGGGGCGGATATGACGATCGTCGAGGACTATGACCCCTCGCTGCCGCTGGCCTATGGCGATCCCGATCAGTTCCTGCAGGTTATCCTCAACCTTCTGAAAAATGCGTCCGAGGCGGCGGGCCGCGGTGGTGGGACGATCCGCCTGCGCACCTATTTCGAGCATTCCTTTCGGCTGCGGCGCAGCGACGGTTCGGGCCACTCCCTGCCGTTGCAGATCGAAATCATCGATGACGGCCCCGGCATACCCGAGGCGATCCTGAGCGATATTTTCGACCCCTTTGTTTCAGGCAAAGAGAATGGCACCGGGTTGGGGCTGGCGCTGGTCAGCAAGATCATCTCTGACCACGACGGATGGATATCCGCCGAATCTGTGCCCGGTCGGACCGTATTCAAACTGTCGCTGCGGCGGGCACCGCGCGATGCACAATAAGGCCGGAAGCGGCACAATGAAGGAGAGCACCTGATGGATGGTACAGTACTGGTTGCAGACGATGACCGCACAATCCGCACCGTTCTGACTCAGGCCCTGACGCGGGCCGGCTGCAAGGTGCATGCAACCTCGTCTTTGACTACGCTGATGCGCTGGGTCGGCGAGGGGAAAGGCGACGTTGTGATCTCGGACGTTGTTATGCCGGATGGCAACGGGCTGGAGATGCTGCCCAAGATTGCCGAAGACCGGCCCGGTCTTCCAGTGATCGTCATCTCTGCTCAGAACACGATCATGACGGCCATTCAGGCGGCTGAGGCGGACGCGTATGATTATCTGCCCAAGCCGTTTGATCTGCCTGATCTGATGAAGCGCACAGCGCGGGCGCTGGATCGCAAGCAGCGTGCGCAGCCAGAGATTGCTGATGATCGCAGCGACAGCCCCGATGAGCTGCCGCTGGTTGGTCGCACCCCGGTGATGCAGGCGCTGTATCGCTTGGTCGCGCGCGTGATGAATACGGATTTGCCGGTGATGATTTCGGGAGAAAGCGGTACCGGTAAATCTTTGATCGCACGCGCTATTCACGACTTTTCGGATCGACGCACATTGCCATTTGTGACCGCAACTGCCGCGGACCTGCAGGATCTGGAAGGTCCGGCGCGGGTTATGGCGCGTGTGCGGGGCGGCACGTTGCTGATCGACGAAATCGGCGACATCGATGATGAGATTCAGGCGCGCATTGTTCGGATGATGGACACGCCCGGCGATCATGTGCCGCGCTTCATGGCGACCTGCCAGAATGATCTGACCGACGCAATGGAGAGTGGTCGCGTGCGGCAGGACCTGTACTATCGCCTGTGTGGGGCGACGGTCCATGTGCCCTCTCTGCGCGAGCGTGTCGATGACATCGCGTTGCTGGCCGATCATTTTCTGTCGCGTGAAGAGCGTGATACCGGCGCTAAGCGCTGGCTCAGCCCTGATGCTGTGGAACTGGTGCGGCGCTATTCGTGGCCCGGAAACGTCCGGCAGCTGGAGAACGCCATCCGGCGGCTCAGCCTGACCAGCCGCGCCGAAGAGATATCGCAAGCCGAAGTTGAAATGGTGTTGGGCAGCCAGCCCGAGGCCGAACCTGTATTGGGTGATGGCGAGCGCGAGAAACTGTCGTCATCGGTCGAACGCCATTTGCGTCGCTACTTTGATCTGCATGGCAATATTTTGCCTCCACCGGGCCTCTATCAGCGCATTCTGCGTGAAGTTGAGGCGCCGTTGATCGATATCGCGCTTGAAGCAACGGGTGGAAATCAGGCGAAATGCGCCGATTTGCTGGGGATTAACCGGAATACGCTGCGCAAAAAGATTACAGACCTCGATATTCAGGTGACACGCCGACGCAAACTGATGTAATATCGCCACACAAACCGTGGCATCCGGGTTCTCACCCGGCAAAGACCACGACATATGGCGGTAAGTCGCGCAAGCGACACATCAGGATGAGGGCAGACGGTGGCAACCCGGGCACAGAACCGGCCTATTCTATCGATCAATCGGTGGCGTAAGTCCCGAAAGATGCGCAATTTTGGCACTCTGGGTCTTGTTGTCCTGGGGCCTGCACTGGCATTGGCAACCTATCTGGTTATCGGGCCTTTTGATCTGGGCGCAACGGCGCCCACGCTGCGCCTGATTCTTCTTGCGGATCTGGTTTATGTTTTGGTTGTCGCGGCGCTGGTGTTGGGCCAGTTGGGCAGCTTGATCGCTGCAAGGCGCGCGAAATCAGCCGGATCGCGGCTTCATCTGCGTTTGATTGGGGCCTTTACGCTGCTGGCGCTGGTGCCCACGGTGACAGTTGCGATTTTTGCGGGCCTGACGGTGAATATCGGTCTTGAAGGCTGGTTTTCGGACCGGGTGCGACAGGTTGTGGGCTCTTCTCTGACCGCGGCCGAAGCCTATGAGCTGGAACACCGACAAGGTCTGACACAGGATGCCGCCGTTCTGGCGCGGTTCCTGGACAATGCGCGCGCGCTGGATTTCTATATTTCAGACGCTGAACTGCGCGAGGTTTTGGCGCAGGGCCAAGCGCAGATTCAACGCGGGTTGCGCGAGGCCTATGTCATTGATGGCAGCGGCGAAATTCGGTCACGCGGGGATCGCTCTTATCTGTTTAACTATGAGGCGCCGACGTCTGAGCAGATGGTTCAGGCAACAGACAACGGCATTCTTGTAATCGCCGACTGGCCGAATAACGAGTTTCGGGCTCTGGTGCCGTTGCGGGCATATCTCGATCGGTATCTCTATGTCAGTCGCGACGTGGATGGCCAGTTGCTGACGCTGCTGGACGACACAAAAGAGACAGCGCAGTTCTACCAGCAACTCGAAAGCGAGCGGGGCAGGGTATTGTTCGAGTTCGGTCTTTTGTATCTGGGCTTTGCGTTGATCCTGATCCTTGCGGCCATGTCTTTGGGCATGTGGTTTGCCGAGCGTCTGTCACGACCGGTCGGACGTCTGACCACGGCGGCACAGCGCGTTGGCGCCGGTGATCTGAGCGTTCAGGTTATCGAAGAAGCCAATGACGATGAAATCGCCATGTTGGGGCGGTATTTCAACCAGATGACCCGGCAGTTAAAAGGTCAACGCGATACGCTGCTTGAGAACACGCATCAGATTGAACGGCGGCGGCGGCTGTTTGACTCGGTGCTCAGTTCCGTGACCTCGGGCGTTGTCGGTCTTGATCCGGATGGCCGCGTTACCTTCGTGAACCGCTCGGCCGAGCGGTTGCTGGATTGGTCCGGAGATCAGCAACACATCGCGATTGGTATTGCCGTGCCGGAATTCCTTCCGCTGTTTGAAACCTTGCTGGAAGGCGGGCAGGAGGCTGTGCAGGGTGAGGTCAAGGTAACCCGCAAGGGCCAATTGGAAAATCTTCTGGTGCGTTTAGCCACCCGGCGTGGCGAGGATGGTGGTCTGGAAGGGTATGTTGTGGCCTTTGACGACGTGACCGATCTGGTCAGCGCGCAACGGATGGCTGCTTGGGGCGATGTGGCACGGCGTATTGCGCATGAGATCAAGAATCCGCTGACGCCAATCGGTCTGAGCGCTGAGCGGATCAAGCGCAAATTCTCGCGCAAGCTGGATGAAGAAGATTGCAGCAGCCTCCAGTCGATGACCGATGTGATTGTGCGCCAGACAAATGACCTGCGTCGCATCGTTGACGAGTTTTCGAAATTCGCCCGCATGCCGGAACCGGACCGGAACGAAGAAGATGTTGTTGGTCTGGTGCGAGAGGCGGTGTTGTTGCAGCAGGCGGGTCAGCCCGATGTGCAGATCGATGCGACGTTGCCCGATCAGCCAATCCTGGCCGATGTCGATGCAACGATGCTCAATCAGGCTTTGACCAACCTTATCAAGAACGCTGGCGAAGCCATTGGAACCTTGAAGGAAAAAGGTGCACCGGAAAACTTGGTTCCGCAGATCAAGGTGGTGGTATCCAGCGATGATGCGGGCACGATCGTCACTATCGCGGATAACGGAATAGGTTTACCCGAAGACCGGGCGCGATTGTTCGAGCCTTATGTGACCACACGCGACGAAGGGACAGGTCTGGGCCTGCCCATCGTCAAAAAGATTATCGAAGAACATGGCGGCGCGCTGACCCTTGAGGATGCGCCCGTATTTGACGGACAGGACCATTTTGGCGCGATGGCCGTGATCCGCTTGCCAGTGAGCAATACCTCACAGGTCGCGCCACAGAAGCAGGCAATTGATACAAGCAAACTGAAAGCAGGCCAAAGATGAGCGACATTCTGATCGTAGATGACGAACGCGATATTCGCGAACTGGTGTCCGACATTCTGGAGGACGAAGGCTATACAACCCGGCTGGCAGGCAACTCTGATGAGTGTATGTCACAGATCAATGCGGAACCGCCCGGGTTGTTGATCCTGGATATCTGGCTGAAGGACAGCCGCATGGACGGGATCGATATTCTTAAAGCCGTCAAGCGCGACAACCCGGATGTGCCGGTGGTGATAATTTCAGGCCACGGCAATATCGAGATCGCGGTCGCCGCGATCAAGCAGGGTGCGTATGACTTTATCGAAAAGCCTTTCAACATTGATCAGTTGATGGTTGTGATCCGCCGCGCGATGGAGACGTCGCGCCTGCGCCGCGAGAACACATCGCTCAAGCGCAAAGAGGTCAGCAGTTCGGATATGATCGGCAAATCTGCTTCGTTCCGGGGCATGCAGAGCCAGTTGGATAAGGTGACCAAATCGAACGGTCGGGTCATGCTGAGCGGTCCGGCAGGGTCCGGTAAGGAAATTGCGGCGCGCTATATTCACGCTCATTCCAACCGTTCCAACGCGCCTTTCGTGACTGTGAACTGCGCTGGTGTTGAGCCCGAGCGGATGGAAGAGGTCCTGTTCGGTCGCGAGTCCTCTGAGCGCGGCGTTGAATCCGGCCTTTTGGAAGAAGCGCATGGTGGCGTGATCTATTTCGATGAAGTGGCCGATATGCCTCTGGGCACTCAATCCAAGATTTTGCGCGTATTGGTCGATCAGCAATTCCAACGTGTCGGCGGCGCTGACAAGGTTCGGGTTGATCTTCGGGTGATTTCGTCGACCAATCGGGATCTGGATGAAGAGATTGCCGCAGAACGGTTCCGCGAAGAGTTGTATCATCGCCTGAATGTTGTACCCGTCGCCGTGCCGTCTCTGGAAGAACGGCGTGAGGATATTCCGGTTCTGGCAAAACACTTCATTGATATGTGCAATGAAACTCAAGGGTTGCCAGTGCGTGAGCTGTCGGACGAGGCGATTGCTCTGCTACAGACGATGACCTGGCCCGGCAATGTGCGGCAGTTAAAAAACCTGATTGAACGTGTGTTGATACTTGGTGACGGCAATGGTCCGATCGAAGCCCGTGAATTGCCGAATGAAGAGGAAAAAGCAGAAGAATCCGGGCGTGTGGTTCTGTCGGGGGCGCTGGCCACTTTGCCGCTGCGCGAGGCGCGTGAAGCGTTCGAGCGTGAGTATCTGCTGACGCAGATCAATCGGTTCGGCGGCAACATCAGCCGCACAGCCAGCTTTGTTGGCATGGAACGCAGCGCGCTGCATCGCAAACTGAAATCGCTCGGGGTTGTTACTTCGAACAAATCCGGCGCGCGGGTTGCACATATGGATGAACACGAGCCAGCCGAATAGGGGGCTGACGAGCCGAATTTCGATGTCGGGTGCAATCTGACCGTCAGATCGCACCCGAGGCCTTTGGACCAGTGAGGTGGCGGAGATGCAGTTGAGATCAGAGGTCGCGCGACGCTCTGAAACCATAGGATTTCCGGGCTTTGGCAACAGACTAAAGAGGCTGCGCCGGTCTGTTGGATTGAAACAGGCGGCGGTGGCGGATCTGTTGCAGGTGGATCAAACCACCATTTCCAGATGGGAAAACGGCGTTCAGACGCCGACTGCTCATGTTCAGCAATCTGTGTTTACGGCGCTTGGGGCCGCTCGCGTCGAGGATGCTGCGCTGAAAAGGCTGGTGTTGCATTCAGCCGATTGCGTCCATCTGGTGGAAGAAGCCAGCCATGTGTGTCTGGCCTATTCCGCCAGCCGCGCCAGAGACTGGGACACCAGCCAGCGGGCCTTGCTGGGCGTGTCTTTATGGCCGTTTGCGACCGATGAAATCCGGCAGGCCGAGACCGAGCTGAGGGATGACGGATGGTGGGACCTGCAAACGCCGGCGCCGAAGGCATTTCTGACGTCAGGGGTAGTGCATGATGAAATCAGGATCAGCGCCGGTCAGATCATCTGGGAACGTCTCTATCTGTCCGATGGCACTCCGGTTCGCCTGGTCAGCGGGTCGCGGACCTCGCGCGCATAATTTATGCGTTCCGGTCATCGCGTTGACGCGATAGACCCTGAATATGTTTCAATCCGTTCGCTTATTTCTGCAGGTGATCCTGCTATGGTTTGCAGGGCTTGGCGCGGCCACGCAATTTGCCAAGATCGCCGTGCCCTTTGCCGAGGTCGCAACGCACTATCCTGACAATGCCGACGTCATTGGGTGGTTGCTGTCGATCATCTCGCTGATGGGGATGCTTTTGGGGGTGGTGTCCGGCGCGATTGCCGGTTGGATCGGCCCGGTCAGGTTGCTGATCTGGGGTCTTGTGTTTGGTGGCGTGATCTCGGCGCTGCAGGCCCTGCTGCCGGGATTTCAGATCATGTTGGCCAGCCGGGTTGTTGAGGGTCTGTCCCATCTGGCCATTGTCGTAGCCGCACCGACGCTGATTGCCCAGATCACACAGGGCAGGGCCCGGAATTTGGCGATGGTCCTGTGGAGCACGTTTTTTGGCGTCGCCTTTGCCCTGAACGCCTGGCTTGGTCTGCCTATCGTCGAACGCTTTGGTCTTGCGGCGTATTTCACGGTGCATGGTGCCCTGATGCTGGCCGTCGCGGCCCTGGTGGCGCTGTGTCGTTTGCATGTTGAAATCGGAACGTCCGAGAAGTTGAACTGGGCCATGTTTGCGCGGGCGCATGTGCAGACCTATCGCTCTCCTTTCATCTCGGCGCCTGCGATTGGCTGGCTTTTTTATACGCTGACCTTTGTCTCGCTGCTGGCCATTCTGCCGGGGCGGTTGCCCGGCGATCAGGGAGCCACGATTGCCACGCTTATGCCATTGGCGGGCATTGCGTTGTCCTGGGCGTTCGTGCCCGTTCTGTTGAACGCAGTTTCGCCGGTTTTCGTTGTGAACGTTGGCTTCGGAGCGGGCATTGCGGCCATCGCCGCGCTGTTTATCGGGGCGCCGCTTGGATTTGTCTGTGTCGCGCTGTTTGCTGTCTTGGGTTTGGTGCAGGGGGGCAGCTTTGCGGCGGTGCCAGTGCTCAACACAACGCCAGAGGATCAGGCGCTGAGCTATGGCGCGATGGCGCAGACGGGGAATGCCGGAAACCTGCTTGGCACACCGCTTCTGCTTGCGGTGTTGTGGCGTGGTGGAGAGGCCGCGATGTTTGTTACGGTTGGTGTGATCTATGCGGCTGCTATCGCACTACACATCCTGCTGAGCCGCCGACGTGCAATATCTGGTCCAACGCGATAGCGATCATGCTCAGCCAGCCTGACCCGGCGTGATGATCTGGAACGATCCGTCGTCGAATTTGACATAACAAGATGCACTGTTCAGCGGAGGAAGCGTGGTCGTCCGCACCGGCGCCACGCTCGATTTCACGCCTTGTTTGCAAGGCGGCAGGCTGACAGGGCGATAGCCCTTTGCGGCCATGCACTGTGCCTCGACCTTGTTGCGTAACCCCTGATTGACATCGACGGAATAAACGCGCCCGGGCTCCCACCAGCCGGGCGAGCGATAGCAGCGCCCGTTATTGTCGCAATAAGTTCGACCAGGCCAATAAACCGGCGGGCTTTGTCGAATCTGGTTGGCGACGGGCGCATCTTTCAGGGCCTGAACCTGACATTGGGTCGTCTCGGTTTGCATACGCGCGACCGGCTCACCCTCGCGGTAATACAGCGACAGTGGACCGCATGAGGACAGCACCATGATTGGCAGAAGCAAGCGCAGCAATGTTTTCATGTGCTTATCTTGCCCCAGCTCGTCGACTATGACAATTCAATTGACCCCTATCGGGGCATCTGTCATTCAAAACGCTCAGGCAGAAGGGCCAGAAACATGAAGGTCATCATTTGCGGTGCCGGTCAGGTCGGCTGGCAGATTGCACGGCACCTTTCGGGCGAACTGAATGACGTAACGGTTGTGGACAACAATCCCGACCTTGTCCGTCGCGCAACCGAAACGCTGGACGTGCAGGGTATCGCGGGGTTTGCCAGTTATCCGGATGTGCTGGATCGGGCAGGGGCGCGCGACGCTGACATGATAATCGCTGCCACCCATTCGGACGAGGTGAATATGGTCACCTGTCAGATGGCGCATTCGGTGTTTTCCATTCAACGCAAGATCGCGCGCCTGCGCTCGAAATCTTATCTACAGGCGATCCATTCAGACCTGTTCCGCCGCGACCACCTGCCCATTGACGTGGTGATCAGCCCTGAACGTGAGGTGGCTGCCGCCGCAATGCGCCGCCTGTCGGCGCCCTCGGCCTTTGACACCGAGATTTTCATGGACGGCAAGGCACAGCTGTTGGGCATCCGCGTAGACGAAGACTGCCCCATCGTGAACACACCGCTGCGGCAACTGACCGATCTGTTCTCGACGCTCAGCTCTATCGTCGTTGGTGTGCGCCGCGAGGGGTCGCTGTTTGCGCCGGAATCCGAAGATCAGCTGTTTGTCGGCGACGAATGTTACGTCTTTACCAGCGTCAAAGACGTCGACCGCACTATGGAGGTTTTTGGCAAGTCGCAAAAGAAACAGGATCGCGTGGTGATCGTGGGCGGCGGCAATGTCGGGCTTGAAGTTGCCCGGACGCTGGAAGAACGCGAGAGCCGGGTGCGTGCCAAGATCGTCGAACGGGATCGTCGCTGTGCTGAGATTGCGGCCGAAGCTTTGGAACGTACCATTGTGCTGAACGGTGACGGTCTGGACGCTGCGCTGCTCAGTGAGGCCGGGATTGACCGGGCCGATGCCATGCTGGCCGTAACGGATGACGACCGGACCAATATGCTGGCTGCTGTTCGCGCCAAGGCCGAAGGCTGCGCGCTTGCCATAGCGCTGATCAACGACCCCAGCATGGTTGCGCTGATGGGGCCGCTGGGGATTGATGCGTATATCAACCCACGCGCCACCACGGTCAGCTCGATCCTGCGGCACATCCGTCACGGGCGTGTGCGGCAGGTCTATTCCATCGGCGATGCCGAAGCCGAAGTGATCGAGGCCGAGGTCATGTCGACCTCGCCCATGGCAGGCCAGAAACTGCGCGATATCGACTTTCCCGAAGGTGTTCTGGTGGGCGCCGTTCGCAAAGGCGACGAGGTTCTGCGACCCACTGGCAGCTTGCGCATCGACGAAAAGGATGTGGTGGCGATCTTTGCAATGGCCAAAGATGTGCCCGAGGTCGAACGGCTCATGCAGGTTTCGATCGATTTCTTCTGATGGGCGAGGCGGGCGCACAACAGATCGGCTTGCTGCGGCGATTGCCGTTGTTGTTGTTGATCTGGGGGACTGCCGCATTGGCGATGTGGATACCGGCGATCTATGCGCTGGCGCTGGATGATCATCCGACATCGCGTTCGTTTTTCTATTCCGGGATTGTCGGCTTGTTTCTGGTGACGATTGTCGGGTTGGCGATGTCAAATCGCCAGCCCCGCAGGGGGACGCTGGGCCAACTGGCAGTGCTGCTAGCCTCGTTTACAATCCTGCCGTTGTTTCTGGCCATCCCGCTGCACGACGCGGTGGGCAATACCAGCTATCTCAACGCCTATTTCGATATGGTCAGCGCTCTGACCACGACCGGGGCCGATATGTTTCCCGACCCGGATCGCCTGACCGCGCCGGTGCATTTGTGGCGCGCGCTGGTTGGCTGGCTGGGCGGGCTGCTCATGTGGATTTCCGCTGCGGCTATTCTGGCCCCTCTGTCTCTGGGTGGGTTCGAGATTACGGCCCGCGGTCAACCCGGTCGCCCGGTTTCCGGTGTGGCGCAAAGCGAAAAGATTGATCCGCGAGGCCGCCTGATCCGTGTAACGCGTACGTTGACGCCGGTTTATGCCGGCCTGACCGCGGTGATCTGGATCTTGCTTCTGGTTGCGGGCGAGCAGGGGCTGACCGCCGTTTGCCACGCCATGTCGGTGATCGCGACCTCGGGCATTTCACCCGTTGGCGGGTTGGAGGGATCGACAGCAGGGATTACAGGCGAGGCGATCCTGTTTCTGTTTCTGTTCTTCGCGCTGTCGCGGCTGACTTTTTCGACCGACACGGCGGCATCAGGCTATGCCCGACTGGACAAGGACCCCGAGTTTCGGATCGGTGTGATGATCGTACTTGCCGTTGCATTGCTGCTGTTTTTCCGCGCGATAGCGGGTGTCAGCGAGATCGGCGGACAAATCGATGGTCTGCAGGCGCTGAACGTGTTTTGGGGCATGATGTTCACCGTGATGTCATTTCTCACTACTGCGGGTTTTGAAAGCGCAAACTGGAATGATGCGCAGCAATTGTCTGGCTTGGGAACGCCGGGATTGGTGCTGATGGGGCTTGCTCTGATCGGCGGCGGCGTTGCAACCACTGCGGGTGGGGTCAAGTTGCTGCGGGTCTATGCGCTCTATCTGAACGGTGCGCGCGAGATTGACCGTCTGATCTATCCCTCGTCAGTCAGCGGTGCAGGCGGCGGTAACCGCCGCATTCAGAGCGACGGGGCGTTTATCGCCTGGATCTTCCTGATGATGTTCGCTCTGACGCTGGGTCTGTTTGACGTGCTGCTGGCCGCAATGGGCGTTGGCTTTGAGCAGGCGATGGTGCTGAGCGTTGCCATGCTTAGCACAACGGGCCCGTTGATTGAACTAGCCACTGATATTCCGATCCGGCTTGTGGACCTGTCTGGTGGGGCCAAGCTGGCGCTGTGTGCGGCGATGGTCATCGGACGGCTAGAAACGCTGGCGATCATCGCACTGATCACACCGTCGCTCTGGCGCGGGTGACACGCTTGCATCGCCTTGCGCTAGTGCCTGATTTTTCATCTGGAATATCTGTGCGCGCCACTCCATACTCACGCAAAGGGAGCGCGTTGGTCCGCAGCGCGTAGCAAGAACAATGGCGAGATAATAAAATATGGCTTCGGACAGACAGAATCTTCAGGACGCGTTCCTGAATAATGTACGGAAAGCAAAGGTCCCGGTCACGATATTCCTGATCAATGGCGTCAAATTGCAGGGTGTAATCACCTGGTTCGACAATTTCTGCGTATTGTTGCGCCGCGACGGACAGTCGCAGCTGGTCTACAAACACGCGATTTCGACGATCATGCCATCGCAGCCGATCAACCTGTATGAGGGCGAAGACGCCTCTTGATGGAACATGACAGGACGCGCACCCGGGCCTGGGTGCTGCATCCCGAAATCAAATCAGATGAACAGCGCCGTGTTCCTGAACCGGCGTTGCAAGAGGCGGTTTCGCTGGCCGCTGCGCTGCCTGATCTGGATGTGATCGGGTCCGAAATTGTGCGATTGCCACGCGCGCAGGCCGGGCTGCTGTTCGGCAGCGGCAAGATCGACGAGTTGGGTGAGCGTTTTCACGAGAATGAAATTGAGCTGGTCCTGATAGACGGGCCGGTCACCCCGGTTCAGCAGCGCAATCTTGAGAAAGCATGGAAGGTCAAAATCCTCGACCGGACTGGTCTTATCCTCGAGATTTTTTCGGATCGGGCGCGCACCCGCGAAGGTGTCCTTCAGGTTGAGATGGCGGCGCTGAGCTATCAGCGCACCCGCCTGGTCCGCGCGTGGACCCACCTTGAAAGGCAGCGGGGCGGGCTGGGCTTTGTCGGCGGTCCGGGCGAAACGCAGATCGAAGCCGACCGACGTGCTATTGATGAGCAACTTGTGCGCCTGCGCCGACAGCTGCAAAAGGTGGTCAAGACCCGCACGCTGCACCGTGCTGCGCGGGCCAAGGTGCCATACCCCATTGTTGCGCTGGTGGGCTATACCAATGCGGGCAAGTCGACATTGTTCAACCGCCTGACCGGGGCTGAAGTGATGGCAAAGGACATGTTGTTTGCCACGCTCGATCCCACCATGCGCCGTGTTGAGCTGCAGGATGGCCCTGAGGTGATCCTGTCAGACACGGTGGGCTTCATTTCGAACCTCCCGACCGAGCTCGTTGCCGCGTTTCGCGCCACGTTAGAAGAAGTACTGGGCGCTGATTTGATCTTGCATGTGCGCGACATCAGTCATGAAGAGACCGAAGAACAGGCCCAGGATGTCGAGGCCATCCTGGGCTCGCTGGGTGTAGATGATACGCGACCACGTCTGGAGGTCTGGAACAAGATCGACTTGCTGTCAGATGAAGAACGGTCCGGCGCCTTGGCGCGTTCGGAGCGCGACGCGGATATCTACGCGATTTCAGCCGTTACCGGCGAAGGGATCGAGCCGCTGCTGGCCGAGATCGCAACCAAGTTGCAAGGGGTTCGCCACGAGATGACGCTGACGCTGGACTTTGCCCAAGGGGACAAGCGCGCGTGGTTGTTCCGTCAGGATGTTGTTCGCGCGGAGGAGCAGACCGAGAACGGATTTGAAGTCACCGTTTTGTGGACGGACAAGCAGGCGGCGCAGTTCGACAAGCTCTGATCGCTATGTGCCGTCTATCTGACGCTGATAATCATCTGCATCGAACCAACCAAGCGAAGACAGAATTTTGTTGTCGGTGCCTAGCTCCCATTCTTCCCAGCCTCGGGTGACGACACGGTTGCCTGTCTCTGCGTGATGTCCTTCGAGGGTCCAGACGAAAATCGCGTGGCTGCCCGCCCACCGCAGCATATCGCAACGCACTTCAAGATCGGGAAAGTCTGACTGAAACCCGCGTACCATGTCGGCAATCGCAGCGCGTCCCTGTATCGGCTCGCCTCGGTTGATCGTGATCTGGCCATCGGGCGCAAAGAAGTCCGCCACCGCGTCGGGGTCACCTGAACTCCAGGCAATGGCGTAATCGCGCGCCAGATTGTTGAGCGTGTCACGAACGCTGCCCACGAGTTTCCCCCTTTTTTGCCAATGCGTCGACCCGACTGATGCTATGCGATAACGCGGCCAGCCGTCCACGTTGGGCGCAACAGGGGGCGAGGTTTCGCCGAAGCCTCGCGGATTATCGCGGATTGAGGACAGTGACTCCTACGGCCGCGGCGCGCGCAAGGTCGATGTCCAGCGACATCGGAATATATTCGCCACGCCGCCACAGCTGCGCCTGATCGTCGTAGTAGCGCGACAGGAAGTGGCCCGACTGGCCGGTGGCCGTGATAAAGACCGAACTGTCCGGATCTGCGAAATCGTAAACACCGCGATAGCCCGCGCCATGGACATTCTGAAACGGATCGGGACCCTCGCCCGAGGTGCGCCCGCGCAGAAGGGTATTGTCGCCGCCACTAGTCGATTGACGGATGTTTACAAAATACCGCAGCACCGGAACAGTTCCCAGAACCGGGTGATCATGGGTTGCCTGATGCGCATCCCCCCAACGCAGGGATTCCAGCGAGCCGCCATAGCGTTCAGAAATCCAGATCAGGGCGTCGTCCAGCGCTAGGCGGGCCATGTCGGTGCAGGTTTCGACCGGTGCGCTTTGAATGACGTCGCACCACACGGCGGCGCCATCAATGTCGCGGTAGACCCGCTCGATAAACAAAGGCTCGACATGTTTGTATTCGCTGGCCAGCGGCCCCAGCTCATCCGAGATCAACCTGATCTGCAGGGCACGCAGCCACGCGGCATAGATCAGCGGCTCGGGCAGGTGCTCGTTCATCTCGCCGTTCCAATCGGCCAGCAGGCCAAGCGCAACCTGCCGCTTGCGCTCAAGGGTGCCGTCTGGGGCTGACGCACCAGTGAACCAGAGATCGGCCCCGATCAGCGGCAGCAGCGAACGCGCGGTAAAGCTGACGGTGTCCAGTTGCGCCTCAATAAAACTGTCGCGCGTATGCACTTCGCGTGATTGCATCAAACGTTCCCAGCGGTGAACGCGTTGCGTGTCGCCCCATTCGTAGGACACGTGATTGGGGAAAGGGCGGCTGATGATCTTGTTATTGGTATTGCCCAATACGCCCCCGGCAGGCGCGACAAATTCCGGGTTGCTGGCATAGGGCAGGCGGCCTTGCCAGCGGTTTTCAGCGCGCCAGCCGGGCGTGGGGATGCGCCCCCGACTTTGGTTATTCAGGTCCCGCTTGGGCATGGCGCCGATCAGTTTGAGTGCAATGGTGTCGCGGTCGACTAGAGACAGGTTCTGAGAAGGCGCGATGAAGTCTTCAGCAACTTCAATTGCGTCTTGGACCGTGTTGGAGTTCATCAGTGCCATCGATGCGGTCATCGAAGTGTCGCGCGGGCTGAGCGCGGTCCAGGACAGCGAGGCCACATGCCCCGGCGGGGTGATGGTTTCCAGATCATAGTGACTGCCGGGCAGGACGGGGCCGTTCTCGGTCCAGCGCAGGGTCAGGGTGATGGGCGGCGCGTCTTTGATCTCGATGATCGAGGGGCGGTTTTCAAAGGCTTTGTATCCGTCCGGCGTCAGATACTCTTCGGGGTTGTCGGGGTTGAGCTGTTCGATATGAACATCCTGATCGTCCAGATAAGACGAGGTCAGCCCCCAACCCAACCGATCGCTGCGTCCGGTCATAATTGCGGGAACGCCAGGGATTGTCGCACCGATGACGCCGCCATTGGCCAGTTCGAGCCGGGCAAGATACCATATACTGGGCGCGGTCAGGCCAAGGTGTGGATCGTTGGCCAGCAGGGTTCCACCACTGGCCGATCGCGAGGGGGCCGCCGACCACGCGTTCGACGCGCCCGCCAAACCGCGTTGCGGTAGCGGTGACAGCGGTAGGCGCGGCTGGTGCGTGGCCTCAGCATATCGCGGCAATTCCGGGAATAAAGAGGCATATTCCGGCAGAGCGGCAATGCCTGGGCCCGGCACATCCGGCAGGATATCTGCCAGCCGCGCCGCATCGTTCAGCATCAGAGAGGTGCGGGCGCGCAGCACTTCGTCCTGCAGGTGCCCGGACAGCTGCAGGCTCATGAGTTTGATCACGGCAAGGCTGTCGCCGGGTTGCCAGGGTGGGACGGGGGCGTTGAACAGGAACATCTCGGGCGCACCGCGCCCAAGCGCCTGTTCGTTGATCTCTTGCAGTCGCGCGTTGACCCCGGCGGCATAGGCCCGCAGCGCGGCCTGAGTATAGTCATCCTGCACCTCGACCGATCTGTGGGCCAGGCCATACAGGTCGAACCGCCGCAGCAGTTTGTCGATGGGAACGGTGCGCTGGCCAAACACCTCGGACAAACGCCCCTGCGCGGTGCGCCGCAGGACGGTCATCTGCCAGAGACGATCCTGCGCATGGGCATAGCCCAGCCCAAAGAACACATCGGGGTCGTTTTCGCCCAGAATATGCGGAACATTTGCAGTATCGCGGACGATTTCAATCGGGGCGTCCAGGCCGCTGACCGATAGGGTCTGATCGTAGTCAGGCAGGGACTGGTTCGCCAAAAAATAGGCCAGCCCAACCGCAGCCAAGGATATAACAACAAGGCCTGAAGCGATGCGCATCAACCAGCGAAAGACAAGACCCATCCGTACCGTACCAAATTGTTTATTTCAGATTGCGCCGACGTTAAATCATGGCGCGAGCTACCGAAAGAGGACAGCCCCAGAATCTGGCCTCAAAATCAAAACCCCGCCATGGCAGAGCAAGACGGGGTTCAGGTTTCGCGGTGATCGCGTGATCACGGTATGATGCGGGTATACTTCGTCCCTTCGACGGTGGCGCCGAATTTCAGGCCCGCTTGTCCAAAGACGGCGGCCAGAACGGGTTTGCGCAGCTGGTTGGTGTCGGTCGACACCGACTGCGCCGTCGCGTCGACGACATACCCGATATCCGCGCCCGCGGTCCAACCGCTGGACCGGCGGAAGTCGTTCAGCGCCTCTTCGGTCATGAAGAACAAAACATGCGCATATTGCTGCGCTCCGATCTGCAGGCCTGCGCTGCCTGATACTGCAGAGTAGTAATCGACCGTCGCTCCCTGAATGCGCAGTGCGCCCTGACCATAAGCACCACCAAAGATAAATCCGGCTTCTGTGATCAGTGGCATAACCAGCATCCCGTTGGCCTTATTGGCGATTTCAACGGTGTTTGGATACTTGCTGTACATTTCGGTCAGCGTTGCATCAACGCGGGCGTCGATGGTTGTGGCATTTGAATTGCCAATGCCGTTGCCGCATGCTGCGGTCACGGTCAATCCGGCCATGCCAAGGGCAAAGCCGCGACGGCTCAGTCGGGGTGTTTGTGAACTGCTCATTTTCTTTTCTCTGTCGATGTGCCTGATATGTCGGGTCTTCCCGATCTTATATGCTAGAATACGCCCATTAACGGCCCATGTCACGGGAAAGCTGCCGACCGCGCGCTGGTGATCGGCGAAAAGCCGCAATGAAACGGGATATTAGCCCTGCAGAGTCTTTGCCACTTCGGGCGCGAAATAGGTCAGGATTCCATCACAACCCGCGCGTTTGAATGCCAGCAGGCTTTCCAGCATCACCTTATCGCCATCGATCCAGCCATTCTGCGCTGCTGCCCGGATCATCGCGAACTCGCCCGAGACCTGATAGGCATAGGTCGGCGCGCCGAACGTGTCTTTGACCCTCCGACAGATATCCAGATAGGGCATGCCGGGTTTGATCATCACCATATCCGCGCCCTCGGTCAGATCGCGTTCGATCAGGCGCAGGGCCTCGTTCGAATTGGCCGGATCCATCTGATAGGTTTTCTTGTCGCCCGTCAGTGCACCAGATGCCCCAACCGCGTCTCGGAACGGCCCGTAAAAGGCACTGGCATATTTTGCGGCATAGCTGAGTATCATCACGTTCTGGTGCCCGGCTGCCTCCAGCGCGCAGCGCATTTCGCCGATGCGGCCGTCCATCATGTCAGACGGGCCGATGATATCCGCACCTGCGTCGGCCTGAGCCAACGTCATTTTGACCAGCGCTTCAACGGTCTTGTCGTTTACGATTTCTCCGTCCACGACATATCCGTCGTGACCATTAATGTTGTATGGGTCCAGCGCAACGTCGGTCATGACCGCGATGTTGGGCGCTGCGGACTTGATGGCGCGAATGGCGCGGTTTGACAGGTTGTCGGGGTTCCAGGCATCGGCGCAGTCTTCGGTTTTCAGCGCCGCGTCCGTGTAAGGAAAAATGCAGATCGCGGGGATGCCCAACGCCTGTGCCTCAACCGCGGCTTTGGCGATCAGATCAACCGAGCGGCGCATAACGCCGGGCATGGATGGCACGGGCTCTTCGATCCCTTCGCCATCGCGGACAAAAACCGGCCAGATCAGATCGTCCACGCTCAGCGTGTTTTCCCGTACCAGCCCCCGGATCGCATCAGATTGGCGCGCCCGGCGAAAGCGGGCAAGGGGATAGGGGGCGATGGTCGGTTTCATGAAGCGTTCTCCTTGAACAATCGCGCATTGGGTGGCATGAATTCGCAACGGTCTCAAGGGTACCAATGGACGCGCTGGTGCGATAGAACCCGCTGAGGATTTTGAATAAAGGGCAGGGTTTGGACTGGTATTCGTCGATCTTCGAACTCATCGATATGCGCAGCTTTTCGAATCTGTGGTTCTGGATCGTCCTTGCGGTCGTGTGGTCCTCGGCCAGCCACTGGGTGATGGGTGTGCCATATGATCTGGTGATCCGCGCGCGCCGGGTGGGAGGTCAGACCGAAATCGACCTGCTGGATATCGTTCGTATCAACACCAACCGAATCCTCTATATCGTCGAGATCTCTGGGTCAGCCATTCTTGCGCTGTCCTGTTTCATATTCACGGGCCTGGCTACGCTGGGCTTTTATTACGGTGTTGAGTTTGCTCAGGCGGTGTTTTTGCTGTTGTTTCCGATGACAATCGTGGCCCTGATCAACATCTTTGCTGCGCGGCGGCTGAGGCGGAACGACCTGACGCTGGAAACCGTTTCCAAGGCGCTGAATCGATGCCGTCTTTACACACAGCTTATTGGGATGGTGGCGATACTGGTCACTTCTCTCTGGGGCATGTATCAGAACTTTTCCATTGGTGTTCTGGGATAGAATAATCCGAAAGGCGAAACGATGACGGTTCCGAACCACGTGACAGTTGGCGGTGCCCCTGAAGGGTTTGATGCACAGCTGGTCCTGAACGAGATTGCTCGTTCAGGTGGGCCCGTTTGCCATGTCGCGCGCGATGACAAACGGATGGAGGCGATGCGCGCCGCGCTGGCCTTTTTCGCACCGGACATGCCCGTCATTGTCTTTCCTGGCTGGGACTGTCTGCCTTACGATCGCGTGTCGCCGAACGCCGATATCGCGGCGGCGCGGGTCTCGACCCTGGCGGCGCTGGTGCATCAGATGCCGAAGCAATTTGTGCTGCTGACAACTCTGAACGCGGCTACGCAGCGGGTTCCGGCGCGCGATGTCCTGCGCGAGGCGGCGTTTACGGCGCGTGTCAATCATCGGGTTGATGAAACTGCGCTGCGGACATTTCTGGTTCGGATGGGCTTTACCCAAAGCCCGACGGTGATGGAGCCCGGTGACTATGCCATCCGCGGCGGCATCATCGACATCTTTCCCCCCGGCGAATCCGGCCCCGTGCGGCTGGACCTATTCGGCGATGTGCTGGACGGCGTGCGCAGGTTCGATCCCGTGTCGCAACGCACAACCGAGAAACTGGACGTGATCGAGTTGGCCCCAGTGTCCGAGGTCATTCTGGATGAGGCCGCGATTACCCGATTTCGTCAGAATTATCGCATCGAATTTGGCGCGGCGGGCACGGATGACCCTCTGTACGAGGCGGTCAGCGCGGGTCGCAAGCATCAGGGCGTGGAACATTGGCTGCCCTTCTTCCATGAAAAGCTTGAGACCCTGTTCGACTATCTGCCGGATGCAGCAATTTCGCTGGATGATCAGGTCACGCCAGCCCGGTTGGCCCGGTGGGACAGTATCGAAGATCAGTACGAAACGCGGCGGCTGGCACTGGAAAACCGTTCGCGTATGGATACGATCTACAAGCCAACGCCGCCGGCCTTATTGTATCTGGACGATGCCGCATGGGAGCGGGCCGTCGACGGCCGCCGCGTTTTGCAATTCAGCCCGCTGCCACAGGCCAGTGGCCCCGGCGTGATCGATGCGGGCGGGCGGATCGGGCGCAATTTTGCCCCCGAACGCCAGCAGGAAAGCATCAGCCTGTTTGGGGCATTGGCGGATCATATCAAAGGCAAGCTGGATAAGGGTCCGGTTCTGATCGCCTCGTATTCCGAGGGCGCACGCGAACGTCTGACCGGCCTGATTGAGGACGAAGGGCTGGCCGAGGCGATACCCATCACCGACGGTGCGCGGTTGGGCAAACGCGGGCTTCATCTGGCGGTCTGGGCACTGGAACACGGGTTCGAAACCCCCGATCTGACGGTGATTGCTGAGCAGGACGTTTTGGGCGATCGCCTGATCCGCCAACCCAAGAAACGCCGCAAGGCCGAGAATTTCCTGACCGAGACCCAATCGCTCAGCCCTGGTGATCTGATTGTGCATGTCGACCACGGCATTGGTCGGTACATGGGGATGGAGGTGGTGACGGCTGCCGGTGCTGCGCATGAATGTCTGCTGCTGGAATATGCCGAACAGTCCAAGCTGTACCTGCCAGTCGAAAACATCGAATTGCTGTCCAAATACGGTCACGACGAAGGGCTGCTGGACCGTCTGGGTGGCGGCGCATGGCAGGCAAAAAAGGCGAAGCTCAAGGAACGTATCCGCGAAATGGCGGACAAGCTGATCCGCATCGCGGCCGAGCGCGCCTTGCGCAAGGCTCCGGTCATGAATCCACCGCCACATGCTTGGGAAGAGTTCAGCGCGCGGTTCCCGTATCAGGAAACCGACGATCAGCTGCGCGCGATTTCCGAAGTGATGGAGGACATGCATTCCGGTGCGCCAATGGATCGTTTGATTTGCGGCGACGTCGGCTTTGGCAAGACCGAGGTCGCCATGCGCGCGGCCTTTGTCGCGGCGATGTCTGGGGTGCAGGTTGCCGTTGTGGCGCCAACGACCTTGCTAGCGCGCCAACATGCGGCGTCTTTCAAAGAACGCTTCCGGGGCTTCCCGCTGGAGGTGCGACAGCTCTCGCGCTTTGTCTCAACCAAAGAGGCGCAACAAACACGGGACGGGTTGGCGCGTGGTACGGTGGATATCGTGGTTGGCACACATGCGCTGCTGGCCAAGGGCATTCGGTTCAACAATCTGGGCCTGCTGATCATCGATGAAGAACAGCATTTCGGCGTAGGTCACAAAGAGCGGCTGAAGCAGCTGCGCAGCGACATTCATGTGCTGACGCTGACTGCAACGCCAATTCCCCGGACCTTACAACTCTCGCTTACTGGTGTGCGCGATCTGTCGATCATCGGCACACCGCCTATCGACCGTCTGGCGATCCGCACCTATGTCAGCGAATTTGACGCGGTCACGATCCGAGAAGCCTTGCTGCGCGAGCATTATCGCGGCGGACAGAGCTTTTATGTGGTGCCGCGCATATCGGACCTGCCTGAGATTGAGGAATTCCTGAAAGAACAACTGCCGGAACTGACCTATGTCGTCGCTCATGGTCAGATGGCGGCGGGCGAGTTGGATGACCGCATGAACGCATTCTATGACGGTAAATATGATGTCCTGCTGGCTACGACGATTGTGGAAAGCGGGCTGGATATTCCAACCGCAAACACGATGGTTGTGCATCGGGCGGATATGTTCGGGCTTGCGCAGCTCTATCAGATCCGGGGCCGGGTGGGGCGGTCTAAGGCCCGCGCCTATGCCTATCTGACCACCAAGCCGCGTCAGAAACTGACCGCGACAGCTGAGAAGCGTCTGCGGGTTCTGGGCTCGCTGGATACGTTGGGAGCGGGGTTCACGCTGGCAAGCCAGGATCTTGATATCCGCGGTGCGGGCAACCTGCTGGGTGAGGAACAGTCCGGCCAGATGCGCGATGTGGGCTATGAACTCTATCAATCCATGCTGGAAGAGGCGATTGCCAAGATCAAGGCCGGTGAAATGGAGGGGCTCAGCGATGCGGATGACCAATGGGCCCCGCAGATCAACCTCGGCGTACCGGTTCTGATCCCGGATGATTATGTGCCCGATCTGGATGTCCGTCTTGGTCTGTATCGCCGCCTGTCCTCACTCTCGACCAAGGTCGAGCTTGAGGGGTTTGCCGCGGAACTGATCGACCGGTTTGGCACGCTGCCGAAAGAGGTCAACACCCTGATGCTGGTCGTGCGCATCAAGGCGATGTGCAAACGGGCCGGGATTGCCAAGCTGGATGGCGGACCCAAAGGCGCCACGATCCAGTTTCACAATGACAAATTCGCATCGCCGCAAGGGCTGGTTGAATTCATCCAGAACCAGAATGGACTGGCCAAGGTCAAAGACAACAAGATCGTTGTCCGCCGCGACTGGAAGAAAGACAGTGACAAGATCAAGGGCGCGTTCGCAATTGCCCGCGATCTGGCCGAGAAAGTGATGGCCGCGAAGAAAAAGACCAGCGCCTAGTCGCCAGTGACAAAGGTGCAAAGCTGCCAGTCACCGCTCTGGGATTTTGTAAAGGCGGCGCGATAGCCGACCATGGACCAGAGGTAGTCGCTGGACATGTACCCGCGCGTTCCATCGGTCAGCCGAACCAGCTGATACGCAGCCTCGGCTTTATAGTCCGGAATGATGACGACCTCATGGCTGATCTGCGCCAGCGCGGGTTCTGTGCGCGCCGGTCCGTTGCGCAGCGTGACATTCTGCCCGGTGACATAATAGGCAGTGAAGGGATCAAGCGAGGCTGGCAGCGTGAGTTTCCACTGATAGGGCATCCAGAACTCACCCTCATCGTCAAAATACCCCGGCTGAGACAGCGTTTCTTCTAATGCGGCCCAATAGGCGTCGCGGATGTCGTCCGGGGTATCTGATGCCTGCGTGAGATTGGCCTCAAGCTCAGCAGGTCCGCCCGAACCGCCGTGGCTGAGATAAATGTCAGGGCAGCTCAGGGCGACAATGCTGTCGACATCGCGTGCGGCAACATGCGTCAGCAGTTCGGTTCTGAAGGCCCGCAACGACGGGTCCCGGACCGCTTCGTCAACCGGAGCAAAGCTCTGCCGGTCGGCCTGTGCAGCGGTGGTGAACAGGGTGGTCAAAACCAAAGTGGCGTATTTCATTCGGCAGCCTTCATTGCGGCTTGCGCGCAGAAGCACGAGGCACCAACCGCCCGGTCGGCGCGCGCCAGCGCAAGGTCAAGTCGTTGTTTGATTTGGGTGATCTCGATTGTGTCGTTGCGCGCTTTCAGGCAGTCATACAACCCTTTGAGGCTCCAGACATTGTCGGGATGGATCGACGCGCGGCTCAGCGTTCCGCTAAGCCCCAGATCCTCGCGATAGACGGCCTCGGCCTCATCCACATGCCCCTGTTCGAACAACAGCGCGCCCAACGCATGGCGGGTGGGCTGCATCCAGCCCCACGGTTCGTCATAGGGCAGCGTGTCATCCAGCGTGACCGAGCGGCGCAGATGGGCAAAGGCGATTTCGTAATTGCCCTTGCGGTACTCGATCTCGCCGCGCAGCATTTCGCGAGCGATTTCAAGCAGATCAATAACGCGATTATTGTGCAGCCGCCGTGTTTCGGGCACGCGATCCTTGGCGGCAAGAAACGCTTTTTCTTCCGCTTCGGCGTCGGCGACCTGACCGGTCGCAGCCAGAGCAATGGCGCGCGCGTAGTGGGTGGTCGCCGTCAGGGTACGAAAAAGATCGGGGTCCGCTGGCAACTCCATCGCTTTGGCGTTTTCCCAACGGCCGAACCGGATCAGGATATGCGGACCCATCGACATATAGCTTTCGAAGTAATCCGCCATAGGCGGGCTCTCGATGCGCAGCAGGTCCTCGGGTGTGGTGTCCCAAAGGCCCTGATTGGCGCGCAATGCTGGTTCCATCTGCCCCAGAAACAGAGCGCCATAAAGGGCGAAGTGATAATCGTGCTGACGATATCCGGTGTAGATATTGAACGCGCCTTCGCGCTCATAGTACTTCAGGTCGGCCTCTGTGGCTTTCTCGTTCCAGTGGACGACGTCGTGATAGTGGCCGCAGAGCACGTCGATATGGGTTGGCATATGCACCAGATGGCCCGCGTCCGGCACAAGTGTACGCAGGATATCTCCGGCTCTGAGCGCCTTTTCGGGGGTGGGCGACATCTCCATCAGATGGACGTAGAGATGCAGCAGGCCGGGATGCGTCATCGCGGCTGGTTCATTGGTCATGGCCCATTCCAGCGCCTCTTGGGCCTCAAGCGTTGCAGCGCCGTCAGCCGGTTGGCCGGTTTTCAGATCCCACATCTGCCAGGGGGTCAGGTTCATCAGGGCTTCGACATAGATCGTGCGCAGGTCCAGATGATCCGGCTGTTCGGCGAACGCCGCCCGCATCGCATCGGCAAAGTCGTAGTCCCAGCGGTGCATATCCTCAGCAGGATCCCGCTGTGGATAGCGGGCGGGCAGGGCGCGGATCAGCGCCTGTTCAACGGCGGTGCCGTGCTGTGCCAGCGCAAGCGCCTTTTGAGTGGCGTCGAAGGCGGTGTTTAGCGCTTTGGTCTGGCCATTTTCGTCCCGCAAATCCCAGGGAAGATTATAGTTCGGACCAGCTGCATAAGCGACGCCCCAGTGTGCCATGGCGCAGTCGGGATCATATTCAAGTGCCCGCTCAAAACAGACGACAGCCTCATCATGGTTGTACCCGTAGGTCCATACGAGGCCCCGGTCGAACCATTTCTGTGCGTCAGCCGATGACGTTGTCACCGGGCAGGAATATGTCCCCAGATCATAGTACTCGCCCATCAGAAATCCCCCCAATGACGTCTGGGCAGGTTAGCGCGGTTTGCAGCGTCTGCACAGATCAGGCGGGCAACCGGTTTTCAATGCGGCCCATGTGCAGCATCAATCCGAACCCAAGGATGCACATGATCAGCACGCCTGTGGTCAGAGGCGTAAGTGAGCCGTCAAACAACAGCCCCACCGGTGCCGCTATGGCCGCAGCAAGAACTGTGGCGACCGATCCGATCACCGATGCGGCCATGCCCGCGATATGCCCCATCGGTTCCATCGCGATGGCGTTCAAATTGCCCATCGTCACACCAGCCATGAAGAACACGGTGGTCTGCCAGAACACAAACAATGCAAACGATCCGTTTGGTGAGAGCTCCGCTATATTTAAGGTGATGACAGCTGAGGTGATCAGGATTTGCGCGCCAAGCGCCCATGTAACCATCCTGCGCATACCGACGCGCATAACCAGCGCAGCATTCAGCAAACTCGCAGAACCCGACATGAGCGCGACAAACCCAAACCAGAATGGAAAGCTCTCGGCCCGGTCGTAGATAACGTCATAGACGGGTTGAACCATTGTCAGCATGGTGAAAAGCAATCCCATGCAGAGGGTCTGAACAAAGATCGACAGCCGGACCGTGGGATGTGCAAACATCTCTTTCGTGGCCGCGATCATCAGTGGCAGACGGAAGGGGCGGCGGTTTTCGGGTGCCAGAGACTCGGGCAGCCGAATTCCCATCCAAAAGACCACGATCAAGGCAAACAGGATGAAGGATGCGAACACGCCGCGCCATCCGGCGATTGCAATGACTCCAGCGCCCAGCATGGGTGCAACCGCCGGAACCAGGGTAAAGATCATCATAGCGATCGAGATGATCCGCGCCATTTCGCGACCGGAATACAAGTCACGGATGATTGCCATGGCCACCACGCGGGGGCCTGCGGCCCCCAGCCCCTGAACGATGCGGGCCGCAAGAACTAGTTCTAGCGAAGAACTTGCCCATGCTACGGCAGACGCCAGAATATAGAGAGCTGCACCGACGAATATGACCGGTTTGCGCCCGAACGCGTCAGAGAGAGGCCCGGTAAAGAAGGTCCCGATACCCATCCCAAGCACGAAGGATGTCAGGATCAGTTGGGCCCTGTTGACGTCATCGGGGCTGAGCTGCGCGCCAATCTCGGGAAGGGCGGGCAGCATTGAATCAATCGAAAATGCAATCGTGGCGAACATCATTGCGATCAACGCAATGAACTCCGGCCGGGACACACGGTTGGCCATAAAAATGCTCCTTACCCACTCGCGCTATCATGGCTGAGCGGGTTGAGCCAGATGGGAAAATGCACAGAACTATGTGCTATTCTGCAGGGGATGCATCAATTTGAGACATGATCTCATCAATCACTTTCGCCCATAATTCAGGGGGTTGCGCGCCGGGGACAGCGTGTTGATTGGCAACGATGTATGTGGGCACAGAACTGACCCCCATCTCGCGAGAGTGGCCGTCACGGGTGCGGATGTCTTCGCGGTCAGCATCAGATTTCAGCAGTTTCAGCACGACGGCCGCATCCATGCCCGCGCTGTCCGCTATGTCCGCCAGAACCTCGTGTGCCCCTATATCGCGGGCCTGAACGAAATATGCATCAAACAAAGCGTCAACAACGGCGTTTTGCTTGCCTTCGATTCCGGCCCAATGGATCAGCCGGTGCGCGTCCAACGTATTTGGTGTGCGCTTCATCCCCTCAAAGTCGATCTTGAGCCCGGCGTTTTCGGCGTGTTCAACCACCGGAGCATAGGCCCGCACGGCACCATCTTTTCCGCCAAACTTGCGTTCGAGATATTCGCGCCGATCCATACCAGCATCCGGCATGTCCGGGTTCAGTTGAAATGGATGCCACTCAATCACAAAAGGGTGGTTCGGTACCTTGGACAAGGCTTTGTCCAGATGGGTCTTGCCGATATAGCACCAGGGGCAGATCGGGTCGGACATGATGTCGAGCTTGACGGATTGTGTCATTCGGACGGAGCCTTGAAATAGGCCGGCAATGCGCGGCGCAGGAGTTTACCGTTCCCGCCGGTCGGCAGGGACGAAAGGTAGACAAAGACGCGCGGTTGTTTGTATCGCGCCAGATTTTCTTCGACATAGGATTGCAAAACCGCTTCGTCCAGTTTTTCCGGCCCGGTGTAAAAGGCTGCGATCACAAATGTGTCTTGCTTAACCTCAACAGCGGCTGCCCCGACTTGCGAAATGCCTGGCAGGCGAGACAGCGCTGCCTCGACCTCGACTGGTGAAACTCGGTAGCCGCCCGCGTTCATCATGTCGTCGTTGCGGCCGAGATAGGTAATTTGCCCATCGCGGTCCATCGTTCCCTGATCCCCGGTCAGGAACCAGTCGCCCTGCATCCGGGCCTGTGCCTCGTCCGGAGCATTCAGATAGGTCAGCATCAGGCCGGGGTCGGATTTATGGATGGCAATTGTCCCCTCGGTGTCCAATGGCACCGGGCCATCTGGTCCGAGAATTGCAAGGCGGCGTCCCTGTTGTGGCCGACCCAGGCTGTTGCCCTGCACAGGCCGATCCGGACAGGCGGAAATGAAGGTTGAACACTCGGACATACCATAAGCTTCATAAAGCTCGGTATGCGTCGCCCGCGTCCAGCGCTCATGCAGATGCCGCGAGAGTTTTTCGCCCGCGCACAGCCCATGGCGCAGATCTGGAAGTGCTATATCGCCGACGTCCTGCAGCATCTTGCGAAATACGCCGGGCGCGGCGGCAAAGATCGTCGCGCGATGTTGGCGCAGCAGATCGGGAAGTGCCGAAATGTCTGTCCCCGGTTCCGGGATCAGTGAGGTCGCACCGATCGCCCAGGGGTCCATCAGCCCTGTACCCAATGTGTAGGTCCAGTTGAACGCGCCGGCATGGCATAGGCGGTCAGTGGCGCGCAGTCCGTACCACCCGTCGACCATCATCTGCCGTGCCCAGATTGCACGATGGGCATGGGCCACGGCGCGCGGCTTACCCGACGTGCCTGAGGTATAGACCACATAGGCCAGCCTGTCAGGATCACCCATGTCATAGGGGGCGGCGGGCAGCTCTCGCATCCCAAGAAGGTCGCGCAGGCCGATCTCTTTCGGGTGTGGCGCACACGCGACTTTAGGGTCCCGCAACACTGCTGCGGGTGCAAGTTCTGCGATAATCGATGCCGTCTCGGGCTCGGTCAGCTGCGATGAGCTCGGGACGGGCACAAGGCCCACCGCGATGGCCCCCAGATATGCGATCGGAAAATCCACCGTGTTCCCGAGGCGCATGAGGACAAGATCCCCCGGTTGCAATCCAGCCCTGAGAAGGCCTGTGCCGGTACCAAGAACCGCATTTCGCAGGTTGGCATAAGTCCAGTCCTCGTGGCCCGTCCGCCCCAGTACTGAGAGCGCAACTTTGCCTGAACGGTCATGGGCATGACGCAATACATGCGCGGCCAGATTGAACGGCGCCGGGCACGGTGGCGGAGGACCCTGGTCAAATATGGATAACATGCGAACTGGCTACCGTTGCGCAAGTCGCGTTGCAAGCTCCGGTCGCTACCCCTATAGAAAGATCATGACGAAACGCGATCACAAGTCCATCGTCCGCATCGCGCGAGACAATGGTGTCCAAACCGAGTTGGAGCCCGTCGATCTGGGCGCCCGTGTGCGTGAGTTGCGCAAGGCACGTAGTTGGACGCTAGAGCAGGCCGCCAATCAGGCAGGGCTGGCGCGATCCACGCTCAGCAAGATCGAAAATGGTCAGATGTCGCCGACTTATGATGCGCTCAAGAAACTTGCGACAGGTCTTGAAATCTCGGTTCCGCAGCTGTTTACACCCCCAGAACGCGAGCAGGTCATTGGCCGAATGGCGGTCACCAAGGTCGGAACCGGGACGGCACATGCAACTGCGACGTATGAACATGAACTGCTTGCCGAAACCCTGACACAAAAGCAGATGCTGCCATATCGTGCGCGCGTCCGGGCGCGTTCGATGGAAGAATTCGATGGCTGGGTGCGCCATGACGGCGAAGAGTTCATGTATGTCCTGACAGGCGTGGTTCGCCTATACACTGAATTCTATGAGCCGGTTGAGATGCGTAGGGGCGACAGCGCATATTACGATGGCAGCATGGGACACAACGTGGTGTCCGTCAGCGATGAGGATGCGACCATCCTCTGGGTCACGTCCCTTACCTAGCGGCTGGCCAGTTCGCGGTTCAGCCCCTCTGTAAAGAGAAAATCCTCGACCTCTTCTCTGGCCTCATTGACGGTCAGATGATGGCGTTCGGCCAGATAGGCTTCGAACTGTTGCCGGTTTGTGGTGACGCGCGACATGTCTCGGTCGCGCAGGTTTGGAAAACGGCGTTTTGCGCGCGCGTAAGACTCACTCCAATTGTGCGTCAAATCAGTCCAGTTCAGCATCTCCGAGCTTCCCATTTGTTCAGGTTTCAGGTCCGCTCTCCCCTCGAGTAGGGTGATTGGAGATGGGCGACCTGATGACATGACAAAATGTCGCACCCTTACGTGACGTAATATGCTGTCCAAAGCGCCCGTTGCGGAGCTCCCGCAACGGGCTGACGGACCTGCGTTTTGGAGTGAGTGGCGGCCGGTCCGTTATTCTTCGTGTCTGAAGAGCCAATTCAGGACTATGTGCCCTATAAATACAGCAATAATCTGCATCGCAATGAACATCAGTATATGCGTAGGGTATATGCCGGCGAAGGTATCCGTAAACCCCCTTGCGATGGTGACGGCGGGGTTCGCAAAACTTGTGGATGATGTGTACCAGTAGGCGCCGGTGATATAGAGCCCTACTAGGGCTGGTACGGTATCAGGTTTGTGCCGAATTCCGCCGAAAATCACGAATAGCAGGCCGAGGGTCGCGATGATTTCGGAAAACCACTGATGCGAACCCGTGCGATGCAGCGTTTCCGAGGTCTGTAGAATCGGTAGGTCGAACATGTAATGGGAGGCCCAAACGCCGGCGATGCCGCCCGCGATTTGTACAATCATATAGGGGGCGACGGCGCGCCATGGGTGTTCGCCACGCAGCGCAAAGGCCAGGGTCACCGCTGGATTGAAATGCGCACCCGAAACCGGGCCCAGTGTTGTGATGATTGCATACAGCATACAGCCGGTGGCGATCGCATTGGCGAGCAATGCAAGCGCGATGTTGTCCCCCGACAGGGTCTGCGCCATGATCCCCGATCCCACGACGCCGATCAGCAGAAAGGCGGTGCCCAGGAACTCGGCAAAGTAGTGGCGCGCGTTCATGGCATCTCTCCGATGCGTTTGAGCTGCGCTGTCAGTTCCTTGCTGTCCATGGTTTCAAAAGGCAGGTCCATTAGTGCCGCCGCGCGCCGACCCAGAATGTCATAGGCGGTGCGAAACGCCTGATCCCAATCTGTCTCGGTCGCCGCGGCGGGGTCTTCGACGCCCCAATGGGCCCGGACCGGTGCGCCGGGCCAAACGGGGCAGGTTTCCTCGGCAGCAGAGCCACAAACGGTTATGACCATGTTCATCTCGGGCGCTGTATCCGGGGCGAACTCATCCCAGCTTTTCGACCGGGCGTCCGAGATGCTGTGCCCTTCGGCCTGCAACAGTGTCAGGGACTGGGGATGGACCTTGCCGGTTGGATTTGACCCGGCCGAGTAGGCCCGAACGCGTCCGCCGCTTGTGTGGTTGAAGATCGACTCAAGAAGAATGGACCGGGCAGAGTTTCCGGTACACAGAACCAGTATGTTCATCTGTATGTCCTTGGATATGGAGGGGAGGTGGATCAGCCGCTCATGCGACCGATGTCATCGACTTTGTGTTGCAGGGAAATGCGGTCGAGTGTTTCCAGCGGAAGGCTGACAAACGCGGTGATACGGTTGCGCAGCAGGCCATAGGCCTGTTGAAAGGCCAGGTTTCGTTGCGCGTCCGTGCCCTGGGCTTTGACGGGATCGGCCAGACCCCAATGAGCGCTCATCGGCTGTCCGGGCCATGCGGGGCAGGCCTCGTTCGCCGCATGATCGCAAACGGTGAACACAAAATCCATCTGAGGGGCATCCGGTGCCGAGTATTCGCTGACCGTTTTTGAACGCAGCTCGGAGGTGTCGTAACCTTTCTGCTGTAGCAGCTTGATCACCTCGAAATTGGGGGCGTCCGATGGTGCGGTGCCGGCCGAATAGGCCCGGAACATGCCTTTGCCTTCTGCGTTCAGAATGGCTTCGGCCATGATCGACCGGGCAGAGTTGCCGGTGCAGATGAACAGGGCATTCAAAACGCGGTCAGGGTTGGCCTTGATCGGAGCTTTGGAAGGGCTCAAGCAAAGGTCTGGCCGGTTCTGGCAACACTCGCCCAGCAGCTGATCAAACAGCGCGCGTACCGCGGGCAGCTTGGCGGTGTATTGCAGCGATGTACCCTGACGGCTCTGTTCGATCAGATCCGCTGCCTTGAGCGCATTGAGATACGTAGAGGTGGTGTTGGCCTTGAGCGACAGCGCCTCAGCAATCTGTCCGGCCGGAACAGGATCGGGATAGCGGCGCATCAGCAGCCGGAACAGATCCAGCCGCTTGGGATGGGACAGGGCGCCGAGCCTGTTGTGAATCTCTATTTCCATATTTCATGAAATATGGAAATAGAGGGTGCGCGTCAATCCTCATACCACCAGACTTGGGGCATATATTCTGGCCCGTCGCCATAGATTGGCAGCCTGACGGGCTGCTTAAGCTCTTTGGCATGGGCAATGCGGCCAACGTCAAAGCTCCAAAGGGGGATCACATAACGACCGGCGGTCAGAATGCGATCGAGGGCACGGGTGGCAGCGACGAAATCGTCGCGACTTTCCGAGGCTAGCATCGCGTCGATCATTCCGTCGACGGCGGGCGAGGTCACGCCCATCAGATTTCGGGTGCCGGGTGTGTCGGCTTTTTCGCTGCCCCAGTACAGGCGCTGCTCGTTACCTGGGGACAAAGACAGAGCGCGGCGGAACGGGGTCATATCGAAATCCAACTCGGTAATCCGAGAGGTGTATTGGGCGTCATCCACCTTGTCGACCGTCAGCTGAATTCCAAGACGCTCGAGCGCTCGGATATATATCTGGGCAATCGAATCGACATTTTGGACAACATTCAATGCGCCCTGACTAATCAGCAATGTAGCGGTGAATGGCTCACCTGCCTCATTCTGCAGTACGCCATCCTGAATTGTCCAGCCTGCCTCGGCCAGCAGCTGTGATGCCTTGCGGAGGTTGGACCGATTCCGCGCGGACCCGTCGCCTTGTGGTGGCTCATATCCTTCGACGGTGCCAGGCAGTAAATCATCCGCATAGGGCTCCAGCAGTTCTGCAACACGGCCTTTAGCCGGGCCGGGCTGCATCGCAAGATCAGAGCCTGAGAAATACGAAGTGATCCGGGGCTGCGCGCTACCAGTGACGGTGTCGTTGATAAATTCAAAGTTAAAGGCAAGTGTCAGAGCCTCGCGCACACGCCAATCGTCGAATGGCGCTTTGCGCGTGTTCATGACAAAGCCCGTCATACCCGATGGCTTGCGATGAGGAATCTCGGTTTTGATTACATCGCCGCGTTGGATCGACGGAAAATTGTATTGCGTCGCCCACTTGTCGGCGTTGAATTCGCGCACGGCGGTCAGTTCTCCGGCTTTGAAGGCTTCGAACAGAACCGTGCCGTCGCCGTAGAATTCCAGACGCATATTGTCGAGATTCATTGTCCCGCGCCGAAAGGGGATATCTTCGCCCCAATAGTCGGGGTTGCGGCGCAGGTTTACAAAGCGGCCAGCCTCATAGTCATCGATTACATAAGGCCCTGTGCCAACCGGGATTTCGTGCAGGGGGGCATTGGCGAAATCTTTGCCGTCCCATTGCGATTTCTTCAGGATCGGACGCAGGCCTGCGATCAAGGCAAGCTCGCGATCAGGTTCTTTAAACGTGATTCGGACCGAGCGCTGACCCGTCTGTTCGATGCTGTCGATCTTGGACCACAGACCGCGATAGCGTAGGTGCCCTTCGGTCCCGAGAATCTCATACGACCAGATCACATCGTCCACGGTGACCGGATCGCCATCCGAGAATTTGGCATCTTCGCGCAGCGTAAATTCGACCCAGGATCGGTCTGGCGCAGTCTCAACTGATTCGGCTAACAGCCCGTAAAGCGTGAAAGGCTCGTCCCAGGAGCGGCCCATCAGCCCCTCATGTGTCCAAAACCGCAACTGCCAAGGAACGGTGCCTTTTTGCACGAAGGGGTTTAAGCTGTTATAGCCACCGGTATTTCCAAAAACGGCGTTGCCACCTTTGGGTGCATCCGGATTGGCATACGGAAGAGACACAAAATCCGGTGGTAGGGCGGGGTCGCCATACATAGCTATGCCATGTGACGATTCTGCATGTGCTATCGAGACGGCAAAAATAGCGGCGATTCCCGTGATCATCGTGCGAAACGGGTTGGGATAATACTGGCTCATTTTGGAAACAATCCTGCTCTGGCCTTATTTTGTTGGGATTCACCGTACCGATGATTTTTCTTATTATCAAACTTTTAGCTTGGATGAGTGCAAGGAATTGCTTATAAAGGTTGCACTGCTCGATAGGTTTCTTGCCTGTATGAAACCTGCCTCAATAACTTAACGCCCGCTTCGCGCGGGCGTTTTTTTCTGCCCGCACTTCATTGGATCACAGCGCGCCGGCGAAGACTGGCATGATCTGCAACTGCATGCGTTTCCCCATTTATTTCGCAGGTGCAGCATGGCAGTGTGTGATCAAATTATAGATCACTGGGAGAGCTGACATGACGCTGTCGGGCAAAACTGCCATCGTAACGGGTTCGAATTCCGGCATTGGTTTGGGCGTGGCACGGGAACTTGCCAAGGCTGGGGCTGACGTGGTGCTAAACTCGTTCACAGATCGTGACGAGGACCACGCGCTAGCGGCAGAGGTCGCGCGCGAGACCGGAAGCAATGTGCGGTACATCAAGGCCGACATGTCCAAAGGCGACGAATGTCGCAACCTGATCGAGCAGGCCGGGGCCTGCGATATTCTTGTCAACAATGCGGGCATTCAACATGTCGCCCCTATCGATCAATTTCCGGTCGAGAAATGGGACGCGATCATCGCGATCAATATGAATTCAACCTTTCATACGATGGCTGCTGCGCTGCCGATGATGCGCAAGGCGGGGTGGGGCCGTATCGTGAATATTGCCTCGGCGCATGGTTTGACCGCATCCCCTTTCAAAGCGGCCTATGTGGCGGCCAAGCATGGGGTGGTCGGTATGACCAAGACAGTGGCGTTGGAAACCGCCCCAGAGCCGATCACCTGCAACGCGATTTGTCCCGGCTACGTTCTGACGCCGCTTGTCGAGGCGCAAATTCCCGACACGATGAAAGAATACGACATGAGCCGTGAGGACGTGATCAAGAACGTCATGCTCGAACGGCAACCTTCGAAAGAGTTCGCCACCGTAGAGCAACTGGGCGGAACAACAGTGTTCCTGTGTTCGGCCGCGGCGACCCAGATCACCGGCACAACCATATCGGTTGACGGCGGCTGGACCGCGCTTTGATCCCAGTTCGGTGAGAAAAGGGGCATGACGGTGAAACGGATCAATCTGGCATTGCAGGGCGGTGGCGCGCATGGGGCCTTTACTTGGGGCGTGCTGGATCGCCTGCTGGACGAACGGGACCTTGAGGTTGCAGCGATCACCGGTACCTCCGCCGGGGCACTGAATGGTGCGGCTTTCAAATCTGGCATGGTAAATGCCGGGCGCGAGGGTGCGCGCGCTGCGCTGGATGGTTTGTGGAAACGCATGGGGGCCGTCGGCGACATGCGTTTGGCCAACTGGATGAGCGGCATAGAGCCTGCCCAGATTGCGCAGGCGATGGAATACTCGCTGCCATTCTCGGTTGCGGATACGTGGTCGCGTATGGTGTCTCCCTATTCCTATGGCCCGTTTTACCGAAATCCGCTGACGCCGGTCGTGGACCGTTTCAACTTTGACGAGGTTTGCGCTGATGAAGGCCCGCAGCTGTTTGTCTGCGCGACCTGTGTGCGCAGCGGCAAGATTCGAGTGTTTACCGGCGAGGAGGTCTCGACTGATGCTATTCTGGCGTCGGCCTGCCTGCCCAACCTGTTTCAGGCGGTTGAGATCTACGATCCCAAAACCGAACGGATTGAGGCCTATTGGGACGGAGGATATACCGGAAACCCGGCGCTGTACCCGCTGTTCAACGGAGATTTGCCGGACGATGTGGTCATCGTGAATATCAACCCGCTGGAACGAGATGAGGTGCCGAAAACACCACAACAGATACAGAACCGGATCAATGAGATCAGCTTTAACTCGTCGCTGTTCCGAGAGCTAAGGGCGATCAATTTCGTGCAGCGCCTGCTGGCCGAGGGCAAGCTGAAGGCGGGCGAAATGAACCGGGTTCTGGTACATATGATTGCCGATAATGAGCTGATGAACAGCCTGTCGGTTGCAACCAAGACCGTGCCCAACCCTGTCATATTGCACAAGCTCAAGGCTGCCGGGCGCGAGGCTGCTGATCAGTTCCTGAGCCAGTACAAGGACGATCTGGGCGAGAAAAGCACCGTTGATCTGCCAGCGATGTTCGGCTGACTATTCGGGTGGCTGGGTTGGGTCCTTGTCATTGGGATAGACAAGCCCGGCTGAGATCACCAGCTTGGCCGCCTCTTCAATGGTCATATCCAGCAAAATGACGTCTTCCGCCGGAAAGAACAGTAGAAAACCGGATGTTGGGTTTGGAGTTGTGGGGACAAAGACACTGAGCAACTCGCCACCGGTTTCGGCGCGCTCGCTGACCTCTCCTCGGGCTGTTGTCGAAACAAAACCTATCGCCCAGATACCGCGGCGAGGATATTGGATAAGGCACGCCTTTTCAAAAGATCGTTCGGTCTGGGCAAAAACGGTCTCGGATATCTGTTTGATCCCAGAATAGACTGAGCGCACCACCGGCATCCGGTCAACCAAGCTTTCGCCGAAATGAATAAGCGAACGTCCCAGAATGCCCTTGGCGACCCATCCAACCAGAATGGTAAAGATCAGAAAGATGACGACGCCAACGCCACGAAGGTTGATACCCACATACTGTTCAGGCTGAAACTGTTGGGGAACCAACGGCAACACGGCGCTGTCGATCCAGCCCACAACCGACCAGATCAGCCAGACGGTCAGCCAGACCGGCGCAATGACAACGATGCCGGTCAGAAACGACGCGCGAAGCCGGGACAGCAGGCCAGGGCGGCGATGGGGTTCTTCGTCAAATGGTGTATTCATTGCGGATCCGGGCAGTTTGCGGATTTAGTTAAGTAGTCCGGGGCGTTGGTACAATAGTTTATTCCCGGAACTCCTATTGGGCTGCATCTGCCAAAGCACGCGCAATACCGGCGGCCAGACGCGCATTGTTCCTTACAAGCGCAATATTGGCGGTCAACGAGCGGCCCTTGGTCTGTTCATAAATCCGCTGCAACAGGTAGGGCGTGACCGCTTTGCCGGTGATCCGGTGCGCGTCGGCATCTGCCTGCGCCGAGGCGATGATCGGCGCCAGTTCCTCGCTTGGGATTTGATCCGCCGCGGGGATGGGGTTTGCGATCAGCTGCCCCCCGGGCAGGCCAAGGGCGCGCCGGGTTGCATGGGCTCGCGCGATCTCGGTCGCGCTGTCCATGCGGAGCGGAGCCGCATAGGGTGATTTCGATGACCAGAATGCCGGAAACTCTGATTGACCATGAGCGATGACCGGAACGCCCAGCGTTTCAAGCACTTCCAGCGTTTTTGCCAGATCAAGGATCGCCTTGGCACCCGCTGCAACTACCGTAACGGGCGTTTGCGCCAGTTCGTGCAGATCCGCAGAAATGTCAAACGAAGTTTCCGCGCCCTGATGTACGCCGCCAATACCGCCGGTGGCAAAAACCTCGATCCCGGCAAAACGGGCGGCGATCATGGTGGCCGCAACGGTGGTCGCTCCGGTGCCGCCAGTTGAGATACAGGCGGCCATGTCCGCGCGCGAGATTTTTGCGACGCCCTGCGCCTGTCCCAACTCTTGCAGCTGATCGGCCTCTAGCCCCACATGCAGCTTGCCTTTGATCACGGCCATTGTCGCCGGAACAGCGCCCGCATCACGGATGTCCTGTTCGACCTGGGCTGCGACCTCAATGTTTTGCGGGTAAGGCATGCCATGGGTGATGATTGTGCTTTCCAGCGCAACGATGGGCTGGCCCGCATCTTTGGCGGCGCGAACTTCGGCGGAGTATTGAATGTCGATCACAGTGGAGTTTCTCCGGAAACATAGGTTGCGGCGGCGTGCAGCGCGCGGCTGAGCGCCGTTTCGTGGTCTGCGCCATTAGCTTCGGCGGCGATATGGGCCGCCATGAATGTATCACCTGCGCCGGTCACGCGCGTGACAAGCACGGAAGGCGGTGTTTGCGTCAGGATGTCGTCTGCAGTGCCGATCGTTGCCGAGTTGCCACCGTCGGTGACCAAAACCCGCAGCGCGCCGCGTTCCAGCAGGCCTTTGGCGGCTGTCTCAGAATCGGGAAACTCGCATTGGCACAGCAAGCCGGCCTCTTCGAGATTAACATACAGGGTGGCACGGGCGTGTTTGAGGAAGGGAAGCAGGCGCTCTGCCTTGCCCGGAGACGCAGGGGCTACCCGCAGGTCAGCCTTGGCAAAGGCGGGGCTTTGCGCGATCTCTTCCAGCAGATCGAGTGTCAGGTTGCCATCAAGCGCGATCAGCCCGTCGAAGGGCGTGTTCTCATATCCGAGCGGGCCGTGCATCAGCGGCCGGAGAATCTTGGCACCGGCGGCCTCCAGCGAGTGCGCGTCTGCGATGGCCGCGATCAGACCATTGGCACCTTCGACCGCCATATAGCGATCTGTTGGCAAATCCTGCGAGCGGTAGATGTGTTCGGTCACCATGCCCAAACGCGTACAGGCATGGACCAGTTCGTCGCCTTCGGGGTCACGTCCGATGGCCGTTAGCAGTGTGGGGGCCATGCCAAAACGCACAAGCGTCATGGCGATGTTCATGGCCACGCCGCCGGGCAGGCGGGTGATGCGCCCCGGCACATCCGAGCCCTGGCGCATGTGGCTGGCAGAGCGACCGACAACGTCCCAAAGAACAGAGCCGATGCATAGAATTTCGCTGGTTTGAGTCATGTGGTTGTCATGCCGCAGCCCCGCTGCGCGCGCAAGTCAGTTGATCGCCTTCAGCAACAATTCGGCAACGCGGCCCCGGATTTGCCTTTGGACTTGCCAATGGGTCCTATCGATTGAACACTAAAGGCAATGATTTTTCTGTTCTCGTCTTTCATGGTCAATCGCGTATGAAAAGCAATTTCGCTTCGGCAGTTTTTCATCGCTTGTGTCTGTTTCTGTCGCTGATCATCGCGGTGCTGACCTTGGGGTCATCGCCCGGAATGGCTCAGCCCGCTGAGCCAACGATCATGGATTTCCGGGTCAGCGACAATACACTGTTTTTGGACATCACTCTGAATGCGGAGGCTGCAATCGCCGGTGTCGATCCGTCGGGCAGCTCTGCCTCTGCTCAGTATCAAAAACTGCGCAGGCTGGTCTCAAGCGAGTTGGAGCCTGAATTGCATGACTTCATCCGTTCATGGTCGGACACGTTGGGCGTTGAGGTCGGTGGGCCGGTTGAACTGGCCTATGAGGGCGCGCGCATTCCGGTTGTGGGCGATCCCAACACAGCCCGTATGTCACATGTTTTGCTGGCCGGAGACATCCCCGATGGCGCGGGCAGCCTGCGCCTGACATGGCCCGCAGGGCTGGGGGCCGTTGTGCTGCGGCAGCAAGGGGTCGATGCGCCATATACCGGGTATCTTGAGGAGGGTCAGACAAGCCCTCTGATCCCGCTGCAAGGCGGCGCAGGTCTGGATGCCGCGCAAACGCTTGAGGCGTTTTTTCCCAAGGGGATCAGCAGCATAATCCCTGCAGGTCCTCAGCAGGTTTTGTTTGCACTGGCCGTGCTGTTTCTGTCCGCCAGGCTGCGGGCAGTCGTCAGTCAGATGTTGGTGCTGTCAGTGGGTCTGACACTCTCGCTCGTTTTGGGGGCGATGGGCGTCTTCAATGTGCAACAGACGACAGTTGCACAGTTGGTACCGGCCTCGATCGTTGTACTGGCGGTGTGGAACCTGTTTGCGCGCAAGGCGGGTTTTCTGCGTCTGCTGGCGGTTTTTCTGGCGACGCTGCCGCAGGGGATGGCGCTGTCTCACACGCTGTCCGGGATCGGCATCCCGCCCGATCGGGTCCCGCCCGCGATATTGGGCTATCTGGCGGGTGCGTTGTTGGTCTTGTTGGCAGTCATGATTGCGACCTCAGCCCTGACCATCGTGTTGTCGCGCAATTCGTATCGCTATCGAGGCCGGATATCCGTTCTGGCCTCTATGATGATTGCGCTGGTTGGACTATACTTGAGCGCTGCGGCTTTGCTGCCGCTTTAGCCCATTGCGGCGCGTAGGACGTTCAGCGCAGCAAGCGGGTTTTCGGCTGACCAGATCTCATCCCCGATCCCAAAGAAATCCGTACAGGGGGCAAGGGCTTTGACGATCTCAGGCGTAAGACCGCCCTCGGCCACCACCGGAACTTCAATCATCTCTGACCACCATTGGAACAAATCCCGCTCGGCCAGAGTGCCATCGCCCAAAGACGCATTCCCGACCGGACCAAAGGCGACATAGTCAACGCCTGCTTCGCCCGCGGTCATGCCGTCATGGCTGGAATTGCCGCAGAAACTGCCAACGATGGCGTCGGCCCCAAGCTCTTTGCGCGCAGCCCTGACCGAGCGGGCAGCGTCATCCAGATGCACGCCGTCCAGACCCAGACGTTGCGCCAGCAAGACATGGTTGGAAATCACCAGCGCCACATCCCGCGCATGTGCCACCTCGCGGCAGGCATCTGCGGCGCGCGCAATCGCGTCTTCGTCGCTTCCGGCCAGCGCCAGCCGAACACACGCGATCTCTGCCCCGTCCAGAACCTGAGCCAACTGGTCCGGGAACTTGCTCAGCTCGATCGTTGGCGGGCTGATCAGATAGATTTGCGGCTGCTCGGGGGTGTCCATTGGCGCGTCCTTCGGCTTGCGGTCTTTCGCGCGGTTTAGCGGATTGCGGGCGGGAAGCAAACTTTTATACCCGTCCGTGCGGGTTTTCGCACCGGCAATGGCTTGCTCTGCGGGAACGTGCGGATTAGAGCAGGCGGAAGTTTCGGAGTCTCTCATGCCCAGCGATAAATCCCAGCCGTCCTTTGTGCTTGTGCGCCCGCAGATGGGCGAAAACATCGGTGCCGCCGCTCGGGCGATGTGGAATTTCGGACTGGACCGGATGCGGATCGTGGCCCCTCGGGACGGGTGGCCCAACCCCAAGGCGGTGGCGATGTCCAGCGGGGCAGGGCGTCTGCTGGACGAGGCGCAGCTGTGCAATGATCTGGCGGGGGCCCTGTCGGATACCACCTTTGTCTTTGCCACCACGGCGCGGCAGCGTGGGTTGACCAAACCGGTCTACAGCCCCGAGCGTGCCATGCAGATCGCCGCCGAAAAGGTCGCGGCAGGCGAGCGGGTGGCCGTTCTGTTCGGCCCGGAACGCGCCGGGCTTGAGAATGAAGATATCGCCAAGGCCAACGCCATCATCTCCGTCCCGGTGAACCCTGAATATGCCTCGCTGAACCTCGGGCAATGTGTTCTGCTGACTGCCTATGAGTGGATGCGGCAATCCGGTGACGTGGTGCATGAGGCAACCGATCTGGGCAAAGGCGATTGGGCCACAGGCATCGAAGTCGAAAAGCTGGTCGAGCATTATGAGGATCGGCTGGACGAGGCGGGTTTTTTCTATCCCCCCGAAAAAGCCGAAGGGATGAAGACCAATCTGCGCAACTTGTGGTCGCGGATGCGGATGACACGGGCAGATGTGCAGATGCTGCACGGGGTTATGCGTCAGATGGTCCGCTGGAAGGACCGGGGCTGAGGCTGGACCTTGCGCCCCCTTCGCCCTAGCTTGCGACGAAATTGAAGGCACATGAGGACAGCATGAGCGGTAAGCGCAGCATCTTCGAAGAAGTCTCGGACAACGAAAAGCAGCAGACGGTTCAACCTGGTATGATCGACCGGGGGCGCGGCGGGGCACGGTCTTTGATCCGTGCCTGGCTGATGATCTTGTTTGCGCTGGTTGTCGTGATGATCGCCGTGGGTGGGCTGACACGTCTGACAGATAGCGGCTTGTCGATCACCGAGTGGCGTCCGATCACCGGAGCCATCCCCCCGATGACCGAAGCGGATTGGCAAGCCGAGTTCGGCAAATACAAAGAGATCGACCAGTGGCGCATCCAGAACCAGTGGATGGAGCTGAATGACTTTAAATTCATCTACTGGTGGGAATGGGGTCATCGTCAGCTGGGCCGCGTGATTGGTCTGGTCTGGGCGCTGGGGTTCTTTGGCTTTCTTGTTGCGCGCAAGATACCGGCTGGCTGGACCGGGCGCTTGCTGATCCCCGGCGTGCTGGGGGGGATGCAGGGTGCTGTGGGCTGGTGGATGGTCGCCTCGGGTGTGACGCAGGGCGAGGGCATGATAGCCGTTGCCAGCTACCGTCTGGCGGTGCATCTGGGGCTGGCCTTTGTCATTCTGGGATATCTTGCGTGGTATATCTTTACGCTGGGCCGCGAAGAGCGGGACCTGATGCAGGCCCGACGCGCGAAAGAGGCCAAGCTGTTCTCGCTGTCGACCGGACTGTTGCATTTTGCCTTTTTGCAAATCCTGATCGGTGCGCTGGTTGCTGGTATTGATGCCGGGCGCTCGTATACCGACTGGCCGTTGATCGGGGGGCAATTGCTGCCGCCTGATGCCACAATGCTGGAACCGATGTGGCGAAACTTTTTTGAAAGCCCGGGTCTTGTGCAGTTCATCCATCGCTGTGCCGGATATCTGCTGTTCATCTTCGCAGTTGTCGTCTGGCGCCGTGGCGGGACAAGCGCTCATCCCCAGACCCGTTTTGCCTTCAACGCGGCCTTTGCAGCGCTGTCGCTGCAGGTTGTGGTGGGCATTGCAACCGTGGTCTATGGCGCGCCGTGGCAGATCGCGATTTTCCATCAATTCATGGCGGTGGTTGTGTGGACGCTGATCCTGCGCGCACGTTTTCTGACCGCTTATCCTATTGCAACCTCGCTGCGCGGAGCATGACTGAAATGACAGTATTTGAAGAACTGATGGCCTATCAGCGCGAAACCTCTGCCCTGGGGCAGATTGCAGGTCGCTTGGGCTGGGATCAGGAAACCATGATGCCCCGCGGTGCCGCCCCGCAGCGCGCGGAAGAAATGGCCGCGATCGAGGCCGTGCTGCACGCCCGCCGGTCAAACCCGCAGGTTGCCGACTGGCTGGACCGGGCCGAGATCACAGGGGAGGCTGCACAGGCGCAGCTACGCGAAATCCGTCGCGCTTACGAGCGGTCGGTGAAGGTGCCGGCTGATCTGGCCAAGGCCATCGCGCGGGTGACCTCGACCGCGCAGGGGCAATGGGCGCAGGCGCGCGCAGATGAAGACGTTGCCGCGTTTTTGCCGGTGTTGGAAGAAGTGGTCGCGTTGAAACGCGAAGAGGGCGCGGCCCTGGCGCAAGGCGGCGATATCTATGACGCCATGGTCGAGGATTATGAGCCTTATACAACGGGCGCACAGATCGCTGAGATATTCGACCAGATGCGCCCGCGTCTGGTTGCGCTGCGCGCCGCCGTCTTGGATCGGCCCGCGCCGCAGGCGCTTTCGCACAGTTTCGACGAGGCAGACCAGATGCGTCTGTCACAAGAGCTGGCGGTGGCCTTTGGCTATGACCTGAACAAGGGTCGCGTCGACAAGGCAGTGCATCCGTTCAGTTCAGGCAGCGGTTCGGACGTGCGGATTACGACACGGACCAACCTGACCGATCCGTTCAATTGCTTCTACTCGACGATCCACGAAGTAGGTCACGCGGCCTATGAGCAAGGCGTCGATCCGGCCTATGCGCTGACGCCGCTGGGCCAGGGCGTATCGATGGGCGTGCATGAAAGCCAAAGCCGGATTTACGAAAACCAGCTTGGACGCTCGCGCGCCTTTACCGGCTGGCTCTACGGCAGGATGCAGGACGTGTTTGGTGACTTTGGTATTGCAGACGCTGATGCGTTCTATGCAACGGTCAACCGGGTGCATAACGGCTATATCCGGACCGAGGCCGATGAGGTGCAATATAACCTGCACATCATGCTGCGTTTCGATCTGGAGCGCGCGCTGATGGCGGGTGACCTCTCGGTCGGGGATCTTGAGGCCGCCTGGAACGACCGGTTCAAAGCCGATTTCGGTTATGCGGTCGACAAGCCCTCGAACGGGTGTCTGCAGGATGTGCATTGGTCGGTGGGCCTGTTTGGGTATTTCCCGACCTATTCGCTGGGCAATGTCTATGCGGGGTGCCTCTATACCGCGCTGCGTGAGGCCGTCGCTGATCTGGATCAGCAATTGGCACAGGGCGATACCTCTGGTGCGACCGCGTGGCTGCGTGAAAACGTTCAGCGCCATGGCGGGTTGTACGCGCCGCGCGAGGTGATCCGCAACGCAAGCGGGCAGGAGCCTGGCCCCGAGCCGCTGCTCTCCTATCTGGAGGAAAAGTTCGGAGCGCTGTATTCGCTTTGAACCGACGGGCAACCCGATCGTTTTCTTAGAACAAAAAAAAGGCCCGGCATGCATGTTGCCGGGCTTTTTTTTGCGGCAGCGGGAATTTTTCTGTCTCTAGCTCGTATGTTCTGTGTCTGCAGCTTGGCAGACCTGAAAAAAGTTGGAGAAACCATGTCGTTTAAATTCATCTCATTGTCCGGCGTTGTGCTGGTTGCAACCGCGGGTCTGGCGTTGGCCGATGGTCATGGTGCGGTCCCGGCCGTGACCGGAGAGCTCAATGGTGAGACCTTCATCATGGATGCGCATAAGATGACCCTTTATACCTTTGATAAAGATGAGGATTCTGTTTCGAACTGCTACGATGACTGCGCCACAAAATGGCCGCCTCTGGCGGGTGAGGCCGGTATGGATCTGCCCAAAGGTTACAGCGTGATCGAGCGTAAGGATGGCACCCTGCAGGTCGCCTATAAGGGTCAGCCGCTGTATCTGTGGTTCAAGGATGAAAAGCCCGGCGACATGACTGGTGATGGCGTCAAAGGCGTTTGGCATATCGCGCGCCCATAAATTCAGGTATCGGGGGCGGGTTCGTCCCGCCCCGCAAGAAAATGATGATCCAATCCTTCGACACACAGCTCGAAAACTGCCTGCCTGATCTTTGGCGCTATGCCTGGTCGCTGACACGCGACCGGGATGCTGCTGACGATCTGGTTCAGGATTGTATCGAGCGTGCCTTGCGCAAGCGTTTGCTTTGGATACCCGGACGCCCGCTGAAACCCTGGCTGACCCGTATTCTTCTTAACCTGTTCCGCGACCGATGGCGCCGTGAGGCGCGCTTTCGCGCGGTTGGTCTTGATCAGATCGGTGAGATTGCCTCATCCTCGCACAGTGCGGAAGAACGGCTGGAGATCACGGCGATCTGGCAAAGTTTGGAGCGCGTTCCGCAAGAACAGCGCGAAGCGTTGTTGGCAGTGGTGATTGGCGGACTAAGCTATGAAGAGGCGGCCACAGCTTTGGGAATTCCAAAGGGCACGCTGATGTCGCGTATTTCCCGCGCGCGGTCTAAGATATGCGCCGATATGGATGCGCCCACCACGACTAAGATCAGGAGCGTAAAATGACTCCGCACCCGTCAATCCAAGAACTGATCCAGCGCAGTGTAGATGGAGAGCTGTCTGACAGTGACCGTGAACATCTGGAACGCCACCTCAAGGCCCATCCGGATGATGCCGCGTTGCTGGAACAGTTGCAGCGGCAGGCTGCGCTGATCCGTCAGAGCGTTCCTGTTCCGTCACCCGCGCATCTGCGCGATTTACGCCAACATGCAGAACGCGGCCGCATGCAACCGATGCGCCTCGCTGCGTCGGTTGCGATCTTTGCCGCAGGTTTGGGGCTGGGCGCATTGTTGCCGTTCAAAACCACCAATGATCCGGTTGGTCTTGTTGTGTTCGCAGATCACGCCAAGGCCGCCCATGCCCTGTATGTCAGCGAAGTGCTGCACCCGGTTGAGGTTGACGCATCGCAAAAGGATCACCTGCAAACCTGGCTGTCCAACCGGCTGGGCGCGGCTATTATCGCGCCACAACTTGGTGATAGCGGATATTCCTTGATCGGGGGGCGGTTGCTGCCTGCGGGCGATCAGGCCTCGGCGCTATTCATGTATGAAAATCAACAGGGTGACCGGCTGAGCCTGCTGGCCAAACACGGGACATCGACGCAAAATCAGTCTTTTCGGTTTCAGGACGAAGACGGCTATCTTGTTGTTTTCTGGCAGGACGGCCCGTGGCAATATTCTTTAGTTGGGCGAGAGCCAAGAGAACCGATGGGTGAGATTGCACGGATGATTCACGGGCAGCTGATCTAGGCGCAGCCCTAAACATCAGATCAAAAAGCCCCGCAGACGTCGCTGCGGGGCTTTTTTCATTCTATTCTTCGGTGTCCTCATCGCCCTGATCTGCGATCCAGGCAACGCTGACGACCTCTTCGCCCTTGCCAGTGTTGAACACTTTCACACCACCGGCCGAGCGGGAGCGGAAGGATATCCCATCCACCGGTACACGGATCGACTGACCCTTGGATGTGGCCAGCATGATCTGGTCATCAATCTCAACCGGGAAAGAGGCAACCAGTTCCCCTCCGCGCATGGCCTTATCCATCGCAGCAACACCCATGCCGCCGCGTCCGCGGACGGGGTAGTCGTGGCTGGAGCTCAACTTGCCTGCACCACCCGATGTGATCGTCAAGATCAGGTTTTCCGCTGCCGACATTTCGGCATAGCGTTCTTGGGTAATCAGGCCCGGAGTGGCCTCGTCCTCGTCCGTTTCGCCATCATCGGCAATCCCGGCCACGGCGCGGCGCATCTTGAGGTATGCGGCCCGTTCATCCGGGTCGGCCTCGAAATGGCGGATCACGGACATCGACACTACGCGATCACCATTGCTCAGCCGGATGCCGCGCACACCGGTGGATTCGCGCGAGTTGAAAACGCGCACATCCGTGGTGCGGAAGCGGATCGCACGGCCCGAATTGGTGATCAGCATCACGTCTTCGTCCTCGGAACAGATGCGCGCATTCACCAGTTCCACATCTTCGGGCAGCTTCATCGCGATCTTGCCGTTCCGACGGACATTCGTGAAGTCCGACAAGCGGTTGCGCCGCACGTCGCCCGCGCTGGTCGCAAAGACGATCTGCAGGTTCTCCCACTCCTCATCCGGCACATCGACCGGCATAATGGCCGCGATGGAGACGCCGGTTGGAATGGGCAGAATGTTGACGATGGCCTTGCCCTTACCGGTGCGGCTGGATTGCGGCAGGCGCCAGGTCTTTAGCTTGTAGACCATCCCTTCGGTGGTGAAGAACAGCAGTTGCGTATGCGTGTTCGCCACGAAGAGGTTGGTGACCACATCCTCTTCCTTGGTCTGCATCCCCGACAAGCCCTTGCCGCCGCGTTTCTGAGCCCGGAAATCGGCCAGCGGCGTCCGCTTGATATAGCCGCCCGAGGTGACGGTCACGACCATATCTTCGCGTTCGATCAGGTCTTCGTCTTCCATGTCGCCGGACCAGTCGACGATCTCCGTGCGGCGTGGCACTGCGAATTGCTCGCGCACTTCGCGCAGCTCATCCCCGATGATCGACATGATGCGCTCGCGCGAGGACAGAATATCAAGATATTCCTGTATCTTGGCGGCCAGTTCTTCCAGCTCGTCGGTGACTTCTTTGACGCCAATCTGGGTCAGGCGTTGCAGGCGCAGATCGAGGATGGCGCGGGCCTGAACCTCGGTCAGGTTATAGGTGCCGTCGTCGTTCATCTTGGACAGCGGATCGTCGATCAGGCGCAGATAGCCTTCGATCTCGGCCGCAGGCCAGCGACGGGTCATCAGCTTCTCGCGCGCCTCGGCGGCGTCGGCGGACGAACGGATGGTGGCGACCACCTCATCCACGTTCGATACCGCGACCGCCAGGCCACACAGAATGTGGCTGCGCTCACGTGCTTTCCGCAGATCATAGGCGGTGCGCCGGGCAACGACATCTTCACGGAAGTCGATGAAGGACGTCAGGAACCGGCGCAGCGTCAGCTGTTCAGGCCGTCCACCGTTCAGCGCCAGCATGTTGCAGCCAAAGGAGGTCTGCATCGGCGAGAAACGATAAAGCTGGTTCAGCACCACCTCGGGCGTTGCGTCGCGTTTCAGCTCGACCACGACCCGTACACCGTTGCGGTCGGATTCGTCCTGCACGTGGCTCACGCCTTCGATGCGCTTTTCACGCACGGCCTCGGCGATCTTTTCAATCATCGAGGCTTTGTTCACCTGATAGGGGATCTCATCCACAACAATCGCATAACGATCTCTACGAATTTCTTCGACACGCGTTTTGGCGCGGATGATGACGCTGCCGCGCCCTTCCAAATAAGCTTTGCGCGCCCCCGAACGGCCCAGCATCACGCCTCCAGTCGGGAAGTCGGGGCCAGGGACATATTCGATTAACTGCTCGGATGTCAGATCTGGATCGTCGATCAGCGCCAGTGTTGCATCAACGACTTCGCCCAGATTGTGCGGCGGAATGTTGGTCGCCATACCTACGGCGATACCACCGGCACCATTGACCAGCATATTCGGGAAACGGGCGGGTAGGACGGTCGGCTCTTTGTCTTTGCCGTCATAGTTGTCCTGAAAATCTACCGTCTCTTTTTCGATATCGGCCAGCAGGGACGCGGCAGGTTTGTCCATCCGTACTTCGGTATACCGCATGGCCGCCGGGTTATCGCCGTCCATCGATCCAAAGTTGCCCTGACCGTCCAGCAACGGCAGCGACATCGAGAAATCCTGCGCCATTCGCACCAGCGCGTCATAGATCGCACTGTCGCCGTGCGGGTGGTACTTACCCATCACATCGCCAACAGGACGCGCCGACTTGCGATACGCCTTGTCATGCGTGTTCCCGGTCTCGTGCATCGCATAAAGGATACGCCGGTGAACCGGTTTCAGCCCATCGCGCAGATCGGGGATTGCGCGGCTTACGATGACCGACATTGCATAGTCCAGATAGGACGTGCGCATTTCGGATTCGATGGACACCGTCGGACCGTCGTAGACGGGGCGCTCGGGCGGGTTTTCATCCATGTTTTCAGGAATTTCTGGCGTATCGCTCACGTAAACTGCCCGTGTATTGTTCTGGGTCTATATCTTGTGGATGCACCTTATCAGACCCGGCACATAAGGTGCAAGCAAGCAACGGTTTTGTCTGCGAGAAACCGAAGTAACACCTGAGTAACATATTGTTAAGTAAGGATTAGGTGGTTGTCGTGCTATCATGCAGAGACCTTGCAAGAAATTGGAGGTCTGCATGAAGCGAAGTGAAACGGAATTGATGCTCAAGGGATATGGGCTGACGACGGCAGAGTTCTTTTACCACATGCCCGACTATATCCATGTCCTGAATACGTTCATCTGGCAGGAGTATGATCTGGCGCCAGATCATCCGAAACTGTTCGAATTTATCGAGTTCTGGCAGCGGGAAATCGAAGGTCCGCTGCATTCGGTCCGCTATACCCATCGCAAGATGATCGCCCCGGGCGAGTGGCGCAATATGGTGGGTGAGTTTCGTGTGAACTGACGTTTCGGCTCAGCCCGCGCGCCAGGCATAAACCGAACACCCGGTTGAGCCGGTGCTAGTAAAGCTGTTGCCATCTTCGGCCAGACGCCCGCGCCATTTGACCGTGATGCCGGGGAAGTAGTCGGTCCCGCTCAGCTGCTGATCATTCAGATACACCTCGGTATTCGCATTTTGACCAAGCGAGTCGGACAGACGACCCGAGAACTTGTTTGCGCCGGACTTCACATAGTTGATAGACCCGGTGACCTTCACGACCAGCGCGCAGGTTGCCTTGTATTTCCAACTGCCAACGAGTGAGAGGGCGCTCGTAGTCGATGTGGTCGGCGCGGCGGCGGTTGTTTCGCAGATCGTACCGCTTTTTCCCTCGAGTTCTTGCAACGCATGTTTTGTACCAAGGTCATCTGGCCCCAGTGTTGAGGCGCTGGCCGATAGATAGCTTGCAAAAGCGCGCTTTGTTCTGGGTCCGGCGATGCCATCCGCCCCGCCAGCGCTGCATCCCAGCGCGTTCAAAGCCGCCTGCGTGGCGCGCATCACCTGAATGTCGTCGGATATGACCGGCACGCTGACCAGTTCGACGGGCGTTTCGCCGCCGCGTAGGTTGGTCTCTTCGGTTGGCGTTACGGCGGCGGCGGTAAGACCTTCGCGGATTTGTAGTGCAACCTGATAGCTGTAAGCCTCTGTCTGATCTGAGTATTTCTCAAGAAATGTATCAAACGCATCAACTGTTCCAACGGATCTGGCCAGATTCAGGTCAGCACGCATGTCATCTGCGGGACCAGATGCAGTCTTATCGTCCTCCGAGGTCTGAACCGCCGGGGTAAAGTAGAACTCGCCCAGTAGCTCATCGTAATAGGCTGGGGTCTGCTCGTGTTGTACGGTGCGGGACAGATCCCTGACCTCGGTCCGAAGACCCGCCACCATGCTGCGCAACTCAAGCCCTGGCTGGGACAGGCGCGGCAGAAGGGCACGGGTAAACACCGAATTCCGCGCGACATCATCATCGCTGAGCCGATCCAACGCCATTTGTCCTGCACCGGCCGAGAAAATCACGAACATGCCTTGTGGTGCGTTGATCCGACCCAATCCGCGCGTACCGCCGATGCTGCGTCCGTTGGTTGTTTTGAATGGGTTGTCGCGGCAGGCATCAATGATTGCAATCGACGTCCGGGCCCCCGTGGCACGGACCCGGTCCAAAAGGTTGGACAGGGCGATCGATTCCGATTTGATGAAATCGGATTGGCCCGCCTTCGGCGTCTCGATATCGGTGGGCAGCAGATAGTTTTCACCATCTATTTCAACGCCATGGCCCGCAAAAAAGATGAATGCGGTGTCACCAGATTCCAACTGCGCGGTGAACTCGGAAATACGTTGGTTCATGCCGCGACGATCTAGGTTGACTCCCTGAAAGGTCTCGAACCCCAGGCCTTCAAGCTTTGTTGTGATGGCCTGCGCATCCGCAACCGCCTTTTGCAAATCGACAACCGAGTCATAGTCGTCATTGCCGATCACCAGTGCCAGGCGATCCTGCGCCCAAAGCGGGGCGGCCAAAACTAAGAAACAAAAACCAAACAACCACTTCATTGGCACGGCCCGCATTTAGAACACTATGGTCCATGATATACGGGATCACGGCTGAGATGCGCAGTGAAATTGATCACTCAGAAAAAATACCGCGCCATTCTGATCAGGCAGAGCAGCTTGCGCCCCCCAAAACACAGAACTTTGCGCAATGCGGATGGTTCAGGTGGACATCGGCCTCGGCTTCGGCCAGCGATGTGCCCATTTCAAACTCGGGCGCATAGGGCAGCAGGGTGCATGCCAGTACAGCCGGGCGTTCGGCCCCCTTGCGTTTCACGACCATGCGAGAGTTTGAGCACATCACAGCGTCGGGAGACTTGTCCAGAATACCCCAACAGGCGGTCGTAATCTCGGGCACCTCGACCTGCTCATCCATTTCGGGGAACAGAACCGTCTGGCCCGGATTCAGTGCGTCTATGTCAAAGCCGTGTGCATCAAAAAACGCCTGATACCCTGCGCGGCTGTCTGCATCGGTTTCGCCCCACATGGTGCGGCCTGCAATCGCCATCCGAAAGCCGTTATCGCGCAGCCATTCCATCCCCGTGATGGTCTTGGCAAAGCTGCCTTTCCCACGTTCGGTATCGTGCAGATCGGCGCGATAGTGATCGACAGAAATCCGCAGCGTCAGCTTATCCGTATAGTCCCGCTGCAACGCCAGCAAGCCTTCGCGCATCTTCCGGCGCATCATCGGCAGCATGGCGTTGGTCAGAACCAGCACCTCATAGCCGCGTTCCAGCGATGCGCGCAGCATATCTATCATCTCGGGGTTCATGAACGGCTCACCACCGGTGAAACCAATCTCGCGGATGGGCCAGTTGCGCTGATCAATCTGGTCGAGGTAATCGCTCACCTCTGCAGCGCTGATATAAACCAGCGCATCATTTGTGGGGCTGCTGGCGATATAGCAGTTCACACATTCGATGTTGCATAAGGTTCCGGTGTTGAACCACAACGTCTCGGGGTTGCTCAGCGCGACCGAAGCGCGGGTCTGACCATCCGCTGTCACCAATTTGTTCCTAAACTTGCCGATATTGGCGATCTGAGGGGCGTTGTCTTTCATTCGATGTCCGGTCGGTTGAAACTGTCTGTCCGATGTAACCGGTTGTAGGGTAAGAGTTAAGGTTGTTGTCACTGTGCTGACAGAGTTTTGATGAGCGGGAAGATCTAATAAATGGTGGCGCTAACATTAGACATGCATCTGGTTGCAAGGTAAGGACAGCTCATGGTTTCTCGCGTCATACCCGTAGACCCATTTGATCTGGTTATATTCGGCGGGACCGGCGATCTGGCGCAACGCAAGATCCTGCCGGCGCTGTTCCGTAGGTATTGTGCCGGGCAGTGGCCGGAAGAGGTTCAGATCATTGCTGCTGCGCGCAGCGACCATGGTCGCGCGGCGTTTCAGGCCGTGGTTGCCGAATCGTTGCAGTCCCATGCAGCCGATGAGGCAGGTGATACGGCCAAGCTGAACGGCTTTTTGCAGCGCGTAGATTATGTATGCGTCGATGCGCTGTCAGATCAGGGATGGCGCCAGCTTGCTGAGAAGCTGCATGGCGGATGCATCCGAGCCTTTTATTTTTCCGTTGGTCCCCGCCTTTTCGGACCGCTGGCCGAGCGGATCAAGTCCAACGGGATGGCGACAGCCCAGACGCGGATCGTTGTTGAAAAGCCGTTTGGTCATGATCTGCAAAGCGCGCGCGATCTGAATGCGACGCTTGCGGCCCATTTTGACGAAGGTCAGATTTACCGGATCGATCACTATCTGGGCAAAGAAACAGTTCAGAATTTGATGGCTGTTCGATTTGGTAACATGTTGTTTGAACCGCTGTGGAACAGTCAATATGTCGATCACATCCAGATTACGGTTGCCGAGACCGTCGGCATCGGCGGGCGCGAGGAGTACTATGAACGCGCAGGGGCCATGCGGGACATGGTGCAGAATCACTTGATGCAACTTTTGTGTCTGATCGCGATGGAACCACCCGCAAAATTTGACCCCGATGCGGTGCGGGACGAAAAGCTCAAGGTCATTCGCGCCCTCGATCTGGTTGAACCGCATCATATCGTGCGGGGGCAGTTTGCCGAAGGGCCTGACGGGCCCGGCTATCGCGAGGTTGTTGGCAATCCGCGCTCATCGACCGAAAGCTATGTTGCGCTGCGCGCCCATGTCAGCAACTGGAGATGGGCGGGAACGCCGTTCTACTTGCGCACGGGCAAGCGGCTGGTAGCGCGATCCTCGGTGATCAACGTCATGTTCAAAGATGCGCCGCATTCGATTTTTGGGGAAGAGGCGGGCCGGCACGCAAACATGTTGTCGATCCGCTTGCAGCCAAACGAAGGGATTACGTTGAAGGTGACGATCAAAGAACCGGGGCAGGGTGGTATGCGACTGATGGATGTGCCCCTGGATATGAGCTTTGCAGAGGCCTTAGGCCCAGACGTCCAGAATGCCCCCGACGCTTATGAGCGGCTTGTGATGGACGTCATCCGCGGCAATCAGACCCTGTTCATGCGCGGAGACGAGGTCGAGGCGGCATGGGCCTGGACCGACCCGATTATCGCGGGCTGGCAGGCGCGCGGTGATGTGCCGAAACCTTATGAAAGTGGCAGTACCGGTCCCGGCGACGCCGAGCTGCTGATGAAACGCGATGGTCGTCACTGGCAAGGGATCAATCCATGAGAATTATGGAATATGCAGACCGCGACATGCTGGCCATTGATGTGGCGAACGCGCTGGCCGGAGATATCGAAGCCGCGCTGCTGCACCACGATACCGTCGCGCTGGCGGTTGCAGGGGGCACCACGCCCGGGCCGGTCTTTGACAGCCTGTGTGCAGCTGATCTGGAATGGAATCGGGTTCGCGTTCTACCCACCGATGAACGCTGTGTTCCCGGTGACAGCGAACGCTCGAACGAGCGCCTGATCCGCGCGCGCTTGCTGACCAACCGGGCAGCGACCGCTACGTATCTGCCGCTCTACCTGCCTGGGAAAGAAGCCGAGGCAGTGCTGCCCGAAATCGAATCCCAGATTGCGCCCGTTCTGCCACTATCTGTCCTGCTGCTTGGGATGGGGGAGGATATGCACACGGCCTCTCTGTTTCCCGGGATGGACGGGCTGGCTGAGGCATTGGAAGGCTCGGCCCACACGCTTGCGGTGGCGCGTACGGAAACGCAGCCCGAACCTCGTATCACACTGACGGCGCCGGTGCTGGATGGGGCCTTGTCAAAGCATCTGGTGATCTTTGGGGCTGCAAAGCGCGATGCCCTTGAACAGGCGATGGCGCTGCCACCCGAAGAGGCCCCGATATCAGCGGTTCTGAGCGGGATTTGTGTGCATTGGGCGGAGTAAGAGTTATGCAATTGGATGCACTTCGGGCCCTTGCGGCCAGAGACCTGAAAATCCTTGATCTTTTTGATGAAACACCGGATCGGGCGCAGCGCTTTGCTGCATCGACCGGGGATTTACTGTTTGATTATTCGAAAACACAGATCGACGCCCAGACGCGAGCAGCACTGATCACCCTATGCGACGCTGCGGGTCTGGAGGTCTGGCGCGAGGCGATGTTCACGGGCCAAAAGATTAACGAAACCGAAAGCCGCGCAGTGTTGCACACAGCATTGCGCAATCTGGATGGTGACCCGGTCGAGGTAGATGGTCAGGATGTCATGCCCGAGGTTCTGGCCACCCTGCAGCGCATGCGTGTCTTTGCAGAAGAGGTGCGCGGCGGCGCCGTGCAGGGGGCAGGGGGCAGCTTTACGGATGTCGTGAATATCGGCATCGGCGGTTCGGATCTTGGGCCGGTCATGGCAACGCATGCCCTGTCGCCTTATCACGATGGACCGCGCCTGCATTATGTGTCGAATGTCGATGGCGCACATATTGCCGACACGCTCCGGCAGCTTGATCCGACGCGGACACTGGTGATCGTGGCGTCCAAAACCTTTACAACGATTGAAACTATGACCAACGCGCGCACGGCGCGGGCCTGGATGAAGGATGGCGGTGGCGATCCGGCTGCACAGTTTGCAGCAGTCTCCAGCGCGCTGGACAAGACGCAAGCGTTTGGCATCCCTGAGGATCGCGTGTTTGGCTTTGCCGACTGGGTTGGCGGGCGCTATTCAGTGTGGGGGCCGGTAGGCCTGCCCGTGATGATCGCGGTTGGCTCCAACGCATTTGATGCTTTCTTGCGCGGCGGACAGGCGATGGACCTGCATTTTCGCACCGCCGAGTGGGCGGAAAACATGCCGGTGATGCTGGCCCTGTCGGGGATTTGGCACCGTCAGGTGTTGGGACATGCAAGTCGTGCGGTGTTGCCCTATGATCAACGTCTGCTGCGTTTGCCGGCCTATTTTCAACAGCTTGAGATGGAATCGAACGGCAAATCAGTCGCGATGAATGGCGATGACCTGACCGTTCCCTCTGGCCCGGTGGTTTGGGGGGAACCTGGCACCAACGGCCAGCACGCTTTCTACCAGTTGATCCATCAGGGAACCGATATCATACCCTGCGAATTCATGGTCGCGGCCGAGGGGCACGAACCCGAACTGGCCCATCACCACCGTCTACTGCTGGCCAACTGCCTCGCTCAGTCCGAGGCTTTGATGCGTGGCCGCTCGCTGGATGAGGCGCGCGCGCGCATGGCTGAAAAAGGTCTGACGGGGGATGAACTGGAACGGCAGGCCCGTCATCGGGTCTTTCCGGGCAACCGTCCATCCACGACGCTGATCTATCCAAAGCTGACACCGTTTGTGTTGGGGCAGATTATCGCGCTGTATGAACATCGCGTATTCGTCGAAGGTGTCCTGCTGGGCATCAATTCCTTCGATCAATGGGGTGTTGAGCTTGGCAAAGAGCTTGCGACTTCTTTGGCACCGATCGTGGACGGCGAGCAAAGCGCTGCCGACAAGGATGGATCAACCGCCGCGCTGGTGGACTACGCGTTGCGTCATCGCGACTGAACCCACGCTATTTGTGTAACTTGCCCTTAGGGCAGGTTGCATTCTCTTATTGTCAGACAATTAAATGATTGGCAGGGTTGTCCAAGGGAGGGGCTCTGGCCGACCGCAGTGTTCGCTGGGGCCTGAGTTACAGCCGCGGCACAAACAGCGCGGTTGCCAAAGGGAGGACGCCCATGCTGGGACAGATGATGACGCAGCCGCTGCTGATTTCGTCACTGATAGATCATGCAGACCGCTATCATGGTCAGACCGAGATTTTTTCGGTTGAGACAGACGGGTCTGTCACGCAAACCAACTGGTCCACGATCGCCGTGAACGCACGACGCATGGCCTCGGCGCTCAGTCAGTTGGGATTGCAGCCGCAGGACCGGATCGGAACGCTGGCCTGGAACAATCGGTGTCATCTTGAGCTTTATTTCGCCACCTCTGGTGCGGGGTTTGTCTGCCATACAATCAACCCGCGTCTGTTCCCCGAGCAATTGGCCTATATCATCAACCACGCCGAAGACCGCGTGCTGTTCTTTGACGCGACCTTTACGCAGCTGGTGGCTGGTCTGCTGGAGCATCTCAAAGAGGTGCAGCATTTCGTGCTGATGGGCCCCCGGGACGATGACGCCGTGGCGCAAATACCGGGGCTGATGTTTTATGATGAACTGATCGAGACCGGCACGGCCGATTTCGAATGGCCCGATTTTGATGAAAACACCGCGTCCAGCCTTTGCTATACCTCGGGCACCACGGGGCACCCCAAGGGGGTTCTGTATTCGCACCGGTCCACCGTCTTGCACAGCTTTGCATCAAACACGCGGGACGTGATTGGGTATTCGGCTGCGGATGTGGTGATGCCAGTGGTGCCGATGTTCCATGTGAACGCATGGGGGTCACCCTATGGCTGCGCGATGTCGGGCTCGCGCATGGTTTTGCCGGGCCCTGATCTGCGCGGCGAGGCGTTGGTCGGTCTGATCGACACGTATGGCGTGACGCTTGCGATGGGGGTCCCGACGATCTGGCAGGGCCTGCTGGCGCATGCGGCGACCTCAGGAACCAGACTGGAGAGCTTGGAACGGACGGTGATCGGTGGCGCTGCATGTCCGCCCTCAATGATCGAGACGTTCCGGGAAACCTATGGCGTTGATACCGTCCACGCCTGGGGGATGAGCGAGATGAGCCCGCTGGGAACAGCAAACCTGCCGCTGGCCAAGCATGGCGACCTGCCACTTGATCAGCAGCATAAGCTGCGCGAGAATCAGGGGCGCCCGCCCTTTGGGGTCGAGCTGAAGATTGTGGACGATGACGGAAACGAGCTGCCCAACGACGGCGAGACGCAGGGTGACCTGATGGTCCGCGGGCATTGGGTTCTGGACAGCTATTTCCACATGCAGGATCAGGACCTCTTGCAGGACGGCTGGTTCGCGACGGGGGATGTCTCAACGCTTGACCCGGACGGTTATATGACGATCCGCGACCGGTCCAAGGATATCATCAAGTCGGGCGGAGAATGGATCAGTTCGGTCGAGCTGGAAAACATCGCCGTCGCCCATCCCAAACTGGCAACCGCAGCCGTCATTGGTGTGCCGCACCCCAAATGGGGGGAACGTCCGTTGCTGGTCGCTGTGAAAGCCGACGGAGCAGAGCCGAAAGCAAGCGAACTGCTTGAATTCTATGAGGGAAAAATCCCCAAATGGCAGATTCCCGACAAGGCCGTATTTGTGGATGCTTTGCCGCTGAATGCGACAGGTAAGGTTCTGAAGCGCACCTTGCGCGCGGATTTCAAAACCGAGCTATCGGGTTAGTGCCAAAAAGGGTGGAATTGGCTCCGGCGGTAGGGATCGAACCTACGACCAATTGATTAACAGTCAACTGCTCTACCGCTGAGCTACGCCGGAACGGTTCGCGCCGTATAGCAACCCGGTTCTGCCGCGTCCAGAGGGGGCGGCACATTTTTTTCGACAGAAATCCAGCCGCGACACGGAATAAGTGTAACACTTTGATTTATGTTTATTTTCAGGGAAATCTGGCTCCGGCGGTAGGGATCGAACCTACGACCAATTGATTAACAGTCAACTGCTCTACCGCTGAGCTACGCCGGAACTGAGGGGCGTATAACAATCCGGTTTTTCGGCGTCCAGCCCAGATGCGCTCCTAACTGCAAAAAGTTTTGCCGTCAGATCTGCCTGCGGAAAACGGCATCAGCAGACAGCGGGCCGATGGGGGACACGTTTGATTTTCCTGTAAGGTCAACAAGATGCGCAAATACGTTACGTTCGGCCGCGGGCAGCAAGGCTGATGGCGTTTCGGTGTAAATCTTTTCGGTCAACTGCCGGGCGGTACCCGGAGCGTCAGCCAGCGCCGCCAGAATCTGCGCCTCGCGCGCTTGTCGGTGCTGAATCAGCCAGTCCAGCCGTCCAGCCGGATCGGTGATCGGCGCGCCGTGTCCGGCATGAAAGACAGACCAGTCACGTTCGCGCAGTTTGTGGCAGGCCTCCATGAAATCGGTGAGGTCCCCGTCCGGCGGTGAGACAAGCGAACTGGCCCATCCCATCACATGATCTGCGGTGAAACAAACATCTCGCCAAGCCAAGGCAATGTGGTTTCCTAAATGACCCGGCGTATGGATGACTTCAAGCATCCAGCCGTCACCATCGATATGCTCGCCGTCGCTCAGCTCGATATCGGGGCGGAATTGGGCGTCGATGCCTTCTCCGCCGCCGGCAAGCCCCTGCTTGGCGAGGGTTGTCATCACCACGCTTCTGCCGGCTTGCGGGCCACCAAACGCCAGCACCGGCGCGCCGGTGCGCGCTGCCAGGGGGGCTGCCAGCGGCGAGTGATCCAGATGGCTGTGCGTAACAACGATATGGCTGATGCGCTGCCCCGGCTCTAATGCGGTCTCGATCGCCTCAAGATGGGCATCTGACAGCGGGCCGGGATCGATGACGGCGATATCCCGTTCGCCCAGCAAATACGTGTTGGTTCCGCGAAAGGTCATGGGCGACGGGTTTGGCGCAACAATACGCCTGAGGCCGGGCTGCAGTTCGATGGCCGCGCCATGAGGTGGATTGAAATCATTGGGCAATTGCGGTCCGTCCTCTTCCTCTTGCCGGAGTAGCCCGCTAAGTTTAACGCATGTCTACAGGATGGCTCAAACCCTATATGCCGCGCAGCCTCTATGTTCGTGCTGCACTGATTCTGGTTCTGCCGGTTGTCGTTGTGCTGCTGGTGGTTGCCATCGCGTTCTTGCAAAAACACCTTGAGAATGTGACCGATCAAATGACCCGCACAGCATCGCGTGAGGTTAACCTGATCCTTGAAACGATGGAGGACGCGGAAACTCAACAGCAGGCCCTTGCGGCCGTTCGGCCGGACCTGGTTGCGTTGCAGATGAAGATGCAGTTTCTGGCACCAAATGAGGTTCCGGTTACGCGAAAGCGCCGCTGGTACGACTTTATCGCGCCGCAAGTCGACGCTGAGATGCGCGAGTTAGTGCCAGAAACGCGAGTGGTTTCTTTGCCCAACAGTCAGGAGGCCAGCCTGTTTCTGGACACCCATCTGGGCATTCTCAAATTGACCTTTGATCGCCGCCGTCTTTCCCCGACGGCACCACATCAGCTGATCGTGACGATGTTGTTTTTTGCGATCCTCATGACGTCGATTTCATTCCTGTATATGCGCAATCAATTGCGTCCCATCACGCGACTTGCGAATGCTGCGCAGGCCTTTGGGCGCGGTCGGGTTGTGCCATACACCCCAGGTGGCGCTATTGAGGTTCGCGCTGCGGGCAATGCGTTTTTGGACATGCGGGCCCGAATCGAACGCCAGATCGAACAGCGCACGCGGATGTTGTCAGGTGTCAGCCACGATCTGCGAACGCCGCTGACACGGCTTAAGTTGGGTCTATCGATGATGCCCGAAGACGAGGCCGCACCGTTGCTGAAGGACGTGAATGAAATGCAGCTTTTGCTGGATGCTTTTCTGGATTTCTCGCGCAGTGCTGCCGAGATTGACCCGGAAGAGGTGGATGCAGAGGTGCTGCTGACTCAGATCGTGAAAGATGCGCAGCGCGCGGGATTTGCTGTCGAACTGATCTCGGTCGAAGGGCAGGGGCGATCGACCCTGCGACCGGTTGCAATTCGCCGTGCTGTTGAAAATCTGATCGGTAATGCGGTGCGGTACGGCAAGCGTGCTGAGGTCAGCCTGATGATCACTGCGAAATCACTGCGTATCCGGGTTGAGGATGACGGCCCTGGCATTCCGCCCGAACAGCGCAATGAAGCGGTCAAGCCTTTCTCGCGACTGGATCCCGCGCGTAATCAGAATCAAGGCAGCGGTGTGGGCCTGGGCCTTGCAATTGTTGCGGATATTGCGCGCACGCACGGGGGAACGCTGCGGCTTTCGCAAAGCGAACAACTTGGCGGATTGTGCGCAGATATCATCATCGGGCGGTGATTTGTGGTAGGCCCGGAGGGACTCGAACCCCCAACCAAAGCGTTATGAGCGCTCTGCTCTAACCAATTGAGCTACAGGCCCGCCTGAGCGCCTTGGGTATCACGATGGCGGCCCGCGTCAAGCCTGACCGTTGCAACATCTGTCACAATCGACTAACCCGCGCAAAAGCACTCATGAGGGAATAGCCATGACAGCGGGTAAGAACGGCATCAGCTACGCGGATGCAGGCGTCGACATTGATGCGGGGAACGCTCTGGTCGACCGGATCAAACCCGCCGCCAAACGCACCAACCGACCGGGCGTCATGAGTGGGCTGGGCGGTTTTGGAGCGCTCTTCGACCTCAAGGCTGCCGGCTACAATGACCCTATTCTTGTTGGCGCAACTGATGGTGTCGGGACCAAGCTGCGGATTGCGATTGATACCGGGGTTGTCATCGGCGTCGGCATTGATCTGGTGGCAATGTGCGTGAACGACCTGATCTGTCAGGGGGCCGAGCCGCTGTTCTTCCTCGACTATTTTGCGACCGGCAAGCTGGAAACCGATACCGCCGCGCGGATCATAGAAGGGATCGCCGAGGGGTGCGCGCAATCCGGCTGTGCCCTGATCGGTGGTGAAACTGCCGAAATGCCCGGCATGTACCCGGACGGAGATTTCGATCTGGCAGGGTTCGCCGTTGGTGCGATGGAGCGTGGCTCTGATCTGCCCGATGGTGTACAGCAGGGCGACGTTCTGTTGGGGCTGGCCTCGAACGGGGTGCATTCGAACGGCTATTCTCTGGTGCGCAAGCTGGTTGATCTGTCGGGGCTGGGCTGGGACGCAGCCTGCCCATTTGGTAAGGGAACGCTGGGAGAGGCGCTGCTGACGCCCACGCGCCTTTATGTGAAACCTGCGCTGGATGCGATCCGGGCAGGGGGGGTACACGCACTTGCGCATATCACCGGCGGCGGCCTGACCGAGAACCTGCCGCGTGTGTTGGCCGATGGCCTTGGTGCAGATATCGACCTGACGGCCTGGGATTTGCCACCCGTGTTCAGCTGGCTGGCCGAGACCGGTGGCATCGTCGAATCCGAAATGCTCAAGACCTTTAACTGCGGCATCGGCATGATCGTTGTTTGCGCCGCCGATCAGGCCGAGGCTCTGTCGGCGTTGCTGACGGGTGCCGGTGAAACTGTCGCTCGGATCGGTACGGTGACCGGGGCCGAAGGGGTCCGCTATTCAGGGCAGCTCTTGTGAGCCACAAACGCGTTGCGATCCTGATCTCGGGTGGCGGCTCCAACATGGTGTCGCTGGTCGATAGCATGACCGATGATCATCCGGCGCGGCCCTGTCTGGTGTTGTCGAACGATGCGCAGGCGGGCGGGCTGAGAAAGGCCGCCGACCGGGGCATCGCAACAGCCGCTGTCGATCACCGCCCGTTCAAAGGCGACCGTGCCGCATTTGAGGCCGAGTTGTTGAAACCCATCGTCGAGGCCGAACCTGACATCGTCTGTCTGGCAGGGTTCATGCGGGTGCTTACCGCAGATTTTGTGTCCCGCTTTCAGGGGCACATGTTGAACATTCATCCGTCTTTGTTGCCGAAATACAAAGGCTTGCATACACATGCCCGCGCGCTTGAGGCGCAGGATGCCGAGCATGGTTGCACGGTGCATGAAGTCACCGCCGCGCTGGATGACGGACCCATTCTTGGGCAGGCCCGTGTTCGAATCGAACCGGACGATACGCCCGATACGCTGGCGGCGCGGGTGCTGGTGTTCGAACATCAGCTCTATCCGGCGGTTTTGCGACGCTTTGCGCAAGGCAACAGAACACCAGTTCTGCTGCCCTGATTACCTGTGGGTGATTTACACGCCCATACTATTCAGCCTATGGTCGCCTGTAGCGCTCGGAACAAGGAAAAATATCGGGCAGACTCAAGAACAAGAGCAAGAATAGTACGGCGTATGAAGACCCTGACAACGACACAAGAGCTGGCCGAGTTCTGCGAGGCAGCCGCAAGATACCCCTATATTACGGTAGACACCGAGTTCCTGCGAGAGCGGACCTATTACTCGAAACTCTGCCTTGTCCAACTGGCGGTTCCATCGGACGAAGAAGACAGCGCCGTGCTGGTCGATCCGCTGGCCGATGGGATGTCTTTGGCGCCGCTTTACGAGCTGTTCGGCAATCAGGATGTGGTCAAAGTTTTCCACGCCGCGCGTCAGGATCTTGAGATTTTCTGGGTCGAAGCGGGGGTCTTTCCCAACCCGCTGTTTGATACGCAGGTGGCCGCAATGGTCTGCGGCTTTGGAGAGCAGGTCGGCTATGAAACGCTGGTGCGGAAGATTTGCAAACAGGGCGTGGACAAGACCTCTCGATTCACGGACTGGTCTCGCCGCCCGCTGACAGACGCGCAGAAAACCTATGCTCTCGCAGATGTTACGCATCTGCGTCAGATCTATGAATATCTTGCTGCCGAGCTGAAAAAATCCAAGCGCAGTCATTGGGTTGCCGAGGAGCTGCGGATTCTGACCAACTCCGCCACCTATGACATCGAACCCCAAGACGCATGGCGCAGGGTTAAGACGCGGACAAATTCCGCTAAATTCCTGGCGGTCGTCCGAGAGCTGGCGCAGTTTCGCGAGGCCTATGCCCAGGAAAATAACGTCCCGCGCAGCCGGGTGTTCAAGGATGATGCGCTGATCGAACTGGCCTCGACCAAACCCAAAACACCAGGTGATCTGGGAGGATCGCGATTGTTGTTGCGCGAGGCACGCAAGGGCGCGATTGCCGAAGGTATTCTGGCCGCCGTCAAGCGGGGCGTGAACTGTCCGGCAGATCAGCTGCCAAGGCTCGATAGCAGCAAAGACAAGCTGAAGGTGAACCCGGCGCTGGCCGATTTGTTGCGCGTTCTGCTCAAGTCCAAAACCGAAAGCGCGGGCGTTGCCGCCAAGCTGATCGCGACAAGTTCAGAGCTTGACCAGATCGCAGCCGGTGAACGCGAGGTCCCCGCATTGTCAGGCTGGCGCTTTGAAGTCTTCGGAGAGGATGCTCTGAAGCTCTGCGAAGGGAAAATCGCACTGGCTGCAAAAGGGCAGGTGGTTCAGGTCGTTTCCCTGTAGTCCCGCGTTCAGCGGCGCCGTGATTCCAGGGCGTTTTGCTGGCCCGTCACGCGGACAAGGCGAATGCCCTCAAGATCCTGTGCGCTCAGGCTAATGGCATCTGACACCATCCGTGAGCGTTCGCTTCCCTGATTGGTTGCGCGGCGCGGGTATGTGACCTGGAACGTGAACTCCATAAGCCCGTTCTTTTTGTTTTCTTCCGACTCAACCAAGCGAAGCTGGGCGTTGTATGCGCCCTGACGAACAGCCGTACCCGCGGCATAGACGATCGCGCCTGTGGGCGTCGGGTCAATCCGCAGCTCATCGATGACGGCAATGGGCACACTCGTGTCCTCATCCGCGGGGCGGGAGAACAATCCTGTTCCGCTGCTTTGTTTGGGTACGAGAGCATCCGCATCATTCGGCGATGTCTCAACAGGGGCAGGGGTGCTGCTGCCGAACCAGTTCGTCGGGTTCACCCGAGAATCTCGCCAGCCGCTGCATGCAGACAGAACCAATACGGAGACCAGAAGAGCGGAAACGGTTTTTTGCATGATCCCAAGCGCTTTGAGTAGTAATTACCGCAATGGGTTAGCGCAAAAATGCAGAGTTGAAAAGCCATGCTGGGGTAGACAGGCGGGCAACAGCGGCATAGGTGACAAATTGTGATCGTAATCGAAGGACCGCCGCAAATGGCAACACCTGCCTTTGAAGAAATTGTTGAAGATTTCGAGTTTCTGGAAGACTGGGAAGATCGGTACCGTCATGTGATCGATCAGGGCAAGGCCATGCCCCCGCTTGATGAGGCGCTGAAGGTCCCCGCGACCAAGGTGGACGGGTGCGCAAGTCAGGTTTGGCTGCATCCCGTCATTGATGCTGGCGTCTTTCGGTTTGACGGCGACAGTGATGCGTTGATTGTTCGTGGCCTGATCGCGGTTCTGCGGGCGCTTTATAACGATTTGCCCGTGGCCGAAGTGTCAAAAGTGGACGCACCTGCCGAACTGGCGCGATTGGGGCTGAACGATCACTTGTCGGCACAGCGCTCGAACGGGGTGCGTGCAATGGTCGAGCGTATTCGAAACGTGGCGCATGAAAACGCCTGACCCAACCGGGTCCTGTCAGCTGTCTTTTGCCCAGTCAGAGAGCGTGGTCTCGAGATCTCCGTAACCCGTAAGGCGGCGTTCAAAGGCCAATCCCATACGGTCGGCGCAGTCGCGGGCACGTTGGGTCAGGGCAGGGTCGTCGACCTGCGCCTGATAGATCAGCTTGGTGTAATTGCCGAAATACATCTCAAGCAGTTCGGGATGACGATCCAGCCCTAGCGGTTTCCAGACAAACGCATCGAATTGGCGCGCTAGAAAATCTGTCAGGTAAAAGGCGGTGGTTTCATCTTCGCCACGCTTCTCGAAAGTCCGATTGCCTTCGTAAAAGGAATAGCAATGCGGGCCCGGAATCATCTCAACCCCCAAGCGTTCACAGGCCTGTTGCAGTAACCCTCCGGTGCCGCAATCGGCATAAACGACATAGATCTTGTCATAGTCGTTTTGATGCTTGGCAACAGCGTCTTCTACGGCGCGTGTAATGCGGTCAGGATGAACATGCAGAATCGCCGGAAGGCAGGTCAGTGCCATGTGGTCCCAGCCATTGCGGTGTTTGAGATCGAGAATCTCGCGCGCCAGCGCGCCGCAGGCAATCAGCAAGATGTTCTGCTGTGCGCTGCGGCTCTCAAAACCTTGTGTTGTCAGCCTCTGGTCGTCAGGCGCTCCGTCCATTTGCATGCTCTGCGTCTCTATGAGAAGGTGCGACCAGAAGATATCCAATGCAGGACTAAGGCAAGCCCGGTTCCGGCATTTTAGGTCAGGTGACCGACGCTCTGGTCTCGACGCCACTGAGCACAGGGCGTGCCACAGGGCCATATGCTTCAAGTCCAATATCGGACAGTTCGGGAAACAGGGACATTATCTCTTGGCGGGCGTCGTCTTCCAGACTGGTCCATCCGACAAGGCCCGGATGAAAGCTCTCGCTCAAACACCCTTCGGACCAGACCAGTTCATGTTGGTCAAACAGCAGATGATAGTAGGTGACCAAGCCGCCTTCTTGCAGCACCACAGACTGGCCGTCTACCAGATGTTTTGCAGGGGTCAGCGCCTCAGCATGGCCGGTGTTCAGTTCGACGCGCCAATCACGGATCAGCATTCTGTGCTGCTGAGAAACCAGCAGTTCGCGGCGGTTTCCAACTGCGCCAGCACGGAACAGAACGGGTGCAAATTTGCCTAATGCAGTAACGGTCCTTTCTCCGATCCAACGCAACGGTTGAAAGCCGTGATCCAGAGTCTTGATCAAACTACCGGCTCGGAGGGTCTCAATGGGGACCTCGCCGCGGTCTGTCGTAATCAATGTGCCGGTTGTAAAACATGTCACGATATCCCAGCTTTCACGGCTTCCAGTCAGGCCAGAAAAGTTGTTTCCATTCAGGCTATTGAAGGTGATTGATCTGATTGCTCCAGCTTCAAGCGTCGCCTGATCGGCGTTGGGCGAGAATTCTGGCATCAGATACGCATTGCCATTGATGTCTTGAGCCACAACAGCTGTTATGTTTGCGGTGGTCCCATCAATGTAAGTGATCGTAGCGTTGTATATCGATGTGCCATCAAAGGTCTGAGCTGGCCCGCCGTCGATCGAAAACTGCTCCGGTGGAGAGTTGTCCATTTCATAGACGTTGCCGGAGAGGCTGACGGGACTCCATGTAACCGCATTGTTCAGAAGGGCATCACCAGGTCCACCAAATGTCTGACCGACCAGAGCTGACGCGTTCTCGGCGATATTGTTGCCTTCAACTGTATCAATATCGGCAAGAACACCAAGCGAGATAGCTGTAAACGTTGTGGGCACGGTAACCTCGAAACTAAAGTAATGCTTTGTACTGAATAATCTCCTTAAATTCTGTAAAGATGTTTTTTAAGGGGAAATCTATAAATTTAATAAATTGAAAAGGCCGCCCTGAACGAGCGGCCCTTGGAAATTTGGCTAATACTAAGTTAGCCCGCCAGTTGATTGTGTTTGCGAGACACGAATTCTTTGGCTGTTTCCACCGCAACCGCCGCGTCGCGGCAATAGGCATCGGCGCCAATTGCTTTTCCGAATTCCTCATTCAGGGGGGCACCGCCGACAAGCACGATGTAGTCGTCGCGTACACCCTGTTCGACCAGAGTATCTATCACAACTTTCATGTAGGGCATTGTGGTTGTCAAAAGCGCGGACATACCCAGAATGTCAGGCTCTTCCGTTTCCAGCGCTTCAAGATAGTTTTCGACCGGATTGTTGATACCAAGATCGACAACCTCAAAACCTGCACCTTCCATCATCATGGACACGAGGTTCTTGCCGATATCGTGGATATCGCCCTTGACCGTGCCGATCACCATTTTCCCGACACGTGGTGCGCCGGTTTCGGCCAGCAGGGGCTTAAGGATCGACATACCGCCCTTCATCGCGTTGGCCGCCAGCAGGACTTCGGGCACAAACAGAATACCGTCGCGGAAATCATGGCCCACGATGGTCATGCCGCCAACCAGTGCTTTGGTCAGGATGTCGTAAGGCATCCAACCGCGTTCGAGCAGGATGTTCACACCTTCTTCGATTTCTTCCTTCAGACCGTCATAGAGGTCATCGAACATCTGCTCGACGAGCTCATCGTCGTTCAATTCTGACAGGACGATGTCTTCTTCATCGGACATAGGTCATTTCCCTGAGCTGTAAGGACGTGCGGTCCTGGTTGGCATTTTTTTCGTTTTGGCCATTTCGTCGCAGTTAGACTGTGACGATTGCGACCAAGGTCGTTCTGGGACCGACCTTTAAGACAAAATCTGAATTGTCACGACCGAATTATTTGCATGATCATCCTGTATTTCTTTCAGGTTAGCCTCACGTCATCACGAGACGGTCGCCAAGCAGGAATGGCAGAGGGCGGTCGGGCCAGAGCGTAGTTTTTCTTGCCTGACTGGGTGAATTGGCATAAATCAAATTAGAACAAAGAGAGAACATATGCCTGGTCAATCAAAAGCAATAGGACGAGGAGCCGTCTCAAACACCGCGGGCAGGTTTGAGCCTCTTGCGACTGAAGACATCGATGATGGCTGGGACCTGATCGAGGATTTGCCGCCCTTGCGCACGGATATACGTGATGAAACCGCGCGCAGTCTGATCACGTATAATCGCTCTCCGGACTTGCCGTTTGATCGGTCTATCAACCCTTATCGGGGGTGCGAACATGGCTGCGTCTATTGTTTCGCCCGCCCGACACATGCCTATTTGGGCCTGTCAGCTGGGCTTGATTTTGAAACCCGGCTGATTGCACGGGCCAACGCGGCCGATGTTTTGAGGCGCGAGCTGTCTGCGCGGCGGTACAGGGTTGCTCCGCTGGCGTTGGGGACCAATACGGACCCATATCAGCCCATTGAGAAAACGCGGCAAATCACCCGATCCTGTTTGAAGGTGCTGCAAGAGTTTCAGCACCCTTTGGGCATCGTGACAAAGGGGGCTTTGATTGAGAGGGATCTGGATATTCTGGCGGCTATGGCGCAGCGTGGCTTGGTGCGGGTGGGTATCTCGCTCACAACGCTGGACGCTGGTTTGTCTCGTCGGATGGAACCGCGTGCCCCGTCACCGCGGCGCCGGATTCGTATGATAGAACGACTGACCGGGGCAGGGGTTCCGGTGCGTGTGATGACCTCGCCCGTCATTCCCGGCCTGACTGATCATGAGCTGGAGAGCCTGCTGGAAGCGGGGCGTGATGCGGGTGCTGACGCGGCCAGTTGGATCATGCTGCGCCTGCCGCGCGAGGTGTCGACGCTCTGGCAGGAATGGCTTGAGGTGCATCAGCCGAACAGGGCGGCTAAGATCATGGCCCGGCTACGTGAAATGCATGGCGGCAAAGACTACGATCCCCGCTGGGGGCGCAGAATGCGGGGCGAAGGCGTGTACGCGGAAATGATTGCTAAGCGCTTCAAAGCGGCGACCGAGCGTTTGGGGCTGGCCGTCAGGACGCCACCGTTGCGCTGTGACTTGTTCGCAAGGCCCGCGCAAGCCGGGGATCAACTCACCTTGTTCTAACGGCAAAGCCCCGGAGCGTGTCCGGGGCTTTGGGATGTTTTGGCTTTAATCAGCGGTTTTCGATGTCGACATAGTCGCGCATTGTTTCACCCAGATACAGCTGGCGGGGACGGCCAATCTTGTTTTGAGGATCGGCGATCATCTCTTTCCACTGGCTGACCCAACCAACGGTGCGCGACAGCGCAAAGATCGGGGTGAACATCGAGGTCGGGAAACCCATCGCCTCAAGGATGATGCCCGAATAGAAGTCTACATTCGGGAACAGCTTTTTCTCGGCGAAATACGGATCTTCCAGGGCTTCTCTTTCCAGCTCTTTGGCGACCTGCAGTTTGGGGTTGTCTTCGATGCCCAGCAGATCGAGCACTTCGTCGGCCGACTGTTTCATCACTTTGGCACGCGGGTCAAAGTTCTTGTAGACGCGGTGGCCAAAGCCCATCAGGCGGAACGGGTCGTTCTTGTCCTTGGCGCGGGCGATGTATTCCGGGATGCGGTCAACGGTTCCGATCTCTTCCAGCATCTCCAGGCAAGCCTGGTTCGCGCCGCCATGGGCCGGGCCCCAGAGGCAGGCAATACCCGCCGCGATACATGCAAACGGGTTTGCACCGGAAGACGACGCCAGACGGACCGTCGAGGTGGACGCGTTCTGTTCGTGATCAGCGTGCAGGGTAAAGATCCGATCCATCGCGCGGCTGAGAATCGGGTTCACTTCATAATCTTCGGCAGGAACTGCAAAACACATCTGCAAGAAATTGGATGCATAGTCGATATCATTACGCGGATAGATGAAGGGCTGGCCGATGTGATATTTATAGGCCCACGCCGCTATGGTAGGCATCTTTGCGATCAAGCGATGGGAGGCAACCTCGCGCTGATGAGGGTCCGAGACATCGGTTGAATCGTGATAAAAAGCCGACATTGCGCCCACAACACCAACCATAATTGCCATCGGATGCGCATCGCGGCGGAAACCGCGATAGAAATACTGCATCTGCTCGTGCAGCATCGTGTGGCGGGTGATCGTCGTCTCGAATTTCTCCAGGTCTTTTGCTGCCGGCAGTTCTCCGTAAAGCAGCAGATAGCACACCTCTAGGAAATGAGATTTTTCCGCCAGTTGATCGATCGGGTACCCGCGATGCAGCAGCTCACCTTTTTCGCCATCGATATAGGTGATGGTGCTATCGCAGCTGGCCGTCGACGTGAAACCGGGGTCATATGTAAAAACGTCAGCCTGGCCGTAAAGCTTGCGGATGTCGATGACATCAGGCCCGGCCGTTGGTGAATGTACTGGCAGCTCATACGTCTTGCCATGGACATTCAAAGTAGCGTTTTTCTGGCTCTCGGTCATGGTATCCCTTCCTCAATCTTGCACATATCGGTTCGCTGACCGACAGGGCGGGCAACGGCTGCGCGCGGACGCGCAGTCCGGGTGTTAGCGGAGCAGCGTTACCCGAATGTGAAGTCTGGGTTTACTTCGCTGCATCGGAAAGCCGCGCCAGGCTTTCTTCTCGTCCCAGCACAAGCATCATGTCAAAAACCGAAGGTGTAACTGCACGACCTGCCAGCGCAGCCCGCAGAGGGCCCGCAAGTTTGCCGAACTTAAGCCCTTTCGTTTCTGCAAACGAATTCAGGGCCTCCTCCAGTTCGCTTCGCGTCCAGCTAACATTTTGCAGCTGCGGCGTCAATTCCTCCAGTATACCGTCGGATACAGAACTGAGCGCTTTCGTCGCTTTTTCATCAGGCTGAACCGGTCTTGAAATCAGCGCAAAATGCGCTTTTTCAAGGAGTTCTGGAAATGTTTTTGCCCGATCTTTGAGGCAATAGAGCGCACGTCCCAGATCACCGGATTGTGTCTTTGACAGCGCGGGCAGCTGTGACGCCGACAGATAATCTTCAAGTTCCTGCTGCAATGCAGCATCATCTGTGATGGCAATGTGCTGTCCACACAGATTTTCCAGTTTTTTCAAATCGAAACGGGCCGGGCTCTTGCCGATTCCGTCCAGATCGAACCATTCGCGCGCTTGTTCATCGGTGAAAAACTCGTCGTCACCGTGGCTCCAGCCCAGGCGTGTCAGATAGTTGCGCATCCCCGCAGCCGGGTAGCCCATCGCCTGGTATTCCTGCGCACCCAACGCGCCGTGGCGTTTGCTGAGCTTTTTGCCATCAGGACCGTGGATCAGAGGAATATGCGCCCAAACCGGGACGTCCCAACCCATCGACTCATAGATCATCATCTGGCGGGCGGCATTGTTCAGGTGGTCGTCGCCCCGGATCACATGGGTGACTCCCATATCGTGGTCGTCCACCACCACAGCCAGCATGTAGACCGGTGTTCCATCCGAGCGCAGCAGGACCATGTCGTCCAACTGGTCGTTGCGGATCGAGACATCGCCCTGCACCTGATCCCGGATTACCGTGACGCCCTCTTTCGGGGCTTTGATGCGGACAACATATGGCTGGTCGGGGTGGCTGGCGGGATCGGCGTCGCGCCACGGGCTTTGGAACAGAGTCGATTTGCCGTCCGCGCGCGCCTGTTCGCGGAATGCTGCAATCTCATCCTGAGTAGAGAAGCATTTATACGCCTTGCCCTCGGCCAGCAGCTGATGTGCAACCTCGGCATGTCTTGCGGCACCTTCAAACTGGCTGACGACCTCGCCATCATGGTCCAGCCCCAGCCAGGACATGCCCTGCAGAATCGCGGCCGTCGCCTCGGGCGTCGAGCGCTCGCGATCGGTGTCTTCTATCCGCAGCAGAAACTTGCCCCCGCGGCCCCGGGCATACAGCCAGTTGAACAACGCAGTACGCGCGCCCCCGATATGCAAAAAGCCTGTGGGCGACGGGGCAAAGCGGGTGACGACCTGATCAGACATAGTGTTGATTAACCTTTTGGTAACCGTGTCGGGCATAAGCTGGCGCCTGTCTAACGAGCCCGGAGGACGGGGGCAACCATGCGTGTTCTGGCACGGGTCGAGGCGGCAATGCTGAACCAGCGCGGATACCTGTTTCAGTGGTCTCCGGTTTGCTTGGCGATTGGCATCGGCCTCTATTTCGCGTTGAGATTCGAACCGGACCCGCAAAGCTACTATGGTCTTGTAGTTGTTGTTCTTTTGGGCGGTTGGGTTGCGCGCCGAATGCCCGACGCCTGGTCTCCGCTGGTCATCGGAGGAACTCTGATTGCGGCGGGGTTCATTCTGGCAGGCGCGCGTGCCCATATGGTGGCCGAACCGGTCCTGCAATGGCGTTACTACGGCCCGGTAGAGGGGCGGGTCGTGGCGCTGGACCGGTCAGCCTCGGATGCGCTGCGGGTGACGCTGGATCACGTCCGGATCGGTGACGTATCCGCCAAGCGGCGCCCGCAGCGTGTTCGGATTTCGCTGCATGGCGGCACGGTGCCTTTGTCGCCGGGGCAACGGATCATGACCACGGCTTATCTGTCGCCGCCGCAGGGTCCGGTAGAGCCAGGCGGCTTTGATTTCCGACGCCATTCATGGTTTCAGAGACTGGGTGCCGTTGGCTATACGCGCGTTCCCGTTCTGACAATTTCACCACCGGGCGAACATCAAAAGGGCGTACGCGTCACCGCATGGCGTATGGCCATATCTGAACGAGTGCGTTCGATCCTGCCCGGTGAGATTGGCGGGTTCGCCGCCGCAGTGACAACGGGCGACCGCAGCGGGATGGGGCAGGCGACCCTTGATGCGTTACGGCAATCAAACCTCGCGCATCTGCTGGCCATTTCCGGCCTGCATATGGGGTTGCTGACCGGATTTGTCTTTGTTGCTTGCCGGATTGGACTGTCAGCCATTCCCGCGCTGGCGCTGCGCGTGCCGGTCCGCAAACTGGCGGCAGTCTTCGCCCTGGTCGCTGCACTGATCTATTTCCTGCTGTCGGGCGGAAATGTTGCCACGGAACGCGCATTTGTAATGGTGAGCGTCATGCTGGGGGCGGTTCTGATCGACCGCCGCGCGATCTCTCTCAGGGCGGTGGCGGTCGCTGCGCTGATTGTTCTGGTTCTGCGACCCGAATCCTTGCTGAGCCCGGGTTTCCAGATGTCCTTTGCAGCCACAACGGCTCTGGTGGCCGTTTTTGGTGGGCTGCGTGACTATGGACCAAATCATCGCCTGCCCAAATGGCTGCGCCCGGTCTCGGGCCTGTTGCTGTCTTCGGCAATTGCCGGGCTTGCAACAGCGCCGATTGGTGCGGCGCATTTCAACACGATGGCGCATTATGGGCTATTGGCGAACCTGTTGTCGGTCCCGGTGATGGGCATGATTGTTGTCCCGTCGGCGGTTGTCGCGGCGCTGCTTGCGCCATTGGGGCTTGAGAGTTTGGCGCTGTGGATCATGGGGCTCGGGCTTGGGTGGATAATCTCGGTTGCGGATTGGATCTCGGGTTTGAACGGCGCGCAGGGCTATGTCATCAGCCCGCCGGACTTTGTATTGCCTGTCATGGCGTTGGGGGCGTTGTGGATCATGCTGTGGCAAGGGCGCTTGCGTTGGATCGGAGCGGTCCCGATTGTGAGCGCGTTGACGTTTTGGGGGCAGGGGCAGCGGCCCGAGGTTTTGATCGCCGAAACCGGTGGGCTGGTTGGAGTGATGACAGAAACGGGTCGCGCATTGAGCAAACAGAAGGGGAGTGGATTCGTCGCGACGGTCTGGTTGGAAAACGACGGTGACGGCGCGGATCAGTCAAGCGCAGCAGACCGATGGCCAAATGAAGTCGCGCAGGTGCAGCGCTATTCTTTGAATGACAAAGAACTGGTCCATCTGACGGGGCAACGCGCAGCGCGGGCTTTTACCACATGCCACAGCGATCAGATCGTCGTATCGGCGGTACCTGTTTCGCTAAAGGGCGAATGCCTTTTGTATGATCCTGACAGGCTGCTTGAAACCGGCAGCCTATCGATCTCGCAGGGAAAAATACGCAGCAGCACCCAAATATCCGGGCACCGGCTGTGGTCGCCCGTCCCATCGGACGGGCCAAGGCCTTAATAGCTGCGGATCAGGCCGACCAGACGCCCTTGAACCTTGACCTTGTTGTCGGGCAATACACGGGTTTCATAGGCTGGGTTTGCAGCCTCCAACGCAATGGCGTTGCCGCGCCGGAAAAACCGTTTGAGCGTCGCTTCCTGATCCTCGACCAGAGCGACCACGATATCACCATTATCCGCAACCGTTGTTTCGCGGATGACAACGACATCTCCGTCGTTGATTCCGGCATCGATCATCGAATCCCCACGAACCTCCAGCGCGTAGTGATCCCCTTGCCCCGTGACCATCGAGCCGGGCACCGCCACGCGATGAGAGACATGGCTGATGGCTTCGATCGGAACACCGGCAGCAATGCGACCCATCACCGGCAGTTCCATCGCATCAACCGTAACCGGTTCGAAATTCGCGGGCCGTGGGCCCATGGGCTTGTCCCCTTCAATGACGCGCGGCGTGAAGCCGACAGTTGGCTCTCCTCCAAGGCTTTCCGGCAGTTTGACAATTTCGATGGCCCGGGCGCGGTGTGCCAGACGGCGAATAAACCCGCGCTCTTCCAAGGCGGTGATCAGCCGGTGAATTCCGGATTTCGACCTAAGATCCAGTGCGATCTTCATTTCGTCAAAACTGGGCGGAACGCCATCCGCCTGAACACGTTTGTGGATGAATTCCAACAAATCCAACTGCTTCTTGGTCAACATAGCTGACACCTCGTCGCTCACATGTTTTCTTTTGTTCTACGCATGTTCACGTTTTGTGTCAACGGATTTGCTGATCAGGCTCAGATCGGCAGGAATTGAACCTCTTCGCCGGCCTGCCGCGCAGGGTCATGCGGCGCGCGCAGCAACAGAGCGTTGGCTTCCGCCAGAACGCTCAGCAGGGAGCTGTCCTGATTTTCGCTGGCGCGTATGCCGTCTTCGTCGACGATAGCGCGCATATAATGCTCCCGTGGGCCATTTTCATTTAACGGCATGCTGAGCTTGGTGCGGCGCAAGCGGGGCAGAACCTGATCCAAGCCCAGCATGCGACGGACCATGGGGACAAGGAAGACATAGCCGCAAACCATCGCACTGACAGGATTTCCGGGCAACCCGACCATGGCTGCGTCGCCCAGCCGTCCGGCCATAAGCGGTTTGCCAGGGCGCATCCTGACCTTGTAGAATGCCTGTTCCATACCCAGTGTCTGAGACACATCCGACACCAGATCATAGTCGCCGACGGACGCGCCGCCGATGGTGACTATCAGATCAGCGCCTTTGGCCAATCCAAACGCTGTTTCAAGGGACCAGGTCGTGTCCCTTGCAATTGGCAAGATACGCACATGCGCGCCTGCCTTTTCCAGCAGCGCCTTAAGCCCGAACGTGTTCGACGCGATAATCTGATCCGGGCCGGGCGTATCCCCGGGCATGACCAACTCATCACCAGTTGAAATCAGGGCGATCTGCGGTTTCCGCACTACTGGAACCGATGCGATGTTCATCGCGGCCATCAGGGCAACGTCTTCGGCCCGGATAAGGCGCGGCGCGGTGAGGGTTGTGCCCTTGGTAAAGTCGATCCCGGCCGGGCGAATGTTGGATTTGCTGCCCGGTTGATCGGAAATTGTAATCAGGTCGTCGCGGCGATCCACATCCTCTTGAATGACAACAAAATCAGTGCCTTGCGGAATTGGCGCGCCCGTAAAGATACGGACCGCCTGTCCGGCTCCTACCGTTCCGTCGAAACGTTTTCCGGCAACGGCTTCGCCGATGACCTTGAACATGGCGTGCAGCTCGACCTCGTCAGCCTTGACCGCATAGCCATCCATCGATGACGCCGCAAACGGGGGCTGATTGCGTGTTGCTGACACATCTGCGGCCAGAACACGACCCGCGGCCTCAGCCAGAGGCACCGTTTCGGCAGCCAGCGGTGAGACCAGTTCAAAAAGAAGGGCGCGGGCGTCCTCGACCGTGATCATTTCGCTTCGTAACGTCCTGATTTGCCGCCGTCTTTCAGTAAAACCCGGATTCCACCAATCTCCATTGCCTTATCGACGGCCTTGGTCATGTCATAGACAGTCAGCGCAGCGGTTGACGCTGCCGTCAGCGCCTCCATCTCAACACCGGTCTGGCCCGAGGTTTTGACGGTTGCCTCAATCTGAACGCCGGGCAGCTCTGGATCGAGGGTCAGCTCGACCGCCACTTTGGTCACCGGCAGAGGATGGCAGAGCGGGATAAGGTCCGGTGTTTTCTTGGCCCCCATGATGCCGGCCAGCCGGGCAACACCCAGAACATCACCTTTCTTTGCCCGACCTTCTGAAATGATATCAAAGGTTTCCTGCGCCATTTTGATATGCCCTGCTGCAACGGCAACACGGTCAGTGATCTGTTTGTCAGAGACATCAACCATATGCGCCTGACCTTGGGCGTCGAAATGCGTCAGCGACATCACATCCCTCCGGGGATCAGTGGATTTGCAAGCAGTGTACGTGTGGCCTGCGCGACATCTTCTTGCCGCATCAGGCTTTCACCGATCAGAAAGCAACGCGCCCCGTAGCGGGCGATATCGGCCAGATCTTCAGGCGTGCTCAAACCGCTTTCGCACACGATGGTCCGATCCCCCGGCACCAGTTTTGACAGTTGGCGTGTCGTATCAAGAGACGTCTCGAACGTCTTGAGATTACGGTTGTTTATGCCAATCAGCGGGCTCTTTAGGTTGGCTGCGCGAGTCAATTCTGCCTCGTCATGGACCTCGATCAAGACATCCATGCCCCAATCAAAGGCGGTCTGTTCCAGCTCTGCGGCTTGCCCGTCGCTTACCGATGCCATTATGATCAGAATACAGTCTGCACCCAACGCACGCGCTTCGACCACCTGATAGGGGTCGTACATGAAATCTTTGCGTAAGGCGGGCAGCGAACAGGCCTCGCGCGCGGCGGTCAGATACTCTTTTGCACCTTGAAAACTGGGCGTGTCGGTGAGCACGGACAGGCAGGCCGCGCCGCCCTCTTCATAGGCCTGGGCCAGTGCCGGCGGATTGAAATCTTCGCGGATCAGACCTTTGGACGGGCTGGCCTTTTTGACCTCGGCAATCAGGCCATAACCCTGCCGCGTCGCGGTTTGCAGCGCTGCGGCAAATCCGCGAACCTCGGAGGCCTCACGCGCCTCTTGTTCGATTTCTTCTAGGGGCTTGCGCGCCTTGTCTGCTGCGACTTCCTCAAGCTTGTAGGCTTTGATCTTGTCCAGAACGGTCTCGGTCATGCGGCTTCCTGTGTAATGCGGGCAAGTGCAGCGATCTTGTCTTTGGCTTTGCCGCTGTCGATGCTTTCGGCGGCTTTTTCCACACCTTCGCGAAGGTCGCTGGCTGCGTCGGCGACCACAAGGGCCGCAGCTGCGTTCAGCAAAACTGCATCACGATAGGCAGATGGCGTGCCATCTAGCAGGGCGCTAAAGGCGGTGGCGTTTTCGGCCGGCGTGCCGCCAATGATATCCTCGAACGGATGAACGGGCAGGCCGGCGTCTTCTGGATGCAGTTCAACATCTTTGACCACGCCATCCTCAAGCGCTGAGACCCAGCTGACGCCTGTGATCGTCAGTTCATCGGTTCCGTCTGAGCCATGGACGAGCCAGGCGCGTTCGGCCCCCAACAAACCAAGGGTTTCGGCCATGGGGCGGATCAGCTCTCGGCTGAACGCTCCGGTCAACTGCCGTTTGACCCCGGCGGGGTTGGTCAGTGGACCGAGGATGTTAAAGATCGTGCGGGTCCCAAGCTCTTGCCGCGACGGCATGACATGAGCGATCGCGGGGTGATGCATCGGGGCCATCATAAAGCCGATCCCGGCATCTTGCAGAGCTTTTTCAACGACCTGTGGCCCAACCATCACGTTGACACCCATCTGACCCAGCGCATCTGCAGCGCCGGATTTCGAGCTAAGATTGCGATTGCCATGTTTGGCCACCGTGACCCCGGCTCCGGCCACAACAAAAGCCGTTGCGGTTGAAATATTAAGCGTGCCCTTGCCGTCGCCGCCGGTGCCGACAATATCCATTGCCCCAGCGGGCGCGGTCACCTTGTTGCATTTGTCCCGCATGACGGCTGCGGCTGCGGCAAATTCCTCGATCGTTTCGCCGCGGGTGCGCATGGCCATAAGCAGCCCGCCAATCTGGCTGGGCGTGGCTTCGCCATCAAACAGAATCGCAAAGGCCTGTTCTGCCTCGGCACGGGTCAAGGGGCGGTCGGCAGCGGCTCCGATCAGCGGTTTAAGGGCGTCGCTCATGCGGGGACTTTCATCTCATTCAGGAAATTTTTCAGCAAGGCATGCCCATGCTCAGATGCGATGGACTCGGGATGAAACTGAACGCCGTGGATCGGCAGCTCTTTGTGCTGCAGGCCCATGATGGTACCGTCCTCCAGCTCTGCCGTGATCTCAAGACAGTCGGGCAGGGTGCCGCGTTCGACCACAAGGGAATGGTACCGCGTGGCCTCAAACGGGGATGGCAGGCCAGCAAAAACGCCTTTGCCACTGTGTTTCATCGTACCCATCTTGCCATGCACGATTTCATGACAGCGAATAACCTTGCCGCCAAAGCTTTGACCGATGGTTTGGTGACCAAGGCAAACGCCCATCAAAGGGGTCTTTGTCTCTGCGGCTGCTTCGGTAAGCGCAAGGCAAATTCCGGCCTGATCCGGATCGCAGGGGCCGGGGCTCAGCAGGATGCCGGCGGGGTTCATGGCCATGGCTTCCTGCACATCCAGCGCATCGTTGCGCCGAACAACCATTTCAGCGCCAAGCTCGCCCAGATAGTGAACCAGATTGTAGGTAAACGAGTCGTAGTTGTCGATCAGCAGCAGCATTTGGTTACTTACCTCAGCTATGGCATTTCAGGCTGGCGATGCCGCCCTTTGCCACGGTATAATGTCGGGACATACATGCTCAGGCTTGTGCGGCAGCGTCAAGAGGACATCCAGTACTGTTCTGCCACTCAGGTGAGCACCGCATCAGACGGTGAACGAGGCAGGCAAAAGGCGAGAGGTAAAGAAGATGGGCGGATTTATCGGTGGAATGGTCGCCGGGGTGATCGTTGTTCTGATCCTGGGCGCGATGCTGTCGCTGAACGCGCCGCTTTCCGGAAAGCCTGAATTGACAACGACGGCGCCTTCGGTTGCCGAGGCAGAGCCAGCCGGACCAGTGGCTGAGATTGCCGAAGTTGCGCCAGAGGCAGACCTTGTCGAACAGGCCCCGAGCGCGCTTGCGGATGCGGATGTGGAGACGGATACCCTGACCGATCTCGAAGGTTTGGGGGCCGAACCGGATGCCAGCCCGACGATTGGGGATCAGGCAAAAGGGTTGGACAGCCCGGCTGTTGCCGATACATCTCCGGTAAAGGTCATGACCGAAGCGCCCGTCGCACCGGCCGCGCCCGTTCCGGTCCCCGAATTGCCGCAGCAGAGAGCCGAGCCGGTGATGGTGGACACAACCGCGCCCGAACTGGCCCAGCCACAGCCCGAAGAAGACGTTGCAGCCGTTGAACCTGAGCCTGCCGTACCCGCTGAGCCTGAGAAGCTTCCAGAACCGTTGCCCGCGCCAGAGACAAACTCTGTTCCAACAGACAGCGAAGAATTGCCCGAGGATGCGGCGCCCGACGAAGACATCACTGAAGAGGACGCGCTGAAAGACAACCCAATTGCTGTGGAAGGCGACGAAGATACGCTGCCGCGCGAACGCCCGCGAATTGCTGCGCTGCCTCAAATTGGCGGGGCACAGCCTGATACGGGGACGACGTTAGCCGGAAAGCGCGTCGTGCCGTTGACCGATCGCGATGACGAAGTCGCCGAGGGTGCGACAGAATCAGAGGAGCGCCAGCTAACGGGCGAACCCATCAAAGACTATGCTGCAAGTTTTGAAAACGCCGACTCCAAACCAATGATGTCGATTATTTTGATCGACGACGAGGGCGCTTTTGGAGCCGAGGCACTCAAAGATTTTCCGTATCCTCTGAGTTTTGCCATTAACCCCTCTGATCCCGAGGCTGCACAGAAAATGGCACGTCACCGCGAGGCTGGCTTCGAAGTGCTGGCTCTTGCTGATCTGCCCAAGGCTGCAAGCGCACAGGATGCTGAGGTCTCGCTGTCTGTCTGGCTTGAAACGCTGCCCGAGACGGTTGGTATTCTGGAAGGTGTTGACACGGGCATTCAGGGCAATCGCAAACTCGCAGATCAGGTTGCTGAGATTGCCGGTGGTACCGGACGGGGGCTGATTACGCAGGACAATGGTCTCAACACGGTTCAGAAGCTTGCGGCGCGCAACGGCGTTCCGTCGGGCGTTGTCTTCCGCGACTTTGACGGAGCCCGGCAAGACCCCAAGGTCATGCGCCGGTTTCTGGATCAGGCCGCGTTTCGCGCAGGGCAAGACGGTGCTGTGGTCATGCTTGGACGCCTGCGCCCCGAGACAATCTCGGCATTGCTGCTATGGGGCCTCGAAGATCGCGGGAACAGGGTCGCCATGGCTCCGATCTCGGCCGTGATGATCAGCAATACTCAATAGGCTTTGCCGACGACGCGCGTCCGATACGGCGTACGCTCCTGAACGCAATAGAACCGGAATTGCACGGCCCGCCAGAGAGTGGGCCGAAACCTAGCGATTTTGAGTATCGGTGAAACGGGCGGCATCTGCTGCGGCGCGTCGGATGGCGTTCGATTTGTGAACGGTTTCCATGTATTCGGCCTCCGGATCGCTGTCATAGACCACGCCACCGCCTGCCTGAATGTAGAGCTTGTGATCCTTAACGATGGCCGTGCGCAACGCGATGCACATATCCATGTCGCCACCAGCGCTGAAATATCCGACGCCACCGCCATAAACGCCGCGTTTTTCCGGCTCCAACTCGTCGATGATCTCCATCGCGCGTACTTTGGGTGCGCCTGAAACGGTGCCTGCGGGCATCCCGGCAAAGAATGCATCCAGGGCATCTTTGTCCTCAGCCAGTTCGCCGACCACGTTAGATACAATATGCATCACGTGGCTGTAGCGTTCGATTATGAACTCTTCGGTTGGCCGCACGGTGCCGATTTTTGCAACACGCCCGGTGTCATTGCGGCCCAGGTCCAGCAGCATGAGGTGTTCGGCCAGCTCTTTTTTGTCGGCCAGCAATTCGACCTCGTTTGCCTTGTCTTCTTCGGGCGTTGCACCCCGGGGGCGTGTTCCGGCGATAGGCCGGATAGTCACTTCGTCTCCAAAAACGCGAACGAGTATCTCGGGGCTTGCGCCAACAACCTGGAAATCGCCAAAGTTGAAATAGAACATAAAGGGTGACGGGTTGGTCCGTCGCAGCGAACGATAGAGCGCAAAGGGCGGCAGGGGGAATTCCTGCGTCCAGCGCTGCGCAGGAACCACCTGAAAGATATCTCCGGCGCGGATGTATTCCTTGGCCTTTTCAACAGCCTCCATATACCCGGATTTGGTGAAGTTCGATACGGGCGGGGCGGTTTCATGCGCGTCACCCAGATCGCGGGTTTCCGCAGGCATGGCGCGCTCCAGATCACGAACCGCGTCCATGACACGCTCAGCTGCTTGCGCATATGCAGCCTTGGCAGACAGCCCATCATTGACCCAGGCCGGAGAGATCACAGTGACCTCGCCCTTAACGCCGTCCAGCACGGCGACCACGGAAGGGCGCAGCATGATTGCATCAGGCAAGCCCAGCGGATCGGGGTTTACATCCGGCAGGTATTCGACCAGACGCACCATGTCATATCCCAGATATCCAAACAGACCAGCAGCGGCTTGCGGCAGGTCATCAGGCAGGTCAATCCGGCTCTCGGCGAGCAGATCGCGCAGGTTGTCCATCGGATTGCCGCTTTGCGGCTCGAACGCATCGGCAGCAAAGCGCGCGGTCCTGTTCAGGGTCGAGGTCTCGCCCTGGCATTTCCAGATCAGGTCAGGTTTCATCCCGATAATCGAATACCGGCCGCGCACTTCGCCGCCGGTCACAGATTCGAGCACAAACGCATCCTTCTGGGCGCCTGTCAGCTTGAGCATCAATGAAACCGGGGTGTCCAGATCTGCGGCCAGACGGGTGTAGACGATCTGATTTTCGCCGGCGTCATAGGCGCGCGCGAAATGATCAAACTCGGGGGTCAGTGCCATGTCCGCTCTCTTTAATAGCTTGCCTGAACGGCATTCAGCGCGGGCTGATCCACCACAGGGCGCGCGCGAGTCCGAGCATCGCGCACATAAATTTCAAAGATGTTCTGCGCCAGCGCCTGGTTCAACTGCTGGGCAAGGGCATCCTGCATCTGGCGCTGCTCATCGGTCTCGGCGGGGGGCAGTACTTCGTCCAGCCGCACGATCAGCGCTGAGCCAACACCGGGAATAACCCGCACCTCGTCAGGTTCCATTTCAAAGACCTGAGGCATGAAGTCCGCTGGCACATCATCAAGAAACGCGGTCCGGGTTAGCGCATTTTCAACACGGAAGGGCAAACCTGTCTCGGTGAAATCGCCGTCTGTGGCCAGTTGGGTCAAAACAGAGCCTGCCTGTTCCTGCAGAGCTTTGGCGGTCTCATCCTGAACCCAGGCTGCAATCACACGGTTGCGCGCTCTGTCCAGCGGCTCGGGCCGTTGCGGAAGAACCTCGTCTAGACGCAGGGCAAAGATCGAGCCGTCCTCGAGAAAGGCAACTTCGGGGAAGTCATCTTCCTGTACAGCCTGCGCGGCGCTGCGGAATCCGTCATAGGCGGCGACGCCGTCTTCGCTGTTCTGGGTCCAGTCGATCTGACCAAGCTCCATGTCTGTTTCGCTTGTCAGCTCTTCCAGTGTCGCGCCACCGGCCAGCAGGTCATTGATCTCTTCTGCCTGCGCTTCGATCAGGCGGCGCGCGCGGTCGGCGGCCAGCTCTTCGCGCAGCTCGGGCAGGGCATCTTCGAACGAGACATTATTTTCCGCCAGTGCGCCATTGACGCGGAACAGTGCCGGGCCAAATACGGACGGCAAAGGGCCGACCACATCACCGATCTCGGCTGCAAACACGGTGTCGGCGGCGTCGCCTAGATCTTCACGGGTCACATCGCCAAGGTCGACATCGCTCAGTTCCAGCTGGCGACCACGTACCAGTTGCTCGAAATCGGCACCGCCAACTTCTATCTGTGCCAGCGCTTCAACCGCTGCGTCTTGGTCGGGGAAGGGCAGGCGTTCGACCAACCGGCGTGCGGGTTGCTGATACTGTCCAGAACGTTGGTCATAGAGGCGCTGCAGCGACTCGTCGTCGATGTCCACCGCATCCAGAAGCATTTCGGGTGACAGGATTGCGTAGGCCAGGCGCTTGGTGCGAGGCAGGGTGAACTGATCGGCGTTCTCCTCATAGTAAGCCTGAACCTGCGCGTCGGTCGGGGCGGGCACCGGGGCCTCCAGCGCATCCGCAGCCAGGGTCGCAACCGTAAAGCTGCGCCGGGCCAGCACATAGTTGGCCAGCGCGTCGGTCATTGCCCGTGGCATCTCGACACCGCTGACGACCGCTCCCTGAACGATTGTGCGTGCGGATTCCTTGCGAATATCGGTTTCGAACTCGGCATCGGTGATGCCCAGTTGTTCAAGCTGAAAGCGATAGGCCTCGCGATCAAAGGTACCGTTTACGCCCTGAAAGGCCTGGATCTGCACGATTTCCTGCTGGAGGTTTTCGTCCCCGATCGAGATACCCAGCGCACCGACCTCGTTGTCCAGCGCAGCCTGCGCGATCAAACGAGACAGGGCGAGTTGATCAAGGCCAAGCGTATGGGCCTGCGACATCTGCATGGCCTGCCCGGTCTGCGCCTCGACCGCGCGGATTTCGCGCTGTAGCTCGCGCACATAATCCTGAACCGAGACGTTTTCGTCCCCGACTTGCGCAACCGTACGCACGGTACCGCTCAGGTTTACGGCACCAAAGCCTGCAAGCCCCAGCATCAAAAGACCCATGAGAATCCAGACAAAGGTTTTGGATAGGTTTTTCATGCCTGTGGCCATCGTGCCCTCTTGCGTTTTGGCAGGTATCTGCACTGTCAGTTGCGGCCCTGAATACGACGCACGTCGACGGGGGGCAAGGTCAGAAGGTCAGCGCGTGCAGCCGGTCGAACAATTGGTCGATGCCAGCCCGGTCAAGGTTGGCAAATGCAATCCGAACCTGCTGTTTCCCGACCGGATCGTGATCTGGCATAAACATCGTACCCGGCAGCAGCAAAATACCCGCTTCGGACACCAGACGTTGGGCCAGCTCGTTCGAGGGGATATCGAACGGGTGTTGCAGATAAGCGAAATAAGCCCCTAGTCCCAGCAATCGCCACCCCTTAGCCTCAAGGGCAGGGAGTTGTTCTGTGATCGCGGCCCGACGATCCAAAATCTCGGCACGCTCGTCGGCCAGCCATTGGCGTAGGTTCTGCATGCCCCAACACGCGGCAAACTGCCCGATCTGGCCGGGGCAGATGGCGACCGTATCCAGAAACTTCTCCATTTCGTCCAGCAGATCAGTCCCCGTGGCAACAGCCCCAACACGATGCCCCGTCAGACGATAAGCCTTTGAGAATGAATAGAGATGAACAAGCGTGTCCTCCCAGCCCGTCTGCTGAAAGAGGTCATGAGGTGGGACGTCGCGGCTATCAAAATCGCGGTAGGTCTCATCCACCAGCAGCCGAATGCCGGCATCACGTGCCAGTTCAAAGAACGCGTGGACAAGATCGGACGGGTATTCGACACCACCGGGATTGTTGGGCGTGACCAGTGCAATGGCGCGTGTTTTGTCCGTGATCAGTGCGCGCGCCTTTTCCGGGGCGGGCAGCAGATTGCTTTCAGTCGGCAAATCCACCGCACGTACCCCGGCCATATCCAGCCACATCTTGTGGTTAAAATACCAAGGGGTTGGCAGAATGACCTCATCCCCTTGATCGGTGAGTGCTGATATCGCCGCCGAGAAAGCCTGATTACAGCCCGAGGTGATCGCGATCTGCGACGGGGTGACCTGAGCGGCGTAATGCGTGTTTATTTCGCGGGCCAGCTCTGCGCGCAGGTCGTCATTGCCCAAAACCGGGCCATAGAGATGCGCTTTGTCCTCGCGAACCGCATATTCTGCCATGGCCTGGCGCAGTTCAAGTGGAGGAGGATCAACCGGGGCGGCCTGACTGACATTGATGAGCGGGCGGTCGGCCGGAAACGCGACGCCCTCCAGCCACCGGCGCGCCTCCATCACAGGCGGGGCAAAGGTGGCAGTGGTGCGTGTAGATGTCATTGTTTAATGCAACTGTGATTGCGCAGGCAGGCGCGTTTCAAGTTGGCAGTGAACTGAAAAACAGGTCAGTCAGTGCCGCGATAGGGTTCGACATATTGCAATGCCATATCCCAGGGGAAAAAGATCCACGTGTCCTGACTGACCTCGGTGATGAATGTATCCACCATCGGGCGTCCTTTGGGTTTGGCATAGACCGTCGCAAAATGTGCCTTAGGGTACATATTACGCACCAGTTCCAGCGTTTTGCCGCTGTCGACCAGATCGTCGATAATCAGAACGCCTTCGCCATCGCCCATCAGCCCGGGATCGGGTGCTTTGAGTACTTCGGCCTCACCTTGTTCCTGATGGTGGTACGAGCGAACGCTGACTGTGTCGACTGTGCGGATGTCCAGCTCACGGCTTACAATCATCGCGGGGGCCATGCCCCCGCGGGTGATGGCAACCACAGCACGCCATGCGCCGTCATCAGGGCCCTGACCGTCCAGCCGCCAGGCCAACGCGCGCGAGTCGCGATGAATCTGATCCCAGCTGATGTGAAAACCTTTCTCGTGCGGCAGACGGTCCTTAGCACTCATGACCTGTCATCCTTTTTCAACATCGGGTGCATCGACGGCTTTCATACCAACGATATGATAACCGGAATCTACATGCAGGTTCTCGCCAGTGACACCGCTGCTGAGGTCTGACAGCAGATACAGAGCCGAGTTGCCCACATCATCGATGGTGACGTTCCGGCGTAAGGGTGAGTTATATTCGTTCCACTTCATGATATAGCGGAAGTCGCCAATACCGCTGGCGGCGAGCGTCTTAATAGGGCCGGCCGAAATCGCGTTGACGCGAATACCGTCCTTACCCAGATCCTCAGCCAGATATTTAACCGATGCTTCAAGCGCCGCCTTCGCGACACCCATGACATTATAATGTGGCATTACCTGTTCGGCACCGTAGTAGGTTAGCGTGATGGCGCTGCCGCCCTCGGTCATCAACTTTTCAGCGCGCTGCATCACCGCGGTGAACGAATAGACCGACACATCCATGGTCAGGTTAAAGTTCGCACGCGATGTATCGACATAGCGACCACGCAGCTCATTTTTGTCAGAGAACCCAATCGCGTGGACTATAAAGTCCAGCTTGCCCCATTTTTCTGAAAGCGAGGTGAATAACGCGTCGATTGACGCTTCGTCGCTGACATCGCAGGGCAGGACGATTTCACTACCCAATTGCGCTGCCAACGGGTCGACGCGCTTTTTCAGAGCGTCCCCTTGGTAAGAAAAGGCCAGTTCGGCCCCGGCTTCGGACAAGGCGCGGGCGATTCCCCATGCAATTGATTTGTCATTGGCCAGTCCCATGATGAGGCCACGTTTGCCGGCCATCAACTGATTTGACATGATTGGTTCTCCGCCTGTCTTCGCGTCATGTTGGGTTGGTTTATGCCATTGATTGCGTTGCTTCAAGGCCGTGTGCTCTTGCACCGGGGCGGGTTCTCGCCGTAGGGTTGTTAACAACTCGCTTCAGGGGATGGTGATGAGTGATTTGACGGGTATCTTTTCGGGGTCCGATCCCTTGGAAATTACGAGGCGATGGCTGGCCGAAGCTGAAAAGACAGAGCCGAATGATCCAAACGCGATTGCACTTGCAACTGTGGACCCGGATGGTTTGCCGAATGCTCGCATGGTTCTGTTGAAAGAGCTTGAAGATGATGCATTTGTATTTTTCACAAACTACGAAAGCGTAAAGGCGCATGAGTTGGACAGCGCCGGTAAAGCCGCCTTTGTGATGCATTGGAAATCTTTGCGGCGACAAATCCGCGTTCGTGGTATCATTACGAGAGAAGATGGGCCGCAGGCCGATGAATATTATGCGTCACGTTCACTCAAAAGCCGCTTGGGCGCTTGGGCGTCGCATCAGTCGCAGCCGTTGTCCGGCAGGTCGGCTTTGATGGCTGAGGTGGCCAAGGTGACGGCTAAGCTGGGAACGAACCCGCCGCGCCCGCCTTTTTGGGGAGGGTATCGTCTGACGCCGGTAGAAATTGAATTTTGGGCCGATGGGGCGTTTCGTTTGCACGATCGGTTCCGATGGTGGCGTGAAACACCGGGTGAAGAATGGAAGGTGCAGAGGTTGAATCCATGACATTCGCGTATCGTGAACTGCAACGCTCAGATAAAAAAGGATTTTTTCAGCTTGAATTTGCGGGCCAATACCATACACATCAAACGTTCAACAACCCGCTAAATTTCGTGATGGGAAAATCGTGCCAGAAGACCTGAACACTATGTACCGCGTTCGTGGACACGTAAAATGGTTCGATCCCGCCAAGGGATACGGATTTGTTGTGTCCGGCGAAGGAGGTCCGGATATTCTGTTGCACGTGAATGTCTTGCGCAATTTCGGCCAGAGTTCTGTTGCCGATGGTGCGGGCATCGAAATCATGACACATCGCACAGATCGCGGGGTGCAGGCGGTTGAGGTTCTTAACATTGAACCGCCGGAACGGGCCGACTCACTGCTGCTGGCTGACTTTGCCGAACTTGATCCGACCGCAATTGCACAGGCACCGTTGGAGGCCGCTCGTGTGAAGTGGTTCGACAAAGGCAAAGGGTTCGGCTTTGCAAATGTGTTTGGCCGCAGCGAAGATGTGTTTCTGCATATCGAGGTCCTCCGCCGCTCTGGACTTGCGGATTTGCAGCCGGGCGAGGCGCTTGCGATGCGGGTCATAGATGGTAAGCGAGGGCGCATGGCAGCTCAGGTTCTTGCTTGGGAATCCGCACTGAACGATTGAGCGTTTTATGAAATTTGTCCCGGTACTTGCATTCATTTCATTGCTTTGGTCCGGGGCGGCGCTCTCGGCTTGTCGCCCTGAAACCGTAGATATCAAGAATGACCGTGCCCAGATTCGCTTTGATGTCGAACTGGCGATTACACCGCAGGAACGGTCGCAGGGGTTGATGTTCCGCGAAACACTTGCCAGCCGATCAGGCATGATGTTTGTGTTTGATCCGCCGCAGCCGGTGTCTTTCTGGATGAAGAACACCCTGATTCCGCTCGACATGATTTTCATCGATAAAACGGGAACCGTCACGCATGTGCATGAACGAGCTATACCGGGTGATTTGACGCCGATTGACGGGGGCGAAACGGTGTTTGCGGTGCTCGAGATCAATGCTGGGCTTGCTGCGCGCTATGCGATTGAACCCGGAACCGTGATACGGCATGAAATTTTTTCACAAGGCCCCGCAATTTGGCCCTGTTAGGGGTTTTCAAATCAGATCGGCATCGTTAGGAAGGCGCACGGTCCGGGGCGTGGCGCAGTCTGGTAGCGCACCTGTTTTGGGTACAGGGGGTCGTAGGTTCGAATCCTGCCGCCCCGACCACTTCTTCTCTTAAATCGGTGTGCCGCCAAAGTGGCGGTAGAGTTCTGTTAATTGCTCATCCAGCATCGTGCTTTCCAAGGGCACTTTGAGGGTCGAGCCGTCTTTCTGCGGGACCAGAAAATACAACTCGGCGTCAACTCGGTATCCGGCGGTATTTTTCGCAGATGACATGCGCCGCACGCTTTGCGGCAGTTTTTGTGGGAACCCATCATAGTTTAGAATCAAAAACGCGGTGGTCTCTGGTGGCAACAACTCGTGGCATTCGAAGCGACCATTGCCGAGCGTTTTGAAGTCCTCGCCCGGTCCATCACAGCTGACTTCAAAGGATTTGAACAGTTGGTCGGGGTATTGAGCGAATTGCGCACTCTGGGATGTGGGCAGGGGTTCTTGGGCAGAACAGGCTGCGATCACAGTGAGCAGGGGAAGAATGCGCAACACTTTCATTGAAAAACCTATCTCCGCTAAAACCACACTTTGTCATCACCTTATGCGAGTCATGGCGGTTTAGCGACGATGATTCTCTGCTGCGTTCGTTAACGCGCTTTAAGGTGATCATTCTCAGGTAACCGTGCCGGGAAAAAAGAGAATTTCACATCAAGGAATTTGTCCGGAATCGTGTCTGGGAAAATCTCCGCCTGTGGAGGAATCGCCTGGGCTCATCTGGGCAGACGGTAGCGAATTCAGGTCAACAAAAAAGATTATGAAAATGATCAAAAATTGGCGTTGACGTTGTATGGCAAGATACGCCAAGTTGTATGGGCCGAAAGCAAAGCCACTAAATCTGGTAGAAAACCAGAAGCGGTGACGGGCGAGGGTCGGAAAGCACTTCTATTGTTACGTGCAACCGTTGGATCGGTTTGCGCTGCAGCTTGCAGCGGTCCGTTCTCTGCGCCTGAACTTCTCCGGCAAGCGGTGGTGCTCCGCTTTTGACGATTGGTACCGGGAACGTGAATTGGACAGATAGATCAGGGCAGCGGTCATGAAGATTGAAAGAAAGTTTACCAAGCAGGGGCAGGACGCATACGCAGAGCTGGACTTTGTGTCGGCAACCTCTGAGATCCGCAACCCCGACGGTACAATTGTGTTTCGCCTGGACGACATTGAGGTTCCCGCAAGCTGGAGCCAGGTTGCCAGCGATGTCATCGCACAGAAATATTTTCGCAAGGCTGGCATCCCGTCCAGGCTGAAGAAAGTCAAAGAAAAAGACGTTCCTGAATTCCTGTGGCGCTCGGTCCCTGTTGATGGCGCGTCGTTCGGTGGTGAGACCTCGTCAAAGCAGGTGTTCGACCGTCTGGCCGGGGCTTGGGCCTATTGGGGCTGGAAAGGCGGCTATTTCTCGACCGAGGAAGACGCGCGCGCCTATTTTGACGAGATGCGCTATATGCTGGCGACGCAGCGCGCTGCTCCGAACTCGCCGCAATGGTTCAACACTGGCTTGCATTGGGCCTATGGGATCGATGGTCCGGCGCAGGGGCACCACTATGTTGATTACAAAACCGGCAAACTGACCAAGTCGAAATCGGCCTATGAACACCCGCAACCGCATGCGTGCTTCATCCAGTCCGTCGACGACGATCTTGTGAACGAAGGCGGCATCATGGACCTGTGGGTGCGTGAGGCGCGGCTGTTCAAATACGGTTCGGGCACCGGCACCAATTTCAGCCATCTGCGTGCAGAGGGCGAGGCGCTGTCGGGAGGCGGAAAATCCTCGGGTCTTATGGGTTTCCTGAAGATCGGTGACCGGGCTGCGGGCGCTATCAAATCGGGCGGAACAACCCGTCGCGCCGCAAAGATGGTGATCGTCGATGCAGACCACCCCGATATCGAGCAGTTCATCGAATGGAAGGTGATCGAAGAGCAGAAAGTGGCCTCTATCGTTGCCGGTTCGAAGATGCACGAAAAGATGCTGAACGGCATTTTCGAAGCTATCCGGTCGTGGGACGGTGCGCAGGTTGATGCGTATGATCCAAACAAGAATGACAGCCTGAAAAAGGCCGTTCGTGAAGCCAAAAAGGTCGCGATCCCTGAGACTTATATCAAGCGCGTGCTGGACTATGCGCGTCAGGGTCACGACAGTATTGAGTTCCCGACCTATGATACGGACTGGGATTCGGAAGCTTACAGCTCGGTCTCGGGTCAGAACTCGAATAACTCGATCCGCGTGACGAATGCGTTCCTGACAGCCGTTGAGAAAGACGCAGATTGGGAGTTGATCAACCGCACCGATGGCAAGGTCGCCCGCACCGTTAAGGCGCGCGATCTGTGGGAAAAGGTTGGTCACGCTGCATGGGCCTGTGCCGACCCGGGCATTCAGTTCCACGACACAGTGAACGAGTGGCACACATGCCCCGAGGATGGTGAGATTCGCGGCTCGAACCCATGCTCGGAATATATGTTCCTTGATGATACGGCCTGTAACCTTGCTTCGATGAACCTGCTGACATTCCTCAAGGATGACGAGTTTCAGGCGGCGGACTACATGCATGCTTCGCGTCTGTGGACTCTGACGCTGGAAATCTCGGTGACGATGGCGCAGTTCCCGTCGAAGGAAATCGCGCAACTGTCCTATGATTTCCGTACGCTGGGTCTGGGCTATGCCAATATCGGCGGCCTTCTGATGAACATGGGCTACAGCTATGACTCGGATGAGGGGCGTTCGATCTGTGGCGCGCTGACCGCGATTATGACTGGCGTCGCCTACGCGACCTCGGCCGAGATTGCGGGTGAACTGGGCGCGTTCAAAGGTTATGAGCGCAACGCAGATCACATGCTGCGCGTTATCCGCAACCACCGCCGCGCCGCACAGGGCGTGACCGAGGGATATGAGAAACTGGCCGTCAAGCCGGTGTCTCTGGACCACGATAACTGCCCGGACAAACGCCTGATAGATCTGGCCATGTCGGCCTGGGATGAGGCGCTGAGCCTCGGCGAAAAGAACGGCTATCGCAACGCGCAGGCGACTGTGATTGCGCCCACCGGCACCATCGGTCTGGTGATGGATTGCGACACCACCGGGATCGAGCCGGACTTTGCGCTGGTCAAATTCAAGAAACTTGCCGGGGGCGGGTATTTCAAGATCATCAACCGTTCGGTGCCGTCGGCACTGGAAAAGCTTGGCTATTCCTCGTCTCAGATCGAAGAGATCGTTGGTTACGCAGTTGGTCACGGTACCATCGGCAATGCGCCGGGGATCAACCACACCTCGCTGACCGGTCATGGGTTTGGCCCCAATGAACTGGCCAAGGTGGACGCTGCGCTGGAAAGCGCCTTTGACATCCGGTTCGTTTTTAACCAGTGGACGCTGGGCGAAGACTTCTGCACCGGCGTTCTGGGCATTCCGGCCACCAAGCTGAACGACCCGACCTTTGATCTGCTGCGCCATCTGGGCTTTACCAAGGCGGACATCGATGCGGCTAACGACCACGTTTGCGGCACAATGACGTTGGAAGGCGCACCGCATCTGAAGGAGGAGCATTACGCCATCTTCGACTGCGCCAACCCGTGCGGTAAGAAAGGCAAGCGGTTCCTTGGCGTTAACAGCCACATTACCATGATGGCCGCGGCGCAAAGCTTTATCTCGGGTGCGATCAGCAAGACGATCAACATGCCCAATGACGCGACCATTGATGATTGCCAGAAGGCCTATGAACTCAGCTGGTCGTTGGGCGTGAAAGCCAATGCTCTCTATCGTGACGGTTCGAAACTGTCGCAGCCGCTGGCGGCGGCCCTGGTCGAGGATGATGACGAGGCAGCGGAGATCCTTGAAAGCGGCTCGCCCGCAGAAAAGGCCGCCGTTCTGGCCGAAAAAGTCATCGAGAAGGTAGTCGTTAAGGAAATCGTCCGCTCGCATCGTGAGAAGATGCCGGAACGTCGGAAAGGCTACACGCAGAAAGCCATCGTGGGCGGCCACAAGGTCTACCTGCGGACCGGCGAGTATTCGGATGGCTCGCTTGGTGAGATCTTCATCGATATGCACAAGGAAGGCGCTGGCTTCCGTGCGATGATGAACAATTTTGCCATCGCGGTCTCGGTCGGTCTGCAATACGGTGTACCGCTGGAAGAGTTCGTGGATGCCTTTACCTTCACCAAGTTCGAACCGGCGGGGATGGTGCAGGGCAACGACTCGATCAAGAATGCGACGTCGATCCTGGACTACATCTTCCGTGAACTGGCGGTGTCCTATCTGGATCGCACCGATCTGGCCCATGTGAAACCCGAAGGCGCGACCTTCGATGATCTTGGTCGGGGTGAGCAGGACGATGTGTCGAACGTATCTCAGATCAGCGACAGCGCGGCCACCAAGTCTCTGAAAGTGCTGAAACAAATCAGCTCGACCGGGTACCTGCGCAAGCGGCTGCCGCAAGATCTGATGGTCTTTAACGAAGGCCAGGTTGACACAAGCGGCATGGCGGAAACCGCTGCTCAGTTCGAGGCACCGGCAGAAACCGCAGTGGCGACCAGCATGGACGCCCGGACCAAAGCCAAAATGCAAGGCTATGAGGGCGATCCTTGTGGCGAGTGCGGAAACTACACGCTGGTACGCAATGGCACCTGCATGAAATGCAACACGTGCGGGGCGACCAGCGGGTGTAGCTGACGAAAACGCCCCGGCAACCCGGGGTGCAGGGGTCTGATAGCTGCCACAGGTACCGACCCCGACGAATACGGAGAAAGGCACTGAGACTTACCAAGCCAGTCTTTCTCCACTCGGCCGACATGCTCGTGTTGGCCGGGAACAGGGTGGGGCGGAATATTTGCTCCCTCCCACTCTCTCACGGGGCGGGTGCGCTCGCCCCATGCGCAGTCCAGGCCGCAGGCAAAAAAAACACCGGGCGGTCAACGAAATGAGCCTGGAAGGCGAAACTGACAGGGGGCTTCGGCCCCCTTTCTTTTTCGTAACCGAATGCCGGCATTTGAGCGGTGGCTTGCCTGAGCGAACCGAAAGCGTAGGGGGATAGCTGCCAGTTCGTTGGTGACCCGTTTTGACCAGCAAGAGGCCGCACGGTGTGACGGCGCAAACGGGCGGTCTTTGGCGCGAATCGGAAGGTTTTTGATTGGCGCGGTGACATCTCTTTGGTGGAGTGTTTTTTGATGCTTGTCCGGACGAACTACCACATAAAAACCCCTATCAGGAGATATCACAATGAAACCGACAAAACTGACAGCACTGGCTGCAATGGCAGTAGTATTTCCGGCCATGGCATTTGCCCTGTCGAGTGCCGACACTAACGGAGACGGTGTTCTGACGATCGAAGAAGTGCAGGCAATTTTGCCGGAAATGGACGCAGACAGCTTTTCGTTGCTGGATGTAAACAGCGACGGTGCCCTTGATGAGGCCGAGATCGTGGCCGCTCAGGAAGCTGGGCTGCTGCCTGCAAGCAACGGTTAACCTGTGACACGAGTACAGGCGGCCCGCTTTGCAGCGGGCCGCTTTTTTGGGGGCTATTGGCGTAGGTGAATATTGAACTTGTCGCGCAATTCTGCATCCAATAATGGGTCAAAACTTGCTGGTGAAGGGGATGCGAGTATCTCTTCCTTTCGCTTAGTCGCTTTTTCGATCAGATCAGGTTTCCCCAATTCGGCCCATTCCTTAGGTGATGTCCGATCCCCAAATGTCGGATAAACATAGTCCGCCTGCATCCGGCTGAGCGTGGCATCGGTTCCAAGATAGTGACCGGGGCCACCCAGGCAAACCTCAGCCATCTGATCCAGTGCCAACGTGTCATCTGTCACCTCAATCCCACGGACACAGCGCAGGGCCTGACCGATCAGGTCATCGCCAAGGATCAGGCTCTCGTGACAGAACCCCAGCAGGGATGAGTGCATACCCGCAGCCTCATATACCATGTTCAGCCCGGAAAGCCCGGCCATCACGTTTGAACACATCTGTTCCCACCCGGCCTGCATATCCGGCAGTTTTGAATCAGAGGCGCCCGCAGCAGCGCCACCGGGCAATCCGTAAAAACCATGCATCTGAGCGCATCCCGCGCTGAGCAACGCTTGCTCTCCGGAACCAACGGACATCGCGCCTGTGCGCAAATCCAGCCCGAAGGGCCATGTGCCAAAAATCGCGGGAGCACCGGGGCTTACGGCATTTACATAAACCAAACCTGCCAGGCATTCGGCCGTGGCTTGGGTGATTGCGCCGGCAATCGTCGAAGGGGCGGTTGCGCCTGCCATTCCTGCGGACAATAAGAGGATCGGCATGCCTGCTTTGATACAGGCCTCCATTACCTCGCAGCTTTCGGTCGCGAATTTCATCGGGGGCACGACGAAACAGTTGGTGTTCGACACGAATGGTCGCTCGGTCCACTTGTCTTTGCCGCCTGCGATCATGTGCAGCATCTCCATCGCTGGCGCGACATAGCTGGGATCGGTGAAAGAGGTGCCGATATGCTTATGGGTGCCGGAACAGCAGGCATAGATCGTATTAAGATCCATTTCCTGATTGTCCAGAATGTCACGACACACCATCGGGCGCTGAACAAAGTGAATATTATCAAGCTGTTCACAGATGCGCGCCGCATCATGCAGATCCTGCACCGTTGAATCACGGTACTCGCGGCCATGGACATCAACCATGCTGACGGCGGCACCCGCCGTACCGTAATGCACCCGCGATCCCGACAAATCCAAATCTGTCTTGCCGTCTCGGCTGTGCAACACGACCTCGCGATTTGCTTTGGTCAGAACATCCTCGACAAGGGATCGGGGAAAGCGGATACGACCGTCGTCTCCTAAGGTACAGCCGGCTGCTACGAGGTAGTCGATCCCGCTTTGTGGTGCATCGGCAAGGCCAATGGTTTCAAGCGCGGTCAGGGCTGCGGCGTGAATACGTTCCATATCCTGCAGGCTGAAGGGTTTATAGCTGCCACCTTCCATGCCAGGACGGACCGGGCGCAGGTGGTCGGGCAGGGCAGCCGCGCGCGCCGAACGGCGCGCGGCCCGTCCTCCGCTACGAGATGGGCTGCGGGTTTGATCGTTCATGAGAGTTTTCCGATTGCTTGAACGTGTTCAGGTTGTGGCGGGTTCACGTGCAGGCGGGACGACCACGGGCCGCACGACCGCGATCTGCACCGATCGTCCGGCTTATCAGTCGGATTTTCCAATATTCGCTGCGCATTCAGGACCTCAATCAGTCAATGACCAAGCTTTGCATCGCCGATCGACGCGATCTGTCCTGTTTACGACCTGTTGTTCAGAAACTTTCGTGCCATCAGACCGCTTGGATCAGGCGTGTACTGCCAGCAAACGAGCCATTTAACATTTTTTCCCGTTTTGAGAGAATTCTGTTAAGATGTATTCACTTATTGGAAATGAATTGTGACTTGAATTGAGAGGGAGCACACCCAGATTCGTGCCAAGGTCTTACAACGTGTTGCTGACTTGAGAGGGTCGTGACGCGGAATGCTGGAGAGGCAGATGATACCAAGATCGGCCATATACGCTGCGCTGCTGATTTTCAGCACTACGCCTGCTTTTGCCGAAGACTGGACCGGGGCCTACGCAGGTTTCAGCTTTGGGTACACTGATGCGGATGGCGGAGGTGGTGTTAGCGGGAATAACACAAGTTTCGGCCCTCATATCGGATATGACTATGATTTCGGCGATTTTGTTCTGGGGGGAGAGTTCGAGTATGACCGCCTGAACCTCGGGCTTGGTGCCGAAGGCAGCCTGGACAGTGTCGCCCGCCTCAAGTTTCGCGGCGGATATGATTTTGGTCCGGCCCTGGGTTATGTCGTGGTCGGTGCCGCGCGCGCAGAAGCGTCAGACAACAGCGACACCGCCGCAGTTTATGGAATCGGGGTCGCCTATCCCATCGGCGACAGGTTTGTCATCAGTGGTGAGGCGCTGCGGCAGGAATTCAACGACGTTACACGTTCGAATGGCGATCTTGACACCAACACCTTCAACCTGCGGACAACCTTCCGCTTTTGATCTTAGCCTCGTGGGGGAAACGTCGCCTGCAGCTTTTTGGTCAGCGTGGCGCGAACGATATCGTATGACGCGATCAGCCGGTGCTGCATCTCAGCCTCATCGGTGTTCCAGGGCAATCTGATCCAGCTGCGGTGAAAGTAGGGGGCTTTGATGCCGACACCGGCCTCGATCAGCATCTGCGCCGTTTCGATATCCGGGGTTTTCACCGAAACACCGTCACCCACCGCTCCGATACAAGCAAACATCTTACCGCCGATCTTCCACGCATCATGACCGCCACCCCAGGGGTCGGACAGTTCGGCTCCGGGCAACGCGCGGCAGATAGAATTCACATAGTCTCGGCTCATGCCGCGCAGCTTGCCGAAGGAGGAAGATGAACTCAAGCCTTGGCGAGGGCGGTCTCTCGTGCTATCGAAGGGCCATGAACCCGATGACCTGCATCATTATTTGCTGCATTACCTGCTGAACTTTCAAGCGGGCCGGTTTCTTTCGTTTTCATCCCTGAGACAAGTTGCTAAGCCCGCGTCAACGCGCATGTACCTGCTGTTTCTAGGAGCCGACTGATGACGACGATCAAACTGCACAACACACGGAAACGGGCGAAGGAAGACTTTGTCCCGATCGATTCCGAAAACGTGCGGATGTATGTCTGTGGCCCCACGGTATATGATCGCGCCCATCTGGGAAATGCGCGTCCGGTGGTGGTGTTTGATGTGCTGTATCGGTTGTTGCGCCATGCCTATGGCGCGGAACATGTCACCTATGTCCGCAACTTCACCGATGTGGACGACAAGATCAACGCCACTGCGCTGGCGCGCAAGCAGGCAGGCGCAGACGGGTCGTTGGAACAGCTGGTGCAGGAACGTTCGGACGAGACCATTGACTGGTATCTGAACGATATGGGCGCGCTGGGGGCGCTTGAACCCAATGAGATGCCCTGCGCCACGCAGTTCATTGCGCAGATGATCGCGATGATCGAAGGTCTGATCGCCAAGGGGCATGCCTATGCCGCCGAAGGGCATGTTCTGTTTGCGGTCGACTCGTGGAGTGAGGGGTATGGCAAGCTGTCTGGCCGCTCTGTCGACGACATGATCGCAGGTGCGCGGGTTGAGGTTGCGCCTTACAAGAAGAACCCGATGGATTTCGTGTTGTGGAAACCGTCGACCGATGAGTTGCCGGGGTGGGAGAGCCCGTGGGGTCGGGGACGACCGGGTTGGCATATCGAATGCTCGGCCATGAGCTATGAGCTGTTGGGTGAAAGTTTTGACATTCACGGCGGTGGCAACGATCTGATGTTCCCGCATCATGAAAACGAGATTGCTCAGAGTTGCTGCGCGCACCCCGAAGGTGAGTTCGCGCGCTATTGGCTGCACAATGAAATGCTGCAGGTTGAGGGTAAGAAAATGTCCAAATCACTGGGCAATTTCTTCACGGTGCGTGACCTGCTGGAACAGGGTGTGCCCGGTGAGGTCATCCGTTTTGTCTTTCTTCAGACGCATTACCGCAAGCCGATGGACTGGACCGCGAAGAAGGCACGGGATGCCGAGGCGGTGTTGCGGAAGTGGCGGGCGCTGACGGCGGGCATCGAGCCCACCGCCAGCGCGGCCCCGTCGGTGGTCGCGGCGCTGAGCGACGATCTGAATACAGCGGGGGCCATTGCCGAACTTCACCGTTTGGCGGCAGTAGGCGATGCGGGCGCATTGCTGGCCGGTGCGCAGTTGCTTGGCCTGCTGACCGATGAATTAGGCGCTTGGGCGGATGACGGGGAAATTGATTTGTCCGCACATGCAGAGAAGCTGGCAAATGCGCGTTCTGAAGCGATGCAGAGCAAAGACTTTTCGGAGGTCGATCGCCTGAAATCCGCGTATATTGCAGCTGGGTTGGAAGTGCGAATGAGCAAAGCCGGGGTTGAGCTGGTGCCGGGTGCAGGCTTTGATCTTGCCAGGCTAGAGGATCTGTGATGGCCGGACGCCAGCGGGAGCAAGCGATGACAAAAGAACGCCTCTATCTGTATGATACCACCCTGCGCGACGGGCAGCAGACGCAGGGCGTGCAGTTTTCAACGGCTGAGAAGGTCCAGATTGCCCAGGCTCTGGATGCCCTGGGTGTCGACTATATCGAGGGCGGCTGGCCGGGCGCGAACCCAACCGACAGTGCGTTTTTTGATGCAGCCCCGGCGACCGCGGCGCGGTTGACCGCGTTTGGCATGACCAAACGGGCGGGGCGTTCCGCCGACAATGATGAGGTTCTGGCTGCGGTCATGAACGCGGGTACGCAGGCGGTCTGTCTGGTGGGGAAATCACATGACTATCACGTCACCCATGCGCTTGGTCTTTCGCTCGATGAAAACATCGAGAATGTCCGCGCATCGGTCGCGCATATCGTTGCCCAGGGGCGCGAAGCCCTGTTCGATGCCGAGCATTTCTTTGATGGATACAAGGACAATCCGGACTATGCCCTGCAGGTGTGCAAAGCAGCCCTCGCGGCTGGTGCGCGCTGGGTTGTTTTGTGCGATACAAACGGCGGCGCGCTGCCTGCTGAGGTCGGGCGCGTGGTCTCGAACCTGATTGCGGCGGGGCTGCCGGGGGACCGTCTGGGGATTCATACGCATAATGACACTGAGAACGCTGTTGCGTGTTCTTTAGCGGCTGTTGATGCGGGCGCGCGGCAAATTCAGGGGACACTCAATGGTTTGGGCGAGCGCTGTGGCAACGCCAACCTGACGGCGCTGATCCCGACCTTGTTGTTGAAAGAACCCTATGCCTCGCAATTTGACATTGGTGCTAGTCGTGAGGCCGTGTCGGGGCTGACCCGCCTTAGCCGGATGTTGGACGACATCCTGAATCGGGTGCCCAGCAAGCAGTCAGCTTATGTCGGTGCGTCGGCTTTTGCTCACAAGGCCGGCCTGCATGCGAGCGCTATCCTGAAGGATCCCTCCACATACGAGCATATCGATCCGGCGACCGTGGGCAACGCACGTGTCATCCCGATGTCGAACCAGGCCGGGCAGTCCAATTTGCGCAAGCGTCTGACAGAGGCCGGGCTGTCGGTAGAGGCGGGTGACCCTGCATTGGGACGCATTCTTGAACGGATCAAGCAGCGCGAGGCTGACGGGTATTCCTACGACACAGCGCAGGCGAGTTTTGAGTTACTGGCGCGAGAGGAACTGGGACAACTGCCTCAGTTCTTTGAGGTGAAACGGTACAAGGTCACCGTCGAGCGCAGAAAGAACAAGTACAACAAGATGGTCAGCCTGTCTGAGGCTGTTGTTGTCGTCAAAGTGGACGGGGAAAAGAAGCTTTCTGTCAGCGAATCCGTGGATGACACGGGCAGCGACCGGGGCCCGGTGAACGCCTTGGCCAAAGCGTTGTCCAAGGATTTGGGGCAATATTCGCCTGTGCTGGATGACATGCATCTGGTCGACTTTAAGGTCCGGATCACCCAGGGCGGGACCGAAGCCGTCACACGTGTTATAATCGACAGCGAAGACGGGCAGGGGCGCCGTTGGTCCACTGTTGGCGTCAGTGCAAATATAGTCGACGCCTCGTTCGAGGCGTTGCTGGAGGCCATTCAATGGAAACTGGTGCGTGACGGCGACACCGTTTCGGCAGCGGCAGAGTGACCGTGACATTCGACGAAGATGTGAAAGCCTGCGCCGCGCTTGTGCATCGCGCCGACCCGGATCGTTTCATGGCCGTGATGGCGGCACCGGTCGCCGCGCGGGCGGTTTTGTTTCCGATCTACGCCATGAATATCGAGGTTGCCCGCGCGCCCTGGGTCACGCAGGAACCCATGATCGCTGAGATGCGCTTGCAGTGGTGGCGCGATGCGTTGCAGGAAATCTCGCAGGGGCCGACGGTGCGGCGTCATGAGGTGGTCACGCCGCTTTCGGGGGTGCTTTCAGCGCATCTTGCCTCACTGTTGGATGAATATGTCTCTGTAAGGCGTTGGGATATATACAGAGACCCCTTTGAAGATGAAGATCATTTCGACGCCTATATCACCCACAGCGCCGGAACGCTGATGGTGGTTTCGGCGCAGGCTCTCGGCCCGGCAGACGACACCGTCCTGCGTGATTTCGGATACGGTGTGGGGGTTGCCAATTGGTTTCGTGCAATTCCGGACCTTGAGGCGCGCGGACGCGTGCCACTGATCGATGGCACGCCTGCCGGAGTTCGGCAGTTGGCGCAACGCGCGCTGGACAGATTACGTTGCGCTCAATCCAATCGAGCAGCCGTTTCGGCCGATGCAGCGCCCGCTCTGATGGCGGGTTGGCAGGCCGCATGGGTCCTCAAGCGGATCATCGAACGACCGGAACGGGTTGCTGAAGGCAGGCTTGCCCAGGGTGAAATCCGCCGCCGCCTGTCACTAATGACCAAGGCCGCCACGAAACGCTGGTGACCGGCCGGGCTCCTCGACGGGCTAAGCCGTCCGTGGGCGCATGCTCAACCACAGCAGAGCTCCGCCCGCCAGTGTGAGCAGTGGGATCATCGCGAGGTTCACGGCATTCCACCCCTCGACCGGTGATCCGCCAGAGCAGTTCATCAGGCCACCCGATGCCAGAGAGGCCAGCGTCACGCCGCCAAATACCAGCAGGTCGTTCAGGCCTTGCATCCGCCCACGCTCGTGTACTTCGTGAGATGCAGCCAGCATGCTGGTGGCGCCGATAAAGCCAAAGTTCCAGCCGACGCCCAGCAGAATCAGAGCGATATAGAAATTTCCAAGCTCAACACCCTGCAGCGCCACCACGCCAGCCCCGGCAAGGATCGCAAGGCCCAGAGCGACGATTTTCTCAACCCCAAATCTCGAAATCAGATGCCCGGTAAAGAAGCTTGGGACGTACATTGCCAGAACATGACTTGTCACCACATCTGCCGCGTCATTTGCGGAATAACCACAACCGACAACCGCCAGCGGTGTGGAGGTCATCACAAGGTTCATCAGCGCGTAAGAGACCATTGCACAAATGACGGCAACCGCGATGCGTGGGGTTTTCAGCAGTTCTATCCGGGTGCGCCCTTTGGGGGCGTCTGCGGTTGGACGGGGGGGCGTTGGGATATCCAGAAAGAAAAACAGAACCGAACCGATCAGGTTCACGCCAATGACGGCAATGTATGTGCCCAGAAACGGGATCACATATGTTTCAGCGGTGAGTTTAACGATTTGTGGCCCGACAATAGCAGCCACCAGTCCACCCGCCATTACGTAAGAAATTGCCTTGGGCCGAAACTCGTCTGATGCCGTGTCTGCGGCCGCAAAGCGGTAGAAGCCGTGGGCGCTCATGTAGATGCCGGTCAGCAGGCTGCCCAGCAGAAAGACGGGGAACGATCCGAGATACAGGCCATAGGCCCCGACGAGCCCGCCGCAGGCACCGGCTGTTGCCCCCACAAGGAAACCCGCGCGGCGACCCCATCTTTGCATAATTGCCGAAACGGGCGTTGCCGCCAGCATAGACCCAAGCACGATTAGCGAGATCGGCAGCGTGGCAAGGCAGGGGTTGGTCGCCAGCGACTGACCTGCCAGCCCGCCAACGATGAACAGCATCGGCATCTGTGCACCAAGAATGGTCTGCGCACCGACCAGCACGGCCACGTTTCGGATGGCCTGACGGTTGTCTGTTTTTGTGGCTGTCATCGTCATGGGCTCATGCCTATCGGCGAAATCAATCACATACAAGCGGGTTGCATATGCGACAAAGGCGCCTAACGTGCGATGGATTGCTGCGCTGGAGAAGACATGCCCGTCGGACATATTATCGAGACCCCCGAATGTGTGGAAAAGGGCGCAGTGTGGCTGGCCAATAGCTGTCCGCGGATGGCCTATGCAATCGAACGGACAGGTCCGTTGCCCTTGCGCCGCCGTCCTGACGGTTTTGCACAATTGCTGAGCGCCATCGTCAGTCAACAGGTCAGCGTTGCGTCCGCAAATGCCATCTGGAAACGTTTGAAGGATGCCAGGCTGACGGGGCCGCGCAAGATCATGTGGGCCACCGACGATGATCTGCGCGCAGCCGGATTGAGCCGTCAGAAGGCGCGCTATGCCAAAGCGCTAGCCGAAGCGCGCATCGACTATAAGGCGCTGCGAAACGCCCCTGACAACGAAGTTGTCGCCGTGTTGACGGAAGTGCCGGGAATAGGGGTGTGGACCGCCGAGATATACGCCATGTTTTCGCTGGGGCGCGCTGATGTCATCGCACCGGGCGATCTTGCTCTGCAAGAGGCCGCGCGCGTTCTATACGACTTACCAAAACGCCCAACCGACAAAGAGTTGAGGCAAATGGCCGAGGCCTGGTCGCCGTGGCGATCGGTTGCGGCGCGGGTTTTGTGGGCCTATTACCGCGTGGCCAAAGACAGAGAAGGGATCAGATGACACGGGTTTTGAATGCGCTCAGGAAAGAGCCGGTTTCGGGCGTCACGCGCTCGGTCGTGGTGTTTGTACACGGCTATGGAGCAAATGGGGCCGATCTGTTGGGGCTGGCCGATCCGCTGGGGGAACACCTGCCGGACACGTTGTTTGTGGCCCCTGACGCGCCAGAGCAGCTCCCTGGAATGCCGAACGGCTTTCAATGGTTTCCGATTCCGTGGATAGATGGATCGTCCGAGGAAGAGGCCCGGCGCGGGATGGAAATGGCTGTTGAGGATTTCGACGCCTTTCTCGACGCCCTTATGGTGGACGACGACGTTTTGCCCGAACAGGTGGTTCTGTTTGGCTTCTCGCAAGGCACGATGATGAGCCTGCATGTCGCGCCCCGGCGTGAAGACCCCGTCGCAGGCATTGTCGCATTCTCAGGCCGCTTGCTGGAACCGGACATGCTGGCGGATGAAGTGGTCAGCCGGATGCCCGTCCTGCTGGTTCACGGCGATGCCGACGATGTTGTGCCACCTCAATCGCTACCCGAGGCCGCCGAAGCGCTGCAGGGTGCCGGGTTCAAAGAGGTCTATGCCCATGTCATGAAGGGCACTGGCCACGGTATCGCGCCTGATGGTCTGAGCGTCGCGCTTGCCTTTATGCGCGACAAGCTGAGTCTGTGATGATCGCGGTTCGCCCCATGATGCCCGAGGATGTGAGCGCCGCTTGCCACATCCTCAACCAGATCATCAATATCGGCGGGACAACAGCGTTTGAGATCCCGTTTTCTGAGCCATTATTCGTTCAGAGCTACCTGGATGGAACAGATAAAATCTGCTGCCACGTTGCGCTGGATGATCAGGGTGAGGTCGCAGGTTTTCAGTGGCTCGGGACAAAGGATACGCTGCCAGACCATTGCGCCGACATCGCCACGTTCAGTCGACGCGACCCTGTATTGAAGGGCGCAGGGCGGGCACTGTTCTCCGAGACCTCAAAGGTCGCCGCCGCCACGGGCTTTACCGCGATCAATGCCACGATCCGGGCGGATAACGTGCCCGGCCTGAGCTACTATGACAGAATGGGCTTCAAGGATTATTCCGTGGCGTATGGCGTCCCGTTGCGAGATGGCACCCCGGTCAACCGGATATCCAAGCGTTTCGAACTGAGTTAGTCCCAGAGATGCCCTTCGGCAAACTCGACAGAATTTCCGGCGGGATCACGAATATAGAGCGATCTTGCGCCGTTTGGCCAATCGAACTCGGCATCTACCGGAATGTTCCAGTCCAGCAGATGTTTGCGCATGGCGGCAATCTCGTCTCGTGACAGAGCAAGACAAACATGGCCCGCGCCACGCGCACCGTGTGGCGGGACAGGCCGTTGCGGATCAGAAGGAGGGCGCGAGGTTTCCTCGGGGTTGAACAACAACAGAACGGACCCGCCGACCCGATAAAACACGTGCCGATCTGTGACGCGCTGAATTTGCTCAAGTCCCAGCACATCTCCATAGAAACGTTCTGCCGCGTCCAGATCATCGACATACAACGCAGCCTCAAGCACGGCTGAGGGGGCTGGTATGTCCGGCGTTACTTTCATGCTTGTCAGCTTAGCCTGAACAGAGATGGCTGTCACCGACGCGGGCGGCGATCCCGCTTGCGTTTCGGGGACGCGTCCAGAGCGACCATCGGCAGGCTCTCCCATTGGCCCGGCGCTAACCCGTCGAGCGACCACTCTCCTATCTGCGCCCGGATCAGGCGGAGGGTTGGATGACCCACCGCTGCTGTCATCCGGCGCACCTGTCGATTGCGGCCTTCGCGCAGCGTTAGCTCGATCCAGCTGTCGGGGACAGATTTCCGCTCGCGGATCGGTGGCGTGCGGTGCCAGAGTTGTTCGGGCTCATCCATCCGCCGCGCCTTGGCCGGACGCGTTGGACCGTCTTTCAGGTCAACGCCATCCCGTAAGGCCTTTAGGGCTGCCGCATCCGGTACGCCTTCGACCTGCACCCAATAGGTTTTCGCCATCTTGTGTTTGGGATCCGCGATCTGCGCCTGCAATCGCCCGTTGTCGGTCAGCAGCATCAGCCCTTCGCTGTCGCGATCCAGCCGGCCTGCAGGGTATACGCCCGGCAGATCAATGAACTCTGACAAGGTGCTGCGCGGCGTATCCGCGTTGGCGCGATCGGTGAATTGCGGCAGCACATCAAAGGGTTTGTTGAATCGAATGAACCAGCTCATGCCTCGCCATAGCGCGAGCACCGCGTGATGTGCAACCTGTGGATAACTGTCATGCCACTGTTACGGATTCGGCTTACCCAGTCTTCGACATATTGTGGAAAATCAGGGCTTGTCAGAGTTTTAACACGATATATAGTCGTGAAAAGACCGGGGCGGGTGCTCCCCGCTCTGGTGTCATAAATGGGCAGCTGAGAGCGAGGAGCGATTCTGTGATGGACGGAGACTTCAGGACCGAATTTGTCAGGGAAACAGGTGCGCTCAAGCACCATCCGGCTTTGGTTTTGAACGCCGACTATCGCCCCTTGTCCTATTACCCATTGTCACTGTGGCCCTGGCAGGAGGCGATCAAGGCGGCCTGGCTGGACCGGGTGGACATTGTCGCCGAATATGATGAAGTCGTGCGAAGCCCGAGTACAGAAATACGAATACCCTCGGTTGTCGTTCTGAAAGACTATGTAAAACCCAGAAAGCGCGTGGCCTTCACGCGCTTTAATTTATTTCTGAGGGATGAATTCAAATGTCAGTACTGCGGTAGCCGCGAAAACCTGACCTTCGACCATGTTGTTCCCCGTGCGGCGGGCGGCGTGACCAGTTGGCAGAACGTGGTTGCGGCGTGCAGCCCCTGCAACCTGCGCAAAGGGTCAAAATCGCTGCGTCAGGCGCGCATGACGTTGCAAAAACCGCCCAGACAGCCGGATGCCGAGGCGTTGCGCAACATCGGACGCAAGTTTCCGCCGAACCATCTGCATGACAGCTGGATCGACTTCCTATATTGGGACGCCGAACTGGATGAAGCTTAAAGCTGGCTTTGGCGCCACGCGGCCAGCCAGATCATTACCAGACCTGCTGATATCAACGCATTCCAGCCGGCCATCGACAGGCCAAACAATTCCCACGGAATATCATCGCAGCGCACAAGCGGTGCCGACATAATCTGGTCCATCAGCTCTTGGGCGGACAATCCACCAATATCGCCCGAGGTGCAGCTGGTCGGACCCTCCCACCATCCCTGTTCCACGCCCGCGTGAAAAACGCCGATCCCGGCTGAGACTGCAACCGTCAGTGCGCCTAGAAAGGGCAGAAGGCGCTGGCCGGGCAGGGCAAGCGCAAGCAGGCCTACCAAAACAGCTATACCGTGCGGATATCGCTGCCAGATACACATTTTGCAGGGCGCCAGACCTCCGAGATACTGGAACCCCAGTGCCCCCAACAACAACGCAGCCGAGCCGCCAGCCGCAAGAAGAACGTAGGTTCTGTGCTTTGTCATATGTATTTCACCGCAAAGAAGCCTCCGACCAGCAAGAGGACGAAGAGCGTAAAGACCAGCCCCAGACGCTTTTCAATAAAGTCGCGGATAGGTTCGCCAAAGCCCCACAGCAGGCCCGCAACGATATAGAATCTCAAAGCGCGCGCCAGAATAGAGGTCGCGATAAAGGTCCCCAACGGCATACCCGTCCAGCCCGACATGATGGTGATGACCTTATAGGGGAACGGCGTCACACCGGCGGTCAGAACCGCCCAGAACCCAAAGTCGTTAAAGCGCTGGTTGAACTCTTCCATCGCATGACCCTTGCCCATCGCCTCAAGAATGGGCTGACCTACGCTTTCGTAGAAAAAAGCGCCGATGGCATAACCCATCATCCCGCCCAGAACCGAGGCGACCAGTGCAACCGTTGCTATCAGCCACGCGCGTGAGGGTCGTGCCAGAATCATCGGGATCATCAGAACATCAGGAGGGATCGGAAAGAACGAGCTTTCGACAAACGCTACAATTGCCAACGCCCAAAGGGCACGAGGATGATCCGCCAGACGTATCGTCCAGTCATAAAGCGATCGCAACATTCGGCACTAAAATCCTGAGAACTGTCGAGGCCAGCCAAACCATGTGCCCGACGACGCGTCAACCGCTGTTGAGGAAATTGGATGTTTTTTGCCTCTGGACCTTCCCGTCGCAGGACGCTAATCCAATGCGCGTGGCCCAAGTGGCGGAATGGTAGACGCAGGGGATTCAAAATCCCCCGCCTTCACGGGCGTGAGAGTTCGAGTCTCTCCTTGGGCACCACTGATTTTAAACGATAAAATCGGAAAGCGGGCACCCGTACCAGAGTGCCTTTATGCTCGTTGATTGCTCACACGAAGTACGCGTTGAGCTCTCACGTTTCCGAACGGATTCGGATAATCTAGTTTGCGAACGACTATCTGTCGCGCATATAGTCATCGGTCGGCCGGCGACTGGCGTTCTTGCGCTTGAAGGGGCATCTGATCATCACCCAGTAGCCCATCGTCTCGCTCGCCGCTTCAACCCTCACGTTACGGCAGCGCGGACCAATTGTCATGTACGCTGGTGCAATCAGTAGGAGGCAGGCGAGGCGGTCAGAGCAATATTGGCCGCCCACAGCAATCCGACTGTGACAAGGATCAGATGCAGGCCATTGCAGAGATAGGGGAAGTGATCGAAGCCCTTGATCACGTGCACGTCTTGAGGCCGAAGCGATATGCTACCAGCTGCATTCCTTCCGCAAAGGCTTGATGGCTTCACTCAGGCCTGCGGTCTTAAACTCTACGGTTGTAGGGGATTGATTGAACGGGGTGAACCTCATCAATACTCGATCAGAGTCGATCATCTTTTTGATGAACGGGATAGACTTCCCGCCGTTCCAAAGACCGAGCGCGCTGTTGTCGGTACTTGCTTCAAAATTCCGGTCTCCGGCGGCCTGGTCGTCAATTCTGTAGTCGATGACACCGTATCCGCCATGACCGGATGCTAGGTGGCAGTTTGTGTTGAGGAAGATCGCTGTCGTGTTTTCCTTACAACGAATCATCAGTGTAGCCTTTTCCTGGCCACCAAAGCGATTGCAGTTCATCAGATCGTTCGAATGCACCGAAAGATAAATATCGGTCGTGTCCTCAAAATCGGATTTTTTGGGTTGAATAAGCCAGTCGCCCCCTTCCGATTTCTGAACTTCTGTTTTCGGTGTCCGACCAGAGGCCTTGTCATAGCAGGCAAGCCGATCCAAATCCGCATCGATCGACACACACTCATCAATTGCAAATGCTGCAGTGTTGGAAGCAGCCAAAATTACCGCTGCAATGGTCAGGAGCCTGCTCATAAATCAATCCTTCGTAGATTTTGTGTCGCCTACAGAGTTCTTTTCGAATCTGCGTGCATACAATCAAGGCTTTTGCGGCCTTTCGATGGCTCAATCTAGACTTGAGAAATCTCGACCGCGCCGGGACTGCGTGGACCCTTCCTATCGGTATCTACCTGACCCAGACCGCCGAGCGCGACTATTTTTTCTTGAAAGATGCAATCATGTCCAAGGATACTACCAAGATCGACAATTAGTTGATCGAGGTCGATCCGAATGCACCGCCCAAAAAGGGCTGGAGCGCATTCACAGCAATAAGCAATCCAGTTCTGATGCGTCATCTGCGCAAGACATCGGCCGAACAGCTGGGCTCTCATAGGGAGGTCCTTTCCATGATCGAGCGAATTTACGGCATGTCGGACAATAAGCTGATGCACTAGACCATGTGGTCTGCAAACGGGTCCCAAACCCAGAGGTCTGTCGGCTCAAATCAGACTGCGTTTCGGAGGCCTATGAACGACATCAGGTGAAGAAGCAGCCGCGTGATTGCGTCCTGCTGGCCGCAAAAGCGCTTGAAAAGCACATGCTATTCCCGGGCTGTGACGGGGAAAGATACGCGATCAGCGTCAGAAATGCAGAATGGCGCATTCGAAATCTGCACGGGACTTGACAAGGCAAGTGTCTGAATGAAACGTCGAGAGTGTTGGGAGATTCTTGAAACTGAGGCGCTTGTACCTGTTGCAAGGCACGTGTGCTTATCATAACGACGGCCCCCCTGGATGGGTTCGCCGAACGGTTTCCCATCCACCAAAAGAATTGGGAGTTCTCAAAAATGAAAAACAGCAGCAAGCTTAGCCTCGGCGCGGTTGTTACCGCAGCCCTTATGGCTCCGGCCGCTTATGCCGAAGACTTCATCACGATTGGAACAGGCGGTGTTACGGGTGTTTATTATCCGACCGGCGGCGCGATCTGTCGTTTGGTGAACAAGGGCCGCAAAGAGCATGGCGTGCGTTGCTCGGTCGAATCGACCGGCGGGTCCGTCTACAACATCAACACCATTCGCGAAGGCGAGCTGGAGTTTGGTGTTGCACAGTCCGACTGGCAATATCACGCGTTCAACGGCACGTCGAAGTTCGAAGAGCAAGGCCCGTTTGAAAACCTGCGCGCGGTCTTCTCGGTGCATCCCGAACCGTTCACTGTTGTGGCTCGCGCCGATGCGGGGATCACCAATTTCGAAGACCTCAAGGGCAAGCGTGTGAACATCGGTAACCCCGGTTCTGGTCAGCGCGGCACGATGGAGGTTCTGCTGGGCGAAATGGGCTGGAGCACTGGCGATTTTGAGCTGGCAACCGAGTTGAAGGCGGCCGAGCAATCCGCAGCTCTGTGCGACAACCAGATTGATGCGATGGTCTATACCGTTGGGCACCCGTCGGGCTCGATTCAGGAAGCCACCACTGCGTGTGACTCGGTCCTGGTAAATGTCAGCGGCGAAGCCGTTGATAAGCTGGTCAACGACAACTCGTTCTACCGTACCGCAACCATCCCAGGGGGTATGTATCGCGGGTCTGACGGTGACACTGCCACATTTGGTGTGGGCGCAACCTTTGTTACTTCGGCAGACGTGTCCGACGAGGCCGTCTATGCGGTTGTCAGCTCGGTCTTCGAAAACTTCGATGACTTTAAAAAGCTGCACCCGGCCTTTGCCAACCTCAAGCCTGAGGAAATGATTGCAGACGGCCTGTCGGCTCCTCTGCATCCGGGTGCTGAGAAGTACTACAAAGAAAAAGGCTGGATTCAGTAATCCGCTAACTCAAGAACGAGGCGCGGTTTGCGCCTCGTTCCCAACCGGGTCACGACCGGAACATAAAAACAGTGCCGAAATAGGCCGCTGAACGGGGAGAGATTTGATGAGCGCTGACAAACAGGGCAATCGTCCTTTATCCGAAGAAGAGCTTCAGGAACTGGTTGCGTCCTCAGACGCAGGCGCACGGGACCCTGCAGGGAACGTTGGTCTGTTTCTGGCGATCGTTGCCGCGATCTGGTCGATCTTCCAGGTTGTTCTGGCATCGCCGATTTCCAACTATGTGCTGCCCGGCAGCGTTGTGAACAATGCGCGGCAGTTTCATCTGGCCTTTGCCATGTTTCTGGCCTTTGCTGCCTATCCGGCGCTGAAATCCAGCCCAAGAAGCTACATCCCGATTCAGGATTGGCTGATGGGAATTCTGGGGGCGGGTGTCGCGCTTTATGGTTATTTTTTCTACGACAAGATTGTGAACGCTGGCGGCCTTGCCGATGATACCGACAAGTGGATCGCCCTTGGCGGGTTGTTGTTGCTGTTCGAGGCCGCGCGCCGCGCGCTTGGCCCGGCAATGGCGGTCATTGCGACGGTGTTTCTGGCCTATGTGTTCTTCGGCTCGTCCGAATGGGTTCCCGAAGTCATTCGCTGGAAAGGTGCGAGCCTGAAAAAGGCGATGAGCCACATGTGGATCACTTCTGAGGGCGTCTTTGGCATCGCCTTGGGTGTTTCAACCAAGTTCGTGTTCCTGTTTGTTTTGTTCGGGGCGCTGCTGGATAAGGCTGGGGCAGGGAACTATTTCATCAAAATGGCATTTGGGGCACTGGGCCACCTGCGTGGCGGCCCGGCCAAAGCAGCGGTTGTGGGGTCGGCTGCAACCGGCCTGATCTCGGGCTCGTCGATCGCCAATGTGGTGACCACCGGCACCTTCACCATACCCCTGATGAAACGCGTTGGTTTCAGTAGTGAGCAAGCTGGGTCGGTAGAGGTTGCATCCTCGGTCAATGGTCAGATTATGCCGCCCGTGATGGGGGCAGCGGCCTTCCTGATGGTCGAATATGTGGGCATTTCCTATGTCGAAGTGATCACGCATGCCTTCCTGCCTGCGGCGATTTCCTACATCGCGCTGGTCTACATCGTTCACCTTGAAGCCGTGAAGCGGAACATGCCAACATTGGGTGACCGCGAGGTGCATCTGGCGCGGACGATTGTTGGCATGGCCAGCTTCTTCCTGGTCTTTGCAGGATTGTGTTATGGATCGCAATTTCCGGTAGATGCCGCTGAGGCCTGGGTGCCCAGCATGGCCGATCTTTTGATCACGGTTGCCATCCTGCTGGTTTATGTCGCTCTGCTCGCCATGGCCGCACAGGTGCCCGATCTTGAGCCCGATGATCCCAACGCCAAAACGGTCGAGCTGCCGGATATCACCAAGATTTACAAAGCCGGGCTGCACTATCTGCTGCCCATCATCGTTCTGGTTTACTTCCTGATGATCGAACAGAAATCGCCGGGTCTTTCGGCCTTCTGGGCGACGGCGCTGCTGTTTGTCATTCTGGCCACGCAGAAGCCGCTCAAAGCGATTTTCCGGGGGCAGAGCGCCCTGGCGAACGCTTTTGTCAGCGGCATTGCAGATCTTTGGGAAGGTCTGATCGCTGGCGCGCGCAACATGATCGGTATCGCTCTTGCAACGGCGACGGCTGGCGTGATTGTGGGCACGGTCACCCTCACCGGGATTGGGCAGGTCATGGCCGATCTGGTCGAGGCGATGGCATACGGTCTGACCTATTTCGCTGCGATCTTCGTTCACCTGATCAGCCCTGTCACCGATTTGGTCGGACTGACGGCGTTTCAAGGAACTGTTGCAGAGCGTGCGCAAGACATGACCGGCACAACACTGGTCTTTGTTCTGATGTGTGTCGGGCTGCTGAGCCTTGTTCTGGGCATGGGACTGCCAACCACGGCGAACTATATCGTGGTCAGTTCGCTGATGGCCGGCGTTGTGGTCGAGCTTGGAGCGCAGAGCGGGCTGATTGTTCCACTGATTGCGGTGCATTTGTTTGTCTTCTACTTCGGGATCATGGCGGATGTGACGCCCCCGGTTGGGTTGGCCAGCTTTGCTGCAGCGGCTGTGTCTGGGGGCGACGCGATCAAGACGGGCTTTACCGCCTTCTTCTATTCGCTGCGAACTGTCGCCTTGCCGTTTGTGTTCATCTTCAACACAGACCTGCTGCTGATTGATGTGACATGGACCGAAGGTATAATAGTCGCCATATCAGCGACGATCGCGATTTTGGTCTTCACTGCCGGAACAATGGGTTACTTTGTGACCCACAACCGCATCTATGAGAGTATCGCGTTGATTCTGGTCGCGTTTGCGCTGTTCAGACCCGACTATTTCATGGATCGCATCGCGCCGCCGTATACATCGGTCGAACCTTCAGCCTTCGTTGAAACCATGGACAAAACGCCACCTGGCACCGAGGTACGAATGGTGATCAGTGGGCCGGATTTTGACACCGGAAATATGGTTGATACGACTATCGTGATCCCCGTTGGTTCGGAAGACGGTGGGGCCGCGCGTGTCGAGGCGATGGGTCTGTTGCTGATCGAAGAAGACGGGCTGGTCAAGCTGGATGAACCTCTGTTCGGCACACCTGTTTCCGCGGATCTGGGTAACTTCGACTACTACGGCGATGAGGCGGTGCGCATCGCGTCAGTCAGCCTGCCGTCGACACAACCTCCACAGCAACTGATCTATATACCTGCGCTGATCCTTCTGGGTCTGATCGCATTCCTGCAACGCGGCCGCGCCGCAAGACAAGAGGTGCCGGCATGACCAAATCCGTTCTGTGTGCCGTTGATATCAGCAATGGTGATCTTGATGCTGACGTTCTGAAAACCGCGGGCGAGATAGCCGCTCGCGAAGGTGCCCAGCTGGATGTCGTGACAGTGATGCCGGATTACGGTGAGTCATTTGTGACTAGTTTCTTTGAGCCACATCATCACGAGCAAGCGCAGGAAGAGGCACACAAGCAACTGAGCGCGCTGTGCATATCTACGCTTGGCGCTGATCAGAACGCCTCGATCCGGCATGTAGTTGCGACCGGAACAGCCTATCAGGAGATTCTTAAGACGGCTGAAAGCGCTGGCAGTGATCTGATTGTGATCGGCGCGCATAAGCCCGATTTCAAAGACTATCTGCTTGGGCCAAACGCCTCGCGGGTAGTGCGGCACGCAAAGGTCTCGGTCTATGTCGTGCGATAGGCGCGCGGCCTAGTATCCGGTCATTTCCAGATAGCCGCGCCCCGCATGGCTGCCGGTGACAAGCACAGGTCCTTCCCAATAGGCAAACTGCGTTCCCATCCAGGACTGTGGCGTCAGGGCTGTGACTTCAACCTCAAGATCACGCGCCGGCAGCGATATATGCCAGCGCACGGGGATGTCCCGATCAGCCACGTGGTTTGTTTCCTGCGGGGTAAAGAACACGCTGCCATCGGGCAGGGCGGTGCCGTTCCCCTGCGCGTCAATCCAAGTGGCAGAGGTATAATCGCCACGCGCCCCCCGCAGGCGGAATGCCATCAGTTTCTGCCCGTCATCAAAGCTGAGCGAGAACCAGTCCCAGCCGCTTTGATCCTGTGCCAATGGCTGCGACGACCATTCACGATCCAGCCAGCCGTGGCCCGTGACAGCCACGTCGCCCTGAGGCAAACGCAACACCCCATCGACGGAATAGCCGGGCTGCGAGTAGTAATAGCTGGCCTGACCATCGGCTGATTTGACCGAATACCCGGCATCCCCGTGAAAAACAAATGGCGTATGCGCGGTCAGGGACAGGTCATATGAAAACTCGGTGCCAGTGGCGGTCAGGTCCAGTGCGTTGATATCGTCGTTGTTGGATTTCATATGCCATTCGTCAATCCACGCCTCAAATGGCTGAGCGTTGACACCGGCCTGTCCAATCCCGCCGCGCGACAGGCGTTCGGCGAAATAGTGGTTCTCCGGGGTGGTGACCGCCGCGTGCGCGAGCCACAGCTGCGGGCTTTGCCATCCTTCGGCCTCTTCGGGTTTTAGTGCTGAGCGGAACAGCGTCCATTGGATTCCATAGTCGCGCCCGTCCTCACCCTTCAGGTTTGCGGTCAGGTACCACCACTCGATCCGATAATCAGGGTGCGGGCCGTGATCGCGCGGGAACTGAAACGCATATCCGCGCTGGGGTGCTGTAAAACCATCCGCATTGCCACCCAGACCGGCATATCCCTGCGCAAGCGCGGACAGCGGAAGCAGCAGAAACAGCAAGAGCGCTCTAACGTTCATTGGCAAAAATCCTCAGCAAATCAGCCGGTGGCAGGCGTCTGAGCCGCAGCGCGGGCAGAGCGGCTGCGACCGTGGCGGCCAGCAATGTCAGCAGGAACAGCCACAGCCATTCGATGGGGAACAGATACATCGGCAATTGCCAGCCAAAGGCCTGAACGTTGATCACAGACAGCAACACCCAGGCCAGCACCAGCCCCAGCGGAAGCGCCAGACAAAAGGTCAGCGCGGCCAGAACGACACTGCGCAGCAGCTCAAGCCGCGCCAGTTGTACGCGGGTCAATCCCAGGGACCAGACCGGTGCAAGCTGAGGCAAGCGCTGCGTCCAAAGGGTCAGAAGGCTGGTGAGAATGGCAAAGCCTGCGACGCCAAGCGTCAGAATGTTCAGAGCGGACGTGACGACAAATGTCTTTTCAAATATCGCAAGCGAGCGCGCCTTCATCGCAGCCTGCTGCACAACGGCTTCGTTCCGTAAATCAAAGCGATCCCGAATGGCTTGCGCCAGTTCGGTCGCACGGTCTGCGGGCAGCCGGACGCCAAACCGCCGCGACACCGCACCCGGTACGATCGTATCTAGCTGATCCATTGAAACAATGGCCTGACCAGTGGGGTTGCCATAGTCGGAATAGACCGCCGCGATCACCAGCGACTGGCTTGGCGACAGGTGCAGCGCGTCCCCGGGCCAAAGGTTGGCGCGGCGCGCCAGTTGTTCGTTGATCAGAACGGCCTGACCCTCCATCACGCGATCCCACGCATCGGGGCCTTTGGCGATCAGCGGCCAGTTTTGTCGATAGCTCTGATCGTCGACGACGCCATACAGGAACAATGGCCCGGTCTCATGGCTCAGCTCTGCGCTGCGAATGGGCAGGATGGCGTCAACCTGCGGCTTCAGCCAGTCGACAATCTGCACGCCTTGCTGTTCGTTGTGCGCGGTCACATACAGCTCGGATGTCAAGCGTTGATCGAGCCAGCCTACAAAGGTCAGCCGAAAGCTCGAAACCATGGTACCAACACCGATATTGGCCGCCAAAGCCAGCAACAACGCCATCAGCGCAAGGGATAGGCCGGGCAGCTGCGTACGCATGTCCGCCAAGACCCATTGCGCCACCGGTTCACGGGCACGACGGGCAAAAAAGCCCAGTGTTAGAGACAAAATAGCAGGTAGCAGCAGGGCCGCGCCGGTCAGTATTCCGGCCAGCATCACAAAGCCTGAAATCAGCCCTTTGACGCTGATGAAGACGACCAATCCGCCAAGGATCAGAGCGATCCCGGCGACGCCGGCGAAAATGCGTCCTGCGGTATGGTTGCTCCAGGCCTGTTGACCCGGTCCGGCCAGCAGCGGCAGCCGAGACAACCGCCACAGCGCATGGGCGCTGGCGACCAGCGTGCCTCCGACCGCCATGGCCAATCCCGATGCTACCCACTCAGGGCGCAGCGCCAATTGCCCCTCAACAGGCGCGCCATAGAGGCCGCGCAGGGTTGCGGCCACGTCCGGCAGCAGCGCGCCTGCGATAAGGTGACCCAACACCAGACCAGCCACACCGCCGATCAGCGCGAACAGGATCAGTTCGGCCAGAATAATACATATGAGGGTTCGCATTGGCGTGCCGAGCGCGCGCAACGTTCTGATCATTCCGCGCCGCTGCGCAAAGGCCAAGCCAACGGTTCCGTTCACGATAAACAGCCCAACCGCAAAGGAAAGCAAGCCAAAGGCCGACAGGTTCAGATGAAAGCTGTCGGTCAGCTGCGCGGTATCAACCTGGGCCGAAGGGGTTATGCGTTCAAGCTCGGGCGCAATTTCGGCGAGGGGGGGCGCATAGGCCGTCTGATCCGGCAGGATGACAAGCCGTGAAATCTGGCCCGGCCGATCAAGCAACCGTTCGGCCACTCCGATATCGGTTAGTATGAAATCGGGCGGCAGCGCCGTTGAGATCAGGGTCGGCGGCACGTCATCGCGCCCCTCGAACACTTCTGCCAGCTCCGGCGTGATCAAAAGGCGTCCCGGTGCTGTCAGCATATCGGCGGGGTCAGGTGCTGTGCCGGTTTGTTCAATCTCGGTGATGGCGGGCAGGGCGGGATAGGCGACCATATCCACCCCCATCAGCCGCAGGGTGCGCCCATCCATGCGGACAGAACCCTCAAGCACCGCGGCGACCTGCCAGCCTGCGCGCCGCAGCTCGACATAGCGGGACAACGGGATGAAACCCGCAGGATGGCGCAGCTCATCCAATTGTCCAAAAGACAGCTGCGCATTGGCGCGGGCATAGCTGGCGCGCGCCTCGGCGTTGATCGCCTGAACCGCAGACCACAGACCTGTGGCCAGCGCGATGCCAGTCAGCAATGTGGCCAGTTGCAACCAATGCGCCCGCCAATGAGACAGCAGCGCCTGAACGACCGCACCTGTCATGCAACCCGTCCATTGGCCAGATGGGCCCGACGATCCAGCCGCGCGGCGATGTCTTGTGAGTGGGTGACCAGCAGCAGGGCCGCATTGGTTTCAGCGACCAGATCCAGCATCAGGTCCAGAACAACGGCGCTGGCGGTTTCGTCCAGATTGCCAGTTGGCTCATCCGCCAGCAGAAGCCTGGGCCGCATGGCCATCGCGCGCCCGATGGCGACACGTTGCTGCTGGCCACCCGACAGGTTTTCAGGATACCGGTCCAACAGCGCGTCCAGCCCCAACTTTTGAGCCAGATACGCGGTCCAACCCTCATCCTGCCGATCCGCAAGCCTTGCGTGAAAGGCCAGATTCTGCGCGACGGTCAACGACGGGATCAGATTGAACTGCTGAAACACCAGTGAGACCTTCGACTGTCTTATCTCTGCGCGTTCACGATCATCCAGAGGTGACAATACTACGCTATCAAGCGTAATTTCCCCGGCATCAAAATCATCCAGCGCGGCCGCGAGGTTCAGCAATGTGCTTTTGCCACTGCCGCTTTCACCGGTCAGCGCAAGCGTCTGGCCATGGTCAAGCGTCAGCGAGACATCCTGCAGCACCGGACGCCCACCTGGATAAGTCTTTTGCACATGGTCTATATTCAGCAGCATTGGAAACTCACCTTTGTTGCGTCACAATGTGCAACGCGATTGTCAGCTGTCCATAGTTAAGGCCAGCAGGGTTCCATTCGCCGCACCTTCCGCGGGGTTGTTCTGGGATAGGCAAACGGCCATGCTGGCGATGCACGTGTCATTGGAAAGCAGGTCAAATCATGACGTTGTCACAACAAATCCTATGGGGCAGCCTGTATCTGGGCCTGTGCTTTCTGATCGAGATCATCCTGCTGACATGGTGTACCTTTGCCATTCGTCGCCTGGTTGAGAAATGGGAGGACAAAGGCGGTATTGTGCCCACCGCCGGCCCGATCACGCTGGCGCTGGCCTTTATCGTTGTCACCCATACGATTCAGGTTTGGATCTGGGCCATCGTCTGGGTTCTGGGCGATGTGCTGCCGGACTGGAACACGGCGCTCTATTTCTCGCTGGTGACATTCACAACGCTTGGCTACGGCGACATTGTTCTGGGCGAAGGGCTGCGTATCTTTGGGGCCTTCGCCTCGGTCACGGGGCTGTTGGCCTTTGGATTGTCGACGGCCTTTATGGTGGCGCTGATGACGCGCGTGTTTCAGGAACGCTTTCTGAACTAAAGGATCGGTGCAAAAAGCCGCGCGAGTGGCGCGCCGAACCGGATATGCATGGGCTGTTCTTTCAGCGATCGGGTCAGTTCATAGCTTGCTTCGAAATCCGTCTGCAACATTGCGTCGACGGCCTGTGCGGCGCGGGCGTCAAAGAACAGCGCCATGGCTTCGAAATTCAGTCGGAATGAGCGGTTGTCCAGATTGGTTGTGCCAACAGCGGCCAGAGTATCGTCGACCACAAACACCTTTTGATGCATGAAACCATCGGTATAGCGGAAAATCTTCACGCCGCAGTCCCGGACCTCATCGAAATAGGCAAAAGCGGCCAGCCAGGGCAGGCGGTGGTCAATGACCTCGGGCACCAGAATACGGACGTCGACACCGCGCAGGGCAGCGTGTTGCAGGGCTGTGAGAATATCGATATCAGGCACAAAATAGGGCGACGCGATCCACAACCGCTCCTTAGCTTCGGCAATCGCGGAAAAAAACATCATCGCGCCGGTTTCGGTTTCATCACCCGGACCGGTCGCAACCAAAAGTGCATTCATGTCCTGTTGCGCTTCGCTACCGGCCCAATCCAGCTGATCGATCAGATCTTCGCCACGGGCCCAGTGCCAGTCTTCGGTAAAGATCAACTGCAGCTGACGAACGATATGGCCCTGCATTCTGATATGGGTATCGCGCCAGCGCCCATATGCTGGATTTCGACCCAGATATTCGACTCCGACATTGTGACCGCCGATAAACCCGACTTCTCCATCGATGATCACGGTTTTCCTGTGATTGCGATAGTTGAGTTGAAATCGGAAATTCGGCCCCCGTTGCTCCCGCGGGTCCGCGACATCGACGCCCGCTTCACGCAGTGTCTCAAGATAACTAGACGGCAGGCCATAGCTGCCAACTGCATCGGTCATGAACCGCACATGCACACCGCGTTGGACAGCCGAAATCAGCTTCTCCTGCAGCAGGGTTCCTAAAGCGTCATCACGCACAATGTAAAACTGGATCAAGACATAGCGCTGCGCCGCGTCGATGGCTTTGAAAATCGCCTCGAACGTGGCATCGCCATCGACCAGCAGCTCGACTCCGTTGCTGCGAGAGACGGGCAGATGCGCCAGCGCTTCAAACGGTCTTGGATTGATCTGCATGGTCTCGGGGTTGGGCTTTGCATAATCAGCGAAGGTCTTGATGCCCTCGACTACTTGTTCGCTTTGTTTGCGGGCGATGCGATAGCCGCGAAACCGGTGGCGTCCCAGAAACAAATAAAGGGGGACGCCCAGCATCGGCGCCGAGAGCAGGAACACCACCCATCCAACAGCACCCTGCGGGGTGCGGGCCGTTTGCGCGGCACGCAGCGAGAAGAACACTGCCACGCAATAAAGCGCAAACAGGGAAAAAGAGACCAGCAATGTCCACATCTATGAAAGGCGTCCCGACTGTTCAGTTGGCCCCACTGTAGATGCGGGACCAGTCCTGCGCCATATCTACGATGACCCAACCCATGTCGGGCCCTTTATCCAGCCCGTCCACCAGACGGCCGATATGGCTGTCGCGATCATAAGCCCATTCACGTTCGGCATCCGTATGATGGATCAGTACGCCCATGCGCGCACCTTCTCCGGCTGTGGTCCATTCGAGCATCGCAAAGTCTCCGTCAGAATTTCCGACGGCCAGAACAGGGCGCTTACCTATCGTGCGTTCAATGTTGATCGGTTTGCCCTCCTTGTCGTCGACAAAAGCAATGCCGGGTGATTTGACGATGGTTGGGACGCCCTCGACCCTCTCATAAATGCTGTCACCGTAGGTGCCCAGAACCTGAGACGGCGGGATGCCATAGGCTTGCTCGGCAAAGACCCGCATGAAATGGATACCGCCGCCAGAGACGATATAGGTCGTGAAGCCTTCGTCGCGCAGATATCTGAGCAGTTCGACCATGGGTTGATAGGTCATCTGATCATAGGGCAATCCGGTCGCCTCGTGGCGGGCTTGTGTCAGCCATTTTGCGGTTGACGCCTGAAAGGCCTCAACACTCATGCCCGAATGCGAGACGTTTATCACCTCGATCAGCGCCTCTACACCGCCGTCAAGGATCGGGTGCAGGTCGCCTTTGGCGGCGGCCTCAAGGACGGGGCTTGTCAGGATCGAAGGATCATCCTTTGCCATCTCAGCCAGCCGGTCCATGGCAAAGATAAGCTGGAAATAGACCGGCTGTTCGGCCCAAAGCGTGCCGTCATTGTCAAACACTGCGATCCGGTCAGCGGGCGTGACATAGTCTGTGCTGGACGGGTCTGTCACGGCATCAACAAAGGAGACGATCCGGTCACGGGTCTCGGTGTCCCGCCAACTGGGCAGCGGATCGGCGTAAAGGCTGACGGGTAAGCCGCAAAGAAGGGTCGTAAATATTAGGTTTCGCATCAAAACACCCTGTATCTAATGGTTAGGGCCACCCGGTATCAGGCGGCCCTTGGGAGTTCGGCCAGGTTTGAGCCTAGTTGTTGGTGGGGGTCGTCAGCTTTTCCATCACCCGATCCAGATTGAAACTGGCCGCCTTTTGTCGTGGCGGAAACTCTTCAAAAGTCGCCAGGAAGTTCCCCACATATTGCTGGGCGGGAACCAGGAAATACGCCCGATCCAGCAACCAGTCATAATAGGTGTTGGACGTGCGATAGGCCCGCTCATAGGGGTCGCGACGCAGGTTGATGATCAAGGGAATGCGCAGCTCGGTCCAGGGTTCGATCCAGGCGCGCAGGGTTGCCCATGCTTTTTGCTCAAGGAAGATCAGCTTCCAATCATCGAAACGCAGCGCGGTCAGATCGCCGTCATCCGAGAAATAGAAGATTTCGCGGCGTGGGCTTTCGGTTGCTTCACCGGTTAGCAGGGGCAGGATGTTGTACCCGTCAAGATGCACTTTGTAGTCGCGCCCCATGGCTGCTGAGGTATATCCCTCCATCAGCTTGCCCTTGATCTCAGGGTCGCCTGCAATGGCCAGATAGGTCGGCAGCCAGTCCATGTGGTGAACGATCTCATTGCTGACCGATCCCGCTTCGATCTGACCGGGCCAGCGGACCATCGAAGGCACGCGCCAACCGCCTTCCCAGTTGGTGTTCTTCTCACCCCAAAACGGCGTTGCGGCGGCATCCGGCCACGTGTTCATGTGGGGGCCGTTATCGGTCGAGTAGTGAACAATCGTGTTGTCCGCGATGCCCAGCTCGTCCAGCAGGTCCAGCAGCTGGCCCACATGCATGTCATGTTCGATCATGCCCGCCGTGTATTCATCTGCCGAGCCGCCAAAGATCTCGTTCGCCTGGGCCCGCATTTCATCTTTGACATGGGTGCGGAAATGCATACGGGTGCCGTTCCACCAGACATAAAAGGGCTGACCCTGATCATGGGCGCGTTTGATAAAGTCGATGGCCGCCGCAACGGTTTCTTCGTCTACTGTCTCCATACGCTTGCGGGTCAGCGGGCCGGTGTCTTCGATTGAGCCATCGGCGCTGGATTTAATGACACCGCGCGGGCCATAGGCCTCGCGAAAGGTGCGGCCGTCCGGCAAAACAGCATCACCCGGATAATCTTCGTTTTCAGGCTCTTCCTCGGCGTTCAGGTGATAGAGGTTTCCAAAAAACTCATCAAAACCGTGGTTTGTGGGTAGATGTTCATCTTTGTCGCCCAGATGGTTCTTGCCAAACTGACCCGTGACATAGCCGTGGTCCTTCAAGAGGCCCGCGATGGTTGGGTCTTCTGTCTGCATGCCCAGATCGGCACCGGGCAGACCGACCTTGGATAGGCCGGTACGGAAAACGGACTGCCCCATAATATAAGACGAACGGCCGGCGGTGCAGGATTGTTCACCATAATAGTCCGTTAAGATCATGCCTTCTTTGGCCACACGGTCGATATTCGGCGTCTGATAGCCCATTAAACCCATCGTATAGGCCGAGATGTTGGACTGACCGATATCATCGCCCCAAATCACCAGGATATTGGGCTTTTGATCCTGCGCCAGGGCAGGGATGGCCAGCAGGGCGGCTGCGGACGCGACGACAAGGCGCCGCACCTCTCTGCGCCAGATATCGGTAAACGAGCGTGATGATGACATGATATGCTCCTGAACAGACTGGATCGCACGGGACCCATTGGCATGAAGTGATTTGGATGGCTGGTCTTAAGGGCCACCGGCAACTATTTGATTCCTAATTAAAATCCCTGCACGATGCCGAAAATCGACGGCATCTCAACAGGTAGAGGAATATCCAAGGTAGATATCACATAATCGAATTAAAGCATACATTTCTTTGGTTAATTTCTGATCCCGGTGCGGGAAGCCGCCCGTGACAATAGTTTTGTAGGGTCAGGCTGTCTGACTTCCCTGAGGTGACCTCAACAAGCGCTGTATTCTTGCTAGCCAAGCTAGGTCGGCGTGTCGTCCTCACCCAATCGGCCGTCCAGAGACATTAGGATCGCCACAGGGCGCAGCGCCGGGATGTGGCTGAAAATAATCAGAATGCAGACGGTCAGCGGCACGCTGAGGAAGGCGCCGATCAAGCCCCAAAGCGTGGTCCAGAATGTCAGCGCCATAATGACCAGAAAGGTCGACATGTTCAGCGACCGACCCAGCATGGCGGGGTCGAGAAAATTTCCGATCAGGAATTGAATGGTGCCGCACCCCAGAACAATGATCAAAAACGGCGCGATGCTGTCAAATTGCACAAGCGCTATCATCGCCGGAAATACCACCGCGATAATCGAACCGATCGAGGGGATGAAGTTCAGGGCAAAGGTCAGCACCGCCCATGTCTCGGCATATTCAAGGCCCAGCGCGCGAAAAACAGTATAGCTGATACTGGCGGTGATCAGACTGATAAAGGTTTTGACCCCGACATATCGCTGCAGACTGTATGAGATCGCGTCCAGAATTGAGGCCAGATCGGCCCCGGTCAGCGGGCTGCCAGCCGCAAGCTGCAGCTTTTTGCGAAAGGCAAGACGCTCGGCCATCAAAAAGGCCACGTAGAGGCTGATCAGAAAAAACTGGTTGAGCAAAGAGGTTGCGCTGCCCAGCAGCAGGCGCGCCACGTATGACATATCGATGCTGACAAGGTTATCGCGGATAAAGCTGGTTACATCGTTGCCGGCAAGTCCGGTGATGCGATTGACCGCACTGTCGAACTGGGTCTCATAGGTCCCGATTGAACGGGCAAATTGGGTCGCCTGACTGCCCAGAACATACATGATCATAAACAAGCCAGCCAAAACAACGGTGATCGCTGCAACATTCGCCAGCCAAACCGGCGCGTGCGTCAATGAGATAACCCGATCGCTGAGCGCGATGATCAGAACGTTCACCAGCAGCGCCACGGTCAAAGGTATGAGAAAGCTGGCCCCGGCATACAACCCCAGCACCACAAGTGTGGCAACGATGGTGACATCGCGAACCACCGCCAGCTTTAGCCTGGGCCTTGAGGCAGTGTCTTGGGGATCAGAAGTCATGTGATGCCTTGGATTGTCGCGCCGGTGTCGGGGCAATCCTGCACGGGTCAGTGGGTTTATGCAATCCGCTCAGGCGGTTATGGGCGTGGATTCCGCTGATCTGCGGCATTGCCGGGTTCTGCCGCTGCACAAGGCAGGTTAGGGTCGGGATATGTCACACTCCGCGATTCCCATTTTTGGCCGCTTTATCCGCGCGTTCTGGCTGGCGGTTCGGCGTTTTGACGACAAGAACGGCTTTGTCATGAGCAGTCATGTCGCCATGTCGCTGATGATGGCTCTTTTTCCTTTTGTTCTGTTCACCGTGGCGTTGGCAGGCGCGCTGTCGCAGGGATATGTCACCGACGAGTTAATCGAACTGATCTTCGGGGCCTGGCCGAAGGATGTGGCCGACCCGATTGTGAGCGAGCTGCGGGCGGTTCTCGTCGGGGCCGGATCGGGTGTAATCACGTTGGGTGGCCTTTTGGCGATCTATTTTGCGTCCAACGGGGTCGCCGCAGTGCGCGCTGCGATGAATATGGCCTATCACGACCATGACAGCTGGCCGTTCTGGAAAACGCGCCTGCTGTGTTTTGCGCTGGTCATTATGGGCGGTGCCGCCATTCTTGCGATTGCAGCGGTCGAGGTAATCTTGCCTGTCTACACGCAGCTTGTGTCGGAAAAGACCACGGTCGATGTCGCTGACTGGCTGTCCGTCGACCGTTTGCGCTGGACTTTCACAGTTGCTGTGCCGGCAGGTACAGTCTTGCTTGCTCATCTGATCCTGCCAACCCGACGGCACAGCCTGATGCAGATATTGCCCGGTGTCATCCTGACGCTGGCCCTTTGGACAGCGGGCGGTTGGGGATTTTCGATCTATATCGCGCAATTTGCCACCTACAGCGCAACTTACGCAGGGCTAGCGGGGGCGATGGCTGCGCTGATATTTCTATATCTGTGCTCTGCCATGTTGATACTGGGCGCAGAATACAACGGTGCGCTCATAGACCTCGGGTCGACAGCGCGATCTGGCGCGGACAAATGAAGACGGACAGGCGCGATAGCGCTGGCATGTTGTGGGTGAGTGCCCTGACTGCATTTCTGATTGCCGCAACATCTGTTCAGGCGCAGGACTATGTGGGGTCGGACAGCTGCATCGACTGTCATCACACTGAAACGCGCGACTGGGCTGGCTCGCATCACGCCAATGCTTGGACAAATGCATCGACGGACACCGTTCGGGGCGATTTTGGGGGAACTGCGTTTTCGCATGATGGAATGTCTGTGGCGTTCGAGCGGTCAAACGATCAGTACCACGCCCGTGTAACCGAGAAGAACGGCGAGACGACCAACTATACGGTACACTCGGTCGTGGGTGTCGAACCCTTGCAGCAATACCTGTTTGAGACCGAACCGGGCCGTTTTCAGAGCTTTGACGTAGTTTGGGATACCGAGCGTGATCAGTGGTTTCATCTCTACCCCAATCAGGATCTTCCGCCGGATGACGGGCTGCATTGGACTGGTCCTTACAAGAACTGGAATGCGCGATGCGCAGAATGCCATGCGACCGGGTTCGAAAAGGATTATGATCCGGTCGCCCGTCAATACAATTCGCACCAGTCCGAAATCGGGGTCGGGTGCGAGGCTTGTCATGGACCCGCTTCGGAACATCTGAACTGGGCAACCGGCAAGGCGCCCCTTGATGGTCTGGATGCCTTTGGGTTCGCGATGAGTTGGGGCAGGGGGGGCGCCGAAGCAGAAATCCAACAATGCGCCGGATGTCACTCCAGACGCGAAGCGTTGGACGATGGGAATCCTCTACCCGGTACGGCCTATCACGATGCCTATAACCTCGCCCTTTTGCGCCCCGGTTTGTATCACCCGGATGGGCAGATACTAGACGAAGTCTATGTCTACGGATCGTTCCTGCAATCGCGGATGTATCAAAAGGGCGTCAGCTGCCTGAACTGCCACGACGCCCATAGTGGCGCGCTAAAGGCCGAAGACAACGGGGTCTGTACTCAGTGCCATTCATTGGCTGGGAATGCCGATTTTCCATCGCTGGTCAAAGCTGAATACGATAGTCCCGATCACCACCACCACCCGGTCGAGAGCGCCGGTGCGCAATGTAAAAGCTGTCATATGATCGAGCGCACTTATATGGGTAACGACGGTCGGCGCGATCACAGTTTTCGTATTCCGCGTCCCGATCTGGGGTTGGGTACAGATGCCTGCACCGATTGCCACGAAGGCCGCGATCAGGGCTGGGCGGCGCGTCAAATCGAGCGTTGGTTTCCTCAGTCCGAACGGCGCGGCAGTCACTATGGTTCGGTTTTCAAGGCGGCGCTGTCGGGCCGGTCAGACAGCAGTCCTGAGCTGTTGGAAATTGCCCGCGATCCTTCTGAGGCCGGGATCGTACGGGCGACGGCATTGTATCTGCTGCTGCCCGTCGCTGACTCGGAAATCGCTGCCCAAACTGCGCTTTTGCTGGCGGATGGTGATCCGCTGATCCGGGCAAATGCGGCTGCGTTACAACGTGCAGCGCCTTTGTCAGACAAGGTGACCCGGCTTGAGCCCTTGCTGTCTGATCCATTTCGGAATGTTCGTATTTCAGCTGCCAAAGAATTCCTGACGGTCCCGGATCAGGCGATGACGCCGAGCCAGCGCGCACTGGCCGCGCAGGGGATGGCGGATTGGCGGCAGACGATGTCAAACAGGCTCGATTTCCCAGAAACGCATCTGGTTCTGGGCGGAATGGCGCTGAGACTGCGCAACGTGCAGGCGGCTGAGCGCGCTTTTCGCGAGGTTGTCACGCTTGATCCGCAACGGGCTGAGGCCTGGCCCTTGCTGGTGCAACTGGCGCAGATCAATCGGGGACCGCAGGCGGCGCGTCAGGTGTTGCAAGAGGGGTTGAGCATCCTGCCTGACGATCCGGCCTTAAACCAGCTTGCGACGCAAGTTGGCCGCTGAAACGGCATCAAGCTGACGGTTTTGCGCCACGATACTGGCAATGTTCGGCGGTAGGGGTCGGACAGGGCGGCACGCCCTTTGGTTTCTCAAAGGTGATCCATGTCAGATACAGCGGCAGCAAAAACAACGTCAGAGCAAACATCATTGGAAGAGCGCATTCTAGACCTGCGCAACAGACAGCCGACCTATATCAACCACGGCGAGGCGCTGCTGCTGATCGGGAACGCTGCCGCATCGCTGCGCGCGCAACGTCTGAGCGACGACCGCATCGTTCTGGACTGAGCGCTTAACCGCGGAACCCTGTCGCAACGACAAATTTCTCGGAGCTGTCCGAGCGGGATGCGGGCGGTTTGACGTTGGCCACCTTGTCAAATTTCTGCTTCAACAGCTTTTGAAGATCGCCTTCGGCCCCTCCGGCAAGAACCTTGGCGACAAATGTGCCTCCCTCGTCGAGGACATCAAAGGCGAAATAGGCCGCAGTTTCGCACAGGGCCATAATGCGTAGGTGGTCTGTCTGTTTATGCCCCGAGGACGCGGCAGCCATATCCGACATCACCACATCCGCATTGCCGCCCAGCCAGTCTTTGACCTTGAGATCGGCGTCGTCTTCCATGAAATCCAGAACATGGGCTTCGGCACCCGCAACTGGCTCGACCTCTTGCAGGTCGACCCCCAATACTGTCCCAATCCGCTTGCCGCTTTTCTCGCCCAGCGCGTTGACACGTTTCACGGACACCTGCAGCCAGCCGCCGGGCGCGCATCCCAGATCCACGACGCGCGCGCCGGGGACAAGGAACCGGAACTTGTCGTCCAGTTCCAGAATCTTGAACGCCGCGCGTCCACGATACCCTTCGGCCTGCGCGCGCTTGACATATGGGTCATTCAACTGACGCTCTAGCCATCGGGTCGAGCTGAGCTTGCGCCCGCGCGCGGTTTTGACCTTGACCTTCAGGTCGCGCTGTCCGCGACCCGACGTGTTTTTACCGCTCGGTGTTTTGGCCATACAGATGGTCTCCTGAAGAATGCGTGGCCTTTAAAGGCTCATGCAATGGGTATCAAGCCACTGCGCCCGGCATGTCCCTCAATAACAGATCGGGCCACGGGGACGAAACACCAAACGCCAGAAAACCCAAACCGTTCAATACCGACCTAACCAGAGTGGCTCGGCGGATATCGGCCTGTGCGAAATCATGCAGCAATATTAGTGCATCCTGCGCTTGGTTCGATGGAACCTGTATTGCGATACCCCCAATCGCAAGCGCATAATGGGGCGTGATACCTGCAATGTGATAGCCGGGGCAAAATACATCAAATTTCGCGGCCTCAAGCGCACATATTGTCGTTGAAGCGGTCGAGGTCCGATACGCAATCGCTATGGTGGACAGGGGCATATTGAGCAGCAATCAAGTGTTTAAAATGGTCCGTCTTCCAATACGCCGTCGGCGCTCATCTGTGCATAGAGCAAACCCTCCCGCAGCCCCCGATCCGCCACAGACAGACGGTCCGTGGGCCAGCAGCGCAGTAAGGCCTGCAAGATGGCCGAGCCTGACATGATCAAGGCCTGACGGTCGTCTCCGATCCGAGGGTCGCGGCGACGGCCCTGCGGGCCGAGTTCAAGATAACCGCGGATGACTTTGTCAATCTGATCGCTGGTCATGCGCAGCCCATCCACTTTGGTCCGGTCGTAGCGTCTTAGCCCCAAATGCGAGGCCGCAACGGTGGTGACCGTCCCACTGGTGCCAACGATCTGAAACCCCTCACGGGCCTGTTCGTCTTTGTACGGCGCGAAGTCCGCCAGATTCTCTTCGAAGAACCAACTCATCAGCGCAAAGCGGGCGGCATCATCCTCGACGTCATGGAACTGGTCGCGCAGGGTTGCGACGCCCAGTGGTACGCTGATCCAGTCTACGACCTTGGCTGCGGGAAAAGGGCTTTCTGCGGCGTGGAACCCATTATGCAGGCGCATGATGGCTGCAGGCCTGTCGCGGCGGGGCACGGACGAGATATCAATCCAGACTAATTCGGTCGAGCCGCCACCAATATCCACCACCAACAATTGCTCGGTCTTGGTCGAGACCAGCGGTGCGCAGGATATCACTGCCAGGCGGGCCTCTTCTTCTGGTTGGATAATATCAAGTGTCAGACCGGTCTCACGCTTGACTTGCCGGATGAAGTCGCGCGAGTTCTTGGCGCGTCGGCAAGCCTCGGTCGCGATCAAACGCATCCGCTTGACCTTGTTGCGTTTCAACTTTTGCTGGCAAATCCGTAAGGCCTGAACAGTGCGTGACATAGACGCCCGCGACAGCCGTCCAGTACGCTCTAGACCCGCGCCTAGTTGCACGGACTTGGAGAAACTGTCGACCACATGGAACCCGCTGCCCTTGGGCTGGGCGATCAACATGCGGCAACTATTTGTTCCTAGATCCAGTGCCGCATATAATGCATCCGGATCGGGTTTTGCTGGCGCGGGGCTTTCGACCGCTTTCGGGAACGCGCCCGCACCTTTGGGACGCTTGGGCGCCATCGTAACGCCCTCCGATTTTCGAGTTACCCCGACCATAGGTCGCGCACTGCAATCACGCAAGACGCTCATTATCGTCATGAAGATTTTGATGTCGGGGTCTTGGAAAAGTTCGGATACAAGCCCGGTACATAATCGCGGGCAAAAACGTCGCTGTGAAAGCGTCGTGTGTCGAAATTCGACCGAACAAAGCCCACATTGAAGTTTAGAACCGGTCCATCTGGTTAGGAGGAATCACGGCGATGCCTGACGTCACCATCGTTTACTGGCGCGACATTCCCGCCCAAGTCATCGTCGGCAAAGGCCGCCGGGGCGCAAAACGTCAGCTGGAGGAGCGGTTCGAGCAAGCCATCGACCGCGCTGCGATGAAGGTGAACGCCAAGGACAGTGATGCCTATCTGGCCGAGTGGCGCAAGGCCGCCCCGTTTGCGGTTGAGGGCGATCCGTCCGAGATTGCCGAAGCCGAGGCCGCGCGTCTGGAAACGGAATACGATCAGGATCGCATTAAGGCCCTGATCGCCAATGACGGTTGGGCATGAGCCCCAGATCTTTATGGGAGGCCGCAATGGCTTTGCTGAACTTCAAGAAACGCGATGCGGTCGAAAACGGCCCAGTGAACCCCACCGTCGAAGCCTTTCTAAAGGGCTATTCGATCGAAGTGATGCCGCGCACTGCTGAAAAAGTCGAAGATTTCCGTGCGCTGCTACCCGAAGGCACCCGCGTCTATATCGCTCATATCGAGGGCACGCCCATCGAGGATATGGTCAACACCGCCAAGCGTATCGCGGCCGAGGGCTATCCGGTGATGCCACATTTCCCGGCGCGGATCATCAAGGATGCGGCGACTTTGGAAAACTGGATCGCGATGTATCAGGGCGAGGCAGGCGTCGATCAGGCGCTGCTGCTGGCCGGTGGTGTCGCCATCCCGCACGGCGATTTCCACAGCTCGATGCAGTTGCTGGAAACCGGTTTGTTCGACAAGGCGGGCTTCAAACGTTTGCACGTCGCGGGCCATCCAGAAGGTAACAAGGACATTGATCCGGACGGCTCGACCAAAAACGTCGAGGATGCGCTGCGCTGGAAACAGAAGTTCTCAGAAACGACCGATGCGGACATGGCCCTGGCGACGCAGTTTGCCTTTGATGCCAAACCAATCATCGCCTGGGCTGACGGGCTGAAAGAGGCTGGCATCGACATCCCTGTGCATATCGGTATCGCGGGGCCGGCCAAGCTGCAGACATTGATCAAATTCGCCATTGCCTGTGGCGTCGGTCCATCGCTGAAGGTGCTGCAGAAGCGCGCTATGGACGTGTCCAAGCTGTTGCTGCCTTACGAGCCTACGGATGTTTTGACTGAACTGGCCAACCACAAGGCGGCCAACCCGGATTTCAACGTTACCAAGGTCCACTTCTTCCCGCTGGGCGGGATCAAGACCAACGCCAACTGGGCGATCAATAACGGCGGCGCTTCGGCAAAGCCCGTAAACTCCTAAGGAACGGACATGACCCGTACAGTCGTAGAATCAAAAACAAAAACTGCCGTTCTGGGCTTTGATGAACCGTTTTGCGTGATTGGTGAACGGATCAACCCCACTGGCCGTAAGAAACTGGCTGCAGAGCTGGAGGCAGGCGATTTCTCAACAGTTGAGAAAGACGCGCTGGCGCAGGTTGCCGCAGGGGCCACCGTTCTAGATATCAATGCAGGCGTTGTCTACAACTCGAACCCCAACCCCAATGAAACCGAACCGCCGCTAATGCGCCAGATCGTTGAAATGGTGCAGGGGCTGGTTGATGTGCCGCTGTGCATCGACTCTTCGGTGCCGGGCGCCCTTGAGGCCGGTCTGGAAGCGGCAGAGGGCCGCCCGCTGCTGAACTCGGTCACAGGCGAGGAAGAGCGTCTGGAACTGGTTCTGCCGCTGGTCAAGAAATACAACGTGCCGGTTGTGGCAATCTCGAACGATGACACGGGTATTTCCGAAGACCCGGATGTACGCTTTGCAGTTGCCAAGAACATTGTCGAACGCGCCGCCGATTACGGCATTCCCGCGCATGACATCGTCGTTGACCCGCTGGTTATGCCGATCGGTGCGATGGCGACTGCTGGTCAACAGGTCTTTGCTCTGGTCCGTCGCCTGCGCGAGGAACTGGGTGTGAACACCACCTGCGGTGCGTCCAACATCTCGTTCGGTCTGCCAAACCGTCACGGCATCAACAACGCGTTCCTGCCGATGGCCATGGGTGCTGGCATGACGTCGGCGATTATGAATCCGGTGGCGCTGCCGGTGACGCAGAAGAAGATTGCGGAAAAGAAAGAACAGGTTGCCGCCGCTGGCATTGTTTTGCCCGAAGGCATGGATGACGAGGCATTTGTTCAGATGTTCGGCCTGGGCTCGACCAAACCACGCTCCGGCAAAGAGATGGAGGCCATTCGTGCCGCCAATCTGCTGACCAACAACGACGCGCATGGCGGCGAGTGGATTCGGTTCAACAAACCCCCCGAAGCCGCTGGAGCCGAAGGAGAAGGTCGCGGTCGCCGCGGAGGCGGGCGTCGTCGCCGCGCTTGAGAGAAGCAAGCAGAGATTCTGTTTGGGCCGGGTTCTGTACCCGGCCTTTTTCGTAAAAAAACGATACCAAATTGGGCGTATGGCATCTTGTCTTCGACAAAGACGTAATGCTATTCAAAGCCGCGCGGCGGGTATGATGTAATGGTAGCCTGTCAGCTTCCCAAGCTGAACGCGCGGGTTCGATTCCCGCTACCCGCTCCAATCAATCACTGCCATCTGTCTGACACAGCTTGAGGACGGCGTGCCTATGATCGTCTGCGACGGCGGCGGCCCGTTTTTTCGTCCGCGCCGCCCGTGTTGAAGCTGGGGTTTGGCAGCGTCACCACATGCGCGAGTTCAGTGAACGGATCGGTTTTGTGCGGGATTGCGTTTGCAGCGACAAAATGATCCTGAAACTTTGGCTCAATCGCGGTTTCGACCTTGGTGATTTCGCGCACAACGCGTTCGATCTCGGTGCGCGCACCGATGTTGCACAAGGCAATCCGCGCCCCTGTACCAGCTGCATTGCCTGCACTGGTGACCTTGTCCAATGGCGCATCCGGAATCATGCCCAGAACCATGGCGTGTTTGGTCGAGATATGAGCCCCAAACGCACCCGCCAGAACAACGCGATCCACCCTGTCCACGGCCATTTCATCCATCAGCAGTCTCGCGCCGGCATAAAGTGCCGATTTTGCCAGCTGAATCGCCCGGATGTCGCCCTGCGTGACGGTGATCCGAGGGCCACCTTCGGCGCTTGCATCGTGGATCAGATAAGAATGTGTGCGCCCTTCGGGTACGCAGCGCGAGGTGCCTGTCTGTTCGGCCGAGCCAATCAGGCCGCTTTCGTTCAGCAGCCCGGCCATGCGCATTTCGGCAACGGCTTCGATAATGCCTGATCCGCAGATGCCCGTGATGCCGGTGGTGGCGATATCACGATCAAAACCATCTTCGTCTGACCACTTCTCGGACCCGATGACGCGAAACCGCGGTTCTTTCGTGGCAGGATCGATCTCGATCCGTTCAATTGCGCCGGGGGCGGCTCGTTGCCCTGAACTGATCTGCGCGCCCTCAAATGCAGGGCCGGTGGGTGAGGAACAGGCCAAAACCCTGCTGGTGTTGCCCAGCAGTATTTCGGCATTGGTGCCAACATCGACGATCAAGACCAGATCGTCGGACTTTCCCGGTTCTTCCGATAGGGCAACGGCTGCGCAATCTGCGCCGACGTGACCAGCGATACAAGGAAGGATATAGACCTGCGCGCGCGGGTTCATCGTATCGAGGCCCATGTCGCGGGCAGGTAAGCTGAGGCTTTCTGACGTCGCCAGCGCAAAGGGGGCCTGGCCCAGTTCCACCGGATCAAGACCCAAAAGCAGGTGGTGCATGACGGGGTTACAGACGAATACGGTCTCGACGATCAGTGCGGCATCGATCCCGGCTTCGTCAGCGATCGTCATCACAAGGTCATTGATCGCCGCCCGCACGGCCTGCGTCATTTCTTGATCGCCGCCGGGGTTCATCATCGCATAGGACACGCGACTCATCAGATCCTCGCCAAAGCGAATCTGTGGGTTCATCAACCCAGAGGACGCTTTGACCTCACCAGTCTCAAGATCAGTCAGATGCGCCGCGATTGTGGTCGAACCGAGATCGATGGCCAGCCCATACAGGCCAACCTCGTGCAGCCCCGGCCAGATTTCTGTGATGCGGGCAGGGGCGTCAGAATGGCCCTTGTGAACTGCCACTGTCACCTCCCATTTGCCTTTGCGCAGGGTGGGCTGCAGCTTGGACATCAAGGACAGGTCGGCACTGACCGACTCAATCTGCCATTGTTCGCGCAGAGCACGTTCCAGCCGTTCCAGATCGCCGGTTGGCGAGTGCATGTCGGGCTCTTCCACCACAACGAAGTACAGGCGCGTCGCAGGGTCCATGGTGATGGCGCGCGCTGCAGCGGCCTTGCGTACGACCTGACGGTGGACCTGACTTTCTGCAGGGACGTCAATCACGACATCGCCCTGAACCGTTGCCTGACATCCCAGACGACGCCCCGGTTTTAGGCCACGCTTGTCGTCATAACGTTGTTCGACTGCGTTCCATTCGCTCAGCGCACCTTCGACGACGGTGACGCCATGTTTAGGAAACTCACCGAAACTGGGTGTGATCTGGCATTTCGAACAAATGCCGCGCCCGCCGCAGACCGAATCCAGATCGACCCCCAACTGGCGGGCGGCTGTCAGAACGGGTGTCCCCACCGGAAAATGCCCGCGTTTGCCGGACGGGGTAAAGACGACAAGGGGGTCGGTGGTCATGTGCGGCCTGCCTGTTGTGTTCGTGCGTGTCCCGCGCAAGATATGAGTTTGCGCGCAAAGGGAAAGGGCATTCAGCGGCAAGTTTTGGCTGCCGAGCGTCGTTTTATGCCATGGCGGGTCCCAGTCATTGACAACAACTTGTATGCGGGGGCTTTTCCTTCGGATGAATCCATGTAATAGGGTCACCGCCAAACGGGGTTTTGCATGGGGTTAGCAGATGCAGATTCGTGAGGCACTCACCTTTGACGACGTTCTTCTGGTTCCGGGCGCATCTTCTGTGCTGCCGGCAACAGCGGATACAACGACGCGCGTAACGCGTCAGATCACCATGAATATCCCGCTGCTCAGCTCGGCGATGGACACGGTGACCGAGGCGCGCATGGCCATTGCCATGGCGCAGGCCGGCGGCATCGGCGTGATCCACAAGAACCTATCCGTGGATGAGCAGTCGCGTGAAGTTCGACGTGTGAAGCGCTTTGAATCAGGTATCGTCTACAACCCGATCACACTGCGGGCCAATCAGACGCTGGCGGATGCCAAGGCGCTGGTGCAGCGCTACAACTTTACCGGGTTTCCGGTGATCGAAGAAGACGGTCGGGTCGTTGGTATTGTCACCAACCGAGACATGCGCTTTGCCACCTCGGACGATACGCCCATCAAGATGATGATGACCTCCGATAACCTTGCAATGCTGCAGGAACCGGCCGATCTGGATGAGGCCAAAAGCCTGATGAAGGCGCGCCGGATCGAAAAGCTGCTGGTGGTGGATGGTCAGGGCAAGCTGACCGGCCTGCTCACCCTGAAAGACACGGAACAAGCGGTTCTGAACCCGACCGCCTGCAAGGATCATCTGGGCCGCTTGCGGGTTGCCGCCGCCACATCGGTCGGCGACGCCGGCTTTGAGCGATCCGAGCAACTGGTGGATTCTGGCGCTGACATTATCGTTGTCGATACGGCGCACGGCCATTCTCAGGGCGTTTTGGATGCTGTGACGCGGGTTAAATCTCTGTCAAACGAGGTTCAGATCATCGCGGGCAACGTCGCGACCGGTGACGCGGCCAAAGCGTTGATCGATGCGGGTGCGGATGCGATCAAGGTCGGCATTGGCCCTGGCTCGATCTGCACGACCCGCATGGTCGCCGGTGTGGGTGTGCCTCAGCTGTCCGCAATCATGGATTGTGCGGCTGCGGCTGGCGATGTGCCCGTGATCGCAGATGGGGGCATCAAGTTCTCGGGCGATTTTGCCAAAGCCATCGCGGCAGGTGCGTCCTGTGCCATGGTCGGCTCGATGATCGCTGGTACGGATGAAAGCCCTGGCGAAGTCATCCTGTATCAGGGCCGCTCGTTCAAATCATATCGGGGCATGGGCAGCCTTGGCGCAATGGCGCGCGGTTCGGCGGATCGATATTTCCAAAAGGATGCTGCGAACGACAAGCTGGTGCCGGAAGGGATCGAAGGGCAAGTGCCCTACAAGGGTTCCGCCGGTGCAGTGATCCACCAGTTGGTTGGCGGGTTGCGTGCGGCCATGGGGTATACCGGCTGCGCTACGGTCGATGAAATGCGCCGCAACTGCAACTTTGTAAAAATCACGGGTGCTGGTCTGAAAGAAAGCCATGTGCATGATGTTCAGATCACGCGTGAAAGCCCGAACTACCGGGTCATGTAAATCGATGATCGGCTCGATTGCTGGGCGTTGCATAAGCACTATCTTGGAGCGGCCCTGATGCGGGCACGAAAGCAGCAATGATTCCTGCCGCGCGCGTTCAGGCCGCAATCGAGATTCTAGACGAAATTCTTGCTGGGGCACCGGTTGAAAAAGCCCTGACCGGCTGGGCACGCCGCAGCCGTTTTGCGGGCTCGAAAGACCGGGCCGCGATCCGGGATCACGTCTTTGATGCGCTACGGTGCAAACGATCCTTTGCAGCTCTTGGGGGCAGCGAAACCGGTCGGGGTCTGATGATTGGTCAGGTGCGGAGCACAGAAGCGGATCTGGACCAGATATTTACCGGTCGGCGGCACGCCCCTGCGCCAATCGCGACCGGTGAGATCAGGCGCGACTTTGCCAGCGCTGCAGAGCGCTGTGATATCCCGGATTGGCTGTGGCCGGAATTCAAACAATCCTTGGGGGACGAGGCAGAGGCTGCTGCCATCGCCTTACAGAGCCGCGCGCCGGTGCATTTACGCGTCAATCTGGCTAAATCCGATGTTGTGACCGCGCTGTCGGTGCTTGAACGTGATGGAGTTGTCGCTGAGCAGCACCCAGCCTGCGCAACCGCTCTGTTCATTCGCGACGGCGCGCGCAAAGTCTCGCACAGCACGGCCTATCAGCAAGGTCTGGTAGAGTTGCAGGACGCCGCGAGCCAGGCTGTTGTCACGAAACTGCCGTTGCGTCCGGGTATGCGGGTGCTTGACTACTGCGCTGGCGGCGGCGGCAAAGCGCTTGCGATGGCGGCACATGAGGGCATTCAGGTTTATGCGCATGACGCAAACCCGAGCCGTATGCGTGATCTGCCCGCGCGCGCCAAACGGGCAGGGGTCGATATTGCGATTGTCCCGCCTGAAGACATCCAGAATGCGCCTGAATTTGACCTTGTCTTAACGGACGTGCCCTGTTCCGGCAGCGGTTCGTGGCGCCGCGCTCCGGCCGGAAAATGGGCGCTTACGCAACAACGCCTTCGTGATCTGTCTGCGACGCAGCTCTCGATACTGACCACGGCCTCCGGGCTGGTGCGCCATGAGGGTGTGCTGGCCTATGTGACATGTTCGATGTTGAAGGTCGAGAATGAGCAGATTGTAGGCAGATTTCTTGCCTCACAGCCGGATTGGCGATCGGGCTTTCAAAAAACGTGGCTGGTTACCCACGGCACAGATGGATTCTTCACAACGCACTTGACGCGAAGTTAGTACCCTGAAAACAACTAAGAGACGAATTCTGCTGTTTGAATTTCTTTAAGCGGTAATTAACCATTTGTAAGCCGTAATCGGCGAACGAATTCTGCGCTGAGTTGTGAATGTCCGAAGCTAACGATTTTCTGCCCGATCTTTCTGACCGAAATACCCCAAGCAGCGGCCGTCTGGCTTTCATATTGTCTGCGGCTCTGCTTCTTTCCGCCTTACCTGCTTTGGGCGCGCTGCCACGTGATTGGGACTCCGGTCTTTTTGTTGTGAGCGGGTCGTTTTTGGTGGTCACCATTGTTGTTACCATTCGAAACTGGGTCGTAAGCCAGTCTGCTGCAAAGGTCAGGGCTGCGCTCGGGGTCTTCATTGAGCAGGAAAACAATCCCTGTTTTGTGACCACGGCGCAGGGGGATATCGTAGTCGCGAACAGGCGCGCAAAGGCAAAGTTCGACGCGATCAGCGGATCCCGGTTGGATGCGTGTCTGCGATCTCTTTTTGCCAACCCATCGGCCATTCTGCTGCGGCTGCAGTCGTTGGCAGAGGCACATGGACGTATTCACGAGGATATCGTCACCAAGGGCCGGAGCATTCCGATATCCGCCAGCGCATTGCGCGGTGGGCTGTTTTGCTGGCATATCAAGATTTCTGAACCCGGGCAGTGGGACAACGCCGCTCTTCCGGTGCTGACCCTCGGGCGCAACGATATGATCCTGAACATGAATGATGCGGCCCGGACGCTCATCGGATCTGCGCCCTCGGCATTGGATCAAATTCTGGTCGAGAACGACTGTAATCAACAAAGCATCAGACACATCAAGGTCTCAGATGGGACGGTGCGCGTATGCGTCTCGGAAATACGTCGCACTGCGGTGGGGCGGGATGTGGTTCTGATTCCAGTTCAGAACTCTGCTCAGGAGCAGGCGGTGACACCGTTTGCCGATCTGCCGGTACCGGTGATGCGTCTTTCACCAGAAGGGGATATTCTGGAAATCAACCGGCTTGCTCGCAGACTAATCGGCGAGTCCGATCCGGAAACCACAAGGATCGCTGATGTCATGCATGGGTTGGGATATCCGATCAATGACTGGCTTGCCCAGACCGCAGCACAGGATGGACCTCCGCGGTCAGAGTTTTTACGGCTGACACGCAGGGACACCGAAGTTTTTGTACAAGTCACGCTAAGCCGCGCCGTTGCTGAGGGGCAGGTAGCCCTGATCGCCGTCCTCAACGATGCGACAGAGCTAAAAACGCTGGAGGCTCAATTCGTTCAGGGACAAAAGATGCAGGCGGTGGGGCAACTGGCCGGGGGCGTTGCACATGACTTCAACAACCTACTGACTGCCATTTCGGGCCATTGTGATCTGCTGCTGCTGCGTCACGACCAGAATGATCCGAATTACGGTGATCTCGTTCAGATAAATCAGAATGCCAATCGCGCCGCCGCATTGGTCAGCCAGTTGCTTGCATTTTCGCGCAAACAAACCCTCAGGCCCGAGGTGCTGGATCTGCGCGACACAATTTCCGACCTGATCCATCTGCTGAACCGGTTGGTTGGTGAAAAAATCCGGCTCACACTCAGCCACGATCCGATCCTCAAGCCCGTGCGCGCCGACAAACGTCAGTTGGAGCAGGTTCTGATGAACCTTGTGGTCAATGCCCGCGATGCGATGCCCGAGGGTGGGGAAATCCGCATAGAAACAGAGGTCCTGCAACTGAGCGATGCGATTGTTCGTGATCGTGCCACCGTTGCGCCGGGTGAATATGTTACCGTCAAGGTGAGCGACAGTGGCGTCGGTATCCCCGCCGACAAGTTGCAAAAAGTCTTTGAGCCCTTCTACACCACCAAACGGACGGGTGAAGGCACCGGGCTGGGCCTGTCTACCGCCTATGGCATCGTGAAACAGACCGGCGGCTTTATCTTTGTCGACAGCGTCGAAGGTGAGGGGACAGAGTTTTCCGTCTTTCTGCCGGTATCGAGGGCCAAGAAGAACCCCGAACCCTCTGACCATACCATCCCTGACAGCCAAAGTGCGCGTCAGGGAGAAGGCGTAGTCCTGCTAGTCGAGGACGAAGCGCCGGTGCGCGCCTTTGCAACGCGCGCCCTGCGTTTGAAAGGGTTTACCGTGCTGGAAGCGGAATGTGCCGAAGATGCACTGCACCTTCTGGAGGATGCAGACCTGAAGGTAGATATTTTTGTCACCGACGTCGTCATGCCGGGTATTGATGGTCCAACATGGGTACGCCAAGCGCAAAAAGAGCGCCCCGATGTCCGCGTCGTGTTCATGTCTGGCTATACCGAGGGGGCGTTTGGCGATTCTGGACCACAGATTCCAAATTCCGCTTTTCTTCCGAAACCCTTCTCGCTCAATCAGCTGACCGAGGCGGTGTTTCAACAACTTGGTTAGCAGGCTCTCTGCTCGGTCTCACGATCAATGCGCGGCTGTGCTCGAAGATACAGCGCTTGCGTCGGCTCGCCTGGTGACCTTCCCGCTTCTGCTTGTTGCCAACAGGCCGATGGATACGATCCAGGGGATCAGCGTGCCTCTCTGATAGACATGCGTAAAGTTCATGGCCAGCGCGGCAAATGTTAGGGTGATTGTGATGACCGTTGCGCGGCCCATTACTCTGTGAGGCGTATCGGATTTTGCCAATACAGCTGCAAAAATAGCGGACAGAAAAATCAGCGCCAGGCCGAGCAGGGCCATCAGGCCGCCTTCGTTTGCAAGCAGCAGATATAGATTGTGAACCGAGATGTTCTCGGCGCTCAGCTCGCGATATTGACCGCCGCCCATGCCAATCAGCAGGTAGTCAGGCAGGAACCGCCAGGCTTCGATCATCAATCCGGCACGCGAGTCGAAGGTTCCTGCTTCTTGCAGTTCCCCTTCCAATATGGGTGTCAGCACGCGTTCGATGAATGTTGGGGGCAGGATATGCTCGGCCCAACGTAACCCGATTGCGATGACACATGAAATTGCGGCCGTCCATATGAGGATGAGTTTGAGCTTTCCCAGCAGCAAGAGGTAGAGAACGCCACAAATGAAAGCACCTGCCAAGCTTGAGTTGGAACTTGCGAAGATCAAAGTGACAAAAGTCAGTGCAAAGAAGCCCAGAAACACGCCGGGCCGAAAGGCGCGCGAGAGACCGAGATACCACAGAACCGGGAACCACAGCACGATCAGGCCCGCCATGGAATTGGGATTATCGACCAAACCCGTTACCCGCTTGTTTCCGCTGACAAAAACGAATTGTCGGGTGTTGGTTGCAGAATATCCTATCGCATAAGCGACCATACCTGTCATGCAATTCAGCCCGATAGACAGAATGCCGGTCTTGGCCAGTATCACAGCCTCTTTGTAAGGGCGGCTGAGAATGGTCAGGGGCAGCAAAACTAGTGAAAAGAAGTACTGCACCATGACGACAAATGCGTCCACGGGATTGCCGTAAGCAATGCTTCCAATCAGGAGCCCTGCCAGAACGAGGCCGACACCAATCATCCACATCGAGGTCGCTGAATAGATGGGGTATTTAGGAACGTTGCGTGTACATCGCAGCAGCAGCGATAGGGTCAGGAAGAAATCGCTGGCGGTGAAGAACACAATCGGAGAGCGGAAAGCGAAGAAAGTGCTGAGCAGAACACCAAGCACGGCACAAAAGAACTCGGCCCTCTCAAGTGAGGATTTTGGTTTGGCGCCGATCACTCCTTCCATCGCTATTATGCCCTTAGTCCCTCTTGACCCGCCTGCTTTGCTGGCGGGCCGCTTATGCTATGCTACTTACATTCCAACGCCGTCGCCGGCCAGCTCATGGAGAAACTCCTCCAGATTTGTCCAGCCATCGCCGTCCTTATCAAGCTTGGCATCATCCGGGTCCGAGGGGTTCAGACCTTTGTCGCGCTCCCAATTGTCGGCAATGCCATCCTGATCCAAATCTTCATAGGGCGCGGCGCTTGCCAATTCGGGCCATCCCCCCACTTTTTCAGGGTTTCTTTTGAGGACACGCCCGGAACGGTCCCGAACCTCCTGCAGGACACGTGTATCAACGCTGTCCCTTGCCGGGCGCGTCGCACCCGCGAGTTGGAGGACGGTTTCATACACTGTCGAAACCGGGTCTGCCTCGACCAACGGGGTGATCACCGGTGCATCGACCACATAGTCCCGGTGTTCCGGGGCAATCACAAGTTCTTCAGGGAGTGTGCTGCTGTTCCGGTTATCCTCGTCCAGATTGTCCTGCAAAAACAAACGGAACCCGTGTTCGCCGCGATCGAAGAGATAAATCAGCCGATCCGATCCGATGTCCTCGCCGGTAATCTTGTGGTTGCCGATGACGTTTGCTGCAAGCTCAACCCAGCGATTGTCGAACGAGACGACATATTGCCAGCGCGGCGAATAGAGCAGGTTGTTCACAATCTCTACGCTCAGGCCGGGCGCCTTTGGTACGATCTGCGGGTTTCTGAATATGCCGTGGGAAAACAGATTGTGGTGAACGCTGAAATCCCCGCCTTTCGTCAAAAGCATGTTGCGCGCACGTGTGCTTTTGCCCGGGCCGCCGCTGAACAGGGGTTCGCTGAAAATGCTCCACTGAAACGTCACGCGTTCTGCAAATTCGGAATCCACCGTTTCATCGCTGCCCCAACTGGCCGAGATATGATCAAAGATGATGTCGCGGCTGGCATGGGTATAGAGCCCGATTGCGCCTGAACAGCACGCTCTTAACTCATGCGGGCCCGGGCGGACGCGCAGGTGCCGGGCGATGACGTCATGTGTGCGTATCTCAAGCGAGGGGCGCAGTTGCAGCGGGCCGTTGCGTATCGCGATCCCACCTCCGGGCGCGGTCTCACCCGCAATCGTCAGATAAGGATGGATTGCGATCAGGGGCCGTTTTTCGAGCAAGATGGTGCCGCTTACCCTGAAAATGCATGCGCGCGGCCCTTGGGCCTCGATACAGGCGCGCAGCGATCCGGGGCCTTCCTCGTTGGTATTGGTGACGTAAATTGCGGTGCCGCCACGGCCACCTTTGGCGGCTGCCCCGTGCCCCTCGGCCGTTGGAAAGGCGCGCTGCTGACCATCTGGCAGTTGAGGCGGGAATGTTCGTTGCTGAATTTCGGCACTTGCCTCGCCCCCTAGAAACAATGGGCACAGTGCGACAACCGCAATGCATCTGACCGCGGCATCGGTCAGCTGATGTGAAAGCGAAACAAATCCATCAAGAAGATTGCGGGAACTCGACATAATAGGAACCTTTGTGAACTGAAAAACCACTAAATTTCTGATGTTTAAGGTTGCAGGTTGATTTGGTGTTCAAATCTTGTGGGGTTGGATCATGTGGCCTGTCGCCTCAACTCCTGCACTATCAAAATCAACAGCAGGCTAGCACATATGACGACCGTGACGATAGGCCAAAGTACCGCCAGATTGCGAACCGATGCGACCGAAATCACCGAAGACGAGATCAGCGATCCTTGCAGCAGGAAAACCCCAAGACCGGCGCAGACCAGCATGCGTTGGCCAGGCCATTTCACGCTGAAGCACAAGATCGACAGCGCAAGTATCGCTATCGAAACGATCCAACCGAGCGCAAAGATCGCATGTATCGCGGCGGCGAAAGGCGGGGTGTAGACGTCCCTGACAAAACGGCCCGAAGCGTTGTTCATGGGCAAGGGCGAATTTTCAGCCACGTAGCGGTCGATCTCTTCCTGTGAGACGGCATAGTAGAAGGGCTGCCAGTGCGCGACGTAGTGCCGCAGCGCAAGAGACAGGAAACCGGATGTGTTCTGCCGGATGCGCTCGGCGCCGACTTCTCCCATCAGCTGGCGTTGCGAACGTCCGGTTTTTTGAGCCAGCGCCGCAAGCTCGTCGTTCTTGTATCTAAACAGCATGTCGGATTCGAATCCATGCCGAATAAAGAAGGCGATGCTGCCTGACGGAGCCTGTGCAATAGCGTCGCGCGCCGCCTCTGCCTGGTCATGTTCGAGAAAGTTCCAGATTTCTGTTCTTGGGTCATCCTGATCATAAGGGCTTGGGCCGGCCGAAATGACGCCACTTTTTGAGAACAACGCGTTGCCGAGAACCGTCTCACGCTCTGCATTCTGATAAAATGTATAGCAGATACTCTCGACGGACAGCACAAACACCACGCACGAAATCGAAACCGCAGACGCTTTCCAGATGCTTCTGTGGTTCAGGTATCCGCTGGCCATCAAGGCGATCACCAATACCGGCAGCGCAGCATATCCAACGGGACGACTGATGATCATCAGGCCTGCCGACATGCCGAGCAGCAGATAGGATTTGCGATCCAGCTTGTAACACAGGCGGATAACGGCGGTGAGAAACAGGCAGAGCGCGGTTTGGAACAAAGACTCGGTTAAAATGCTGTTGTTAAAGTAGAACGTCATCGGGTTGAAAATCAGGAGAAGTATCAACACCACGCCAAACGTGGGCCGTCCTGAAAATCTGGCGAAGGTAAAGGCGAGTATCGCTGCGGAAATGGAAAACAACCAGGTCTGCGCGATCACGGCGGCGCGCAGGGGGCGTCCCAGTGTTTCAAACAGATCAAGAAATGCCGGGTACACAACACCACGGTAGGCTTCGGCCTCAACATAGCCCGCAGATGCGTTGGTGACATACACATCCGCCAGCTGAAAGGTCGACTGAACCGCAGCCGCGCAAAGCGCGATGAATACAATAAATAACCTTTGTTGAACTAGCGGCTGCGTCGCGCGTTTCATCGTTAACACTCCGAAAATCGGTACTGGTCACCATTTCTCCTGCACATCATGCGAGAAAACACTCTGAGCGGTCTCGCAAGCCGCCCTGTTTGACACCGCCGGGGACAGGCCCCTGGCACTAGCGATTTGCGCTAGTAGTCGTCGTAGTTTCCATAATATCCATCATACCCGATCCAGCGGAATTTTTTCGGATCGATGTCATTCAGGACGGTTCCCAAAATGCTGAAACCCGCCTGCGACAGGCGCCGCGTTGCGGTGTTTAGCGCATCCAGCGGCGTTTTTCCCCAGCGCGTCACCAGCAGGACGGCGTCGACCAGTGCTTCATTGCGATAGACTTCGTCCAGGATGAGCGCTGGCGGGGTATCGATTACAATCAAATCATACCGTGCCGCCAGGGTATCACGCAGCTTTTTAAGCTTTTTGTCCGCAGCTTCTGTTAGCTCCCGCGTGGGCGATTTGACGGTGACCAAGTCCAGCGTACCCGCTGTGGGCACCGATGTTTGCACCGGCTGCACAACGAGGTTGTCTCCGTAAATATCCGAGAATTGTACATCCTTAAGGTCTGGGAACAGCAGTTTGGTGGCGCCGCGGCGGTGCGTATCCAAATCGATCAGCAGCGCATTCATGCCATCAACAGCCGCCGAGGCCGCAAGGACGGTGCTGACCATCGACTTGCCCTCATTCGGCAGACCCGACGTGATAAGAATGGTCTTGGCGTCCTGAAATTTGATGCAATTTGTCAGTACGCTGCGCGCGGATTCTGACAAAGATGACTTCGGGTTGTTGAGCAGGTCATCAATCGGATTTGCACGGCCGCGGATCTTTTTCTGCTTTATGAAATAGCCAAGATTGTTGAGGCCCGTCGCTTTGTGGATCTGCTTTTCGTTACGAACGGTCCGGTCCATCCCTTCGCGGACCAGCGCGAAGACAAACCCAAGGATCAATGACATTGCGCCAGCCAGCAACGTTGCAAGCAACCGACTTGGCGCATAGGGGGCGATTGGCACACGGGCGACCGAAACCTGGGCCGTTCCTTCGTCAATCTGACCAATCCGTGTCTCCAGCAGGTTCAGATTGTCGATGGCCGTCTGAAAGCGTGACCGAAGAAGCTCGATTTCGCGTTCCTTGCGAAGCAGGGACAATTCCGAGCGTGTTCGTGTCTGCAGCTTTTCTTCGGCTTCGGCCACTCGCTCGCGCAGTATTTCTTCTTCGGCCTCGGAAATCTCCTGTTCGAGGCCCGCGTTCAGGATGGCGCGTTCGCGTTCGACATTGCTTCGGAGACGTATCATGACCTGATCGTCGTCCAGATTGTCGTTGCGGATAAAATCAGCAAGTTCGGCTTCGGCTTGCGTCAGTTCTTCGCCCAGCAAGCCAACACGCCGACGCAGATCGTTGATAGACTTTTGCAACCTATCGAAACGCGTTTTTAGCTCGTTGTCGATGTAGACCGTGATAACAGTATTGGCCAGCGCGGCAGCAAGAGTAGGGTCCGTTGAGCGGCCTTCTACCGTAACCGCAAGGCTCTCGCCGGTTCTAGCTACATTGTAGGAACCCAGAACTTTGTCGATCACAGCCTCATGCCGAACCGCTTCATCAACGGGCAATCCGGTATCAGGATCCACCTTGCTTATAAAACTGCTGTCTTCGAACAGGTCCAACGTTTCTGCGACTTGTTCGGCAAAGTCTCTCGACCGGAGCTTCGCTAGTTCCGTCTCGACCCCGGGCCGGCCAAACTCGACCGTTTCAAGCTGCCCGGTTGTCTCGCTGAACCGTGTTTCGGACAGCGCCAGAACCATCTGCGCCTTTGTCTGATAGCGATCAGGTACCGAAGACATATAGATAGCAGTCATCGTAACCGCGACGATAACCAGAACCGTGATCGCCATAATGTTGCGGCGCAATAGCAGCCAGATATTTACGAAATCGCCAGTTTCATCCTGACTACCAGCAACGTCATTCGATGACTGCACGGTTGTACTCCAAACTTAGTTGTTCAATCGATACGACGACAAACGCGTATCGGAATCCAGTAAAATATGTCGCGCACTTGTATCGCCACTTGAGGTGAGGTGGTAGTATATTTCTCCACAAATCCCACAATTTAGGGCAGCGCCGGCCGCCGTGTATTTCGCGCATGCCTATCAGACCATAAGCGCTTCTGTACCGGGTCTGGGCCGGGTGCGCGACAAAACCCCGTGCAGTGACACCAGATGTGACACAAGCGAGACCATTTTTCGGTAATGTTTCGCCTGTGGGGACAATGCGAGAGTGCTTAAGGTGGTGCGCGCGTTTTAGGGCGAAACGCATCTTCGTGGGAGGGGCCGGTTTGCCTTGCTAAACCGGGTATTGTGTTGAAACCAAAGCTGCGACGTGATGCAGATCTATCCTGTGTGTGAAGTATGTATTTATTTTTTATAGACTTACGAGGGATTTGACGGGCTGCAAGAAGTTCAAAACGCCGTAAACGACTCTTTAACTCATTTGCGAAAGGTTAGAATTCGGAAAGTTTTGATTGAAATGTTCTCCTTTTGATCCCATAAGGAACAAGAGGCGAACAAAGCAGCGATTGCCGCCCGTTCAAGGGTGTGACAAAAGGGAAGGCGACAGGACAATGGCGGATCTTCTGACAATGAGCGATAAGAAAAACGCAGACAAGCAAAAGGCGCTCGACAGCGCACTGGCTCAGATCGAACGGCAGTTCGGCAAGGGCTCGATCATGAAGCTGGGCGAGGATTCTAAGCAGGATATCGAGGCCAGTTCGACCGGCTCGCTGGGACTGGATATTGCGCTGGGAATTGGCGGCCTGCCGATGGGGCGGATTGTTGAGATTTATGGCCCGGAAAGCTCGGGTAAGACCACATTGACGCTGCACTGTATTGCAGAGCAGCAAAAGCGTGGGGGCGTCTGTGCATTTGTCGATGCAGAACACGCGTTGGATCCGCAGTATGCCCGCAAGCTGGGCGTTGATCTGGATGAATTGCTGATTTCGCAGCCCGATACCGGTGAACAGGCACTTGAGATCACCGATACGCTGGTGCGCTCGGGGGCGGTGAACATGGTCGTGGTCGACTCGGTGGCAGCGCTGACGCCAAAATCCGAGCTGGAAGGCGACATGGGCGACAGCAATGTCGGCGTTCAGGCCCGTCTAATGAGCCAGGCGATGCGCAAGCTGACCGGTTCGATCAGCCGCTCGAACTGTATGGTGATCTTCATCAACCAGATCAGGATGAAGATCGGCGTCATGTTCGGCAGCCCAGAAACCACCACCGGGGGCAACGCGCTGAAATTCTACAGCTCGGTTCGTCTTGACATCCGCCGCATCGGCGCGATCAAGGACCGTGATGAAGTGGTTGGCAACCAGACCCGCGTCAAGGTTGTTAAGAACAAGGTCGCACCGCCGTTCAAACAGGTCGAATTCGACATCATGTATGGCGAGGGCATCTCGAAAATGGGCGAACTGCTGGATCTTGGCGTCAAGGCCGGTGTGGTCGAGAAATCGGGTTCCTGGTTCAGCTATGGTGACGAGCGGATCGGGCAGGGGCGTGAAAATGCCAAACAATACCTGCGCGAGAACAGCCGGGCAGCGCTCGAGATCGAAGATAAGATCCGCGCCGCGCACGGGCTGGATTTCGACATGCCGCCGACTGTCGAGGATGACGATATCCTCGAGGCCTGAGGGCGCGCGGAAGGCCGTGATAGGTTGACAGTGATGCATTCAGGGCGGTCCGTCGGGGCCGCCCTGCTTCTTTTGCTGAACGTCAATGCTGTGGACTATCTGCGGGGACAGGGCTAAACCTGCCCAGACCACGATTATTGCGCGCTGAGAGAACCTTATGCCCACCCTGAACGATATCCGCTCAACCTTTTTGAACTACTTCGACAAACAGGGGCACGAGGTGGTTGCGTCCAGCCCGCTGGTGCCCCGCAATGATCCCACGCTGATGTTTGTCAACTCAGGCATGGTTCAATTCAAGAACCTGTTCACGGGCGTCGAAACCCGTGACTACCAGCGCGCGACAACAGCTCAGAAATGTGTGCGCGCAGGCGGCAAGCACAACGATCTGGACAATGTCGGATACACCGCACGCCACCACACATTCTTTGAAATGCTAGGGAACTTCTCCTTCGGGGACTATTTCAAACCCGAGGCGATCCCGTTTGCATGGGAACTGATCACCAAGGAATTCGGGATCGATAAGAACCGACTGCTGGCCACGGTGTATCATACCGACGATGAAGCCTTTGAAATCTGGAAGAAAGTCGGTGTCCCCGAAGATCGCATCATCCGCATCGCCACAAATGACAACTTTTGGCAAATGGGTCCGACCGGTCCCTGCGGACCCTGCACAGAAATCTTCTATGACCACGGTGATCACATCTGGGGTGGCCCTCCGGGATCCGCCGAAGAGGACGGTGACCGCTTCATTGAGATCTGGAATATCGTTTTCATGCAGAACGAGCAGTTCGAAGACGGCTCGATGGTGGAACTCGACATGCAGTCGATCGATACCGGCATGGGGCTTGAGCGGATCGGAGCACTGCTGCAGGGCAGCCATGACAACTATGACACTGACCTGTTCAAAACGCTGATTGAGGCGTCGGCGGATGTGACAAATGTTGATCCCTATGGCGATCAGAATGTGCATCACCGGGTGATTGCGGATCACCTGCGGTCGACCTCGTTCCTGATCGCGGATGGGGTCATGCCAAGCAATGATGGACGTGGCTATGTGCTGCGCCGGATCATGCGTCGCGCCATGCGGCATGCACATCTGCTGGGGGCCAAAGACCCGGTCATGCACCGGCTGGTTCCAACTTTGGTCCAACTGATGGGCGCCCAATATGCCGAACTTGGTCAGGCACAGGCCCTGATCGAAGAGACGCTGCTGCTTGAGGAAACTCGGTTCAAACAGACGCTGGATCGCGGTCTCAAGTTGTTGGACGACGAAGTCTCCGGTCTGGAGGAGGGCGCAGCCTTGTCTGGTGCTGCGGCATTCAAACTCTATGACACCTACGGGTTCCCGCTGGACCTGACGCAGGATGCGCTGCGTGAAAAGGGACGCACCGTTGATACATATGGGTTCGACGCAGCAATGGCAGAACAAAAAGCCAAGGCGCGCGCGGCTTGGGCCGGATCTGGCGAAGCCGCAGATCAAGTTGTCTGGTTTGATGTCCTGGATGCAAGCGGCGCAACAGATTTCCTGGGCTACGACACCGAAAAAGCCGAAGGGCAGGTGGCCGCGCTCATAGTTGATGGGGCGCAGGTGGATCGTATCGAGCAGGGCGGAACCGGTTGGGTTGTGGTCAATCAGACCCCATTCTACGGCGAGGCCGGCGGTCAGATCGGCGATACCGGTGAAATCCGCCGTCTCGAAGAGCGTGCAGATGTATCCCGTGTCGAAGACACTCGAAAATTTGCCGACGGCAAGGTCTATGCCCATAAGGTCACCGTTGATCATGGCATGCTATCAAAAGGCGATGCGGTTGAGTTGGAGGTCGATCACGCCCGCCGCACCGCTATTCGCGCGAACCACTCGGCCACACACCTGCTGCACGAGGCTTTGCGTGAGGCGCTTGGGGATCATGTCGCGCAGCGCGGATCGCTGAATGCTGCGGATCGTTTGCGGTTTGATTTCAGCCACGCGAAGGCGTTGACCACTGAAGAAGTTCAAAAGGTCGAGCGCGAAGTGAATGATTTCATTCGCCAAAACTCGAGTGTTGAAACCCGGATCATGACCCCCGACGATGCACGAGAGCTGGGGGCACAAGCGCTGTTTGGCGAAAAATATGGTGATGAAGTGCGCGTCGTATCCATGGGCAAGGCACCGACTGGCAAAGGCCATGATGGAGAGACCTGGTCGATCGAGCTGTGCGGTGGCACGCACGTTCGTCAGACCGGTGACATTGGAACCTTCGTCATCCTGGCGGACAGCGCCAGCAGCGCAGGTGTACGCCGCATCGAAGCGCTGACGGGAGATGAAGCGTTCCGACACCTGTCGGCGCAGGACCACCGTGTTGCGCAGATCGCGATGGAGCTGAAAGCACAGCCCGGCGACGTCGTGGATCGTGTGAAATCTCTACTGGACGAGCGGAAAGCTCTGCAGAACGAAGTCGCCCAACTGCGCCGCGATCTGGCTATGGCAGGGGGTTCGGACGGCGGCGGCGGCGAAGCGCGTGAGATAAACGGGGTGAAGTTCCTAGCGCAAACGCTGCAGGGCGTGTCCGGAAAGGATTTGCCCGCCTTGATCGATGAACACAAGGCCCGGTTGGGGTCCGGCGCGGTTCTGCTGATTGCGGAAACCGGGGGTAAGGCCGCCGTTGCGGCTGGCGTGACTGAGGATCTAACCGGGTCAATCTCGGCCGTGGATCTTGTCAAATCCGCTGTTGTAGAACTGGGCGGCAAGGGCGGCGGTGGTCGTCCGGATATGGCTCAGGGTGGCGGTCGCGACGCATCAAATGCAGAGGCGGCAATCAAGGCCGCAGAGCAGGTACTGGGAGGGTCCTGAGATGGCCGCACTTTGGATTGCACATGTCACGGTCACCGATGACGAAGCCTATGGCAAATACGCACAGCTGGCAGGACCGGCCATCGCCAAGCATGGCGGTGCGTTTATCGCCCGGGCCGCGCGGTATGTTCAACTGGAAGGCAAGGATCGCCCGCGTAACGTGGTTGCCCGCTTCCCGTCGGTCGAGGCGGCTGTGGAGTGTTACCACTCACCAGAATACCAAGAAGCCCTTAGCCATGCGCGTGGCGCGAGCGAGCGTGAACTGGTGGTTGTAGAAATCACCGAGTGAGAATCACGAGCCGGGCGGAGCCCCAAAAGACAGAAAAACGGTCCGACGGCGTGTCGGGCCGTTTTTTGCATTGTGAAAACAGGCTGCAGGCAGTGTAGGACTCTAGGTTGCGGTCGTCGCCTTTATTATCATTATTTATCAATGTAGTAGATTTCAGATGACGTAAGGGAAACGGGCAGCCCCGACCTCAAATGTGACCAGCATCGCCATGTTCTTGAGCAGAAATAGTCACAAAAAATGACGAATTTCCGCCGCTTTTTCCCTCCAGTTTGACCAGAGATTGCGCTGCCTGATCTGTTCTCGGATAGTTTTGTTAACCGAAAATTACGGTTCAAGCTTGCAATATCGCTATGCTAGTCTTGGATCGAGGGGCAGATATGACACCTGTAAGAAACAGATTGAGCGCCACCATGGGCCGCACTTTGATTGGCTCAGCCAAGGTATTTGGTGTTGCCGTGATGCTTTGCGGGTCGTTTTTTGTGGGCACCTCGGCCAGCGCGACGGGATCTGCGTTTATCAAAAGCGTTGCAGCATCGCCGCCGCCCTCGGGCGCACAACAGCTCTGCCGACAGTACTCTTGGGCTTGCGCTAACAAGCATTCTGTCTCGCTGTCGACCCAGCAGGAAATGAGCCTAGTCAAGCAAATCAATCGCGAGGTCAACGCCTCGACGCGATCGGTAACAGATCAATCACAATACAAGACACGTGAACGCTGGGCTTTGCCCACAGCCCTCGGCGGCGATTGTGAGGATTTTGTTCTTCTGAAGAAGAGGGATTTGATCAAGGCGGGCATTGATCCCAAAAAGCTGCTTATTGCGACGGTCCTTGATACGCGCCGCAATGCGCATGCCGTTTTGGTTTATCGTTCCAGCCAAGGCGATCTTATCTTGGACAACTTGACCAACCGGATCAAACCGTGGTCGGATACCAGATATCTTTTCCTGCGGATGCAAGATCCAGAGCAGCCTAGGAACTGGGTCGGGGTATACGGCAGAAGTTAAGCCAAGTGTCAGTATAGAGGCTCTGGATACTTGTGAGCCGAGAAAAAGGGCGCGTGATTACGCGCCCTATCTTTTTTAAAGGGCTGATATCGTTAGTCGACACTAGGGTCGGGTCTGCCAGAGCCACCGCCGTCACCCGAGCCACCACCGTCACCCGAGCCGCCACCGTCACCCGAGCCGCCACCGTCGCCAGAGCCGCCACCGTCGCCAGAGCCGCCACCGTCGCCAGAGCCGCCACCGTCGCCAGAGCCGCCACCGTCGCCAGAGCCGCCACCGTCGCCAGAGCCGCCACCGTCACCCGAGCCGCCACCGTCGCCAGAGCCGCCACCGTCGCCAGAGCCGCCGCCGTCACCGGAGCCACCGCCGTCACCGGAGCCGCCACCGTCACCAGAGCCGCCACCGTCACCAGAGCCGCCACCGTCACCGGAGCCACCGCCGTCACCGGAGCCACCACCGTCGCCAGAGCCGCCACCGTCACCAGAGCCGCCACCGTCACCGGAGCCGCCACCGTCGCCGGAGCCGCCACCGTCGCCAGAGCCACCACCGTCACCGGAGCCGCCACCGTCACCAGAACCGCCGCTGCCGCCTGAGCCACCGCTGCCGCCAGAACCGCCGCTGCCACCAGAGCCGCCGCTGCCGCCAGAACCACCGCTGCCACCAGAGCCACCTTCATTCGCCGGGCCGTCGCCGGAGCGTGTATCCGTCGAACCGATCGATGCGGTTGGGAAATCTGTCAGGACAGCTGCAAAAGCGGGGCAGCTTTGAAGTGTTCTCGAGAGGATATCCTCAAAATCCGCGCGCCGATGGATATACCGGAGCATGCGCGCATCAACGACGCTACAAGCACAAAGGGTTTCTGTTGAAACAGACTGTTTGGCAGTCCGGACAGTACACTTGCCCGCTGCATTCGCCGCGTCAGTCGAAAGAAGAGGGAATGTTGCTGATACGAAGACAATCGATAATATACGGGACTTGATGCGCATAGCGCGTCTCCTTGAAACTCGTTACCACTAGGTCGCTTATGCACCGAAAAAATGGTGCTGTTTATGAACGACGTCACACTTTGGCCATAAATACACTCTTCTCACGCCATATTTGCAAGAGCTCGCGAAGAAGAATCCCGAAAATTAATTCTCCCCAAAGTAGATTCGCTTCAAAAAACATGAGGAAAACCTGACATTTCGCCAGATTCTCCTCGTTTCTTTATGCGCGAAGTGGACGCAAAAAAGTCACAGTCGATCTATTGTTTCCAATGCGCGCGGCAATCCGATGGGTCGCTTAGGCGGTTTTCGACATGCGCTTGCGCTCATGCGGGTCCAAATAACGCTTGCGCAGGCGTACCGCGTTCGGCGTTACCTCAACCAGTTCATCGTCATCGATATAGGCAATCGCCTCTTCTAGCGAAAACTGAACATGGGGTGTCAACCGAACCGCATCGTCCGATCCGCTGGCCCGCACATTGGTCAGTTTTTTGCCTTTGAGCGGGTTCACCTCAAGATCGTTGTCACGTGAATGCTCACCGATGACCATGCCCTGATACACGTCCGCCTGCGGCCCTACAAACATGCGCCCACGCTCTTCGAGGTTCCACAGCGCATAGGCGACGGCCTGACCGTTCTCCATGGAGATCAGGACACCGGCGCGACGACCAGGAATCTGGCCCTTGTGCGGCGCCCAGCCGTGGAACACGCGGTTCAGTACACCGGTGCCGCGTGTGTCGGTCAGGAACTCGCCGTGATAGCCGATCAGTCCGCGCGACGGCACATGAGCGATGATTCGCGTCTTGCCCGCGCCAGCAGGACGCATCTCAGCCAGTTCGCCTTTGCGGGCACCTGTGATCTTTTCGATCACCGAACCCGAATACTCGTCATCCACGTCAATGGTGACTTCCTCGATCGGCTCCAGCCGCTGCCCGTCTTCTTCACGGAACAGAACCTGCGGACGCGAAATGCTGAGCTCGAACCCTTCGCGCCGCATGTTTTCGATCAGAACGCCCATTTGAAGTTCGCCACGACCCGCGACCTCAAACGCCTCGCCGCCGGGGGTGTCGGTGATGCGAATAGCAACATTGGACTCGGCTTCCTTCATTAGGCGATCACGGATAACGCGGGACTGAACTTTTTTCCCATCGCGTCCGGCCAGGGGCGAATCATTGATGCCGAAGGTTACGGTGATCGTTGGCGGATCGATGGGTTGGGCAGGCAGGGCCTCTTCGACCTGTGGTGCAACAAGTGAATCCGCGACGGTTGCCTTGCTCATGCCCGCAATGGTGACGATGTCGCCGGCCTCAGCCACGTCAATTGGTTGTTGCGCCAGACCACGGAACGCAAGAATCTTTGACGCACGGAAGTTCTCGATCACGGCTCCGTCCCGGCTGAGAGCTTTGAGGCTGTCGCCGGCTTTGAGCGTACCGCTTTCCACCCGGCCGGTCAGGATACGGCCAATGAAAGGGTCACTGCTGAGGGTGGTGGCGAGCATCCGGAAGGGCGCGTCTTTTTGCGCGATCTGCTTGGGAGCGGGCACGTGATCGACGATCAGATCGAACAGCGCGCTCAGATCCTTGCGCGGGCCGTCCAGTTCCATATCGGCCCAACCGGACCGACCTGAAGCATACATTGCCGGGAAATCCAGCTGATCGTCATCGGCGCCCAGGTTCGCAAACAGGTCAAAACATTCATCCAGCGCGCGATCAGGCTCGGCATCGGGTTTGTCGACTTTGTTGAGCACCACAATCGGACGCAGCCCCAGAGCCAGCGCCTTGGAGGTCACAAACTTGGTCTGAGGCATCGGGCCCTCAGCGGCATCGACCAACAGAACAACGCCGTCGACCATGCTGAGAATCCGCTCGACCTCGCCGCCGAAATCAGCGTGCCCGGGCGTATCGACGATATTGATGCGGGTGTCTTTCCATTCGACCGATGTTGCCTTGGCCAGAATGGTAATGCCGCGTTCGCGTTCCAAATCGTTGCTGTCCATGGCGCGTTCAGCCACGGCCTGGTTTTCGCGGAAAGCTCCGGATTGTTTGAGAAGCTCATCCACCAGGGTCGTTTTGCCGTGGTCCACGTGAGCGATGATTGCGATATTGCGCAGGTCCATGAGAGGTCAGCCTTTGAACGGGAAGTTGTCGCGCGCATAACGCGGCGCGACAAAATATACCAGCCCTAACCAGTGCTCAGTGACCTGCGGTTTCTGAAAACAGGTGAATAATCAGGATCCCTGCCAATATCATCGTCAGTCCAAGCACGGCGGGCCAGTCGAGCCTTTGTCCGAACACGATAAAACCAATCAGCGCGATCAGTGCAATTCCAAGGCCCGACCAGATCGCATAGACGATACCAACCGGCATGACCTTCAGCGTCAACGCCATCAGGTAGAACGCGCAACCATATCCCAGGACGACCACGACCGAGGGCAAGAATCGCGTGAACTGCTGACTGGCCTGCAGAGCCGTCGTGCCAATGGTTTCAGCAACAACGGCCAGCAACAGGATAAAATAGGCTTTGGGCATGGCACACCACCTTCTTCCAAGCACCTCGGCCAGCTTGGGCATGAAGTATTCGTGCCGGGCAAGCGAATTCTCCTGCATCTGATGGACGGGGCCAATACAGGGAAATGCTAATTATTCGTTAAGGTCAGGTAAACCAGACTATGAGGTCTTTCTGAGGCCATGTTAGAACGTACTTGTTTTTGTTTCTTTGGTTAAAGAGTTTTTAGCATGACGACATTTTCTAAATACGTCATTTTTGCCTCGGTTATTATTGTGACACTTGGGTGGCTTTTAAGCGAGGGGGCTGTCGATATCGATGCAGCGAATATGCCTGATCGATTCGATCAAAACGCTGTCTGAGCGCCGACCGGCAAAATAGGGAAAAGGAGCCTTCGGGCTCCTTTTCTCTGGCCATATTCAAGCTGTGCGAAAGTGCTGTTCCAGCTGCGGTGACAACCAGTCCCAAAGCGCCGGCGCGCCACGCATAACATATGCGCCGACACGCGTCTCAAGCTGAGCCAGCGTCACATTGTATTCTGCCCACGATCCACCGCCGTTTTCCAGATTCGCAATCGGCGTCTGCACACGGTCGATCGCTTTGGCAAAACGCGCATCTGGGCTTTCGGCGGCCTCGAATTCGGACCACAGCACTTTAAAAACCCGTGCTTGATCCTGCGGAAGCAGGCCGAACAGACGCGCGGCGGCGGCCTCTTCTTCGGCGACTTGTGCCGCATGATCGACCTGACCGTGGATTGGATGATCTCCTGCGTCGATCTCAACGATATCGTGCAACAAAAGCATTTGCAGAACCCGGTCGGCATTAACCTCTTGTCCAGCATATTCGGACAGCACCCAGGCATGCAGCATGATGTGCCAGGAATGCTCGGCTGAGTTCTCATAGCGTGACGCTGCAATAAGCCGCGATGCGCGCTGCACAGATTTCAGCTTGTCCGCTTCGGCGAGAAAAGGAAGACGCTGCGTGAAGTCATTGATCTCTGTGTCATCAACGCCGGTGAACAGCGCCCGCGCGTGCGCATAGGCCAGCGGAAAGGCGTGCCGAAGATAGGCGGCGCGACCTCCATCCAGATTGCCTTCAACAACCTCCAGATGCTCTGGCTGAGGTTGGCCCGCGCACAGCACCTGAAACAAGGGTTGGCACCTGTCTAGGATCTTGGCGAACCGAGCATCTGCGGTCCGGTCGGCCTCAAACTCGCGCCAAAGGTTCAGAAATACTGTGGCCTGATCTGCGGGCAAAATCCCAAACAGCTGTTCCGCCGCTTTGTTTTCTGCTTCGGCGACGGCCTTCCAATCGGTCTCCAGGTGAATTGGGTGGTCGCCAACGATGATCTCGACCAGATCATGCAGCAAAAGCATCTGAATGACGCGCTCGATCCTGACCTCAGGACCGGCGAGCGGAGCCATCACCAGTGCCCACAGAGCCAGATGCCAGCTGTGTTCGGCAGAATTTTCTGCCCGCGACTGATCCAGCAGGGCATTTGCCCGCTCAACCGTTTTAAGTCTGTCTGCTTGTTTCAGGAACTCGATCTGTGCAGACAAACGTTGGGTCATTGTTTTTCAATCGCTTTCACTTTGGATCGATGATCCGCCAGTCGTTTCACGACAAACTGGCGCGCCTTGCGCTCTGCAAGACGCACACGGATTTCGGTCAGGAATGCTTCTTCAAGCGACTGCGACGCCGCACCAAGCACCTCACCCACTTCGACATAGAACCGGTCCTGACCGGTTTCATCCATCACTTTCATCGTGTCCTCTGCAAGCCGTGCGGCTAGAGTTGTGATGGTGTCCGACATCAGCGCGTATTCTCGGTCAGGCGGCGTTTCACATAATCGCTGACATCGGTGATCAGCGTATCCATGTGGCGATCCTGAAAGAAGTGATCGGCGCCCTCAACCTCGTTATGGGTGATGGTGATGCCTTTTTGTTCATGCAGCTTGCCAACCAGCGCGGTGGTATCCGCAGGCGGTGCCACACGGTCGGACGAGCCGTTGATGATCAGGCCCGAAGACGGGCAGGGCGCGAGGAAGGAGAAATCATACATGTTGGCGGGTGGCGATACGCTGATGAACCCGGTGATCTCAGGACGGCGCATCAACAGCTGCATGCCGATCCAGGCGCCAAAGGAAAACCCTGCCACCCAGCAGTGTTTCGAGTTGTTGTTCATCGACTGCAAGTAATCCAGCGCCGAGGCCGCATCGCTCAGCTCGCCCACACCCTGATCGTATTCACCCTGGCTGCGCCCGACACCGCGGAAGTTAAAGCGTAAAACCGTAAAGCCCATGTTGTAGAACGCATAGTGGAGGTTATAGACCACCTTGTTGTTCATGGTCCCGCCAAATTGGGGGTGCGGATGCAGCACGATGGCGATCGGTGCGTCTTTTTCCTTTTGCGGGTGGTAGCGGCCTTCCAGGCGGCCTTCGGGTCCGGGAAAAATCACCTCGGGCATGTGTGCTTTGGTCCTGTCTTTTTCGCTTATGGCGCCGGGATATACTTGACGATATCAGTCAGGCACCTTAGAACGGTTCTAATTACATCTATGTCGCGCAAATACGCTGTCCGTCGGAGATACGCACTGGCTGCGGCGGCGTCAATCTTTTCGCGCGACACTTACCATAAGGGAAGGGACATGAAGCTTTCGACCAAAGGCCGCTATGCGATGGTTGCCCTTGCGGATATTGCTCTGCAACCCGCGGATCAGCTGGTGACGCTTGGCGAGATTTCCGAGCGTCAGGATATCTCGCTTCCCTATCTTGAGCAGTTGTTCGTCAAGCTGCGCCGCGCCGATCTGGTTGCGTCGGTTCGCGGGCCGGGCGGTGGCTATCGCTTGGCAAGGGGGGCGTCGGATATTCGGGTGGTCGAGATTCTTGCTGCCGTCGATGAAACCGTTGACGCAATGCATAAAGGGGCAGGTGCGTCGGGCGGGTCATCCGGTAGCCGTGCACAATCTCTTACCAACCGCTTGTGGGAAGGCCTGAGCGCTCATGTCTATGTGTTCCTGCACCAGACCCGTCTGTCGGATGTAATCAAGAACGATTTGGCACCGTGCCCCGCCGTTCCAAACCTGTTTGCGGTCGTCGATGATTGAGAAAAGCTGCTAAGCCGGGTATCAGCACCCCGCCTTCCTCACGGAAAAGATGTATCTATGAAACGCATTTATCTGGATCATAACGCGACCACGGCGCTCAGGCCCGAGGCCCGATCCGCGATGATTGCGGCCATGGATGTGTTTGGGAACCCGTCTTCGGTACATGCTGAAGGGCGCGCCGCTAAAGCAGTTGTTGAAAAGGCCCGTGCACAAATCGCCTCGGCCCTTGGGGCGGATAGCGCGGATATCGTCTTTACTTCAGGGTCGACCGAAGGGGCTGCACTGACGATGGCCGGTCGGAACCTGCATGGCGCTCCGATTGAACATGACGCTGTAAGGGCTTGGTCTGTCGATGATTTACCTGTTTCCGGGCAGGGTATTGTGTCGATTTCATATCCCGAACAAGCGACGTTGCAGCTGGCAAACTCTGAGACCGGGATTGTTCAAAAGCTGCCCCAGAACCTTGCGGTGACAGATGCAACGCAAGCGTTTGGCAAAATGCCTGTGGCTTTCAACTGGCTTGGGGCCCAAATGGCTCTTGTATCCGCGCACAAACTTGGGGGTCCCAAAGGGATCGGAGCTGTTGTGATGAAACGCGGCACCGATTTGCCCGCCCAGATCAAGGGCGGTGGTCAAGAGATGGGGCGCCGCTCAGGCACCGAAAATGTTATTGGAATCGCAGGCTTCGGGGCCGCAGCTGAAGCCGCTGCCCGTGATCTGGCGGATGGTGTTTGGGAAAAAGTCGCCAAACTTAGAAATATTCTAGAAATGGCTCTTGAGAACGGTTCTAATTCCACTATTTTTGTCGGGAAAGGTCAGGATCGCCTCCCGAACACGTTGTGTTTTGCCACGCCCGGGTGGAAGGGTGAAACGCAGGTGATGCAGATGGATTTGGCGGGTTTTGCGATCAGCGCAGGCTCTGCCTGTTCCAGCGGCAAGGTCCGCGCCAGCGCGGTTTTGACGGCAATGGGATACGACGAGGCAACAGCAGCCAGCGCGATACGCGTTTCGCTGGGGCCTCAGACCGAAGAAGAAGATGTGCTGCGTTTCGCCGAGACGTGGCTTGAAAAAGAAAAGAAGCATCGCGCGCGTGCTGCGTGATCTGACGGAGGGTGTCATATGGCCGCTTTGGACCAGACCCAGGTAAAAGAGGGTGTCGATCAGGAAACCGTGGATGCGGTGCGCGAGGTCGGAACCTACAAGTACGGCTGGGAAACAGAGATCGAGATGGAGTATGCGCCCAAAGGCGTGAACCCTGACATCGTGCGTCTGATCTCGGAAAAGAATAATGAGCCGGAATGGATGACCGAATGGCGTTTGGCGGCGTTTGAACGCTGGACCCAGATCGAAGAGCCCGACTGGGCCATGGTCAACTATCCGGAAATCGATTTTCAGGACCAGTATTACTATGCCCGTCCGAAATCGATGGAAGAAAAACCCAAGTCTCTGGATGAGGTCGACCCCAAGCTGCTGGCGACTTATGAAAAGCTGGGTATCCCACTGAAAGAACAGATGATTCTGGCCGGCGTTGAAGGCGCCGAGGATATGCCTGCCGAGGGCCGCAAGGTCGCGGTGGATGCGGTGTTCGACTCGGTTTCGGTCGGCACGACCTTTCAGGCCGAACTGAAAAAGGCAGGGGTGATCTTCTGCTCGATTTCCGAGGCGATCAGAGAGCATCCCGAACTGGTGAAAAAGTATCTGGGATCGGTTGTGCCGGTGTCTGACAACTTCTACGCCACGCTGAACTCGGCCGTATTCTCGGACGGATCTTTCGTCTATGTCCCGCCGGGCGTGCGCTGCCCGATGGAACTGAGCACCTATTTCCGCATCAATGCAGAGAATACCGGACAGTTCGAACGTACATTGATCATCGCCGACAAAGGCTCGTACGTGTCTTATTTGGAAGGTTGCACCGCACCGCAGCGCGACACTGCACAGCTGCATGCCGCGGTCGTTGAGATCATCATCGAAGAAGATGCCGAAGTGAAATACTCGACCGTACAGAACTGGTTCCCCGGGGATGAGAACGGCAAGGGCGGTATCTATAACTTTGTGACAAAGCGCGCCGACTGTCGCGGCGACCGGTCCAAGGTGATGTGGACGCAGGTTGAAACCGGCTCAGCCGTGACCTGGAAATATCCGTCCTGCATCCTGCGTGGCGATGACAGCCAGGGCGAGTTCTACTCGATTGCGATCACCAACAACTATCAGCAGGCCGATACCGGCACAAAGATGGTGCATTTGGGCAAAAACACCAAGTCGCGCATCGTATCCAAAGGGATCAGTGCTGGTAAGGCGCAAAACACCTACCGTGGACTGGTGTCTATGCACCCCAAGGCCAAGGACAGCCGCAACTATACGCAATGTGACAGCCTGTTGATCGGCGACAAATGCGGGGCGCACACCGTTCCGTATATCGAGGTCAGGAACAACTCGTCTCGCGTGGAACACGAGGCGACGACATCCAAGGTGGATGACGATCAGCTGTTCTATTGCCGCCAGCGCGGCATGGACGAGGAAGAGGCCGTGGCGTTGGTGGTGAACGGGTTCTGCAAGGACGTGCTGCAAGCACTGCCGATGGAATTCGCGATGGAAGCGCAGCAGTTGGTGGCAATCAGCCTTGAGGGTTCTGTCGGCTGATGGAAAACAAGCCACGCCCTCGCATCCAACGGGATGATGTGCTGACCGTGCTTGGCTATGCTTTGCCGGTATTGGGCGGCTTGTTGGGCGTGGCTTACGTCAACATAAATCACATGACCTTTATCAACCCGGTTTGGGCGATCGGTGGTGGGGCGGTCCTGGGTTGGATCGCATCCCGCATCCTTCGGAAACTGCTGGGATAAGAACAGACCGGGGCCGGGTTGCTCCGCGCGTATGCAAAGGACGAAAAAATGCTGGAAATCAACAATCTGCACGTACAACTTGAGGAAGAAGATAAGCAAATCCTCAAAGGCGTCGATCTGAAAGTCGAAGCAGGCAAAGTACATGCCATCATGGGGCCGAATGGCTCGGGCAAGTCGACGCTAAGCTATGTGCTGTCCGGCAAGGACGGTTACGAAGTGACCGAGGGCTCGGCCACCTTGGGAGGCGAAGATCTGCTGGAGATGGAGCCCGAAGAGCGCGCCGCAGCAGGGGTCTTTCTGGCGTTCCAATACCCGGTCGAAATCCCCGGCGTCGGCAATATGACCTTCCTGCGGACCGCCGTGAACGCGCAACGCAAGGCCCGTGGCGAGGATGAGCTGTCTGCCGCTGACTTCCTGAAAGAAGTGCGCGCTAAGGCTAAGGCGCTTAAAATCGATGCAGATATGCTCAAGCGTCCGGTCAATGTCGGCTTTTCGGGTGGTGAGAAAAAGCGCAACGAAATCCTGCAGATGGCTATGCTTGAACCCAAGATGTGCATCTTGGATGAGACGGACTCGGGTCTGGACGTTGATGCCATGAAACTGGTGGCAGAAGGCGTGAACGCGCTGCGCGACGAGGGGCGGGGCTTTCTGGTCATCACCCACTACCAACGCCTGCTGGACCACATCAAACCCGATGTTGTGCATATTATGGCCGACGGTCGCATCGTGAAAACGGGCGGTCCTGATCTGGCTCTGGAAGTTGAAAACAACGGCTATGCCGACATCCTTGCCGAGGTGAACTGATGGCCTTGCCCGAAGTGAAGCAGACCGCAACCGAAGCTCGGCTGGCTGCGCTGTCGCTGCCCGAGGCTGGCTGCACCAAAGACGCGCGTGAGGCCGCTCTGGCCCGCGTGCGCGAAATGGGGCTGCCCGGTCGGCGCGACGAGTATTGGAAATACACGCGTCCGGACACACTCGTTTCGCCTGAGGCACCTGTTGCGGCTTTGTTCCAATCTGACGAAGCGGCGATGTTCGACACGTTCGACCGTCTGAAAATCGTGTTTGTCGATGGTGTTTTTAGCGCAGAGGAATCAGATGATCTGTCGCTTGAGGGTGTCACGATCGACCGGCTGGAAGATATCTGCTGCAAGGATATCCACTGGGCCAAAAAGCTCTATGGTGTTCTTGAGGCGCGTGGCCAATCCCCGGTTCAGCGACCGCTGGCTGCACTGAATACGGCGTTTGCTGCGGATGGCGTTGCCATTCACGTCACCGGGAAGCCCTCCAAGCCGATCAGCCTAATCTATCGCCATGCAGCTGAAACATCGGATGCCATCCTGCACCATGTGATCCGCGTAGAAAGCGGGGCAGAGGTGACGATTCTGGAAAACGGGCCGGCAGCGTCTCGTTTCAACAAATGCATGGAGATCGACATCGCGGATGGCGGCACCCTGCATCACATCCGCGCGCAGGGCCGCGACCATGAACGCCGTGCTGCAACGCATATGTTCACGCGGCTCGGAGCGGAATCGGTTTACAAGTCGTTCACTCTGACTGTGAATGGTGTTCTGACCCGGAACGAGCAGATCGTTGAACTGACCGGTGATGACGCTGTCGCGCATGTGGCTGGCGCCTGCGTTGGAGATGGCGATTTTCATCACGATGACACCGTCTTTATCACCCACGATGCGGTGAACTGTGAAAGCCGACAGGTTTTCAAAAAGGTGCTACGCAATGGGGCAACCGGTGTGTTCCAGGGCAAAATCCTTGTGAAGGAAGGGGCACAGAAAACCGACGGTTATCAGATCAGCCAGTCTTTGCTGCTGGACGATGACAGCCAGTTTCTGGCCAAGCCCGAGCTTGAAATCTATGCCGATGATGTGGCCTGCTCGCACGGGTCGACCTCGGGGGCGATTGATGAAACAGCTCTGTTTTATCTGCGTTCGCGCGGCGTGCCTGCCAAAGACGCGACCAACATGCTGACACTGGCGTTTCTGGCCGAAGCGGTGGAGGAGATCGAAGATCAGGCCCTCGCCGAAGACATCGTCTCACGGTTGGAGGGCTGGTTGGCCCGGCGCAGCTGATGCCTGTCACAACGGATATCGTGGCCACTTACCGGGGGCCGGGCAGGGTGGTTCGCCGCCTGTTGAACATGGGCCCCCGGGAAGACCGCGCGCTGGCATTTGTTATGGCCTTTTGCGTGATTGGCTTCATCGCGCAAATGCCCAGCCTGGCGCGGCGCGCCCATATCGAAGGGCTGGAGCTTAACATGCTGTTGGGGGGCGCCCTGCTGGGATCCGTGTTTATTCTGCCCCTCATGTTCTACTTGCTGGCCTGGCTTTCGTATCTTGCCTCGCGGCTGTTTGGTGGCCAAGGCTCGCCCTATGGCGCACGACTGGCCTTGTTCTGGGCGCTGCTGGCCTCGGCTCCGCTGGTCCTGCTGAATGGCCTGATTGCGGGTTTCATCGGGCCGGGACCTGCGCAAAGCTTTGCGGGCCTTTTGTGGGTCGCGATTTTTCTGTGGTTCTGGTTCTCAGGGTTCAGACAAGCACGGGGATCCGGTGCATGAACGTTGCTGATCTGGCTGCCCTGACGGTCAAAAACCCGGCCGAAGCTGCGCGCAGGCTGATGGTATTGAACCTCAGCCGAGAGGTTCTGTGGCTGGCGTTGGCTCTGGCGGTTGTCCTGAACACGCTGCTGCAGGTGGTTTCAAACCTGTTGTACCCGGCAGAGGACCCTCAGTTGCAGGAACTGGCCAGCTCCATAGTGCTTTATGTGGTGGTTGTTGGCGGCGGCCTGATCCTGAGTATCGCTGCCTTCTATCAGATCGGCCAGAGGATGGGGGGCACCGGCTCATTCAGCGACATCATGACCCTTATGGTGTGGCTGCAGTTCTTGCGGGCCGCTGTTCAGGCGATCAGCCTCATCATATTGCTGACAGTTCCCGGATTGCTGGATATTCTGGCCATCGGCGCGTTCCTTCTGGGGCTTTACATCACCGTTCACTTCATCGATCAGGCGCATAGCTTCGGTTCGCCGCTCAAGGCGTTTGGCGTGCTTATCTTCTCGGCGATTGCGATTGCCGTTCTTATCACTCTTCTGCTCTCACTCGTCGGAGGGCCAATGCTGGGAATACCCGCCCATGTATGACGTACAGAAAATCCGAGCCGATTTCCCGATCCTGTCTCGCGAAATCAATGGCAAGCCTTTGACATACCTCGACAACGGGGCGTCCGCGCAAAAGCCGCAGGTCGTGATTGATGCGGTGACCAATGCTTATGCGCATGAATACTCGAATGTGCATAGGGGCCTTCATTACCTGTCCAATCTGGCGACCGAAAAATACGAATCCGTGCGCGGAACCGTGGCGCGTTTTCTGGGCGTGGCCGATGAGGATGAGATCGTTCTGAATTCAGGCACGACCGAAGGGATCAATCTGGTCGCCTATGGCTGGGCGATGCCCCGGATGCAAGCTGGCGACGAAATCGTTCTGAGCGTCATGGAGCATCACGCAAACATAGTCCCCTGGCATTTTCTGCGCGAACGTCAGGGTGTGGTGTTGAAATGGGTAGATGTCGATGTCGATGGCGATCTGGATCCACAGGCCGTGATTGACGCCATTGGCCCCAAAACCAAGCTGGTCGCGGTCACGCACTGCTCTAACGTCTTGGGAACGGTAGTCGACGTCAAGGCGATTACCCAAGGCGCCCATGATCGGGGTGTACCGGTGCTGGTCGATGGCAGTCAGGGGGCGGTGCATATGCCGGTCAACGTGCCGGATATCGGGTGTGATTTCTATGCCATTACGGGGCACAAGCTCTATGGCCCGTCTGGTTCCGGGGCGATCTTTATCAAAAAAGACCGCATGGATCAGATGCGCCCCTTCATCGGCGGCGGCGATATGATCAAAGAGGTTTCCAAGGATCAGGTGACCTATAACGATCCCCCCATGAAATTCGAAGCCGGAACGCCGGGGATCGTGCAAACCATCGGTATGGGTGTCGCGCTGGACTATATGATGGCGCTGGGGATGGAGAACATAGCGGCGCACGAGGGCGCGCTACGCGACTATGCAATGCAGCGCCTGAATGGGCTGAACTGGTTGCAGGTTCAAGGCACAACCGCGAACAAGGCCGCGATCTTCAGCTTTACGCTGGACGGGGCGGGCCATGCGCATGACGTCTCGACCATTCTGGACAAAAAAGGCGTGGCCGTGCGGGCAGGGCACCATTGTGCGGGCCCCCTGATGGATCATCTGGGCGTCACCGCAACCTGTCGCGCCAGCTTAGGCCTGTATAACACCACGGATGAGATCGACACGCTGATCGACGCGCTCGAGCTTGCGCATGATCTGTTTGCCTAGCGAGGCGAAAGACGTGTCAGATCCTGCAGATTTTCAGTTGCACCCGGGTTCGAACGGGGTTAGCTAACGGCCAAGGCACCTGTAGCTCAGCTGGATAGAGCGCTGCCCTCCGAAGGCAGAGGCCAGAGGTTCGAATCCTCTCAGGTGCGCCATTATCTTCCCGTGCCCCTATCGTTTCTGATATCCCAGCGTTGTGCTACAAACATTTGATATGACAAAAGAAACCCCGAGGCGGTACGGCGCCTCGGGGTTTCTCGGTGAAAGTGGTCGTAACAGTATCAGCCGCGCCAGGTTCGGATGACACCGCAATCCATATGGACAAAGTTCGAGCGATAGTATTGGCCGACACCACCTGCACGGCAGGACATTGCGGCTTTGGCCATCTGAGAGACCGACCGCGATGACAGGCGCAGGTCAGCCGCCTGGCCTTTCATATGCAACGAATTCCGGGCCACACCACGCGAGCGAGAACGCAACATGGCATTTGTTTGGGGGGAACGATAGCCGGACAAGAGCATGTAGGGTTCACTGACATCCAACAGGTTGTGTGAGGCTGCCATTATGTCAATCGTGCGCAAATCCATAGACTTGGCTTGATCGGTGCGCCAATCGCGCATGAAGTTGTTCACTTCTTTTACGGCATCCTTGATATACTTACCATCGACCCAATATATCATATCGATGCGCTCGCCTGTGCGACCTGAATACATACGAATTCGGCGAATATCTCCGCCACCGCGAAGGAATCCGGCTGCTTTGGAGAAAGTTGGTGCTGCTGCTACTGTCGTCGCTGCAAATGCGCCCAATAGGGCACGACGGGTTAACCCCGGTCCACTGCTCTCGGCCATTTTTTGTCTCGTCCCGTACTGTTCCTGCCTGCACACGATGTTACGCGCGCTATCTTAATTTTTTCCCATCCCAGATGCGGGATTTATGACACAGAGAGAATCATCCGCCAAGGAGTCTTTCGGCCTCATATTTTCAAGGGGGAAATTTCGGCAGTTTTTTGCGCATGTGATGCAGAATTGGTCCAATTTGTCTCAAATTGAAGCCCTACGCCCGGTTCGATGCAAACGCGCATCACGGAACGAAAGATGAGTGAAGCTGATCAATTTGTGAATGGACAAAGAGGGACCGCAGAAATCAATATCCATCAGCAAGATACACAGTTGCAGTTTTTTTTGAAAATTCAAGGCCATCCCATGCAATCAGTTTTTCGGAAGAGTACCAATGTTTTACTAGCCGCTTGTTTTGCGGTTTCAGCATCCCTTGCAAATGCCGAAACTGACAAACGGTCTGGAACTGCATTCCAGATGTCTATCGCTGAGTACATTCCGACTGGATCGGGTGTGGCCGAGTTTTATCGCTTAAACGGGTTCTCTCCGATTTGGGTGGGAGATGCGCCAGAGCATCTGGCCCGGCGCGCCGCCCTGATCAACGCGTTGTCTCAGGTTGAGCGGCATGGCTTACCTACGGCAAACTATGATGTCCAAACCCTGGTCGACAAGATGCGGCAGGCCCGCACCATTCGGGACCTGGGGCAGGTAGAAGCCGAGCTCAGCAACATTTTCCTGGTATATGCCAATGATGTTCAGTCAGGCGTTCTGAAGCCATCGCGCGTTGCGCCAGGAATTGTGCGCGAGGTCGAAAAACGTTCGGCGACTGATCATCTGACTGCGTTGCTGGCCTCGGACAACGGCGCGTATATCGATGAACTGGCACCGCAAACACCTCAATACCGCGCGCTGATGAAACAGAAGATAGCACTTGAAGCCCTGATCGCAAATGGCGGCTGGGGACCGACTGTGCCCGTTGCCAAGCTTGAATTGGGGGATGCCGGCCCCAATGTCATCAAACTGCGGAATCGGTTGGTTGCTTTGGGCTATCTTAAGCCGACTGCCAACGCGCGTTTTGATGGTGCGCTGCTGTCCGCAGTGCAGGCGTTTCAACAGGATCACGGGTTGGAGGCCGACGGGGTTGCCGGTCAAGGAACCATCACAGAGCTAAATCGCCCGGCTTCGGACCGTTTGAAGGCCGTCCTTGTTGCGCTTGAACGCGAACGCTGGCTGCCTGGCGAGCGCGGCACCCGGCACGTACTAGTCAATCAGGCTGATTTCTCGGCCAAGATCGTAGATGACGGTCGGGTCACATTCGAAACCCGTGCCGTGATCGGAAAAAACACCCATGATCGCCGCAGTCCGGAGTTTTCGGACGTGATGGAGCATATGGTGATCAATCCAAGCTGGTATGTCCCACGCTCAATCATCACCAAGGAATATCTGCCTCAGCTGCAGTCAAATCCAAACGCAGTCGGTCATATCGAAATCACCGATCGTCGGGGGCGCCGCGTGAACCGTGGAGCTGTTGATTTCACACAGTTCACGGCACGGAACTTCCCATTTGCGATGCGACAGCCGCCCAGCACCCGGAATGCGCTAGGGCTGGTCAAATTCATGTTCCCGAACAAGTACAATATCTATCTGCATGATACGCCGCAAAAGAGCCTGTTCTCACGCGAGGTCCGCGCCTTTTCACATGGCTGCATCCGTCTGGCACAACCCTTTGAATTTGCGTATGCTTTGCTGGCCCGTCAGGAAGAGGACCCCAAGGCATTCTTCAACCGTGTCTTGAAAAGCGGCAAAGAGACAAAGGTCGATCTGGAACAGCCGGTGCCCGTGCATCTCATCTATCGCACGGCTTATATTGGGCCCAAAGGCGACGTACAGTATCGCCGCGATGTCTATGACCGGGATCGCAAAATCTGGGAAGCGTTGCAAAAAGCAGGGGTGGTCCTGCCCGACGTTCAGGGGTAATCACGGGGCAAGTCCTGAGACAAGGGAAGCCCGCCATGCAATTCACCATACAACAAATTGCCGAAGCGCTTGGCGTTTCGGCAGCTGGCAATACCGGATTGACGATTCTGCGCGCCGCTGAACCCGGCGAGGCTGGGGCGACCGATCTGGCCATGGCGATGTCCCCCAAATATGCCGAAGCGCTGTCCGCTGGTGCGGCGCGGGCTGCGGTTCTTTGGGAAGGTGCAGATTGGCAGGCATTAGGCCTTGAGGCCGCTCTTTTTGTGCCACGTCCAAGAATGGCGATGGCAGGTATCACCGCGATGCTGGATCGGGGGCAGGGGGTCGAAGCGGGCATTCACCCGTCCGCAGTGATCGACCCGACCGCCGAACTTAGCGAAGGTGTCTCGGTCGGGCCGCTGAGTGTCATTGGAGCGCGGGCGCAGATCGGGCCAAATTCCGTGATTGGAGCCCATTGTGTCGTGGGTATGGACGCGAAACTGGGGGCAGATGCTTTGCTGCGCGAAATGGTCAGCATCGGCGCGCGGGCGCAGATCGGCGATCGTTTCATCGCACAACCTGGCGCCCGCATCGGTGGTGACGGGTTCAGCTTTGTCACGCCAGAAGTCTCAGGCGCCGAAAATGCGCGCAAAACCATGGGCGATCAGGGTGAAGCCAAAGCACAGAGCTGGCTGCGTATCCATTCGCTGGGTGCCGTTGAGATCGGTGACGATGTCGAGGTCGGATCCAACTGCACAGTGGATAACGGGACCGTCCGTAACACGGTCATCGGCCATGGCTCCAAGCTGGATAACCTCGTCCATGTTGGCCACAACACCCGCATTGGGCAGGATTGCCTTCTGTGCGGGCAGACCGGCGTGTCCGGGTCGGTGGAGATTGGCAACAATGTTGTGCTCGGCGGGCAAACTGGTGTGGTCGACAACATCTTTATCGGTGATGGTGTGATTTCCGGTGGAGGTACCAAGATCCTGTCAAACGTTCCGGCGGGGCGAGTTATTATGGGCTATCCCGGCATCAAGATGGAGAGCCATACAGATATCTACAAAGCGCAGCGCCGCTTGCCGCGCATGGCCCGTGACGTCGAGGCGTTGAAAAAGGCTGTTTTCAAACAGCCTCCGAGTGATTAAATCATCCCCAAAGCGATTAGTAGAGGATCGACATGAGCATCAGCGACCGCGTCATCGCGATCATTGCAGAGCAGGCCGTGCTTGAGCCATCTGATGTAACGCCCGAAAGCACGCTTGAAGACTTGGGTATCGACAGTCTGGGTCTGGTCGAGAGCATCTTTGCTATCGAAGAAGAGTTCGACATCACTGTACCGTTCAACGCCAATGAACCCACATCCGGCGATTTCGATATCTCGAACGTGGCCGCCATCATTGCCGGGATCGAAAAACTGATCTCGCAAAAGGTCTGACCGACAGCCATGAAACGCGTTGTCATTACGGGTGCCGGCACCATCAACTCGTTGGGCCATTCTGTTCCTGATACGATGGAAGCCATGCGCGAAGGCCGGTGTGGTATCTCGGCGCTGGAATTCCGCGACGTCGAAAGACTGGCGATCAAGATTGGCGGACAGGTCCGTGGTTTCGAGGCTGAGGGACGTTTCAATCGTCAGCAGATGACACTGTATGATCGGTTCACGCAGTTCACGCTGACGGCTGCCAAAGAAGCCATCGAACAGTCCGGTATCGAATTCCATGGCGATCTTGCTGCGCGCTCGGGTGTTGTTCTAGGCACCGCAGGTGGTGGTGTGTCGACATGGGATGACAACTACCGCTCGGTCTATGAAGACGGCAAAAACCGTGTGCATCCTTTTGTTGTTCCAAAACTGATGAACAACGCCGCTGCCAGCCATGTTTCCATGGAACACAACCTCAAAGGGCCAAGCTTCACGGTCTCTACCGCCTGCGCCTCATCCAACCATGCCATGGCGCTTGCCTTCCAGATGGTTCGCAGCGGCGCGGCACCAACCATGATCACCGGCGGCTCAGAGTCGATGCTGTGTTTCGGCGGCGTCAAAGCCTGGGAAGGGCTGCGTGTGATGTCCAAGGATGCCTGCCGCCCATTCAGTGCCAACCGGAACGGGATGGTGCAGGGTGAGGGTGCGGGCGTATTTGTCTTTGAAGAATATGAACATGCCCGCGCACGCGGCGCTGAGATACTTTGCGAAGTTGTAGGCTTTGCCATGTCATCGGATGCCGCCGATATTGTTATGCCCAGCAAACAGGGCGCGTCTCGTGCAATGTCCGGCGCTTTGGCGGATGCCAGACTGAATGCAAGCGATGTCGGCTACATCAACGCACATGGAACCGGGACAGCCGCCAATGACAAAACCGAATGCGCGGCTGTTGCGGATGTCTTTGGCCCGCATGCGGACGATCTGATGATCTCGTCAACCAAATCGATGCACGGTCATTTAATTGGCGGGACAGGCGCCGTCGAACTGCTGGCGTGCATTATGGCGTTGAAGGACGGCGTCATCGCCCCAACCATCGGCTATGAAGAGCCCGATCCCGAATGTGCGCTGGATGTTGTTCCCAACGAAGCGCGCGAAGCCAAGGTTGATGTCGCGCTAAGCAACGCCTTTGCCTTTGGTGGCTTGAACGCAGTGCTGGCTCTCAAGCGTATTTAGCAAAAGAGCCACCAAAGTGTTGGTGGCTCTCAGGCAGTTTTTTGATCAGTTGACGTTAACGCTGAGCCCATCGAAACCTGACGTGAACCCGCTCAGGGACATGTCCATATTCAGCACCTGATCCGGAACCCGAGCCGGAACCAAAGACAAGACAGCCTTAGAGCCAGCCTTCATTGCATCGATGTCACCCTGCGTCAGACCAAGCTGGGCAACGCACCCGACCGGGAGGCAGTGGTGGTAGTTATAGAGTTTGCGTGGAGCGCCATCTATCGACAGCGCCAGCTGCGCCTGCAAAAGCGTCTCGAGGGGAACTATGACGTTTGCCCATGCAACAGCCGCACCACCTGCCGGCAGTTTCCCGACGGTAATTTCAGCGATTGGTTCACCTTGCTGACCATTGAGGATTTGCACCATGGCACAGGGATCCTCACCGTTTTCGACCTTGAGACATGACACGTCCCAATCTCCCGACTTTTCCTTCGTGTATTGCTCACCGACCCGGGGGCCAGATTCACCCAGATCGAGATCCGTCCCGGCCTGAGCCTCTGTTGTGCCAGTCTCTGCCTGTGCGTCCTGATTGGCCTCTTGGGCGTGAGCGGCACCAAAGCAAAGCGCAGCGGCCACCAAATTGAGTGGAAGTAGTTTCTTGATCATGAATGCCTCATTGTGCTGATCCAGCCTTTTTTCTTCGTGTAACATCCCAAACTCGCAGTGTCAGGATCAAACCTTTTGTTGCCACACGAATTGATCGAATTTGTGCCGAATTCTGCCGTAAACCCGATCACGAAAAAGGGAGCCAGCAAAGCGGCTCCCCTTAAAAAGTATCTCCCCGTCGGACTAGCCGACTTATTTATGCGCAGACGTTACGAAAGGGGAGGCGCTTGGTCAACTGCTATCCTGAAATTTAATGGAACGGTTTTGATCATATCAATATAACAGGAAAAAAGCCGTGCCCAAAGGCACGGCCAGTCGACAGGGAGGAAGTTACTGCCTCCGCAAAGGCAGCGAATTTGACTATCGCAGTCAAAGGTTAAGTTTGTATGCTTGCCTAAGGTCGATGAATTTCAGGACAGAATACCAATGAGCAACAACATTTTTGTCGGAGGCGCCGGTCCAGACTATGGCATAGCGCAAGGACTGACTTTGAAATATGCAAATCGCCACGGTCTGATTGCCGGGGCGACCGGAACAGGTAAGACCGTCACTTTGCAAATCCTGGCCGAAGGATTTTCGCAAGCCGGCGTCCCGGTATTTCTTTCTGATGTGAAGGGAGATTTGTCTGGTCTGGCGCTCTCTGGCAGCCCGGACCACAAACTTCACGCGACGTTTATGGAACGGGCCGCTCGGATTGGGTTCTCGGATTTCTCATACTCAGCCTGCCCGGTGACGTTCTGGGATCTTTTTAGCGCGCAGGGTCATCCCGTGCGCACCACCGTCACTGAAATGGGCCCGTTGCTGTTCTCACGTCTGCTGGAGCTAAGCGAGGCACAGGAGGGTATTCTGAACATAGCGTTCCGGGTGGCTGACGAAGAAGGTATGCCGCTGCTCGACCTGAAAGACCTTCAGGCACTTCTGGTGTGGATCGGCGAGAACCGAGCGCAGCTGTCCCTGAGATATGGCAATGTGTCGACGGCTTCCATCGGTGCCATACAGCGGCGATTACTGGTTCTCGAAAACCAGGGCGGCACCAAGCTGTTTGGTGAACCGGCGCTGGCATTGGCCGACCTGATGCGAACCGACGAAAACGGGCGGGGCATGGTCAACATTCTGGCTGCAGACAAGCTGATGGGGTCACCACGCCTGTATGCAACTTTCCTTCTTTGGCTGCTCAGCGAGCTTTTTGAAGAACTGCCCGAAGTGGGTGACCCCGAGAAGCCCAAGCTTGTCTTCTTTTTCGACGAAGCGCATTTGCTGTTTGAGGATGCACCAAAGGTGCTGGTCGATAAGGTCGAGCAGGTCGCGCGCCTCATTCGTTCCAAAGGGGTTGGGGTATATTTCATAACCCAAAACCCGGCAGACATTCCCGAGGACATCCTGGGCCAGTTGGGTAATCGTGTTCAGCACGCGCTCAGGGCCTTTACAGCGAAAGACCGTAAGAATCTGAGGTTGGCTGCTGAGACCTATCGCGAAAATCCTGAATTTGACACCGAAACGGCCATACGCGAGGTTGGCGTGGGCGAGGCGGTGACTTCGATGCTGGAAAAAAAGGGCATTCCGGGGATGGTCGAGCGAACATTGATCCGCCCGCCCGGATCCCAGCTTGGTCCGATAACACCGGCAGAGCGGAAAGCAATCATGTCCGCCTCGGCGATGGCCGGAAAGTATGATCAGCCGATGGATCGGAAGTCTGCGTTTGAGATATTGCAGGCGCGGGCGGATCAGGCCGCGCAAGCCGCCGAAGCGGCTGAGTCCGAAGAGGTCATGGCACAACAAAGCCCGATGGAGCGCGAATATGCCTCGGCGCGCCGATACACGGGCAAAAGAGTGAGCAGGTCCACTGCAACGCGTGCGCGCAAGCAGGATACGTTTGCAACCGCAATGACCCAGGCGGTTGTTAAAGAGCTCAAGGGAACTACCGGCCGCCGTATCGTGCGCGGTATTTTGGGCGGGTTGTTCAAAAACAGGTAGTTACCGCAACACAAGCCCTGCCATTTCTGGCAGGGCCAAGCCGGGATCAGCCTTTCAGGCGGCGCTGACCTTCCTGTTTACAATATGCATCCGCTTCTGGAACGGTCATCTTCGTCGCCGGGAAATCGACGGCGCGGTCCCAAGATGTGCGGTCCAGTCGATACAGCTGGCAGGTCACCACACCTTTGGGTGTTTGAACCTTGATAGGTGTCGACTCCAGTTGTTCCGGAGTGGGAATGCAACCGGCCAAGATCGCCAGAACTGGCAACCAGGCCGCTGATTTAACAAGAGAAACTTTCATGATTTGCCTGTGTTCTTTTTTTGGATCAGATCGACGTCGTGTACCGCCGTGTGGGTGCAAAGGGATTTAGTTTGGCAAACTGGCACAAACTGCTTTACCGACGATGAATCCGTGTATTCATTTTTTGGCTTTGAATCAAGAAACCGCGCCGAAATCTCGGCGCGGTCTCCATATTCGGGGGAAATCCGAGCTATTTCTCTGGAATCAGACCTCTTGGGCTGAATCTGAGAACAATCAGCAAAATGAGCCCCATGGTGAAAAGTCGCATGTGGGCGGCACTGTCCAGCAAATGGGCCTTGAGCGCACTTCCTTCGGGCATGCCAGAGGTAATCAGATCCATGACCCAAAGACCGATCGGTTCAACCTGAACCCAGAGGAACCAGATCAAGAAAGCCCCAAGGACCGAGCCAAAATTATTCCCTGACCCGCCGACAATCACCATAACCCAGACCAGAAAGGTAAATCTCAGGGGTTGATAGGCGCTTGGGGTCAGCTGACCATCCAGCGTCGTCATCATGGCCCCTGCAATCCCGCAGATTGCCGAGCCCAGGACGAAGATTTGCAAATGGCGGCGGGTCACGTCCTTGCCCATCGCCTCAGCCGCGACTTCATTGTCCCGAATGGCGCGCATCATACGGCCCCATGGGCTTTTCAACGCCATCTGCGCCATCCAAAGCAAGACCAATAGTACGATCAAGAACAGCAGCGAATATCCAAGTTTCACAGACAGGGTCGAGGCTGTCACTGGATCAAGTCCCAACCACGCCGCGCGTTCGATGAAAGAAGGATCGTTTTGCAGTTCGATCTCATAGCCCACGACAGGGGCAGGGCGTGGAATGCCGTAGACATTCTTTACACCCCGGGCCAGCCAGTCCTCGTTCTTGAGTACAGCGATAATGATCTCGGCAATCCCAAGCGTTGCAATCGCAAGATAGTCCGAACGCAAACCCAGCGCAGTTTTTCCGATCAACCAAGCGGCACCCGCGGCCAGCAGACCACCTGCGGGCCAGGCGAGAAGAACCGGCAGATTCAAACCGCCAATGTTCCCCTCTACAGCCGGATTGATTGCCTCAACCGCCGCGACACTCGGGTCAAAAATCGCACGATAGGCAAAGAAACCCACAATCAGCACAGCGATGATAGACAGAGTTCGCAGGCGACCCTTTGGCATTTTCTGAGCAACCAATACCGCGGCGACAACAGTGGCAGCACCCAGCAGCAAGGCCAGAACGATACCATACCCTCCTGCTGACCACGCACCGGCAGTTGACGGCGTCGAAACCAGAACAACCCCAAGTCCCCCCAAGGCGACAAAGCCCATTACCCCAACATTAAATAGCCCGGCAAAACCCCATTGCAGGTTCACGCCAATCGCCATGATGGCTGAGATCAGCCCCATATTCAGGATCAGGATTGCGGTGTTCCAGCTTTGGGTAAAACCGCTCAGCAGGACAAGTGAGCCAACAACAACGAACAGGACGGCGTTTTTCGTCACCTCGCTCATATCGTTTTCCCCTTGAACAATCCCGTGGGCCGGAACAGCAACACGATCAGAAGGATGACAAAGCTGACCGCAAATTTGTAATCGGTCGACAAGAACTGAACCAAACCCGACGGCGCAAGGTTTTCTGGCGCGACATATGTCAGCACCTTTTTCCAGGCATAGGTGATGGTGACTTCGGAAAACGCGATGATGAACCCACCTGCGATCGCGCCCAGCGGACTGCCCAAGCCGCCGACGATGGCCGAGGCAAAAATAGGCAGCAAAAGCTGGAAATACACAAAGGGTTTAAAGCTCTTGTCCAATCCGTAGAGAACTCCTGCGGTGGTCGCCAGAGCTGCGACGATGATCCATGTGATCATTACGACACGCTCGGGGTTGATGCCGGACAGCAGCGCCAGATCCTCATTGTCGGAGTAGGCGCGCATGGATTTTCCGGTCCGGGTTTTGTTGAGGAACCAGAACAGCGCGGCCACGGCTGCGACTGCGACAACAACGGTGATGACCTGCGATGTGCGAATGGCGAGGCCCTCGCTCAGGCCAGTCCAAGCCTTGAAATCCCGCGCCTTGATCAGAAACCGCGCACCATCGGAAAAGCGTTGATCGTCAGGTCCGATGATGAAACGCACCAGACCATTCATGATGAACATGACACCCATGGACACAATCACCAAAATGACAGGCTTGGCCTTCTGTTCGCGATAGAAGCGGTACACCAGTCGGTCGGTGATCAGCACCAGAACGATACAGCCCAGTATCGCAAAGGGCAGGGCCAGCAAGGCCGTCGGCAAGGGACCAAATCCGATCCCTGCGGCCTGCAACCCCCAGGTCACAAGAACCGCAATCATCGCCCCAAAGGCCATCGTATCGCCATGGGCAAAGTTCGAAAACCGCAGGATTCCATAGATCAGCGTTACGCCCAATGCGCCCAAAGCCAGTTGGCTGCCATAAGCCACCGCTGGCACGACCACAAAGTTCGCAAGCGCCACAAGCGCGTTGAGTAAGTCCATGTATTCTTCTCACTGTCCGGGTGCGGCTTTATGGCATAACGGGGTCGAGGGACACAACATAATGTGCCCTCTTTTTCGTTGCTCCATCCGAAAAACCGGCGCTTGTGGGAATGTTCAGTTCACAGGTTCGCTGCAAGTGCCACGATCATGCGAGGTCAGATGACCCTTGAGCGTCATATCATAGCTCAGATCGGTGAAGTCGACGACAAATGTCACAACATCCCGGTCCATAATATGCAGAAAAGTCAGCGAGTTGACGCCTGACAAAATCTTGGCCTCACCCCGAATTTGATCGGTAACGATAAATCCGGCATCTGTGGCACCTGATCTGGCCAATGTCACGGCACCGCCCCCCTGGTCTGAGACACATGTGACAACGAAATCCGCTCCGTCAAGCGGGCCTCCTCCTGCTGCTTGGCCGAACGAAGGAAGGCTTAGGGCGAGCGTCAGGGCAATCAGGTTTTTCATCAGAGATCCTTGTGGGTTTGGCCCGCGCTAACGTAAAGCGCGGAACAGGGTATTAGAGAGATGCATCAGCCAGATATGCTGGCTGCCTTTTCACTCTAGACAAGGATTTCAAAGACAAAAGTGAGGGCAGGTTACCCTCACATCCAGTTGATTTCATGTGATAAAAGAGATCTGATCAACACTGTGTTTGCTGGGCAAACCTAGAGGTCACGCGTCAACTTCGGTGCAACTGCCGTGATCGTGCCCAGCATGTGGACCTTTGATCGAGAGATCATATGACATGTCATCCAGATGAACGACGAAGGTCATCACATCCGCATCTTCGATATGCATAAAGGTCATGTTACCCACACCCTTAAAAACTGTCGCCTCTCCTTTGATGTTCGTAGTTGAAATGCTTCCTTTATCACCTTCGGCCGATCGGTTGAGGCGTACTTCGCTGCCATCACGGTCAGAAATGCATACAAAGTGACGTTCTTCTGCGGTTGCGGCAGTGGCAACAAGCGTGGCAACGGCCACCAATATCAATTTTTTCATTTTAGGATCCTGAACAAAGTTTTTCATTCAGAAGGTTCGCTTGATTTCACGGAGCTAGGTTTGATGTTCCGGGAAACCGTTTCCTTCACAGCGACCGGCGCTAATAGCATAATGTGACCGGATTGCAGCCGAGCCATGGAATTGTTGCGACTGCCCAAGGTGCTCTCAGATCAGATCGGTCAAACAAGCGAGCAAAGCCAAAGAAATGACCTCCTGCCAATACCGCGCATTGAACGGCCCCCTAAACGATATTGGGGTCCGGTCAAATAGAGGTGGCGGTTATCGAAGCTAATCGACGTCGACTAAGGGGCTCAACTTATCCCCCAAGGAAACTCTTACGCACTTCGGGATCGGCCAACAGTTCTTTGCCCGTACCGGTATAGGCATTGCGCCCCTGCACCAATACATAGCCTTTGTCGGCAATCTCCAATGCTTGGCGGGCGTTTTGTTCGACCATCAGGATCGGCAGACCAGTGCGAGAGACTTCGATGATCCTGTCGAATAACTCGTCCATCACGATAGGGGACACACCTGCCGTTGGCTCATCCAGCATCAGCACTTTAGGTTGGGTCATCAATGCGCGGCCAACGGCAACCTGCTGGCGTTGACCGCCCGACAGTTCGCCGGCTGCTTGATTGCGTTTGTCACGCAAAATGGGAAAAAGGTCATAAACCTGATCCATTGTTTCCGAGATATCATCGCGACGGATGAACGCGCCCATTTCGAGATTCTCTTCCACGGTCATGGAGGTGAAGATGTTCGAGGTCTGCGGCACAAAGCCCATTCCTTTCATCACCCGATCCTGAGGTGACAGGTTGGTAATATCCTCGCCGTCCAGCCGTACGGCACCTGCGCGCACGTCGAGCATGCCAAACACAGCTTTCATTGCGGTGGATTTTCCGGCGCCGTTTGGCCCAACGATCACGGCGATTTCACCCTTGTCTACGGCGATGGTGCAATCGTGCAGGATGTCGGGTCCTTTGCCGTACCCACCGGTCATCGTGTCGCCGATCAGGAAGGGGCCACCGCCGACATAGTGGGTCTTGCCGCTGGTTTTATGCGCTGGTGTCATCGTGCCAACACCATGGGTGTTGGTGATCGAGGCGTCCTTGTTGCCCTTGTCATCGTGATAAGGGTTATCACTCATGCCAGCGGTCATGTCTGGGCCTCCAGCTTGTCTTTGTTCTTCAGGCCGGTGCCCAGATACGCCTCGATGACATGCTCATTGGCCTTGATCTCGTCCAGTGTGCCTTCGGCCAGAACCTTGCCCTCAGCCATGCAGATGACCGGATCGCAGATCTTGCCGATGAAATCCATGTCGTGTTCGATCACCACAAAGGTATAGCCGCGCTCTTTGTTCAAACGCAGGATCGTATCGGCAATGGTCATCAGCAGGGTGCGGTTTACGCCCGCGCCGACCTCGTCCAGGAACACGATCTTGGCGTCGACCATCATTGTGCGCCCCAACTCCAGCAGCTTTTTCTGCCCGCCCGAAACCTGACCGGCCTTGTGATCGGCCAGATGCTCGATGGTGAGGAACTCCAACACCTCGTCTGCTTTGGCCTTCAGCGCGCGTTCCTCATCGGCGATGCGTTTGCGGCCGAACCATGTGTTCCACAGTAACTCGCCTGATTGCGTGCCGGGCACCATCATCAGGTTCTCGCGGCAGCTCATCGATGAAAATTCATGTGCGATCTGGAACGTGCGCAGCAGGCCTTTGTGAAACAGCTCGTGCGGCGGAAGGCCGGTGATGTCCTCGCCATCCATGAGCACCTTGCCACTGGTCGGTGGCAGAACGCCCGCAATCACGTTGAACAGAGTGGTCTTTCCGGCCCCATTTGGCCCGATGAGACCGGTGATCGAACCTTTCTGGATTTCCAGCGATGCCCCATCCACCGCATGAAACCCGCCGAAATGCTTGTGCACGTCTTCGACGACGATCATCTTTTCCCCTAGCCGCCGTTTCGGCGTTCTTGTCGCTTCCCCATTTAAAGAGGTGCGGTCTTTTTTCATTGAAACAGCCCGGGCACAAGGCCCGGGCTGCTTATTGTTATGACTGTCAGTTCAGGATCAACGGAAGTTGACTGTCTTGTTTTCGCCGTCGGTGACTTCGATCTCGCGATATGAGCCCGCACTTTCGCCGGGGCCGATCAGCTCAACACCGGATGCACCGACATAGTCAATCTCCTGACCGGCAGCCAACAGCTCAAGGCCTTTGGCCAGCTCACCCGGATAGATTTTCTCGCCTGGCGCATTTGCGACGTCCAGAATCTTGCCGCCATAGTCGGCAGGGCTGGTTGATCCTGCAGCCTGCATGGCCAGCATAAACAGCGCAGCCGCGTCGTAGGATTCAGGCGAATAAGGGGACGAGCCGTCGAAGCCGGCAGCTTCGGCCAAAGCAAAGTACTTTTCAGCACCTTCGCCGCCAGAACCGGCGATCTGACCGAATGAACCATTCAGGTCCGGGCCGACATTGGCAGGTAGCGAGTCACCGATCATGCCGCCTGGCAGACCGAACGTGTCAAACGCGCCGCTGTCCAGAGACGATTGAATGATGCCCAGACCACCCTGATCAAGATAGCCCGCAACAACCAGGATATCGCCACCGGCTGACGCCAGCGCGCCAACCTCGGCCGAGTAATCCGCTTTGCCGTCCTCGTGCGCTGCCGTAATGGTTACCTCGCCACCGGCAGCCTCGAACGAGCTCTTGATCGCGTCAGCCAGACCTTTGCCATAGTCATTGTTGGTGTAGGTCAGGGCGATCGAGTTGATGCCGCGATCTTTCAGGATGTCGGCCATGACCTGACCTTCGCGCGCGTCAGACGGCGCGGTGCGGAAAAACAGACCGTTATCCTCCATGGTCGACAGGCCGGGCGATGTTGCCGACGGCGAAATCATAACCATGCCGTTGGGAATGGCGACGTTCTGCAGAATGGCGCCGGTCACACCCGAGCAGTCACCGCCGATGATGCCTGCAACGCCATCGGCGATCATGCGTTCGCCGTTCGACGTGGCCAGACCGTTGTCGATACAGCCGGTGTCAGCGCGTGACGCGGTAACGGTTGCACCATCCAGCAGTTTGCCGGATTCGGTGACTTCGGCCATCGCCATTTCGGCGCCTGAACCCATTGCCGGTGCCAGCGATTCAATCGGACCGGTAAAGCCAAACAGGACACCCAGTTTGACGTCGTCCGCCATTGCGGTGCCAGCCAGAAGGGCGGTTGCTGCAGTTGCAGTAAGCAGCTTTTTCATATGGTTACTCCCTAGTTGGAACGTAAGCGTTCTGGGCAAGACCCTAGGCAAGCCGTCAGAAAAAGAAAAGTCCTAACGGAAAAGTGCTTTTGCACGCGGTAACTCTATTTGTTTTGATAGAGTTGGGGCATCAGCCAAATGCCCCCCTGAAACCGGAGACTGATGATGATCAGAGTTTGCACGATTCTTATCTTGCTTGTGTTCGGCACCGCAGTCCGGGCGGATGTTTTGCAAAGCTCGGCAGGGCCGCTGAAGCTGACCCAAATGGTCGGCGGGCTGGACGCCCCGTGGGCCGTCGGCCTCTTGCCTGACGGAAGCTTTGTTGTGACGGAAAGAGATGGTGATCTTCTCTTTGTAAGGGACGGTCAGACAAACCAGGTATCCGGCGTGCCCGAAGTTGCCGCGCAGGGGCAGGGCGGATTGCTGGACGTCACGCCAGCCCGGGATTTTGCCCAAAGTCGTGAACTCTTTCTGACCTACGCCAAGCCGCAGAGCGGCGGCGCGGGCACTGCTGTTGCCGTTGCGCGCCTGTCTGAAAACGGAAAGAGACTGACCAATGTCAGAACCATCTTCGAAGCGGTCCCGGGCGGATCGGGTGGACGGCACTTTGGCTCGCGTGTTGTTGAGGCGCAGGATGGCACGCTGTTTGTCACCATCGGTGAACGTGGGGACAGGCCGGCGGCGCAGGACAGATCAAACCATATGGGAACAGTCATACGCATCAATCGTGACGGCACGGTTCCAGCAGACAATCCGTTTGTTGGCACCCCGGATGTTCGCCCGGAAATCTGGTCCTATGGCCACCGCAATCCGCAAGGGGCTGGTCTGGACAATCAGGGCCGCCTGTGGGTGTCAGAGCATGGGGCCCGAGGCGGTGACGAGGTCAATCTCGTTCGCGCCGGTGCAAATTATGGTTGGCCCGTCATCTCATATGGCACGCATTATTCCGGTGAGAAAATAGGTGAAGGCACAACCAAGCAGGGGTTGGAGCAGCCTGAATTCTACTGGGACCCCTCCATCGCGCCGTCCGGGTTGCTGGTCTATTCGGGCAAGCTCTGGCCGCAATGGAAGGGCGACATCTTTGTCGGATCGCTCAAATTTGACTATATCGCGCGTCTGGCCGGAACGCCTTTGCAGCAAGTTGAACAGATCAAAGGCCCGCAAACCGAACGCGTTCGCGATATAATCGAAGCCGAAGACGGCTCGATCTGGTTCATCTCGGTTGGTCAGGGAGCAGTGTATAGGTTAACGCCCCAGAAATAGATTTCTTGGTCAGAATCCGCCACAATAGAGATATGGATGGGAGCAATCATGGATGAGTGATTTTGAAATAGAGCTTTGCGCAAGCTTGCCGCCAAAGGAAAAACTCAACGACCTCCTCTCACAATACTACGACCTTATCGTTCAAAGAATGGGCGACAAAGGTTTTGAGTTCGATCCAGCCGCGCCTGAAAGCGCGCTTGCTGAGTTCTGGGCCAACGCAGAGGACTATCTGCCTCCGAACGGATGTTTGGTTGTCGCCAAGAACAAAGCAGGAGAGTTTGTCGGATGCGGAATGATGAAGCGTCTCGATGTTTGGACAGGCGAGCTAAAGCGGGTTTTTGTCACCAAAGCAGCGCGTGGAACCGGCACAGGCCGTGCGTTGATTGAGGCCCGTGAAAACGCGGCCAGAGATATGGGGTTGAAACGTCTTGTCGCCGATACGCTGACACCAAACATTGAAATGCGTGACCTTTATCCCAAGCTTGGATTCGTCGAACAGGACACGCCGATCGAGACGACGACCTATTTGGACCAGCCGATGCTAAGGCCGCATCTGCACTACTTTACAAAAGAGCTTTAGGCGCGATTGCGTCAAAGGTTACACCGACAACCGCCCGGCCTGCGCGCCACGCTCTCGATACGGCGTTGTATTATAGTGCGCGCGGTAGCATTTCGAAAAATGCGACGGGCTGGCGAACCCGCAGGCCAGCGCCACGTTGATGACGCTCATATCCGTCTGCATAAGTAAATTGCGCGCTTTGTGCAGGCGCAGTTCCATATAATACCGCTTTGGTGAACGGCTCAGATAGCGTCGGAACAGGCGCTCCAGCTGTCGGGTCGACATGCCGACATCTTTGGCCAGAATGGATGGAGAGATCGGTTCTTCGATGTTCTTTTCCATCATCAGGATAACCTGACTCAGCTTCGGGTGCCGCACACCGATACGGGTAGGGGTCGACAACCGCTGTGTATCCTGATCGGTGCGAATTGAAGAATAGATCAACTGATCCGCCACTGCATTGGCCAGATCTTCGCCATAGTCGTTGGCGATCAGCTTTAGCATCAGATCAATAGACGAGGTGCCCCCGGCGGTGGTCATACGGTTGCCGTCAATCAGGAAAACCGATTTGGTCAGTTCAACCGTATCAAATTCTTCGGAAAAGCTGTCTGCATTTTCCCAGTGAATCGTCGCGCGCTTGCCCTCGAGCAGGCCGGCCTTGGCCAATGTATAGGCCGCAGTACACAGGCCACCGATCCGCAGGCCTTTTCGCGCCTCGCGGCGCAGCCAGTTCAGAACCCTCTTGGACGTGGCAGCCTGAACATCCATGCCCCCGCATACAAGGATGACGTCGTCGCGCTGCAACTCTCCCAGATCGGCATCCAGCTTGAATGTGGTGCCTGCCGAGCAGCGAACAGTCTCGCCACCTTCGCCTGCCAGGGTCCATGTATAAAGTGCGCGGTCGGCCATGCGGTTCGCGATACGAAGGCTGTCCATCGCTGACGCAAACGACAACAATGAAAACTTGTCGAGCAGCACAAATACGAAATTCAGCGGCTTTGTCGCGTCACCGTCGACCGTGACAACTTGGCGTTGCTCTTGCATGGCGAACTGTCCTTGATTCGTCGGCTGCGGCCTTATGGCTGCAGGCAATTTGACAGACACCATGCTCAAAGCTTGTTTACCCCGTCAAGAGGCCGAAATCGCATATGGTCACTCTTCTTTGCATTTTGTATAGAGGCACTCTGAAATACCTCAGCGGAGATCAAAGCTATGACTGAATGGCAAAAAACGAGCTGGCGCAACAAGCCCCGGGTTCAGATGCCAGACTATACCGACGCGGCCGCGCTGGCCAAAGTCGAGGCTCAGCTTGCGCAGTATCCCCCGCTGGTCTTTGCGGGCGAGGCGCGGCGTCTCAAGCAGCATCTGGGGGCCGCCGGTCGTGGCGAGGCCTTTTTGCTGCAGGGCGGGGATTGTGCAGAGAGCTTTGAACAGTTCAGTGCAGACGCAATCCGTGACACGTTCAAAGTGATGCTGCAGATGGCCATGGTGTTGACCTACGGCGCCAAAGTGCCTGTGATCAAGGTTGGTCGCATGGCGGGCCAGTTTGCCAAGCCACGCAGCGCACCCACCGAAATCGTCGATGGCGTTGAGCTGCCCAGCTACCGCGGTGATATCATCAACGAACTGGCCTTCACGCCCGAAGCGCGCATTCCCGATCCGAGTAAGATGCTTAAGGCCTATACGCAGGCAGCGGCAACGCTGAACCTGTTGCGCGCCTTCTCGACCGGTGGTTTCGCCGATATGAGCATGGTGCATTCCTGGACGCTCGGCTTTACCGACCAACAGGACGTGCAAAAGTATTCTGAGATTGCAGACCGCATTCAGGACACGATCGATTTCATGGGCGCTGCCGGCATCACTGCGGACACGACCCACGAGTTTTCGACCGTGGAGTTCTACACCAGCCACGAAAGCCTGCTGCTAGAATATGAAGAGGCGCTGACCCGTCTCGATTCGACGTCGGGCAATTGGTTGGCAGGGTCCGGTCACATGATCTGGATCGGCGACCGCACACGCCAGCCTGATGGGGCGCATGTCGAATTCTGTCGCGGTGTACAAAACCCGATCGGTCTGAAATGCGGTCCGACGACGACCGCAGAGGACCTCAAGGTGCTGATGGCCAAACTGAACCCCGAGAACGAGGAGGGGCGTCTGACCCTGATCGCGCGGTTTGGGGCGGGCAAGGCGGGTGAGCATCTGCCTCGCCTGGTCAAAGCCGTCAAGGAAGAGGGTGCCAAGGTCACCTGGGTCTGTGATCCGATGCATGGCAACACGATCAAATCAGCCACTGGCTACAAAACCCGCCCGTTTGATTCCGTCCTGCGCGAGGTTCGCGACTTCTTTGGCGTGCATCAGGCTGAAGGTACAATCCCTGGCGGCGTGCATTTCGAGATGACCGGCTTGGATGTCACCGAATGCACCGGAGGCGTACGCGCCGTGACCGAGGAGGATCTGTCTGCACGCTATCACACTGCTTGCGACCCGCGCCTGAATGCAACGCAATCGCTGGAGCTGGCATTTTTGGTAGCGGAAGAGCTAACACAACTGCGGCGTGATCGCGTGAAACGGGCAGCTGGTTGAACGCTATGACAAACTAAATAACGGCAGGGTAAAACCTGCCGTTATTTGGATGTCAGTCATCGCGCGAAACCACGAGGCGTAGGTGACTGGCCCGATGCCCGAAGCCGGTCTGCTCCTCGGCAAAGCCGGCGCTTTCGCTTTTTATCGGCTTGGATTGTGCTTGAATTTCCGCGACAACACGCGTTTTTGAGCCGTCAATCGAAAACCTGCGGGGTGTTGCACCCACCGCGCCGTCACTGACCATCACGCCGAGTATCCGGCTGACATCCCCAAGATCGCTGCGCAGCGGCAGTAATATCATCCGGGCCTGCATCCGCGTCCGGCCAAACTTGCCCGTTGAACTCAGTTCCAATTCGGCGACGGCTGGCGCTGCGAACACCTGCTCCAACGTGTCTTTGACATCATCCCGCGCGCCGGGTTCAAAAAAGGCGGTCACAGGCATGCCGCGCACTTCCATTCCTGCCAGTTTGTTGAGATGACTGCCTGCCAGACGAAAGCGTGCCAAGCCGGGTGCGATGCGTTCAAGGATGAAGGTATATTCCAGCAGGTTTTCCAGCCCGCGCGGGTCGATTTGCGAACGCATCGGCACGCCGCTGCCATCCAGCAGCGCCGTCCAATATGCCTCTGCCTGCCGAACTGGGGACAGACTCCGACCACTCTCAAAGCGATCCATCGCGACGATCTTTCCAAATTCTGACCCGGAACTACTGCCGAAAAAGGTTTTCATTTTTTCACCCTCGTATCGATTGGCCGCCATTTTCCTAAAATGCTCTGCATTTGGGGCACGGTAGCCAACCTGTCATCGTGACCGACAGACTGACACGGGTTTATTCAATTTTGGAGCAAATCTTTAACGAATGGTTAACTTTCGGTTAGGAGTTGCTGGCAAGCGAAGTCTTGCCCTTGTGCCACAGATGGCATTAGGTGCGGCAGGCGCGCAGGACACAGTCAGTCAATGAAAGGGCAGGCATGATCAAATCCATGACCGGGTTCGCCTCGGGTAAAGGGGCGTTCGGGCCGCATAGCTGGACGTGGGAACTGCGCAGCGTTAACGGCAAGGGACTGGATCTGCGAATACGGGTCCCGGACTGGTTGACGGGATTGGAAGCGGCCTTGCGTGCCAAATTGTCTAAGTCGATGCATCGTGGAAATGTCACGCTTTCATTGCGGCTGAGTCGCGAAGAGTCGGCGACGGACCTTCGGCTTAACGAAAACGCAATGGCCGCTGCGCTGGAGGCGCTGGCACGAACTCAGGCGATGGCAAAGGCGCAGGGGATCGATCTGGAACCCTCACGAGCTAGCGATCTGCTGCCCCTCAAGGGCATGATGGAGGCCGGAAACGAAGCGGATGATCCCGTGCCGCTGGTTGAACAACTGATCTCTGAGTTTGATGCGGTGCTGAACGCATTTCTCGATATGAGACGCTCGGAAGGAAGTGCACTATCAGCTGTGCTCAATGCGCAGCTGGAACAGATCGATGAGTTGACCGGGCAAGCAGCGGAGCTTGCAGACCAGCGCAAGGATCAGATGGCGGCGGTGTTGCGCGACAATCTTGATCGCGTCATGGCGAACACCCAAGGCGCAGATGCGGACCGTGTTGCGCAGGAACTGGCTCTGATCGCGGTCAAGGCGGATATCACCGAAGAGATCGACCGTCTGGCCACCCATGTCACCGCAGCCCGCGCATTGCTATCGCAAGAGGGTGCTGTGGGGCGTAAGCTGGATTTCCTGATGCAGGAGTTCAACCGCGAGGCCAATACCCTGTGTTCAAAGTCGCAAAACTCTGAACTGACTGCTGTGGGGTTAGAGCTGAAAGCGGTCATAGATCAATTGCGCGAACAAGTGCAAAATGTCGAATAGATACAGGAATACGTAACAATGGCGCATCGCCGAGGCCTTCTTATCATTCTGTCGTCCCCCTCAGGAGCAGGCAAATCCACTCTGGCACGCAGGTTGATGAGCTGGGACCCGGAGCTGGAGTTTTCCATCTCGGCCACGACCCGTGCCCCGCGCCCCGGAGAGGAACATGGGCGCGAGTACTATTTCTTGAGCGAGGATGAGTTCAGACAGCAGGTCGCCGATGGGCAGATGCTGGAACACGCGCATGTGTTCGGTAACTTCTACGGCTCACCCGCCGGGCCTGTGCGCAACTCGATCAACAACGGCTGCGATGTTCTGTTCGACGTCGACTGGCAGGGTGAGGTTCAGATCCGCAACTCGGAACTGGGCAAACATGCGCTGTCGATTTTCATTCTGCCCCCGTCCATTCCCGAACTGCGCCGCCGTCTAGAAACCCGCGGGCAGGACAGCGCGGACGTGATCGCTAAGCGTATGCTCAAAAGCTGGGATGAAATCAGCCACTGGGGTTACTATGACTATGTTCTGATCAACGATGATCTGGACTCGACCGAAGAAAAGCTGAAAACAATTGTCAGTGCCGAGCGTATGCGCAGAATTCAGCAGCCCGACCTGCAAAACCATGTCAGGTCATTGCAAACGGAATTCGAGGGGCAATCATGACAATTTATGCTCAGGGTGAACACGCCCCGCAAATCCACGAAGATACCTGGGTCGCACCTGATGCGAATCTGATCGGTAAGGTGGTATTGGAGCAAGGCGCCTCGGTCTGGTTCGGCTGCACAATCAGGGCCGATCACGAAGAGATCCGGGTCGGGCAGGGCAGCAATGTTCAGGAAAACTGTGTCATGCATATTGATGCAGGGTTTCCACTGACAATTGGTCAGAATTGCACCATCGGGCACAAAGTCATGCTGCATGGCTGCACGATTGGGGACAATAGCCTGATCGGCATGGGCGCGATTGTGTTGAACGGCGCCAGGATTGGCCGCAACTGTCTGATCGGGGCAGGGGCGCTGATCACCGAAGGCAAGGAAATCCCTGACAACTCTCTTGTCATGGGATCGCCGGGCAAGGTCGTGCGCCAGCTTGACGAGGCCACAGCGCAACAACTGACGCTCAGCGCTCTGCACTATCAGGACAATATGCGCAAATTCCGCGAGAGCCTGTCCCCAGTGACACCCCGCGCCGAGCAATAGGGATACCGCCATGACCGACGATTTGCTTACCGAATATGTTTCGGCCATTCCCATGCCCGCGCTGATGGTAGATCAGACAGAGCGGATCATTACGGCAAACACAGACGCCAAGACGCTGCTGGCCCAAAGCATTGTCGGGCGTCACTTTGCCACGATCCTGCGTCAGCCGCAGGTTATCGAAGCGATGGAGCAGAGCCTGCGCACCAAAGGCCCCGCTCAGTCTCGGCATCTAAGCAACGATGGGGCTCAAGACACGACCTTTGTCATGCAATGTCGTTATCTGAACGGCGTCGGTGCGGTCGAAGGTGGAGCCGTTCTGGCGATTTTCCAGGATGTCACACATCTGGAACAAGCCAGCCAGATGCGCCGGGACTTTGTGGCAAATGTCAGTCACGAGCTGCGCACGCCTCTGACCGCTTTGATGGGTTTCATCGAAACCCTACGTGGTCCGGCGCGCGATGACACAGCCGCCCGCGAGCGGTTTCTTCAGATCATGACGGACGAAGCCAACCGTATGAACCGGCTGGTGGGCGATCTCTTGTCTCTCAATCGCCTTGAGAGCGAAGAACGTATCCGTCCCAGTGAGCAGGTCGATCTGCGGGGGTTGCTTGAATCGACGCTGAATTCTTTGCGCCCGCTGGCAGATGAGGCCAAGGTGGCGCTGAATCTGGACACATCAGACAACCCGATTCATGTCACGGGGGACAGCGATCAGCTGCGTCAGGTCTTTACCAACCTTGTTGAGAACGCGATCAAATACGGCGGCAGCGGCGGCAGCGTCGAGGTAAGGGCGCTCACCTCTGAACGAGATGCGGCAACACGCGGCCCTGCTGTGCGGGTCAAGATCATCGACAAAGGCCCGGGCATAGATGCGGTTCATCTTCCCAGACTTACGGAACGGTTCTATCGGGCCGACAGCCACAGATCGCGTGAGCTTGGCGGAACGGGTCTGGGGTTGGCGATCGTGAAACATATCGTAAACCGCCACCGCGGTCGCCTGCGCGTGGAAAGCGATCTGGGCAAAGGCTCGGTCTTTACGGTTATTCTGCCGCGCTGACTTTCCGCGCTTTTGCCTTCGGGTGGGGGCGTCAAGAAAATTAAGATATTTTGCCTCGCCGACCTGAAATTCCAGTGCTTGTCATAAAACTGTTACGCACGTGTCACAAAAGGCTTACGCAGGACGCTTAGGGGTGCCCGCAGATCATCATGGGGGTGATCAAATCTAATCTCTACCAAGGAGACTGAAATGTCCTTTGTTAAACTGTCGGCTTCGGCGCTTGCTATCGCCGCCGTATCAGCCACTGCTGCTGCTGCTCGTGATCAGGTTCAAGTTGCAGGTTCTTCGACCGTTCTGCCTTATGCATCGATCGTAGCCGAAGCCTTCGGTGAGAACTTTGACTTCCCAACACCGGTTGTTGAATCGGGTGGCTCGTCGGCAGGCCTCAAGCGCTTCTGTGAAGGTGTTGGTGAAAACACCATCGACGTTGCCAACGCGTCGCGCCAGATCCGTGAAAAAGAAATCAAAGCCTGTGCCGAAAACGGCGTGACCGACATCATCGAAGTTCAGATCGGTTACGACGGTATCGTTTTTGCCTCCGACATCAACGGCAACTCGTTCGAGTTCACCCCTGATGACTGGTACAAGGCCCTGTCGGCTCAGATCGTTGTTGATGGCCAGCTGGTCGACAACCCGAACAAAACCTGGGATCAGGTCAACCCGAACTTCCCTGCGCAGCCGATTGCAGCCTTCATTCCGGGCACCAAGCACGGCACCCGTGAAGTGTTTGAGGACAAGGTGATCCTGGCCGGTTGTGAGCACACCGGTGACTTTGACGCTTACCTGGCAGCCGCCGAAGGTGACAACGACAAAGCCAAGAAAAAAGCGGCCGAGAAATCCTGTATCGCCATCCGCACCGACGGCGTGTCGGTTGATATCGACGGTGACTACACCGAAACTCTGGCGCGTATCGACAGCAACAAAGACGGCATCGGCGTCTTTGGTCTGGCCTTCTACGAGAACAACACCGACAAGCTGCAGGTTGCGACCATGTCCGACGTTGTTCCTTCGACAGAATCCATTGCTTCGGGTGAATATCCGGTTTCCCGCCCGCTGTTCTTCTACGTCAAGAAAGCGCATATCGGCGTGATCCCCGGCCTGAAAGAATATGCTGAGTTCTTCGTTGCAGACGAGATCGCAGGCCCCGACGGCCCGCTGGCTGAATACGGCCTCGTGTCGGATCCGGAGCTGGTCAAGGTTCAGGAAGCCGTTGCAAACGAAACCGTTCTGGGCGGCGGTTCCTAATTCACTCTTGTGATCCGAGCCGGGGCGTTTTATCCGCGCCCCGGTTCTTTTTGACTCCACTCCCTGCCATTCCGACGGAGTTCCCATGGCGCTATCCTGGTTGTTGCTTATCCTGCTTGTGCTGGCAGTGATCGGATTTTTCGCGGGCCGCACGCGCGCACTGACAAGCGCCGGAGGGGACGCCCGCGCATTGCATTCGCTGCCGTCCTACTATGGCTACAATGTCGCTCTGACCGCATTGGTTCCGGCATTGGGCGTATTGATCATCTGGCTGCTGGTGCAGCCGCTGATCGTGGAAAACACCGTCTCGGGCCTTGTTCCCGACAGCGCGATTCCCGAAGGGTCGGACCGCAACCTGATCATGAGCGAGGTGCGCCGCGTCGCGTATGGCATGGACGGCGCTGTGGCATCGGGCACCATGAGCGAAGCGCTGGCGCAGGATGCGAATGCCGATATCGAGGCGCTGACAGCGGCGCTGAAAGATGCAGGTCAGGTTCTGACGCAAGAGATCAGCCAACCGATCCTGACCGCGGCCCAAAAATACCGCAGCATGAACAGCGTCGGAACCGTTGCGATGCAGGGTATTGTGCTGGCGCTAGCCTTGATGGGTGCGGCTTTTGCCTATGTTCGCACACACAAGGAATTCCGTGCTAGAAACGTGGTCGAGCAGGGGGTTCTGGCCTTGCTGCTGTTGGCCGCATCGATCGCTATTCTGACGACCGTAGGCATTGTCTTGTCGATGCTGTTTGAGACGATGAACTTCTTCCAGCTGCACTCGTGGAAGGATTTCTTCTTTGGCCCGACCTGGGCGCCGAACTTTCGCGGCGGCAGTGAGTTGTCGATCCTTCCGCTGCTGTGGGGGACGCTCTATATCTCACTGATTGCGCTGCTCGTGGCGGTGCCGATTGGCCTGTTTGCGGCAATTTACCTGTCGGAATACGCCTCGGGCGCGACCCGTTCGATTGCCAAGCCGATGCTTGAAATTCTCGCCGGTATTCCAACGATCGTTTATGGTCTGTTTGCTTTGCTGACGGTGGGTCCGGCGCTGGTGTCGCTGTTCGGCGACGGAGGGGCTTTGGGACTGGGCTGGATGGCCAGCTCGAACGCGGTGCTGACGGCCGGGCTGGTCATGGGGATCATGTTGATCCCGTTTGTGTCCTCACTGTCGGATGACATCATCAACGCGGTGCCGCAGTCGATGCGCGATGGCTCACTGGGGCTGGGCGCGACCAAATCCGAGACCGTGCGCCAGGTGGTTCTGCCTGCGGCATTGCCGGGCATCGTGGGTGCGATCCTGCTGGCGGCAAGCCGCGCCATTGGTGAGACGATGATTGTGGTCATGGCGGCGGGTGCCATCGCCAAATTCTCGGGCAACCCGTTCGAGGCGATGACCACAATCACCACGCGGATCGTCAGCCAGCTGACAGGCGATACCGACTTTGCCAGCCCCGAAACGCTGGTGGCCTTTGCACTGGGGCTGACCCTGTTCGTCATCACACTGGGACTGAACATCTTTGCCCTCTACATCGTACGCAAATACCGGGAGCAGTACGAATGACCGACCTTTCCCAAACTCCAGGCGCTGCTCCTGCTGCAAAGCCCAAAAACGGGTCACTGTTCGAAAAGGACGCGCGCACCAAACGGCGCAACTCAGCAGAAGGACGGTTCAAGATCTACGGGATCGCGGCGATTGGTATCGGCTTGCTGATGCTGCTGGTTCTGGTCACCAATATCGTGACCGCGGGTCTGGGCGCGTTTCAGCAGACCTATCTGGAACTGAGTGTCGAGCTGAAAGCCGATAAGCTGGACAAGAAAGGCAACCGCAATATCGAAGATATCAAGAAGGTTTCGACATTCGGATATGCGCCCCTGATCGCGTCGGCCTTGGAAGCCGAAGTTGCCAAACTGGGGATTCAGACGGATTTGTCGGCCAAAGACATGGGCAAGATCCTGTCCAAAGCGGCGCAGGCCGAGTTGCGGAACTATGTCATCGCCAATCCTGACGAGATCGGCAAAACGGTCAGCTTCCGCTTTTTGGTCAACAGCCGCGTGGATGGCTATATCAAAGGCCGCGTGACCCGCGAGTCGATTGCCAATGACAAAAGCATCTCAGTCGCGCAGCTAGATTTCGTTGACCAATTGCGCGATGCAGGCGTCCTTTACAAAGCCTTTAACCCTGACTTCATCTTCGGTTCGGATGCGTCCGACCAACGGCCTGAGGCCGCAGGTATCGGTGTTTCGATGCTGGGCTCGCTGTTCATGATGTTTGTAGTGCTTGCACTGGCGCTGCCGATCGGTGTTGCGGCGTCAATCTATCTTGAGGAATTCGCGCCTCAAAACCGCCTGACAGATATCATCGAGGTCAATATCTCGAATCTGGCTGCGGTGCCTTCTATCGTGTTCGGTATTTTGGGTCTGGCTGTGTTCATCAACTATATGCACCTGCCGACATCGGCCCCGCTGGTGGGTGGTCTGGTGCTGACGCTGATGACACTGCCGACGATCATCATCTCAACCCGGGCCTCGTTGAAAGCCGTGCCTCCGTCGATCCGGGATGCCGCGCTTGGGGTAGGGGCCTCGAAAATGCAGGCCGTGTTCCACCATGTTCTGCCGCTGGCCGCGCCCGGCATTCTGACCGGCACCATCATCGGTCTGGCGCAGGCATTGGGGGAAACCGCACCGCTGCTTCTGATCGGGATGGTGGGCTTTATTGCCTCGAACCCGCCCGATGGCATTATCGCAGGCTTCCTGTCGCCGAACTCGGCCATGCCAGCGCAGATCTACGAGTGGTCCAAGCGTGCCGACCCGGCCTTTTACGAACGCGCATGGGGGGGCATCATCATCCTGTTGATCTTCCTCGTCACAATGAACACGATTGCGGTCATCTTGCGCCGCCGCTTTGAACGCCGCTGGTAAGTGGAGGCAACAATGAACGACATGTCACGAGTGGAGAAGACCGTGGACTCCAAAGCTATCAAGATCGCCGCGAACAACGTGCAGGTCCATTATGGCGATACACACGCCATCAAGGATGTGGATGTCGAGATCGAAGACAAGACCGTAACGGCCTTTATCGGCCCGTCGGGCTGCGGCAAGTCCACCTTTTTGCGCTGTCTGAACCGGATGAACGACACGATCGATATCTGCCGGGTGCAGGGTGATATTCTGCTGGACGGCGAAGACATCTATGACAAACGCGTCGACCCGGTGCAACTGCGCGCCAAGGTTGGCATGGTGTTCCAAAAGCCAAACCCCTTCCCAAAGTCGATTTATGACAACGTGGCCTACGGTCCGCGCATCCACGGCCTCGCCAAGAACAAGGCGGAGTTGGATGAAATCGTTGAGAAATCCCTGCGCCGCGGTGCGATCTGGGATGAAGTGAAGGACCGCCTGCACGCCCCCGGAACCGGTTTGTCGGGTGGCCAACAGCAGCGCCTTTGCATCGCTCGCGCGGTAGCGACCGAACCCGAGGTGCTACTGATGGACGAGCCGTGCTCGGCGCTGGACCCGATTGCAACCGCTCAGGTCGAAGAGCTGATCGATGATTTGCGCAAGCGTTACTCGGTGGTGATCGTGACCCACTCGATGCAGCAGGCCGCGCGGGTCAGCCAGAAGACGGCGTTCTTCCATCTGGGCAATCTGGTCGAATTTGGTGAAACCGGCCAGATCTTTACCAATCCCGAAGATCCCCGCACCGAAAGCTACATTACAGGCCGGATCGGCTGAGAACAGGTATTCAGACATGACCGAACAACATATCGCATCTGCCTTCGACCGGGATCTCGAAGCCATTCAGGCCCACATCATGAAGATGGGCGGTCTGGTCGAGGCGGCCATTATGGGGGCTGCCCGCTCGCTGGAGATGCGCGACGAAGAACTGGCGCAAGAAGTACGTCAGGGCGACAAGGCCATCGATGCCTTGGAAGAGCTTATTAACGAGGAAACCGCCCGTCTGATTGCACTCCGAGCACCGACCGCCAGCGACCTGCGTCTTGTCCTGACGGTTCTTAAAGTATCGGCCAACCTTGAGCGCATCGGCGACTACTCGAAGAACATCGCCAAGCGCACCACAGTGCTGGTCACCGCCGGCGAAATCAACGGGAGCGCCGCCGCCCTGCGCCGCATGGCGCGCGAGGTCGAGGTGATGCTGCGCGACGCGCTGGACGCCTATATCCAGCGTGACGCAGAGCTGGCCACCGATGTTATCGAGCGCGACGAAGAAGTGGATCAGATGTATAACGGCCTGTTCCGCGAATTCTTGACCTTCATGGCCGAGGATCCTCGCAACATCTCATCTTGTATGCACCTGCACTTCATCGCGAAGAACATCGAACGCATGGGGGACCATGTCACCGCAATCGCGGAGCAGGTGGTTTATCTGGTCACTGGTGAACGCCCGGCCGAGGCCCGGCCCAAAGCCGATATCACATCGCATACCGCCTAGGAGGCAAAGCAATGTCCGCTGATCAGCCGACGGTACTGGTTGTTGAGGATGAGTTGGCCCAACGCGAAGTACTGGCCTACAATCTGGAGGCAGAAGGTTTTCGAGTCTCCAAAGCCGCAAGCGGCGATGAAGCTATGCTGCTGGTGGACGAAGACAACCCGGACATCATCGTTCTCGACTGGATGATGCCCAACCTGAGCGGGATCGAAGTTTGCCGCCGACTAAAAACGCGCCCCGATACACGCTCGATCCCGATCATCATGCTTTCGGCGCGCAGCGAAGAGGTCGACAAGGTACGCGGACTTGAAACCGGTGCAGACGACTATGTTGTAAAACCGTATTCGGTAGTGGAACTGATGGCGCGTGTGCGTACGCAGCTGCGGCGCGTACGCCCCGCAACAGTTGGTATCCGACTTCAGTATGACGACATCATTCTGGATTCCGAGACCCACAAAGTTAGCCGAGATGACAAGCCGCTGAAGCTAGGGCCGACTGAATTCCGCCTGCTCAGTACCTTTATGGAAAAACCCGGTCGGGTCTGGAGCCGCGAGCAGTTGCTGGATCGTGTTTGGGGCCGGGACATCTATGTCGATACCCGTACAGTAGACGTTCACATTGGGCGCCTGCGCAAAGCGCTGACACAACACGGCGGCCAAGATCCGGTGCGTACTGTGCGAGGTGCGGGATATGCGCTGGGTTAGGTCTCATTTCGCCATGAGTTCGTCAGTGATCTGAGTCGCGTTTGCCTATGCGATTTACTCATAACAAGTTGCAAATCTCTTGCTGTTTTTTGCGGGTTCCAGAGGGTAGGGTGCGTTAAACTCACCACAGGAGCCCTGCAATGAACGCCCCGGAAACCAAACCCGTCCTTCGCGCAAAAGATGCTCCGGATTTGGGTAATTTTGCATGGGACGATCCGTTCCGACTGGCTGACCAGTTGAACGAAGATGAACGCCTGATCGCGGGCAGCGCGCGCGCCTATGCGCAGGAAAAACTGCAACCATGCATCACGCAAGCGTTTGAAAACGAAGAAACCGACCCCGATATCTTTCGCGAAATGGGCGAGATGGGCCTGCTGGGAACGACCATCCCCGAAACCTACGGGGGCGTCGGTGCAAGCTACGTCGCCTATGGTCTTGTCGCGCGCGAGATTGAACGGGTGGATTCCGGCTATCGCTCGATGATGTCAGTTCAAAGCTCTCTGGTGATGTATCCGATCTATGCTTACGGCACCGAAGAGCAACGCCAGAAATACCTGCCCAAACTTGCGAGCGGCGAATGGATTGGATGTTTTGGCCTGACCGAACCGGACGCAGGCTCGGACCCGGCAGGAATGAAAACGCGCGCTGAAAAGATCGACGGCGGTTACCGTCTGACGGGCAGCAAGATGTGGATTTCCAATTCCCCGATTGCGGATGTCTTTGTCATTTGGGCAAAGTCAGATGCACATGGCGGAAAAATACGGGGTTTTGTTCTGGACAAAGGTCTCAAAGGTCTCAGCGCCCCGAAAATCGAGAACAAACTCAGCTTGCGTGCCTCGATCACCGGAGAAATTGTGCTGGATGGAGTCGAGGTTGGCGAGGGGGCTTTGCTGCCTCACGTTCAGGGCCTGAAAGGACCATTTGGCTGCCTCAACCGTGCGCGTTATGGGATCAGTTGGGGCGTGATGGGGGCGGCGGAATGCTGTTGGCATGCCGCGCGGCAATATGGGCTTGACCGGAAACAATTCGACCGGCCGATCGCTCAGACGCAGCTCTTTCAGCGCAAGCTGGCCGACATGCAAACCGAAATCGCGCTGGGGCTGCAGGCCAGTCTTCGGGTCGGTCGACTGCTGGATCAAGCAGAAGCAGCACCTGAGATGATTTCTATCGTGAAACGGAACAACTGTGGCAAGGCGCTGGACATCGCACGCATGGCGCGGGACATGCATGGCGGCAACGGTATCTCATTGGAGTTTCACGTTGTTCGGCACATGATTAACCTTGAAACCGTCAACACCTATGAAGGAACCCACGACGTTCACGCGCTGATCCTAGGACGGGCGCAGACTGGTTTGCAGGCGTTTTACTGATCAATACTTGGAGCAAACTGCCTTGCTCGAACTCAGTTCGGGCCGAAGCGCTTGATGAGGAAGGCCCCACCAAGCGTCCCAGCAGATTTACCTGACAGCCTGCACAGCTATGGCGCTGAGCCTTCGAGAGCTTCTTTGATCTCCAGCTTGTTTTTCCATTCCGGGACAGGTTGATCCCTATCGGCCTTTGGGATGGGGCGCGATGGGCTAGTCAATTGCTCTCAGGAATATAGCGACCGCAGTTCAGATAAACATGCGTGGCCTTGACTACCATGATGCGCTTGGCCCCCGGAAAGCTGGATTTCTCCGGGTGATCGTCGTGGACCGTCGCTTTGCCATTAACCCGCACACGCAGATAACGGGCGCTGGATTCGGCATCAAACTTGGTGAACAGCAGCCCGACATTGGGGTTTTCGGTGATATTGCCGAGGGATTTGAACATGCTGCTACCGTCATAGTCCGAAAAAACCAGCGTATCCGGACCTGTGATCTTGACGAAACTGTCTGGCCCGCTCTTGAACGAACAATCGGTATTATCTTTGCCAGTCGGCAAGCACTGGTTATCAATCATCCAAAGCCAACATTTTAGAATGGCATCGAAGTGAGGGCAGGGTGGTTGGTGACACCGACTGCTTGATAACCTCGTTATAGAGCAAGTTTGACAGATGCCCCTTAGTTTGACACTCTCCAAACATTCGCAAAGGAGATAGTAACAATGGACCATCATATTTTCTGATCCGACCGCGCGCTGACCCGGATTGGCAGAATGCGCAATGAAACTCTCCTGCGGAGGACTCTGACAATGGACATTCGACGCTAGCCCCCAGAGGGCGTCCACGGTCGTGCATCTGCGCGACCTCTGTTTCCTTTTGTCATGAGGTGCATCATGCCCTTCAAATCACCAAAAACCGCCCACGGGCGGACCCTTCCTGCTGTGGAGGAAGCCCCGAAATCGACGAAATTAATGACCGTCAAAGCCAAACCGCCTCGCGACCTGCGTGTGAAGACGCCACCGCGTGCGGCCAAGCGACTCAATATACCCGGAAAGGCGGGTAGCCGCTAAAGACTGTTGCGGGGCGCGCTTTGCGTCCCGCACTCAACTCTGCGGATAACATGCCAACACATAGCTTTGTGGCTAGATGCGTCATTCGCATAATCGGTATTATGTAACATAAATATTGACATTTGGATGACACATGCCACTCATAGACAAAACAATAACATCATGTTGAAGACAAAATTTGAAGTCATCTGTGTGTGCGGCGCAGCAACCCTTCTTGAGCAACAGACGCCACCAGAAGACCATCTTGAGAATAAATCGAGCCTTTGTTGAAGCTGCGTCCGCGACCGGCCCAAGGCGATTCCATAGAGTACAAGTGCCAGTTTTGAAACTTCACCGGCGCATGAAACCACATCGCATGATCCAGACTGGCGCCATTGATCTCGCCCGTAAACCAGCTGAGGCCATGTGGCCGCATTCCCGAACTCAGCAAGCTCATGTCCGACGCGTATGCCAGCAAAAGATGCTGCGTGACTTGATCCGCCTGTTCTGCAGCCTGCATTCGGAACCACAAATAGTTTCGATCATCCGTTTTTTTGGGCTGAAACAGATCAAGCGGTTCAATCTCACGGACATCTATGGGACGCTCGCGTAGCAATTCGGCGCGAAGATGCTCTGGAACACGGGTCAGATACTTTTGCCGTAGCTCATCCCGAGACGCATGGTGTTCTGGCGCATCCACATCTGGCATGTCGTGCTGATGATCCCAGCCTTCATCCGCTATGTGAAACGAGGCAGACATATTCAGTATCTGTCGACCATGTTGAATCGCGACTACTCTACGCGTTGTGAAAGAACCTCCATCTCGCGCTCGATCAACCTGATAAATAACGGGAATATCCGGATCGCCCGGGCGAATAAAGTAAGCGTGCAGCGAATGGCACAGGCGATCATCAACAGTGCGGTATGCCGCCGCCAAGGCCTGCGCGATGACTTGGCCGCCAAATATCCGCGTTGGGGTTTCTCCTCCTGATCCGGTGCCACGAAACAGGTCAACTTCGAGCCGTTCAATGTTCAGAAGGTCCAGCAGAATGCGCTCGGCTTCGGTCATGTCCGTGTCTCCGTTTGGTCCTGAGCGACGCGTACCAGTCCCAGACCTGTCAATCAATCAATGACCCGAGGACAAGAGCCTTCAGCTCCGAACGCGACGGATACGAACTTGACGGAGACAACTGAGTAAAGAATACGGCGCTCAGCGCGTTCTGCCAGTCGATCCAAAAGAACGTCGATGCCATCCCTCCCCAGCTGAAATCACCGACCGCCCCGGGCGTTCGTGCGCGTGCCGGATCGAGAACAATGGCACCGCCCAAGCCAAAACCCATTCCATCCATGGGCTGTTCGGCGAAACTCTGCGGTCCCATAGATGCAATATCGCCGGGTAAGTGATTGCGCATCATGAACTCTACCGTTCTGGTGCCAAGCAATCTCGTGCCATCGTAAATGCCTTTGTTGCGCAGCATCTCGACGAATTTGACATAATCATCGATTGTCCCAACCAGACCTCCGCCGCCTGAATACGTCGTGGCAGCTTCGAACGGTGAATGGCCGGCCTGATCGACAAGCCGCAACGTCTCGCCGTCCGTTTTGGCCGCGTTCAGGGCCATGGCATCGCCTTCCAACGGGGTATAAAGCGACGCAAACCGGTCCCCTGCCCCGGATGGCACCGAAAACGCGGTGTCCTTCATACCTAATGGCGCAAATATGTGCTCAGCGAAGAACTGGTCCAAACTTTGTCCTGAAACGACCTCGATCACACGCCCGATCACATCGATACCCACGGAATACTCCCAGTGTGCGCCCGGATGGAAAGCTAACGGCAGTTCCCCCAGTTCCGCGACCTTGGCGGACAGAGCTCCCTGATCGGGCTTAAAGATCAACTCTCGCGCCTCCATCTCTTGCGGTAATACTCCGGGATTAAAGGGATAACTCAGACCGCTGGTGTGCGTCAGCAGCTGGTGTATGGTCGGCGTCGCAGACGGTTCGGTCTGATCGAGACGCTCAGCACCTGGGATCAGCGCCTGCATGTCTTTGAGTTCAGGGATAAAATCGGAAACAGGGGCATCCAGATGGAACAAACCACGCTCGATCAACATCATCGCGGCAACCGAAGTTATTGGCTTGGTCATCGAATATATCCGCGCAATCGTATCCCGTTTGAACGCAAGATCACGGCTGATGTCGCGTTGCCCGCAGGCGTGAAACAACACTTCGCTTCCGTTACGAAGCAACCGAAATGAGCTGCCCGCATATTTGCGCTGATCAACGTAGCGCTGCATCCAATCGCAGATACGGTCCAACCGACCGGTGTCAAAGCACATAGTCATTGCCTATTCCAGTTCGCCAACAGCACTGAGTGTGATCATGCAATCTGACGGGTGCAAACAACAGGCCCAATTTCTGCGTGTATCCAACACGCTATTCTATTCGTGTCCTTGCGACGCGCGATTGCTAAGCTGAAACCCTCGCAGAATCATGTCTGCCGGGCCCCTACCCGCGCAACACGAATGGAGCACAACATGACGAAACATTTTGATTTTATATATGATTTTTGCAGTCCAAATGCTTATCTTGCGCATAAGGTTCTGCCAGATTTGCAGAACCGCACCTCTGCAACGGTTGTGAATGTTCCGGTTCTTCTGAGTACTGTGTTTAAGGCGACGAACAATCAAAACCCATTTCAGGCATTCGCTGAAAGCCGGCAGAAGTCTTCCTATCTCACGCATGACCTGCACCGTTTTGCGCGGCGGCGTGGTTTGAGTTTCCACATGAGCCCACACTATCCCCTCAACACTAAATTCGCGATGAGAGGGGCAGTCTACGCGATGGGTAAACCATGGGAAAACAAATATATAGACGCGATATTTGATGCAATTTGGATACATGGGCAAAAGATTGACGACTTGAACGTTCTGACCGACGTACTTCACGAAAACGGGCTGCCCATACGAAAGATTCGCGAGGCGATTTCAAACGTGGAGATCAAGCAGAAGCTCAAAGATCAAACCAAAGCCGCCGTAAGGCGCGGTGTTTTTGGTGTGCCCAGCATGTTCGTGGGGACCGAGATGTTCTTTGGCAAAAACAGCCTTGGAAATCTCGAGCTGGAGCTGAACAGATGAGTGTTCAGGGGCGCATCCCAAGCCGTTTTGAAGCGGCGATCAGCTTGTTCGCATGATCTGCTTCCAGCTCTTCTGGCGAGACATAAAAGCTCGGCCCACCGATATTCAGGCCAAAGAGACGCCCATCTTCCTGTGAAAACACCGGCGCTGCAATGGCGTGTACATCATCCCGCCACAGCGCATACCCGGTGCAATACCCCTTGTTCTGATATTCGTCCTGCGCGGCCTGTATTGCATCGCGCAATGGCTGCTCGCGCAGCCCGAGGTCATTCATGGCGGTTTCTATCGCAGCCTCGTGCTCTTCTGCCGACATGCCCGCGAAAATTGCGCGTCCCATTGCAGATGAAAACAGCGGCAGTCGCGACCCAACATGCATGGTCAGCGCGACGTTCTCGGTCGATCTGTTTACAGCGACATAGATAACCTCAGCCCGGTGCGCCTCGCCCAATGCCGCAGTCAGATAGGGGTTCGCGCCCGCGCGCAGATCGCGCAGCACATCGGTCGCGCGTTCGCAAATATCCATCCCGCCCAAAACGCTGAACCCCAGCCGCAACACTCCGGCGCTCAGCCGGTATGCGCCGCCGGGGTGATCCTGTACCAGATATCCCAGCTGACACAGAGTATGCGTCAGACGTGATATGGTGGGCTTAGGCAAGCTTGTACGTTGGGCAAAGTCCGTATTGGTCAGCGCAACCTCGCCATGGCGGAAGCAACGCAGAAGCTGCAGGCCCCGCGCCAAAGAAGTGACAAAATTTCTGTCTTTTTCCCCTTGCCCCATATCTGCGAGAGTTCCCTCGGTCATACCACTATCCGTTCACTTCAGCGCAGCCAGCCCGTGCTGCGCCAGAATCGCCACATATCCACCCAGAGCTCGTGCCTGCTCCGGGTCTGACGCGTTGCCATCCAGCGCGCGTTTGTAGACGCCCTGCAATATGCTTGCCATGCGAAAGAAATTGAAGGCGAGGTAAAAGCCGAAATTCTTGATCTCTGACACGCCACGCCGCTGGCAATAACCTTCGACAAAGGCTTGATCTGAAGGCAGACCCAAACTGGTACGCTCCAGACCAGCTAGTCCTCTGCCATCTTTCCCCGGTGGCAGCTGCCACTGCATGATCACCGCCGCCAGATCGGCATAGGGATGTCCAATCGTCGACAACTCCCAATCAAGTACACCGATGCACCGGCTGCCGTCGGGCTCAAACATCAGATTGTCGATCCGATAATCCCCATGAACAAGCGTGCGCTGCCCATCATCGGGCGGGATTGACGTCGCCAAACGTGTCATCAGGGCGTTCATATCCGAAATAATGCCGGTTTCTGACGCTTGGTATTGTTTGGTCCAACGCGCGATCTGGCGCTCGAAATAGTTCCCGGTCGGTCCATAATCAGACAGGCCTGCCGCTTCGATGTCAACAGAATGAAGCTCAGCCAGAACCCGGTTCATTTCTTCCATAACCGCCGCTCGGGCGCTGTTGGCTTCCCCCTCCATTGTCGGCTCAAGAAAGACCCGGCCCTGCAAATGCTGCATAACGTAAAAAGTCGAACCGATAACGCGGTCATCTTCGCAGAGCAGGTACATTTCCGGCACCGGAACGTTGCTGTTGGCCAGCGCTGTTTGCACCTGATATTCCCGCTCTACCGCATGTGCGGATTTCAGCAGTTGCCCCGGCGGCTTGCGGCGCAAAACATAGCTCTTTTTCGGTGTCTGCAGCCTGAAGGTCGGGTTGGACTGGCCCACGGGGAATTTTTCGGCCACGACGGGACCATGATAGCCCTTCAAATGCGCGCTCAGATAAGCGTCCACGGCGTCGACGTCCAGGTTATGATCTTGGCCCGTCATGTTGCTTCGGCAAAAATATTGCCGCCCGTCTGAACGTTTATTCCACCGGAAACCGGAATGACCGCGCCGGTTACATAGCTTCCGCCCTGCCCGCACAGAAACAGCATGCAGCCCGCTATATCCTCTTCGCGCCCAACCCGGCCAAGCGGTACAGCATTGCCTACCTTCGCGCGGGTTTCCTCATTGCCGGTTGCAAAAGCAGTCATCCGAGAGACAAACGGTCCGGGAGCAAGCGCATTGACCGTTATCCTGCGCGGCGCCAACTCTTTGGCCAGCACCCGCGACAGGTGAATGACTGCAGCCTTTGACGCAGAATAGCTGTAGGCCCCGTCCCCCATCGGCACTTCCCCCATGACCGAGGCAACATTGACCACCCGCGCCGGATCTTCGTCAGAGGCTGACCTTGTCAGCAACGGAAGTAGCTTTTGGGTCAGATCAAAAATACCTGCAACATTCACTGACATCACCTTTTCCCAGGCATCATAAGGAAACTCTCCTATCGGTGCGCCCCACGTGACACCAGCATTATTCATCAAGATATCCAGGCGCCCGGCCCGCTTTTCGACTTCGGCGACCAAAGCGTCTATGCCGTTCTCGCTGCTGATATCGCCCGCAAAACCCTCAGCATGTCCCTCAGTGCCCAATGCGTTAAGTTCTTCTGCAGACGCATTGCAGGCATCCCCCTTGCGCGAGGCGATGAGAACATTTGCGCCAGCCTGAACCAATGCAGAGGCCGCCATATAGCCGATGCCAGTCGCGCCTCCCGTAACCAGAGCCGTTTTGCCCTCGAGTGAGAATAGAGCTTCTGGGGTCATTCCGCGTCCTCTCCAAGCTAATACGAGGGCGTTTGAAACCATCGTTCGCGTGGCTCAATTTTGCTTTGCAAAATTGAATTTCGCAACGGTCTTGATCACAACTGAAAGGGACAGTCTTGCGGCGCGTTGGTGAAAGGTTTGAAGTCGTCACAGACGACAAAGTCTTGGCAGGCAATTCTTGCTAAAGGAAGCGGCCTAATCTCTATTGCAGCAAGCATGACGACCACGGCGCGAACCGCGCCCGGCTTAGGTTCGACAAAACCTAAGCCCTACGCTCGTCGAAGGGACTGACAAGCGCAATGTTCACGGTCTGGTTGTTATTCTGCTTACTGATCAGTAGACAAGACCTTGAATGCTCAGTCTGCCAGCAAAGGACAGTTCAGTCCACGCTCGCCTCATAAGAGCAATGATCAGTAGACAGCGCCACCTTTTCGCGTTTATGAAAAAGCGGTGGGGATAGTGAAGCAATGCAAAATATTCTGGTTCTAAACGGCCCGAATCTCAATCTGCTTGGTACGAGGCAACCTGAGGTTTATGGCACAACGACTCTTGAGACGATTGCAGATTTGTGCTTGTCGCATGGGCAATCGATAGGTCAGGCAGTTAGTCATTTTCAGTCTAATCACGAAGGCGAACTGATTGACGCTATTCATGGGGCCCGCGGTGTTCAGCATGGCATCGTCCTAAACGCAGGCGCATTTACGCATACCTCTGTTGCGCTGATGGATGCCATTGCATCGGTTGAACTGCCAGCCGTCGAGGTTCATCTCTCGAATATTCATGCTCGCGAAGCTTTTCGCCACAAATCTTATATTGCTCCGGTTGCAATCGGACAGATTTGCGGGTTCGGCGCAAAGGGGTACGTCTTGGCCCTCGATGCTCTGGCGTCTCATCTGAGAGGCGGGGGTAACGGATGAACGTGAAAGACTATCTCAACTTCGTAAGCTACTCAAAATCTCTGGAGGAGCTTTGGGATGCGCATTGTCGCCAAATGTCTGAATATGGTTTTGAGCGATTGTTGTATGGCTACACGCAATATCGCACAGAGACTTCTTTAGGTGATCCTGAGGACTTTGTTATCCTCACCAATCACTGCAAAGCCTACTTGGACGGCTTCCTCAAGTCCGGCCTGTATTTTAATGCCCCGATGCTAAAATGGGCTCTGAAGCATGAAGGCGCGGCCAGCTGGAAGCTTATTAATGACAAGATGTCCAGCGGCAAGATGACACCAGAAGAACAGAAGGTTTTCGATTTCAACAAAGCCCGCGGTATTACAGTGGGTTACACGATCAGCTTCAACTCAGTATCCGCACGATCGAAAGGCGCCATTTCGTTGTCCGCCATAAATGGTCGCACGCAGGAAGAAATGGACTCGATTTGGGAAGAGCATGGCGACGATATCCTGCTTATGAACAACGTCGCACATCTTAAAATTCTGACATTGCCATACAACGCTCCAAACCGAGCTTTGACTAAACGGCAGCGTGAGGCATTGGAATGGGTCGGCGATGGAAAAACAACACAAGATATCGCACTGCTGATGGGGTTGACTTCAGCCACAGTCGAGAAGCACCTTCGCCTGGCGCGTGAGGCCCTATCGGTCGAAACAACAGCGCAGGCAGTGCTCAAGGCGTCGTTGCAGAACCAGATGTTTGTCATGGAAGCCTAGGACCTGAATTTGACGCTGATTAGCATCGATTGACCCTAGGTAAGGAAAACATGACTTTTCGAATTACCCCTAAAATTGCAAAGTGGTGTTGTTCCGTGAGTGGTGGCTTTAGCCAGGGAACATTTGACCAGATCTTTGCAATAACAAAGCTCTCTGGTCGGTCTGACTAAGGGGCGCCTATTCGTCCGCGTACCTGTGTCGGAATTTTTGGGGGGCCTCGACCATCCCCATCATGCGGGGCCCCTCAATCTAACACTTCGACAATATGAACAACGGGCGCTTTTGGGCGCCTTTTTTGTTGCTCGTCCAACATGTGATGCAGTTGCATAGGCCACAAAAAACCGGCCACGCAATGCGCAGCCGGTTCGCTGAGACATGTCTCCGAAAATTCGGAAAGCTTAGCCCTGAGCAGCCTTGGCAACTTCGGCTGCAAAGTCTTCTTTCTCGACCACGATGCCTTCGCCAACTTCCAGACGGATGAAACCAGTGATGGTTGCGCCGGCTTCTTTGGCCGCTGCTTCAACGGTCAGGTCAGGGTTCACAACGAATTGCTGGTTCAGCAAGGTCGATTCGGCGACGAACTTCTTCATGCGGCCCATGATCATCTTTTCGATCACCTGCTCGGGCTTGCCGGATTCGCGCGCGATATCCATCTGAACCTGCTTCTCTTTTTCGACGATCGCAGGGTCCATATCTGCCTCGGACAGAGCCGCAGGGTTCACAGCGGCGATGTGCATTGCAACCTGCTTGCCAATCGCTTCGTCGCCACCGGACAGAGCAACCAGAACGCCGATTTTGCCCATGCCGTTGGTGGCTGCGTTGTGAACATAGGACACAACGGTGTCGCCCGACAGTTTGGCCATGCGGCGGACCGACATGTTCTCGCCGATGGTGGCGATCTTGTCGGTCAGGGTGTCGGCCACGTTCTTACCGCCCAGATCAGCTGCCAGCAGCGCCTCGACATTGTCGACGCCTTCAGCCGCGTAAGCGATCTTGCCGACCATTTCCTGGAACTCGGCGTTTTTCGCAACAAAGTCAGTTTCCGAGTTCACCTCAACAGCAACACCGCTACCGCCGTTGACGTGAACAGCAACCAGACCTTCGGCCGCGGTACGGCCAGATTTCTTGGCCGCTTTGGCCAGACCTTTGGTGCGCAGCCAGTCGACGGCTTCGTCCATGTTGCCACCGGTTTCGGTCAGCGCTTTTTTTGCGTCCATCATGCCTGCGCCGGTAGAGTCGCGCAGTTCTTTCACCATTGCTGCTGTGATTGCCATCTTTTGGCTCTCCTCAATTCAAACGGAATTGGGGCAGGTCTACCCTGCCCCACATGTCATTTACGTGACGGGCAGCTTACGCTTCGGCAGGTGTTTCTGCTTCGGCGGGCGTTTCATCTGCAACGGCTTCTTCAACCGGAGCTTCTTCGAACGCGCCCAGGTCAACGCCTGCTGCGCCCATCTGAGCGGTCATGCCGTCCAGAGCGGCACGTGCGGCCAGATCGCAGTACAGCGCGATGGCGCGGGCTGCGTCGTCGTTGCCGGGGATGATGTAATCCACACCATCGGGCGAGCAGTTGGTGTCGACAACAGCCACAACCGGGATACCCAGCTTGTTGGCTTCAGCGATGGCCAATGCTTCTTTTTTGACGTCGATGACGAACAGCAGGTCAGGAACGCCGCCCATTTCGCGGATACCGCCCAGCGACGCCTGCAGCTTGGCCTGGTCACGCTCCATGCCCAGACGCTCTTTCTTGGTCAGGCCTTCGGCGCCCGATTCCATGGCTTCGTCAATCTGGTTCAGACGGTTGATCGACTGGGAAACGGTTTTCCAGTTGGTCAGCGTGCCGCCCAGCCAGCGGTGGTTCATGTAGTACTGAGCCGATTTTTCAGCCGCTTCAGCGATCGGGCCAGCGGCCTGACGCTTGGTACCAACGAACAGAACGCGGCCACCTTTTGCAACGGTGTCACGAACGGCCTGCAGAGCCTGGTCCAGCATCGGAACGGTCTGGGTCAGGTCCATGATGTGGATGCCATTGCGCGAGCCGTAGATGAACGGGCCCATGCGGGGATTCCAACGCTGTGTCTGGTGACCAAAGTGAACGCCAGCTTCCAGCAGCTGACGCATGGAGAACTCGGGAAGAGCCATGCTATGTTTTCCTTTTCCGGTTTACGCCTTGGCGGGGGTGAAAGAAGCGGATGCTCCAACCGGCGGTCCTGATGAGGATGTCTCCCTCAAAAAGCCCAAACCCCGCCTGCGGGTTTGAATGGCGCGCGTATACGGCAGGTTTCACAGCAGTGCAAGGGTCAAATGCCCCTATTTTTCAAGCCGCGCTAGCGCATGCGCGTGACGTACAGACGCCTCGCAATGCGCCGCCAGCGCTTTGCGATCTTCAAAGTCGCTGACCTTGGCCGGCGCGTGATAGATCAGTTCGACCCATCCCTGTCTGCGCGCACCCAACGTCTTGAGCAGATGGGGGCCAAAATCCATATCACCCCACCAGCCATAAAACCTGTCGGGCTGGCCAACCGGGGCATGAAAGACCACGGATACCGGCTGTACATACATGAAATTACGCAGTTCCTTTGCGAAGAACGCTGCAAAGAGTGTTGTTTTAAAAGGCAAAACCCGAAGGCCATCGGTTGATGTCCCCTCGGGAAAAAACAAAAGCTTGTGCCCTGCACCAAGACGTTCCTGAAAAATCTGCGTCTGCTCGCGCGCCTTTTTTCGGTCGCGTTCAATAAAAACCGTACCTGTTGCCCGCGCCAGCCATCCGATACCGGGCCATTTCGCAACCTCAGCCTTTGAGACAAAATAGACACGCTTGCGCGCATTCAGAGCAAAGATATCCAGCCACGAGGTATGGTTAGCAACAACAGCCCCGCGCTGGTGCATCAGATCACCTGATACTCGAAACCCGATGCCCAGAACCCTCAGCGCGGTGCGACACACAAACTGAGTGATAAAGGGCGTCACAGGTCTATGCACACCAAACAGGGGCAGTTCGATCAGCCGCACCATCAACAGCGCAGCCAAACCGCCAAATACAAGCAGCGCAAGCGGCAGACCTCGTATCACCACAAGTATCCAGCCCAGCAGACCCAGATCCACCGGATCGGGCGCGTCTTCGCTGGTCCAAAGCGGCTCGTTCACCGGATCAGGCTCCGCCATAGATGCGTTTCTGACGCTCGTTCATGCGCTGTGTGTCCAGGATCAGGCAAACGTCGGTTGTGTTAAAGGCGTGGTCGATGAACGCCCCCTCGCCCACGAATCCTCCGAGACGCAGATACGCCTTGATCAGGGCCGGCACCTGAACCATCGCAGCACGGCGATCCAGAGCATCTGGTGCGATCAGGTTCATGCTCTGAAACACATCAGGTTGCGCCCGCACCCGCAGGTCCGGCGGAGCCAGATGATTGTGATGCAGCATCGACAACGGCTGGGCCAATGCCTGGACGTCCGTTCCGTGAAAACTGGCCACACCAAACAGAACCTCAATCTCGCGTTCAGCGACATAGGCCGCCAACCCGTTCCAAAGGTGATACATTGCCGTTCCCCCCCGATAATCGGGATGCAGACAGGAGCGACCAAGTTCCAACAGTTTGCGCCCGCTCTGCTTCAGAACGGTCAGGTCATACTCGTCTTCGGAATAGAACTGACCCAACTCTGCAGCCCGTTCACCGGGCAAAAGCCGATACACACCAATGACTTCGCCGGTTGCATCATCATAGGCCAGCATGTGATCGAAATACGGATCGAACCTGTCCTGCTCAAGCCCCGCGGCGTGATCCACCATATCGCCGCCGCCGCCCAGTTCGCGCACAAAGACGTCATATCGCAGGCGCTGCGCCGCGCGCAGCTCATCCGGGGTTTCAGCGAGGCGAATGGTAAACGAAGGGCCAGCGTCCGGCATGTCGGTGATATTGATCCATGAAACGTGTACTGGCAGTTACCGTAGTTCCCACGGCAAAGGCAACACGATGGCAATTGGCAGCGCCTGTTAACCTTTCCTAAACCAGTTTCACGGATCAAAGACCGGCATCAGGGCAATGCGTGTCCCGTCGATCACCACTTTCCCCTGCTCACGAAAGTTAACGGTGATCTTACCTGCGATGTTGGACTGTACCTGTCCGACGCCCCATTCGGGGAAATCGGAGTGGCGGACATACATGCCCGGTGCAAGAATAGCATTAAGGTCTGTCATGCAAGGGCTCCGGTCCGTCGGCAGATACAGCAGGAGGTACGCATGGGCGACTCGGACGTCAACCTGGCCGAACTGATCGGTTCGCGAATATGTCACGACCTGATCAGCCCGATCGGGGCAATTACCAACGGTCTGGAGCTGTTGGACATGGTTGGCGCGGTACAAGGCCCCGAGATGGAATTGATCTCAGGCAGCGTTGGCAGCGCTGGTGCGCGCATCCGGTTTTTTCGCGTGGCCTTTGGATCGGCCAGCGATCAGCCACTGGGCCGTGCCGAGATTACCGACCTGCTGGAAGATGTTGAACACGCAGGCCGCGTGCGCGTGCGTTGGGCGCTGACCGAAGCGGTTCCGCGCAATCAGGTCAAACTCGCCTTTCTGGCGGTCATGTGCTGCGAAAGCGCAATGCCGATGGGGGGCGAGGTCGAAATCTCGGTGCAGGACGGCCTGTGGAACGTTGTTGGGACTGCGGACCGGCTGAACGTGAATGCCGATCTTTGGAAGAATATCTCAACCGGGCGTTTTCCCACCAAGGTCACGCCCGCACAGGTGCAGTTTGCATTGCTGCACGACACCGCATCCAAGGTCGGGCGCCGGGTTGCCGTTGAAATAACATCAACCCAGGTGGCCCTCAGATACTAGGCGCGGGCTGTTCCGTTTCCGCGTACCAGATATTTGAAACTGGTCAGTTGCGCAGCACCAACCGGGCCACGTGCATGCATCTTGCCCGTGGCAATACCGATTTCTGCCCCCATCCCGAACTCACCGCCATCGGCAAACTGGGTTGAGGCATTGTGCATCAAAATGGCGCTGTCGAGCCGCTCAAAGAAACGCTCGGCCGCTGCGGCGTCTTCGGTCATGATGCAATCTGTGTGGTTCGAACCGTACTGACGGATATGCGCAATGGCCGCGTCGATATCTGCAACGGGTTTTGCGGCAATGATGCTGTCCAGAAACTCCTTACCCCAATCCTCGGGCGACGCAGGCAAGACACCTTCGCGCGCCAGAACGCCTTCGGCATGCACTTCCACGCCTGCGGCCTGCAGGGCGGCAATGACATCGCGGCCCAACGTCTCTGCAATGTCCTGATGCACCAACAAACACTCGGCAGCGCCACAAATGCCCGTCCGGCGGGTTTTGGCATTCAGCACCACATCCAGCGTTTTTTGCGGGTCAGCCGCCTTGTCGACATAGATGTGAACGATCCCTTCGAGATGGGCGAAAACGGGCACGCGCGCCTCTCGCTGGACCAGCCCGACCAGACCCTTACCGCCGCGCGGCACGATCACGTCGACATAGTCGGTCATGGTCAGCAGTTCCTGCACCGCCGCCCGGTCCCGCGTCGGGATCAATTGCACCGCATCTTCGGGCAGGTTCGCAGCTCTCAGGCCTTCGACCAAACAGGCATGAATCGCGGTTGAGGAATGAAAGCTCTCGGACCCGCCGCGCAGAATGACTGCGTTTCCGGATTTCAGGCACAAGGCCCCGGCATCTGCGGTCACATTCGGACGGCTTTCATAGATGACGCCAATCACGCCCAAAGGTGTGCGGACCCGCTGGATGTTCAGGCCGGTCGGCATCTCCCATTCGGCCAAAACCTCTCCGACCGGGTCCGTCTGGTCCGCAACGGCGCGCAAGCCATCAACCATCCCCTGGATGCGATCCTCGTCGAGCATCAGCCGGTCCATCATCGCGGGGCTCAGGCCCTTTTCGCGGCCGAATTCGAGGTCTTTCTTATTCGCCTCAATGATTTGCGCGCGGTTGTTCCACACAGCTTCGGCCGCAGCGATCAGCGCGGCGTGCTTACGTTCGGCGCTTGCAAAAGCCAGTTCGCGCGATGCGGTTTTGGCGCGCTGCCCAAGATCGGCCATCAGGGCGGGGATATTGTCCAGATCTTTCATGTCAGCTCCCTTTCAGGTCGGTGTGTTTGGTTTTTGGGTCATAGCGCAAGGTCATCGCGGTGGATCAACGCAGCTCGCCCCGGATAGCCCAACGTAGCCTCAATCTCAGACGATTTCCGGCCCTTTATGGCATCCGCCTCTTGCGCAGTATAGCGGCTGAGGCCCTGCGCCAGCCGCCGCGCGCCGGGTGCAAGAACAGCAACCGGATCGCCGCGACCAAAATCACCGGTCACCTCGACAATACCAGCGGGCAGCAGGCTTTTGCCATTCGACAGCGCCCGCGCCGCACCTTCGTCGACCGTGATCTCACCACGCGGTTTCATCGCCGATATCCATCGCTTGCGCGCCGCATGTGGATCAAGGGTTGCCGTGAACCATGTGCAGTTCGCACCACTTTCAAGCGTTTTCAAAGGGTTCAAAACCGAACCTTCCGTAATCGCCATATCACAACCCGCAGCTGTCGCCATTTTGGCGGCCAACAGCTTGGTTTTCATTCCGCCCTTGGACAGACCCGAACCGGCATCCCCTGCCATGGCCTCAATCTCGGGCGTAATGTGTTCGATCACCTCGTAACGGGTGGCTGTGGCATCCTCGTTGGGGTTGCCGGAATAGAACCCGTCGACATCCGAGAGCAGGATCAGCTGATCTGCGCCAACCGTCACCGCGATTTGCGCTGCAAGGCGGTCGTTGTCGCCATAGCGGATCTCATCGGTCGCCACCGTGTCGTTTTCGTTAACGATCGGAACAACGCCCAGGCTCAGCAGTGTTTCCAATGTCGCCCGCGAATTCAGATAGCGCCGGCGATTTGCGCTGTCTTCCAGCGTCACCAGAACCTGTGCGGTCTTGATGTCATGCGGGGTCAGCGCTTCTTCATAGGCGCGCGCCAACCTGATCTGACCCACTGCGGCAGCGGCCTGCGACTGCTCCAGAGGCAGGTTTGCCATCGGCAAATCCAGAACACCGCGCCCCAGCGCGATCGAACCGGACGACACCAAGATGACATCCGTGCCCCGTTTTTTCAAAGCAGCCACATCTTGGGCCAGAGAATGCAACCAATCCGAGCGCAACAAGCCGGTTTCCCGGTCCACCAACAAGGCGGAGCCGATCTTTACGACCAAGCGCTGTGCCGTGGTCAGGGATGCCAAGGCTCGGCCTCCTCGGTGGGTTTCTGACGCAGTCGGTTTTCGTCAATCTGCGCCCGCAAGGCGCGCAGCACCTCGGTCACGCCCAGATGCGCAACACCCGACATGGTCATCACCGGACCGCCAACCGCTTCTTCCAGTTCAGAACAGGCTAATTCGCGCTCTTCTTCGTCCAGCGCGTCGATCTTGTTCAACACAGTGATCCGAGGCTTTTCCGCCAGCGCTCCGCCATAGGCTTCAAGCTCGTGAATAATCGTGCGGTAATCCTCGGCCACGGTCTCGGACGTGCCATCCACCAGATGCAGCAGAACCGCGCAGCGCTCGACATGGCCCAGAAAACGGTCACCGATGCCGCGCCCCTCATGTGCGCCTTCGATCAGGCCGGGGATGTCTGCAACAACAAATTCTACGTTGTCGACACCAACAACGCCGAGGTTTGGATGAAGCGTGGTAAACGGATAATCGGCGATTTTGGGGCGCGCGTTCGAGGTTGCGGCCAAAAAGGTTGATTTGCCTGCATTGGGCAAGCCCAGTAGCCCGGCATCTGCAATCAGCTTGAGGCGCAGCCAGATGGTCCGGTCGATCCCCGCCTGCCCCGGATTGGCGCGGCGCGGCGCCTGATTGGTGGCTGACTTAAAATGCAGGTTGCCAAAGCCGCCATTGCCACCCTTGGCCAGCAAAACACGCTCACCAACCTCGGTCAGGTCGCAGATGACGGTCTCTTCGTCTTCGTCCAGAATCTCGGTGCCGACCGGGACGCGCAGGATGATGTCATCGCCATCCTTGCCGGTGCGCTGCTGACCGCGCCCAGGCTGGCCGTTCTTGGCAAAAAAGTGCTGCTGATAGCGAAAGTCGATCAGTGTGTTCAACCCGTCCACAACCTCGGCCCAGACAGACCCACCCTTGCCGCCGTCGCCGCCATCAGGGCCGCCGTATTCGATATATTTTTCGCGCCGAAAGCTGACGCAGCCGTTACCTCCGGCCCCGGACCGGATGTAGACCTTTGCAAGATCGAGAAATTTCATGTGTGTCCCCTACTGCAAAGGCCCCACCGGCCACAAGTCAGAGTTTCTTTGTATAAGTCCAGGTGGGCACATTCGCATCGCGCGCCACCGAATAGCTTTCCGCATCGCCTAGGTACTGGAACCCGCAATGGGTCAGCACCCGTGCCGAGGCCGGATTGTCCTGAAACACGCTGGCGAACATGGTCGCGTTCTTCAGCGGGTTTTCGTTCACCAACACCTCAACGGCCAAGGAGGCGATACCTGTGTTCCAATAGATCGGCGCAACCCAGTATCCTACTTCGGATTGGTTACGATCCAGCCGTGTCAGCGAGATCAGGCCGATCAGTTCGGGGCCACCATCCTTGGTGGCATCCATGGCCCAGACATCCTCTTCGCGCTCATCTGCCATCGCCCGGTTGACGAAAGCCTCGATCGAGCCCGGGGGCAATGGATGCGGGATCGTGGTGGTCATACGCGCCACGCGTTCGTCACCTGCATAATGCTCGATGAGACCCATATCCGACCGGCGCAGGGGGCGCAGATCGAAACGCTCGGTTTCAATGACCGGCTGATTTATTATTGTCTCAAGTTTCATGAGTGCGTTCCTCCTCCGAACAACACAAAAAGTACGGACGCAACAGTGAGACTCGCTAACGTCCACATCAGATATTTTTCCGCAGGCCGTCCTTCAACCATGTGGGCAATTCTATCACCTGCAAATGTCCAGATCGGATGAAGCAGCACCTGACAAAACAACAAACAGAGAGCGATTGTGATCGTAGCCTCAAAACTTGGCGTTCCTGTGGCGACAAAACCAGTGAAACCCGCAATGATCATGGCCCAGGCCTTGGGGTTCAGCGGATGCACGATCAGACCCGCCCAAAAGCTGGGTGCCGCGCCCTCACTCGCCTGCCGAGACAACCTGGTGTTGGCGATTTTCCAGGCCAACCACATGATGTAAGCCGCCGAGGCATATTTCAGCACCGAGAACACCATCGGTGCCTGCTCGGCCAAGTGTAGCAGGCCAAATCCTACGGGCCAAATAATCAACTGCTTACCCAGAATGACGCCGCCCACAAACGGCAACGCCGCCCGAAACCCATAGCGCGCACCTGTTCCCAGCAGGACCATATTGGCCGGTCCCGGCGTGCCGACCTGAGAGGCGGCAAAGATCAGGAAACTGGTGGTTGCAACGGTCATTGCACTCCCTCCCACCGCCTGCGGCTCAGGTACATTCTGCGCAGGGAATGCTGTTTGCCAGTCGCCGGGCAGTTTGCCTGCTCCAGCATACCTGCAACGAAGCCCAGTTTTCTTAGAACGCGATGCGACGCTCGGTTACCAACAAAGTAACCGCTCTTCAAACGTGCCTGACCCTTTGCGAAATAGCGCGTAATCATAGCCGTTGCAGCCTCGGAGGCGATGCCTTGCCCCCAATGCTCAGGCGCGATCCAATAACCCAACTCTCGTTCCGTACCGACGCAGCCAACAAGCCGGGCGTCGCGGAACGCTAGAAACGTGTTCCCAGAACGCCCTTTGTTCCGTGTAATGAAACTGATCGCATCCTTACGAGTATACGGGAAGGGCGCACGGGTCAGCCAGCGCGACACGTTTAGATCATTCATGATCCGCGCCACATCCATCGCGTCACCCATCTGAGGGCGGCGCAGAGCAAGACGCTGGGTTGTGATCACTTCGGTCATGAGACCGCTCCTGAAAACGAGAAAGGGGACCGGCATTTTCTGCCGGTCCCCCATGAATTTTTGATTAACCTTCTGGGTTTCGGCTTACTCTGCGGCCTCCGCCACTGGCAGGACCGAAATGAAGGTGCGATTCTTGAGGCCCTTATGGAACTTCACGGCGCCATCGGTGGTTGCAAAGATGGTGTGATCTTTGCCCATACCTACGCCTTCGCCCGGCCAGAACTTGGTGCCGCGCTGACGTACGATGATGTTGCCTGCGATGGCCGCCTGGCCACCATAGAGTTTCACGCCAAGGCGACGACCCGCTGAGTCGCGACCGTTACGGGAGGAACCGCCAGCTTTTTTATGTGCCATTCTCTCTCTCCTTAGCCTTTGGCCAGTTCTTTGGCCTGCTCAACCCATTCGGGCTTCACTTTGACGGTGTCGATAGCAGCAATCTGCTCGTCCGACAAGGCGGCCAGAGCAGCAAAGCTCTCGATACCGGCCTCAGCCAGCTTTTTGGCAGCGGCAGGGCCGACACCATTCAGCTTGGTCAGATCATCGGCAGCAACTGCGGCGGCAGGTGCCTCTGCCTTGACTTCTGCTTTCTTGGCAGCAGGCTTTTTCGCTGCAGGAGCAGCTTCGCCAGCCGGTGCAGAGCCGGTTGCAGCCTTAATGCCCGACTTGTCAGCGCCCGACGACAGGATGTCGGTGATTTTGACCAGGGTCAGCTTCTGACGATGGCCAACGGTACGCTTCGAGCTGTGCTTACGACGGCGCTTGACGAATTTGATGACCTTGTCACCTTTGATCTGTTCGATCACTTCGGCTTGAACGCCTGCGCCTTCAACGAAAGGTGCGCCAACAACCGGTGCGTCGCCGCCCAGCATCAGAACATCGTTGAATTGAACTGTTTCACCTGCATCGGCAGCCAGCTTTTCAACACGGAGCAGATCGCCCGCCTGAACCTTGTACTGCTTGCCGCCAGTCTTGAGGACCGCAAACATGCGTCTTTCCTTTTCATACCCGCGTTCTGTGGTCCCCATCTGGGTGTTTCGGCCTCAGGAAACCTGAAAGCCACCTCGAACAGCGCGCCCTTTTCGGGCTGTGTGACGACCCGTCGGAATAAGCCCTAGGATCAAATAATAACGAGACCCGGCGCGGAAGATCCGGCCGGGATGCGCGCTTATCTAAACTCCTGAGCGGAAAGTCAACCGAAAACCGGCATCAAAGTTCGGAACCGTTGATCACACCGCCAACGGCCAGACCAAGCTTATATGATATCTCATCAAACATGCTGTTGAGCCCGGAAAACATCGCCGCGCTAAAGGCCTGTCCGGCCTCGGTCCGGGAAAAGGCGATGTTCTTGCGCAGTTGCTCTTCGTCCAGCGGCCGATATGCAAGCAAGAGAAAGGAATATACCCAGTCCCGCGTCGCGTCCTCGGTCTCTTGCTTTTGCGCAAGCAGCCCGGCAATCACCTCGCCATCGTCCAGCACCAGCCCCTGCCCGTCAGCGACCCCCCGAAAGAAGCGAAAATCAGAACTGAATGCGCCCTGCACGTTCTGGTCAATCAGATCGTTGACCTCGACGTATTCGTCCACCAACTGATACAGCTGACTGTCCCGCCCCATATCCTCATATGCGGCCTGCGCCATTTCTTCGACCGTTTCATCAGCAAATGCGCGGCGTGCGGTGTTTTCCAGCGTGATGAGCGTCTGACCCAGATCACTTTCAAAAAAGATCGCGGCCTGTTCCAGATGGCTTTCACTCATCCCTTCGGCCATTGCATCCGAAATCACCGAACGCATCCATACCGGGTCATAGATGTTCTGGACCTGCGTCTCAAAAAAGGCACCTCCGGCACCCTCCATCAGCGTTTTGTCCAGCTCACGCCCTTGCGCCAGTCCTTCATCCTGAAAGATTTCGACAACATCATCAATCTGCAGCGCAGCTGTCAGGCGATTGACATATTCGCCAGCCGAAACCGGCGCGGCCCATATCGCGATGGCCGACAAAAAAGTAAAAGCCAGGCGCATCAGATATCCTGAGCCGGATGCAGATCGGCCATCCGCGCCGCCAATACCTCGAATCTCATGGCCATGATCTCGTACTGAATGGCATTCAACAGCTCGTAAACCTCCTGCATCAGAGGCTGTTCCAGCGCTTTGGTATAAGCGCTCACGTCTTCATCCGAGAAATCCTGATAGGTATACGCAGCCCCCGCCAGCGCGGAAAGCTGAAGAGACTGGCGCATCTGAGGCTCATTCTGTTTCATAAGTTCACGCAGCTCTTCCGAGCTGAACTGAAGGTCAATTACTCCTGAGGCGCTGGCCGCCAGCAGAAACCGAAGCTGAATCTCCTGAAGCGCCCGCAGTGCAGTGCCGCTGGAATCGATGGCCTGGTTCATCCTCTTCAAGCTTTCGACGCGTTGCGAGCCTGACTTGACCAGATCCGCCACGATCTGCTGACCCTCCTCCTGCTTGACCTCATCATCCTCAATCATATGAGCCGCATTTTCGGCCTCAACCAACCGCTGTCCCAGATCAGAGGCGTAAAACTCGACCGCATGGGTCAGCGCTTCGTCACTCAGCGTCTGTTCAAGTATGGACACCGCTGTTTCATGCATCTCACCTGTATCGAAGACCTCTTCGGTCAGACGGGTCCAGTCCGAGCCAAATCCGTCGGGATCAACCCCCAGCATCCGGGGCGCGGAAGCGGATGCAAATGCGATGCTTTCCAGGGCCACGTCAAACCCTGTGGTCGTCAGGAAAGCTTCGATCTGATCCCTGCTGGCGGCCGATGCCGACAAGGTAAATGTCGCCAGCGCGACGAACGGTACAAACAGGATCAGAACAAAGCGTTGGATAAAGTAAGCCATAATACGCAGCCTAGGCCTTTTCGATGCGCAGGCAATGGAAAATCCAAGCTTTGACGAAATCCTGAATTTTCCACTTGCACCCCTGCCCGTTCCTCACTAAATCCCCCCCTCACAGACCCCCGCGGAGAGGTGCCGGAGTGGTCGAACGGGGCGGTCTCGAAAACCGTTGTGGGTGCAAGCCCACCCAGGGTTCGAATCCCTGTCTCTCCGCCACTATTCAGCTTTGGCAGATATTTCAACGGCGACGGTCATTGTGCATCGCTCGCTTGTGCTACAGTGGCGTGAACTTGCCGCTTTTGAGTGACCGGATCAGCGCGGCATGGCTCAAATCGCTGAGCTGCAATGGTTCTTCGGGTTTTCCCCTTTGATACCGCTTAGGTTTTTCCCATCTCAGCGGCACATGTTTCAAAGGAGATCACGATGTCCCGCCTATTTCTTGTTATTATCATCGTCGTCATTGGCGTCGGCGCGTATTTTTACATCAACCAGCCCGAACTAACTCCGGGCGAACAACTACAATCCGCAACTGAAAATGCTGGTGAAGCGGTAACCGAAACGGCATCAGCCGCGCAGGAAACGGCCAGCGAAGCGATTGAAACCGCAACAAGCGAAGCCAGCGAAGCTGCATCGAGCATTGCAGAGCAGGCTAACGAGGCTGCGACCCAAGCTGGAGAAACCGCAACCGAGCTTGCCACTCAGGCTGGCGACCAAGTCGCTGCATTGGCTGGTCAAGGTCAAGACCTGCTTAACAGCTGGGTGCAACAAGGCATGCTGACGGCGCAGCAGTTTGATTATGATGCGATGGTAGCATCGGTTCAGGACAGCACACTGACGCAAGATGTAAAAACACAGGTCATTGAGATTCTCGATGACATCAAAGCTGCCCCTGAAACGGTTGTCACCAGAGTTCAAGAACTAAGCACCCTTATGTCTCAACAGTAACCTCAAACGGCTTTTCCAGCAGTTGACAGCTGGAAAAGCCAACACAAAAAAACGGCCGCAGGATACTGCGGCCGTTAATACTTTGATTGTCGTTGCGATTAACGCTTCGAGAACTGGAACGAACGACGCGCTTTGCGCTTACCGTATTTCTTACGTTCAACAACGCGGCTGTCGCGGGTCAGGAAGCCAGCGGCTTTCAGGGCGCCACGCAGCGACGGATCGTACAGTTGCAGCGCTTTCGAGATGCCGTGCTTAACCGCACCGGCTTGACCGGTCAGGCCACCGCCTTTGACGGTTGCGACAACGTCGAACTCACCTTCCACACCAGCAACCTGAAACGGCTGGCGCAGGATCAGCTGCAGAACGGGACGCGCGAAGTACTTGTCTTGGTCTTTGCCGTTCACGGTGACTTTGCCGGAACCTGGCTTGATCCAAACGCGGGCAACAGCGTCTTTACGCTTGCCGGTTGCATAGGAACGACCCAGCTCGTCACGTACGGGTTCACGCACAATGACTTCTTCGGCCACGGTTTCAACGCCTGCGACGGCGCTCAGCTCTTCGAGAGTATTGATCTGATCAGCCATCGGTCATTAGCTCCGGGTGTTTTTCTTGTTCATGGACTTTACGTCCAGAACTTCGGGCGCTTGCGCCTCATGAGGATGCTCGGCACCGGCATAAACACGCAGGTTGGTCATAACCTGACGAGACAGGCGGTTGCCCGGCAGCATGCGCTTGACCGCTTGGGTCACGACGCGCTCGGGGTGGGCACCCTCGAGGATCTGCTGCTTGGTGCGGGACTTGATGCCGCCCGGGTGGCCAGTGTGCCAATAGAAGTTTTCTTCGCGCTTCTTGCCGGTCATCTGGATTTTGTCAGCGTTGATCACGATGACATTGTCGCCCATGTCCATGTTCGGCGTGAACGACGGTTTGTGCTTACCACGCAGGCGCATGGCGACGATCGAGGCAAGACGGCCCAGAACAACGCCCTCGGCGTCGATCAGGATCCATTTCTTGTCGATGTCTGCAGGTGTTGCAGAAAAGGTTTTCATGGCAGGATAGTCCTGTTTGATGTGAAAGACCGCCCTAAGACAGAGCGGCCCGAATTCGATGGAGCGTGTTTAGAGGGGGTGCCGTGTTGGGTCAATACACACAAACAAGTAATTATTGTTTGATTTCATACAGTTAAAAAATAGGTATTATTTTACCCCAATATTTACCATAGTTCCGCAGTCAATTGATGCTGACCATTCTTATGCACCCCGCCTTAACAATGGAGAGCTACATGCCGGATTTCGACCAGACAATCAGCACTTATGGTGCAGCATGGCAGGAAAAGAACCCGGATCGACGGCTGGATTTGCTTACCGCCTGTTTCGCTGAGCACGGTCGCTATGTCGACCCCACAGCAGATATCACTGGGCGCGCGAACCTGAGCGCGCATATCGGTCGGGTGCTTGAAGAAACCCGAGGTCTGGTCGAGATCACAAGCGAACCGAACACCCATCATGACGTCGTCCATTTCAGGTGGCACATGGTTGCGCCGGACGGCTCGGTCCTTGTGACAGGTCACGACTTTGCGCGATTGGATGATGCTGCGCAAATCCTACATTTGTCGGGGTTCTTCGGGGACCCTGCCCTTTTGGATCAACCTTAAACGCTGATCTGCTCCGGCGGGTTATCCAGCAGGGCTCGTAAGCGCTGCATCGCGCTCTCAAACGAGCTTTTGGCGACGCGTGCATTTATTGCGATCCTGACCGCATGAGGCGCGCGACCATCGCGGAGGGCGAACTCATCTGCAGACCTGATCTGCACCCCTTCCGATTCTGCAGCACGGCAAAACGCAGCGGACCGCCACCCCGAGGGCAGCTTCAACCAGACAAAAGGTACATCGCAATGCCAATTCAGATCAAAACCACCCAGGGTATTCACCGCGATCATGACATATTCTGCCACACCTTCCCGGACATTCTGCGCCAATTGCTTGCTACGGGGATCAGATAACAAGATCCGCGCAACCTCGGCTAATGGGCGGGCCAGACCGAAAAAACCATACTCTGCCACCTGCCGCAGCTCATTGCCGCGCCCGCGCGGAGCGATGGCAAATCCAACCCGCAACGCGGGTGTCAGAGTCTTGGAAATAGAGCTTACGTGCCACCCGCTTTCCGGCATAAGCGCTCTGTAACTTGGTGCGCGGGCATCGCCGATGCGATAACAATCGTCTTCCAGGATTTCCATCCCGTGCTTGCGGGCCACACGCACAAGTGCCTGTCGACGCTCGACCGGAGTATGGGTGGCCGTGGGGTTCTGAACTTCGGGCGAGGTGCAAAAAACCTGCGCCTTCGTCTGGCGCGCTGCGGCATCAAGCGCTTCTGGCAACACACCATGCTCATCCATTGGAACACCAACGACATTTGCGCGCAGTATTTGTGCCGATCGTCGAAATCCCGCATAAGACAGATCCTCGACCAAAATCGTTGGCGATGGGTTCTTCAAGATCGTTTGCAGAACCAACGAGATAGCATTTTGCCCTCCGTGGGACAGAATGACATCACTTTCCTTCAGAACACCCAGGGGCACGTCACTCAACCAGTCAACAACGGCTTGTCGAACTGGCCGGTATGCATCGCGGCTGGGATAGCTCAGAAAATCCTCTGCAGGACCTTTGGAAGCCTCTATCAGGGCAGCCCGAACGGCAGATACCTGCCCCACGTCCGGCAATAGAGGACTAAACAAGCGAACCGCATCAGTCTCTGGTGGCTCAGTTTGCCGTGCCCAGATATCGTCTGGCACAGGCGTTTTGGGCGGCGCGACAAATGTACCACGTCCGACCTCGGCTTGTAGCAAACCTTCATCGGTCAGAATCGTGTATGCTCTGGCAACTGTGCCGGGTGTGATTTGTAACCTATAGGCAAGTTCTCGCACCGGCGGAAGCTTTGATCCAACGTCTAAGATATTGTTATAAATAGCTTTTCGGATTGTATCGGCAACCAGAGTGTATTTGGGACCTTTAGATTTCGGCAACGAGTCGGGCCAAATTGTATCCATTACAATTCTTCCTTTGCTTTCGACACAATTTCGAATGTATCAAGTAAACATATCGAACATCAACGCTTTGTGTCAATACAATTTGAAAGGATACCCATCATGACACGCGCAATGCACAAACCCGCCCTTCTGCTGCTTAACGACAGTCCCCGGCTGCCGCTGATCGCTGCACTGGCCGTGCAGTTTGCGGCGACCGTCACAAAATGGGAACGTCGGCGTCGCAGCCGCGTCAATCTGGGCAACCTGGATGCCCGACTGCTGCGAGACGTTGGATTGACGCAATTCGAAGCCGATCGCGAAGTCAGACGTTATTTCTGGCTTAGCTAACTTATCCCCAGTCCCATTTCGGGACCTCTTCCTGGCCGGGACTTGTTCCCGGCCTTTTTTCATCCAAATGCAGCCGCTGCGGACCCTGCGGGAGGGATGGAATAGGTCATGCTGGCCCGCGCTGCGGGCAAGTCTGCGCCGTCTGAGTAGATCAGAACATCACCAACTGCCAATGTACGCCCAAGCTTCAGCAACCTGCACTTAGCGACAATATCGACATCTCCGTCAGGTTTTCGCAGAAAGTCCAAAGAGCAATTGGTTGTCACCGCCAGAGACTGCCGCCCTTTGCGCGCAAGCACCATGGCATAGATACTGACATCGGCCAGAGCGAACATTGAAGGCCCTGACACGGTGCCGCCCGGTCTCAGATGACGCTCTTCGATGACCATGCGCATCCTGATCGTGTCTTCCGTCAGATCTTCGACGACAAAATCCTTATGCACCTGAGGAAAAACCTCTGCGAGATAGGCCGACAGGTCCTCTTTGTTCAAAACCAACGACATGCTTTCCCTCTTTGCTGTACCAACCTAGAGTTGGCCAGACAGCCAGCGGGAGGGCAAGATGGCAATTCTGGAACGTAACGACACGGGCGCAGTTGCGCGCCTGAACATGAACGCACCCGAACGGTTGAATGCTCTCAGCGATGAGATGCTGGCCGCCCTTCAATCCGAGTTCGATGCGCTGCGGGAGGATACCTCCATCCGCGCCGTCATCCTGTCCGGCGCGGGCAAAGCCTTTTGCGCTGGCCACGATCTGAAACAGATGACAGAGGGTCGTCAGGCCGAAGATGGCGGGCGTGCCTATTTCCGGGATCTGTTTGAACGTTGCGCGCAGATGATGATGTCCATCCAGTCGCTACCTCAGCCTGTCATCGCGCAAGTCCACGGTATCGCGACGGCGGCGGGCTGTCAGTTGGTGGCGACCTGTGACCTGGCCGTTGCCGCAGAAACAACACGTTTTGGGGTAAATGGCGTCAATATCGGCCTGTTCTGTTCGACCCCGATGGTTGCCCTCAGCCGGAACATCCCCCGAAAACACGCGTTCGAGATGCTGACAACCGGCGATTTCATCTCGGCCGAACGCGCCGCTGAACTGGGCCTGATCAATCGCGTCGTACCCGAAATGCTGTTGGAACACGAAACCGTATCCCTGGCCGAGCAGCTGGCGTCCAAACTGGGAGCCGCTGTAAAGATCGGAAAACAGGCATTTTATCAGCAGCTACAAATGCCGTTGGATCAGGCATATGCCTATACCAAAGAGGTAATGACCGAGAATATGCTGTATCGCGACACAGAAGAAGGGATTTCGGCATTTATCGAAAAACGATCACCAAATTGGCCGCAATGACGCAAAGGTGATACATAATTTTATCGACTGTTCTCATTTTTGCACTTTTCAAATGGGCGACACTGTGGCAATGGTGAGACAAGGCTGAGGCCTTGATATACTTTTGGGTCGCCGTGGGCGGAAGGTCCCTCCAGGCTGGTTTCTCTCACCGGCGCGAACGTTCCCGCAGCGGCGACCCCAAAAATCCCTTAATATCATTTCCCCGATTGTGTCATTGCGCATGCCTGCATGCTGCCCTATTTGGCTGCTCATGACACAGAAATTGCATATCGTGGGCGGCGGCATGGCCGGGTCCGAAGCCGCATGGCAAGCTGCCGAGATGGGCGTAGACGTGGTGATCCACGAAATGAGGCCAAAGGTCGGCACCTTTGCCCACCAGACCGGCAATCTGGCAGAGATGGTGTGTTCGAACTCGTTTCGCTCGGATGATGATGAGCAAAACGCCGTCGGGCTGCTGCATTGGGAAATGCGTGCTGCCAATGGTCTGATCATGACAACAGCCGATGCCCATCGTCTGCCGGCGGGCGGGGCGTTGGCCGTGGATCGCGATCCGTTTGCCGAAACGGTCACCGCCAGACTGCATGCGCATCCGCGGGTCAGCGTCACCGGGGAAGAGGTCACCACCCTGCCCGATGACGGCCAGTGGGTTTTTGCCACCGGTCCGCTGACCTCGCCCGCATTGGGCGATGCGATCCGCGCCCAAACCGGCGCCGAGGCGCTGGCGTTCTTCGATGCCATTGCCCCGATCGTCTATGCCGAAAGCATCGATATGAGCCGGGCGTGGATGCAATCACGCTATGACAAGGGCGAGACCGAGGAAGAACGCACCGCCTATCTGAACTGTCCGATGGATCGCGATCAATACGAAGCTTTCATCGACGCCCTGCTGGCCGCCGACAAAACGGAATTCCACGAAGGTGAAACCGCCGGTTACTTTGACGGCTGCCTGCCGATCGAAGTGATGGCCGAACGCGGTCGTGAAACGCTGCGGCACGGGCCGATGAAACCGGTCGGCCTGACCAATCCACACCAGCCCGAGGTCAAACCCTATGCGGTGGTCCAACTGCGGCGCGATAACGCGCTGGGTACGCTGTTCAACATCGTCGGTTTTCAGACCAAGATGAAATACGGCGCGCAGACTGAAGTTTTTCGCATGATCCCCGGGCTTGAGAATGCCAGCTTTGCCCGGTTGGGTGGCATTCATCGCAATACATTCATCAACTCACCCACGCTGCTGGATGCGGAAATGCGTCTGAAATCCAAGCCCAACATCCGTTTTGCCGGACAGATCACCGGCGTCGAAGGCTATGTCGAAAGTGCTGCGATGGGGTTGCTGTCAGGCCGCTTGGCTGCTGCTGAGATATTGGGGCAACCGCTGCCTCCGGTGCCGCAGGACAGTGCGATGGGCGCGCTGATCCATCACATTACCGGCGGGGCCGAGGCCAAAACCTTTCAGCCGATGAACGTGAACTTTGGCCTTTTCCGCCCCGTTGAGGGTCTGAAAGGTGGCCGCCGTGGGCGCAAGGATCGCTACAAGGCCTATACAGACCGCGCCAAGGCGGCCTGGTCAGAGTGGTTGACTGGACGTATACCCCAGCCCGCGCCTAACATGTCTGTATGAGCAAAAAGTTCCTCGACAGCACCTATGATCTGAGCACACCGCAGGAAACGCGGAAACATTATCAGAAATGGGCTGCCTCATATGACGATGAGGTCGGCACCCATGGATATGCCACACCCGGTCGTGTGGCCGAGGCACTGTGGGACAAGTTGCCCGAGGCGCAGACACCGATCCTCGACTTTGGATGCGGCACCGGCCTGTCCGGCGTGGCCCTGCGCGCGGCCGGATTTGAAGTCATCGATGGCATGGACCCGACACAGCAGATGCTTGACGGTGCGGCCGCCAAAGGCGTGTATCGCAACCTCTCAACCTTCGAGATCACGGACCCCGCCCCTGTGCCGCAAGGCGCATACCGGGCCGTGACCGCGATCGGAGTGATCGGCGCAGGTGCAGCACCACCGGATACCTTCGACATGCTCATGAAGGCTCTGCCCAATGCGGGGCTTTTGGCGTTTTCGTTCAACGATCACACGCTGGAAGACCACACATATACCTCGCGCCTGAGCGATTGGCTGGACATGGGGTCGGCCCGGCTGCTGTTTCGGGAATATGGCCCTCACCTGCCCGGCCTTGACTTGAAATCTGACGTTTACATTGTTGAAAAGTCGTGACCTTTACCACCAGATTTGCCCCATCGCCAACCGGTCCTCTGCATCTGGGCCATGCTTATTCCGCCCTTGTTGCCCATGACATGGCACAGCGCGCGGGCGGGACGTTTCTGTTGCGGATCGAGGATATCGACCAGACCAGATCGCGCAACCAGTGGGAAGATCAGATCTATGACGATCTCGCATGGCTTGGCCTGACATGGCCAAAACCAGTTCTGCGTCAATCCGAGCGCATGCATATCTATGACAAAGCGCTGGACACACTCTGGCAGCGCGGTCTGCTGTACCCCTGCACCTGCAATCGTCGCGATATCGCGGCGGCGACAAGCGCCCCGCAGGAAGGTGCCCCGCTGCTGGGCCCTGATGGGATTATCTATCCGGGCACCTGTCGCAGAACCTGGACCGCATCGGAGCTGGGCGAACGCCCCAGAGATGTCGCGCTCAGGCTGAATATGGCCGAAGCGATCCGCACGCATCGTGAGCTGTTCGACAGCCAAGCGGCATTTCAGGAGCTTGGTCACGGACCAGACGTAGAAACCGGTTTGGTTAGCTTCACCGCCGAGGACATGATGCAGACCATCGGCGATGTCGTTGTATCCCGCCGAGGTATGGGGACCTCTTATCATCTGTCCGTGGTTCTGGACGATGCCACACAGGGGATTACCCATGTAATCCGCGGTCAGGACCTATTCGAGGCAACCAGAATTCATATTTTTTTACAGCATCTTCTGGGGCTTTCCTGCCCCGATTATCTGCATCATCGCCTGATCCGCGATGAGGCCGGGAAACGGTTGGCAAAACGCGATGATGCGCGGGCGATCATGAAATACCGGCAGGACGGCGCGACACCTGATGATATCCGCCGCCTTGTCGGGCTGGACAGTTCTGCCACGCTGTCGCGCGCTTAGGTCATGGGGGACATCAGCTCTATTTCATCGCCATCACGTATCGCGGTGTAAAAGCAACTACGCCGGTTGGTGTGGCAGGCCGGGCCAGTTTGTTTCACCACAACAAGCAGGCAATCGCGATCACAATCGACCCGGAAATCCACCAGTTCCTGCACATGCCCCGAACTTTCGCCTTTGATCCAGAACGCCTGTCGCGACCGGGACCAATAGGTGACACGCCCTGTTGCCAGCGTTTGCGCGATAGACTCGGCGTTCATCCACGCCATCATCAGCACCTCGCCCGAATGCTCATCCTGAGCGATGGCAGGAACCAGACCAGCATCGTTGTATTTCAGGGTCAACGGGTCGAAACGAGCAGTGTTTGACATGGTAAAAACCTTTTGCATCCCAGAACATGGCCACTATGTATGGGGAACAGCTAACGAGGGAAAGCCATGTCGGGCGAAACCGATCTGATCAAGCTATATTCCGGTCGTATTCTGGCCCTTGCTGCGGACATTCCGCATCTGGACCGCTTGAAAGACCCGGATGCCAGCGTCAAGAAACGCTCGCCCCTCTGTGGGTCGACGGTCACCGTCGACGTCAAGGTGCGCGATGGACGCATCGCGGAATTCGGTCAGGACGTCAAAGCCTGCGCGCTGGGTCAAGCCTCGGCAGCTGTTGTTGGCGAGGCAATCATCGGCGCGACGCGGGCGCAAGTCGATACGGCCCACGATCAGTTGTCAGAGATGCTCAAGAACGGCGGACCGGCACCAGATGCTCCGTTTGACGCTCTTGAGGTACTGATGCCCGCACGCGACTACAAGAACCGCCACGCCTCGATCCTGCTGGCGCTGGATGCCACCGCCGAAGCCATGGCGCAGGCCGAACAGGCCAATTGTGCCTAATCGTGGCATTTTTTGCTAAACGCGTCTAACCTCTCAAAGACATTCGAGGGGAAGCCCGTTGAACAATTTGCTTGAACACTTCGTAACGCTTTGGGTCGTGATCGACCCTATTGGAACAATCCCTGTATTCATCGCCGTCACCGCGGGGCTTGAAGCGGCCCGGCGCCGTCGCACAGCATTGCTGGCCTCGCTGATCAGCGCCGGAATTCTGCTGTTCTTTCTCGTTTTTGGCCAACTACTGATCGAAGCGCTGGATATCGGCCTCAACTCATTCCAGGTGGCTGGCGGCATCATCCTGTTTCTCTTCGCGCTGACCATGATCTTTGGCGAAAGTAAGCAAGACGTCGAACAGCAACTCGCCGAGGACGACAAAGACGACAAAATCCACAAGCATAATCCGGCCATCTTTCCGCTGGCTGTTCCGTCCCTTGCTTCGCCTGGTGCGATGCTTGCCGTGGTGATCTTGACGGATAACAACAGATTCAGCGCCGTGGATCAGAGCATCACTGCACTGGTCATGCTGTCGGTGCTGGCTTGTGCATTTGTCCTGATGTTGCTGGCCGAACCGATCATCCGTTTAATTGGACATTCTGGCACAGCCATAATCAGCCGCGTTATGGGGATGATACTTGCCTCAGTCGCGGTGAACTCGGTCCTGTCGGCAATGCTGGAAATTCTCAAAACCGGGCAGCTATAAAAAAAACCGCCGCACCTTCCGGGCGAAAGGGCGGCGGCAGGATATGCGTGTCTCGTGTGGGGTCCGGATAACCGCGCGGGGCCGAGGCATGGCCCCCTCAAGGGAATTGGGACAGACAGGTCACCCTTGATCGAAATGGGGATGACAGCGCGGCTTAATCGGCACGAGATCGCAGGCAGAAAGGCTTAGAACCCCGCGGGCAGGTGAAGGGCAATCACCAGCATAACCACCAGAGATACCGCACCCGCTGCATCCTGCAAAAACGTGGCCTGCGAACGGCTGAAAGCGGTCTTAATCTGGGTCAGCATGGTCTCACCTCCGGTCAGAGCTTTAATCCTTTGTTGACCTTTTGTTCTCATATTTTAGCGAGTCGGTAAAGAACTTTTTAAGAACATTTGTGAACTTAGCAGAACTTTTGATCTAACCCACTGAAAGCAAACGGATTGCCTGATCCTGTTTCATAAGCCACAACAGAACGCGCGCGGCCTGACCCCGTGTCGACGTCAGTTTAGGGTCCGCCAAGAGCAGCGCGCGCGCATCCGATTGCGCCACCGCCATCAAACCCGCCTGCCGCTCCAGATCGGCGATGCGGAACTTGGGCAGCCCGGATTGCGCGGTGCCTATCAGATCTCCGGCACCGCGCATCTGCAAATCGGTTTCGGCGATGCGAAACCCATCTTCGGTCTCGCGCAGAACCTCCAGCCGTTTGCGCCCACCCTCGCTTAGCGGAGGCTGGTACATCAGCAAGCAGGTCGAGGCATCCTCGCCCCGCCCAACACGCCCGCGCAGCTGATGCAGCTGCGCCAGCCCGAATATCTCGGCGCGCTCGATGACCATGATCGTCGCGTTGGGCACATTGACCCCCACTTCGATCACGGTTGTCGCGACCAGCACCTTGGTCTGACCCGATTGAAAGGCCGCCATCGCTGCATCCTTGTCCGCAGGCGGCATCTGCCCATGCACAAGACCGACCGAGCCTTCGCCCAACAGTGCACGCAGGCGTTTAAACCGTTCCTCCGCAGCCGTCAGGTCCGAGACCTCGGATTCATCGACCAGCGGGCAGACCCAGTAGCACTGTTTACCTTCATCAATCGCGCGCCGTAGATGGGCGACCACTTCGTCCATACGCTGCGTACTGACAATCGCGGTTTTGATCGGCTTTCTTCCCGGTGGCTTTTCATCCAGAACCGACACATCCATGTCGCCATATTGCGCCAAAGCTAGGCTGCGCGGGATCGGGGTGGCCGTCATGACCAGCACGTCGGCGCCCTGCCCCTTTTCCGACAGCTCCATTCGCTGACGCACGCCAAACCTGTGCTGTTCATCCACGATGGCTAGGCGCAGATCGCGAAACTCGACATCGTTTTGGAACACCGCATGGGTTCCGACAAGGATGTGAATATCGCCGCGTTTCAAAGCCTCAAGCTTGGCCCGCCGTTCGGCCCCTTTGTCGCGCCCGGTCAGGATCTCAAGAACAACACCCGCATCTTCGGCCAAAGGACGCAAGCCCTGCAAATGCTGGCGGGCCAGAATTTCTGTCGGCGCCATCATGACACCCTGCCCGCCGGCCTCGACCGCGATCAAAAGCGCCATAAACGCCACCAGCGTCTTCCCCGCCCCGACATCGCCTTGCAGCAGTCGGTTCATACGCGCATCAGACATCATATCGGCGGCAATATCCTGAATCGCCTGCGTCTGCGCGTTGGTGGGCCGATATGGCAGGCCGTTCAGAACCTTCGATTGCAAGTCGCCCGTTCCCTGACTGGCAATCCCGCGCGTTCGTTTCTCTCTCTGCCGCGCCAGAGCGAGCGTCAACTGGTGCGCAAAAAGCTCGTCATAGGCCAAACGCTCGCGCGCAGGAGCAAACGGGGCGACGTCATCTGCGCCCATCGGGTTATGCGCCGCCTGAATAGCGGTGGCCCAGTCGGGCCATACCTGCCGCTCAACCTGCGCCGCATCGATCCATTCCACCAATTCCGGCGCACGCTGCAACGCGCTTCTGGTGGCTTTATAGGCCGTCTTTTGCGTCACGCCCTGCGTCAGGTGATAGACGGGTTCGAACTCAGGAAGCTCACCTGCCTCTTCGGGCACAACGATATGATCAGGGTGAACCATCTGGGCCATCCCATCGAACAATTCCAGCTTACCCGACACAACGCGGCGCGCGCCCTGCGGCAGTATTTTGTTCAGATAGTCGCCGCGCGCATGAAAAAAGACCAATTGAAAATCAGCCTGCGCATCTTCGACATGAATGCGATATGCGCCCCCCCGGTTGCGGGACGGACGATGCGGCCCAACGGTGACCTCAACCGTCAGGGTCGTCGGCAAATCGACCCCTTGAATGGTATCGCGTCGTCGCCGATCAATAACTGCATAAGGCAGCCCGAACAGAACGTCGCGCGGGGTCTCAACCCCGATCTGCACAAGCAGCTGCGCGGTCTTAGGCCCAACGCCGTCAAGCGTTTCTAACCCAGCAAACAACGGAAAGAGGAGTTCGGGGCGCCCGCTCATGCATCCCCGATCAGCTGCAACCAGCCATCTTCGTCCAGAGTTTCAATTCCCAGATCCGCTGCTTTCTTGGCCTTGGACCCCGCCCCCGGCCCGGCCACAAGCAAATCCGTCTTGGCGCTGACCGATCCCGAGACTTTGGCCCCCAGCGCCTCGGCCCGGGCTTTGGCTTCGGCGCGGGTCATTTTCTCTAATGTTCCGGTGAATACGACGGTTTTGCCTGCCACCGGGCTGTCAGAGCTGGGCGCTTCGGGGGGCACAACCTCAAGATGTTGCAGCAACTCATCAAACGCGGTGCGCTCTTCCGTGTTGGCAAATGCATCCGACAGGGACAGGCCCAGCGTTGCGCCGATGCCGTCGATCCCGATCAGGTCAGACCAGACCGAGGCGGCCTCGGGCCGTACCTCAGACGCGGCAATCGCAGCGTCGCGGGCTTCTTTGATCCTGGCCCTGCGCCCCTCTGCGGCTGCGGCCCGGCGTTCTGTGTCTTCGGCCTCGTCCGCGGCGCGCTGTGCCAGCGCCGCTGGGCGGGCCGTATCAACCGCCTGTGCCATCGCCTCCCAACTGCGATAATACAGTGCCAGATCGCGCGCGCCGACCTCACCCACGTGGCGAATGCCAAGCGCGAACAGCAAACGCGCAAAAGGAATCCGTCGCTTTTCCTGAATGGCGGCGAACAGGTTGCTGGCGGATGTATCACCCCAGCCATCCCGGTTTTTCAGACGCGAAAGGCTCTCTGCGTCGCGGCTTTGCAGGGTGAAAATATCGGCCGGTGTCCGAATGGGAAGTGCCGGGTCATCATAGAACATCTCGATCTGCTTTGCGCCCAACCCTTCGATATCAAAGGCCTTGCGCGAAACAAAATGCTTGAGCTTTTCCACCGCCTGCGCCGGGCAGATCAGACCACCTGTACAGCGGCGGACGGCGTCACCCTCCTCCCGGATCGCATCGCTGTTGCATTCTGGGCATTTGAATGGAAATTCAAATCGTTGCGCGCCATCAGGGCGCTTTGACAGGTCGACATCGGCGAGCTTTGGGATCACGTCACCGGCACGATAAACCTGCACCCAATCCCCGATCCGAAAATCCTTGCCGTCCCGGATTTCGCCCCCTTTTGCGTCGCGCCCTGCAATGTAATCTTCATTGTGCAGCGTCGCATTGGAAACGACCACGCCACCCACCGTCACCGGCTGCAGACGAGCCACGGGGCTGAGCGCACCGGTTCGTCCGACCTGGATATCGATCGCCACAAGTCGGGTCCAGGCCAGCTCGGCTGGGAATTTATGCGCAATCGCCCAACGCGGCGTGGTTGACCGAAATCCCAAACGCGCCTGCAAGGAAAGGTCATCGACCTTGTAAACCACCCCATCGATGTCATAGCCCAGCGTCGCGCGCTGTCCCTCGATCTTTCGATAGTGCTCCAGCATCTGCGCAGGCGTTTCACAGCGGCGGGTCAGATCGTTGGTTTGAAAACCAAGTGCTTTCAACCGCTCAATCGCCGCCATCTGTGTTTCGGCCAAAGGTTCTGAGACTGCGCCCCAGGCATAGGCAAAAAACCTGAGCGGCCGCGTGCGTGTAATACTGGAATCCAGCTGCCGCAACGATCCGGCCGCTGCGTTGCGCGGGTTGGCAAAGGTCTTGCCGCCTGTTTCCGTCTGGCGCGCGTTGAGCGCATCGAAGTCCTCGTGAGACATATAGATTTCGCCCCGGACCTCCAGGATTCCGGGGACGTTTTCCAAGTGTTTGGGAATGTCTTCCACGGTCAGCGCGTTGGCGGTTACGTTTTCGCCAACCGCGCCATCCCCTCGGGTGGCTGCCTGAACCAGTTGACCATCTTCGTACCTCAGCGAGAGTGAAAGCCCGTCGATCTTCGGCTCGGCCGTATAGGCCAGCGGCGCATCATCGCTCAGGCCCAAATACTTGCGGATGGACCGGTCAAAGCCAGCGACATCCTCATCATTAAAGCCATTACCCAACGACATCATACGCACGGCGTGCGTTACTTTAGCAAAGCCATCGCCGGGTCGTGCGCCGACCTGTTCGGTCGGGCTGTCCTGGCGTTTCAACGTAGGAAAACGGGCTTCGATTTCTTGATTGCGGCGCTTCAGAGAATCGTATTCAGCATCCGAAATCTCTGGATCGTCTTTGGCATGGTAATGCTCATTGGCGCGGCGCAGCAGCCCAGCAAGCCGCGCCAGTTCATCCTGTGCCTGCTCTTCCGTCAGGTCTTGTACTGCAATGGAATCGCTCATGCCCTCGCCCTGTCACATCTTTCTGGCCTAGTGATAGGGTGAGGGCATGAGCAGGTCCAGTGTCGTGCTGAGCCGTGAGTGAGCAAGATGCCGCCCTGGACCAATAGCGGCAATTTCAGGATTTGGTTCAGGCGCCGACCGCCATCCGCGTTTCTTCAACCGAGATGCTTTGCGGGTCGCGCAGGACATATCCCCGCCCCCAGACGGTTTCGATATAATTGTCGCCGTCGGTTGCGTTGCTGAGTTTCTTACGCAGTTTGCAAATAAACACATCGATGATCTTGAGCTCGGGCTCGTCCATACCGCCATAGAGGTGGTTCAGAAACATCTCTTTGGTCAGCGTGGTCCCTTTGCGCAGGCTCAGGAGTTCCAGCATCTGGTATTCCTTGCCCGTCAGATGAACAGTTTTTCCACCGACCTCGACGGTTTTGGCATCCAGATTCACAGCCACCTTACCGGTCTGGATAACTGACTGCGAATGCCCCTTGGATCTGCGGATGATGGCATGAATGCGGGCCACCAGCTCTTCGCGATGGAAAGGCTTAGTCAAGTAATCATCGGCGCCAAAACCAAATCCTTTGATCTTGCTTTCCGTATCATCCGCGCCGGACAGGATCAGGATCGGCGTTTCCACCCGCGCGATCCGCAATTGCCGCAGCACCTCATGCCCGTTCATATCCGGCAGGTTCAGATCCAACAGAATAAGGTCGTAGTCATAAAGCTTTGCGAGATCGATGCCTTCTTCGCCAAGATCGGTTGCATACACATTCAGATTGGCATGTGTCAGCATCAACTCAATGCTTTTTGACGTTGTAGGATCATCCTCAACAAGAAGTATGCGCATTATCACTGCTCCAGTTCGGGTCAATTATTCCTGTTCAAATTGAGCCTGAACAAAAATGGTTAATCTGACGTTACCGTTGAATCATTTATTCACTTTCTACCTTAGGTTGTCGATATTTTTTTAATGCGGTGACCTTCAAAGCGTCCACACCATGCTCGGCCACTGCGGAAACCCACGAGTTGAATTCCTCTTCGCTGATCCCATACCTTTTTTTTGCATCCGACAGCGTGATCAGCCCATACAGGACGCCCCGCACAACAATCACCTTTCGCGAAGCAACCCAGCGGCGTGTATCAGCCGGGGGCAAATCCGCACGTGTTAAAACCGTTCCATCCGGCAGGGTTACCGACCGAGGTCCTTCAACTTTGTGCAAATACATCTTCTCGACCCTTTCTTGCTGTCACAAAGCTGACCCCAGCCTACTTAATGCTGCGTGAAACCGCCTCTTGAGAGTGTGTAGAATTTTCTTATATTCTGCCGGTCTTCCTTAACCCGAAACGGAACCAACCATGGCCCTCGATACCGAGACCCCGCTGAACTCGCTTGGCTTTGCCAAACCGCCCTCGGAAACGCGGGTGGTTGTTGCCATGTCCGGTGGCGTCGACAGCTCGGTCGTGGCTGCGTATCTGGCCGATCAGGGTTATGACGTGGTGGGCGTGACGCTGCAGCTTTATGATCATGGCGCGGCGCTGGCCAAGAAAGGCGCTTGCTGCGCCGGGATTGATATCCACGATGCGCGCCGCGTGGCCGAGGAACGTGGCTTTCCACATTATGTGCTGGACTACGAGAATATCTTTAAAGACGCGGTAATTGACGAATTCGCTGACAGCTATCTTGCGGGAGCGACGCCGGTACCCTGCATTCGCTGCAATGAGCGGGTGAAGTTCAAGGACCTGCTGGAAACGGCCAAGGATCTTGAGGCCGACTGCATGGCAACCGGCCACTATATCCAACGCAAGATGGGCCCCAACGGGCCTGAACTGCACAGCGCCGAAGATGCCAATCGCGACCAGTCCTATTTCCTGTTCTCGACGACACCGGAGCAGCTGGATTTCCTGCGCTTTCCGCTTGGCCATTTGCCGTCAAAAGACGCCACGCGCGAGATGGCGGCGCAGTATGGGTTGGCCGTCGCTGACAAGCCCGACAGCCAAGACATCTGCTTTGTTCCCGACGGTAACTACGCCAGCGTGATCGAGAAACTGCGCCCCGGTGCCGCAGAACCGGGTGAGATCGTTCATGCTGATGGCCGCGTGCTGGCGCAGCATGACGGCGTTATTCACTATACAATCGGTCAGCGCCGCGGGCTTGGGATCGGTGGCCTCAGCGAACCGCTATATGTGGTGAAACTGGACGTCGACAAAAAGCAGGTTGTGGTTGGCCCCAAAGACCTGCTGGCCACCCGTACCGTTCCGGTGCGGGAAATCAACTGGCTGGGTGATGCGCCCCTCATGTCGCGAGAGGAATGGCATGTCTCGGTCAAGGTCCGCTCGACCCGCCCGCCGCGCGAGGCGATCATCCGGCCCCTGTCCGACACAACCGCCGAGGTCGAATTGCTGACAGCTGAGGAAGGGGTTTCCCCCGGACAAGCCTGCGTGTTCTATGAGACAGGTGGAAGCCGTATTTTCGGTGGCGGCTGGATTTGGCGCGGCTATTAAATAGCGTCAGTCCAGGAGTTGCTGAGGATATAGAAGCCAGCGCAGATCATCACATACGGCACCAGAGTTTCCAGCCGGCGTGCCAGGCCGCCGGTCATGATGGGCGTGCGTGCGCCGACAAATCCAAGAACGGCCAGCCCCAAAGCAGCCGACACCGCCCCAAGCGCACCGGCGACCCGAAAACTGGGGGCCGAGTCGGCCAGCAAGGGGGCCAGCACCGCGAACGTGTCCATCGACAGGCTGATGAACAATAACATGGTCATTAAAACGGGGGCGCCGGACGCGAGATGTGGCTCTCGCTGATCCGAGGCTCCCCGAAGCTGTCGCACGACCCCAATCAGCCCGAGCGTCAGAGGCAGCGCACCCAGATATCCGGCCCAGTGCGGGATCACATCGTCCACCCCAACGGCCAGCAAAAAGGCCGCGCAGATCACCAGCATCTGAGCCAGAAGGAACCCCAATACAGCACGACGCGGGCCAGAGACGAACATCAGGGCCAAAAGTGCTGCCAGATTATCAAGGTTCGTCAGGACCTGAGCCATGAAGGCAGACGCGGCAAAGACCACATGATCCAGCATCACGCGCGCATCCGCCCGATCACGGCTCGCGCGGCCCGCAACCCCGGAGCTTCACCCCCTCGGCCTAGGCGTTCCATCGTAATGGCCATCGCATCCTGTTGTGCGCCCGGATCTGAGACGACGGTGTTCAGTGCAGCTGCGATCTTGTCGGGCTGGCACTCATCCAGCAGGCATTCAGGAACGGCGCGGGTTTCTGAGACCAGATTGACCAGTGTCACCGTGTCCAGCTTAACCAGTCGCTCGGCCATTTTCTGCGTCAGCCAGTTCAGCTTGTAGGCAATCACCATAGGCGTGTTCTGGGCCGCAAGCTCCAGCGACACCGTTCCTGACGCAGCCAGCGCAAGCTCCGCTGCCCCAAATGCCGCACGTTTATAGGCTGTCGCCTCCGCCGCGCTCATGTCGCGCGGGTCTAGAACCACGGGATTACCGGGCCATTCTGTGACTACGGCTTGAATAAGATCTGTCACATGCCCAACCGTGGGCACAACAACCCGGTACTCCGGGTGATCTGAGGTAAAACGATGCAGGGCCTCTCCGAAACATCCGGCAAGCCGTTCCACCTCTCCCCGTCTTGAACCCGGCAGCGCCAGCAGAACCGGTGCATCCCCCAAATCAAAGGTGTCGCGAAAGGCCGAAACCTCTTGTTGGGTTGCAACCGCTTCGCTGGCGACCGGGTGGCCGACGAAATCGCACTCCATGCCTACGCGTTCCATATAGGGCGGTTCAAACGGCAGCAGCGCCAGAACATGATCGATGACCTTTGCCATCTTGTCCGCCCTGCCCGGTCGCCACGCCCAGACGCTGGGTGCAACATAGTGAACCGTACGGATCGTGCTGCTGGCCTTGACCAGTTTCGCGACACGCAGCGAAAAATCCGGGCTGTCGATTGTAATTAGGACATCTGGTTGGGTCTCAAGTACGGCTTGCGCCGTCTCGGATATGCGGCGTTTCAGATGAAAAAACTTGGGCAGAACCTCGACCAGTCCCATAACGCTGAGCTCGGACATCGGAAACCGGCTGACCAGCCCCTGCGCCTGCATCAGCGGGCCACCGACCCCGTCGAATTCGACGTCGGGGACCAGCGTTTTCAGCCCCTCCATCAAAGCACCGCCCAATCGATCGCCCGAAGGTTCCCCGGCGACCAGAAAGACGCGCATCAGACCGCCCGCTCGCGTACGAACAGAAACAGGCCAAGCCGGTCGCATTCTGCCACAACGCGTTCACGTTCAAGCACAATGACACCGCCTTTTTCGATCACAATCCCCGTCAATCCAGCCGCAACCGCCGCCGTGACCGTCTCGGGCCCGATGGCGGGCAGGTCTGCGCGGCGATCCTGATCCGGCTTGGGCCCTTTGAACAGGATTCCGCCCCCGGCATCGGGGCGTTGCGTGAGGGATTGGAGCATCCAGGCCGTGCCGAAAATGCCTTCAATCGCAAGGGCCTGCCCCTTAAGCACCGCGCAGGCCTGACCGGTATCTGCCGCCCCCATGGCGCGCAATATGCCAGCCGCCCGATCTGCATCTGCCAGATCACTTTCTGATGGTGCGGCCTGTGTCAGGCATCCCAAGGGCGGCAGTATCTGAGGCGCAACCTCATGCGCCGCACGAACCGTCAGACCGGCCTGTTCAAACACGCCGATGATGGCGCGCAGGGCATCATCATCCCCTGTCATCATAGCTTGCTGCAATATCGGCACCAAAGGCATCGTCGCCGCATCGATCCGCGCCGGATCAATAACCGGGCGGCGCACAGCCCCTGCCATACAAATCTCGGTAACGCCGCGCTGCTGCAGCTCGGCAATAAAACTGCCCAATTGTTCGAGCGGGAACACCAGATCAGCTGTCAGAGTGTCCGGCAAGAACCCTTCCATAGCGCAGATCAAGGGGCGTTCTGGCAGGCTGGCAACCAACTCATCTGGCAATATGCCCGTTCCTGCGATCAGCGCCAACATGCGTTCATTTCCTTGGGGTCAGGAAGGACCGGTCCGAATGGCCCGTGACAAAGTCAAAGATCTGACGGACATAGTCGCTGTCGATCTCCTGCAAGCGGTTAGCCCGATCCATAAAGGTGCCGTCGCCCTCAGACAGTTCGCGAAAGGCCGACCGCAAGGCCGAGATATCCGCACGCGACACGCCGCGTCGCTTGAGCCCCACCAGATTCAACCCGTCCAGTTCGCCACGAGAGGCCTGAACCAGGCCGTAGGGAATGACATCGTTTGCGACCATGGTCAGCGCGCCAATGATCGCACCGCGTCCAACGCGCACCCATTGATGCAGCCCCGAGATACCGCCAACGATAACATCATCTTCGATGATACAATGACCTGCGGCCCCGGCATGGTTCACCATGATGACCCGATTGCCGATCTGCACGTCATGCGCCACGTGAACGCCGGCCATGAACAGACAATCATCCCCGATCCGCGTCACACCACCGCCGCCTTCGGTGCCGGTGTTTATGGTGACATGCTCGCGGATACGGTTGCGTTTGCCGATCTCCAGCCGCGTATTTTCGCCGCCAAACTTCAAGTCCTGAGGGATCTCCCCGATGACAGAAAAGTTGAAGATAATCGTATCGTCACCAACCGATGTATCGCCCGTCACCACGGTATGAGACTTGAGCTCGACCCGATCCCCTAAACGCACCTGCGCGCCGACATAGCAGAACGGTCCGACTACACAGTCCCGACCAATCTGCGCACCGTCTTCGATGATCGCGCTGGGATGAACGCCGCTCATGTCGTCTTTTCCATGTCCCAATCGACATAGGCTGAAAACTCGGCCTCAGCCGCGACTTCACCATCAACGGTCGCGCGACCGCTGAACTTGAAAATCTTACCGCCTTTTTTGCCGCGCACCGTCTCGACATGCATTTCAAGTACATCGCCAGGCACGACCTTGCGGCGGAACTTACATTTGTCGATATTCATGAAATAGATCAGCAGTTCGCTGTCGATCACATCCATACCAACACCCAGCATGACGCCTGCGGTTTGCGCCATCGCCTCAACTATCGTAACACCCGGCATGATCGGCGTGCCAGGGAAGTGTCCCTGAAAGTGCGGCTCATTCATCGTGACATTCTTGATGCCCACAGCCGAGGTGTAGCCGGTAATGTCCACCACTTTGTCAACCAACAGAAACGGGTAGCGATGCGGCAGAATGCGCTGAATCAGCTGAATGTCAGCGCTCTTTGTTTCCGTGGTCATGATGCGGATGTCCTGTGCTGGATTTCTCTTTTGCGCGTGGTTAGCAATACCGTCTGACAAGAGCAAGCCAAGCTATTGGCCGTCATTGGCCTGCGCGGCGGTCCCATCGCCGATTGCAGCGTTAATCCGCGCGATGGCGATGTCGGTAATGTCCGAGGCGTCAGAGCTGAGAAATACGCTCGATCGTTCGATGATCATCGAGGCCCCGGTTTCACGCAGCAGATCAATCAGGACGGGCTGTGAAAGCTCAAAAAATCGGGCGCGCGCCTCTTCGCTGCGCCTTGCAAGCCCATCCAGTTTTGCGCGCTGGCTGTCCCGGTGCAACTGAACCTTTCGATCAAACGCGTCTGCCAGAGGCCGGAATTCCGTTGCCTCAAGCTGGGCACGCTGTTCGGTCAGAGCCTTCTCTTCCTGGCTCAATTCGGCAACGATCTTTTCGTTCTCAGCGGCTAGCGCGGCGCTCTCTGCTTCGATCTCGCCAAAGACACGCAGGCCAAAGGCGGAGTCTGAAAACAGGCGGTCGCTGGATATGGTAAGTACACCCGTTTCAGGCAACCCCAGCTGCTGGGCAGGCAGCGCACCCGGAAACAACAAGAGAAATAAAATGCACAGGGCCCGAAACGGGCCCCGAAACGTGATCTTAGTACCCTTCGACATACGCGTCAGAACTGAGCCTGGATGGTCAGGTCAAAGTTCTGCACCTTGTCGAATTCTTCCTTCTTCAGAGCCTGAGAAAAGTTGAACCGCAAAGGTCCAAACGGCGTGGTCCAAAGAACCGAAAGACCAACAACATGTCGAATAGAGCCGTCAGCGCCAACAATGTTGCCACCAGCAGTATTCACATTGTCGATGTTGTACAGGTTGCCCACATCATAGAAAACACCGCCCCGCAGGCCGAACTCTTCGGGCAGACCCAACGGGAAATCGGACTCGAAACGGGCGACCCAATAGTAGTTGCCACCGATTGCGTCATCCTGCCCGTTCGACAAATCCCGCGGACCGATACCGGCCGGCTCAAAGCCACGGAAGGTGTTGGGGCCCAAAACAAAACGATCAATCGTTCTGCTGAAGTCATTCCCTCGCCAATGCAGTGCGCCCAACTCCAGCGAAGCCCGCAACGTCACTTCTTCATTCAGCACTCTGGTCTGCGCGATCGAACGTGCCGTGGTTTTGAAGTATTGGTTGTCGCCACCAAGGCCGGCGGCATCGACGCCCACTTCGAACAACACACCCGCGTTGGGATTCAATCCACCAAGACGGCTATCGTAAATGTAGGATAGACCCAATGAACTGGTCACACGCTCGCCTTGCGCAATCTCCGAAGCGATCACTGCACCGTTTGTCTCACCGCTTTGCTGCGTCATCTCGCTACGATTCCAGTTATAGCGCAATCTCAAAGCCGACAATTCTCCAATCGCATAGCTAAGCTGCGGTTCAAAGAAGACGGTTTGGGTGTCATAGCTCGCAAAGCTCGAGTTTGTGCTGGCAAGGCCCAGCCCAAGATCAAATCGCAACTTACGGCCCAACAAATAGGGTTCAGTGAAGTTGATTGTATACTGCTCGGAATCCTGCGCGGTAGACAAATTGATACCCAGCGTCTGACCGCGTCCAAGGAAATTGGCTTCCTGAAGACCAAGCGCAAGCCCGAAACCATCTGATGCAGAAAAGCTCCCGCCGATACTCAACGACCCTGTTGGCTGCTCTTCAACATCCACATCAACAATGACCTGACTGGGGGAAGACCCTTCGCGCGGTTCGACATCTGCGACGGCAAAGAAGCCCAAAGCGCGAATGCGCTCGGCGCTCTGACGAATTTCTCGCGGATTGAACGGGTCACCTTCTACAGTATCGAACTGACGGCGGATCACCCGGTCAAGCGTGGTTGTGTTGCCCTCGATATCAATCCGCTCGACAAAGATGCGCGGACCTTTGGTCAGGACAAATTCGATATCCAGCGTCAGATCACGGTCATTGCGAGTCACCCGCGGCTCAACCCGCAGGAAATCAACGCCTTGCTTAACGCCCAGACGCTCTTGTCTGGCAATCGAGTTCTCAATCAGCGTCGGCGAATAAGTCACGCCAGGCTTGATCTTCAGCGCATTCTGATAGTCAGCCGCGTTAACGCCTGGGATTTCGCTGACAGTCGTGATTTTGCCGAACGAGAACTTTTGTCCTTCGGTGATATTCATGACCAAGAAGAAAGCATCCCGCTCACGGGTGAATTCAACATTCGCGCTGTTCACACGAAAATCTACGTACCCACGCGAAAGGTAAAAGTCGCGCAACACCTGCTTGTCGAATTCAACCCTATCCGCAATGAACGTATCGCTCCGCAGGAAAGTGCGTAGGAAATTCGCTTGTTTAGTCTCCAGTACGCGGCGCAAACGGCGGTCAGAATACGCGCGGTTGCCGACAAAACTGACCCGTTCGATTTCGATCGGGGTGCCTTCGGAGATTTCGAACACCAGATCGACACGATTCTCGTTGCGGCGGATGATCCTTGGAATAACTGTCGCCGCGACCCGGCCTTGCGCCGAGTAAATTTCTGCAATCAGATCTGCATCTGCTTCAGCAACCTGGGGCGTGAACACGCGGCGCGGCTCTGACGATATGGCCTGAAATAGAACGTCGTCCTTGATCCGGCGATTGCCCTCGATGCTGATTTGATTGATCGTGGGGTACTCTTCGACATTGATAACCAGGGTGTTACCGCGCGGCGTTAACTCGACTGTTTCAAAAACACCACTGTCAAGCACGCGCTGATAAGCGTCATTCAACTGCCCTGCGGTTACCGACTCCCCTGCCGTGATTCCCGTTCGGGCGATGATGGTCGAGGTTTCAATCCGTTGATTGCCCTCAACCTCGAACGAATTGATGGTGAAATTCTGAGCCTGCGCGACCTGCGGCAACGCCGCTAAACTCATTGCAAAAAAGAGGAAAAAAAACGTTAGGGCCTGCCACAAAATATTGCCTTGCGGTTGCTCTACACCGCAGGATGTGCCCGCGCCTCGCCTGTAAGCCATATTTTTCTCTACCTAGAACTTTCGGACTTTAGCAGTTGAGTAACGGGATTGGCGCGTCTTGTCAAAAGACCAAACGCAAACGCGGCCCGATAGGCCGCGCAATCAAAACTCAGGACGTTTCAGCAGGAATCAGAAAGTGAGGATGTTGGCGCTTGCTGCCAGATACGCGCCCGCCGCAAGGGCAAGCGTGGTGACACCAAAACTCAGCAAAACATCCCAGTTCAAAACGAACAGGAAACGAAAACTCTGATAAGATTTTTGCAGCACACTGGCCATGACACCAAATCCAACCCGAAAAATTGCCCCGATCTTATGAAGCTGAAATGAGGCAATTTTACGACTTTAACGTGCCACCGCCGCCACAATCAGCAAAACAGATCGTTGCTCACCGAAAACAGCATAAGCGACAGAATCAAGGTGACACCGACCCCCATCAGCACCCGCAAAGCTTTGTCGCTTGGTGGTTTACCCGCGACAGCCTCATAGGCGTAAAAGACAAGGTGACCGCCATCCAGAGCCGGAATTGGAAACAGGTTCAACAGACCAACCGCAGTCGACAAAACGGCGATAAAGAAAATAAAGCTCTGTGCGCCCTGGCTGGCCATGGCCCCCGACGTTTCGGCAATGCCAATCGGCCCGGACATATTGCAGGTACTGATCGCGCCCGTGATCATATGCCAGATGCCCGAAAGCGACCCTTCGATGATCCGATAGGTCTGTCGGACACCGCCCGTCAGGGAATCGACAAAATCCGCAGGCACGGTTGCGGGTTCCAGCATCATCCCTCCGACAATGCCGATGCGCCAATGGGTGACGAAACCGCCTTCTGATTGCGGCTCATCCGTACGCCGGGGCGCCAGTGCAAATTCCAGATCCGCGCCGTCGCGCCAGACATTCAGCAACAGAACTTTCCCGTCCGAGTTTTCTACGTGCTCTTTCAGCTGTTCAAACGCAAAGATCGGCTCACCGTTTACGGCCGTGATCACATCTCCGGCGGCAAGCTGAATATCCATGGCGGCACTGCGCGGGGACACCTGTTGAATCAGCGGCGGAAACAGCCATGGAGCCGCGACATCAAACTGCTCTCCGTCACGGATGACCGTGTAGTCCAGCACGGGCTCCACCGGCAGCGAGGAGGTAAACCGCCTCCATCCGCCCTCTTCGTCGAAATCCGGGGTCGGGATGCCTGCGATGGCAACGATCTCGTCCCCTTCCTGCAGTTCCTGAACCGTTCCGGGGATCGGGTGTAGTGACCCGACGGTCAGCGGCTCGCGAGAGACGCCCTCGGACCAGAAAATCAGCCCAAACACCAGTATCGACATAACGAAATTGAACACAGGACCCGCAGCGACCGTTGCCGCGCGCGCACAAAGCGGCGCGCCATGCATGGTGCGGCGCAACTCCTCTGGGCTCTGCTCGGCGATTTCCTCCATGGCGTCTTCGTCTTTGCCCGACGCCGCGTTGGCATCGCCCAGAAATTTGACATATCCGCCGAACGGCAGCAGAGCGATCTGCCATTTGGTACCCCGCTTGTCGACGCGGCTCCACAGAACAGGGCCGAACCCGATCGAAAACACCTCGGCATGGATACCGGACCAGCGCCCTACGATGTAGTGACCGTATTCATGCACCGCCACGATCACAGACAGCGCAACAACAAAGGCCACGATCGTGTAAAGCAAGCCGCCGAATTGCGGAATAAGCGAGAGTATGTCCAAGATTTTTATCCTGCTCTTTGTAATACGGCTTCATCGACCCATTCACGTGCGAGATGGTCCGTTTGAAATACGTTATCAAGGGTCAAAGGGGCATCAATGAGGCTAGTTTCAGCCTCGAACCGGTCAAGGACGCCAGCCACGGCATCCGCCATATCGAGAAACCCGATATGGCGTGCGATAAACAGATCAAGCGCGCGTTCCTTGGCGGCGTTGAACACGGCACCGGACAATCCACCACGCTCCATCACCTCGCGCGCCAGCCGCAGCGCCGGATAGCGCGCCTCGTCCGGGGCCTGAAACCGCAACTGTCCAAGCTGCGTCAGATCCAAACGGTTCACCGGCAAATCGCGCCGTTCCGGCCAGTGCAGCGCATAGCCGATCGCATGCCGCATATCGGGCGCCCCAAGATGGGCCATGACCGCGCCGTCACGAAAACCGACAAGCGAATGCACAATCGATTCCGGGTGAACAACCACTTCGATCTGGCTCGGCGCAACACCAAAGAATTCTTTGGTTTCAACCAGCTCCAGCGCCTTGTTGAACATCGATGCACTGTCGATGGTGATCCGTTGCCCCATATTCCAGTTCGGATGGTTCGAGGCCTGCTCGACAGTTGCCCCCGCCAGATCACCAAGCGGCCAGTCGCGGAAAGCCCCGCCGCTTGCAGTGATGATGATCCGCTCGACGGCGGTCATGTCTTCACCGACCAAAGCCTGAAACACTGCCGAATGTTCGCTGTCGACGGGCAAAAGACGCGCGCCGTGTGCCCGCGCGGTCTCAAGTACCAGCGCCCCGGCGCAAACCAGTGTCTCTTTGTTCGCCAGTGCCAGCGTCGCGCCCTGTTTCAAGGCTTCGATCCCCGGCGCCAGCCCGGCCGCGCCCACAATCGCAGACATCACCCAGTCTGCCGGCCGCGCGGCAGCCTCGATCAAAGCCGCGGTCCCGGCAGCAGCCTGAACGCCGCTGCCGGCCAATGCCGTGCGCAGATCGTCCAATCTGTCGTCAAACGCGGTGACCGCAATATCCGCTTTTAGCTTACGCGCATCGTCAGCCAGTTGCGCGATATTCGCACCGCCCGTCAGGGCCACAACATCATAAGCGTCAGGGGCTCGGGCAATCAGATCAATCGTGTTTTGACCGATCGAGCCGGTTGCACCCAAAATGGATACTTTGCGCATCACATCCCTCCGGGTGCGTAAAACAGCCCTGCTATCAGAACAAACAGCGCGGCGCCCATCATCCCGTCAAATCGATCCAGAAAGCCGCCGTGCCCGGGGATCAGGTTTGAGCTGTCTTTGACACTGAATTTTCGCTTGGTTGCGCTCTCAACAATGTCTCCGGCCTGGCTGGCCATCGAGGCGAGTACCGAGATCACCACGAACATGACGCCGAACCCCGCCTGAGCTGCAAACAGCGCACCGACTATCGCGGCGGCCACCCAGCCCCCAGCGGTACCGGACCATGTCTTTTTGGGACTGACTCTGGGCCAAAACTTAGGTCCGCCAATAGCTTTTCCCACAAAATACCCGGCGACATCAGTGGCAACGACAACCGAGATCAGCCAGACCATCCAGCCAAATCCCATATTCTCTCGAATCGACAGAAAGCCCAGACCCGCCGCCGCAATCCAGAACGCAAACAGGATATAGACGCCACGCGCCTTTTTAACCTGCCCTGCCCCGACCAGTGCCGGGGCCAACAGGAAGGGCAGCTTGTAAAGTGGCGGCAGGTGATAGCTGAGAACTACGGCGAGCCCGGTCAGAACACCCAGTTGGATCGCAACACCACTGCTGTCCGGATCGACCATCCGAACCAGTTCCCAAATCATCACACCACAGGCGGCAGCGATGAACGCTTCGAACCACAAGCCGCCCAGCCAGACTTCAATCGAGCCCACAGCGATCAGCACCGCAGCCGACAGAACGCGGGCCGTCAGATCAGACCATCGGCCCTCACTCATGCCAGAACCGCTCCAAAACGCCGTTCGCGTGAGCCATAGCTTTTGCACAGGCGTTCCAGTTCTGCAGCGGTAAAGTCCGGCCACAGCGTATCAATGAACTCATATTCCGAATAAGCCGACTGCCAGAGCAGAAAGTTCGAGATGCGCGCCTCACCGCTGGTTCGTATCACAAGATCCGGGTCGGGCAGAACGCGGGTATCAAGATATTTGGGCAGCGTTTCCTGATCGACATCTTCGGGGCGCAGTTTGCCATCAGCCACATCGCGGGCAAGCCGTTTCGTCGCACGGGCAACCTCATCCCGTCCGCCATAGTTCAGGGCGACGGTCAGGTGGACCAGGTCATTGTCCTGCGTTTCCCGTTCAAGCGTATCCATCAGTTCGGTCAGCTTTTTATCCAGCCGAACCCGATCACCGATAAAACGCACGCGGATGCCATTGTCTCTGAGGGTCCGGGTTTCCTTGACGATATAGCGCCGGAACAGGCTCATCAGGCCCGCGACCTCAACCTGAGTACGTTTCCAGTTCTCGGTCGAAAAGGCAAAGACTGTCAGATACTTAATGCCCAGACCCGGACAAGCCTCAACAACCTCGCGCACCCGCCGCGCGCCAGCGTGATGGCCAAACAGACGAGGCCGCCCCCGCGCCTGAGCCCAGCGGCCATTTCCGTCCATAATAATGGCAACATGGCGCGGTCCCTGGACCGGCGGAGTTTGGGGATCCTTGGGCATAATCGCGGCTCAGACCTGCATGATCTCAGCTTGTTTGGTTTCAAGCGCGCCGTCGACGGCCTTGATCATCTCGTCGGTCAAATCCTGCACTTCGCCCTCCCACAGCTTTTGGTCGTCCTCGGACATGCCATCAGCTTTGGCCTTTTTGATCTGATCCATACCGTCTCGACGGACATTGCGGATCGAAACGCGGGCGTGCTCGGCGTACTGACCAGCGACCTTGCCCAACTCGCGGCGACGTTCTTCGTTCAGCTCCGGAATAGGCAGCATGATGATGGTGCCGTTCAGTTGCGGGTTGATCCCTAACCCGCTTTCACGAATGGCTTTTTCCACCTTGCCCACAAGGCCTTTGTCCCAGACGTTCACGGTGACCATACGTGGTTCCGGAACGTTCACCGTGCCGACCTGATTGATCGGCGTCATCGAGCCGTAAGCGTCAACCATCACCGGTTCGAGCATCGAAGCAGATGCGCGCCCGGTTCGCAGCGAGGCAAACTCGGTTTTGAGGTTCGACATGGCGCCGTCCATGCGGCGTTTAAGGTCATCGGTGTCCAGTATAAAATCATCAGACATGCTGCTCACTCCCCGTATTCAGGTGCTGTTCGGATGGGTCTTAAGCCATCGCAAATGGGATGTATAGCAATCATGCTTAGGAATTGTACCAATGGCCAGAGGTGTTTCTTCCGTTTTGTACCATTTCCGAAAACAAAAAAACGGGCCAGCGCAGCCACTGGCCGGTCTGAAAATGTTGAACGCCGCACGAAGCAGACCCAACCGTCATAGTGTGACCAGAGGCCAGATGAGCGCCTATCCTCAGATCACAGGTTAATGCGAATATTTCTTTTGCGGTGAAGCAGGAATTGAGCGGGAGCCCCTTACGATGACGCGATGCAACAAATGTGGCTTGGGCTGAAAAGCTCGGGCTATTTCGGCGAGCGAAGCGGGAACCTTTCGTCCAATGGTTGCATCGGCTGGCACCCTCAGGCAACTTGCCGGGAAAAGGTGCCCAGTTATGTTCCCGCTCAACGACCATACAATTTTCTCTCTTGTCTTGACGGGTGCGGCTCTGCTTTCAGCCGTGGCGTTTCGTTTTCGATGGAAGGTCCGTGCGCCTCTTCTTCTTATTGCATTGGCGCTCCCGGCTGCTTTTTTATGGTCTATTTGGCCAACTGGTGAATACGCCGGGCTAGCGTATGTGCTTACTATTGTTCCATCTATTGTACTATTAATAGTTGGCGCGGGTTGGGGCAGTCTCATGAGATTGGCGCGGGTCCGTCCGTCGGTTTCTGTCTTGGTTCCGGTCATCGTTGCCGGTGCATATTCAGGCTACGTGCTATGGCTTCAATACGTTCCAAGCACTTGTCTTGAAACACCTCTTCAAGTTCGCACAGCCGGTGAAACCCTAAATATTCCACCGGAATTGCGCCCGCGCCTTGAGAGAGGAGCAGATATTAACTTCTTCGGTAGATTGGACAGAAAATCTGATTTTTCGCGTGTATGCCGGATTAGTCGCAACGGTACACAAGCTATCGATATGGATGTGGTTTGGATAACCCCAGCATCGAATTACTCACGTTTGACCTCCGCATGTGCAGCCGGTGAGCCGCCTAACTGGTGCAGCGGTTACTCCCCTTCTCCATACCGTCACATCGGGAAAGTTCTGATCGCGCCAGATTCAGAGACTGGCTTTCCAATGCCCTACTGGAAAGAGGGAGGATCACTTAAAAAAGAGCGGTTAGGTGATCTGACCAAAGGTTCCGTTTGTCTATTGTCGGAAAATGGAAGTAAAACTCAGTGCTGGGTTTGGCAACCATTTGGGAATGGCTCTCGTCTGACGGTCAGCACTAACAATTTGGATCCAGCATTCATTGACATGCCCGTTGAACAAGCTCGTGAAATGGCACACCAAGCGCTTGAGACCACACTTTCTATTGTCACGCCATAAGTGAATGGGCCAAGAGTTTTCTCGGAATTCTTCAATTTGGACATTGGGTTGCACGATTTGAACGGCAGCTTTGTCCACGCATCGCCCTAGGGCCAGAAATGTTTTACGTCTTGGGCCAACTGCGCTTGATGCGGTGCTCTGATTTGACTCAGAACAATCCGCATCAGGTGCTGTAAATTATGACGGTCCACAGACCGCTATGCTTTTGAATCAGTTATTTACATCGACCACGATCCGGCCCTTGACCTGACCTTGCAAAATATCGGCGCCCAGTTGCGGCAAATCTGACAGGGTCGCGGGGTGAACCATCGCGTCCAGCTTGTCCATCGGCAGATCAGTCGCGATGCGTTGCCAGGCGCGGACGCGGTTGTCGTAGGGTTGCATCACGCTGTCGATGCCCAAGAGGTTCACGCCGCGCAGCAGGAACGGGATCACTGTCGCCGGCAGCGCGGCCCCGCCCGCCAGACCAACAGCCGCCACCGAGCAGCCGTATTTCATCTGCCCCAGCACGCGGGCCAGCATCTCTCCGCCGACCGCATCGACGCACCCTGCCCATGTTTCGCTTTCGAGCGGGCGCTTGGTTGTCTCGTTCAGGTCCTCGCGCGGCACGATCGTTGTGGCGCCCAAAGCCTTGAGATAGTCGCCAGTTTCCGGGCGACCGGTCACTGCGGCGACCTCATAGCCGAGATTGGCAAGAATAGCCGTTGCCACAGATCCGACCCCTCCGGCAGCACCGGTCACCAGTACCGGGCCGTGAGACGGTGTGAGGCCATGATCTTCCAGCGCCATCACAGCCAGCATCGCGGTAAACCCTGCGGTTCCAACAGCCATGGCCTGACGGCTATCCAAACCATCCGGCAACGGCACCAGCCAGTCCGCCAGCGCATGGGCCTTTTGCGAATACCCGCCCCAATGCGCCTCACCCACGCGCCAGCCTGTCAGAACCACTTTGTCGCCGGGTTTGTAGCGGTCATCCGAGGACGCCTCGACCGTGCCAGCATAGTCGATGCCGGGGATATGCGGATAGTTTCGCACCAATCCGCCGCCCTTGGGCGACATGCAGAGCCCGTCTTTGTAGTTCACGGTCGAGTATTCGACCGCCACCGTGACCTCGCCATGCGGCAGCATATCTTCGGAGATCTGCTTGACCGACGCGCTCGCCAGGCCGCTTTCTTCATCTTTTTCAACGAGTAATGCCTTAAACATTATCTTTCTCCTTACGAGGGCACAATCGCCCATATTTCCTTGTCTGACCTGATCAGCGCCAGAATTTTTCCTGCACTTCGGCCCACCGCATTCCGTGTTCGGTCAACACCTCAACCCGCGTTCCGGGCGTCCAGTGAGAGCGGTTGACCATCCCAATGGCGACGTTGACCCCGAATTCAGGCGAAAACGCCGCTGACGTCACCTGCCCGATCTGATGCCCATCTGCCTTCAGCTGCCAGGCCTCGGTACAGGGGCCGATCTCTCCATCGATAATCAGCGGGCGGATCTGGCGCGGAGGGCCATTTTGCGCCTGTTCCTGCAACGCCGCTTTGCCGATGTAATCCTCGGGTGAATTGCAAAAGCGCGCCAAACCGCATTCATAGGGTGTATTCTCGCGCCGCATATCCGAGCCAAAGCTCAGCAAGCCGCTTTCAATGCGTTCAATCGTGTTCGGGCACCCTGCCCGCACATTAAGGTCGCGCCCAGCAGCAAACAAAGTATCCCACAACGGCATGCCGTAGTCGGCCCCTTCGATATAGATTTCAAAGCCGCCCTGCTTGGACCATCCCGACCGGGCAACCACAAACCGGGTATCCTCGAACGCGAGACGTTTATAGCGGAAGAACTTGATATCGCGGACTTCTTCGCCAAAGACCCGCGCCATGAGCTGCTCGGCTTTGGGGCCTTGTACCGCCAGCGGAGATACGTCCGGTTCGGTGATTTCGACATCCAGTTCCAGAGCGACAGCGATCCCCAGTGCAAACTGCCAGAAATCGCCGTCGGCCACCGAAAGCCAGTACCTGTCTTCGGCCATTTTGAGAGCCACCGGGTCGTTCAGCATGCCTCCGTTCTGGTCGGCAAGCGGCAGATAATAGCATTGATCGGCCTGCATCCGATCGATGTCGCGCGGGCTGATCTTCTTCATCAGGCGCAGGGCGTCCGGTCCTTTGATCTGCACCTGCCGTTCGCAGGACACATCCCAAACCTGAACATGCTGTTTCAGATGCGCGGCATCTGCCGCAACGCTATCAAAGACGGTTGCCAGCAGCATGTGGTTATAGACGGTGTAGCCCTGCACCCCTTCGGCTTCGACGCCAGCGGTGAACGGCGTTTTGCGCACCCGGCGGTTAGGGGTGATGGTGGCCATTTATTTGGGTCCGTGCCAGTCGATGGGGCAAATCTCGGCAGATTTGCCGCCGAAATCCCAAACCCGGCCATAGTCGCGCACTTTCGACTTGGTGCCACGTGCCACAATGATATCGGGACCCATCCAGTATTTCGAGTTTGAGACCATGACCGGATGGTCGGGGTCCTTCCCTGCTAACATCTCGATCTCGCCCTGAATTTTGCGGCCAATCATGATGCGGCGCTTGTTGCCATCGCGTTCGATTTCAACCGGTGCGCGTTCGGCGCCAATGATCTCGCTGACCAGCATGGTGAACAGACCCGTAGTGCCGCCAGCCTGACCGCTAAAGATTTGCAGCAGCCCGTTATAGGCCTTGCCGCTGGCGCGTTCATCCACATAGGCGGCGACCTTCCACTGACCTTCACCCATCCGGCCGGGAATATCGACCAGCAGGCCCACATTCAGACCCGAGATGTCTTCGCCCTCGTAATGCCCTTCGTCGATGATGATGCCCATCCAGGCATGGCAATGCCCTTCGGTCGGAGGGTGCGCGCCCAACGACACCACGCAGGGGCAGAAGACATCGCAGGAACAGTTGAGGATCAGCTCGCCCCTGATGGCCCAGTTGGTCGGGCTCATCTCGCGACGTTTGGGATTGGGCATCCGGCTGTCGATCCTCTGGCTGATCGGCAACCGGTCCGCTTCGGGTTTTCTGTTCTTTGCCATTGGCTTATCCTCCGTAAGCAACGGGATAGACGAGCAGGATCACGCCGCCCGCAATCAATATACCCCCCATCGGTCGGGTCACGACATGCCCGATCTGAGGGAGCTTTTCCAAAACCATAAACAGGGTCGCCAGACCCATCCACAACAGGCTCATCACACCGCCCACGAACCCAAGCGCCATGAAGCCCCAACAGCACCCCACGCAGAACGCACCGAGGCCAAGCCCCATGCGCAGCCCGCCGGTGAACCCGGTCCTCCAGTGCCCCAGAAAATAGGTCATGGGCGCGTGGCAGACACCGTGGCAGACCTCTTTCGCGCGGGTGAACTGGAAAGCGCCGACAACGATCATCAGGCCACCCGCCAGCAGACCGGATTTTGCGATCCCAAGCATATCCACCGCCCCGCCAAACAGCAGGATCAGTTGCACGCCGGTGATCAGCGCGGCAAAGCCGACCCAGACGACAAAATACCCGGTCAGCACACCGACCCACCCGGCGCGCGAGCCGTCCGCGCTGTGGATCAGGTCTTCGTAACTGCGCAGGGTCGGCACCAGTGTCGGCAGCATCATCGCCGCCATCATGATCGCCCACATCCAGAACAGCGGGCCGAATTCAGCCATGGGCATATACATGTCCATGCGCGGATCCATCGCCGCCATGGCCTGACCCATGGGTCCGGGCCGCCCGATCCAGTCGAGGTCCATGGCGCGGCTCATCGAGAACATCATCCACCACGACCACAGGATCGCGACATAGAAACCCAGCCACAAGCCATTGCGTAAAACGGCGCGATGCACGTGTCCCTCCCGACTCATCTCTTGCAAATCAAATGTCAGACTTTTAAATGTCAGACAAATGAAAATTTACCCTGACGACCGCGCCATGAAACAAAAAATCCGAAAACCTGCTGATTTATCTGCACAAATCGCCCAAGCCATTCGGGACGCGATTGTGTCGGGTGAACTGATTGTCGATGAACGCCTGCCGTCCGAAGCCGAGTTGTCCGATCAGTTCCAGGTCTCGCGCCCCACCGTGCGCGAGGCGCTGAAGCGGCTGGCGGCCCAGTCGCTGATCCGGACCCAGCGGGGCGCGGCCGGTGGGGCATTTGTCAACCGGCTGAGCTTTGAAGACGCCTATTCCCAGCAAGTCACCACCTCGACCCTGCTGCTGTCGATGAATGCGGTGAGTTTTGATACAGCCTGTGAGGCACGTTTTGCCTTGGAACGCGCCTGTGCGGCGCTGTCGGCGGAACGGCGCACGGCGGACCAACTGGCCACCATGCGGGCAGAGATTTTTCGGCAGTCGCAGCCCGGACTGACGGATGAAGCATTCTGCGCCTCTGACGTCGCCTTTCACCGGGCACTGGTCGATGGGGCGGGCAACCCGGTTCTGTCTTACCAGTTGGCCGGTGCGGTCGAGGCGATGCAGCCGCTGATGAATATGATCACTTTCACCGCCCGATCACGGGAAGAGATCATCGGACTGCACAATCGCATCGCCGACGCGCTTGAGGCGCGCGATGCAGCCACCGTGGACGCGAATTTGGTCGCGTTAGAGACATATACGCGTCAATTGGCGCAAGACGTTGCCCGCAAGAAAGGCCAGCCCATCTGAGGGGCCTCACGCCTTTTCGCCGACGCAATGCGCGCGCTTTCCTTTGCGGCTGAGCGGTATAAGTTGAACAAAACGTAAGTGAGGCGCAGGACCGCTATGACCGTATATCTGAACATGATTGCCGCAATTTTGACGATTGGCTTTGGCCTGTTCGGGTTTCTGGCCCCCGCATGGACAGCCGCCTCGCTGGATCTTGCCCCCACCAACAGCACCATGGGGCTGAGCGAAATGCGCGCCTCGGTTGGTGGGCTGTTTGTGGTAACGGGTATCGCCGTGCTGCTGCTGAACAATCCGATGGCCTATACGATGCTGGGTGTGGTTTATGCCGGGGCGGCGTTGGGGCGTTTCGTGTCCGTCATCCTCGATAACCCACCCCTGACCAAAGCGTTGGTCTTTGGCGGAATCGAACTGGCGCTGGCCGTCTGGCTGATTGCGGCGAACTTCAACAAAGCCCCGTAATCGATTGCTTTTAATCAGATCACAGCATCACATTAGAGAATTGCATCCCGCCTGTTCCTCACCTATATAAGATATGTCCTTCGGGACTATGGACATAAACGCGCTCGTAATAAGCGGATCGGACCCGGGGGCGGTACCCGGCGGCTCCACCAATCATCCTTCGTTTGGGGATTTTGGGGCCGAAACAGGATCGACGAACGTCTAAAGGGGTTAGCTTTGTCTCGGCTGTCTGCCACCGTTACCGGCGAAACTAGTACAATTGCAAACGACAATCGTGCTCCGGTTGCAGTTGCTGCGTAAGCAGTAACAAGACCGAAATCTAAGCCCTTGCGCCTAGCCGCGTAAGGCGGGGTTCGCAGGTACCTGGCAACAGAAACCTGCACCTTTCCCCTCTATTATCTGCATTTTTCCGGCAAAGCCCGATCAGATTCAGGGTTTATTCACTCATTTTCTGCATCTTCTGTCCCAAAGACAGGAGAACCGGGATGACAAACTCAGAAATACTCAGGACGTGGTACACTGAGGTTTGGGAAAACGGTAACACCGACGCCATTGATCAGTTCTTTGCACCAGAAACCATGGCAGAAGGACTGATCCCTGAAATGCAGGTGGGTGCAGATGATTTCCGCGATCTGGTGATGGCATTTCGGCATATTCTGGGTGAAATCACCGTTGCGCTGCCCAAAACGATCGAAGTTGGTGATTGGGTTTCCGCCATTCTGCACGTCAAGACATTCCGAGCAGACAATGGCGCCCCGCTTGAGGTGACCGGCCAGGTGATGGCCCGGTTCAAGGACGGAAAAATGGTTGAGGCCTATAACCAGTTCGATTTCATTTCGTTCTTCGAGCAGCTTGGACAATTCCCAGCCGATACCCTGCCCGTTTGCATGACCGGACAGCGGTTAGACTGGGCCTGAGACACCCCTGATCTTGACCCGTTGAACCCATACGCGCTAGCTAGACCCCATGGGGTCAGCTTGCGAACGCCCCGTGAGGCGCCTGCCCAAGTTTCGCATGTATCCGAACGACACAAGGAAACATGCAATGGCCGCCCCGACTGCAATATCGACACGTCAACTCGCCCGGCTGATCGGTACGCCTGGTGCCCCTGCCCTGATCGACATCCGCACCGATCCCGACTTTGATGAGGATCCGGTATTTATCCCCGGTGCCATACGCCACCCACACACGGATATCGGCGGGCTGCGCGCGCGGATCGGCGACCAGCCCTGCATTATTATCTGCCAGAAGGGCAAGAAACTGAGCCAGGCGGTGGTGTCCTGGCTGATCGGCGACGGGCACATTGCCGAATATCTCGACGGCGGCATGTTTGCCTGGCGCGACATGCCCGATCCCCCTTGCGTTCCGCACTCTGCCCTGCCCGACCCGGTTGACGGCAGCACGCTATGGGTAACCCGCTATCGCCCCAAAATAGACCGCATCGCCTGCCCGTGGCTTATTCGCCGGTTCGTCGACCCCAATGCTCGGTTTCTATTTGTGGCCCCGACCGAAGTACACGGCGTGACAGAGCAGTTCAGCGCAACGCCCTTTGATGTCGAGGATGTATTCTGGAGCCACCACGGAGATAATTGCACCTTTGACTTGATGCTGGATCAGTTCGGGCTGCGCATACCTGTGCTGGACCGTCTGTCGACTGTCATTCGCGCCGCCGATACCAACCGGCACGAGCTGGCACCTGAGGCCGCCGGTCTGCTGGCGATCTCGGTCGGGCTGTCCCGTCAATACAAGAACGATCATCAGCAGCTGGAGGTCGGAATGCAGCTCTATGATGCGCTCTATCGCTGGGCCCGCGACGGGTTTGACGAAGGGCATGACTGGCCAACGGACCGCAGGACATGACCCCAACGACACGCGAACTGATCCGGGTTTTCGGGCGCATCGGGCTGCTGTCTTTTGGGGGGCCGGCGGCGCAGATATCGCTGATGCATCAGGAACTGGTTGAGAAACGACCCTGGCTGGATGAACAGACCTATCTGCGCGCGCTGTCGCTGTGCATGTTGCTGCCGGGGCCAGAGGCCATGCAGCTGGCCACCTATGCGGGCTGGCGGTTGCGCGGCGTTGCGGGTGGCCTGATCGCCGGCAGCCTGTTTGTGCTGCCCGGCGCATTGATCATCGCTGTACTGGTGGGTCTTTATGCTGCTTACGGAGAGCTGCCGCTGGTGCAAGCGGCGTTTCTAGGCGTCAAAGCGACAGTTATCGTCATCGTCGTGCAGGCTCTGCGCAATCTGTCTCGCAAGGCGCTGACGGACACCGAACACCGAGCGATGGCCGCACTGGGCTTTCTAGCCATCTTCGCGCTGAACCTGCCCTTTCCTCTGATCATTCTTGCTGCGGCCATCTGGGGCTATGTCACCTCGAACTCATCCGCCACGGGGGCCGAAAACGCGCCTGAACCAGCGCTGACACGACCGTTTCGAACAGCCGCGCTCTGGCTGAGCCTGTGGCTTGCGCCACTCGTCCTGTTGACCGTCTCGGGGCACACACTGCTGAGCGATCTGGGGTGGTTCTTTGCCCGCCTCGCGGTCGTCACCTTTGGCGGAGCTTATGCGGTTCTGGCCTATATGACGCAGACCGTGGTCGATAGTTATCAATGGATCAGCACCGATCAGATGATCGATGCGCTGGGGCTGGCGGAAACAACACCCGGACCGCTGATACTGGTTACACAATTTGTCGCTATGCTCAGCGGTCAGATCGCAGGAGGCACGCCCCTGGCCATCGCCGCAGGTCTTGTGGCATTGTGGGCGACATTTGTTCCGTGTTTCCTATGGATTTTTCTGACAGCTCCATATCTGGACCGGATCGCAGCCCGCCCGCGTCTGGCCGATGCAATGCGGGGCATAACGGCGGCGGTGGTCGGAGTGATTCTCAACCTGTCCGTCTGGTTTGGGATGAATGTCCTCTTCGAGTCTGTCGAGGCGCGAACATGGGGGCTGATCTCCATACCTCTGCCTCAGACAGCAACTCTGAACGTCGCAGCGCTTGTTCTGACGGTCGCTGCTGCAGCCTTGATTTTCCGTCTGAAATTTGGGATGGCAGTGACGTTGACGATCATGGTGGTGGCCGGTATGGCGCTGTCTTTTCTCTGAAGATCAGGCGCAACCCGGTCTTTTGTTTCCCTTCAAATCCCTTATGCTGAGGATAACAACTTTTGAGGATGACCCATGTCGCAAGACATTGACTATGGCAACCTGATGCACACCGCCATGCGCGGCCTGATCAAAGACGTTCTGACAAGCGTCTCGGACAACGGTCTGCCGGGTGCCCACCACTTTTTTATCACTTTCGACACACGTCACGAAGGCGTCGATATCGCAGATTGGCTGCGCGAGCGCTACCCGGACGAGATGACGGTTGTGATGCAGCACTGGTTCGAGAATCTTGAGGTCGGAGACAACGGATTCGCAATCACGCTGAATTTCGGCGACGCGCCAGAGCCGCTGTATATCCCTTATTCGTCGATCAAAACCTTTGTCGACCCCTCGGTCGAGTTTGGGCTGCGCTTTGAAAGCCCCGAAGACGAGGATGAAGAGACCGATCACATCATCGAAGAGTCGATTGAGGTAGAGCCGGAGCCCGAGGCGCAACATGATGCCGAGGTTGTCTCGCTGGACAGCTTCCGCAAATAGACCTCTAAACCCCGCCCCGTGCGGGGTTTACTGTTTTTTCAGGAATGTATCGACGGACCGGGATTTTTCGCCGTTGCGGAAACGCGAGAATGACAGGTTCAGACCACCATCGGTCAGGGTCCGGTCATATTGCTGCAGTTCATAGTCACCGTTTTCGCTGATAAACAGGGAAAACACCGTCATCGTCGGACCCTCAATGCGCCCCCAGACAAAGGGTTCGCCCTTCATTGCGTCCAATGGCACCTCGTGGCCGAACACGTTCCGTTTCATCGCCGCCGAAAAGACATCCGGACGATCTGAAGGGCGGAAATCGACCGAGAATTTCTGCTCTTTGACACGACCATCCAGCTTGTAGGTTGTCGTCGTCCAACTGATGTTGAAGCCACTGTGTGTTTCGTGAATCGAGACACTCATGTCGCGCGGCGTTGTGGTTCCGTCTTCATCCACCACTTCGGCCGAGCCAATATAGACCCCAACAAAGGGTGCGATGTCAGCTGCATGTGCCCTTGGGGCCGGTGCCAGCAGCGCAACCAGAGCGACAAGGGCAAAAAACAAAGGGCGGGTCGGGTTTGAAACGAGCATGAATTCTCCACCGCAGGTACCCTTTCATTGTAGCCCGGCGCGCCGGACGCACAATGGCCCTGTTCCTGATAAGACAAGAAAAATTACACATCCGTTTTTCTATACCTTTGGTCCGCTTGAGTTTATGGTGCGCGCAACTGGCCGATTGCACTGTGGCTGAACGCCCGCTAAACGGCATACGACTGCATACAAGACGGAGTGACAGATGTCCCAGACCCGCACCGAATCCGACAGCTTTGGCCCGCTGGAGGTTCCGACCGACAAATACTGGGGCGCGCAGACGCAGCGCTCGATCATGAACTTCCCGATCGGTTGGGAAAAGCAACCCGTGGCCATTGTGCGCGCGCTGGGTGTGATCAAGAAAGCCTGCGCCATGGAAAACAAGGCGACCGGCAAACTGCACGCCAGGATTGCCGACGCGATTATTCAGGCCGCCGGCGAAGTGTTCGAGGGCAAGTTTGACGACAACTTCCCGCTGGTTGTCTGGCAGACCGGATCAGGCACACAATCGAACATGAACTCGAACGAGGTGATCGCCAACCGTGCGATTGAGATTCTGGGCGGCGTGATCGGCTCGAAAGACCCGGTTCACCCGAACGATCACTGCAATATGGGGCAGTCGTCCAACGACACCTTTCCCACAGCCATGCATGTCGCCACCGCCATGAGCGTGCGCGACGTTCTGATGCCGGGGCTTGAGAAACTGGCCTCGGGTCTTGAGCAGAAGTCTGAAGAATTCAAAGACATTATCAAGATCGGCCGCACTCATACGCAGGATGCGACGCCGCTGACTTTGGGTCAGGAATTTGGCGGCTATGCCCATCAGATTCGCCAAGGCATCGCGCGCGTCGAAGCCGCGATGCCTGCGATTTATGAACTGGCGCAGGGTGGCACTGCAGTTGGCACCGGACTGAACACACAACAGGGTTGGGGCGAAGCGGTCGCCGCAAACATGGCCGAAATCACCGGCCTGCCCTTTGTAACCGCACCCAACAAGTTCGAGGCGCTGGCCGCCCATGACGCGATGGTGTTCCTGTCAGGCGCTTTGGCGACGATTGCCGGATCTTGCTATAAAATCGCCAATGACATCCGCTTTTTGGGTTCTGGCCCACGCTCGGGTCTGGGCGAGTTGATCCTGCCCGAGAACGAGCCCGGATCGTCCATCATGCCGGGCAAGGTAAACCCGACTCAAGCCGAGGCGCTGACGCAGGTAGCCGCCCATGTGATGGGCAATGACGCGGCCATCAAGTTCGCCGGCAGCCAGGGGCATTTCGAGTTGAACGTCTATAACCCGATGATGTCCTACAACCTACTGCAATCCATCCAGTTGCTAGGGGATGCCACCGACAGCTTTACCGAACGGATGCTGCTGGGCACCAAGGCGAATGAGCCGCGCATCGACAAGCTGATGAAAGAATCGCTGATGCTGGTGACGGCGCTGGCGCCGACAATTGGCTATGACAATGCGACCACGGTTGCAAAAACGGCCCACAAGAACGGCACCACCCTCAAGGAAGAGGCGATCGCGCTGGGTTTTGTTGATGAAGCGACCTTTGACGCGGTTGTGCGCCCGGAACAGATGATCGGGCCCAAGGACTGATGGGCAAGCCGGTCAACCTGAACCGGTATCGAAAAGATAAGGCGCGGGCCCTGAGAAAGGCCCGCGCAGATGAAAACGCGGTGAAATTTGGACGCAGCAAGGCCGAAAAGACCGTTGTGAAGCTGCAGCAGGATAAGCTGCAGCGCGATCTGGACAATCGCGAGCTGGACGAATGAGCGGACGGCCTGTCAAACGCTCTCTGACCCTCAAAGGGCACCGCACCTCGGTGTCGCTGGAGGATGAGTTCTGGCAGGCATTTCGTGAGATCGCCAAATCAAAAGACTTTCCAATCAATGTATTAGCGGCTGAAATTGACGTGTCACGCGATCCCGAAACCGGGTTGGCTTCGGCCATTCGTGTCTTCGTGTTGGACTGGTATCGCCAGAATTCTTCGTAATCGCGATCTGTCAGGTTGACATGATTAGGACGCTTGTCCTAAAGCTCAATTAGGACAATCGTCCTATATCAGAAAGAGAGCTTCATGTCTGATCTCAGCACAAAAGATCAAATCGTTCAGGTTGCAGATGACCTGTTCTATCAGCAGGGCTACGCACAGACCTCGTTTGCCGATATCGCCAAGGCAGTTCAGATATCGCGCGGCAATTTCTACTATCACTTCAAAACCAAAGATCGGATTCTGGATGCAGTCATCGACCTGCGCCTGAACCGTACCCGGCAAATGCTGCGGGATTGGGAGGGTGCGTCGTCACCACAAGAGCGCATCGCGCGTTTCATCGGCATTCTGATCATGAACCGGGCCAAGATTGCGCGCTATGGCTGCCCGGTTGGTTCGCTGAGCACCGAATTGTCAAAGCTGGAGCACGACGCGCAGGATAACGCCAACAAGCTGTTTCAGCTGTTCCACGCTTGGCTGCAGCGACAGTTCGAATTGGCCGGTCGCTCAGATGCGGCAGAAACACTGTCAAAACGATTGCTTGCCCAGAGCCAGGGTGTCGCAACCCTGGCCCAGGCGTTTCAGGACGAAGCGTTTATCGATCAGGAGGTTCGCCACCTAAACGCCTGGGTGGACGCCCAGCTAAAGAATGATATTTCACATGAGGAAAGCAGTGCATGTATATAATTTTACTTCGATTCTCTGATAACAAACACACGGCTCCGGCGCATATGGAGGCCCATAAGCAATGGCTGCGGAAAGGGTTCGATGACGGTCTGTTTCTGCTGGCGGGTACGCTGACAGATGTTGGCGGCGGCGTTCTGGCGGTCTCGGATGATCGTGAAACGCTGACCGCCTTTGTGGATCAGGACCCGTTTGTTGCACACAATGTCGTCACCGCCGAGATTCTCGAGATGGACCCATCGCGCGCCGATGACCGGATGCAGTTTCTGTTAAACTGAGGGTCACATGAGCAAAACGATCATCGGCCCCGATGGCCAGCCGCGATGCGCCTGGTGTCAGGCAGCGCCCGAATTTTTCGACTATCACGACGCAGAATGGGGCTATCCGGTTGCGGATGACCAGCGGCTGTTCGAAAAACTGTGTCTTGAAAGCTTTCAGTCCGGGCTCAGCTGGCGCACGATCCTGGCCAAGCGCGAGAATTTTCGGAAAGCGTTCGAAGGCTTTGACTTCAACAAAGTCGCCAAATTCGCCGAGGCAGATATAGCGCGCCTCTTGCAGGACGCCGGGATCATCCGGCATCGGGGCAAGATTGAGGCGGTCATCAACAACGCCCGACGCGCGCAGGAACTGATTACCGCCGAAGGCTCGATTGCCGCTTATGTCTGGCGTTACGAGCCACAGACCCCACCGCCCCCGCAAACATCATCGACCTCGCCCGAGTCCGTGGCAATGTCGAAAGACCTAAAGAAACGGGGCTGGAAATTTGTCGGGCCGACAACCGTCTTTGCCTTTATGCAGGCGATGGGCCTTGTGAACGACCATGCGGAAGGGTGTGTGCAAAGAGAAAAAGCGGCACAACTGCGCCGCTCTTTCCAAAAGCCCGCTTAGACAGCCCCGTGTATCAGACCGACGCGCGGAAAATCTTATCGATATTCGCCCCCAACGCCGCATTGAATTCGGCGTTGGATTGCTGCTTGGACAACCCTTCGGTCAAGGCCCGCGAGAACGAGGCGATCATTTTGCCATTCTGGTTCAGCAGATCGCAGGCCTCGGCAGTCGAATACCCACCGGACAGGGCCACGACACGCAGAACGCGCGGATGATCGGCCAGTTCGTCGTACAGATCAGCCTGACTGGGAAGGGTCAGTTTCAACATGACATCCTGACCCTCAGAAAGCTGATCAAGGTTTTTCAGAAGCTCTGCCTTCAGAATGTCTTCGGCCTGGGCCTTGGTTTCGGAATGGATGTTCACCTCGGGCTCGACGATGGGCACCATCCCTGCCCCGATCACCTCACGGGCGACATCGAATTGCTGGGCGGTCACTGCTGCGATGCCCTGCGCGTTTGCCTCATGAATGACCGAGCGCTCTTTGGTGCCGAAAACACCCTCTGCCTTCGCCAGCGTAGCGGCAAGACCGGGGATCGGCTTCATCATCTGAACGCCGTTTTCCTGTTCCTCCAGGCCCTTGTCGATCTTCAGGAACGGAACGATGTTTTTGACCGACCACAGATAGTCGGCGACTTTGCGGCCATCAATCTCTTCGCCCAGAGTGCGTTCGAACAGGATTGCACCGATAACTTTGTCCTTGGTGAAATCATCGGCGAGGATGATACGAGCCCGCATTTTCTGAATTTCGCCGAACATCTCTTCGTCCGAGGTGTAGTCGGATGCCTCAACACCATAAAGCGCCAGCGCCTTGGGGGTTGAGCCACCACTTTGATCCAGAGCTGCAATAAAACCTGCACCGTTAGACATCTGTTCGCGCTGTTCAGCTTTGGACATAACTCATTTCCCGTTCAATAATGATTCCGTTTTTTCATCGCATACAGCAAGGCGTTACGCGATGGTAGCGTGTTAGCGCTCAAACAGGCGCAACCAAATGCCGTCTTTTGATCGCACCGTCAGATGTGCCACGGGAACCGGTCTGCGCCCGTCCACGATTTCGAACCGGAAGTGACGCAGTAGCATTGATAGGATCAGCGGCCCCTCGACCATGGCAAAGCCGGCGCCGGTGCAGACACGCGGTCCTGCGGAGAACGGCATATATGCCTCACGCTGGCATTTCCTACCGTTCTCAGAAGCCCATCGGGTCGGATCGAAATCGTCGGGCCTGTCCCACAGTCTTTCATGGCGATGCAAATGCCATGGGCTGAGCACTATCTGCGCACCTTTATCGATGTCGCGATCCCGAAATCGTTCGGGGCACGTGGTTTCGCGCACCATCATGGGGACAGGCGGGTACAGGCGCAACGCCTCGCGAAAGACGTCCCGGCTGAGCCTGAGTTTTGACACGACAGCAAAAGACGGATCCTCCAACGCCTGCGCCTCGGCCGCCAATTTTTCCTGCCATTCAGGGTAGAGCGCCATCAGATAAAGCGTCCACGCCAGCGCCGACGCACTGGTTTCATGTCCGGCGAGGAAAAAGATCGCAACCTGATCAACCATCTCCGGCGTGTCAAAACGCGCGCCGGTTTCGGGGTCGCGGGTTGTCATGATCTTGGTTGCCAGATCATCAGGGGCCCGTCCAGCGGCGATGGCAGCTGCGCGTTCGCGGGTGAGCTGCGCGATCAGAGTTCTGATTTCGCGCGCATTTTTGCGCGTCTTTCGTGAATGAAACCGCGGCAGCCAGCGTGGCATCGGCAGAAATGCCCCAAGGTTTAGCAGCGGTTGTGCGCGTTGATAGGCCCGGAACTTCTCAAATACCTGCGCGGCAATCTCATGCTCGATCGGTACCGAAAACAAGGTGCGAAAGATCACATCTGCCGCCACGTGGCTGGTGATCTCTTCGCATTCGACCTTGGCCCCGACCTGCGCGCGCAGCCGCGCGACACAGGATTGCGCCGCTACCAGCATGGCCGGGAACGTGTCCTTAAGCCGCCCGCCCTCGAACGCCGGATCGATGATCCGGCGCTGACGCTTCCAGGTGTCGCCATTGGTCAGAAACACCGAGTCGCCTAACAAAGGACGCAGCCCTTCACTGATGCGGGCTGATTTTGGGAAATCGTCAGGCCTCTTTTTAAGAACAGAATCAATCAGTTCAGGTTGATTGATCATATAAGACCGGAAGAACGGCGTTCGAAACTCGGCCATCCACGCGCGATAAAGGCGCTGGGGTTGCGCAGACAGCAGGTCTTGTCGGAATAGCCTGAGATACCGCCAGAGCGATACCTTGTCTGGCCGGGCCTTTGGCTTGGGCGGCGTCATGCGGTCACCGAGGTGTATTTGGAGGCGGGTACGTCAATCCGCGAGGCCGATGGGGCGCGGCCTTCAAACCTGCTCTGCAATGTTTCAGGGCCTGCGGTGATGCGGAAGTAGTCATAGCCCCCCGGCCGGTCGAATGCGCAGAGATACTGGAAGTGCAGACGAAAGAACCGCCAACGCAGCTCTTTCCAGCGCGCGGGCGATAGGGTTTGGGTGAATGCGGCGGACAGGACCAGCGGCCAGCGTTTCTCCGGGCCGGATACACCGCTTACGGCGACGGGATCACACAGAGCAAAGGCGCAGCCATCCCCCGGCGCGGTAACATCGATCCATGTCACATCTTTTTGCGCAGATAAAGCCTGCAGATCATGGCGCAGTTTATGCGCCCGGGGCAGGAATGACACCATCGGAACCACCTGCCCCAATGTCAGAAAGGACAGAACCGGCCCCTGCGTTGTATCGTGTTTCGCAAGCAGATCTGAGAGCACGGAAACCCCCAGATGCGCGCCCGAGCTGTGGCCGACGACCAGAACCTCGTCCACATCCGAGGTCAAAGCCTGCGCGATCAGGTCGGTGAACTGCGCGAGGCGGGCGTGCATATCAGGCGATGTCTCGCCCCAAAGCCGCGCGGAATGCGCATAGTCATGCATCAGGTAATACGCAAACAGGCGATTGTCGATTTTGCGAAACCAGTGCAACAGCGCATAGGTCACCAGAGCAGCAGGTACCAGGGCCAGCCAACCGATAAACGGCGCAAGACCGGATGTCACAGCCCAGCCTGCAAGCACTGCAATCATCAGTTGCAGCAAAAGCATTCCAACCGGATATAGGGCTGCGATAACCGGCCCTTTTCGCAGACGCATCAGACGTCTCAGCGTGCCGGTCGAGATATAAATCCAGGCCGTGCGCGCCAGTTGCAGATAGGTTGCCAGGATAGATTGCACCATGCTGCCCCGCACGATGTCGGACCAGACAAGAACGTCGATTTCCGCCCTTACCTCGGCCCCATCCTGACGCGCGCTCACATGCCAGCCATAAGGCCCATCGCCCGTCTTGGCGGACACTGCAATCTCATAGCCTGAGATTTCAGCCTGCGCCTGCCCCTCTTTCCGATAAAGCTCGCGATAGCGTCGGGGATGAATCGGGTCGTAGCCGGGGATGTAGAAAACCCTGCGCCTGCGCACCGTTGGTTGTTGTTGCCGACCGCTCATTCACCTGCCCTTTTCCGGGCAGGTTAGCTTAGCAATTCCCGCAAGGTAAGAGGTATCCGGCGTCGTGGTCGCCGTGTTTAGCCAAAGGTTGCAAGAACCGGGAAGGTTTCGAGCAGCCACCAGCTGAATTCCGTGAACAACCCGGTGATCAGCATGATCCCAACAAACAACAGCAGCCCGCCCATTACCTTTTCAATGGTTCCCATATGCGGCTTGATGCGGTTCATCACGGCCATTGATCGGTTCAGGAACATCGCGGCCAACAGGAACGGAATACCCAGGCCTGCCGCATAGACACCCAGCAACAGGGTTCCGCGCGCAACGGATGCCTCGGACGCGGCGAGCGAGAGGATCGCCCCCAGCTGAGGCCCGATGCAGGGCGTCCAGCCGAATGCAAAGGCAAGCCCGAGGATATAGGCACCAAAGACTGAACCACCGGAATCGCCGGTCTCGACCCGCGCTTCGCGATCCAGCAGCGGGATGCGGAATACGTTCAGAAAGTGCAGACCGAAGACGATGACCACCGCGCCTGAAAGTTTGGCGAAAAGCACCTGATTTTGCAGGACAAATGCTCCGAACGCTGACGCGGTGAAGCCAAGCAGCAAAAATACGGTCGACAGACCAAGAACAAAGAACAGAGCCGACAAGGTCGCTTTGCGCCGGGCGCGCGCCTCATCCTGCATCTCATTGATGCTGACACCGCTCATATAGGCCAGATACGGCGGCACAATCGGCAGAACGCAAGGTGACAGAAAGCTGATCAGCCCCCCGAGCATTGCGATAAACATGGCGGGCAGCAGCCCTGCGTCGATGATATCTATTCCGAACATGTTTCAGCACATAGGGTATCGATTGACCAACGTCACGAGGCCAATAGGTCACATCCTCGTGGTTGCATGCTGGACACCATGCCCAACTGGCCATATCTGAGCTGCATGACAGACGATATCGAAACACTGGATGCGCTGGGACTGTTGTGCCCTTTGCCGGTTCTTAAAGCGCGCAAGCGCTTAAAAACGCTGCCCTCCGGAGGCATCTTGCGGATTCTTGCGGATGACCCCGCAGCCGTTGTCGATGTTCCGCATTTCTGCGCCGAGGCCGGACATCGACTGATCAGCCAGGACGATATTGGCGCTCATCAGGTTTACGTTATCGAAAAGCGCGCCTGACACTGTCTCATGGATACCCTGAACGAAAAAGGCGGGTCTTATGGCCCGCCTTTTGCTGTTACTGGCCCAATGACCACCATCCGCGCCGTTTGGGCTTGGCCGGGGCGGGCTCGGGGTCTTCCGCGACACTTTCAAGGACAGGCTCAGGCTCTGATACCTCTGCCTCGGTCGGTTGCTCATCCTGCACCTCGGGTGCAACCGGTTCCTCTGACGCAGTTTCGGCTTCTGCGGCAGCTTCGGCCTCAACCGGCTCAGGGGCGGGTTCGGGCTCGGAGGCAACTGTTTCAGGTGCCGTTTCTGCGACCTCAGCTGGCGCTTCCTCGACGGGCTGTTCCGGCTCGGACGCGGCAGTTTCCTCTGCAGGCGTTGCGGCGTCAGCCTGATCCGCTGCGGCCTCTTCAGGCTCGGCATCTTTCTTCCTACGACGGGGCGCGCGCGTTTTCTTGGGCTTTAAGGGTTTCTTTTCCTCGGCCTCAGGTGCGCCTTCTGCACCTTCGGCAGCCTCTTCTTTTGCTTCGCCCTCGTCCTGATTGTCGTCCTGAGGCTTATCGCCCTCGTCCGCAGAATTCTCCTGTGCCTCACCATTGCCGCCGCTCTTCTTCCGACGACGGCGCCGACGCTTGCGCTTGGGTTTGGTCTCTTCTTCGGCCTGTGCGACGTCGTCCTCTTCCTCTTCGGTCGCGTCAACCATTTCCATGAGCGACGCATCGACCGACACGACTGGCGCGGTGGCCTCGGGCACAATCCGACTGGCGGTCTTGAATTTCTCCATCGAGAAATCGGGGCTGACGAGATGCACATCGCCTTCGATCCGGACCGACAGCCCATAGCGCGCCTCGATCTGTGCGATATGCTCGCGCTTCTGGTTCATCAGGAAGTTAGCGATACTGACCGGGCAACGCACCAGAACCTCGCGCGAGCGGCGGCGAGTGCCTTCCTCTTCGATCTGGCGCAGAATCGACAACGCCATGTTGTCATCCGAGCGGATCAGTCCTGTGCCGTGGCAGGCCGGGCAAGGCTGCGTCGTCGCCTCAAGCATACCGGGGCGCAGGCGCTGGCGGCTCATCTCAAGCAGGCCAAAGCCCGAGATACGGCCCACCTGAATGCGGGCGCGGTCGGTTTTCAGTTTGTCTTTCAGGCGCTTTTCAACGGCCGAATTGTTCTTGCGCTCGTCCATGTCGATGAAATCGATGACGATAAGGCCCGCAAGGTCGCGCAGACGCAACTGGCGCGCCACCTCTTCAGCGGCTTCCAGATTGGTTTTGAGCGCGGTTTCCTCGATCGAGCCTTCTTTGGTGGCCCGACCCGAGTTCACGTCGATCGCCACCAGAGCCTCGGTCACGCCGATCACGATGTAACCACCAGATTTCAGCTGAACCGTCGGGTTGAACATCCCGGCCAGATAGCTTTCGACCTGATAGCGCGCGAACAGCGGCAGCGCGTCCTCATACCGTTTCACGTTCTTGGCGTGGGACGGCATGATCATTTTCATGAAGTCCTTGGCGATGCGGTATCCGCCCTCGCCTTCGACCAGAACCTCGTCGATGTCACGGTTATAAAGATCGCGGATCGAGCGTTTGATCAGGTCGCCTTCTTCATAAATCTTGGACGGCGCAATGGATTCTAAGGTCAGCGCGCGGATTTGCTCCCACAGGCGCTGGAGGTATTCATAGTCGCGCTTGATCTCGGATTTGGTGCGCTTGGCGCCAGCGGTCCGAATGATCAAACCGGCACCGGTCGGCACATCAATATCCGAGGCGATGTCTTTCAGCTTTTTACGGTCGGCGGCGTTGATGATCTTGCGGCTGATGCCGCCGCCACGCGCCGTGTTCGGCATCAGGACGCAATAACGCCCGGCCAGTGACAGATAGGTGGTCAGCGCAGCGCCTTTATTGCCGCGCTCTTCCTTTACAACCTGCACCAGCAGAACCTGGCGGACCTTGATGACTTCTTGAATCTTGTACCGGCGTGGGCGCGGCTTGCGCGGCGGACGAATGTCTTCGCTGTCATCCTCATCCGCAACCGATTCGATCGACGCATCCTTGTCGGTTGCATCTGAGCGTACTTCTGCATCATCAGCCTCGGCGTTTGCGTCGTCGCTGGCTTCGCTGGCCTCCTGCTCGGCGCTTGCGTCCGCAGCTTCTTCAGTAGCTTCCTCGGCAGGCGCCGCCTCTTCAACAGGCGCTTCATCCGCGCCTTGTTCCTGTTCGCCGGTCTCAGCACCAGCGTCCTCGGCGTCCGATGCCTCTGGTGTCGGAGCGGTTTCTTCCTCAGCCGGGCTTTCAGGTTCCTCAACCGGGGTCTCTGCAACCAGATCTACCGGCGACGTGCCTTCGGGCACCGCCACATCCGAGGCCTCGTCGCTCTCGTCCAGATCGATGGTTTCCATCCCGGTTGGTTCCTGGGACGGGTCCATTGTCTCGACCGGATCGTCAGATTTCACATCCGCAGCCTTGGTGCGGGATCGCGAGCGGCGTTTCTTGGGCTTGGCCTCATCCGCCTCATCGCGCGCTTTCATTGCCTCGGCATAAGCGCGCTCTTCCTCCATCAGCGCCTCACGGTCGGCGACGGGGATCTGATAGTAATCCGGGTGGATCTCGGAGAAAGCCAGGAACCCATGCCGGTTCCCGCCATAGTCTACAAAAGCCGCCTGTAGCGACGGTTCGACCCGCGTTACCTTTGCGAGATAGATGTTTCCTGCAAGCTGACGCTTGTTTTCGGATTCAAAGTCGAACTCCTCGACCTTGTTTCCATCGACCACCACGACGCGGGTTTCCTCCGCGTGGGTGGCATCGATAAGCATTTTCTTAGCCATGTGTCCTTGATGCACCGCGCCAAACGCGTTGTCCTGGCCCGTCCGGGTGGACAGGCGCATTTGGGGTGGTGTCTTGTCAGGGCGATATCGGACGGCGCGCGGCAAGGTCTGGCGCTGTGGCCCCCTGCCCGTATACTCAATCGTTGCGCGCGCGTCATCGCGGTTCTTCTCCGACAGGCGCGAACCAAATCGCGACCTGCCCATTTATTCCTTTCGCCCGGTCGTTCCGGGCTCAGGTGCTCCAGATACCCCATAGGGGCACAATCGGTCTGCTTGCCCCGTGGGATAGATCACCAACAATGGTCAAGCAGCGAAACTCAAAAAGCGGGACTTCTGGGCGCAAATCTGCCCGGCCCGTCCGCCCACAATAAAAGCAGTCCTGTGGAAAAGACAATGGGCAAACTGCACGGCATGCGCTGAACGCCGCGCAGGATCTCTTTGTCGGGCCGTAAATATACCGGAGGATGACTTGAGCCGAAAAGCTCAGGGGGGGGGGCTCCCCCCCCCCTCTCTTTACAGATAATCCGAACGCTGAAGGCCGTATTTGGCCATTTTCTCGTTCAAGGTCCGGCGTGGCAGGCACAATTCCTCCATCACCGAAGCGATCGAACCTTTGTGGCGCCGCATGGTGTTGTCGATCAGCATCCGCTCGAACGCTTCGACATACTCTTTCAGCGGTTTGCCCTCGGTCGTCATCACTGGCTGCATCTCTTCGTGATCCGACATCAGCAGCGATGCGATCGTGCCCGATCCGCGACGCGATTGCAGCACAGCGCGTTCCGCGATGTTGATCAGCTGACGCACATTACCCGGCCACGGGGCCTGCAGCAGCTGAGCCGCTTCCTGCGCACTGACTTGCGGGGCGTCACAGCCATATTCCTCAGCGAACTGTTCGCTCAAGCGCGTGAAGAGCGTCAGGATATCTTCGCCCCGCTGGCGCAGAGGCGGCATGGTGATCCGCAAGGCCGCGAGACGGTAAAACAGATCCGGACGCAGAACATCCTCGCTGGTCTTTCCAGCTTCCTGCAGGTTTGAAATGGCAACGATCCGCGTCTCGGCCGGGGTGCCCTGCTCGTTCATCACGCTCAGCAGGCGCGCCTGCAGCGTATCGCTCAGCGCCTCTACATCCTCCAGAACCAGCGTGCCGCCGCGCGCCTCTTCGATGGCGGGCAATTGCGCGTCCTCTGGCATCATCGGGCCAAACAGGCGCTTGGACAGCGCCTCCTCCTCAAGCGCAGCACAGGACACCAGAACGAATTTCTTTCCTGCCCGGCTGCCAACTGCGTGCAAAGCGTGCGCGACAAGTGTTTTGCCTGTACCAGTTTCGCCATCAATCAGAACGTGGCCATCCGCCTGCCCCAGATCGAGAATATCCTCGCGCAGGCGCTCCATCACCGGGCTGGCGCCGATCAGCTTGTTCATGATTTGCGTGCCACCCGACAGCTCGCGCCGCAGGGCCCGGTTGTCGAGCGTCAGACGCCGGACCGTGCTGGCGCGTTTGGCCAGCTCGGACATGCGATCAGGATTAAACGGCTTTTCCAGAAAATCAAAAGCGCCAACCCGCATCGCCTCAACTGCGATTGGCACGTCGCCATGCCCAGTTATCATGATCACGGGCAGTGTGCTGTCAGCGCCCATAAGCTTTTTCAGCAATTGTATACCATCCATACCCGGCATCTTGATGTCAGAGATTACGATACCAGGATAGTCCGGCCCTAGGACCTTGAGCGCATCCTCGGCGCTGGCGAAGGTTTCGGTGTCATATCCCGACAATGCCAACCATTGGCTGATCGACTGGCGCATGTCCTGTTCATCATCAACGATCGCTATTTTCATGGCCTGTGCCATAGTCATTCCTCGTTATTCAGCGGCCTCTAGGCCGTCGCTTTCCAGTATCGGCAGCTGCATTTCAAATACGGCACCCCCGTGATGCCCATTGCGCGCCGTTAGTCGTCCTCCATGGTCGTTCACGATCCCTGATGAGATGGCAAGCCCCAGTCCGACACCGTCGCCGGGTCGCTTGGTTGTGTAAAACGGTTCAAACAGGTTCTCGATGTCTTCGATCCCATGACCATTGTCGCGCACTGTCAGCACAGCCTGATCGCCGGCGGCGAGGATGATTTCCACATCCGGTTCAGGCACCGACTTGGTGGCATCCAAAGCGTTTCTCAGGAGGTTCACCATGACCTGCTCAATCCGCATCCGATCACCCATAACTATGACAGGTTGCTCGGGAAGAATCTGAGTGATCTTCACATGCCGCTGGCGCAGTTGCGGCTCCATCATGGACAGGGATGAAGCAAGCGCCTCACCAAGATTCACAGGTGAAAACGCATCCGCACCCTTTCGGGCATAAGATTTGAGCTGACGGGTGATCGCGCCCATGCGTTCGATCAATCCGTCAATTCGACCAAAGCTGGCCAATGCCTCTTCGGGGCGGTTGCGCCGCAGCAAAAGACGGGCCCCGGCCAGATAGGTTTTCATCGCCGCCAGCGGCTGGTTCAACTCGTGGCTGACAGCGGCCGACATCTCGCCCAGAGCAGCCAGTTTCGAACTTTGGGCAAGGGTCTGCTCGGCAACTTCCAGCGTCTTTTCAACCCGTTCCCGCTCAGCGATTTCCCGCTGTAGCCTTGTGTTCAATGCGCGAAGCTCTGCCGACTCGCGCTGGAACAGGGTCATCCGCAACGTCGCCCGGCGGCTGAGGGCATAGAAGGCCAGCGCCAGAAGAATCGCGAATCCCATAATTTCGAGCGCTAGGACGCTGTTTACCTTTTCACGGATCGAGGCATAGGTGGTGAACGAGGTCATCTGCCAACCCCGGAACGGAATGCGGGTTTCCATGCGCATCACCGCTTCACCCTGCAGATATGCGTCGGGTGGCAGTGCCGTCCAATCGGTTGTCGCACGAATGGCACGTTGGATAGCGCCTTGTGGCGGCTGCCGTAACAGGGCTGCGTCTTCGTTCAGCCCGCGCCATTGCGGCTCGGTCGACAGGATGATTGTGCCGGTGCTGTCGGTCACCATTACGGCATCTGAGATGCCTGCCCAGGCGCGTTCGAACTTTTGCAGATCAACCTCGACAACGATGACGCCCAGGTTCTCTGAACCGCCCTCTAACCGTCGCGAATAGACAAAACTATAGCCGCCAGATTCTTTGGGAATCACCGAAAAAACCGTAGAATTTGAGCGGATGGCGCCGATAAAATATGACTCACTGCGATGCGGTTCGCCCAGCCGGTTCCGATCCGTCGCGGCGACTGTCCGACCATCGCGGTCCAGCAGCATCAGTGAGGCGGCTCCGATCTCTTCCACAAATGAAATCAGGCGCTGGGTCGAGAGCGAAAAATCGCTCGACTGCAATGCAGAAATCAGCGTCGGGTCGCGCGCCAGCAATTGCGGCACAATCGCGTTGCGGCGCAGTTCGCTCAGCAGGTTACCAGAGTACAGCGCCAGCCGCACTTCGGCTCGATTGCGCGTCGATTCGGTGAAGCGGTTCGTCAGCAGGCTGTTGGTGATCCAGATGGTGGCAACCGTGACCACCAGCAGTAAGATAACGGCAATGCGCAGCCTCCAGCCCAGCGGCGCACCGCGGAACCTGCCCAGGAAATTTGCCCAACCTGATGGTGTTTCGGAATTCATCCCCAGAGGCTACGCGCCCGTGGCCACGACCTCAAGTCAGGCTGGCGCCAGAACACCCGACAATGCGCGGAAGAGCGCCGTTCCATCCGTGCCGCCATGGCCTTCGTCGGCGGCGCGCTCCGGGTGTGGCATCATGCCAAGCACGCGGCGGTTGTGCGATAGGATGCCCGCAATATCCCCACGCGATCCATTGGGGTTCTCGGTATAAGTAAAGGCGACGCGATCCTCGTCACGCAGGCGGGCCAGCGTTTCATCATCGGCGAAATAGTTGCCATCATGATGGGCAATCGGAATACCGATGACATCGCCGGCGTTGTAACCTTGGGTAAAGGCGCTATCGCTGGTTTCGACTTTCAGCCCGACGGTGCGGCAGATGTACTTCAGCCCCGCATTGCGCAGCAGCGCTCCTGGCAGGATGCCGGTTTCGGTCAGGATCTGAAACCCGTTGCAGATGCCAACCGCATAGCCACCACGTTCCGTATGATCGACGACCGCCTTGCAGATCGGCGACTGCGCCGCGATGGCTCCGCAGCGCAGGTAGTCGCCATAAGAGAAACCGCCGGGAACCCCAACGATATCGACGCCCTCGGGCAGTCGAGCATCTTTGTGCCAGACCATATCGACCTGAAAACCCGCCTGTTCGAAAGCAACGGCAAGATCACGGTCACAATTGGAACCGGGGAAAACGATGACGGCTGCACGCATGGCGAACCCTCCTTGGTGGGTAAACTCAGACCAGTTCGATCTCGTAGCGTTCGATGACTGTGTTGGCCAACAGCTTTTCGCACATCTCGGTTACGTCAGCCTCGGTTGCGCCGTCCTGCAGTTCCAAATCGATCACCTTGCCCTGACGCACGCCTTCAACCTTGTCAAAGCCCATGGCGCCGAGCGCGTGGCGGACAGCCTCACCTTGCGGGTCAAGCACCCCGTTCTTGAGCATCACGTGTACCCGTGCTTTCATCTTAGCAACTCCACCTGTGACCCACGCGCGGGGCCTATTCCGTTGCGCGGGGAATACCTTGGTTGCCTGCGTTGAACAACCCTATTTGAACAGCAGTTTGCCGTAGCCCCTATCCGCCTTGTGCCTCTTTCGACAGCAAAGCGGGGTAATGGGTGTCGATGGCGTTGAATACGCCAGTTAAAACCATCTCTACCGCGACGGCAACCAGCAGAATTGCCATGATCCGGGTCAGCACATTGATCATGGTCTCTCCCAAAAAACGAGATATCTGATCGGCGAAAAGAAGCCCCAAACCAACAATTGCGCACGCTATTAGAATAGCCGCGCCCAAAGTCACAATCTCTGCCCCGTTCGACAATTGATGCGAGAAGACGATGGTCACCGCGATAGTTCCCGGACCAATCGTCAGCGGAATGGCCAACGGTACAACCGCAAAGTTCAGTTTTCGCTGGTGCCCGTCCTCGACCGCGGCCTGATCCCCGGGTGGGCGATCTTCGGCTTTCAGCATCGACATGCCAATTCCGAAAATAATGATGCCGCCCGCAATCCGAAACGACGGAACGTCGATCCCAAAGATCGCCAATACTTCTTCCCCGATCAAAACAGCAATCAGCGCGATAATCGTGACCGATATGGTTACAATGACCGCCACGCGCCGCCGCTCGGATTGCGAGCAGTTTTTGGTCATGCTGAGGAATATCGGGATATTATAAAGAGGGTTAAAAATGGCCAGAACAGCCGCGAGGAACTTTAGAAAGATCGCTTGATTGAACAGATCGACCATGTCGCTCATTACCTTGATATTTAATCCAGATCGGCCGCTTTGAGGGAAAGTGCTTTAAGTGCTCTGACTCTGTCAAATGAATAAACGACAAAAAATGCGCCGACCCATCCGGGTGGCGCATTTCGCAAGGACCAGCATCTGGGTGGTATCAGTTGATCAACGTCGGCTTGGTCACGTTAGTTTTAGGCAGTACGCCAAGGCGGCGGGCCACTTCGGAATAAGCGTCCGTCAGATTGCCCAGATCGCGGCGGAATACATCCTTGTCCAGCTTTTGCCCTGTCTCGATATCCCACAAGCGGCAGCTGTCTGGGCTGATCTCATCGGCGACCACGAGGCGCTGAAAATCACCGTCATAGGCGCGGCCGATTTCGATCTTGAAGTCAATCAGACGGATACCGACGGCCAGCATCATGCCGCTCATGAAATCATTCACGCGCAGGGCAAGGCTAAGGATATCATCCATGTCCTGCTGACTGGCCCAGCCGAACGCCGCGATATGTTCTTCGGTCACCAAAGGATCGCCAAGCGCGTCGTCTTTATAGCAGTATTCAACAATCGGACGCGGCAGTTGCGTGCCTTCGGCGATGCCCAGCCGTTTCGACATGGACCCGGCGGCATAGTTGCGCACGATCACCTCAAGCGGCACGATTTCACAGCTGCGCACCAACTGTTCCCGCATGTTCAGGCGCCGGATGAAATGAGTGGGCACGCCAATCTGGCTGAGACCGGTCATGAAGAATTCGCTCAGACGGTTGTTCAGAACGCCTTTGCCGTCGATCACGTCCTTCTTCTCGGCGTTGAACGCGGTGGCATCGTCTTTGAAGTATTGCACGATCGTTCCCGGCTCGGGGCCTTCATAGAGTATCTTGGCCTTGCCTTCGTAGATCTTTTTGCGACGCGCCATAGTCGACCTTTCCAATCCTGAGCAAGGGGATGAGTCCCCGAGCGTTGGCGCTCTCATAGTCCAAGCCCCCCTATCCCGCAAGTTTATGCAGCCGGGTGGCTTTGACGCAGCGCAAATCCCTTGCACCGGTACGCGCCTATAGTCATATCATAATGACAGAAGTTGTAATCCAAGAGGTCCCCAACCAATGACCACATTTGACGAACGTGAAGCCGCGTTTGAAAGCAAGTTCGCCCATGATGAAAAGATGCAATTCGTCGCCCGAATGCGCCGCAACCGGTTCATGGCAGTCTGGGCATCGGCCCTGAAAGGCGAAACCGTGGAACAGGCCCGCAAATACGGGCAAGAGCTGGTGCAGACAGACCTTCAGAACGTCAGCGAAGATGACGTCGTCGAGGCGGTCAAAAAGTACTTGGGCGATCTGGCTGACGAGCAGAAAATCCGCGAAAAGATGGCGGAACTGCTGGTCGAGGCCAAAGAGCAGGTCGTGGCCGAGGCCGCCGACTAGCTTTGCTCTGCTCATGATCATCATGAGTTTTATGAATTTGATTTGACGCTCCGGTCGTGGGACACGGGGCGTCTCTGTTTTAAACGGCGCTTTGGCGCCTTTTCTGGATTCTTCCAATGACAAACGCGCTGACCAAACTTCTGGAAACCAACGGTGCCCTTCTTGCCGATGGGGCAACCGGCACCACCCTGTTTAACATGGGCCTGCAGTCTGGCGATGCGCCTGAACTGTGGAACGTAGATGCGCCCGAAAAGATCAAGACTTTGTATCGGGGATCGGTCGATGCCGGCAGCGATCTGTTTCTGACCAATACATTCGGAGGCACCGCAGCACGGCTGAAACTGCATGACGCGCAGAACCGCGTGGGCGAACTTAACCGCATCGGCGCAGAGCTTGGTCGCGAGGTGGCAGACAAAGCGGGCCGCCCCGTCGTGGTCGCCGGATCGGTCGGCCCCACCGGCGAGATCATGGAACCGGTCGGCAGCCTGTCGCACAGCGACGCGGTCGAGATGTTCCACGAACAGGCCGAAGCGCTGAAAGAAGGCGGCGCAGATGTTCTGTGGCTGGAAACCATCAGCGCACCCGAGGAATTCCGCGCCGCCGCCGAAGCCTTTGCGCTGGCGGGTATGCCCTGGTGCGGCACGATGAGCTTTGACACCGCCGGTCGCACCATGATGGGCGTCACCTCTGCCGATCTTGCAAAGCTGGTTGAAACGCTGGACAACCCGCCGGTCGCTTTTGGGGCCAATTGCGGCACCGGCGCATCCGACATCCTGCGCACGGTGCTGGGCTTTGTCGCTCAGGGAACCGAGCGGCCAGTCATCTCGAAAGGCAACGCGGGTATCCCAAAGTACGTGGACGGGCATATTCATTATGACGGAACGCCCGACCTTATGGCGGACTATGCGGCCATGGCGCGCGATGCGGGTGCAACCATTATCGGCGGGTGCTGTGGTACCATGCCGGAACATCTGGAAAAGATGCGCGACGCTTTGAATACCCGCCCACGCGGAGAGCGCCCGACGCTTGAACAAATCACGGATGCGCTTGGGCCGTTCTCTTCCGCCTCGGACGGCACCGGAGAAGGCGAAGCAGCGCCCGAGCGGCGCACGCGCAGGCGTCGCCGCGCCTGAGAATCGATGGATCAGCGCCCCTCGAACTTTGGGGGGCGCTTTTCGATAAAGGCCACAACACCCTCGGAGAAATCACGGGTCCGGCCGCAATCCCCCTGCAGATGCGCTTCGACTGCCAGTTGCTGTGGCAGCGTCCGGTCATAGGTCGAACGCAGCGCCTTTTTGATCGCGCAAAAGCCAGCTGTGGGGCCATTCGCCAGGTATGCGGCCCGTTCGCGCCAATGCTGATCAAACGCATCGTCGCTGACGGCTTCCCAGATCAACCCCCAGTCATCAGCCTGTTGCGCGGTGATCTTGTCGGCAAACAGCGCCGCGCCCATCGCCTTGGCAAACCCCATCTGCCGCGGCATGAACCACGTCCCCCCTGCGTCGGGCAGCAAGCCGATCCGGGCAAAGGCCTGCAGGAAATACGCGCTGTGCGTGGCGATCACCACATCGGCGCAGAGCGCAAGATTGGCCCCTGCCCCGGCCGCGGCACCGTTGACCGCCGCAATCGTCGGCACGGGACAATCATAGATCGCCCGCAACATAGGCTCGTATTCGTCACGCAACGCACGCTCAAGATCGATTTTTCCGGTGCTGGACGCATCGCCCAAATCCTGCCCCGAACAAAACGCCGGGCCTGCACCGGTGATAACAATGGCTCTGGAGTGGCGCGCGGCATGTGTCAGCGCATGGGTGATCTCGGCACGCATCTGGGTCGTCAGCGCATTCATCTTGTCAGGCCGGTTCAGCGTAAGCACCGCCAACCCATCAGTGATATCCAAAAGGACCGCTTCGTATTCCATCGACAAACCTCATCTGCGCAGAGCTGTGCAGACCCTGACGCAGATGTACGGCGAGGAAAAGCGAAACCAAACGTCAGTCTTCGAGAATCTGACGCAAGCGTTCCTTCTCGTCCTCGCTCAACGTGTCGATTTCTCCGCTAGCGTGTTTTTCTGCGCGCGTACGCAAAAAGTTCCAACCAACGCCAGCTGCAATCAATAACATCAGTGGGCCGGCCAACCACAGCAAGAGGTTTGAACCTGTGACCGTGGGCTTCAGCAGAACATATTCGCCATACCGATCAACAATAAAGGCTATCGCATCATCGTTTGAATCACCTGCGACAAGACGCTCGCGCACCAGCAGGCGCAAATCGCGCGCCAAATCGGCGTTGCTGTCATCAATGCTTTCGTTGCGACAGACCAGACAGCGCAGCTCGGCGCTGAGCTCGCGCGCCCGCGCTTCCAGCTCTGGATCGTCGAGCACCTCATCAGGCTGCACCGCCAGCAACGGCGTGGCAGCCAGTAACAGGATCAGGATCAGACGTTTCATTCTGCCGGCACCCCGGATCTTGGCGCTTTGCGCGCACCTGCGGCCACTCTGAAGCGCCGATCACACAGACTGAACAACCCGCCCAGCGACATCAGGATACATCCGCCCCAAATCCAGTTTGCCAAGGGTTTGATATACGTGCGGATCACCCAGCCGCCATCTGCCTGCTGATCCCCGATCACCACATAGAGGTCGCGCAGAAAACGATAGTCGATGGCGGCCTCGGTGGTGGGCATCCTTGCCACCGGATAGTCTCGCTTCTCAGGATGCAGCGTGGTGATGGATTTGCCATTTTGGGTGACCGCGACATCCGCCATGGTCGAGAAATAATTGGGCCCCTGCACCCGGCGGACATCCTGCAGTGTCAGCGTGAATTGCCCGACCTCAAATGGCTCGCCCGGCTGCACAACGCGAATATCCTCGACCTCCCATGCCAGAAGGCCCGCTATCGCAAACATTGTAACGCCCAATCCGGTATGCGCTACTGCTTTACCCCAGTCCGCGCCTGGCAGGCGCAGAAGGCGGGCAAGGCTGCGATCGCGTCCGGTGCGGCTCCACAAATCGACGATTGCGCCGAACGTGATCCAAGCCCCAAGGAAAAGACCAATCGGGCCCAAGGCGCTGCGCCCGGTTTGCATCACCCAAACCAGTATGGCCAGCGCCACAGCAAGCGCGCAGGCATAGCGTAGTGACCAAGCCGTCCGTCCCAGCTTGCCACGTTTCCAGGGCAGCATCGCGCCAACCGGCAGAACAATGCCCAAGGCAACCATGAACGGTGTGAAGGCTGCGTTAAAGAACGGCGCGCCAACCGAAAGCTTCCGATCAAACGCCATCTCGGCGACCATCGGCCAGAGGGTACCGAAGAACACCACAAAGCAACTGACCGCCAGCAAGACGTTGTTCAGGACCAGTGCGCTTTCACGGCTGACCATGCCAAAGACGCCTTTGGCCTCCATCGATTGCGCGCGCGCGGCAAACAAGGTCAGCGCGCCGCCCATAAAGAACACCAGAATGATCAGGATAAACACACCGCGCTCGGGATCGTTGGCAAAGGCATGGACCGAGGTGAGCAGGCCTGACCGGACAATGAACGTCCCGATCAGTGAGAACCCAAACGCAATGATCGCGAGCAGGATGGTCCAGCTTTTCAGCGCCTCTCGTTTTTCGACCACGATGGCCGAGTGCAACAGCGCCGCTGCCAGCAGCCATGGCATGAACGAGGCGTTTTCCACCGGATCCCAGAACCAGAACCCACCCCAGCCAAGCTCGTAATATGCCCACCACGACCCCAGTGCGATCCCGATGGTCAGGAAAATCCACGCCGCCAGAGTCCACGGCCGCACCCAACGGCCCCACGCCGCGTCGACGCGCCCTTCGATCAGGGCGGCGACGGCAAAGCTGAAGGCCATACTCAGGCCCACATAGCCCAGATACAGAAACGGCGGATGGAAGGCCAAACCCGGATCCTGCAACAGCGGGTTCAGGTCGCGCCCGTCAAATGGCGGCACGATCAGGCGGTCAAACGGATTGGATGTGAACAGGATAAAGGCAAAGAAAGCCACACCGATAGCCCCCTGCACCGCTAGAACACGCGCCTTAAGCGTGGGCGGCAATCCGCCCCCGAAGAACGCTGCCATCGCCCCAAAAAGTGCAACGATCAAAACCCAGAGCAGCATGGAACCTTCGTGGTTCCCCCAGGTCCCGCTGATCTTGTAGAGCATTGGTTTTGCCGAATGGCTGTTCTCAACCACGATGCGCAACGAAAAGTCGGACGTAACAAACGCCCAGACCAGTGCGCCAAAGGCAAAAGCCGTCAGCAGGAACTGGGATATCGCCGCAGGTTCGGCAAAAACCATCCAACCTGTCCAGCGTTTGGCAGCCCCAATCAGGGGCACAACGCTTTGAACGATTGCGACAAAAAAGGCTAGGATCAGTGCGAAGTGGCCGAGCTCTGTAATCATGAGCCCGGTATACTCTTGTCTCAGGATGAGCGCCAATCACTTTCGCCCGGATTCGGCGCACATAGTGTCGCGGGTCAGGGCCTCTGTAAGAGCCGCCAATCGTCCAAAGCCGGGTTTGCGTCGGGGTTTGACGCCAGCAGAACGTCATCGGCCGGAGCACCTACATCTGCGGCGCCTGGAGTGTCCGCTCGCAGCTGATTCAGGGCCTCAATATTGGCCATTACGACTGGCGTTCGCGACATGGTCGACGCGATCTCGCGCTGAAGATCCTGCACCTTGGTTTGATGACGCGCACCAAAATAAAAGGAAACAACTACACCCAACAGCCACCAGAGCGGTTCCGGCACCAGCGCTATGCCCTGCATACGGGCCGCGAACCAGATCGGGTCGATCATCGCCGCCGCGAACAACCCCAAAGTTCCCAGCGCCAGCGCCGGGCGGGGCAGCCTGTTCAACCCATCCATGAACCGATCAAACCCGCCTTTGCGCGGCGCCTGAAACTCGTCCCCGAACTGCGCCATAGCCTGACCTTGGGTGACCACCGCGCGCTGGGCCCCGGCCTCAGAATTCTCGCGAAACACCTCGGCCGTTTCGCGCACCACATTACGACCGCTGCCAAAGAGCAGCCCCAAAAGCCCTGAAATCAATCCCATCCCGAAACCCTTTTTTGAAATTCTGCGTCACTCAGGTGATATGTTGGCGAGAGGAACTCTTCGGCCCGCCTGATCCATCCCCCCTTGCCCCCCGACCGGCTGCGGGCGTATTTCCGGGAGGCCGGTCTGCGATCCGCGAGTCTGAAGTAGTAATTGCGCCGGGCGACGCCATATGAATCCCGCAGGACAACCGGATCGGGATGCGATGCTGCGTCTGCGGCCCGTGCAGTCTGCGGCCCGAGCGCGCCATCAACTTGAATGTCAAACCCCATGTCACACAACAGCCGCTGCAGGATTTTCACCGCCTGCGCACCGGCATTGACATACATGTCAAAGACCGAAGGCTGCAGCACCTCAGGCAGCAGAGCAACGCGCGGTTTCTGAAAATAATGTTTCAGGAAGATATCGACCGCCTGCTTGCGGCTGAGCGCGCGCACATCGGCCCGGTCCACTACTCTGTCCCCAGTCAAATCCAGTCCCAGACGACGCATCGTGTGAATTGTCACGCCGTATTTGGTGGCCCCACCCGGATCATCCGGATCATCCACAAACCCCCCTTCGCGCGCCACAATCTCTTGTGCGATTTGACGGACCGTCTGCATGCCGACACCTCCCTTTGCTGCAGCAAACGGTCCAGCAACTTGATTAAGGTGAGGAAACCAGACAGGGCGCTGCCCGGTATCCCCAGGCAACGCCCCATCAAATCATCAGAGATGTGGTATCAGCTGTCTTCAGCTTCTTTGTACACGCCCTGCTCTTTCAGGGCGTCGACGACCTCTTTCGGCATGTAGGTTTCGTCATGTTTGGCAAGAATTTCAGTGGCTTCGAACACGCCATCGACGTAACTACCCGTACCTACCATGCCCTGATTTTCCGAAAACAGATCGGGCAGTACGCCGGTAAAGGCCACTGGGACACTTTCACCACCATCGGTCACGACAAAATGCACAGTCTCGCCCTGTCCGCGAATGATCGAACCCTCTTCGACCAGCCCGCCAATCCGAAACACCTCAGTCGGTTTGGGCGGCTCAGCGATGACCTGCGATGGGGACCGGAAAAAGTTGATCCCGTCCCGCATCGCGTACCCAATCAACGCCGTCGACAAAGTAAGGGCTGCGACAGCCAGAACAATAATCTGTACGCGACGGCGTTTCTTGAGCGTTTTCATCACATCCTCATGGGAACAAAGGGGCCATCATCAGGCCCGTCATTTCAGTTTCACCTAACATCAGGTTGGCGTTCTGCAAGGCTTGGCCGCTGCTACCTTTTGTCAGGTTATCCAGCGCTGCCACCACTATCGTGCGGCGTTCAATCCGATCCGCCACAACACCGATGTGACAGAAATTCGAGCCACGTATGTGACGGGTCGAAGGCGCCTCGCCAAAAGGCAGCATCTGGATAAAGGGTTCACCTTCATAAGCGTTGCACAGCGTCTCATACACGCTTTGCGGATCGCCCTTCACATAGGTCGTGGCCAGAATCCCGCGATTGCTGGGCACCAGATGCGGCGTGAATTGTATATGCACAGTCCGCCCGGCGATCTTTGAAAACTCCTGATCGAATTCGCCCAGATGCCTGTGCGCACCCCCGACGGCGTAGGCGTGATACCCCTCGCTCAGCTCGGAATGCAGCAGGTTTTCCTTGAGCGCCCGCCCTGCCCCGGAAACCGCGCATTTCAGATCCAGAATGATATCGTCCAGATCAATCACGCCCGCCGCAATCAAGGGCCGCAGCGCATACTGACCGGTCGCCGCGTTACAGCCGGTGCCCGCGACCAGCCGCGCGTTGCGGATGTCGTCGCGATAGAATTCGGTCAAGCCATAGACCGCTTCTTCCTGCTGGCTGAGCGCCGTGTGCGGGTTTCCGTACCATTTTTCGTATTCCTCGGGATCGCTCAGCCGGAAATCTGCTGACAGATCAACGATTTTCAGGTCGGCGGGCAGTGCGCGAATAACCTCCTGACTGGTTTTGTGCGGCAGGGCACAGAAACACAGATCGATCCCGGAAAAGTCGATTTCAGAGATTTTGCACAAGACCGGCAGGTCGAGATGACGCAGATGCGGGAACACCTGAGCCATGGATTGGCCGGCCTTACGTTCTGCTGCCAGCGCTGAGATATCCATATTCGGGTGCTCGGCGATCAGCCGCACCAGTTCCGCCCCGGTATAACCGGATGCGCCAAGAATTGCGATTTTATGGGTCATGTCAGACCTCTTGTACCTACGTGCCACATTTTACGACCGCCAGTGTGACGGTCATCGAATTACAGAATCGAAACGGTGGTCTCCTTGACCTAAATCAGGCCGCTTCGAATGAGATTTTTCGTCGGAGAAATTGCGTTGCCCGGTCGCTGACAAAGGCAGGTTGTCCCGTTGTCAGAAATCCAGCCGCACTGTTGCCCAGCATCTGAGGATGACGTTGCAGGTAATCCGCCAGGCTTTCAGCGACCAGATCGCCCTGGCTAAATACCTGAACGTCCGGTCCCAGCGCCCGCTGGAAGGTTTCCGCCATGAGCGGATAGTGCGTGCAACCCAGAATGGCCGCCTGCGGCTCGGGCATCTTGCGTTTCAACGCGTCAACATGCGAACGCACCAAAGCCTCGGCCAGAATCATGTCGCCGTCTTCGATGGCATCCACGACACCGCCGCAGGCCTGCCCTTCGACGTCCACGCCGATGGCGCGAAAGGCCAATTCACGCTGAAACGCGCGGCTTGATACTGTTGCGGGCGTGGCAAACAGTGCCACGTGCTTGACCTGGACCTCACGCGGCGGGCTGTTGTCGCCCCATTCCCGCTCGGTCAGCGCCTCGATCAGCGGCACAAATACGCCGAGGACGCGTTTGCCTTGGGGCACGCCCTCTTCCTGCATCCGCCGCAGCGCAGCGGCGCTGGCCGTGTTGCAGGCCAGAATCACCAGATTGCATCCGCGCGCCCACAGGTCTGAGACCGCCTTGCGCGTCAGCTGATAGATATCTTCGGCATCGCGCACGCCATATGGCGCGTGGGCGCTGTCTGCAAAATACAGGAAATCAACGTCCGGCAGACGTTTCTGCGCGGCGTTGAGAACGGTCAGCCCGCCCAATCCAGAATCAAAGATACCTACTGCCATTTGCCCTTCAGGCGCGATGCCGTTCCTCGAATTCATAGCCGTAGTCATAGGACTTTAGCGGCTTTGGAGATAGCTCATACGTTGCTTCGCGCAGGAAATCCATCATCTTGCGCGTATCCTTGGCCAGCGGGTCCAGAACGTCGCGGCCAATCGGCTCGCCGACAACCACTTTGACCGGGGTATCAACGCGTTTCTTGAACTCTTTGATCAGCAGCCCCATGCGCAATGTGCTGTGCAGGTGACTTGCAATCTGGAACAGGCGCGATGTGTGGCCGTCGAAAAACACCGGCACAACCGTTGCGTCGGATTTTGCCACCATTCGCGCGGTAAACCCGCGCCAGCCGGGGTCCATGGGGTGGGCAAAAGGTTTGGCCGCCGTGCTGACCGTACCACCGGGGAAAATCCCGATGGCTCCGCCTTCGGACAGATAGTTCAGCGCGGTTTTGCGGGTCTCAAGGTTCAGTCTTACGGCCTCTTTCGTGTCGTCGAACGAAATCGGCAGAATGATCCTGTTCAGATCTTCGGCTTTCCGAAACACACGATGCGCCAGAATGCGAAAATCGCCGCGTGTCTGGGACAGGATGTGCCCCATCATCAATCCGTCGAGGATACCATAAGGATGGTTCGCGATCAGGATCAGGGGTCCGTTCTTGGGAATGTTCGTCAACGCACCGCCAACGACATCCAGCATTAGCCCGTAGCGTTCAACCATCACGGACCAGAAATCGCGCCCATTGGCCACGTCACGTTCGTACCCGTCGGCGCGTTTGATCAGCCCCAGCCGACCGGTGGTGTTTTCCATCAGCTTGATAACCATCCGGCCAGTTCTGGTTTCGGCCGAATAGGCGTAGGAAATGTCACGCGCGATATGGCTGCGCAAAGGCATGAATGTCTCCGGTATGCTGCCCGCCAGATAAGTGTTCGTAACAGTTTTGCCTAGCGCGCATGACACGCCTGTGACATTTTACTCGGCCGCTGCCTTGAGCCCCTCTCCGCCCTGACGGATGACTGACAGCAATTCTTCGCGGCGCTTGGCGGCCTTTGCTTCGTTTGCTTTCAGAACCGGGCCAAAGCCGCGAATATCCAGTGGCAGCCGGGCCAGAGCGACAATTGCGTCTTTCGTTTCGTCAGACAATTTCGGCAACACCACTTTCATGTCTTTTTCGTACTGACGGATCAGCGCCCGCTCCATCCGCCGTTCGGCAGTGTATCCAAAGATATCCAACGGCGTTCCGCGCAAACCTTTGAGTTTGGTAAGAAACTTAAGCGGTTTCAGCATCCATTCGCCAAACGCGCGTTTGCGCGGACGACCATCCGCACCTGTTCCCCCAAGAATGGGCGGTGCCAGATGGAAGGTCATTTTGAAATCGCCATCAAACTCTGCTGCCGCTTTCTCGCGACTGTCCAAAAGCAGCCGAGCGACCTCATACTCATCCTTATAGGACAGCAGCTTGTGATATCCTTTTGCGATGGCTTCTTTGACATCCACGTCATCGACCGTGTCGATCATCTTGCGATAGCGTTTGGCAAGGCGCGGTCCTTGATAGGCGATCAGATGCTCGGCGCGAAGATCGATCTTTTGATCCAGCGTTTTCGGCAGCTCAACAATGGCAGGTTGCAGGATGCTGGCCACCTCATCAGGATGCAGCACGGCCCAGCGACCCACATCAAAGGCACGCTTGTTGCGTTCGATGGCGGTGCCGTTCAGCTCGATGGATTGCATGATCGCCGCGTGGCTGACGGGCAGCAAGCCGCGCTGCCACGCCGCGCCAAACATCATCATGTTAGAATAGATCGAGTCGCCCATCACTGCACGCGCAAGATCGGTGGCATCGAACAGAGACAACCCGTCCTTCAATCGCGCCTCAAGCGCCAGCTCCAGGCGGTCTCTCGGTATCTGAAACTCGGTATCGCGGGTAAAATCACCGGTGATGATCTCGTGACTGTTGACCACAGCCCCGGTCTGACCGGTTTGCGTGAGGCCAAGTGTTTTCGAACCCGCCGACACCACCAGATCACCGCCGATCAGCGCATGCGCCTCGCCCGTTGCCACACGAATGGCGCTGATGTCTTCGGGTTTGTTCGCCAGACGGCAGTGGATGTGAACCGCGCCGCCTTTTTGTGCCAGACCGGCCATCTCCATCACGCCTGCACCCTTGCCGTCGATCTGCGCGGCCTGCGCAAGGATCGCTCCGATAGTGACAACGCCGGTACCCCCCACTCCGGTAATCACCACGTTATGGGTGCCCCTGATCGCTGGCAGCGATGGGGCAGGCAAATCCGGCAGGTCCAGATCAGTGGTTGCCTCTTTGCGGATTTGCGCACCTTCCAGCGTCACAAACGACGGGCAGAACCCGTTCAGGCAAGAGAAATCCTTGTTACAGCTTGACTGGTCGATGGCCCGTTTGCGGCCAAACTCGGTTTCTTTGGGTACAATCGAGACGCAGTTGGATTGAACCCCGCAATCGCCGCAACCTTCGCAGATGTCGGTGTTGATGAAGACGCGTTTATCCGGGTCCGGAAAGCTGCCGCGTTTGCGCCGGCGGCGCTTTTCGGCGGCGCAGGTCTGAATGTAGACAATGACCGAGACGCCCTCGATCTCGCGAAACTTTTCCTGCACACGCATCAGATCGGCGCGCTCGTGGGTTTCGACATCCGAGGGCAAGGCCTTGAAGTTCACATCTTCTTTTTCGTCATAGACAACAGCAACATGCTGTACGCCCATGGCTTTGACTTCGCGCACGATGCGCTCGGCGGTCAGATCGCCTTCATTGTCCTGCCCACCGGTCATTGCAACCGCATCGTTGAACAGGATTTTAAAGGTGATGTTGGTCCCCGCCGACAAAGCCGCACGAATAGCCTGCACGCCCGAGTGGTTATAGGTGCCATCGCCAAGGTTCTGGAACACATGCTTGGTTGTGGAAAACGGCGCTTCACCGACCCAGTTGGCCCCCTCGCCGCCCATCTGGGTGAAACCGGTGGTTTCGCGGTCCATCCACTGCACCATATAGTGACACCCGATGCCTGCATAGGCGCGGCTGCCGTCGGGCACTTTTGTCGAGCTGTTATGCGGACAGCCCGAGCAGAAATACGGCAACCGGGTTGCGATTTCCTGAGCGTTGTCGGCGCGGCGTGCCTCGTCCAGCTTGTCCAGCCCGGCACGGACTCCATCCGTGTCGCGCCCCTCTTCGATGAGGATATTGCCCAGCTTTTCCGCAATCATGATCGGATCAAGCGCACCACGGGTCGGAAACAGCTCTTCGCGGTGCAGCGCGCCGGCGCCGCCCTTGTACCAGCCATAGACCCGACGACCGCGCCGGTCATCAAAGATGGCTTCTTTGACCTGGACCTCGATCAGCTTGCGCTTTTCTTCTACGATAATGATCAGGTCCAGACCTTCGGCCCAGTCGTGGAACCCTTTCATGTCCAGAGGAAACGTCTGTCCGATCTTATAGGTGGTGATCCCAAGACGCTCGGCCTCATTCGCGTCGATATTCAGCAGCGACATCGCATGAACCAGATCCAGCCAGTTCTTGCCTGCCGCAGCGATGCCGATCTTGGCACCAGACTTGCCCCAAACCCTGCGATCCAGCCGGTTAGCATGCGAAAATGTCTCGGCCGCAAAGCGCTTGTAGTCGATGATCCGCGTTTCCTGCAGATGCGGCGTATCCCCAAGACGAATGTTCAACCCACCTTCGGGCATGTCGAATTCGGGGGTCACCAGAGGCATCCGGTCAGGACGCCCGTCCACGACCGAGGTCACCTCGATCGTGTCTTTCATGGTCTTCAGACCGACCCATACGCCGGCAAACCGGCTGAGGGCGAAGCCATAGACGCCATAGTCAAGGATCTCTTGCACACCTGCTGGGCTGACCACGGGCATATACATGTCGACAAGCGACCATTCAGACTGGTGCAGCACCGTCGAGCTTTCGCCCGTATGGTCGTCGCCCATGGCCACCAGCACACCGCCATACTTGCCGGTGCCGGCCATATTCGCGTGGCGCATGACGTCGCCTGAGCGATCCACGCCCGGTCCTTTGCCGTACCACAGACCAAAGACACCGTCGAACTTGCCGTCGCCGCGCAGCCCCGCCTGTTGGCTGCCCCAAAGCGCGGTCGCGGCTAAATCCTCGTTCAATCCGTATTGAAACGTCACATCATTTTCGACCAGCTGCTTCTGCGCGCGCGACATTTGCAGATCGACAGCGCCCAAGGGCGACCCTCGATATCCTGTGACCAATCCGGCGGTATTCAGGCCTGCGGCGCGGTCCCGCGCCTTTTGCATCATCATAAGCCGCACGAGGGCTTGGGTGCCGTTCAGAAGCACCGGGCTTTTGGATAGATCGAAACGGTCGTTGAGCGAAATTTTCGGCTGACTCATCTGACGCCTCCCCTCGTCGGATTAGTGTGCTGCATTTCTATTCAATTTAGGTCATAAAACCTGACCTGTATAGTAATTTTCCCCTTCTACGTAACGATTTCGCCGTTTGATTGTGGAAATTGTTACCTCTTTCATATAGGGCTGCCTGAGGATAACGAAAGTTGCGATGATGGATTGGGATAAGCTCAGAATATTTCACGCGGTGGCTGATGCAGGCAGCCTGACTCATGCGGGAGACAAGCTGAATCTGTCCCAATCTGCGGTCAGCCGACAGATCAGGGCGCTGGAGGAATCGCTGGATGCCACCCTTTTCCACCGCCATGCGCGAGGTCTGATTCTCACCGAACAGGGCGAGCTGCTATTTGATGCCACCTCAGCCATGTCAAAACGGCTGGATGCCGCCGCGGCGCGGATCCGCGACAGCGAGGATGAGGTTTTCGGGGTGCTGCGCGTCACCACGACGTTCGGGTTCGGAACACTCTGGCTGGCCCCGCGCCTGCCGAAGCTCTATGAGAAGTATCCCGATCTCAATATCGACCTGATGCTGGAAGAGCGTGTGCTGGACCTGCCAATGCGCGAAGCGGACGTTGCAATCCGCATGAAAGAACCCAGTCAGGCCGATCTGGTTCGGAAACGGCTCATGACGGTGCGGATGCTGCTTTATGCGACACGAGATTATCTTGAGACCAATGGTGGTGCACCGCAATCACTGGAAGATATTTCCAAGCACCGACTGATTTGCCAGACTCCGTCCGCACCACAGGTTGGCGCTGGCGCATCTATGGTCCGGCATCTGATGACATGCAATCCTAGTTCGCTTCTTACAGTGAACAACTACTTTGGCGTCCTGCAGGGGGTGCTGCATGATCTTGGCATCGGTATGCTGCCCGATTACGTGACCGAAGATTTCCCCGATCTGGTCCCCATATTGTCCGACATCGAAAGCGCCGACGTTCCGGTCTATCTTGCCTATCCCGAAGAACTGCGGCAATCGCAGCGCATCGCGGCATTCCGCGACTTTGTTCAGGATGAGATCATCTCTCATCGCAAGCACTTGCGACAGATGGGAAAACTCTAGCTATGCGCTAGCAACATAGCGGCCATGTCAGAAACTTTACTAATAAATCTTGAACGTACTTACCGTGATAACTAAATGAGCAATCGAAGGCGGTGATGCTGAAACGCTCATCATCTTCATACCTCCCTGTTGGACTACGGCCGAGCTTAGTGCTCGGCCTTTTTTTTGGCTTCGGCTCTTCCCTGCTCGGCCTAGTTGATCAATTTCTCTGGGATTCTGCCTTTTGCCCGCCTATGATACGGTAAAACAAAAATAAACTTTTGCCTTCGAGGGAAAAAATATGTTCCATCCAGCGCGCCTATTTTTGGCGCTGATTGCTGCTATTTATTTGGCAGTGCCAGCTTTCGCACAAATTCCGGCCACCGGTGGTTCTTCTTCATCGGCAAGCACCGTGACGATACCCGAGGACCTGACACCGGATCAGGTGGACGATCTGGTTGCGCGGATGTCCGACGATCAGGTGCGCTCGATACTTTTGGAACGCCTCGACGCAGTTGCCGCCCAACAGCAGGCCGCAACGGCCAAGAAAAAAGGGCTGGTAACGCGCCTGTCCGAGTCTGCCACCGCGATTGCTGCGTCGTGGATGGACGTTATTCACAAACTGCCGTCGCTGGTCACACTGCAGCTCGAGGCCTTTTCCAACTTTGGCAAAACCTTTGGCATGAATGGCCTGACGACATTGTTTGGCTATACCTTGCTTGCTCTTGCCATCGGTTTTGCGGCGGAAAAAATCGTCGGAATCTGGACACGTCGGTGGATCAAAGCCGTTCCTGGAGGCGCCGAAAATGATCTGCGCGGTGCGGTGACGTTTCTCCTCCGCCGATTCTGCCGCGAGTTGCTGGGTCTTGTAGTATTCTATTACTCGCTGGTGCTGGTCGGACGACAATTGCTGGACCCCGAGCAGATCTCGCAAGTCGCACCATTTGTGTTCTTCCTGATCTGGGTTCCTCGGCTGGGCGCTGCCATTTCCCGCTTTGTGCTGGCCCCGGAGAAGTCAGAGCTGCGTTTGGTCAATATCGATGATCACTGGGCGAAATACCTGCACCGCAACCTGATCGGTCTGTTTTTGCTGATCGGTTTCACCATGTTCATCATCCGCTTCAACACGCTGAATGGTGTCGAGATGGGCGAAACGCGCCTAGGCTTCTGGCTGAACACTTCGATCCACATCTATATCGGGCTGATTGCGTGGACTGCACGCGCGGGTCTCAGCGAAATGATGCGCGGCACCGATCCAGATCGCACCGAATTTGATGAGCGTGTCGCCGAAGCGTACCCCTATTTCGCCATCGGCGTTTCATTCGTAATGTGGCTTGTGGTGGAATATCTGGCTGCGACCAGAAACCCCCAACTTGTTGCGCTGGCCGCAGAAGGCGCGCATTTCACCACGATGTTCTGGCTGCTGATCCTGCCGGCGATTGATACGTTGATCCGAGGTTTGGTTCGTCATTTGCAGCCGCCAATCATCGGCCATGGTGCGATCGCCGAACGCGCCTATAAATCGACCAAGCGCAGCTATATCCGCATTGGGCGCGTTCTGGCTGGCATCTTTATCGTGTTGATGATCGCCAACGCATGGGACCTTGACCTGCAAGAGATCGCGGGCGCGGGTACGGATGCCGGTGGACGTGTAATCCAGTTCTTCCTGCTAATCGCCGTTGGTTACATCCTGAACGAGGTCGTCTCGCTCTGGATCAACCGCCGGCTGGCCAAAGAAGAAACCGAAGGCCAGAGCCCGGACGAAGAAGCCGGCGAAGGCGGCGGATCGGGCGGCTCACGTCTGGCAACCGTGCTGCCGCTGCTGCGGGTCACGGCTCAGGTCGCGCTTGCGGTCATCTTCGGCCTGCTCGCGCTGGGCGCGCTGGGCATGGATATCACCCCGCTGCTGGCTGGCGCTGGTATCCTGGGTCTGGCCATTGGTTTTGGCGCGCAGAAACTGGTGTCGGATATAGTAGGCGGGATTTTCTTCCTGATCGACGATGCGTTCCGGGTGGGTGAGTATGTAGATGTGGGCGGAACAACCGGTACGGTCGAGAAAATCTCGATCCGCTCGATGCAACTGCGCCACCATCGCGGGCCGGTACACACCATTCCCTATGGTGAGATTCAGAAGCTGACCAACTACAGCCGCGACTGGGTCATCATGAAGCTCAAGTTCACCGTGCCCTTCGACACAGATCCGAACAAGGTGAAGAAGATCTTCAAAAAGATCGGTGCTGCGATGATGGAGGACGAACTGCACAAAGATGGTTTCCTGCAGCCGTTCAAGTCGCAGGGTGTCTTTGACTTTGACGATGTCGGCATGATCATCCGCGGGAAATTCATGGCCAAACCCGGCAAGCAGTTCACGCTGCGCAAGGAAATCTTCAACAGGGTCAAGGCAGCTTTCAAAGAAAACGGCATCGACTTTGCCCGCCGCGAGGTTCGTGTGGCGATCCCCGGGCTGGATGACGCCGAGAACCTCAATGAAGAGCAAAAGGCCGCGATTGGCGCTGCCGCTGGCGACGCAGTTGCCCAGCAGGCTCAGCAACAACAAGAGACCAAGTAAAACTGAAAACCGAGGGGCCCGAATGTCGGGCCCCTCTTCTTTTTGGGCTGTATTTCTTCGCAGGAACAGCATTCCTGCCTGTCTGCGCCCACTTGCCCCTTCCCAGCGCACCGCCGTTGCCCTAAAAGGCGCGCAACCTCGGCCACCTTTCAAACAGGACAGACCATGCAAGAGCCTGCCATCACTCCGGATCTGATTGCTGCACACGGGTTGAAGCCCGAAGAATACGACATGATCCTTGAGATCATCGGGCGCGAGCCAAGCTTTACCGAACTGGGCATTTTTTCGGCCATGTGGAACGAGCATTGTTCCTACAAATCCTCGAAGAAATGGCTGCGCACCCTGCCTACATCCGGTCCGCAGGTGATCTGCGGCCCTGGTGAAAACGCGGGCGTGGTCGATATTGGTGACGGCCAGGCCGTGGTCTTCAAGATGGAGAGCCACAACCACCCCTCGTATATCGAGCCTTATCAGGGTGCAGCAACCGGCGTAGGCGGCATCCTGCGGGACGTCTTCACCATGGGTGCGCGGCCTGTCGCCTCGATGAACGCGCTGTCCTTTGGTGAGCCCGATCACCACAAAACCCGCCAACTGGTCAATGGCGTGGTTGAGGGTATCGGCGGCTATGGCAACTGCTTTGGCGTGCCTTGTGTGGGTGGCGAGGTTCGGTTCCATCCGGCCTATAACGGCAACTGCCTTGTGAATGCCTTTGCCGCGGGTCTGGCCGACAGCGACAAGATTTTCTATTCGGCAGCGTCCGGCGTTGGGATGCCTGTGGTTTATCTCGGGGCCAAAACGGGCCGTGATGGCGTTGGCGGCGCAACCATGGCCTCGGCCGAGTTTGACGACACCATCGAAGAAAAGCGCCCCACCGTTCAGGTCGGTGATCCCTTTACCGAAAAGCGCCTGATGGAGGCGACGCTTGAGTTGATGAAGACCGGCGCAGTGATCTCCATTCAGGATATGGGCGCGGCGGGCCTGACCTGCTCTGCTGTTGAGATGGGCGACAAGGGTGGTCTGGGCGTCCGGCTTGATCTGGAAACCGTACCTCAGCGCGAAGAGAACATGACCGCATACGAGATGATGCTGTCAGAATCTCAGGAACGCATGCTCATGGTACTCAAGCCCGAACTGGAAGCTGAGGCGCGCGCCGTATTCGTGAAGTGGGATCTGGACTTTGCCATTGTCGGCGAAACCATCGCCGAGGACAGGTTCCTGATCATGCATAACGGCGAGATCAAGGCTGACCTGCCGCTGTCCAAACTCGCCTCGACCGCGCCGGAATATGATCGCCCATGGGTACCGACGCCGCAGGCCGAAGAACTGGCCGAAGTGCCGCAGATCGACCCGATTGACGGGCTGCGCGCCCTGCTCTCTTCGCCCAACTATGCGGGCAAACAATGGGTGTACGAGCAATATGACACGATGGTCATGGCCGATACCGCGCGCGCACCAGGGCTGGGCGCTGGCATGATCCGCGTGCATGGCACCGACAAGGTGCTGGCCTTCACGTCTGACGTCACGCCGCGCTATGTCCGTACAAACCCGGAAGAAGGTGGCAAACAGGCCGTGGCCGAAGCCTATCGCAATCTGACCGCTGTTGGGGCCAAGCCACTGGCAACCACAGACAACCTGAATTTCGGCAATCCCGAAAAGCCCGAGATCATGGGCCAGTTTGTGGGTGCCATCAAAGGCATCGGCGCAGCGGTGGCCGCGCTGGATATGCCCATCGTGTCGGGGAACGTGTCGCTCTATAACGAGACGGACGGTCAGGCGATCCTGCCGACACCGACAATCGGTGCGGTTGGTTTGCTGGCGCACGCTGATGAGGTCATTGGCAACGAGGTGCGCGAAGGCCACGTTGCGCTGGTAATTGGAGAAACCAAGGGCCATCTGGGCCAATCCGCCCTGCTGGCCGAAGTGTTCAACCGCGAAGACGGCGACGCGCCACATGTCGATTTGGACGCAGAACAGCGCAACGGCGATTTCATCCGCGCCAACCGCGACATGATCAAGGCCTGCACAGATCTGGGCGATGGCGGCCTTGCCCTGGCCGCGTTCGAACTGGCCGAGGTAGCGGGCGTTGGTGTCTGCCTTGACGAGGCCTCGACCGAGTTCCTGTTCGGCGAGGATCAGGCCCGCTATCTGGTGGCCTGCAACTTTGATCAGGCCGAGGCGCTGATGATCGCCGCGGGTCAGGCTGGCGTGCCGCTAGTATCGGTTGGCCGCTTCACCGGCGATGCCGTCAAGATCGGCAACTCTGAGGCCCCGCTGGAAGATCTGACCACCACGTTCCGGTCAAGTTTCGCGGCAGCCGTCGCCTGAGTGAAAACACGTATGCCGTGCCCGAAATCCTGCGCGTTCTGATCGCGCGGGATTTGCTGTTTCTCAAGTCACGGATGCTCTTGCACGGGCCTGCCCATAGCTCTACATCTTGAGAAAGACCATCAGGAGAAACCTACATGCCGATGAGCGCCCACGAAATTGAAAGCCTGCTGCGCGAAGCCTTTCCCGATGCGGATATTCAGGTTGGCGGGCATGATGGCGTCCATATGTCCGCGATGGTCGTAGATGAGAGCTTTCGTGGTAAAAACCGTGTGCAACAGCAACGCGCTGTCTATTCGGCCTTGAAAGGCAAGATGGACGGCCCAGATGGGGAATTGCACGCGCTGGCACTGACCACCAAAGTGCCGGAATGATTCAAAAGTTCTGGGACTTGCTATCTGCGATAGTCAGATGGCAAGCTCCCAAAATGAATGGGAAACCACCGCTTGGGATGGAAGCCACAGATATCGACCTCGTCAACAAGGCCCAGGCTGAAAACGAGCGACGAGAACGTATGAATGGGCGCGACTGAGCGCCGACGACAAGGAAACGCGACATGAGCGACGTGAAGACCCAGATCGACGAAACCGTCAAAGCCAACGACGTTGTACTGTATATGAAGGGCACCAAAGAGATGCCCCAGTGCGGGTTCTCGTCCCGCGTGGCCGGTGTTCTCAACTATATGGGCGTGGACTATACTGACGTGAACGTTCTGGCCGATGAAAACGTTCGCCAGGGCATCAAGGATTATTCCGACTGGCCTACGGTACCTCAACTGTATGTCAAAGGCGAATTTGTCGGCGGATGCGACATCATCACTGAGATGACCCTGTCAGGTGAGCTTGACACGTTGTTCGACGACAACGAGGTCGGCTACGACAAAGAGGCAGCCGACAAAATCCGCGAAGCCAACGCCTGATCAGCCGCTCAGCGGCTGCTACATTGCTGATAGATGACCTGCTCTTGACCGGCGGCGCTCCCTGCCGCCCTAAAGCTTATGGTCGCATCCCATCCTTTTGAGCTGAGGATATATGTGCCCTCGCCTCCGATGGATTCATAGCGAATGCCCGACCCGCTTTCGACCTGCCGCAAAGCCACAAGGCTGTTATCCACAATCATGGCGGCAGCACCTGACCCGTCAGATGCGTTAAAATAGCTGACCGGCAGCGGCACATTGTTTTCGCAGGTAAACGTGACCTCTAGAACATCAATCTCGGCAATGGCGGCGACTGGCATGATGATCAGGGACACAAAGGAAGCTGCGCGCAGCAAATTCATTTTATCGACCTTTCTTCGACAACAGATGCCAACGCTTCGGCTCGCGCGGCAAGTTCAGCCAGTGTATCAGTAACTGATGGCGGAACTACGGCAACTTCGATACGTTCTGGTTCCGGTGCTGGCGCATTGCGTAGATTTGACAACTCGGCCTCGACCTCGGCCAGTTTCGCTTCGACCGATTTGATCCGATCCTCGCTTGCCGCGGCTTTGTCCGCCAGCATCAGCCCGGCCATCAGCAACATGCGCGATTCCGGCATGCGCCCGATCTGATCGGACAGAACCTGCGCTTCGTCGTCCAGCATCTTGGCCGCAGCCTGCAGGAACACCTCTTCGCCATCCTGACAAGAGACGTCAAAGCCGCGCCCACCGATATGAATGGTCACCTCAGGCATTACTCCACCTCTCCTTCCGTCAGGTTAGCGCGGTTCAACAACGGTTCCAGCCGGGCCAGCACCGCGTGCGCCTCGGCCGCATCCGTTGCGCGTGCGGCACGTGTCGCCTCGAGCTCGGCGACAGTTGCGCGGTTGAGCATTTCGGCATCTGTCATACCCTCGCTGGCGGCGGCCCGCAGTTCCTCGACCGTCTCGCGCAGCTGGTCATTTGCCTTTCTGAGTCGCTGCAGATCGTCGTCCAGTCGGGACATCGCGGCGCCATGACTGGTCCGCTCGGCCCGTAACATTTCCAACTCTGCATTCAGCTCTGCGACACGCTCGCTGTCGGCCAACTCTGTCCGCAGACGGGCAACTTCTGATTCAAGCTCTTGCGACCGTTTCGCGATCGGGGCCAGTTGATCCAGTTCGGCGCGCAATGCAGTTGCGTCCTCAGCACTTTCCTGCGCGGAACGCATTGTCTCTATCTCTGCCTTCAGCGCCGTTACTTCATCGCGGTTTTCCAACGCGGCCTTGGCATCCGCCAGCTCAGCACGGGCCGCCTCGACAGAGGCCAGTTTTGCAGCAGCTTCGGCCAGTTGCTCGCGCAACCCGTCGGCCTCGGCATTGTCGGCAGGTTCCCGGTTCAGCGCACCGATTTCGGCGCGCATAGCATCAACTTCCTGCGTATGCTGCGTCTTCAGCGAATTCAGCCGCTCTTCCAGCTGTGCATTTGCGATACGTTCTTCGTCCAGCGCCTCACGCAGGTCCTGATCCGACCCGCTGGCCGCAGGGGCTGCCGCACCGAGTGTTTCAACACCCGCACCGATGCGTTCCATGGCAGCGATAATACGGCGCTGTAGTTCTTCTATCTGACTCATGCCCCTGTCACCTCTTTACCAAGGTTCATTCTGTTGCGCTGTGATCCGAATCGAATCCGGCCGCGCGCGGTCCTAGTCTAACGGAATGTTTCGGAAAATACCCACTCTTTGCTTTCAAGCACTTGAGCAGCACTCTTGAAGCACCGGCCGCGTGTCGCACAGGGTTCTGCTTGCACTTTGGGGGTTGAATGGTATTGACCGCCTATCTGTCCGTAATCCAAAGGAACAACGCCCGTGGACCTGACTGCGCTGCGCACTGCCAACCCTGAACACTGGGACAAAGCTGCGGCTATCCGCACCCTGACGCTTGATGCCGTCGCCGCCGCCAATTCCGGCCATTCCGGTATGCCGATGGGCATGGCTGACGTTGCAACCGTTCTGTTCGAAAAGCACCTGAAATTTGACGCCTCAGCTCCGAACTGGCCCGACCGCGACCGGTTTATCTTATCGGCGGGTCATGGCTCGATGCTGGTCTATTCGCTGCTCTATCTGACGGGTCACGCAGATGTCACGCTGAACGAGATCAAGAACTTCCGCCAGCTGGGTGCCAAAACTGCAGGCCACCCCGAGAATTTCCTGGTCGACGGGATCGAAACCACCACGGGCCCGCTGGGTCAGGGTATTTCGAACGCGGTCGGCTTTGCCATGGCCGAAGAGATCCAGCGCGCGCATTACGGCAAGAAGATCGTTGATCACTACACCTATGTGATCGCAGGAGACGGCTGCCTGATGGAAGGTGTCAGCCAAGAGGCTATCACCCTTGCCGGTCGTCATGAACTGGGCAAACTGATCGTCTTCTGGGACAACAACAACATCACCATCGACGGCACCGTGGATATCGCAGACCGCACCGATCAGGTCCGCCGTTTCTCGGCCTCGGGCTGGCATGTGATCGAGATCGATGGCCATGACCCGCAAGCCATCGACGCCGCGATTACACAAGCTAAGAAATCCAAAAAGCCAACCATGATTGCCTGCGAGAGCCATATCGCACTGGGTCACGCGGCGCAGGACACCTCGAAAGGTCACGGCGCGCTGACGGATCAAGACCAGCTGAAAGCCGCTAAGGAAGGTTATGGCTGGCCGCATGATGCGTTTGAAGTTCCGACAAACGTAAAATCCGCGTGGGAGGCTATTGGGGCCCGTGGCGCCGAAGAGCGTGCTGCGTGGGAAGAGCGCTTTGCCCAAATCTCCGAGCGTAAGCAGGCCGAATTCAACCGCGCCTATGCGTTTGATGCCCCGAAAAAGTTGGCCGGTGCCATTCGGGCGTTCAAAAAGCAGATGTCCGAGGATCAGCCGAAACTCGCCACCCGTGCATCGTCAGAGAAGGTTCTGAACGTTGTGAACCCGATCATGCCGGAAACCGTTGGTGGCTCGGCGGACCTGACCGGTTCGAACAACACCAAGTCGTCGGACATGAGCGTGTTCCTGCCGGAGAACCGCAAGGGCCGCTATATCCACTATGGTATCCGTGAACACGGCATGGCCGCTGCGATGAACGGTATGGCCCTGCATGGTGGTATCCGCCCCTATGGCGGCACCTTCATGGCCTTTACCGACTATGCCCGCCCGTCGATGCGTCTGGCAGCGTTGATGAAAGTGCCCACCGTGTTCGTCATGACCCATGACTCGATCGGCTTGGGCGAAGACGGCCCGACACACCAGCCGGTCGAACATCTGGCCATCTCGCGCGCGACGCCGAACACCTATGTGTTCCGCCCTGCCGATACCGTTGAAACTGCCGAGGCATGGGAACTGGCGCTGACCTTCAAAGACAGCCCCTCGGTTCTGTCATTGACCCGTCAGGGCGTACCGACCGTGCGCAAGGACCACAAAACCAAGAACCTGACCGCGCAAGGCGCCTATGTGCTGGCCGAGGCTGAAAGCAAGCGTCAGGCGATCCTGATCGCGACCGGTTCCGAGGTTTCGCTGGCGATGGAAGCCAAAGCGATGCTTGAGGCCGAAGGTATCGGCACCCGCGTTGTGTCTATGCCCTGCATGGAGCTGTTTGCTGAGCAGGACGAAGCCTATCGCAAGCGCGTCCTCCCGGGCGGCGCGGTACGGGTCGGCATCGAAGCCGCCGTGCGCGAAGGCGGTTGGGATCGCTGGCTAATGGGCGAACGTGGCCGCGACACCAAGGCAGGCTTTATCGGCATGTCCAGCTTTGGCGCATCTGCCCCTGCGGGCGAGCTGTACAACCATTTTGGCATCACAGCTGAGGCAACCGTTGCCAAGGTCAAAGAACTGCTGGGCTGAACACGGTCCTGAGCTTTAGACAAGGGGCGGCCTGCGGGCCGCCCTTAGTTGTCTTAGACACCCTTCTTCAGCCGCTCGTGGGCGCGCAAAGCATAATCCAGTCGCAATGCATAGCGGCCCTGCACCACTACTTTTTCAGGAGCCTCGATACCAACACAAAGCAGCGTCTGACGCAGATGCGTACCAGACAGGGGAATGTAAGTCCCCGACTGGCCGGTCAACGCATTGTAAATGCGCCCTCCGAACCATCGGCTGCGCTTTTGCGCTTTGGTTGCGGTATCGATGCGAAAATGCAGGAACCCGTAAAGCTCTTTTTCATCGAAGGGCAGCTCATCCGCAGCGACACTCAGCGCCGACAATAACAGCGATCGTCCCCCTGCCACTGAGCCGCGCGATCCGATTTCTTTGACGACAGGACCTTCTCTAGGGATTTCCAAGTCAAAAGCGGTCAAGCTAATGATCCGCGTTCTTTTTGAACAACGGCATCACTACCTTCGTTGCAATCGGTATCAGAACCAGCCCCCACGCCAGGCCAAATACCCCGTCCATCGTGGCTTTTGATACCCATTCAACAACACCGACCCACTGCTCGGACACCGAATGCCCGATGGCATATGCCCAGTCGTGGATGTGGTGCCCTAGCCAGCCGAACCCCAAAACCTCCATCCCGTGGATGATAATGGACCCGCCGACCCACAGCATGGCCGCCGTTCCAACAATCGAGAGGGTTTTCATAACCGTCGGCATTCCCTTAACCAGCCCACGCCCCAGCCCGCGGCCAATGGGGGTCGGCGCGTTTTGCGCCAGATACAGCCCGACGTCGTCCATCTTCACGATCAATGCGACCGAGCCATAAACGGCCAGCGTCACGCCAAGCCCGACCACCGCCAGAGTAGCGGCCTGCATCCAGACATTCGGGGCCTCGATCGCCGCCAGCGCAATGGTCATGATCTCGGCGGACAGAATGAAATCCGTTTTGATCGCACCTTTGATCTTTTGCTCTTCAAGATGTCCGGGGTCCCGAACGTTCATATCCTGTTCAATGGCATGACTGCCGTGGGGAAAGAGGACATGGAATATCTTCTCGGCCCCTTCAAAACACAAATACGATCCCCCGATCATCAGCAAAGGAGTGATCAGCCACGGCGCGAAATTCGCCAGCAGCAGCGCGACCGGCAGCAGCAGAATGATCTTGTTGAAAATCGAGCCACGCGCGATGCGCCAGATGATCGGCAACTCGCGCGCTGGTGCAAAACCCTGAACATATTTCGGCGTCACCGCCGCATCATCGATGATAACCCCTGCGGTTTTGGCCCCCGCCTTGCCGGCTGCTGCAACAACATCGTCAACTGATGACGCCGCAACCTTGGCAATCCCGGCTACGTCATCCAACAGGGCCAACAGACCACTCATCGCGCTTCCTTTCCAATTCCTGCCGCACCCGGACCCTACCTGATCCAACGGCTAGCGCAAGCGTTAGCGCAACCGGCGTAGGTTTGCGCTAACACCTTAAAATTATGCCACTTTTGCCCTTTTGAGACTCATCATTCGCCGCTATATGGCCTGCAACGCAAGCGCAGTTGGAGACGTCATATGACCATCAAGGTCGGTATCAATGGTTTTGGCCGCATTGGCCGCTGTACCCTGTCGCACATCGCGGCATCAGCTCGCAACGACATCGAGGTCATCAAGGTCAACGCGACCGGCCCGCTGGAAACCTCGGCGCATCTGCTGAAATATGACAGCATCCATGGGCGGTTCCCGCGCGACGTTTCCGTCGAAGGCAACACCATAGATCTGGGCCGCGGCCCGATGGAGATGTTTTCGACCTACGACATGAACGAACTGGACTGGGAAGGCTGCGACGTCGTTCTGGAATGTACCGGCAAGTTCAATGACGGCCTGAAAGCCAAAACCCATCTGGAACGTGGCGCGCAAAAGGTGCTGTTGTCGGCGCCGGGCAAGAACGTCGACAAGACGATCGTGTTTGGCGTGAACCACAACAGCCTGACCGCCAATGACAACATGGTTTCCAACGGATCCTGCACCACCAACTGCCTTGCCCCGCTTGCCAAGGTTCTGGACGAAGGTGTGGGCATCGAACACGGCATCATGACCACGATCCACGCCTATACCGGTGACCAACCCACCCTGGATCGCCGCCACAGCGACCTGTACCGCGCGCGCGCAGCGGCGATGTCGATGATCCCGACATCCACCGGCGCCGCAAAGGCGCTGGGAGAAGTCCTGCCCAACCTCAAGGGGCGTCTGGACGGTTCGGCCATCCGTGTGCCAACCCCAAATGTCTCGGCCGTTGATCTGACCTTCCGCGCCTCACGCGATGTGACCGTCGAAGAGGTCAACGCCATCGTCGAAGAAGCCGCCAAAGGCCCGATGCAGCGGGTTCTGGGGTATGAGCCTGCCCCGCTGGTGTCCACCGATTTCAATCACACCGAGGAAAGCTCGATCTTTGCACCGGATCAGACACGGGTTGTCGACAACCGCATGGTTCGCGTTCTGGCCTGGTATGACAACGAATGGGGTTTCTCAGTGCGCATGGCCGACGTGGCTGTGGCGATGGGCCGCCTTAACTGATCTCGAAGGGATCGCTTGAACAGAATTGCCCGCTCAGGTTATCTGGGCGGGCTTTTTGTTTCGGGGCCGCAATGACAAATCAAATCGCGATCTGGCTGGGAATTCTGCTTCTTGGCGGGTGTATGCTGGACTATGCGGTTTTTGGAACCGAGCATTTCCTGTTCCTGGGAAAGAAGTTTTACGATTTTCTGGATTGGCTGGCCTTCTGGCGCTGACAGAGGTTTTTCTTGACATTTCCGGCCATCTGACTTTGTTAGCGCTAACCAAGCTTCATTCCGGGGCTGGACCTCTATTGAGACGGAGCGCAGCATGACACTCAAACTGGCAATCAACGGCTTTGGACGGATCGGGCGCGGCGTACTGCGGGCCGTTATGGAATCGGGCCGCACCGATGTCGAAATCGTCGCGATCAACGACCTCGCGAAACCTGAAATGAACGCACATCTGTTTGAGTTTGACAGTGTGCATGGCCGCTATTCCAAGCCGGTGTCGCTGACAGAGGCAGGTCTGGACGTTGGGGCCGGCCCCATTCGCCTGACAAGCGAGCGCGACCCAGAAGCGCTGGATTGGTCCGACGTGGACGTTGTGCTGGAATGCACCGGTGTTTTCCGCACGCGCGAAGCGGCTGAACGGCATCTGAAAAACGGCTCGAAGAAAGTCCTGATCTCAGCGCCCGCACGTGGCGATGGTGGCGTGAAAACCATTGTGTTCGGCGTCAACGATGATCAGCTAACGGCTGACGACACAATTGTCTCAAATGCCTCGTGTACGACCAACTGTCTGTCCCCCGTTGCGGCCGCGCTGGATGCGGGGCTGGGCATTCTGCATGGCAACATGACAACCATTCACGCCTATACCGCCAGCCAGCCCGTTCATGACACTGCGGGCAAGGACCCCTATCTGTCGCGCGCAGCCGCCCTATCGATGATCCCGACGACAACAGGGGCCGCGTCAGCCGTGGGTCTTGTCCTGCCGCAGCTGGCCGGAAAACTGACCGGACAGGCGATCCGCGTTCCGACACCCAATGTTTCAGTCGTTGATCTGGTGGCCGAGGTTTCGCGCCCCACAAGCGAAGAAGAGGTCAACGCGCTGTTTGTTGAAGCAGCAGCCAAAATTCCGGGTGTTCTTGCAGCGGAAAACCGCCCGCTGATCTCGGTGGATTTCAACCACGACGCCCACAGCTCGACCGTGTCGCTGGCCGAAACCAAAGTGACCGACGGTACGCTTGTGCGCGTTCTGGCCTGGTATGACAACGAGTGGGGTTTCTCGAACCGGATGCTGGACACGGCGGCAGCGATGGGAGCCCTAGCCTAATCTCTCATCCAGTGCGGTCTTAACGCGGGGCGTGACGAATTTGGACACGTCCCCGTTCAACCGTGCGATCTCTTTGACCAGTTTCGACGCAATGGCCTGATGGCGCGCTTCGGCCATCAAAAAGACGGTCTCAATCGAATCGTCCAGCGCCCGGTTCATACCGACCATCTGGAATTCATATTCGAAATCCGCCACAGCACGAAGGCCACGCACAATGATCTGCGCCCCGACATCGCGGGCGCAATCGATCAGCAGGTTTTCAAACGGGTGCGCAACAATCTCGGTTCCGGTCTGTTCGGTGAGATGCGCGCACTCCGCCTCGATCATTGCGACTCGTTCTTCCAGCGAAAACAGCGGCCCCTTGTCTCGATTGATGGCAACGCCGATGACAAGCTTGTCCACCAACGCTGCAGCGCGGCGAATGATGTCGATATGGCCCAGTGTAATCGGGTCAAAAGTTCCGGGATATAATCCGACGCGCATGGCCACCTCCGGCGCAATAAAATTTCTGCGCAAGCAAACACAACTTCGCTGCGGGGGCAAGTGGCCGTATCAGGCGCAGGACACCTTAGTGCCCCATGATCATACCCTGCAGCGCGTCTTTTTCCATCGCAACCTCGGCCAGTTGGGCCTTGACCACGTCACCTAGCGTAACAATACCAACCAGCTTGCCCTCTTCGAGAATGGGCATGTGCCGAAAACGGCCCTCAGTCATGCGGGACAAGATATCTTGAACGGTGTCCTGCTGGGTGGCTGTGACCAGCTCTTTGGTCATATAAGCACTAACGGGTTCGGACAAGCATCCGCCGCCACGCGCTGCCAGTTCGCGCACGATATCCCGCTCTGACAGGATACCCGATGCGGTCTGGCCACCATCTTCTGAAATAATCACGGTCCCGATACGTTTCGCCGCCAGGATCTTGGAGACTTCTGAAACTGTCGCAGTCGGTTCGACGGTTACCACACTTTCTGTCGCCTTGGATTTCAGAATGGCCTGAACGAGCATATGTGAAAACCTCCGAAATAACGTACTGTTTTCCAAAGCGTTGCCGGAATGTCCGCACCTGTCAAGGTTGAGCTTTGGCTTCCAGCCGCGCAATCTCGTCGCGGATGCCTCGGGTCAGGGCCTTGGCAAAACGGTTCAGTCGCTCATTCCTGTGATCACCCTGATGCCGAACCAGGTGGAAGCTGCGGGTTAAACTCACCTGATCCGTCAGAATTTTTCGGAGTTGCGGATGAAACGGAAGCGTAAAATCATGCGCCACGCAGACCCCGGTTCCCAGAGACACCTGACGCAATTGAACAGAAACCGAGTTGGATGAAAGAGCAACCCGGTCAACGCCGATATCGTTCAGATAATCCAGTTCGCGATCAAAGATCATATCGGGAATATATCCGATCAGGCGATGCCCGGTTAAATCAGCAATGGTACGAACCGGATCGTGGCCCTCAAGATAACTTGCCGTCGCAACCAGGTGCAGCTTGTAGTCGCTGATTTTTTGCACCAGCAGCTTGCCGGCCGTCGGGGCGCTGACCGTCACCGCCATATCAGCTTCGCGCCGAGACAGGTTGATGATGCGCGGAAGCGCGAGGATTTGTATATCCAAATCGGGATTTGCCTCACTGATCGCCGCACAGACCTGCGGCAGCAGGTAGTTGGCACATCCGTCGGGGGCACCGATACGAATCTGGCCGCTCAGGGCTTTTGTAGGTCCTACCACCGCGCCCGCAGCGGCGCGCATCGCCTCTTCGGCGTGCAGGCTGTGGTCCAGTAGGCGTTCTCCGGCCGAGGTCAGCACATAGCCCTGCTGGGATTTCGTAAACAAAGAGGCGTTGAGGGCGGTTTCTAGCCGGGCAATCCGACGCCCAACCGTCGCCGGGTCGATCTTAAGCAGCCGCCCCGCAGATGAAAGGCTTTCCTCACGCGCGACCGCCAGAAATACCCGCATATCATCCCAATTCGGGTTCATGGCCTTACCTTTGCATTTTTGCAAAACTCTTTTGAATTATTGCCTCTGTTCGCGGGATTTCTGCAAGCCTATTCTGCGCCCAAGTTATCAGAGGAGTTTGCAATGCAAGATCTGACCCATTTCATCAACGGCGCAAACGTGGCTGGCACGTCGGGTCGTTTCGACGATGTGTTCAACCCTGCCACTGGCGAAGTGCAATATAACTGCCCGATGGCCAGCGCGGCCGAAGTGACTGCCGCTATCGAGGACGCCGCAGACGCACAGATCGCCTGGGGTGCAACCAACCCGCAGAAACGCGCCCGCGTCATGATGGCGATGGTGCATCTGATGAACCGCGATATGGACAAGCTGGCCGAAGCGCTGAGCCGCGAACATGGCAAGACCATCCCCGACGCCAAGGGCGACCTGCAGCGCGGCCTTGAGGTGATCGAGTACTGCATCGGCGCGCCGCAGATGCTCAAGGGCGAATACACCGACAGCGCAGGCCCCGGCATCGACATGTATTCCATGCGCCAGCCTTTAGGGGTTGTCGCCTCAATCATGCCCTTCAACTTTCCGGCCATGATGCCTCTGTGGCATGTCGGCCCTGCCCTGGCCTGTGGTAACGCGGTGGTCCTGAAGCCATCCGAGCGTGACCCGTCGGTTCCGCTGATGCTGGCAGAGCTGTTCGTCGAGGCGGGTCTTCCCAAAGGTGTGTTCCAGGTCGTCAATGGCGACAAGGAGGCTGTGGATACACTGCTGGACAGCGAAATCATCCAGGGCGTCAGCTTTGTCGGATCGACCCCGATTGCGCAGTACATATATTCTCGCGCAACGGCGAACGGAAAGCGCGCGCAGTGCTTTGGTGGCGCCAAGAACCATATGATCGTCATGCCTGACGCCGATATGGATCAGGCCGCAGATGCCCTTGTTGGAGCGGGGTTCGGCGCGGCGGGCGAGCGGTGCATGGCTGTATCGGTCGCGGTGCCGGTTGGCGACGAAACCGCAGACGCATTGATCGACAAACTGGTGCCTCGCATCGAAAAACTGAAGGTTGGGCCGTACACCGCAGGCGACGATGTGGATATGGGCCCGGTCGTAACGGGCGCGGCCAAAGAACGTATTCTGGGCCTGATCAATTCGGGCGTCGAACAGGGTGCAAAGCTGGTCGTCGACAATCGCAACTTCAGCCTGCAAGGCTATGAGGATGGCTTTTTCGTTGGCCCACATCTGTTCGATCACGTGACCCCGGAGATGGACATCTACAGGCAGGAGATTTTCGGCCCTGTCCTGTCGACTGTCCGCGCCGGTTCGTATGAAGAAGCGCTGAAGCTGGCGATGGACCATGAATACGGGAACGGCACCGCGATCTTTACCCGCGATGGCGACACGGCGCGCGACTTTGCCAGCCGGATCAACATCGGCATGGTGGGCATCAACGTTCCGATCCCGGTGCCGCTGGCCTATCACACCTTTGGCGGATGGAAGAAATCGATGTTCGGCGACCTGAATCAACATGGGCCCGACAGCTTTAAGTTCTACACCCGGACCAAAACCGTGACCGCGCGCTGGCCGTCGGGCATCAAAGAAGGCGGCGAATTCAACTTCAAGGCTATGGACTAATCCCGCAGGTCATTCCCTGATCAAGACCAGAAAACCGACCCACCACTACGAGGTCGGTTTTCCTGCAACTGCTGTAGACGTTTTCAGCCTAGCTCATGGTCTTCACGAGAAATTCAGAAGTCGACCTCTGGCAAAATACAGCCCACGCCCATATTTTACCGGCAAATTAGATGTTCGAGCAGTATTTCTTTCCGGAGGCAGCCTTGTCCCAATCCCGTATGACCCGCCGATCTGCCCTGTTGGGCGCTGCATCTTTGATCGCAACACCAGCGCTTGTTCGCGCGCAGAGCACGGACGCTTTCCCCACAACAGAGGAAGCTATCAGCACACAACTGCCTGTCCGTCGCAATGTCTCATCCTTTTCGCAACAGAATTGGCAAGATCATTTTGATGAGCTTGGCGTAGGCTGCCTGCTGGCGGATATCACCAGCCGCGCGGTTCACTACTGGGCCCCGGATGGCACTTACAAGCTGTACCCAAGTTCGGTGCCGATGAGCGAAGAACTGACCAAGCGCGGCTATACCAAAGTTGTCCGCAAGACCGAGAACCCCAGCTGGACACCCACCGCCTCGATGCGTGAACGTGATCCGTCGCTGCCTCTTCGTATGGAGGGCGGGGATCCGGGCAATCCGCTTGGCACCCGTGCGATGTATCTCAGCTGGCCCGCCTATCTGGTGCATGGCACACATGACACGCGCAAAATTGGGCGGCAAAGCTCGTCCGGTTGTATCGGTCTTTATAACCAGCATGTCGAAGAACTGTACCCGCTGGTTAAGGTTGGCACGCAGGTCCGGCTGGTCTGACGAATATGGCCCCGGACGCGCAAGTCCGGGGCCATATCGCTTTGGTGAAGCGGTGGTTTATTCGGGCAAAAGCACCGTATCAATCACGTGAATGACGCCGTTGCTGGCTTCGATATCAGCCTGAACAACTTCGGCGCTGTTCACTTTTACACCGTTCTTAGCATTCACTTTCAGGCGGTCACCCTGAACGGTCAGAACTTTTGCGCGCTTGCCGGCAATGTCACCGGACATCACCTTTGCTGGCACGACATGATAGGTCAGAATCGCCACCAGCTGATCCTTGTTCTCAGGTAACAGCAGCGTTTCCACGGTCCCCTCAGGCAGCGCAGCAAACGCTTCGTCGGTCGGCGCAAAGACCGTGTAGGGGCCATTGCCCTTCAAAGTGTCGACCAGATCAGCGGCCTGAACGGCAGCGACAAGGGTGTTGAATGACCCGGCGGACACGGCGGTATCAACAATATCAGCGGCCTGGGCCTTGATCGGAAGTGCCAGTGCGATTGCGGCGGCAGCGCCCATGAATGTGCGGCGGAACATAGCTGTCTTCTCCTCTCCAGTTGGTTATGGAAAGGGGTACGGGGGCCCACTCAGACCGGATCACTTTGGTTTTGCGATTATTTTGACTGAACCCAGATGCTCTGCGCCCGGCCTTCGCTTAGAAATGGCAGGGCATCAACCGCGTCCGGTCGTGCCTGCTGCAAGAAGTATCCGGGCCAAAGCATTGAATATGTTCCAGATTGCAGCAAGGCGTGCAGCATATACTGCTCACCCCATCCGGGGCAGTCATAAAAGAACCGCTTGGGATATTCGTAGGGCAAAAAGACGTCGTGGACGTGGATCACGACACCGGGTTTGAGCGCCGGAATAATCCGGCAGAACAGATGCGCCACGTCATTGCTCATCCGAACCACATGGCTGGAATCGATGAACAGAACATCCCCCGCTTCGAGCTGATCGAACAGCGCTGGATCAACCTCTTCCAATCGCTTCTGTTCAAAATCATCCACCACATGCGCGATATCAGCCCGCGGGTAAGGGTCGATGGCGGTGATGCGCGTGCCAAGGCCGCCATCAATGATCGCCTGCCGCGTGACACGGGTTGAGTTACCACAGCCGACCTCGATAACGCGTTTTGGCTGAAACCGACGGATCATCAGATACAAGGCATCTGCGTCAGGGCTGTCGTAATAGCCATTGCCAATACGATACCCGGTCTGATTGCGCGCGGGGTCTTTCAGCGCGGTTAAAGCCTCGGAGTGCTGACGATACTCCTCGGTCAGTTGCGTGATGTCGAACGTGTCCATACCCGGCGACAGCGCATAGGCAGGACGGGTCAGCCCCCCTGCCCGCTCAAACGCCTCTAGCCGCGCGCGCTCATCGCGTTCCGTCACCTTATCGACCAGTTTGACCCCCATCCGGTCGAGGACAGCGTTGATCCGGGGGAATTTTCTGGGTTTCACGCGGGCGGCTCCAATATGGCGTTGCACTGGCCGTTGCATATCGTTGCTTGAGGGGCATCTGCAAGAACCACAAACTCAAACCCTTGGCAAAATGGCAATTTCCGTATTGACTGGTTCGACAATCAGACGGGAGACCCGCGCATGCAGCAGGAATTCACGCTTGGCATCGAAGAAGAGTATTTGCTGGTCGACCGCGACAGCCTTCAACTCGCCGAAGCACCTGCTGCACTGATGGAGGCCTGCCAGGCCGATTTCCAGGGACAGGTCAGCCCCGAATTTCTGCAATGCCAGATTGAGGTGGGCACCCGCCCGCACACTACGATCAGATCCGCACGCGAAGACCTCAAGCGATTGCGGTCCTGTGTCTCAGAGCGCGCAGCGCAATATAACCTGGCGCCGATTGCCGTCTCCTGCCACCCCTTCGCGAACTGGAAGGATCAGCATCACACACGAAAAGAACGCTATGATGCCTTGCAACATGCGCTTGGCGGCGTTGCGCGCCGCATGCTGATCTGCGGAATGCATGTTCATGTGGGCGTCGAGGACCCCGCGCTACGAGCTGATCTCATGCCACAGCTCAGCTATTTCCTGCCACATCTGCTTGCCCTTTCCACCTCATCCCCATTCTGGAACGGTGAGGATACCGGGCTTTCGTCTTACCGGTTGACCGTATTCGACAACCTGCCCCGCACCGGCTTGCCGCCGGTCTTTAGCAGTTGGTCTGAATATGAACGGACCACAGGTATTCTGGTCGATCTTGGCGTGATCGAGGATACATCGAAAATCTGGTGGGACCTGCGCCCATCCCATCGTTTTCCCACGCTTGAAACCAGAATTATGGATGTGCAGCCAAGGCTGGAGCATACATTGTCGCTTGCGGCACTGGCTCAGGCGCTGACCCGAATGCTGTGCCGCCTTAAGGGTCGCAACCTGCGCTGGCGGCAATATGATCGCTTTCTGATCGGCGAAAACCGGTGGCGCGCGCAACGGTATGGTGTTGGCGAGGGGCTGATCGATTTCGGCGATCGTTCCATCAAACCCATGGCCGAACTGATCGGAGAATTGATGGGTATGCTGGCCGAAGATACCGAGGCACTGGGCACCATGACCGAACTGGCGCGCCTACGTCAGATCGCGGAAAGCGGAACCTCGGCCACCCGCCAGCGCCGTGTCCATGCCGAGGCCGTAGCTCAGGGTCAGGACCCCGGACGCGCTGTGGTCAAACACCTGATAGAAGAGTTTCACGCTGACCTCTAACCCCACAAACAGATTTTCGGGCTCGTTCCAACACCGCTTGCGTAGGTAGTCTTACGATTGCTGGCGTTGAAAAACTTCTGTAAGAATTCGGAAATAAACACTCGTTCAATTCATTACTCTGCAGGGAGGCAGGCCATGGATTTCGCGCTGACCGAGGAACAGACCGCCATATTCGATATGGCCTACGCGTTCGGGCAGGAAAACATCGCGCCTCATGCCCGCCAGTGGGAGGCAGACGGCACAATCCCCAAAGAGCTTTGGCCACAGATCGGCGAGCTTGGTTTTGGCGGGCTCTATGTGTCCGAGGAAAGCGGTGGATCGGGCCTGACCCGGCTGGATGCAACCTTGGTGTTCGAGGCCCTGTCGATGGCTTGCCCTTCAGTCGCGGCCTTTCTTTCCATACATAACATGTGCGCCAAGATGCTGGACAGTTTCGGCAGCGATGCGCTGAAGTCGCGCATCATGCCCGATATTCTCAGCCTGCAAACGGTCCTGAGCTATTGCCTGACGGAACCGGGATCCGGTTCTGACGCCGCCGCCCTGAAAACCCGCGCCGAGCGCAGCAACGAAGGGTATCTGCTGAACGGAACCAAGGCCTTCATCTCGGGCGGCGGCTATTCCGATGCCTATGTCTGCATGGTCCGCACGGGCGAAGACGGCCCCAAAGGCATTTCGACTGTTTATGTCGAAGACGGCACACCGGGGCTGAGCTTTGGCGCGCTGGAACAAAAGATGGGCTGGAAAAGCCAACCCACCGCGCAGGTACAGTTCGACGATTGCAGGATACCGTCGGGCAATCTGGTCGGTATCGAAGGGGACGGTTTCAAATACGCCATGATGGGGCTGGATGGCGGGCGTCTCAATATCGCCTCCTGCTCGCTGGGGGCGGCGCAGGCCGGGCTTGATATGACGTTGCAATACATGTCCGAACGCAAGGCCTTTGGTCAGTCTATCGATCAATTCCAGGCCTTGCAGTTCCGACTGGCCGATATGGAGATCGAGCTGCAGGCGGCCCGCGTTTTCTTGCGTCAGGCGGCATGGAAACTGGATCAAGGCGCACCGGATTCCAGCAAATTCTGTGCCATGGCCAAGAAGTTTGTCACCGAGACCGGGTCGAAAATTGTCGACCAGTGCCTGCAATTGCACGGCGGCTATGGCTATCTGGCCGACTATGGCATTGAAAAGCTTGTGCGCGACCTGAGGGTCCATCAGATATTGGAGGGCACCAACGAGATCATGCGCGTCATCGTAGCCCGCCAAATGCTGTCTAACCGCTGAGGATTTCATGCCAGACATCGACATTCGCATCACGGGCCGTGCCGGACGGATTACTCTGACACGCCCGCAGGCTCTGAACGCGCTCAGCTATGACATGTGCATGGCCATCGACGCCGCGCTGCGCAACTGGCGCGAGGATGACGCGGTCGACCTGATTGTCCTTGATGCTCAGGGCGACAAGGCGTTCTGCGCTGGCGGGGATATCGCCGAGCTGTATGACACGGGAACCAAGCGCGATTTCGCCTATGGGCAAACCTTCTGGCGCGATGAGTACCGCCTGAATGCGATGATCTTTGAATACCCCAAACCGGTCGTCAGCTTTCTGCAGGGCTTCACCATGGGCGGCGGTGTTGGAATTGGATGCCACGGCAGCCACCGGATCGTCGGAGAAAGCTCTCAGATCGCAATGCCCGAATGCGCGATTGGCCTTGTCCCTGACGTGGGCGGCTCGCTCATGCTGGCGTTGGCACCGGGGCGGATGGGAGAGTATCTGGGCACTACCGGTACACGTATGCGCGCAGAGGATGCAATCTATGCCGGGTTTGCCGATCTCTATATCCCACAATCGACATGGCCCGATCTTATCCAAATGCTCGAGGCATCCGGGGATGCCGAGATGTTGTCAGCCCATGCCGAAACCCCCGCCCCCAGCGCGCTTAAACGGGCGCAGCCTGACATCGACCAGCATTTCGATGGTGAAACCTTTGGCGATATTCTGACCAATCTGCGCAATGGGGACACCGATTTTGCGCAAAAGACGTTGGGGGCGCTAAGCCGCCCCTCGCCTCTTGCCATGGCCTGCGCTGTAGAGATGTTGCACAGGTTGCGTGGCCCCCTGCTGACGATGCGCAAGGCGCTGGAACTGGAATACCGCTATACCTATCGCGCGATGGAGCACGGAGATTTTCTGGAAGGCATACGCGCCCAGATTATCGATAAGGACCGAACCCCGAAATGGCAGTTTCCGGACATGAAAGTGCCTGCGGTTTCTGTTTCGAGGATGCTGCAGCCATTGGGCGCAAACACACTCAGCTTTGAGGAGGGATGAGAGATGAGAATTGGCTTCATCGGACTGGGCAATATGGGCGCGCCCATGGCGGCGAACCTTGCCAAGGCAGGGCATCAGGTACACGGGTTCGATACCGCGCAGATCGCAGCCGAAGGTGTGACGCTGATGGAAAGTGCAACCGCTGCGGTCGAGGCCGCCGATGCTGTGATTACGATGTTGCCAAACGGCGCGATCCTGCGCGCCGTGGCAGATCAGATCATTCCGCAGATGCAACCCGGCGCGGTGCTGATCGATTGCTCGACCGTAGATGTGGACAGTGCCCGGGCTGTTGCCAGCCAGGCCGAATCTGCTGGTCTTATGTCCGTGGATGCTCCGGTCTCGGGTGGCATCGGTGGTGCGGCGGCAGGAACATTGACCTTCATGGCGGGTGGATCCGAGCCCGCCTTTGCCAAGGCCAGCCCCCTGTTTGATATCATGGGGCAAAAGGCGGTCCATTGCGGTCAGGCAGGTGCGGGGCAAGCCGCCAAAATCTGTAACAACATGATCCTTGGCGTAACCATGATCGCGACATGTGAGGCGTTTGCACTGGCCGACAAGCTGGGTCTTGATCGCCAAAAGATGTTCGATGTGGTCAGCACCTCGTCGGGTTATAGCTGGACCATGAATGCCTATTGCCCTGCTCCGGGTGTCGGCCCGCAAAGCCCTGCGGACAATGGATATCAGCCCGGCTTCGCGGCAGAGCTGATGCTCAAGGACCTGCGCCTCAGCCAGCAGGCCGCTGAAAGCACGGATGCCGATACGCCTATGGGCGAGGCCGCGACGGCGCTTTATGAGCAGTTTGTTGAACACGAAGACGGTCAGGGGCAGGATTTCAGCGCCATGCTGCCTCGGTTCGAGCAACGTAGACGGTCATAACCGTTCGGCGATATCTCGCCCCGAGGTTTGACACACAGCCTGCGAATGGCCATCTGATGAGCGAACAGCAACGGGCGGACCGAACACAAGGACAGCGATATGACCAAGCTTTTTATGACCACAGTAGCGTTGCTTGCTCTGTCTCTGACGCCCGCCACCGCGATTGCCAAGAACAAAGGGGGACACTGTCCTCCGGGCCTCGCCAAAAAATCGATACCATGCGTGCCGCCGGGCCAGGCGAAGAAGATCTATGGCACGGGTGATTTCATTCGCGATGACTATCGGTGGATTAACGACCCCTACCGCTATGGGCTGAACCGCAACGACTATTATGTCCGCGCGGGCGACTATGTCTATCGGGTCGATCCGGAAACTCGGAAGGTGCTGAACCTGATTGGCGCGGTGGCGGATATTCTGAACTAGTGTGGCAACAGCTCGACCCGGGCTTGATCCCGCGCGGGCCATGAGCGAAAAATCTTGATCACTATGGGAACGCGTTCCAACTTTTGACGCAATTTAACGTCACTAGACTCGTCATTCTTCTGAGGATTTATGATGAGTAATGAAAGCCTGCTCTTTGAGTTCCGTGGTCCATGGAATATCCCAATACAATTCGGCCAAAGCCTGATCTTTCTGATTTTGATCATCGTGGGGTTCAATTTCGACCCTGCTAGCCTGCCCTATGCACTTGGATTCGCGGCGATTCTGATCGGCTCGATCCTGCTGCATGAACTGGGGCACGCCTGGGGATGCATGGTTCAGGGCGTGCCCGTAAGCCGTGTGGTTCTCTATGGCGGCGGCGGGTTTTGCGAGCCTCGCCGGTCGACCTCGTCTTATGAAGATGAACTGATCGTCGCGATGGGCCCGATCGTGAACCTGACCCTGTGGGCTGTCTGTTCGCTGGCCGAGCCTTATGTTGCCTCACCTGTGCTGGCCTGGGTTCTGATCGTCACGGCCGAGCTTAACCTCTGGCTGGCGCTGTTCAATCTGCTGCCCTTGATGCCGCTGGATGGCGGGCGGCTTTTGCACGCAGGCCTCAATCGCATCGTAGCACCTGCATCAGCAACCCGGATTGCCGGATTTGTCGGGCTGATCGGGTTCTTGCTGTGGATACCGCTGATGATTTTTGCCTATGTCAGCTTTGGTTTTATCTTTCTGTTCTTCCCGCCGCTGCTGCGGCATTGGCAGATGTTCCGATACGCCCGTTACTGAATGCGCGCAGCGTCAAAGGCGCGGTAGAGATCACTCTGCCGCGACGCGCGCATCATCCAACATCTGTTTCAGGTACCGACCTGTATGGCTGCGCTCGACGGTTGTGATCTGCTCGGGCGTCCCCGCAGCGACGATCTCGCCGCCACCGTCGCCGCCTTCGGGGCCTATGTCTATGATCCAGTCAGCGGTTTTAACCACATCGAGATTATGTTCGATGACGACCACCGTATTTCCCTGATCAACCAGCTCATGCAGCACTTCCAATAACTTACGGACATCTTCGAAATGCAGACCCGTTGTGGGCTCATCCAGAATATACAATGTACGCCCCGTCGAGCGTTTGCTGAGCTCTTTTGACAGCTTAACCCGCTGCGCCTCACCACCTGACAAGGTGGTCGCCTGCTGCCCGACCTTGATATAGCCCAACCCGACCCGCGCCAGCGCATCCATCTTGTCACGGATCGATGGCACGGCTTTGAAGAACTCCTGCGCATCTTCCACAGTCATATCAAGGACATCCGCGATGGACTTACCCTTGAACTTGATCTCCAGAGTCTCGCGGTTATAACGTGCGCCTTTACAGGTCTCACAGGTGACATAAACGTCGGGCAAAAAGTGCATCTCGATCTTGATGACACCGTCGCCCTGACACGCCTCGCATCGGCCACCTTTGACGTTAAAGCTGAACCGTCCAGGCTTGTACCCACGCGCTTTGGCCTCTGGCAGGCCAGCAAACCAGTCGCGGATCGGGGTGAAGGCCCCCGTGTAAGTTGCTGGATTTGAACGCGGAGTACGCCCGATAGGCCGCTGATCAATGTCGATGACCTTGTCGAGATGCTCAAGCCCTTTGATGGTCTCGCAAGGGGCTGGCGTCTGCCGCGCACCGTTCAGACGCATCGAGGCTGTCTTGAACAGAGTTTCAATCGTCAGCGTTGACTTACCGCCGCCCGACACACCGGTTACACAGACAAATTTGCCCAGCGGGAACTCGGCGGTCACAGTCTTGAGGTTGTTTCCTGTGGCCTTGACCACAGTGACCTTCTTTTTGTTGCCCTTGCGTCGCTCGACCGGGACCGCAATCTCGCGCAGGCCCGAAAGATACTGGCCCGTTATTGATGCCGCGTCGCTGGTGATCTGCTCTGGTGTTCCATGGCTAACCACCTGCCCGCCATGCACCCCGGCGCCGGGGCCAATGTCGAACACATAATCCGCCTCGCGGATCGCCTCTTCGTCGTGCTCGACCACGATCACGGTGTTCCCCTGATCCCGCAGGTTCTTGAGCGTATCCAGCAGACGATCGTTGTCCCGTTGGTGCAGCCCGATAGAAGGCTCATCCAAAACGTACAAAACGCCCGTCAGACCGGACCCGATTTGGCTGGCCAATCGAATACGCTGGCTCTCGCCCCCTGATAGGGTTCCACTTGAACGTGATAGCGTAAGATATTCCAAACCAACATTATTTAGAAATCCAAGGCGCTCACGGATTTCCTTTAAGATAGCGCGCGCGATTTCGTTTTTTTGCGCGCTCAGGTGATTGGGCGCGTCTTCGATCCAGGCCAGAGCTTGCCGGATCGACATCTCAACGACCTGACCCACATGCATGTCAGCGATTTTGACGGCCAAAGCCTCGGCCCGCAGGCGATAGCCTTCGCATGTACCGCAAGGACGGTTGTTCTGATACCGCTCGAACTCCTCGCGTATCCAGGCGCTGTCGGTTTCACGATAGCGGCGCTCCATATTGGGTATGACGCCCTCGAAGCTGCGCGTAACCTGATAAACCCGGCCGCCTTCATCATAACGGAACTGGATTTCTTCGTCGCCTGACCCTCGCAGAAACACCTGCTGGACTTTCTTGGGCAAGTCTTTCCAAGGCGTATTCTTGTCAAATTCGTAGTGGCGCGCAATCGCTTCGATTGTCTGCAGAAAATAAGGGGATTTCCCTTTCCGCCAAGGCGCAAGCGCACCATCGTACAGCTTGAGTGTCTGATCCGGCACCACCAGCCGTTCATCAAAAAACAGCTCAACCCCCAATCCGTCACAATCCGGGCAGGCCCCGAATGGCGCGTTGAACGAGAACAGCCGCGGTTCGATTTCGGGAATGGTGAAACCACTGACCGGGCACGCAAAATTCTCGCTGAATGTAATGCGTTCCGGGTCACCTTCTTTCGGTGCGGTTTCCAGCACCGCGATACCATCTGCCAGATCCAGCGCCGTGCGCAAGCTGTCAGCCAGCCGAGTTTCCATGCCTTCCCGCACAACAAGCCGATCTACGACGACATCGATGTCATGTCGGAATTTCTTGTCCAGGACTGGCGGTTCATCCAGTTCATAGAACTCACCATCGACCTTGACGCGTTGAAAGCCCTGCTTGCGCAGTTCAAGGAATTCCTTCTTGTACTCGCCCTTACGATCCCGAACGATGGGCGCCAGAAGGTAGCCACGCGTCCCCTCCTCCATCGTCATGATGCGGTCCACCATGTCCTGCACCTGCTGCGCTTCGATGGGCTGGCCGGTGGCGGGGCTGTAGGGCGTCCCCGCGCGGGCAAAAAGCAGGCGCAGGTAGTCATAGATCTCAGTCACCGTTCCAACGGTTGAACGCGGGTTCTTGGACGTTGTTTTTTGTTCAATCGAAATCGCAGGAGACAGCCCGCTGATGTGATCTACATCGGGCTTTTCCATCATATCGAGGAACTGCCGCGCATAAGCCGAAAGGCTTTCGACATAGCGGCGCTGACCTTCTGCATAAATCGTGTCAAACGCCAGAGAAGACTTGCCCGAGCCCGAAAGACCCGTGATCACGACCAACTGATCGCGCGGTATATCGACATCAATGCCCTTAAGGTTATGCTCGCGCGCGCCGCGCACTTCAATATTCTTCAGCTCAGCCATTCCGGCCCCCAACAAACAAGTGACCTAGAGATAGGCGAGCTGGCTTCAAACTCCAACAGAAAAGTTAGAACGAAGTGTGAACAAACAGATTATTGCCGACACCTGCTGACATTCGCTGGCACCTGCCCCGAACGGGTCTACGTGATCTTGGGCAATTCAGGAAAATGGCGCGGTTGACGGGGCTCGAACCCGCGACCCCCGGCGTGACAGGCCGGTACTCTAACCAACTGAGCTACAACCGCGCATTTAGGGTCTATATGCGACCCGTTCACCCGGATCAAAGGCTGGCAGCGATGGCGCGGTTGACGGGGCTCGAACCCGCGACCCCCGGCGTGACAGGCCGGTACTCTAACCAACTGAGCTACAACCGCCCGCTGCCCGTTCGTTGTTGAACGTTGGGGTGTATTATGGGTACGCCCCGGCATCGTCAAGCGGCGTTTTCAAGTTTTTTGCCCGATCCCGATTTTTTCCACCCGATCCGGGTTTTCATCTACGCCGCATAGGCCTTGATCGTAGCTGTTGAAGAAAACGCACCCACTTTTGTTTTCAAATATTTAGGTGCCGACAACACATCCTGACGCCACCTGCACCCTGAAAACGGGCGACACGTCAGCCCCCGACATAGACCCCCTTTTTGGGGCGATAAAAAATCTTCTGATCGTGCAACCGCCCCAGAAGATCATGTGCCCTGCGCACAAAATCTTCGCGGGCTTCCCTGACCTCATCAACCTCATCAGACTGTGCCTGTGATCTGGATGCTATGACATGGCGCATCGCTTCTTCGATTAGATCCATGTCTTCGACTGAAAGTTCAAACAGATCGTTATATTGAGGCATGCTGGGGTCTCCTGGCTTGACGTTCTTCCAACTTGCCCCAAAGCCTGCATCTTTGCCAGCTTCGATAAAATCGGGGCTGTTCAGCTTCTACTCCGAAATTTCCTCATGATTCTGGCGGCTTGCCAGCTTTCGGGCGTGTTGCGTATGCTGAGGCGAATAGCCGCTGTTTCGGCGGATCTCATTAAGGGCGGTTCGCATGGCAGACCTAAAGCGCGACATTGGCCTTGTCGGACTGACGTTTATTTCGGTCGGCGGCATCATTGGCTCGGGATGGTTGTTTGGGCCATTGCTGGCGGTTCAGCATGCCGGGCCTGCGGCGGTTCTGTCCTGGATTATAGGCGCTGTGGCCATGTTCATTCTGGCCATCACCTTCGCCGAAATCTCAGCCATGTTGCCAATCCCCGGCGGCATCGCGCGGGTTCCCCAGTTTTCTCATGGGAACATCGTTTCAATGGCGATGGGTTGGACGGCTTGGATCGGCTATAACACCACTGCTCCTATCGAAGTGGAGGCCATGTTGAAATACCTGGGCCCCTATGCGCCCTGGCTGCACGCCGCAGATACGGGCGACCTGACAGGAGCCGGTGTCGCCGTGGCCTTGTTTTTCATGCTGCTGTTTGTCGCCATTAACGCGTTGGGGGTGAAATTTTTTGCGCGGGTGAACACGGCTTTGACATGGGCCAAAGTGGCCATTCCGATCGTTCTGTCCGTTCTGTTAATCATCAACCGCTTCAACGTCGAAAACTTTTCGACCCCGGATGGATTTGCGCCGTACGGGCTGAAAGGCATCATGGCCGCAGTCTCGACCGGTGGAGTGATTTTTTCTTTTATCGGCTTTCGCCATGTCGTTGATATGGCGGGCGAAGTGCGAAATCCCAAATTCGCGATACCCGCCGCACTGGTTCTGTCCATCATCCTGTGCGCCATGATCTATCTTAGTTTGCAAATTGCCTTCATCGGATCGCTTGATCACGCGATGCTGCATAGCGGATGGGCGAGCCTGAGCTTTGGCAGTCAGGGCCCGCTGGACGGTGTGATTATGTCAGTTGGTATCCTTTGGTTCCTGAGCCTGCTCAACATCGGTTCAATAGTTGGCCCCTTTGGAAATGGTCTGGTTTCGACCGGCTCAAACGCGCGGATCGCACTGGCGCTGTCCCAAAACGGGGTCCTGCCCCGCCGGTTGCAGACCCTGTCATCGTTTGGCGTTCCACTATGGGCGCTGGCACTGAATTTTGTGATCGGTATCGTTTTCCTTCTGACCGTGCCCTTCACAACCGTCATTGCCCTGAACGGCGCGGCCATTGTGCTGTCTTTTGCCGTTGGGCCAATCGCAGTCGTTTGCCTGCGCGATTTGTTGCCCGATCACCCTCGGTCGATCCGGATACCTGCCGTCAAGCTTGTTGGCCTCACCTCTTTCGCCATCGCAACACTGATTGTGTACTGGAGCGGTTGGGACACGGTCTGGCGGCTGGGGATCGCGCTGGCTGCCGGTATGGTGCTGTTACTGATCAGGTTTCATAGCCGGCTGGAAGAGATGGACGTCACCGAAGCGCTCTGGCTGGTGCCCTATATGGGCGGCATCGGGCTGATCTCTTACCTCGGCCAGTTTGGCGAAGGAGCACTGCGCCAGATACCGTTTGGCTGGGACATCCTTCTGTGTGTGCTGTTTTCGGCCGTGATCTTCATTCTGGCCGTACGATCCGCGCTGCCGCACCAGAAGTTCCGGCGCTATATCGCAGAAGAAGAGGTTCTGGACCCCAAAAAACCGGTGATAGGCTTCTGAATGCAATGAAGGCAGGGTTTTACACCCTGCCTTCGCTGTTTTCTCACACCCGTCAGTGGGCGGTTGCAGAAGGGCTTGCGCTCTCTGCAGCTTTGGTGGCTGCGGCAGCCGCTTCCTCAGCGGCCTCATCCCACTCAATCGCTTCTGGTTCACGCACCAGCGCCTGCTTGAGAACTTCAGACACGTGGCTCACCGGAATGATGGTCAGCCCTTCTTTGACGTTGTCCGGGATTTCGGCCAGGTCTTTTTCGTTTTCCTCGGGGATCAGCACTGTTTTGATCCCGCCACGCAAGGCCGCCAGCAGTTTCTCTTTCAGACCACCGATTGGCATCGCGTTACCGCGCAACGAAACCTCACCCGTCATGGCGATATCTTTGCGCACCGGAATGCCGGTCAGCACCGAAACGATCGAGGTCACCATGGCCAGACCAGCCGAGGGCCCATCCTTGGGCGTCGCGCCATCCGGGACATGGACGTGGATATCCAAGGTATCAAATTTCGGAGGCTTCACCCCGATCTGAGGCGAAATCGACCGCACATAAGACGAGGCCGCATCGATGGATTCCTTCATCACATCGCCCAGCTTACCGGTGGTCTTCATGCGACCTTTACCCGGCAGTTTCAGCGCCTCGATATGCAGCAGATCGCCGCCCACGGATGTCCAGGCCAGCCCGGTGACAACGCCGACCTGATCGTCCTGCTCGGCCAGACCATAGCGGAACTTGGGCACACCGAGGAAGTCATCCAGATTGTCGGGCGTCACCGAGACCGAATCCGCCTCTTTCTTGATGATCTTGGTCAGCGACTTCCGCGCCACTTTGGCGATCTCGCGCTCAAGGTTCCGCACACCCGCCTCACGAGTATAGGTGCGGATGATCTTCTGCAGCGCCTCGTCAGTCAGTTCAAACTCCTTGGCCTTCAGACCATGGTTTTTGACCTGCTTGTTGATCAGATGCTGCTTGGCGATCTCGCTCTTTTCATCCTCGGTGTAACCGGCCAGCGGAATGATCTCCATCCGGTCCAGCAGAGGCCCAGGCATGTTGTAGCTGTTCGACGTGGTCAGGAACATCACGTTGGACAGGTCATATTCGACCTCAAGATAGTGGTCCATGAACGTGCTGTTCTGTTCCGGGTCCAACACCTCAAGCATGGCCGAGGCCGGGTCACCGCGGAAGTCCTGCCCCATCTTGTCGATTTCGTCGAGCAGGATGAGCGGGTTCGTGGTTTTCGCCTTTTTCAGCGCCTGAATGATCTTACCGGGCATCGAGCCGATATAGGTCCGACGGTGGCCCCTGATCTCGGATTCGTCGCGCACACCACCCAAGCTGATGCGAATGAACTCGCGTCCTGTGGCTTTGGCGACCGACTTTCCAAGCGAAGTCTTACCCACACCCGGAGGACCAACAAGGCACAGGATCGGACCTTTCAGCTTTTTCGAGCGTTGCTGCACCGCAAGATATTCGACGATCCGCTCTTTGACTTTCTCAAGCCCATAGTGATCTGCGTCCAGAATGTCCTGCGCGCGGCCCAGATCCTTTTTGACACGGGATTTGGTGCCCCATGGCAGTGCCAGAATCCAGTCCAGATAGTTACGCACAACAGTGGCCTCAGCCGACATGGGCGACATGTTCTTGAGCTTTTTCAGCTCACCTTCGGCCTTTTCGCGTGCCTCTTTCGACAGCTTTGTTTCGGCGATTTTGGCTTCCAGTTCGGCGACTTCGTTGCTGCCGTCCTCACCATCGCCCAGTTCTTTCTGAATGGCCTTCATCTGCTCATTCAGGTAGTACTCGCGCTGTGTCTTCTCCATTTGGGTCTTAACACGCGTCTTGATCTTTTTCTCGACCTGCAGAACCGACATCTCGCCCTGCATCAGGCCATAGACCTTCTCAAGCCGCTCGCTGACCGACAGCGTTTCCAGCAGCTCCTGTTTTTGCTCAACTTCGATGCCCAAATGGCCTGACACAAGGTCGGCCAGTTTGGCGGGCTCAGCCGTTTCACCCACAGCGGCCAGCGCCTCTTCGGGAATGTTCTTGCGCACTTTGGCATAGCGCTCAAACTCATCCGCGACTGTCCGCAGCAGAGCCTGCGTGGTGGTCACATCGCCGGGAATTTCTGTCAGATACTCGGCACGGGCCTCAAAGAACTCTTCGTTCTCAAGGAATTCGGTGATCTGCACGCGTGCCTGCCCCTCGACCAACACTTTTACGGTGCCATCGGGCAGCTTTAGCAACTGCAGTACATTGGCCAACACACCCGCGCGAAAAATGCCATCCGTCTCGGGGTCGTCAACGCTGGGGTCCATCTGGCTCGACAGAAGAATCTGTTTATCATCCTGCATGACCTCTTCCAGCGCACGAACCGATTTGTCGCGACCGACAAACAGCGGAACTATCATGTGAGGGAACACGACAATGTCGCGCAGTGGAAGTACCGGGTAAGAGGAATTCAGAGGCTCTTGCATGCTCAATCCTTATCATTGGCAAGACAGCACCGGTCCCTGATCCAGGCAACCTTTGGCCATCTCCTATCTTGGACGGTAAAAATGGGCTTTCGAGCCGCATGTTTCAACCGTACGTAAATCGTATCGACATCAAAATGAACTGCCGTCGAGGGAAGAACAAGGCATGATTTTTCGAAACCATTCCGAACTGCGGCAATTGCCTTATAATCTGGCTTGAATGACCGAAGCGCCACAATTTAGACACATTCAAATATCTATTTGATCCCTAATTTGAATAGACACATTTGGACCAAATATATGACCCAACAGGGCGACCTTACAGCAGCAGAGATAGATCGCGCGGAATATACAAGAATCCGCAAACAGACTCTTCAGGAACAACTGGTGTACGCCGCTCGGAAAAGCGGTCGTTCCGCTTTAACAATCCAAAGAGATTTCAGTCGTCTAGAGCGTTCAGACTCCAAGCTCAACATGACCGAATTTCTGCTACACGGGATGCACTACGAAGGGCGATACACAGCGCAACAACTCTCTGAATTTATTGGCAACAAAATTCATTGGCCGATAGCCCATGCCTGCAACGACCCAGGGTGGCTTGCTGCTGCAGAAGACAAGGTCCTTTCTTACACGATCATGGGAGCTGATAACCTCCCTATCCCGCAGAACCTTGCCGTCATCGACACTAGCCAACGGACATTTCCCGAACTCAACAAGATCACGACCCCACAAGAATTAAAGAACTTGTGTCTGCCAGAAGCCGGCCAGGGTTTGTTCGGTAAAATCATCGGCGGCATGATCGGCTTTGGTGTGTTCAGGATCGAATCCGCCACGGAATCGGAACTGACCTGTACCGGCATCGGCCCCATTTCATACGATGACTTCTTTACGCAGGTCGTTGGCGACAACAGTTATCTCATTCAACGCCAGCTTCGCAATCACTCCGAGATTGCACCGTATGCATCAGCCCTGGCTACCGTTCGAATGATAAACCTTGTTCGGGATCAGGATATCTATGTGCCCATGGCCGCTATGGCTCTTTCTCAAGGCAACAACATCGCGGATGCATTCTGGCGCGACGGCAACATTGCCTGCGCAATCGATGTGCAAAGCGGAGAACTCACCACAGTTGCGCAAAGAGATGAATACGAAATCGTCTATTTAGATGATCATCCAAACATCCCCGGCCTCAAGGGACGGAAACTTCCATTTTGGGAGGAATTGAAAGAGATCAATGAGCGCGCGGCACGCCTTTTTGCGCCGATGCGGTATCAATCCACCGACATCGCGATCACTGAAACCGGCCCGGTCATCGTCGAAATCAACTATGGCTGCGGCTTCGGCTTGCCTCAGCAGGCAAGCGGGAAAGGTCTTTTGACAAAAGAAGTCAGATCGTTCTTTGAGAACTGCGGCTATGACTTCGCGGCCAAGCCCAAGCGAAGGTTTTCTCTGTTTAAACGATAGCAGAACGCTCAGATCGGCTCGATGTCACCTTGTGCCCTGTGGGCGTGGAAATCAGCCTGCCATGCATCAAAAGTTCCCGCCGAGATGGCGTCGCGCATGCCCTGCATGATCTCCTGAAAATAATGCAGGTTATGCCAGGTCAGCAGCATGCCCGAGATCATCTCGTTCGAGCGGAACACATGGTGCAGATAGGCGCGCGAATAGTTCGAACAGGCCGGACATGTGCATTCTTCGTCCAGCGGGCGCGGATCATCTGCGTGGCGGGCGTTCTTGATATTGACCACGCCGCGCCGGGTGAACACCTGTCCCGTGCGCCCCGACCGTGAGGGCAGCACACAATCCATCATGTCGATGCCACGCGCCACCGCGCCAACAATATCATCGGGTTTCCCAACCCCCATCAGATATCGCGGCTTGTCGACGGGCAGATAATCGGGCGCATAGTCGAGGCATGAGAACATGGCCTCCTGCCCCTCACCCACGGCCAGCCCCCCCACGGCGTAGCCCTCAAACCCAATGTTCTTCAAAGCCTCGGCGCTTTCTTCGCGCAGGTCCTGTTCCAACCCGCCCTGCATGATGCCAAACAGCGCGTGGCCCGGTCTGTCTCCAAATGCGGCGCGCGAACGCTCTGCCCACCGCATCGACAGGCGCATCGACTCGGCGATGCGGTCGCGATCCGCCGGCAGCGCGGGGCATTCATCGAAACACATCACAATATCCGACCCCAGCAATCGTTGGATCTCCATCGAGCGTTCGGGGGTCAGTTCATGCTTGGACCCGTCGACATGCGATTTGAACGTCACGCCCTTTTCGGTCAGCTTGCGCAACCCGGCCAGAGACATAACCTGAAACCCGCCGGAATCCGTCAGAATCGGGCGCTCCCAGTTCATGAACTTGTGCAGCCCGCCCAAACGGTCGATCCGTTCGGCCGTCGGGCGCAACATCAGATGATAGGTGTTCCCCAGCAGAATGTCGGCCCCGGTTGCGCGCACACTCTCCGGCATCATGGCCTTGACCGTTGCCGCAGTGCCAACGGGCATGAACGCAGGCGTGCGAACCTCGCCCCGAGGGGTTTGGATCACGCCGGTGCGGGCTTTGCCATCGGTGGCCTTCAGTTCAAAGGAAAACTGCTGAGTCATATGAACGCCTCTGGTCGCTGAACCGGGCAGGCTTTGCCTCAGAAAGGTTGTGTTTGCAACCCGTCAGGGCAGCATTGCCACCCGTTCTGAGAACAGATCGACAACCCCCGCCCCATCCACATTCCTGCAGACCCGGACCGCAGGTCGCGACGGATCGGGCCGTGTCGCCCCCAATTCATCACCCTCCACTATCACCTGCAGGCCGGTTTCCACCGTCTCGAACATCGCTTCGTGGGTACAGGCGATCACAGCCGTGGAATCATGCAAACCGCATCCTTCCAGATTGCAGGCATCCTTGTAGAATCTGAGATAAAAGGCTGAAATGTCGCGCAAAAATGACCCGATATCGGGGGAACGCTGCGCCAGCGCCGCGAAATCCGAGGTTTCATAGAGCGTTTTCAACGTGACATCCAAACCCACCAGAACCGTGTCTGGCGGCGCGGCAAAGACCTCATCCGCGGCTTTCGGGTCGTGATAGATATTTGCTTCGGCGCTTTTGGTGATATTGCCCGCGCAAAAAACCGCGCCGCCCATAATGACGAGCCGCTTGATATTGGTGGCAAACGCAGGATCCAGACGCATCGCATCCGCGATATTGGTCAAGGGCCCGACAGCGCAGACCACCAGCTCTCCTTTGTGCTGCTGCGCCATATCGACCAGGAATTCAGCGGCGCTCAGACGATGGTTGGCGCCGATCTGAGGGATGTCGGTCAAATCACCAAAGCCTTCTGCCCCATGTACCGCGACCGACGGGGTATGCGCGTCCAATCCACGCGCATTGGCGGCACCTTCCGAAACCGGGAGGTCCAAGCCCAGCTTATGCAGCAAAAACCGGGCATTCCGGCTGGATTGATGCACATGCGTGTTGCCGAAAACGGTAGTCAGACCAATCAGGTCGATATCCGGTGCGGCCGCCGCATAGGCGATGGCGAGGGCATCGTCGATGCCGGGGTCAGTGTCGATAATCAGTTTCATCCCGCCCCGATAGCGCAACCAGCACGGGATGCAAAGCGGTCGCAATCAACAAAATCCGTGTCACACGACCCATTTCCGCCATAGGAATCCTGTTTAATTCCATCCATACCAGAGTTGAAATCAGACGACTCAACCATCAAATGTATACAATGGTACACAATAAATGAGGACAGTTATGACCGAAGACGAAATTATCGGGCTGCTTACATCAAACATCATTTACCTTCTCGCGGCGGTGCTTGTGATCATCGTTGTTCTCAAAGGGATCAAGATCGTTCCGCAATCCGAAAAATATGTGGTCGAACGGTTTGGGCGTCTGCATTCGGTGCTTGGCCCCGGGATCAACTTTATCGTTCCTTTTCTAGATGTTGCACGTCACAAGATATCCATTCTCGAGCGTCAGCTTCCGAACGCCACGCAGGATGCGATCACCAAGGACAACGTGTTGGTGCAAATCGACACCTCGGTGTTTTATCGCATTCTTGAACCGGAAAAGACGGTATACCGCATTCGGGACGTAGACGGCGCGATCGCCACCACCGTTGCAGGTATCGTGCGTGCAGAAATTGGTAAGATGGACCTTGATGAGGTACAGTCAAACCGCGCGCAGCTGATCACTCGCATTCAGGAAAGCGTGGAAACCGCTGTTGATGACTGGGGCATCGAGGTTACCCGCGCCGAGATTCTGGACGTAAATCTGGATCAGGCGACGCGCGACGCGATGCTGCAGCAGCTGAACGCCGAACGCGCCCGCCGCGCACAGGTCACCGAGGCCGAAGGTCAGAAACGCGCCGTTGAATTGCAGGCGGATGCCGAGCTTTACGCGGCAGAGCAAACCGCCAAGGCGCGCCGTATTCAGGCCGAGGCCGAAGCCTACGCCACCGAAGTTGTTGCGAAGGCGATTCAGGACAACGGCATCGAGGCCGCGCAATATCAGGTTGCGCTGAAACAGGTTGAGTCGCTGAACGCGCTGGGCAATGGTACAGGTAAGCAAACGATTGTGTTGCCTGCAAATGCGATCGAAGCCTTTGGCGATGCGTTCAAAATGTTGAAAGGCGGCAAGTAATGGCAGACCCCTTCTGGCTGACATGGTGGCTTTGGCTGGCCGGCGCGCTGGCCTTGGGCATACTCGAGGTCATGCTGCCCGGTTTCATCTTCCTTGGCTTTGCTATCGGTGCTGCGATCACGGGTATTCTGCTGGCCATTCCGGGTGTTGCGCCCCCTCTCGCGGTCCTGCTGCTGATGTTTGCGGTCTTGTCGCTGATCGCATGGCTGGTGCTGCGCCGGATGTTTGCCCTACCCCACGGTCAGGTCAAAACCTTCAAGCACGATATCAACGACTGAACAATGCTGGCGCCCGAATGCGGGCGCCATTGCCCCTCTGGACGCTGACCGGGGCTTTCCCTATATAATTCGTCAGGTAACAGTCCCGAGGCATCAATGACCCACCCAAGTGAACATCTTGAAGGTACCCCGCTGATCGCACCTTCAACCGTCGAACACCCCCTGTATGATCAGGTGGTCGAGGCCTGCCGGTCGGTGTTTGATCCGGAAATTCCGGTGAATATCTATGACCTTGGACTGATTTATACCATTGATATCGCACAAGATAACGCAGTCAAAGTGATCATGACGCTCACCGCACCCGGCTGTCCCGTGGCAGGCGAGATGCCCGGCTGGCTGGTCGAGGCCATCAGCCCGGTGGCAGGCGTGAAAGACGTCGATGTCGAAATCACGTGGGAGCCCCCCTGGGGTATGGAGATGATGTCCGACGAGGCGCGTCTTGAACTGGGCTTTATGTAACCCGACGCTTTTGCACTCTTAAATCGGCGATCTGTCATAAAACGGTAATCTGCGCGTTACCCTTTCTTCCTTTGTTTGTCACATGGATGCAGGACAAACTGCGTGCGTCGGTCGCGCTGGCATCAGATGCGCGCAGAAACTATCTGCCATCCAGTCAAAAGGATGCGTGGCAATCGAACGCGTGGGCTCTGTCACTGTCTGCCCCAAAAATTCCGAGCCCGAATTCGGACCGCTCTTGCCCGAGGGCGGTCCTTTTACACTTCAAGAGGATACAGTCGTTAGCTAATGTTACACTCTGCCTTAATCTGCGCGGATCGCTCATCAAGCTGCTTGATGTAATCCCCTGACAACATCTTGAGCCTTTTGTTCTCGGTCCCGGAAACCAACCCCAGCAGCGCACCTGCCGGAGTGATGGCAGTAACGCTTTCAACCTGTTGATCCTGGGCATGCTTTTTCTCGGCAGCGATAGCCCGCAAATCCCCCTCGGCGGTGGTGCAGTTGACCGGATGGCGCTTGTCCCCTCCGGCGGCTGAGACTGCAACCGCGGATGCGATCAGGACCATACCGCCAAACAACAGCACAGAACGGGCAGATTTGCGGCCAAATATAAATCCAGACATTCGATATCGCCTCTGTAAGATCAAGTTGGCGCCCCTAAACTCAAGGGCTGATCCAACGCTAATACCATTGCCGGAAGTGACGCAAGGATGGGTTTGCCCGATCACTTCCGCGAAATCTGAGGTCTTGCCTACCACTCTGACTTGAGCAGAGCGTCCGTCGGCCCTAGATTAGGGGAAACGCCCGACTACGGAGACCACAATGTTTGGAGTTCCCGGCAAACAGGCCGTGACCATAACGGCTAAAGCCGCAGAGCAGATCGTCCGTCTGATGACCTCGGGGGGGCATGCAGGTCTGCGCATCGGCGTCAAAAAGGGCGGATGTGCTGGTATGGAATACACGATGGACTATGTCGATCAGGCAGATTCAAACGACGAAGTGGTCGAACAGGACGGCGCGCGCGTCATGATCGCCCCCATGGCGCAGATGTTTCTGTTCGGGACCGAAATCGACTATGAGGTCTCGCTTTTGGAATCGGGTTTTAAATTCCGCAATCCCAATGTGGTTGATGCCTGTGGCTGCGGCGAATCCATCAAGTTTGACGAAAGCCTCGCACCGCAGAGCTGACCGCAGCCTGTTTTCATTTTAACGGATACTTAGGCCCCCTTCAGTGTGGGCTCCGCGAATGTTCAAGCGGAATTGTCACTGATCGTATAGGGTGTTAACTGGCATAGTGACGCTCGAACGATCAGGGAGATACCGATATGCGGCGCAAGCTGGCGGCAGGCAATTGGAAGATGAATGGCACAGGGTCGGCTTTGGCTCAGCTCCAGGCGCTGGCGCAAGCGCACCCTGCCCCGACGGTCGATGTATTGATCTGCCCCCCCGCGACATTGCTGCACCGAGCCTCTGAAACCGTTGAAGGAACAGGCATTGCTGTCGGAGGACAGGACTGCCATGCCGAGGTATCGGGTGCGCATACAGGTGATCTGAGCGCCGAGATGTTGAAAGACGCAGGCGCGGGCGCGGTCATTCTGGGCCATTCCGAACGTCGCGAGGATCACGGCGAACAGAACGAAGATGTCCGGGCCAAAGCCCGTGCCGCGATGGAGGCCGGGTTGGTCGCCATCATCTGCGTCGGCGAAAGTCTGGAACAACGCGAGGCCGCGAACACGCTGGACATCATCGGAGGCCAGATGTCCGGATCGATCCCGGACCAGTCCACTGGCGAAAACCTTGTGGTGGCGTATGAGCCGATCTGGGCCATTGGAACCGGCAAGGTTCCGACACTGGAAGAAATCGGAGAAGTCCACGACTTCATCCGCAGCCGTCTGGAACGTCGCTTTGGCGAAGGCGTGGGGCGTTCTGTGCGTCTGCTCTATGGTGGATCCGTCAAGCCCGGCAATGCGTCCGACATCTTTGCTGTGTCCAACGTTGACGGGGCGCTTGTAGGTGGCGCCAGCCTGAAGGCCGAGGATTTTTCGGGGATCATCCAGGCACTGGAAAACGCGTAACGCGCAAACGAACCTCGCGCTATTCAGCGATATCTTCGGCCCACAGCTCGGGCTTTTCTTCGATGAAACGCTTCATGAGCGCGATGCAATCAGGGTCTTCCGCAAGGATGACCTCAACGCCACGCTCGCGCAGGAACGCCTCGTTACCACCAAAGTTCTGAGTATCGCCAATCACAATGCGTGGAATGCCAAACTGAACGATCGTACCCGCGCACATCATGCAGGGCGAAAGTGAGGTGTACAGCACCGTATCGCGATAGGTCTTCTGACGCCCAGCCTTGCGCAGGGCATCCATTTCGCCATGGGCAATCGGATCGCCCTTTTGCACCCTTTGATTGCGCCCCTGCCCGATCACCTGCCCCTTGCGGGCCAGAACTGATCCGATCGGGCATCCGCCCTCATCAAACCCGGCCTTGGCTTCCTGATAGGCTATACGCAACAGCTGCGCGTCTGTCTGTGTAAGCATCGTGGCACCGCTATGGTAATTTCTAAGACAGCCTGCCGAAAGCCGAGGCGGTGGTCAACGGCAGGCTGGGTCCGGGTTCAGGCCATCTTCATGGTGATCATGCCAACAACGATCAGCGCAGCCGCCAACAGTCTCATCGGTGTCAGCGCCTCGCCCAACAACATTACGCCCACCAGAAACGCGCCAACCGCGCCAATTCCGGTCCAGATCACATAGGCCGTGCCCAGCGGCAGCGTCCGCATTGCAAGAGCTAGCAGCCCAAAAGAGCCCATCATAGAGACCCCCATGATGGCGGTGGGCCATAAACGTGTGAAACCCGCGGATTGCTTCATCGCAACGGCCCACACGATTTCGAGCAGGCCAGCACATAACAGATATATCCAGGACATAAGGAAACCTCTGACACATTCGGGTCGTCCCGAAACTGTTTCCAAGATGGAGAGGTCGTCCTCAACCCCTGATCTAAGAAGTGCGGCACTGGGTTCAAGGGCTCAAACGTAAAAAAGCCGGGCGAACCTGTCGCCCGGCTTTTGAAATCGCATCTGTCGATCTAGTTGGTCACAATCTCTGGCCCCATAAAGGTATTGGGCAGGAATGTGGATATCCACGGTATGTAGGTGACCATGATCAGGAAGACGAACAGAACGGCCAGGAAAGGTAGCGCAGCCTTTACCACACCCATCATGGGCATCCCCGCGACACCGGAGGTGACGAACAGGTTCAGACCAACCGGAGGCGTGATCATCCCGATCTCCATATTAACGACCATGATGATACCCAGGTGGATCGGGTCAATGCCCAGTTCGATGGCAATCGGGAACACCAGCGGTGCAACGATCACCAACAGGCCCGAAGGCTCCATGAACTGGCCACCAATCAAAAGGATCACGTTGACGACGATCAGGAAGGTGACCGGCCCCAGCCCCGCTGACAACATCGCCTCGGCAATGTGCTGCGGTACTTGTTCGTCGGTCAGAACGTGCTTCAAGATCAGCGCGTTGGCGATCACGAACAGCAGCGTCACGGTCAGCTTCCCGGCCTCGAACAACGTATGCTTGGTGTCAGGATGCACAAACGCGGTGATCAGGGCATAGGGCTTTTTCAGCAAAGAATGGTTGCGCGCGCCCTCTTCGGTATGCAGCGGCCCCATATCCTTGTAGACAAAGCTGGCGATGAAGAAGGCATAGACCGCAGCCACGGCGGCGGCTTCGGTCGGGGTGAATATCCCGCCATAGATGCCGCCCAAAATGATCACGATCAGGAACAGACCCCAACCGGCCTCGCGGGCCGAGGTGAAGATTTCTCCCCAGCCTTTCCAGTCGCCTTTGGGCAGGTTTTTGACCTTGGCCATGACGTAGATCGTGACCATCAGCATCAGACCCGCCATCAGACCGGGGATAACCCCCGCCAGGAACATACGCCCGACCGAGACCTCGACGGCTGCGGCATAGACCACCATCACGATTGAGGGCGGGATCAGGATACCCAGCGTACCGGCGTTACAGATCACGCCAGCGGCGAATTCCTTGGAATACCCAACCTGCCGCATTCCCGCGATAACGATAGAACCGATGGCCACCACCGTCGCCGGAGAGGACCCGGACAGAGCCGCAAACAGCATACAGGCAAAGACACCCGCAATGGCCAGGCCGCCGGGCAAATGCCCCACGCAAGCAATCGAGAAACGGATAATCCGCCGCGCCACGCCACCGGTCGTCATGAAGGACGAGGCGAGGATAAAGAACGGGATCGCCAGCAGTGTGAAATGCCCCTCGAACGCCTCAAACAGCGTTCCGGCCACAGAGGCCAGCGAACTGTCGGAATACATCAGCAGGAACAGGGTGGAGCTTAGGCCCAGAGCAACCGCTATCGGAACGCCGATCAGCAGCAGGCCGATGACCATGGAAAACAGAATTACAACATCCATCAGTCATGCTCTCCTTGCTGAGCGCGCACTTCTTCGATCTCGTCCTCGACCTCGTGGCTGGCAACGATCCGGTCGGTTTCACCACGCCAGATTTGCACAGCTGCCTGCGTAAAGCGGATCACAAGCAACAGCATGGAAACAGGCAAAACCAGATAGGGGATGACTTTGGGCAGCTTCTCATACCCTTCGCCATAGTTGATCATGTCTTCCAGAAACCGCAGAGGGGCGACCATGGGGATGTCGTCCACCTCGTAAAAGCTCTGACTGCGGGCATCCACATTGAACCCCGTCGGGAACCAGCGGCCCGAGGTCGGTGGTAGATCCGCAAAGACCGCCCAATAATCATAGGCGCCTTTGAGCATCAGCAGCGAAAACACCAGACAACAGCCCACAGCGATCAGCGCCATGATCCTGCGCGGCGCTGGCGCGAGCATATTCAGGATGGCATCAACACCCAGATGAGCATGCTTTTTTATCGCATAGGACGCGCCCAGCAGAACCAGCCAGCCAAAGGTGAACACCGTCAGTTCAAGCGCCCACAAAATGTTCGAGTTGAAAACAAATCGCGCGATCACGTTGGCGAATGTAACGGCCGTCATCAGGCCCAACAGCAACGCGATCAGGGTTTCTTCGATTTGGTCGATCAGCCCTGGTGGGCCGGACCTTGCACCAGACATCTCATTGTCCCCATAATTTTTTGATGAGAGGAGTGTTGGCGGGCCTCATTCGGCCCGCCTGAGCTGCGCGTCCGTAACTCCCCAGTCCCCCGGACGACGCAGTCTGCAAAACGGCTCAGAACCCGGCGTTGATCGCCTGTGCGGCGTCGATCTTGTCCTGACCAACATCGCCTGCAAACTGATCCCAAACCGGTTTCATCGCGTCGACCCAGGCCTGACGCTGCTCGGGGTTCAGATCGCGAATGATACCGCCCGCATCGGTGATCGATGCTTTGGCCGCTTCGTTCACCGCAAAGGCTTCTTTGTTCCGGGTCTCTGTCACCTCGGCCAGAATGGTCGTGAACTGATCACGGACCTCAGGATCAAGGCTGTCCAGCCAGTCCACCGATGTCACGACCAGATAGTCGATTATACCGTGATTGGTCTCGGTGATGCCGTCCTGCACTTCGAAGAACTTCTTGCCGTAGATGTTCGACCAGGTGTTTTCCTGTCCGTCCACAACGCCCTGCTGCAGCGCGCCATAGACTTCCGAGAACGCCATCTTTTGCGGGCTGCCGCCGATGGCTTCCATCTGTGCAACCAGAACGTCCGAGGACTGAACCCGGAACTTAAGGCCATCTGCATCGGATGGATCAACCAGGGGTTTGTTAGCCGACATCTGCTTCATGCCATTGTGCCAGAAGGCCAGCCCCTGCAGACCGCGACGCTGCATGCTGTCTTTCATCGCCTGACCTTCAGCCGAGGCCTGGAACGCGTCGACCGCTTCGATGTTCTTGAACATGAATGGCAGGTCGAACAGACGGAACTGCTTGGTGAACTTTTCGAATTTCGAAAGCGACGGGGCCGCCAGCTGAACGTCGCCCTGCAACATCGCCTCGAGCACTTTGTCGTCGTTGTAGAGGGTCGAGTTCGGATACACCTCAACACACATGACGCCGTTCATCTCGTCATTCACGCGCTGTTCCAGCAAAGAGGCAGCAATACCCTTGGGGTGTTTGTCGGTGTTGGTGACATGCGCGAACTTGACGACGATCTCACCATCGTCACAAGCCGCAAAACCAGCCGTCGCAGTTACAGTCAGAGCAACCGCAGTTGCAGCCGTTGTCAGGAATTTCATCAGTCTTTTCCTCCCAGACTTCCTTGGAAATTCTTCCCGGACGCCAAAACAGCGTCACATAGCGGGCAGTGAACCGAATCGGGCCCGGTCGCTCAACCTTTTGCACCAGATTCGCGAGAATTGCCTATTTGTCATTAATTTCAGAGTTTTATATAGGTTTATCTCGAACACCGCTTAAGATGCACCCAGGCGGTGTGCGGAATTCCGCACGCGCCCGCCGACATTTGTGCGAGATTCCGCACATTTTTCGAATCGCAACTACGAATCGCTTAAATACAAGGTGATAGGGCTGGCAGCGCTGCCCTTGCCATCACGCCGCCTCGCACCACGCGGTCCCTCACCTGCGATAGTCCTCGGGCCGGATCTGATACCGCGCGAGCTTATCATAGAGTGTCTTACGGGGCAGCTTGAGCGCCTTGGCCGCGTCGGCGGCTTTGCCGTTATGCCGCCCCAGCGCGGCTATCAAAAGAGAGCGCTCAACTCGGGCCATCTGCTCGCTCAGACCAAGATCACTGGCCCGCGAGACTTCTTCGGGCATACCCAGCACAAAGCGCATCGCGGCAGACATCAGCGACCTTGCGTTTCCCGGCCAGTCGCCAACCATGAGCGACGCCAGATGTTCCGAGCTTATCTCAGGCTGCGCGATGCCCGCCTGCTCCGCAGCTTGTGCCACATAGTGCTTGAAAATCACCGGGATATCCTCGGGCCGCTCAGCAAGCGAAGGGATGCGGACACGCATCACATCCAGCCTGTAGAACAGATCAGCAAGAAACCGTCCCTGAGACGACAGTTCCGCCAGATCAGCGGTAGTTCCTGCAATGATGCGTATCCCGCTGCCCTGCTCGATCAACTCCAGCGCTGAATACTGCGTATCTTCGGGCATTGCGGACACTTCGTCCAGAAACAGCGATCCCCCCGCCGCATCGGTGCATACGCGCCACAACTCTTCCGGGGTCAAACGGGCTGCAGGTCGTTTGACAAACGGCCCCTGCCCGACCGGTGACATCAGGTGGATCACTTCAGCGACCTTAGAGATACCGCTGCCGGGCGGGCCGGTTACCAAAACCTCAGCATCGGTGGGCGCCACACTGCGCACGCGCTCGCGCATCTCTTCGGCCTGAGCGGAAAGGCCAAACAGCATCCGCGCCGCAGGATCACCTCGCTCCAGCTCGGTTTTGAGCGCGCGTTGTGCGACAACATCGCCACGGGCGGCAAAGGCACGGTCGAGCACGGATAGCAGATCGGCGGCGGCACAAGGTTTCTCCAGAAAGTCGAAGGCCCCTTTTCCCATGGCCTGAACCGCCATTGGTATGTCGCCCTCTCCGGTCAGAAGGATCACGGGCAGTTCGGGGTCGACCTCCTGCGCATAAGACAAAAGGTGAAATCCGTCGCGCCCCGGCATTCTGATATCCGAGACGATAACACCGGGGAAATCGGCATTTATGTGATTTTTTGCGGCGACAAATGAGCTGGCGGCCACCGGGGCATAGTCCGCCAGTTCCAGCGTCTGCGACAACGCTTCGCGCACGGCAGCATCGTCATCGACCAAAAGCACCTTACGGATCATGCGACTTTGCCTTCTGTGAAGTACTCCAGCTCAACAGTGAACATCGCGCCTTGCTGGGTGTTCGACCCGCGGATATTGCCACCAAAGCTTTGCACAAGACCATATGAGATCGACAGCCCGAGGCCCATCCCTTCCGAAGATCCCACGGCTTTTGTCGAATAAAAGGGTTCAAACAGCTTTTCCGTATTCTCGATACCGGGCCCGATGTCCTGCACCGTCACGGTCAGCCGCTTACCTTTGTTGATTGCGATGCGGATTTGCCGTTCGTCCTGCTGGCTCATGGCATCTGCGGCGTTGTTGATCAGGTTCACAAAGACCTGCACCAAACGCACTTCGCCACCCCATGCATGGACAGGATCATCGTCGGGCTGCCAATCCAGCTTCACGTTATCGGCGCGCAATCGTGCCTCAGTCAGCTCGATCGCGGTATTGATGACCTCAACCAGATCAACCTTGCCCATCGGCTCGCTTTCGTTGCGTGCAAAGGACCTAAGGTTCTTGATGATACGCGCCATGCGGACAGCCATGTCCGAAATTCGCTCCAGATTTTCGGTGGCTTTTTCATTGCTGCCCCGATCAAGAAATGCGGAACCATTATCTGCATACTGCCGGATCGCCATCAGAGGCTGGTTCAATTCATGACTGATCCCCGCAGACATCTGCCCCAGCGCGCTCAGCTTACCGGCCTGAACCAAATCCGCCTGGGCACGCTTAAGCGCGGCCTCAGCCTCAAGCCGTTCGGCGACTTCGCGGCGCAGCGCGACATTGGCAGCGGTCAATGCGCGCGTCCGTTGCGCGACACGGCTTTCCAAAACCGCATTGGCGTCAGCCAGAGTGCGGCGTCGTTCCGTCGCCAGATATAACAACGCACCAAATGCCAAACAGATCGCCGCCACTGCGGCAGCCTGCGACGCGGCCAGTCGGCGCGCAGGGGCGACGTCCATCAAAACCTCTCCGGTCATTCCAATCACCGGCAACTCGCGCGTCAAATGCAGTGCCCGCGCCGGCAGGTACGGCCCCCACCCGATACGCCACAGATTGTGTGGCCCCAACCGACCCGAAGAGAAATCAACGGCAACCCCATCCGGGGGCGTCAGCCCCGTTTGGCCATCACGTCGCTGCCAGAACAACAATTCTGACCGGCTGGTGATAAAGACAAGACCTGTCTCATCGACAAAAAAGACGGCCTCGGTGCTGCCGCGCCATGCGCTTTCGACGTCTTCCATATCAGCAATGACCATCAGCGCGCCGATGATCTGCCCATCAGGACCAAATGAAGGGGCGGCGTAGGAATAGATACGATTTCGCGCACCTGACAGCACACCATGCGAGCTGCCCAAAGCGCCGTGCATGGCACGCTCGAACGCCGGGTGATCACGAATACTGCCCTGCACAACGTCGTGCGCCGCAGCAAGAACCTGTCCGTTGGCATCCGCGTAAATCACATCAACGGCTGCTGTTTTGTCGGCGACTTCCAGCAACAGGGCCTGCACCGCCTGCCTGTTCGACGGATCATCAAGCTGCCGCAAGACCGGGTGATCCGCCATCAGAACAGCGAGCTCCTGATAGACCTGCAACTGAGAGCTCAGCCCATCTGAGGCAAGCGCCAGATCTGCCTCGGCCTTTTCGCTTAGCTGCGTCAGGGCCTGCCGATAGCCATACGACCAGACAACGGCCGACAACAGCGCGACCGCAATGAGATATCCAGCGATGATCCAAAATCGTTGCATCAGAGATCGGTCTTGCATTCAGCGCGCGCCATGGCAAGTCTGCGCCGCATGAAAACACTTTGCCAGTCGCCCACAGACCCGACCTTTGCGCAAGACCCCTACCCCTTTTATGATAGGGCGCGCAGCTTTGGCGATCTTGTCTTCTGGGAAGACTATGGAGTGCCTGCGGCGGTTTCTCATTGTGCGGTGCAGACGCTGTTTCGGGATCGGCGCTTTGGTCGTGAGATACCACCGGAGCTGACCGTTGAAGGACCAAGTCACCTGGCACCGTGGCTGATGGTCGAACATAACTCATTGCTCGAGGCGGAGCCGCCCCGCCATACCAGGCTGCGTTCATTGGTCCTGCGCGCCTTTACGTCGCGCGCCATCACCGCGCTGAGCCCATCCATTGCGAACCTGTGCCATGAGTTGATTGATGAGTTTACAGGCCCCTCTTTTGATGTGCTGGAGGCTTATTGCACACAGATCCCGGTGATAACGATCTGCCGCCTGCTTGGCGTGCCAGAAGAGATGGCGCCACATCTGCTCCGCTGGTCCCACGACATGGTGGCGATGTACCAAACAGGACGCACGCGCGAGACTGAAGAGACAGCAGCCCGGTCATCGCAAGAGTTTACTGACTTTCTCGACGACTACATCCGACAACGCCGCAAAGAGTCACGCGACGATCTGATAACCCGGTTGATTGCCGCGGAAGAGGATGGCGACAAGCTCTCGCGCGATGAGTTGATCGCGACCTGCATTCTGCTTTTGAATGCCGGGCACGAAGCGACGGTACATGCGCTGGGCAATGGTCTGAAGACGCTTTTGCAAACCGGGATCGGCCCAGAGGCGTTGGTGCCCGAGGCACTGGACTGTACCATCGAGGAAATTCTGCGGTTTGACCCACCGCTGCACATGTTCACACGCTATGCATATGAAGATGTTGAGCTGTTCGGGCACAGTTTTGCTCGCGGGGACCAGGTGGCGTTGCTGTTGGGCGCCGCCAATCGCGATCCATCTGTATGGAGCGCGCCCGCACGTTTCGACCCGACCCGCGCGATCACAACCAACACCAGCTTTGGCGGAGGCCTGCATTTCTGTGTCGGCGCTCCGCTGGCGCGCCTCGAGATGCGTATCGCGCTTCCGATCTTATTTGATCGTTGCCCTGATCTGCGTCTGGCCGGGATGCCCAGCTATTCAGACAGCTACCATTTTCACGGCCTGACCAAGCTGATCGTGGACATCTGATCAGGTCAGCCTGTTTAGTCTTCGGACAATGCATTCAGAGGCAGCATTGTGGTCGACTTGATCTCTTCCATCGACAGCAGCGCGGTCACGTTATGGACCCGCACTTCGGTTATCAGCGTTTGATAAAAAGCGTCGTAGGCACGGGCGTTTTTGACACGCACCTTGAGGATATAATCGATGTCACCGGCCAACCTGTGCGCCTCCTGCACTTCGGGCCGGTCACGCAGCGCTTTCAGAAAACGTCTTTGCCAATCTGCTTCATGTTCAGACGTTCTGATCAACACGAAAAAAGTCGCCTCAAACCCAAGTGCTTCGGCATCCAGCAGCACGGTTTGCTGACCGATTACACCAGCGCCCCTCAGCTTGCGAATACGATTCCAGACCGGGGTCTTAGAACTGCCGACTCTGGCCGCGATTTCGTCCAGCGACTGGCTGGCGTCGCGCTGCAACTCGGCCAGAATTTTCCGATCCGTGCCGTCTATTCGCACTGACATTCCAAGATTCCTTCCAATTCAAAACCACCGTTCCACCCCGCGCTCGATATAGAACATGCGTTCTTATTTGTCGGGATATATGGCGCAATACCGGGAATATTTCCTATATTGCAAGTCAAGTCAAACAACAGCCAAGGCATTCTGATGCAGGATACGCAAACATACGGAGCAGCAGGACACGTCGATTTTGTCGGCGCTGGACCCGGCGATCCCGAATTGCTGACCCTCAAAGCGCTGACTGCGTTCGAGCGCGCGGACATTGTGCTGCATGATCGCCTGATTAGCGATGCCGTTCTCGAGCTGGCCGGCGCGTCTGCCCAGCTGGTTGACGTTGGCAAAGCCGGCTTCGGCCCGTCGTGGAAACAGGAAGATATTGACGCATTGCTGGTCAGCTTCGCCCTGAAGGGGCAGCGCGTCGTACGGTTGAAATCCGGGGATGCGACCATTTTCGGACGTCTGGACGAAGAGATCGATGCGCTGGACGCAGCCGGTATTTCGTGGAGCATCGTTCCGGGTATCACCGCCGCATCCGCCGCCGTTGCCGAGATCGGCCAAAGCCTGACGCGGCGCGGGCGCAACTCGTCGGTGCGGTTGCTGACCGGTCACGACATGAAAGGCTTTGCCGATCACGATTGGGCTGCACTGGCCCGCGCCGGTTCTGTTGCGGCCATCTATATGGGCAAGAAATCCGCCCGTTTCATACAGGGCCGCCTGATCATGCATGGTGCGGACCGCAAAACACCTGTCACCGTGATCGAAAACGCCTCGCGCCCTGAACAGCGCATTCTGTCGACCACCCTGGATCAATTGCCAGGCGATCTGACTGCCGCCGAGTTCGGCGGCCCCGCCCTGACATTTTATGGCCTCGCACCGCGCCACGCGACCAAGGCCGCCACCGAATTCAAAAAGGAGCTTGCCTGATGGCCCGCGCTTTTACTCCCAAAGTTGTCACCGCCAACGACCTGCTGGAAGGCGACGTAATCTATCAGACCGAAGATGACCGCTGGTCGCGCGATCTGTCAGAGGCCGAGCTGATCACCGACGAAGCCCATGCGCAGGTTCGTCTGCTGGATGCGTCACGTCAGGCCAACACAATCGTCGGCGCTTATCTGGCCGATGCCGTCGCTGGCGAGAATGGCCCCGAACCCACCCACTTTCGTGAAGATTTCCGCCGCACCGGCCCGTCCAACTATGCCCATGGCAAACAGGAAACTTCCCCGCAACCTCGGGCCTGACTTCAGGCCCAATCCTCTCTTCCCTTTTCAAGGCCCCAGGGTTTCGGGGCTGCAACTAAGGACAGCTAGACATGTATCGCTACTCCGAATTTGATCACGAATTTCTGGCAGAGCGCAACGCACAGTTCCGCGCCCAGGTAGAGCGCCGCATTGACGGGTCGCTGACCGAAGACGAATTCAAACCTCTGCGCCTGATGAACGGCCTCTATCTGCAGCTGCACGCCTATATGCTGCGGGTCGCCGTCCCTTACGGCACCTTGTCCAGCGCACAAATGCGCCAACTGGCCCTGCTGGCCGAAAAGTGGGACAAAGGCTATGGTCATTTCACCACTCGTCAGAATATCCAGTACAACTGGCCCAAGCTGAACGACGTACCGGATATGCTGGACGCGCTTGCCGAGGTTGGCATGCATGCCATCCAGACCTCTGGCAACACGATCCGCAATGTGACCGCTGACCATTTCGCCGGTGCCGCCGCGGATGAAGTCGCTGACCCGCGCCCCTATGCAGAACTGCTGCGCCAGTGGTCGACCGACCACCCGGAATTCCAGTTCATGCCGCGCAAGTTCAAGATCGCAATCACCGGTTCGGAAAATGACCGTGCCGTGATCAAGGCGCACGATATCGGCCTGCAACTGGTCGAGCGTGATGGCGTTCTGGGGGCCCGTGTAATCGTAGGTGGTGGCCTTGGCCGCACGCCGATGATCGGCAAAGAGCTGTCCGAATTCGTCGCCTTTGACGACCTTCTGGCCTATCTCGAAGCCACCGTGTCCGTCTGGAACCAGATCGGCCGCCGCGACAACAAATACAAAGCACGTATCAAGATCACCGTGCATGAGAACGGCATCGACACGATCCGCGCCAAGGTTAATGAGCGCTTTTTGCAAACCCGCCCACAATTCAAGGGCGCTGACATGAAGCTTCTGGAAGAGATCAAGGGCCACTTTGCACCGCCCGCCTTCCGTGGGGGTTCGGTCGCGTCGTTCGAAGGCACCTATACCAACGATCCGGTCTTCCGTGCATGGGTCGACACCAACATCGCGCCGCACAAGAATGCGGACCACGCGATTGTCACGATCTCGATCAAGAAGCACGGCGCGACACCGGGTGACGCGACAGCTGAACAGATGCGCGTGATGGCCGATCTGGCCGAAGAGTTCGCCTATGACGAGCTGCGCATCAGCCACGAGCAGAATGTGATCCTGCCGCATGTCCATAAATCGGACCTGCCCGCGATCCACGCCAAACTGAAAGAACACGAACTGGCCACTGCCAATATCGGCCTGATCAGCGACATCATCGCCTGCCCCGGCATGGACTACTGTGCGCTGGCAACGGCTCGCTCGATCCCAGTTGCGCAGGAAATCGCAACCCGTTTCGAAGACCTCAAGCTGGAGCATGATATCGGCCATCTGAAGATCAAGATCTCGGGCTGCATCAACGCCTGTGGTCACCATCACGTGGGCCATATCGGTATTCTGGGTCTGGATCGTGCAGGCGTCGAGAACTATCAGATCACTCTGGGCGGCGACGGTACCGAGACGGCTGCGATCGGCGACCGCACGGGTCCGGGCTTTGCCTATGACGAGATCGTACCAGCCGTTGAGCGTATCGTGGAAACCTATCTGGAACAGCGCGACAGCGCCGACGAGACTTTCCTGCAGACCTACCGTCGCGTTGGTATGGCACCGTTCAAGGCAGCCCTCTACCCCGAGGCACAGGCGAATGCCGCTTGATCTGATCCAGACGGAGCTGGGTGCTGACCGCGCGGAACTGACCGAAAAGGTCGACGCGCTTAATGCCCGGTTCCGCCATCACAGTGCGCATGATGTGATGCACGGAGCGATCCACGAGATCGACGCGCTGGCGCTGGTCTCGAGCTTTGGGGCGGAATCCGTGGTGTTGCTGCATATGGCGGCCGTGGTCGACAAGGCTACGCCTGTCCTGTTCATCGACACGCAGATGCTGTTTGCCGAAACGCTGGAGTATCAGCACGAGGTCGGCGAACGCCTGGGCCTGACCAACGTCAACATCATCCACGCAGATGACGAAGATGTTGAGCGCGACGACCCTTACGGCGCACTGCACCTGCGCGATACGGATGCCTGCTGCAACCTGCGCAAGACCTTTCCGCTGCAACGGGCATTGACCGGGTATTGCGGCTGGATCACCGGGCGCAAACGGTTTCAATCGGGCTCTCGCGCGGCGCTTGAGTTTTTTGAGGTTGAGGACGGTACAGGCCGGATCAAAGTCAACCCGCTGGCCCATTGGGCGCCCGAGGATGTGCGCACCTACATGGATGAAAACAACCTGCCCCGGCACCCGCTGGTGGCCAAAGGATACCCTTCGATTGGCTGTGCGCCCTGCACCTCGCCGGTCAAAGAGGGCGAAGACCCCCGCGCCGGACGCTGGCGCGAACAAAATAAAGAAGAATGTGGCATCCATTTTGTTGACGGCAAAATGATCCGCGATGGAGAAACAACATGAACGTAATCGTAACAGACGAAGGCTTCGCCCCCGACGATTGGACCGATGGCTATGTCACACTGGAAGATGCAGCCAATGACGTGGTTGCATTGGATGTGGCCTCGGACACAGACCCGGACGACTTGATTGACCGTCTGGGCAGCGCCCAGATGGTGCGGGTGGATTTCCCGTCATTTGCGGATGGCCGGGGCTTTACCATTGCGCGTACCCTGCGCCTGAAAGGCTATACTGGTCGCCTGCGGGCCAAAGGACATGTTCTGGCCGACCAATATGCAATGGCACGCCGCAGTGGGTTTGACGAGGTCGAGATCGACGACGCACTTGCCACACGCCAACCCGAAGACCAATGGATGGCCCGCGCCGATTGGAAAGACCACAACTATCAGGCCCGCCTGCGCGGCTGATCCCGCCACTCGCCAGCTTGTGATGAAATAAGGGGCATCGCGCCCCTTTTCCTGACTTGGATCAATGATTAAACGGAGATGTCGGTTAAACAACCGATAGTGAAACGATGACAGAGATGAAACCCGTGACCGAAGCAACCGCCGTGAAGGCCCCCGTTCTGCCTGATGCGCAGACCGTAACAGATGTCAAACACTGGACGGACAGTCTGTTCTCGTTCAAGGTCTCGCGCCCCGCCTCGCTGCGTTTCCGCTCGGGCGAGTTTGTGATGATTGGCCTTCTGGGCGACAATGGCAAACCGCTTCTGCGCGCCTATTCAATCGCCTCGCCGTCTTGGGACGAAGAGCTCGAGTTTTACTCGATTAAGGTTCAGGATGGCCCGTTGACCTCGAAGCTGCAGCATATCAAACCCGGTGATCAGATCATCCTGCGGCCCAAGCCGGTTGGCACGCTGGTGCATGACGCCCTGCTGCCCGGCAAACGTCTGTGGTTCTTTGCCACCGGCACCGGTTTTGCACCGTTTGCCTCGCTGCTGCGCGAACCGCAGACCTATGAAGACTATGATGAGGTCATCATCACCCATACCTGCCGCGAAGTGGCCGAATTGGAGTATGGCCGTCAGCTGATCGAAGACATCCGTCAGGACGAAATGCTGGCAGAACTGATGGGCGAAGGTTTCGCGGACAAGATACGCTACTATCCGACCACCACCCGGGAAGAGAGCCCCAAGATGGGCCGCATCACCGAGCTGCTTAAAGACGGCACCGTTTTTGCGGATCTGGGTATCGACGGCGGCATTCAGGCCGAAACTGATCGAGCGATGGTTTGCGGCAGCCTTGCCTTCAACCATGATATCAAAGCGATCCTCGAAGAATTCGGCCTGCGCGAAGGCGCAAACTCTGAACCAAAAGAGTTCGTTGTCGAAAAGGCCTTTGTTGGCTGAACCTTTTTGCCGGCCCGGGAACCGCCCAGGGCCGGCATAGTTTACTGAAACCCGCGAAAATCAGGTATTTCCGTGCTTATGATGCTTGAAACACTGCGCGGGTCAGTCTAAATTCCGGGCTCGAAATTCTGCAATCATCAAAGGAATGAACCCATAGCCCGCAGACCTCACAACGCGCCGCCGCAACGAGATACCGGCCCGCGCGTCAATGACAAGATTCGTGCTCCCGAAATTCGCCTGATTGGCGCCGAAGGTGAAAATGTCGGAGTGGTTCATCCCGCGAAGGCCATGCAGATGGCAGCCGATGTTGGCCTTGATCTGGTTGAGATTTCGCCCAACGCGAACCCACCGGTCTGCAAAATCATGGATTTTGGCAAGTTTAAATACGAACAGCAGAAACGCGAAAGCGAAGCCCGCAAGAAACAAAAGATCATCGAGGTGAAAGAGGTCAAATTCCGGCCCAACACCGATACGCACGACTACGACGTGAAAATGCGCAACGTGTTCAAGTTTCTGGAAAACGGCGACAAGGTTAAAGTTACCCTGCGGTTCCGTGGCCGCGAAATGGCGCACCAAAATCTCGGCCGTGAATTGCTTGAGCGTGTGGCCGAAGACGTCAAGGAACTTGGGAAGATTGAGAACATGCCCAAGATGGAAGGCCGCCAGATGATCATGATGATCGGCCCGCTTCCTCAAAAATAATGCCTACACGGTATCGGAATGCGAACCCTGTCAGAGATGATCTGGCGGGGTTCTTTTGTTTTTGGCACAGGCGCGGGCAATCTTTGTCAGTCGGGCAATGACGCCGAAACTGCTTTTGCCAGCTTTGAAACCAGCTCCTCAATCTGCGCCTCTTCGATGATAAATGGCGGTGCAAGCAGAACGTGATCCCCGCGTCTGCCATCACGTGTACCCGACATAGGATAACAGATCAGACCCTCAGCAAACGCAGTTTTCTTGATCTTTCCCGCAACACCCGATGCCGGATCGAACGGTGCCCGTGTCTGGCGGTCAGCCACTAACTCAATCGCGCGGAACAGGCCTCGCCCCCGGATGTCGCCAATACTTGGGTGCTGCCCGAATGTCTGTTCAAGTTTTAGTTGCAGTACCGCACCCATGCGGCGCGCACGTGCGGGCAGATCGTTCGAAACCAATTGCTGCACAACAGCCAGGGCCGCCGCAGTGGCCACCGGGTGGCCGATATAGGTGTGGCCGTGCTGAAAGAAACCAGATCCGTCCCGCACCGCATCGTAGATCTGGCCCGAGCACATCATCGCGCCGATGGGTTGATATCCCGCCCCCAACCCCTTGGCGATGCACAGAATGTCGGGCGAAACCTTGTCATGATCGCAGGCAAACAGATGCCCCGTGCGCCCCATCCCGCACATCACCTCATCCAGGATCAACAATACGCCGTACTGATCGCAAATCTCGCGGATGCGCCGGAAATACCCATCTACGGCCGGAACAGCCCCAAGCGTTGCGCCAACAACCGGCTCGGCGATGAAGGCCATGACTTCGTCCGGGCCCAGCCGCAGGATTTCCGCTTCAAGCTCATTCGCAACGCGCTGACCATAGTCAAAGCTATTCTCGCCTTCCGGTTTCTCTGCATATTCATAGCAGGGCGCGATATGCGTCATCTCAATTAGCATCGGCGCGAACTGTGCCCTCCGCCACGCATTGCCGCCAGCTGACAACGCTCCTAACGTGTTCCCGTGATAACTCTGACGCCGTGCGATCACGCGGCGCCTTTGAGGCTGACCAATCTCGAGAAAATACTGGCGCGCCAGCTTGATTGCCGCCTCGGTGGCTTCGGACCCACCGGAAACGAAATAGACCCGATCCAAACCTTCGGGCGCGCGTTGGACCAGCAAATCTGCCAGCGCCTCGGCTGGCTCCGAGGTCATGAAACCTGTGTGCGCAAAGGCGATCTGCGCAACCTGATCCTGCACCGCTCTGATCACCGCGGGGTTTGAGTGGCCAAGGCATGACACCGCAGCATCACCGCAATCCAGATACCGTTTTCCTTCTGAATCAATCAGATAGCACCCATCTCCGCCCGCAACGACGGGCAGTTCAGCTCGGGTATGACGGGGAAAAACATGGCTCATCTCATTGTCCCTTCAGTCGTTCGACCAGTGCAGCAACCGAGGCCGCATTGTCGGCCCATGGCCTGCCATCTGAGCGTGTCAGGCTGTTTTCAAATCCGACACGAACATCTGCGCCGCGCCGTGCAGCCGCGCGTAAACAGGCGTGTTCCTGCGCCCCAAATGCGCACACCATCCAGGACGAGTTTGGCGCCGGAAACTGCTCCAGATCCTCGGGCGTGGATTCCTGCCCCGCCGCATACCGCCCGAGGACCAGCAGGCGATCCACCTGAGTGGTACGCACCGTCCCGTCCCGCTGCCAATCAGACAGCAGCTCTGCATCGGCCCTATCGTACAAAATGTGCTGCACACGCGTTCCCTGATCCGAGCACAGGCCATAGACCCCCTCGGCCATCTCGGGCACCCGCGCGATCTCGCGCACAGAGATTGAGGCCCATTCAGGTTGCACCTGCTGCAAGCAGTCGTACTGCGCCTGTACGCCAAACAGGCCCGCTGCCTCAGTCGTGATCTGAATATCCATCGATGGTGCGACGTGCCTGATTTCTCCGATTGCCTCACGATACCGCCCCGCGTCCAACGAATGCGTTCCCTGCTTATCCCGGACATGCAGATGCACCCCCTGCGCACCCATCGCATGGCAAGCGGCGGCGGTAGCTGCGATTTCTTCAACGGTGATCGGCAGGCTGGCATGGTCTTCATGCCCCCTGCGCGCGCCGTTTGGTGCAACGAGAATATACGGCAAACGATCCAGTCCCCCGTCTTTCTGTTGATGCCTGTCGGACATTACACGACCTCCACAATCAGGGTTTGACTTAATCTGCTCCCGTCTCGTTTTTCATTTACCATTTTAAAAACATATGTTTTTCTTTTCATATGACGCCAACGACAAAAGACCTCATTGACCAGCTGCGGCGCGAGATTGACACCCTGCCCGCGCAGCTTCAGGCCGCAAGCAAATACATCATCGATCATCCTGCCGATTTCGGGATCGACGCCATCAGGGTCAGCGCCGAAAAGGTCGGCGTCAGCACAAATGTATTTGTTAGACTATCCCACCACCTTGGCTTTGCAGGTTTCGAAGCGTTCCGCCGCCCGTTCCGTCGGGACCTCGTCACGGATCGCGAAGATCAGCTTGGCCAGGACTGGCTGAACAGAATGGCAGATGGCGACAGCTTTGCCGCGTCGCAGGCCGGTTTTGCCCGCAATGAGATCAATGTCGTCACCCGCTCTCTGCGCCTTAGCGAGCCCGAGAAGATCAGGCAAGCGGTGACCCTGATGACCTCCGCCAAACGCTGTTTTGTCACGGCAACGCGCGCCAGCTATGCGCTGGCGTATTACTTTCACTATGCGGGCCGGATGGCCCATCCAGGGCTACAGCTGGTCCCACGGCATATGGGGTCGGCCATTGATGATCTGCTAGAGGCTGATGAAACGGATTGCCTGTTTGCGATGACCGTTCATCCTTACTCCGCCGACACCATCCAATCGATGCGCTTTGCGCGAAAGCGGGGTGCCCGCATCGTGCTTCTGTCGGATAGCGAAGTCATCGCCCCCGGGCTGGAGCCCGACGTCATACTGAGAATCAGCACGCGGTCACAGCATCATTTTTCCAGCTATTCCGGTGCAATGGCTGTGTTGGAATGTCTGCTGGGGCATCTCTATTCTGCGAATGGTGAGGCTGCGCGGGAACGCGTCGAGGCGTATCGCACCATAAGAGAGAACACTGGCGCATATTGGCGGGCACCACCCCTGCCGAAGATTCGCCGCACAGAATAAGCCCCGGACAAATGTCCGGGGCTTGTTGTCGCGTTGATCAGTTGCTTACAGGCAGGCCTGCACAGCGCGCCGGGTCATGACACCCACAAGGTGGGCGCGGTATTCTTTGCTGCCATGCAGATCCCCGATCATATTCGTTGGATTAACCCGCAAATCCATCAGCGCATCGGGCCGGAACTCTTTGTTCAATGCCTCTTCTGCTTCGGACCACCGAAAGACACCGTCTTCGCTGGCGCCGGTGACCGCAACACGCACGCCATCCGCAAAGCGCGCGACAAATACCCCGACAAGAGCAAAGCGTGACGCGGGCTGCAGGAATTTCTGATAGCTGGCCGCTTCGGGAACCGGGACCTTTACGGTTGTGATAATCTCTCCCTCATCCAGCACCGTTGTAAACATGCCCTGAAAGAAGTCGTCCGCTGCAATCTGACGAGTGTTAGTCACAATCGTCGCGCCAGACGCCAGCGCCCCCGCCGGATAGCACGCCGCCGGATCATTGTTGGCAAGCGACCCCCCAATCGTTCCGCGATTACGGACCGCGGGATCACCAATATGCCCCGCAAGATCGGCCAGGGCCGGATAAGCAGCAGCCGCCTCAGCCGCCACCGTGGCATGGGGTGTCGCGCCACCGATGGCCAGTGAACCGTCATCTTCGACACACACACCCTGCATATCGGGAATCCCGCTCAGGCTGACCAGCGTCGAGGGCGCCGCCAAGCGCTGTTTCAGCGTGGGGATCAGCGTCTGGCCACCCCCAAGCGCCTGTGCGTCCTCTCCCCCAAGCGCTGCAGCTGCATCCGCTATGGTCGAGGGTCTTTCAAACTCGAAATTGTACATTTCGTTTCCTTTCCGAAAGGCGCAGGTCCGCCCTTCATCTGGCGATTAATACTTTTAAAAGCGCGAGGGGCTGGCCCCTCGCGCCCAACCTCATCTCAGCTGTTCATGGCGGCCCAGACACGCGACGGGCTCATGGGCATGTCAAGGTGATCGATCGACTTGCCCCCCGAATTCAACGCATCCAGCACCGCATTGACCACAGCGGGCGGCGACCCGATCGCGCCGGCCTCACCGCAGCCTTTGACGCCCAGCGGGTTGTGCGTACAAGGTGTCTGGCTGGAATGATCCACACCATAGAACGGCACATCATCCGCACGTGGCATGGCATAATCCATATACGACGCGCTGAGCAGCTGGCCATCTTCGTCATAGGCGCAGTTTTCCAACAGCGCCTGTCCGATACCCTGACCAATGCCGCCATGCACCTGACCATCGACAATCATCGGATTGATGATATTGCCGAAATCATCCGCCGCCGTGAACTTTTCGATGCTCACCTGACCGGTTTCCGGATCGACCTCTACTTCGCATGCATAGGCACCGGCCGGATAGGTGAAGTTAGCCGGGTCATAAAACGCGGTTTCTTCCAGTCCTGGCTCGACCTCCAGTGGATAGTTATGCGGTACATAGGCAGTCAGGGTTACATCGCCCCAGGCCACCGACTTGTCGGTCCCGGCAACGCTGAACTGTCCGTCCTTCAGCTCGATATCAGCCTCAGAGGCCTCCAGCAGGTGGGCCGCGATCTTCTTGGCCTTGTCGATCACCTTCTCGGCGGCCTTCACCATGGCCGAGCCACAGACCGCCAGCGAGCGCGAGCCATAGGTGCCCATGCCGAACGGGATCTTCGAGGTGTCGCCATGCACGATCTCAACCATCGACTCGTCGATGCCGATCATGTCGGCCACCACTTGGGGAAAGGCAGTCTCATGCCCCTGCCCATGGCTGTGCGCGCCGACCATGACACTGATCGAGCCTGTGGCGTTCACCCGCACGGTCGCTGCATCATAGAGACCCGCGCGGGCCCCTAGCATGCCAACGATATTGGACGGGGCAATACCGCAGGCCTCAATATAACAGTTGATGCCCAGCCCCCGGAACTTGCCATTGGTCTCGCTCTGCGAACGACGGGCGGCAAAACCGGCCAGATCGGCAGCAACCTCCAGCTTGTCCATGGTTCCGTTGTAGTCCCCGGTGTCATAAGTCAGCGCCACCGGCGTGTCGTAAGGGAACTGGGTGACAAAATTCTGACGGCGCAGGGCAATCGGATCGACCCCTAGCTCGCGCGCGGCCTTGTCGATCACACGCTCCAGCTGATAGGTCGCCTCGGGACGTCCGGCACCGCGATAGGCATCCACAGGCACCGTGTTGGTGAACATCGCCTTTACATTCACCTGAATCACCGGTGTCTTGTAGTTGCCTGCCATCAGAGTGCCATGCAACCAAGTTGGAACCGAGCTGGAGAAGGTCGAGAGATAGGCGCCCAAATTGGCGTAGGTATCCGTGCGCAAACCAACAAAGTTGTTGTCCGCATCCAGTGCCAGCTCGATCGTGCTGACATGATCGCGGCCATGGGCATCTGACATGAATGCCTCTGACCTGCTCGACGTCCATTTGATCGGACGGTTGCATGCCTTGGCTGCGAAGGTACAGAATGCCTCCTCGGCATAGTGGAAGATTTTGGTTCCGAAACCGCCCCCCACATCCGGGGCCACCACACGCACCTTATGCTCAGGCAGGCCTAGCACGAAGGCACACATTAACAGGCGGATCACGTGCGGGTTCTGCGAAGTGGTATAGAGCGTGTACTCCTCGGTCCCGCGTTTATATTCGGCCACAGCAACCCGCGGCTCCATCGGATTAGCGACAAGACGGTTGTTGACCAGATCTAGTTTGGTCACGTGGGCCGCATTGGCAAAGACCTCGTTGACTTTGTCATTGTCAGCTTCGCCGAGATGCCAATCATAGCAGATATTGTTTTTGAGATCGTCATGAACCAGCGTTGCCCCGTCCTGGGCCGCGGCTTTCATATCCATAACGGCGGGCAGCTCTTCGATGTCCAGATCGATGGCCTCGGCTGCGTCGCGGGCCTGTTCTAGGCTGTCCGCGACAATAGCCGCAATCGGATCGCCCACATGCCGAACCTTGCCCTGCGCCAGAATGGGGTGCGCGGGCTCTTGCATCGGTGCGCCATGGCGGTCCGTGACCTCCCAGCCGCAGGGAATGCCTCCAACCCCCTCGAAATCCTTACCGGTGAAAACCTTGACGACGCCGGGCATACCTTCGGCAGCCGAGGTGTCGATGCTGTTGATCCGGCCATGCGCAATATCCGAGCGCAGGAAATGGACATAGGCCTGACCTTGTACGTTGATATCGTCGGTATAATTGCCCGCTCCGGTCAAAAAGCGCACGTCCTCGCGACGCTTGGAACTGGCTCCGATGCCACTGTCTTTGGGCATTGCTTGTTCTCCTCCCATAAACGGATGCTGGCGCATCCTCTGTCATCCCACGGGCGTCCTCCTCACGCCCGCAGTGGCATCATTCAGCGGCGATGCTGCTGGTATCCTGACCTGACGCGGCCATGATCGCCTTGACGATGTTGTGGTACCCGGTACAGCGGCACAGGTTGCCTTCGAGGTATTTGCGTATCTCGGCCTCGGTCGGGCGCGGGTTGTCCTTCAACAGCGCGGCGGCGCTCATCACCATGCCCGGAGTGCAAAACCCGCATTGCAGGCCGTGATGATCCTGAAACGCCTGCTGGATGGTATTCAGCGATCCGTCCGCATTGGCCTGACCCTCAATCGTACCAACCTCGGCCCCATCAGCCTCAAGCGCCAGCATATTGCAGGATTTGATTGCCTCACCGTTTACATGCACGACGCAAGCACCGCATTGCGCGGTATCACATCCCACATGTGTGCCAGTCAGCGACAGGTGTTCACGCAGAAAGCTGGACAGCAAAGTCCGGCCTTCGACGTCACCGCTCACGGGGTTTCCGTTCACGGTCATTGAGACCTGTGTCATGAGTTCCTCCCAGTTCACATGTTTTGATTACGGCAAGTTAAACACGGGAATTTTCGTTTGAGAACAAAAATATTTCGTGATTCTCAAGAGCCCGGCGCCTCGCAATCATTAGAATTTATGTCGATTGTCCCAGTCGTCAAATCTGCCGCAGCGTCATTTTCGTTTGGCAGCGCGCGGCTGAGGCCGGGTCGGGATTTCCTTAAGCAATCCACCCACCCCCATGCCCGCAATGTCTTCGCTTGTCACAGCGATGCCGCAAGCAACGCGCGACAGAACCCAGTCTGCCCCATTCAAGGCAGGTGACCGGGCGCATCCCGGCAGACCGATGACCGGGCGATTTTCAAGCGCACCAATAAACAACAGATTACCGGGGTCGACCGGCATGCCAAACCGATCAACCGCGCCACCAACCGCACGTACCGCAGCTGGCGCAACGTCGTTGATATCCGAAGTTGCCGAGCCGGTGAGGATCAGAACAACATCGCCCTGCGATGCGGATATCGCCCCCGCCAGATCGGTTTCGTTATGGGCAACGACCTGCACATCGCACAGTGCCATCCCCAACGCTTCGACACGGGCGCGTATTGCCGCGATCCCTTTGTCATTTGCAGGACCACCTAGAATATCGGTCACGATCAGGCAGGCGGTGCGGAACACAGGCGTCACCAGTTGAATCGAATCTCGCGCCAGATTTGCCGCCTGAACCACATCCGCTTCGGACACCGCGTAAGAAATGACTTTGATCGTGGCCACCATCCCGCCCGTTCCCATCTGCTGGTGCTGAGGGACGGTTGCAACGGTAATCATCGGGTTGACCAGATTCAGCTGACGCAGCGCATCGACATCCAGAACGGCGACGCCCGGGCCGTCCGCAAGCAGGTTAACCCGGCCCGTAAAGGGATCGGTGACACGCAGATTTGCGCGCTGCGGGTCCGAGGACAGGGCCGCCGCCAGTTGCTGGGCGGCGTCATCTTCGTGACAATCACCGGGCTCCAGCCTTGCCACGATCACCTGAGCATGACCGGCCTGTTGCAGCAGGGCGATATGCTCGGAGGTCAGTTCTAGCCCCTTACGCAGCTTGCGATCATTAACCTTGACCGAATGCGCAAGGATCGCCCCCTGCGCCTGGGTGACCGGGACCGGGCCAAACTTCATGCCTTGCCCCGCAGCACCGCCGTCATCTGTGCGAGGATCGCAACGGCAATCTCTGACGGCCCGGCCGCGCCGATATCCAGACCCACGGGGCCATGAATGCGGTCAATCTGGTCCTGATCAAACCCGGTTAGCACCATACGCTCGACACGTTTGGCATGTGTGCGGGTCGACCCCAGCGCGCCGATATAGAACACATCGGCCTTCAGAGCCGCCTCAAGCGCCGGATCATCGAGCTTTGGATCGTGGGTCAGCAGCACAACTGCGGTGCGTGCATCCAGGCCCAGCTTTGCGATGGCCTCATCCGGCCAGTCAGTCAGCACAGTCTCACCGGGGAACCGCGTATCGGACGCAAAGGTTTCGCGCGGGTCAACAATGGCCGGATCATACCCGGCAATCCGCGCCATTGGCACCAACGCCTGCGCAATATGCACCGCCCCAACGACCACCAGCCGAAGCGGAGGGTTGTGAACCGCCACAAATGTCTTCCCGTCCGGCTCGAACCCGGACCGGTCCATGCGCAACCGTTCGGTATAGGCATTGCGGCGCAGGGCACGATGCCCGGTGTCGGTATTCACCTCATAGGCGATCGCCTCGCGCTGGGCGCGGGCCGCAACCAACTCGGCCAGCATCGGTTCGGGCAGCACGGACCCCACGGGTTCGACCAGCACCCGGATCGTGCCGCCGCAGGCCAAACCAACGGCAAAGGCGTCCTCATCACTGACCCCAAACTCAAGCAATCGCGCGTCGCCCTCATCGATGGCTTCCAACGCTTCGACAATCACAGCCCCTTCAACGCATCCCCCCGAAACCGAGCCTTCGATGCGCCCATCGCCGCTGATGACCAGCTGCGAACCTACCCGGCGCGGTGCGCTGCCCCAGGTTTCGACGACCGTCGCAAGCGCCGCACCGGTGCCCTTGCGGTGCCAGTCCAACGCCGTCTCGGGACTGTTGTCGAATCGCTGCATGAAAACCTCCGGGCTTGTCGAGCATCAACATAAGCAGGATTGACGCAATGAAAAGCGAACCCGGCACAAATGGCAGACAAAACAACCGGCTTTAGAGCGTCAAGCCAACATACCATTCAAATAGTCGAAGGATTGATTGTATCGACGTCAGGCAATAGCCTGTCGCTGCGCGCGGCATATTTCCGCAGCCGCATATCAGAAAAATTTCATCATGGAGACGGAGAGTTGAAACGTATTCTTGCACTGGGAACAGCAGTAGGACTTTTGGCGTCGACCGCCGTTTGGGCTGATACCTTCGAACGCTACGGCGAGGTCGAAGGATGGAAAGTCTTCATCGACAATGAAAAGAAATCCTGCCTGATCGAAGCGGTCGACGATGCCGAGAATGTCGTCCAGATGGGCCTGACCGAGGATCGCGGCGTGGGCTATGTCGGGGTCTTTACCAAGGCCAAGACCAATATCAAACGCGGTGAGAAAGAGGCCGTCGCCATCTTGCTGGGTGACAATATCTATGTGGGCGAAGCCACGGGGATGAAAGGCAATATCACCAAGGGCTATTCGGGCGGTTATGTTCTGTCGGATGACCCGCAATTCGCCGAAGATATTGCCAAGCAAAAGGTCATGGTCGTGTTCCCGGAAAAGGAATTTGCCTTCACCGTTGATCTGACCGGCACATACAAAGCCATGGAAATGGCGCGGGAGTGCAACCAGAAGCAGCTTGGGTAAATCTCAGGCGGAAAGCGCGGCCAGTAACCGCGCTTTCTCTCCCTGATCGTCGGGCTTTGAGATCACCGTCGCCAGATCTTCGAGCGAGGCGATCGAATGACCGGCACGAAAGCTGTCGACATGCGGCAGCATCGCCAGAACGCCCTGTGCTTTGGGCGCGAAGCCATCCCAACGCAGCAGCGGGTTGAGCCAGATCAGCCGACGCGACGACAGATGCAGACGCTCGATCTCTTTCCCCAACTGCTCAGGCGCGCCCCGTTCTAGACCATCGGTGATCAACAGAACAACGGCGCCCTGCCCCATCACCCGGCGCGACCAGTCCCGATTGAACTGGTGCAGGCAATCGCCGATGCGGGTGCCGCCCTCCCAATCCTGCGCCTCTGCCCCTGCGGCGGCGAGTGCCGCATCCACATCGCGCTGATGCAGATGGCGCGTGATATTGGTCAGGCGCGTTCCAAACGTGAAGGCGTGGACCTTGGCCCAGCCTGCACCTTTGGCATTCGACACCGTGTGCAGGAAATGCAGGATGATGCGGCTGTACTGGCTCATCGATCCGGAGATGTCACACAGGGCCACCAGATTGGGCCAGCGGGGTTTGGGCTGCATCCGGGCAATCTGATGTATCTCTCCGCCCTGTCGCATTGCAGCACGCAAGGTTCTTGCTCGGTCAATGCGATGACCCAGATGGCTGAACTGTGTGCGCCGCGAGTTGATGGGCTCGACCGGCAGCTGCAATCGCGCAAGAACGCGTTTGGCCTGCGCCATTTCCGACGTGCTCATCTGCTCAAAATCAAGATTGCGCAGGCGCTCTTCGCCAGAGGCCGTTTGCGTGGCGTCAATCTCAATCTCGCTTTCGCCGTCCTGTTCGGCAACGTCCGGCACATCGCGTTCGATACCGTCCAACAGCGCCTCCGCGGCGCGTTTTTCACCTGCATCCGCCTGCCGTTCTTCCTGCACGCCGCGAATGGCGGGCAGCATCATGGCCATCATATGTTCCAGATACCGGGGATCGCGCCAATACAGCCGAAAGACCTGAGCAAATACCGTGCGATGTTCCGGCCTGCTGACAAAGCACGCATGCAGCGTCCAGTAGAAATCCCTCCTTTGGGTAAACCCCGCAGCCTCAACCGCCCGGATCGCATCGACAACGCGCCCCGTACCAATCGGCAACCCCGCCTTTCGCAACGCCCGCGCAAAATGCGTGATGTTCTGCGAAAGCTTCGGCTGATCAGGGATATCCAGCGGCAGTTGTTCAGCCATCAGAGCCCGTCTGCTGGTCGCCCTTGTCTGTACGGAGATGCCTTATCATACAGGCTCCAGCGATGCTTTGGCTTCGTCCAATATGCGCTTTGCATCAGACCCCTGCAGTTTCTGAATGTCGTCCTGATATTTGAGGATCGCGCCCAGCGTGTCGCCGATAACCTCGGGGCTGAGATTTATGACATCAAGCGCCAGCAGGCATTTCGCCCAGTCGATGGTTTCAGCAACGCCGGGTTTCTTGAACAGGTCCTCAGTGCGCAGCCGCTGTACAAACGCCACAACCTCGCGGCTCAGCGCCTGGGCGGCCTCGGGTGCGCGGGCCTGCAGGATTTCGATTTCGCGTTCAAAATCCGGGTAGTCGACCCAATGATAGAGGCAACGCCGCTTGAGGGCATCATGCACCTCACGGGTGCGGTTCGACGTCACGATAACCACGGGCGGCTCTGGCGCCTCGACAGTGCCAAGCTCGGGTATGGTGACCTGAAAATCGCTGAGCGCCTCCAGCAGAAACGCCTCAAAAGGTTCATCGGTCCGGTCCAGCTCGTCAATCAGCAGAACCGGTGCGCCGTTTTCATCGGGGCGCATGGCCTGCAACAGCGGTCGTTCGATCAGAAACTCATCCGAGAACAGCTCGGCCTGCAGCGCAGCACGGTTGGCCCCACCCGATGCTTCTGCGGTGCGGATCGCCACCATCTGCGCTGGAAAGTTCCACTCATAGACCGCGGACGAGGCGTCCAGCCCCTCATAACATTGCAGTCGAATCAAACGTCGGTTCAGGCTCGCGGCCAGTGCCTTGGCAATCTCGGTTTTGCCAACGCCAGCCTCGCCCTCCAAAAACAATGGCCGCCCGAGTTTCAGCGATAGGAACACCACAGTAGCTAGCGCGCGCCCGCAAACATAGCCTTGCGCGCCCAGCATATTTTGCACCCCATCAATGGAATTTGCCTGCGTCATATCCTTCCCTCTTCCCTGCGCCCAACAGGTCATGACAGCCCCAGCCCGTCAAGACCACGTTCCGGTCAGAGCTACGGCAGATCAGGCGAATGGCAAGTTTTTCGATGCCCTCCGACGCTATCGCAGCGGTTCCAGTATGCCTTTTACACCCGCCGCCGCTGTGCTAGCCGGGGGCCATGACCGAGAGCCTTACAATCCGCCGCCCCGACGACTGGCACCTGCATCTGCGCGATGGCGCCATGCTGCAGGCTGTCTTGCCTGAAACCGCCCGCCATTTTGGTCGCGCCATCATCATGCCAAACCTTGTGCCGCCCGTTGTGCGCGGCGATCAAGCCGCAGCTTATCGCGATCGGATCATGGCCGCCCTGCCCGAAGGCATGGAATTCGAGCCGCTGATGACCCTGTATCTGACCGAAGATACCGATGCAGATGATGTTGCCGCCGCTCATGCCAGCGGACTGGTGAAAGCCGTCAAGCTCTATCCGGCAGGGGCAACAACCAACTCGGCCTCAGGCGTGCGCGATTTTGATAGTGTACGACCGGTACTGGAGAAGATGGGCGAAATTGGCCTGCCACTGTGTGTTCATGGCGAAGTCACCAATGCCGAGGTCGATATTTTCGACCGTGAAGCCGTGTTCATCGACCGCGTTCTCGACCCGATCCGCAAGTCGACCCCCGGCCTGCGGGTGGTGATGGAACACATCACCACCTCAAACGGCGTCGATTATGTCAAAGCCAATGACAGCGATCTGGGCGCGACGATCACCGCCCACCACCTGATCATAAACCGCAACCACATTCTAGTTGGGGGCATTAAACCGCACTACTACTGCCTGCCCGTGGCCAAACGCGAAGAACACAGACTGGCCCTGCTCGCGGCGGCAACCTCGGGTGATGCACGGTTCTTTCTTGGCACGGACAGCGCACCCCATACCGACGCCAATAAGGAAATGGCCTGTGGCTGCGCCGGATGCTTTACTGCAACCAACACCATGTCTCTGGTGACTGAAATGTTCGACCGTGAAAACGCGCTGGACGAACTGGAAGGTTTCACCTCTCTCAATGGTCCTGCCTTTTACCGGATGCCTGTGAACGAGATGACGATCACGCTAACCAAGGGTGACCCGGTGGCCTATCCCTCAAAGATCGACAGTGATGAGGGCCCGGTCACAGTGTTTGACCCCGGCTTCCCGCTGCATTGGCGCGTGGTCTAGGCGCTCAACCTTTCTGACAGCTCAACTGCGCGCCCACCGGTGCGCAGCATGGACCAGATCGTATCGGCCTGATCCGCCCCGATCAGTTTTCCTGCTTTTTCACGTACCCGGTCTTCACGGTCCGCAAGTGACATGGGTGCCAACAGATCGTAACTCGCCTCACGCCGCGCACCGTTCCGGCGCAGCAGCGTCAGATGGGCCTGTGTTTCAGACAGGCTGTCATCCGCCTCAACGGTGATACGGTCACACAGAGACCGCAACCGCGCGTCGGCAAACAGTTTTTCCGAATAGCTCTCGGGCAACGCGGTGTCATATCCCATCGCTGACATCGCGATAACCGCGCGATAGGAAAACTTGGCCTCCAGCCCGGTTTTGGGGGACTGCTGATTGCAGACGCTCATCCACCGTGGATGCGTTTTTATCTTGATTTCAGCAACTTCGGGCTCGGCGATGTCCAGTTGCCGCGCAGCTTCAAGTGCGGCGTGCAGGCCATGGCAGCAGGCGTGAAACTTGTGGCTGACGGCCTCAAACAGCCACTCGTTGCCCAGACCGTCCAGGGCCGCCGCCGCGTCATTGACACCCTGATGCGTAGCGCCAAACCCATACGGACCCAGCAGCGCATCCTCAGCCGGTTCAAATCCGCGCTGCACCAACAGCGCAACCTCAATCCCGGTCGAAGAGGCTAGGCCCGCGTTATATGGCTTACCCATGGTCCCAAACTGCGCCTTCAAGCCAGAAGCGCGCGTGGCCGTCAGCCCAAGAACGCGGCGCATCTGTTCGGCGTTGAACCCCATCAACCGCCCGGCGGCTGCGGCTGCGCCAAAGGCACCGGCGGTTGCAGTCTGGTGGAACCCGGCCTGATAATGCGCGCGCCCCAGCCATAGGCCCATACGGATAGACAGCTCCATCCCCACCAGTGCAGCCTCTAACACATCGACGATGGGCCTGTCGTCCCAGGCGGCCAGCGCCAACACAGCAGGCAGCACCGCCACCGAGGGGTGGCCAATATGCGCGAAATGGGTGTCATCATAATCCAGCGCATGGGAAATCGCCCCATTCGCCAGCGCCGCAGCCCGCAACGGTGCTGCACCGCCGCCAAATATCTGCGCCTGCTGCGCCCCGTTCTCGGCCAGCACCATCTCTCTGATGATCCGCGACACCGGCTCATCCGCACCGGCCCGCCCGACGGCAAGCCAGTCTAACACGGACAGAGAGGTGACAAGGCGCACCTGCGCAGTTGTCGAAACAGGCCCTGCGGCAAACGAGGCAAGTGCAGTCGTCAGATCGGTCATGAGGCGCAGTCTAGCGCGCGCACCCGCCGGGTAAAGCCTTAGCCGTACAAGTCTGCTGCGCGTTGTTCAAAGGCCCGCACGATCCGGTTCATGGCCTCGTTGAAGACCACACCGATGATGCCCTGCAACACGGCATTCTTGAACTCAAAATCCACGTGAAAGGACACGTTGCAGCCCCCGTCCGGGGCTTCCTCGAAATGCCAGTCGGACTTCATATATTTGAATGGCCCGTCAAGGTATTCGGTATCGATCTTCTTGTGGTCGGCAAACAGGGTCACGCGGCTGCCGAAGCGTTCGCGAAACACTTTGAACGAGATGACCAGATCGGCCTCCAGAACCTCTGCCGCGCCTTGGATGAATGTGCGCCTGATCCGCGCCGCAGAACACCATGGCAGAAACTCGGGGTACTTGGCCACGTCTGCTACCAGATCATACATCTGTTGCGCAGTGTATTTCAGATGACGTGTTTCTGAGTGAATTGGCATGACGGTTCGGGCATTTAAAGGTGACAATGGCGCGTCATGTCGTATGTTGCGCGCCAAAGATCAAGGGGGCAGCAATGAGCCAACGCGCATATGTGATTGATGAGATGATCTCGGCCAAGGCAATTGCGGCCCGAATAGAAGAGTTGTGCCGTGAGATCACGCGCGAATTCGGCGACACAGACAAGCTTGTGGTTGTCGGCCTTCTGCGCGGCAGTTTCGTCTTTATTGCCGATCTCGTGCGCGAGTTGGATTTACCCATCGAAGTCGATTTTCTTGAGGCCTCATCTTACGGCGACTCGATGGAAAGCAGCAGAGAAGTGCGCATTCTCAAAGACTTGCGCGGCGCAATTGAAGGGCGCGATGTGTTAGTCGTCGAAGATATCGTTGACACCGGCCACACGCTGAACCACGTCACCAAACTGCTGCAAAGCCGCAAACCCAGGCGGCTGAAATCCATCGCTTTGCTGGACAAGCCCAGTCGGCGCGAGGTGAATTTCCGGTCAGATTGGATCGGCTTCGAAATTCCTGATGAATTTGTCGTGGGATATGGCATCGACTACGCGCAGCGCAACCGGAACCTGCCCTTCATTGGCAAGGTCAGGTTTGTCGAAGAATAAGGAAATATCGGAGGTCACATGAACCTGCGTCACCTTTTGCGCATGTCAAAATGGGCCAGAAACCCACCGTCGGAACGTCGTGTGGTGCTGGTGTTTGGCGTCATCGCAGCCTGCCTGATCCTTGCTGGGATCGAGTATCTTGGCTGGTGGCCCGACTGGGCGACGATCACGCCGATGAAGTTCAAACCCTAGGATCAGCTCAATACGCGCTTGATCGCACCCAGAAAAATGCCGGTTCCAATGGGGATCAAAGCATCGAGAAAGTCATAGTCGGGATTGTGCAGTTGCGGATGATCCTGCCCGGCCCCCAGCCAGAACATCGCTGATTTCGCGCCTTTGCCGAACTGTCCGAAATCCTCGGAGAACCTCTGTGGTTCCGAGGTCAGCCTGCAGGGGACGTTGGCAGCCAGACAGGTCTGCGATAGAATTCCCGTCGCCTCGGGATCATTTACGCAGGCCTCGAAGATATCGTCGTAAGAAATGTCAAAGCTCAACCCTTCAGTCTCAGCCACGGTTTGGACCAAGTCTTCCGCATCGCGGATCAGGTCGGACATGCGTGTGTCCGAAACGGTTCGAAGCGTCACCCACAGCTCTGCCTGTCCGGGTGCGATGCCAAAGGTCGGCTCGCCCAACCGCGCATGGGTGAGTGTGGTCAGCGCATAATCGTCATCCAGCTTGCCGCCCTGCCCAAGGGCTGCGAGGCGGGGCATAAGCTCCGAAAGCGCCGCAGCAGGTGACAGGCCATCCTGAGGCGCCGCGGCGTGCGATGTTTTGCCCGTCAGCGCCACACGCATCCCGCGCGATGCACAATTGGCCGGGCCCGCGCATATTTCGACCTTGCCGAATTCCAACCCCGGCAGATTGTGCAGCGAAAAGACATAGTCCGGCGATATCTCGGCGAATTTCTGGTCCGCGCGATAGGCGCGCGCGCCCTGCCCGGTTTCTTCCGCCGGCTGAAAGATTAACACTACCCGTCCGTTTTGAGGGCGATCCCGGCCAAGCGTTTCGGCGACCCCAAGCGCCATCGCCATATGCCCGTCATGGCCACACAGATGCCCTTTGCCCGGTATGCGCGACACATGGTCGGCATCCGAGATTTCGTGTATCGGCAGCCCGTCCAACTCGCATCGAATGCCAACTGTCGGCCCGGGCTGGCCACCGTCAAAGATCGCCGCAACACCATGCCCCCCGATATCGGTCAAAAGCTGGTCGGGGTGGTACTGGCCCAGCACTTCAGCGATGCGCGCAGCGGTCTGCTGCTCTTCGCCCGAGATCTCGGGAAACTGATGCAATTCGCGGCGCAGTGCGGTCAGCGACGCCAGCGTATCGGGAGTCACGCTTCGGCCAGCTTTTTCTGACGCGCATCGCGCAGGCGGGCAAAGTCATCGCCCGCATGATAAGACGAACGCGTCAGCGGCGTGGCCGACACCATCAGGAAGCCCTTGCCATAGGCAGCTTTTTCGTAAGAAGCGAATTCCTCGGGCGTGACAAAACGGTCGACGCCGTGGTGCTTGGGTGTTGGCTGCAGATACTGTCCGATGGTCAGGAAATCGATCTCCGCTGCGCGCATGTCGTCCATCACCTGGCGCACCTGCTGCTCATCTTCGCCCAGCCCGACCATAATGCCTGATTTGGTGAAAATCGACGGGTCCATTTCTTTGACCCGCTGCAACAGACGAAGAGAGTGGAAATAGCGCGCGCCGGGGCGTACCTCGGGGTAAAGTCCGGGAACTGTTTCAAGATTGTGGTTGAAGACATCCGGCTTGGCTTCAACAACGATCTGCAAAACCGACGGATCGCATTTCAGGAAATCCGGCGTCAGAATCTCAATCGTGGTCTTGGGCGAACGGTGCCGCACAGCACGAATGGTCTGCGCGAAATGCTCTGCCCCGCCATCACCCAAATCATCCCGGTCGACCGATGTAATCACAACATGGTTCAGACCCAGCTTTTCAACCGCATGGGCCACGCGGCCCGGCTCAAACGCATCCAGCTCGTCCGGGCGGCCCGTCGCGATGTTGCAGAAGGTACAACCGCGCGTACAAATCTCGCCCATGATCATCATCGTGGCGTGCCCCTGGCTCCAGCACTCGCCCACATTCGGACATCCGGCTTCTTCGCAGACGGTCACCAGATTGTTCTCGCGCATTATCTTGTGAGTGTCGGCGTAGCCCTTGCCACCTGGTGCTTTGACACGAATCCACTTTGGTTTCTTCGGCTGCGCATTGTCCGGTCGATGTGCTTTTTCTGGGTGTCTTTGTTCGGGAATTTTCAGATCACGCACGACAGGGGTTCCTGAGCTTTGGTCAATTTAGCTTACCTATAACATAGTTTCATTGCCCCGACACCACCACCCCCGCATAGCTGCATTGCATATCCATTGTGCAAATGCGGCAATAGGCGCATAGACTTAGCCTCTTATCATTTTATTACAGCATGTTCTGACGATACTCGCTATTTTGCGCATGCGGCATATCTATCATTGAAGCAAATTTAGAATCCTTTTAAATCGGTCTTAAACATTCGTGAATCACAGGAGTTTAAATATGAAAACAGGCGCAAAACTGCCCGATGTCACTTTTCACACCCGTGTCCGTGACGAGTCAATCGAAGGCTCCAACCCGTTCCGCTGGGAAGACAAAACAACCGCCGACTACTTTGCGGGTAAACGGGTTGTCCTGTTTTCACTGCCCGGCGCTTTTACCCCGACCTGCTCGACCTATCAGCTGCCGGGATTTGAAAACGGCCATGCCAAATTCAAGGCGATGGGGATTGATGAGATCTACTGCATGTCCGTCAATGATAGCTTTGTCATGAACAAATGGGCGCAGGATCAGGAACTGACCAACGTCAAAGTCATCCCGGATGGCTCCGGCGAATTCACCCGCAAGATGGGCATGCTGGTCGAAAAGGACAATCTGGGCTTTGGCATGCGGTCTTGGCGCTATGCGGCAATCGTCAAAGACGGTGTTGTCGAAGCGTGGTTCGAAGAGCCCGGTCTGATGGACAACTGCCCCGAAGACCCCTATGGCGTTTCGTCCCCCGAGAACCTGAAGAAATATCTGGATGAGGCCAAAGAGCCCGCTCTGGCCTGATCACGCGTCACGTAAACGTTTCGCTACCTCTTTGGCGTGCTCGGGTTCAATCTGCCACGGGCACGCCGTTTCTTGTTTGACGGAAACTTCAACGGCTTCACCTCACCTCAACGATGACGGACATCACTAGTCAGTTCATCCCGTGTGGCCCCCACGATATCATCCCCCACCTGACGAATGACGTCTGCAAGCTCGTCAAACCAGCGCTCTGCGCCAGAAGATGCCCGGCGCACCAGACCGATGGTGCGCGCCGGTTGATCCCCCTCGAAACGCAGCAGTTTCAGGTTGGGTACAGCGTGAGCTTCGGCTCTTGCTGCCAGCTCGGGCATTAGCGTCAAACCGAACCCTTCAGCCACCAGCCGGGACAGCGTGGCAAGCGATGAGGCCCCCATGTTGATTTGCGCGCTGGTCCGATCCTGACCACACACTTCGAGCGCTTGATCCGTCAGGCAGTGGCCATCTTCGAGCAACATCAATTGCGCAGAGCCGATATCGGCGGGACGCAGCGCATCGGGGCTGAGGGATAAGCGGTTGAGATAAGCCGCGTTCCCGGCCAGAAAAAACCGATCTTCGAATAAGGGCGTTTCCTGCAATTCGACGCCTGACACCGGCAAGGCAAGAATCGCCGCGTCAATTTCGCCCTGCCGCAGCATGTTCAGCAGCCGCTCGGTCCGGGCTTCGCGAATCTGTATCTTGAGCGAAACATCCCCTGCGCGCAGCCCCGCAAGCACACCCGGCAATAGGTAAGGTGCCACCGTCGGAATGACGCCAATTGAAAGGGATCTGTGTCCTCGTGAGTGATCCCGGGCGAACCGATCCAGACCGTCAGCCGCCCTGAGAATCGTCCCAGCGCGTTCAAGCACATCCCGCCCCAAAGGCGTCAGCAGGATGTCGCGGGCCTTTCGTTCGAACAGAGGCCCGCCCAGTATTTGCTCAAGCGCCTTGATCTGGACGGACAATGCGGGCTGCGACACATGACAAACCTGCGCGGCCCGACCGAAATTGCGCTGTTCGGCAACGGCGCGGAAGTATTCAAGCTGTCTCAGGGTGAAATTCATAACCCCTGATTATCACTTCCCGATAAATCCGCAATCTGCGCAAATGGCAAACGGTCACCCGATCATGCGATCCCGCTCGACCTGCTCTTCATAGTGCCTTTTCAAACGCTGCAAAGCGATGCGCAGCACGATCTTCCCTGACCGTGCAGACCATCCCATGCGCTTTTCAGCCAGTTCCAGCCCCTCAAGATAACAGCAGCAGCGCAACGCCACATCACTAAGACCGGGGCCAAGGTCGGCAAGCGCGCGCACCACCCGGTCCCGCGCACCCGATGACCCCCGACCAGTATAGGCATCTGCCGCAAATGCCGCCCGACCACCCCCGGTCAGAAACTGATCCCAGTTCTGAGTGACATGCGGACCGATCTGGGCAAGCTCGAAATCCTCTCGCAGGCGTTCCCCTGCGCTGACAAGCGCTTCGTCCAGAAAGGGTTTGCCATCCCGATCGCGCCGCCGGGACAACGCAATCAAAGGGCTTTCTGCGGTGCTGTACCGAATGCGACGAGGGCGCACGCCGTTCCCCTTCGCGCCCTCACTCTGGTCGTGCTTGGCCGAAAACGGGGCCTGAGCTTCAGCAAATCCACCCTCGTTTCGGCTGCGGGCGCGGTTTTCGGTCTCGGCAATCAGGCGGTTCAGGGCGGAACGTCCGGACGTCGAGATACGATAGCGGGAAATGCGGCCAGGATTGTCGCAGGAGATCCAATCCATCAACGCAAGAGCCTGTGCAATCGCACAATTGACGACCGCCGTTCTGGTCGTGCCTGCATCGCCGTTGTCCCGAACGACCACAGCGTTGTCCATATCCTCGGCAACGGCCAGAACGGCGCCGGTTTCACTCAGACGCCTCAGGATTCTTAGCGATTCCTGATCGAATTCCTCATTCCGGTCGCTGGCAAGGGTATCCTGCTGACCATGCCCCCAGATCGCCGGGTCGTTTTCAGGCCGCTGCTCTGTCTGGCCAAAATGGGTTTCAGCCAGAGATTGCAGCGCTGCATCAACAAGGGGGTCGTCCCTGCGCATTTCGATGCGCCTGATTTGTCTGAGAATGGTCGACGCATGGCACCCCGCCGACCGCGCCAGATCGCGGATCGATCTACCGGCCTCTGTATGGGCCAGGTACCGCTGCGCCCCTTGAGGAACCCATGCCGGAACGGTGAAAGCCAAGCTGTTTTCCATTTTTTTTCGCCCTCATCGACAAAGAACCAACTGTTAAATTTCGCCGCTAGAATTTGCGTTAACCAAATCTAACTAGAGTCGCTTTCGTTACTTGTTCGTTAACCACAAACGGTGAGCACCAGATTTGATTCAAAAAGATAAACAGTCGTGAAACCATCGTTCGGCATGAATAATGACAAGGCAACACCCGTCATAGTTGTGTGACAAAAGACGCATCGAAAGCAGCAAAAAAGGGATCGCTCTGATGTTCGACCTCACGACCATGATCAACACGCTCCACCGTCCTCGCCTTTTGACCAGAACTGCTAAGATCGGGGCGCAGGACTATGATCGCGAACGACATCTGCAACGTATTCTGGGATATGGATCATTACCGAAATCAAGTGCCGCACTGATCCGGCTGCTCGAAATGGAACGTGAGGTGAATGCGCTCAGACAGGACGAGGATGCCGCCTATTCGTTGGTAAAACATCTGGATTTGCTTATCGCAGTGATCGGTGAGGCGCAGCTGTATCAGGCCAGCCGCGCCGCACATTTTCAATGATCAGGTAAAGGCGTCGGGCATCGACGCTTTCTTTTCGGCCACATACCCGTTCAGCGCAGCCGCAACATCGGGATCAAGTTGCGGTTGCTGATAATTGGCGAGCAGATGCTCGACCCGCGCGGCTGCCAATGTCTGCGTATCGCGCGCGCCCTCTTCTGACCAGGTCTCGAACGGTTTGTAGTCCAGCAGATCGCTTTTCCAGAACGCCTCTTTAAAATTCGCCTGCGTGTGCGCGCAGCCAAGATAGTGACCGCCGGGGCCAACTTCGCGGATTGCGTCCATGGCCTGGGCGTTCTCGTCATATGCGACGCCTTTTGCCAGACCGTGCAGCGCGCCCAACTGGTCCGCATCCATGACGAATTTCTCAAAATCAGCCACCAGACCACCTTCGAGCCAACCGCAGGCATGCAGCATAAAGTTCACGCCCGCCATAAGCCCCATATTCAGCGAGTTCGCAGTCTCATAGGCCGCCTGAGCATCGGGCAATTTCGAGCCGCAAAACGATCCCGCGGAACGGTATGGCAGGTTCAGACGCCGCGCCAGTTGGCCCGCGCCATAGGTGATGTGCGCGGCCTCAGGTGTACCAAAGGTCGGCGCGCCCGAATTCATATCGATCGAGGTCACAAATGCGCCGAAGATCGCAGGCGCACCGGGGCGGATGATCTGGCTATAGGCAACACCGGCCAGAACCTCGGCCAGAACCTGTGTCAATGTGCCAGCAACGGAAACCGGCGCCATCGCACCGCCCACAATGAACGGAGAGATAATACAGGCCTGATTGTTCCGCGCATAAACCTCAAGCGAGCCCATCATCACATCGTCAAAGGTCATCGGCGAGTTGATGTTGGTCAGCGAGGTCATCACCGTGTTGTTCTGCACGAACTCTTTGCCGAACAGAATTTCGCACATCTCAACCGAATCCTGCGCCCGGCTGGGGTCAGTGACCGAGCCCATGAACGGCTTGTCCGACAGCGTCATATGCGCCATCAGCATGTCCAGGTGACGCTTGTTCACCGGGATATCGGTGGGTTCGCACACGGTCCCGCCCGAGTGATGCAGCCACTTGGACATATAGGCCAATTTCACGAACTTGTTGAAATCGCCCATGGTGGCATAGCGACGACCGCCCTGCGCATCGCGCACAAAGGGCGGCCCGTAAACCGGGGCCAGCACCAGATTGCGTCCGCCGATTTCCACCGACTTCTCGGGGTTGCGCGCGTGTTGGGTGAACTGGCTGGGGGCCGTCTTGATCAGTTCACGGGCCAAACCGCGCGGGATGCGTACCCGTTCGCCGTCGATATCGGCCCCCACGTCGCGCCAACGTTCCAGCGCCGCCGGGTTGTCGACAAAGTTAACGCCGATCTCTTCCAGAACGGTTTCAGCATTGGCTTCGATGATCTCCAACGCTTCGTCGTTGAGGATCTCGAAATTCGGAATGTTGCGTTCGATGTATTTCGCCGTTTCGATACGTACGGCGGTGCGCTCGGCCCGGCGGGCGGCGCCGCCGCCACCGCGCGATCTGCGTCGGGTGTTTGCCTCTGCCATGAGATAATCCCGTTTGGATGGTTAGATTTGCACGTTTGTTACATGAACCTTCTGAATGACCAGATGTGGATTGCGGCGCTATCGGGGGAAAAGCGACACCCTGCCCGCGCCACGACGCTCATTTCGGGCCTCCACACTCTTTGGTTTTCTTGGGCGTCACGACATCTGCGTGACGTTTGATGAAAATCTCCATGCGCGGTTTTGCATGGCGCTTGCACACCGGAGCCATCCATTTGTCATAGTCGGTGCGCCCATCCAGAGACCGCATCGCCACAGCAAGCGTCGCGTTTGCGCCGCACTCCATTGCGACGCACCGTTTGCGACTGCTGCCGCTGACATTGCGATAATGTTGAAAATAGCTTGGGCATCCGCATTTGGGCTTGCCCGACAGCGGTATAACCTTCATCCGAAAGTAATTCTGCCGGTTCAGCCGGTAGGTTGCCGTTTTGCATTCATCCCGTGCCTTGTCGTCAATGCCCCAACGTTCTTTTAGGATAAAAAATGCGGCCTTGAACTTAGGATTATTATGCTTTTCGCACATCGGCACGATGAATGACTGACCATACGGTTTGGGAACAAAGTACCCCTTCTTGTCCTTCTTGGTTTTGTCGATTTTTACAAACCGGACATGCGCGCCGTGTTTGCCAGAGGAAGAACACCCCATGTAAGAACAGCTGGGATCACGATCCTCGTTTCCGGTATATATCTTCCAATGGTTCAGCCACGAACCACATCCACACTTCGGTCGCTTGGAAGACCCCGCATGGTTTTGCACAGGATGCCGATCCTTGAAAACCTTCTGCGTGCCCCCTAGGCCATATCCCGTCAGTTCCGCCATAATCAGGTACCAATAAGCTCATTAAACACTCTGTTCAGTCTAACAAAAAACCAGAAGTTTTGCATCTTTGGCAAAACCCTTGCGCTGGTGTCGCGAGCGTCTTAAAGCCACCGCATGACCCAAGACACCCATGACCGCCTTCTGATCATCGACTTCGGCAGCCAGGTAACGCAGCTTATCGCCCGCCGCCTGCGCGAACTGAACGTCTATTGCGAAATCCATCCCTACCAGAATGTCACAATGGACGTTGTGCGCGAGATGGCACCCAAAGCGGTGATTTTTTCAGGCGGGCCAGATAGTGTCACGCGCGACGGATCCCCGCGCGCACCGCAAGAGATTTTTGACTATGGCGTTCCGATTCTGGGCATCTGCTATGGTCAGCAGGTGATGATGCATCAATTGGGCGGCAAGGTTGAAAGCGGTCAGGGAACCGCCGAATTTGGCCGCGCTTTTGTGACACCAAAGGGTCAGTTGGATATTCTGAACGACTGGTTCACCGACGGTGATGAGCAGGTCTGGATGAGCCACGGCGATCATGTCAGCGAAATTGCCCCGGGGTTTGAGGTTTTCGGGACCTCCCCGAATGCGCCCTATGCCATTACCGCCGATACAAACCGCAATTTCTATGCGGTGCAGTTCCACCCCGAGGTCCATCACACGCCCAAAGGCGCAAAGCTTTACGAAAACTTCGTCAAGCGGGCGGGTTTTGCAGGCGACTGGACCATGGGCGCCTATCGCGAGCAGATGATCAACAAAATCCGCGAACAGGTTGGCGACAAAAAGGTCATCTGTGGTCTGTCCGGGGGCGTCGACAGCTCGGTCGCGGCTATTCTCATTCACGAGGCGATCGGCGATCAGCTGACCTGTGTGTTTGTAGATCATGGCCTGTTGCGCAAGAACGAAGCGCAAGAAGTCGTCTCAATGTTCCGCGACAACTATAATATTCAGCTCATCCATGCAGATGAGAGCGAGTTGTTTCTTGGTGAGCTCGACGGACAAAGCGACCCCGAGACCAAACGCAAAATCATCGGAAAACTGTTCATCGATGTGTTCCAAAAGCATGCGGACACCATTGATGGAGCCGAGTTCTTGGCGCAAGGCACGCTCTATCCGGACGTGATCGAATCCGTGTCCTTCTCGGGCGGGCCGTCGGTTACGATCAAATCGCACCACAATGTCGGTGGATTGCCCGAGAAAATGGGGCTGAAACTGGTTGAGCCACTCCGGGAGCTTTTCAAGGATGAAGTCCGCGCATTGGGTCGCGAGCTTGGTCTGCCCCAAAGCTTCATTGGTCGCCATCCCTTTCCCGGGCCGGGCCTTGCGATCCGCTGCCCCGGCGAAATCACTCGCGAGAAGCTCGAAATCCTGCGCGAAGCCGACGCCATCTATATCGATCAGATTCGCAAACACGGCCTTTATGATGACATCTGGCAGGCTTTTGTCGCGATTCTGCCCGTTCGCACCGTTGGTGTGATGGGGGATGGGCGCACCTATGACTATGCCTGCGCCCTGCGTGCCGTTACGTCAGTCGACGGTATGACGGCGGATTATTATCCGTTCAGTCACGAATTCCTTGGTGAAACCGCAACGCGGATCATCAACGAGGTCAAGGGCATCAACCGCTGCACCTACGACATCACATCCAAACCACCGGGAACCATCGAGTGGGAATAGCTCTTCCTCAAAGTTAGCGACTTTTTGTGATAGTGTGCCGATACGAGCTAGGCTCAGGAGCTATTGACCCTACACCATTGGCGCACGAACGGAGTTAAAGCTTGGGTTCTAAAGGCGCGGGAATTGACGAGGTCAAACCCGCGCTCTCAAGGCTGACGCTTTGCAATTGCTCGCGCCCGTAGGGTCGACTTGATTTGACCGCTGAGCGTCATTTCAGTCTCTTGAAACAGGCACCCTATTCCTGCGGGCTGCGCCTTATCAGCAGCGATAGGAGTAGTTGGTGCGGCCCTGAATTCACGACGCTAAAACGCTGATTTAAATAGCATTATATTTTTTCTTGCCAAGCATATTTCCGTCTGTGCTATGGTTTAACAGGGGGTTCCGGCCATTTTGTTCAAACTGACTATTCGTTTGAATTGTTAGGTTTGGTGTATTTTCAGATACTAAACCGAGCGATCCGTTACGGTAACTAGTAGGTGTTGGTATGAGTTGGGTTAGATATTTTCTACGGATTATTCTTTTTTCGCTTTATCTAATCGTCGCAACGGTCGCCCTGCTTGAACTTACTTTCAGAATTCTGCCAACCGCGAATGCATTCTATCTGCAATCGCCTATCACCCCAGATGATATTATTCGCTTTGAGCCTAATAAAGAAACCACCTACTCTCTCGGGTGGAATTTTTATCAAAAAAGCAAAAAACACACTAACAACTATGGGTTCGTTTCAGACCATGACTACATCGAACAAGGACAGCCTGACATCGCCGTGATAGGAGACTCCTATGTCGAAGCGATGCAGGTCGACGATAGCGAAGCCATAGCAAAGCAAATCGAGGTCTTACTTCCCGGAGAAAATATCTATTCTCTGGCGGTTTCTGGCGCACCTCTTTCACAATATGTAAAGTTCATGGAGTATGCCAAGATAGAATTCAATCCCAAAGAATACGTTATCGTAATTGTCGGAAACGATTTTGATGAGTCCTTGTGCAGGCAAAGAAAAAAACCGGGAACATGGTGTTATCAGGATGATATGACCCTTCGATTTATTCCCTTTGAAGGGTATTCATTTGCCCGAAAATTGGCCCGAAAATCTGCGTTCGTACGCTATGCCGTATTCAATCTAAAGGTCAATTGGAGGCATATCGCTGCGAAGATAGGTATCGCCGATGATGGATTGAAACCTAAGCAGCAATTTGCCGGAAATACGGAAAGAAAAAAGGACCAGGAAATCGAGTTTCTATCATACGAGGTCGTTGATAGTTTTCTTTCCGCTATTACACAAACAAGTGACCCCAAGACTATCACGCTTGTACTCGACGCTGATCGGCAAGATGTATATCAAGGTACTTCCTCAGAGAGCTATTTTGACTCCATGAAAGAGTATCTCAAAGAAGAAGGTGACAAATTGGGCCTGACTGTCGTCGACTTGGACAGTGTCTTCAGACAGGACTATGCGCAGCATCAGAAGAGATTCGAGTTTCCAACCGATGGTCACTGGAATGAAAGAGGTCATCGGCTGGCAGCAGAGGCTTTCTTGTCGTCGCGTTAGGCGTTTAATTTGCCTGCATTGTTGCCGCTCGCGCCAGCGGGCTTAAACAAACTTAGTTCTTTTTAAAACGCAGTACTTGTCAGTTCGTATGCTGTACGACTACGAAAACTGAGGACGATACATATTGTCTAGGATAACGGGTTGAGCAGCCAAAACAGCAACATCAGACAAGCAGCCATCTGGATGACGGGCGCAATCGCGTCATTCTCATTGATGGCAGTCGCTGGGCGTGAGCTCAGCCTTTCGCATGACACGTTTGAAATCATGATGTACCGCAGTCTGGTTGGGGTTGTTGTTGTCTCTGTCGTTTTGAGCTTCACCAAAAACTGGCATCAGGTCTCAACTCATCGGTTCGGCCTGCACGCCGTCCGAAACACGCTGCACTTCACGGGACAGAACCTGTGGTTCTACGCCGTCGGCGTTATCCCGCTGGCACAGGTTTTTGCGCTGGAGTTCACGCAACCCATCTGGGTGATCCTGCTATCTCCGCTGCTGCTGAAAGAACGATTGACCGCCGTAAAGATGCTGTCAGCCTTGATCGGCTTTGCAGGCATTCTTCTTGTTGCACGTCCAGGCGCAACGGCACTCAGCCCCGGTGTGCTCGCTGCGGCTACATCAGCGGTTTTCTTTGCGTTAACAACGATTTCTACAAAAGCGTTGACGCGCCACGCCAGTATCGGATGCATCGTCTTCTGGCTCACGGTGATGCAAGCCTTTCTCGGGTTGGCGGCCGCAGGATTTGACGGTCAAATCGCACTACCCACGTTGGAAACGGCCCCCTTTCTTATCCTTGTGGGTCTGGCCGGATTGCTGGCCCATTTCTGCATCACGAACGCCTTGGCCGTCGCTCCTGCAACAATTGTTGTTCCATTTGACTTTGCCCGCCTGCCGACCATCGCCATTGTCGGAATGATTTTGTATCATGAACCTCTCGACCAGTGGACACTACTTGGTGCGGCAGTGATATTCTCAGGTATTTTCCTGAATGTCTGGTCAGAAAACCGTATCAATTCGGCAACACAAGAACAGAAGACGCAAGGAAATTAACGCTTGGTCACTGGTTGACGTAATTTAAATGACTGCGCGAGTATCAGAAATCTACACAAATAGCGGTCTATGTCTGCTTTTCGACGCAGCCGGGGCTAAGGTACAGGATAAGGGAGGACAATATGAAGAAAGCGCTGTTACAAGCGTGCGCACTCTGTGCAGGGGCGACGGCTGTGCAGGCCGGTGGCTTGGACCGAAGCGGTCAGGGTATTAATATCTTGTTTGAAGAAGGCAACGTGGTTCAATTCAGGCTTGGTTATACCTCGCCAAGCGTGAGCGGCACGATGCCTAGCCTCACCACGGGGCAGCCTGTGGATTCGGGCAATGTTTCGAACAATTTCTTTACCCCTCACCTTGCCTACAAGCACTCTTTTACAGATCAACTGGACTTTGCGCTGATCTATGATCAACCATTTGGTGCAGACATAGCTTATGCAGCGAACTATCCCCTGTCCTTTAATACCGGGGGTGGTACCGACGTATTGAGGGCGAAAGCTGACACCGATGCAATCACAGCCCTGCTCCGTTACAAATTTGATGGCGGTTTTAGCGCGATCGGCGGTCTACGCGTTCAGCGCGTTTCGGCCAACGTATCTGTACCAATTGTAGGCAGCTACGAGGTAGACACCGATAGCCCAACCGACCTCGGATATGTTATTGGTGTTGCATGGGAAAAACCTGAAATTGCTGCACGTGTTGCACTTACATACAACTCAAAGATCACCCACGAGTTTTCGCAGGTTGAAACTGTGACGTCGACTTCGGGACGCACTTCTACTACGACGACAACGGAGATTGAAACACCCCAGTCGGTCAATCTGGATTTCCAAACCGGCGTCGCCCCGAAAACGTTGCTGTTCGGTTCTGTGCGCTGGGTAGACTGGCCACAACTGGCCTACTCTCCACCCGTTTATAGCGGGGCAACAGGCGGTCTTGATCTGGTTGACTATGAAAACGCAACCTTCACCTACTCACTGGGTCTTGGCTATCAATTCTCAGACGAATTCTCGGGAGCTGTAACCTTAGGATACGAGACTTCCGAAGGGGATGTGGTCTCGAACCTTGGTCCGACAGATGGGTTTTGGAGTATCGGCTTAGGCGGAACCTATTCTCTTGAAAAGGCTAAGATTTCAGGTGGTGTCCGCTATACTGATATTGGGGACGCCACCGCAGACGGAGCAAGAGGTCAGCGTGCTACCTTCACGGGCAACAGCGCTTGGAGTGTTGGTGTACAGCTCACCTATGCTTTGAACTAACTAGAGCCAAACGTAGCGTAAATGTGAACCCCGCCCATTCGGCGGGGTTTTTTCACAAGATACGGGTCGCAACTCAACGGCCGCGATGACACACATGGTCATGGCATCGCAAAAAACACTTTCCCCCCGCGCCTGGGCTGAACTCACACTTTTAGGGGTGATCTGGGGCGCCTCGTTCCTGTCCATTCGGATTGCGTTGGATACAGTCCCAGTCATGACGTCGGTGTTTCATCGCGTCTTCTGGGCCGCGCTGGTTCTATGGATCGTTATACTGGCCAGACGGCAAAAGATACCGCTGAACCCGCGTATCTGGGGCGCATTCCTCATAATGGGTCTGCTGAACAATGTGCTTCCGTTCTCGCTGATGGCTTGGGGGCAACTCTATGTTGAGACAGGGCTGACCTCGATATTGAACGCGACGACCGCGATATTCGGGGTCTTGCTGGCCTCTGTGTTTTTTCAGGATGAGCGTCTGACACCCCTTCGCTTCATCGGCGTCGGACTTGGGTTCTTTGGTGTTGCCACAACGATCGGGCTTGGGAACTTTTTAAACTTCGATCTGACCAGCATCGCCCAACTCGCGATTTTAGCGGGCACATTATCCTATGCGTTCGCAGCTGTCTGGGCACGGTTTCATCTTGCGGACCTGCCGCCACAGGTTGCTGCGGCCGGGATGCTAACCGGATCAGCGGTGATGATGCTGCCCATCATGCTGACCGTCGATGGCATTCCGACCCTTGTGCTACCGGCGGAAACCTGGATTGCCATTGCGTATTACGCGATCATAGCGACTGCTGGCGCCTATCTTTTGTACTACCGGGTGCTCGCCGCGGCGGGCAGCGGCAACCTGATGCTGGTCACCCTGATCATTCCACCCGTTGCGATTCTGCTGGGCACGCTTTTGCGCGATGAGTTCCTGCCGCCCAACGCGTATGTCGGGTTTGCTATTCTGGCCGCCGGCCTTGTGATCCTCAGTCAGTCGGGACGGCGCGATTGACGCCGCCTTCGGGCCGATTTAGCTAGGACAAAACAAGGGATAGCGGATCATGATCTACGGCTCGGCAAAGGAGTGGCTCGAGGCAAAGCGCAAAAAAGTGCTGTTTTTTGGCATGTCCGGGTTGGGCAAGACATTTGTCTCAAACATCCTCAGGGACACCGGGGACTGGTTCCACTATTCCATCGATTACCGGATTGGCACCCGTTATATGGGCGAATACATCGCCGACAACGCCAAAGCCGAAGCGATGAAAATACCTTTTCTGCGCGATCTGCTGTTGTCGGACTCGATCTATATCGGATCGAATATCTCGTTTGAAAACCTCACACCTGTCTCAGCCTATCTTGGCAAACCGGGAAACCCGGAACTTGGCGGGCTTGAAATCGGCGAATATCGCCGTCGGCAAGAGCAGTTTCGGCTCGCCGAGATACATGCCCTGCTGGACACCGAGTATTTCATCGACCGGGCCAAGCGCCTGTATAGCTACCCGAATTTCATCTGCGATACCGGCGGGTCCATCTGTGAATGGGTGGACCCCAGCGACCCCAAAGACCAGGTTCTGTCCGAGCTGTCGCGCCAGACCCTGATGATTTGGATCAAGGGAGACGATGCCCACACCGCAGAGCTGATCCGCCGTTTCGATCGCGCGCCCAAACCCATGTCATATCAGGCTGAGTTCCTGACCAAGGTTTGGAATGAATTCCTGGCGCAGAATGACTGTTCAAGCGCAGAAGTTGATCCGGATGCGTTCATTCGCTGGACTTACGCGCGGGCGCTGGCCCATCGACAACCTCGGTATGAGGCGATGGCCAAAAACTGGGGCATTGCCGTTACGGCAAACGACATCGGGATGGTACGCGATGCGAGTGATTTCGATGAGTTGATCGCACGCACCCTTGAGACTGACCGAACGCAAGCCTAAGTACCAAAACTCTCTGATACTCCAACAAAGTCTGATTCAATGCCCATCAAGATCCCATCAAACCTGCCTGCTTTTGACGTCCTGACCCAAGAGGGCGTCATGGTGATGGCCGAGGATCAAGCAACCCGGCAGGATATCCGCCCTCTTCGTATCGGGTTGCTCAACCTGATGCCCAAGAAGATTCAGACTGAAAACCAATTCGCCCGTTTGATCGGAGCGACGCCGCTTCAGATCGAACTGTCGTTGATCCGGATGACCGAACATCGCACAAAAAACACAGCGGCAGAGCATATGCGCGATTTCTATCGCCCGTTTCAAGACGTTAAGAATGAGAAGTTCGACGGTCTGATCATCACCGGAGCACCGATTGAACATCTCGAATTTGAAGACGTCACCTATTGGGACGAACTCTCCGAGGTGTTTGAATGGACGCAGACCAATGTGCATTCCACCTTTGGCGTCTGCTGGGGCGGGATGGCCATGATTAAGCATTTCCACAGCGTGAAAAAGCACATGCTGGACGCCAAAGCCTTTGGCTGTTTCCGGCATCGAAACCTGTCGCCAGCGTCGCCGTTTCTGCGCGGATTCTCAGACGATTGCGTCATCCCAGTCAGCCGATGGACCGAGGTGAAACAGAATGAGATTGACGATGCCAAGGGGCTTGTGACGCTGCTTGGCAGCGAAGATGTCGGACCGTGTCTGATCGAAGACACCGCGCACCGCGCTCTCTATATCTTCAATCATTTCGAATATGACAGCGACACGTTGAAACAGGAATATGATCGCGACGTTGCAAATGGGACGCCAATCAACGTTCCAATCAACTACTACCTGAATGACGATCCATCCTCGGAACCGCAGAACCGCTGGCGCAGTCATGCGCACCTGCTCTATGGTAACTGGATCAACGAAATCTATCAGACAACCCCATTTGATATGAGAAATATTGGCACCTAAAATACTGATATCATTTTGCATTGTTCTTGCACTTTTCTTGGCTGCAACGATCTGGTTAAGCGCGCGAAACGATGCCCGTGCCCAGATGGAATTTCCGGCCGAAGGGCAGATGGTCGATGTGGACGGCATAGCTGTTCATGCGGTAGTTATGGGCGACGGGCCCGATGTCGTCCTGATCCACGGATCCAGCGGAAACACCCGGGATATGACCTTTGCGCTGGCCCCAATCCTGTCAAACCATTACCGCGTCATTGTGTTCGACCGTCCCGGTCTCGGGTATTCCGAAAGCTTTAATCCCGTTGGCGAAACCATTACAGAGCAGGCCGCCATCCTTCAAAAGGCTGCTGCCATCCTCGGCGCTGAAAAACCCATCGTCGCGGGGCAAAGCTATGGTGGGTCCGTCGCTTTGGCTTGGGCGGTCACGCGCCCTGACAATATATCGGCTCTTGTTCTCATTGCGCCCGCTGCTGTGCCATGGGACACGCCGCTGGATTCCTTTAACACAATCGCATCAACCTCTGCCGGCAACGCGGTCGCCCTGCCCCTGATAACTGCGTATACGCCCGACTGGTTTGTCTCTCAGACACTGGACAGTGTTTTCGCCCCGCAGCCGGTACCGGATGGCTATGCCGAGCATTTTGGCCCCGCCTTGACGATGCGCCGCGCCTCTATGCACGCCAACGCCAAGCAGCGCTCCAATCTGCTGGCTGAAGTTGTCGCGCTTCAACCAAGATATGGTGAGATATCTGTTCCCACGGAAATCGTACACGGGACAGCAGATACAACCGTTGATCTGGACCTTCATTCGCGGAACCTAATCGCGCAAATTCCCGGCGCCGAGCTGGTCGAGCTTGAGGGAATGGGGCATATGCCTCAGGTCGTCGCTGCGCCCGAGGTTGCAGCCGCCATTGACCGCGCCGCACAACGGGCAGGTTTGCGTTAAGGCCGGTCCTAATCCATAGTAAGTTATGGATTTTATGACGAGGCACGCATGACCCGATCAGACATAGGCTCTATCGAAAAGTACTTTCGCAACGACGCTCCTAAAGAGGTCCGGCACGCCATCGAAAAATCCAGCAAGGGCGACATCCTGAACCCCACCTACCCTTATTCCGAACGTATGAAGGGCAAGGTGTATGATCAGCAAATGGATGCGCTGCAGATCGAGCTAGTCAAAATGCAATCCTGGGCAAAAGAAACCGGCCAGAGGATCGCGATCATCTTCGAAGGCCGCGATGCTGCTGGCAAAGGCGGAACGATCAAACGATTTCGGGAAAACCTGAACCCACGCGGTGCCCGCAACGTCGCGTTAAGCAAGCCTTCGGACGCTGAGCGCAGTCAGTGGTATTTTCAACGATACATCCCACATCTGCCGTCAGCGGGAGAAATCGTTTTCTTCGACCGCAGCTGGTACAATCGCGGTGTTGTTGAAAACGTATTCGGGTTTTGCACGTCTGACGAACGGGAACGTTTCTTTCGGCAGGTTTTGCCGCTGGAAACCGGGATCGTGCGTGATGGTGTCCACATGTTCAAATTCTGGCTAAATGTGGGGCGCGCAGAGCAACTGAACCGCTTTCTGGCGCGCGAAAGAGATCCTTTGAAACAGTGGAAACTCAGCCCTATTGATATCGCAGGGCTGAGCAAATGGGATGAATACACGCAATCTATTGCGGAAACGCTGACGCGGTCGCATTCCGACATCTGCCCGTGGACGATCATACTTTCAGACGACAAAAAACGCGCGCGGCTCGAGGCCATCCGAACTGTTCTAAGCGCCCTCAACTACGACAAAAAAGAGCCTGAGGCTGTTGGCCAGATAGACACTCACATTTGTGGCGGACCCGAAATATGGGAATCCTAGCGCGATCCGGTCAAACTGCTGAGCAGATGACAAATTTTTGCCAACATAGGTTGGACGCCCCCTTTGGTTGTCTTATGTATTTTTTTCAAAACATAAAAATGCAAAGAGGCACCTGAAGCCGGGATGACAAAACGCGGCTATCATCATGGAAACCTGAAACAGGCCCTGATCGACGCAGCCCTATCGCTGATCGAGGAAAAGGGCCCGACCGGTTTCACGCTGTCTGAGGCTGCCAAAACAGCCGGCGTTACGCCGGCAGCTGTATATCGCCACTACCATGGGCGCGAAGACCTGATCGCCGAGGCCGCGCGCCAGGGTTTTGAAATGTTCGCGGACCTGATGCAATTTGCGTATGACAAGGGTCAGCCATCCGCTTTGGCGGCGTTCGAGGCAACGGGTCGTGCATATCTGGCTTTTGCACGCAAACACCCGGGCCACTATATCGCTATGTTCGAAAGCGGTATTTCAGTGAATCGCACCCCCGAGCTGGCAATTGCCGCCAACCGGGCCAAAGAGGTGCTTGAACGCGCGGCGGCTGATCTGTCACAGCATATTCCGCCCGAGAAACGCCCCCCCGCCTCAATGTTCAGCGCTCATATCTGGGCTATGAGTCACGGCGTCGTAGAACTCTATGCACGAAATACCGGCGCCAGTTCCCCCTTTCCACCCGAAGACCTGCTTGAATCCGGGATCGGTATTTACCTCAGAGGGTTGGGGCTGGTTCCGCCCGACGAATAGCGGCCCTCACAACGCGCGGCTGGGGCGTGGCATATTCAGACCAGAGGCGACGTTGATCAGGTTCATCGATCCCATTCCCTTGATCTCTACAGGTCCAAGATCAGACACCTGAAACTCGTCGATCAGGGCGTATTTCATCTCTTCCGGCGCGACAATGTTCATCGGATTTGCAAATACCTGCAGGCGAGAGGCGATGTTCACCGCTGGTCCGAAGACGTCGTAGACATATTTCTGGATGCCCACAACAGACCCAACGGCGGGGCCCATTCCCAACCCGATACGCGCTTGCCATTTGTGCGGGTGGCTTTCATTGCGTCGCTCGAGATATCGCATGAATCTGACTGCACAATGAGCAACGGCCGTCGCATGATCGGGTGTCGCGTCCGGCATTCCTGAGACGGCCAGATAGGCGTCACCAATTGTCTTAATCCTCTCGCACCCGAACTGTTCAACGATGCGATCAAAGGCCGTGAAGATATCGTTCAACTCGCTGAGCGTGACCGTCGGGTCCGTTTTGGCTGCAAAGTCGGTAAACCCGACAAAGTCCAGCATTACCACCGAAACCTGATCATACAATTGCGGCGTGACGACCCCAAAGGTCTTGAACTCTTCATAAACCGCGCGTGGCATCAGGTTCAGTAGCAGGCGTTCAACCCGTTCTTTTTCACGCTCAAGCTCGCGCGTATTGCGCTCAACCATGGTCGAATAGCTGTCGATCATGCTTTCAAGCTCGCGAATGCGGGTGATATTCTGGCACTCGACCACCAAAACCTGCTCTTCCAATCCGTTGGCAAGCGAAATCGTCGTGGCAAAGATCAGCGTTCGTCTTTTGGGTTTGATCTGCAATTCAGCAGAATATCGCAGGCCGGATTGTTTCACATCTTCAAGCTCGCGCGCGTCGAGATCAGGGAGCAAATCCAGCAGGGTCTGCCCTTCTTCGGGCTTTCCAAACCATTCAGCAAAAGGCCCGTTATGGAATACGAACGTCAGATCCGAGGCACGAAGAACGGCGACGCCAACCCCGATTGCGCGCAACAGGTGCTCGTTGATCGCCAGAATGCTCATGCAGCGTGCCGTGCGACGATAATCGCGCGTTTTCCTTCAATCGCAGCTAAGGCCACGCTGACATCCGCATCTCTCATGCCGTGCATGGTCAGCGCCTGCCCGAACAGCTCGGCCATCTCGTCGAAATCCGAATGACTGATATTCAGGTGCCGGTGGACGGCTTCAATCCGCTCATCACTGAACGATGCTGGACCACCAACAAGAGAGGATACAAATTTCGTCTGGTGATCAATCAGACGCGGCATATCGATATCTTCAAAATACTCGCCGATCTCGTCCGACTCCAGCGCCATTTCGTAAAACGTCATTACGATCCGACTTATCGTTTTGAACCCACCATATTTCTCATAAATCGTCTGACTCACACCCACGCACCACCAGCTGCCCCTACGTCATCATAAGATATATCAAATTGTTAGTTTTGTTAACTTTATTCACACGCAGCTCTAAAATCGGTCTCGTACTCGTGCCTAGCGCTAGCTGTTTTACCGTAGTCTTAAAGGTAAAGTCAGACACTCAGATCATCGGCGCAAGGGATGTACCCTACATATCCGCCCTGCCGCAACAGGCGCTTTTCACCGCCAAACCGCCATCGCAATTTGCGCCCCGCGGCACGCAATTCCCGACGGATACGAAACCAGTTCGGCCCTTTATCCAACCCACTATTGATCCGCTGGTTCTGCGTCCGCTCGCTGACCTTAACCGGCGCGACCGCCTGCTCTTGTTGCTTGGACCAGATCATCTGAACGCCAACTGCGGGAAAGCACTGAAACATGCGCCACCCGGGTCTGGGCAGCGACACAAAGTCATCCAGATGATCCGAGTATTGCTGCGACCAATCCAGCAGCTTCTGGCAGGCCGCGCGCGATACAATATAGGCGGCCGCGCTGGGGGCCATTTCCAGAATAGGACGGACCATGGTGCCACCCAGCTCCATCTTAGGGCCAAACCGAAGAGTCCGAGGCGAATAGTCCAGCTTCACAAAGTCAAAAGAGGCTCCCTGCCCCAGCAGATGTTGAATGACCTCGCCTGCCTGCGCGGACATCTCGACATCATCCTCAAAAACCACTGCAGCTGGCAGGTCACGGTTCAGGATGTGTTGCCAAACGCTGCGATGGCTTTCGAAACAGGCGATCTCGCTCTGGGTCAGGCCCCAACGCGATCCTGTTCCAGCGACATAGCAATTCCCAGCCAGCGCATCGGGCGCGGTTGCATCCGTTGCACTGATACGATGCACCCCTAGCAGTCCAACCTTGGAAAACTGTCTTTCCATAAAGTCTCGGCGCGCAGGCACACGGTCTAGATTAATGTAGTGAACCTTATCTCCCGATGGTACATCGCGATCCTGCACGGGGTATCCTCTCGTTTGGGTATCTTCCCATTTGTCGATGCTCTGGGATCGCTGGGTCAGTCCAGCTGAGCCAAGCTCGAGGCGTCATAATATATTGGAAATATGGCGGAGAGACAGGGATTCGAACCCTGGAGACGGTTTCCCGCCTACACACTTTCCAGGCGTGCGCCTTCGACCACTCGGCCACCTCTCCGTGTCGGCGATATGTGAACCATCCAAGGCATATTTGCAAGGCCCGAATGCGGGGAAATATCACCATATAACGGAATTGGTTTCGACACTTGAACGGCTTCTTTTCCGGGCTGCGTTTACGCCGGAAACGCGCCAGCCGACAGGTTGGTTATACCTCATCCCCGCCTTCGGAATCTAGATCGGTTTCCGTCAGTTCCATAGGCTCAGAGGTCTCTAACTCGTTTTGCGATTTCGATGTCGTGGGCGCGGTTTCCGATGCGTTTGGGGGACCTGCCTCGTCTGGTTTCAGAACCTCAGGATTTCTGAGCCAGATATCGCGCTGCGCAAATGGAATCTCGATACCTTCGTCGGCAAAGCGCTTGTAAATCTCGTGGTTCATGTCTGACCGGACAGACAGCGACCAGTTCACATCCCGCAATATCGCGCGGATCTCAAAATCCAAAGAGTCCGCACCAAAGCCCTGAAACACCACGTTGGGTGCAGGGTTGGCCAGCACCATGGGGTGGTTGTTTGCCACCTCTCGCAAAATAGTCTCGATCTGACGTGTATCGCTGCCATAGGCGACGCCGACGGGCACGATTACGCGCCCGATTGTGTTGCCACGCGTATAGTTGGTGACCACGCCGCTGATCAGGTCCGAGTTCGGGACGATCACATCTGTTCGGTCAAATGTCTCGATCCGCGTCGACCGGACAGAGATATCGCGCACATACCCCATCATTCCGTTCACATCGATCCAGTCGCCTTTGGAAATCGGGCGCTCGACCAACAGGATGATACCAGACACAAAATTCGAAACGATGGTCTGCAAACCAAAACCGATACCAACGGACAGCGCACCCGCGACAATGGCAAGCGATGACAGGTCAAACCCAGCCACCATGATGGCGGCAAGTGCGGCCAGGAAAATCCCGACATATCCGGTACCGGCGACAATGGCGTTCTGCCCGCCGGGATCAATTTTTGTCTTGGGTAGCAAAGAGTTCCGTAACCCGCCCTGCAACAGGCGGGTCAACGTATAGCCAATGGCAAAGACCGCAACAAAAGTCAGGAAGTTGCTGGGTGAAATCGTCACGCCGCCGATGTCAAAGCCAAGCAGCAGGCGCGACCACGCCTCGCTCAGGTCGGTTTCGCGCGCGCCCCAGTAAATTGCCAGTACTGGAAGCGCCAGGATTGCCAGAACAAACCCCACCAGCACCGAAAACAGAGAGTCCCGCGCCGCTTCGCCCTGCCCTGAAACCCAGCCGTAAACCGAACTAATAAAGCGCTGAATAATGACCAGTGCAGCCAGCAGGACCAGTGTCTTGACAGCCGGGAAAACGATCGCTTCGGCTGCGTTGGTATATCCAAAAACGGCTAAAAGTGGGCTGGCTAAACCCAAGAAGAATACGGCGCGACGCAGGATTTCAATCAGTTGACTAAACCCTGCCGCCCGAGGATTGGCTGGTGCCTCGGCGGGATCAGTAAGCAGATCGTCCCGACGAACTTGGCGTATTCTCAACAGTAGCAGAGATGTGCCCACAATGACCGGGAAGCTGACCACCGCGCGCGTCGCATCCGAGATGTTTTCAATCTGCTCGAACAAGCGGGCCAGCTCATTCAGTATAAGCATTGCAGCCAGCAGATCTATGTAAACGCGCAGTTCGGTAATCTTTTTGGACGACAGGCTTTTAAAGCCTTGCGCCGCCCCCATCATAAAGATCTGACGGCCGATCCAGTCATAATAGAAAATAATCGCCGCCCAATATGGAATTTCCCGAAACAGCAATGTGCCTCGTAAACCCAAAACACCGGTCAGAACGACCGCCTGAACCAAAAGCGTGACGCCCAGCCAGGGCAAGATGATGCGGAACAGTGAAACGACAAAGGTCCAGACGCCGCTGCCGCTGCTTTTAAACTGACGAAGGTATTCCCCAGCTTTTTCAGACCAGTGCCGCCCGTAGATCAACAAGACAGATGCAATGACCACGAGTATCAAAATGACCAGGCCGCGATCTTTCACCTCTTCGCGAACGACATCAGAACGCAGATTTTTGACCGTTTCGTTGATCAAGCTTCGGGCTGCTTCGGTTATGTCGACCCACGCGGGTTTCCAATAGACTGGATTTATGGGTGACGGCCCACGCTCCAACAGCTCTTTTTTCTGACGATCGCGAATAAGCTGATCAATTTCGCTGATCAGACCATTGGCGCGGCTCCAAGCTTCTTGCGAGATTATCTTTGGAACACGCAAGCTGTTGAGTTGAGTTTCCAGATGCGCGCGCAGATTTGCAATATCTTCCGGCTCACTCGACCCATCTTCGGGCTTAGGACCAAGAGCTTTTAGTTGACTTTCGAGGGTTTGGATACGTTCGGTATTCGCGCCTCGTGCGCTATTGAAGTCTTCCCTGTAAACATTTATTTCGGAACGTAAATTTTCCAAAGACGCATTTGAGGCACGATTTGCCTCAATCACCGATACTGCGCGATCGGCTGTATTTATCCAGCCCTGATAATACTCACTCTGCCGATCTGTTAGCTGAGCAAATGCAACTCCGGCAAACCCTATCACCAGTGCGGCGATCAGGATAAACAACTGTCGGAGCTGGCGCAGCATCACACTTCCTCAAAAACGCCGGGTATGCTGCGGGGCGCCTGCGTCATCCATTCGGGGACAGGCAGTTCTTTTTCGCGCAGGAAATCGGGGTTGAACAGTTTCGACTGATATCGCGTGCCATAGTCGCAAAGGATGGTAACAATCGTATGCCCCGGCCCCATCTCTTTGGCCAGACGAACTGCACCCGCCATGTTGATCGCGGTCGAACCGCCCATCACCAGCCCTTCGTCGCGCAGCAGATCAAAAATATACGGCAGCGCCTCTGTATCCGTGATCTGATAAGAGCGATCCGGGGTAAAGCCCTCGAGGTTCTTGGTGATCCTGACCTGGCCAATCCCTTCGGCGATCGAACCACCCTCCATCGCGATCTCACCGGTGGTGTAGTAGGAAAACAACCCCGCGCCCATGGGATCCGCCAAACCGATCCTGACGCCCTTGGGCTGCAGAGCTTCGGCAACACCTGCCAGCGTTCCGCCAGACCCTACTGCACAGATAAAACCATCGACCTTGCCGCCGGTCTGCTCCCAGATCTCAGGACCTGTGGTTTCCACATGCGCTTGACGGTTGGCCACATTGTCGAACTGATTGGCCCAGATCGCGCCGTTTGGCTCGCTGCGCGCCAGTTCTTCGGCCAGACGGCGGGAATAATGCACAAAGTTGTTGGGGTTCCGATACGGCGCTGCGGGCACCTGCACCAGCTGTGCCCCTGCCAGACGCAGCATGTCCTTTTTCTCTTCGGACTGGGTCTCGGGGATCACGATAACCGTCTTGAACCCCATCGATGCGCCCACGAGCGCAAGGCCGATACCGGTATTGCCTGCGGTGCCTTCAACGATGGTTCCGCCGGGTTTCAGGTCGCCCCGCGCGATTGCGTCGCGGATGATATACAATGCCGCGCGATCTTTGACCGATTGACCGGGGTTCATGAATTCGGCTTTGCCAAGGATTTCACAGCCGGTTTCCTCACTGATCCGACGCAAACGGATCAACGGAGTTTTACCTACTGCGTCGGCAAGGTCTCGTGCAATGCGCATGGCACCCTCATGTTTTTTGTCTTGTCGAAGATGTACAGGCGCTCAGCGCCGATCACAAGCCGGGATAACCATCCCTCAGCCGGTCCCGGTGCCGCGCAAGCCAATGCGCCAACGATAAAAGTGGCAAGTCCTTAAAGGTATTACCATCCACCTGCTCCATAAAGTTTTCAAAGCTGACAATGCGACTGCGAATATCCTCGCCTTCGGTCGCAACCCCGCCAGTGTGGGTCGTCTCGGTCAGGTCACCGATCCCGGCATAGAGATGGATGTACTCAGTTGACGAGCCGCTGGACGAATAAGCCCCGCCGGCAGCCTCCAACGAGGCAAGCTTGATCCCTGCCTCTTCGAACACCTCGCGATGCGCCGCCTGTTCGGGTGTTTCGCCGGGATCGATCATGCCGGCAACCGGTTCCCAGATCCACGGCTCCGGGTCACCGCTGAGGAACACGGGCGGGCGGAATTGCTCGACCAGCAAAACGCAATCCCTGCGCGGATCATAGGGAAGCACGACCACAGCGGCCCCCTGCATCAGGCCGCTGCGCTTCAGTACCGGGCTCATCGAGCCATCATACCGCCGATGCTGCAGATCGACCTCTTCCATGCCAAAATAATTGACATAGGCGCGCCTGTGGTCGTGCACGATCACATCAGCGGTATCGCGGCAATCGCCAGTGTGCCGCTTTCGCGCAGCCAGTTTCGCCCAGGCTCTGGTGCGAATGGCTGGAAAGCTCTGCTCGATCAGCTTGGCATTCACCCGACCGTAGCAGGACATAACCTCTTCTGCGGCCAAAACGGTGACGGGGCCCCATTCTGCAACCCAGCGTTCAAGAGACCATAGGTCATCGGGCGTCCAGCTGCCGGGCGCAGGAAAGAACACCTGAGCCTCGGCAATAGATCCGTCCGACACGGTGACAGGCTTTGTGTGAAGGTCATAGTCAAACCCACCCTCATAAAAGGTGAGCCGATCCTGATCTTCTGGCGTCACTCCCCGCAGCAGAATGCCATGAGTTTCACCGCCTAACTCGTTGACAATCATTGGAAATGCCTGGCCCCGAACACCATAGACGGCATGATCCGGCAGCATGGCCTCACAAACGGACATCTCTGCAGCGAAACGCCCCATAACCAGTTCGAGCAAGGGGATGTACCGCAACGTGCCGTAAAAGAACAAATCCGACAAAGCTTAGGTTCTCATCTGTGATTGAGAGGTATTATCTCCACCGCCGAAATGCGATTTCTGTAAAAATTCCCGCAACCAAAGCGCCGATTGCCAAGGTTGCAAGGATTTCCGGTACGATAAGTTGCTGCCCAAACTCGATCCCAAGCTCAAAAATCGCCTTCACCGCCTCGAAAGGACCGTCATAGCGGTGTCGCATCGCAAGGCGGAACATCTCGTAAGTGCCCTGAACAAACAAACCCCAAAAGACCAACGACGCGACACCGGTCAACCCATTGTTGATAGCAGAAGTCCAGCCTCGGCCCGCGCGTTTGCCCATGATCGCCCAGCCACATACGGCCCCCAAGGCTATGTTCACGATCGTGAAATAACCATAGTTTTTGCCTTCTTCACCGTTATCGATGATCATCCCGGACACAATAAAGGCCACCACCACAAGACATACGGCAGCAACGAGACGTGAGGCTGTAGGCATTCGAAAGGTCCGTCCTTAACTAGGTTTTGCTATCGTGATCTGTGTCACATCGCAATTACCCGTGTCAAAGGCTGCGCCACAGGCGGTCAAATAATAATTCCACATGCGGCGAAAACGCTCATCAAAGCCCAACTCGGCGATCTGATCCCACTTGGCATTGAATGTCTCATACCAGCGGCGCAATGTCAGATCATAACTTTTGCCAAACTCCCGAGAGCGCACAACGTTCAACCCCGCGAGGCGGACTTGTTCCTTTAAGACGGTCGGCGCGGGCAGCATCCCACCCGGAAAGATATATTTCTGAATAAAATCAATGCCATTTCTGTAGACGTCCCACCGATGATCCGCAACAGTGATGATTTGCAACGTTGCATGAGCGCCGGGCTTCAGGCGCTCTCGAACTGTATCGAAGTAGACGGGCCAATACTTTTCACCCACAGCTTCGAACATCTCGATCGATGCGATTCCGTCATACTGACCCCGCTCATCGCGATAGTCCTGCAACTTAAACTCAACAAGATCAGAAAGTCCTGCCTTCTCAATTCGTTGCTGCGCAAACTTCAATTGCTCTTGGCTAATAGTCAGGCCAGTCACCCTAAGCCCACGCTCTTTGGCAGCATATTCGGCGAAGCCACCCCAACCGCACCCTATTTCAAGGATATGATCCCCCGGCTGCGCACCCATTTCATCAACCATACTGGCATATTTCGCAGTCTGCGCCTTTTCCAAACTCTCCTGCCCGGTTTCGAACAAGGCGCTGGAGTAGGTCATCGTATCATCCAGCCACAAGCCGTAGAACTCGTTCCCGAGATCATAGTGATACGAGATATTTTTCTTTGCCTGCGCTCGGTTGTTGCGATGCAGCCAAAACCGCAGCCGTTCATAGGCCCGCACCAAGAACTTGCCCGTGAAGTCATCATAGACCGTCTCGGTGCCTAAATGCACAAGATCCATGAACGAACGAAGATCAGGTGTGCTCCAATCGCCTTCCAGATAGCCATCCGAAAATCCCAATTCACCTTCGCGGATCAAACGCGAAAACACCTCCGGGTCGTGGATATCGACCTGTGCAATCGGACCTGCCTCAGGGCCCTGAGCTCTAAACGTGCGGCCATCGGGCAATACGATATCCAACCTGCCTGACTCTATCCGGGTCAGCATTTTAAAAACTTGCGTAAAATATCTGGGCAGGTTTTCCTGCCCATCTGTCGTCGTCAGGATCATCCGCTCTCCCCTCTGCGGCGGTGGGTTAAAGCTAAGATGGGATTCTGTTTCTGGCAAGTTTTCAATTCCTTACTGATGATTTCCAGGTTTCATAGGCGCTCAGCGCCCGCGCGCGCCCTGATTTCAAATCGCGGATTGGGTCAGGATAGATATCCGTGTGATGCAGCTGCCAGGATCGTGGCACCGCCTCAAAATAGGCCGTCGCAGAGGCTGGCGGGTTTGACTGCCCTTCGGCGATCCATTGTCTCAGATAAGCCTCGGTAGGGTCGAACCGTTCCCTCTGCGTTTCAGGGTTGAATATGCGAAAAAACGGTGCCGCGTCCGGCCCGGATCCGGCCACCCATTGCCAGCCCATCGCATTTGCTGCCGGGTCCCAGTCGACAAGACAATCGGCGAACCAATCCATACCGATTTTCCAATGCGTCATCAGATGCTTGGTCAGGTAACTTGCAACAACCATCCGGGCCCGATTGTGCATCCGACCGGTGACATACATCTGACGTAACCCGGCATCCACCATGGGCACGCCGGTGCGCGCCTGTTGCCAAGCAACAACTTCGGGGCGCGAGGGATCGGCGTTCCACGGAAATCCATCCCATCCCTGCCGCCAGTTCCCAGTCAGCATATGAGGTCCATGGTACATCAAATGATAGGCAAACTCGCGCCACACCAGTTGTCGCAAAAAGGCGTCCGTCCCTGACACCCCGTTCAGCCCTTCGTGTTTCACCCGGTGCCAAACGGTACGCGGGCCAATCTCGCCCAATGACAGGTATTCTGACAGACTTGATGTGCCGTATGCATCCAACTGATCCCGCGCTTGCGAATAGTCAGAAATATGGTGCAGAAATCTGTTGAGGTGATCGTGGGCCGCGGTTTCGCCCGGTTGCACCCATGGACGGACAATCCCGGCCCCACGATCCATCGAACGTTCCAATTGCCATGTACCAACGTCGTCCGAGGCCGGCCAGACCGTTGGGGCTGGCAGGCGCGAGGGGGCTGGCGCAGGCTCTGGCACAAACTGATCGCGCACCGCGCGCCACATCGGCGTGAACACCTGAAACGGCTGTCCGGCCTTGGTCTGTACCGTCCATGGCTCGAACAGCAGATGGCCCTCAAACGACCTTGCCTCAAGACATTGATCGATCAACTCTGCCTTGATTTGCTTATCTCGGGCAATTGCGTCGGGATCATAAGCACGCGACCAGAAAACGGCACGAGCCCCGGTCTCGGTCACCAACCGCTGCAGCACGTCCAAGGCGCTGCCCCGACGCAGGATCAGTCGGCTGTCGTGCTGTTTGAGCGTGCGCTCGAACGCCTCAAGTCCAAGACCCAGCCGCCATTTCGGCGCTGCGCCCAGGGTCTGAGCAATCTCATCCAGTATGAAAACAGGGATGACGGGGCGACCGGTCGCAGCAGCAGCGCTCAGTGCCGGATGATCCGTCAGGCGCAGATCACGCCGGAACCACACAATGATCGGAGACTGCCCGTTTTTCATATTCGCCCTGCGTTTTCTTATAGATACGACACAGAGCAGGAACCGGATTACAAAATCTCGTCAAGTGCGTTAATAAGCTGATCGACTTCCTGAGCAGACGTGTAATGCGTAAAGCTGAGACGCAGAACACCTTGCTCGGGATCGACCCCCATCGCCTGCAGGGGACGTACAGCGTAAAAGTCGCCTCCCCCTGCCATGATACCCTGTTTGGCGAGTTCAGCCGCCACAGGCTCGGCCGCCCGGTTCAATGCGAGGGCAACGGTCGGAGCCCGGTGCGCAGCGTCAGCAGGGCCGATAAGGCGCAGCGTGTTCCGGTCTTTGACCGCGTCCAGCAATGGCTGCAGCAACGCAACTTCGTGCGTGCGCATCAGATCATGCACAAATGCGCCACGTTGCGCGAGCCCTTCGGTCGGGCCACCGTGATGATCGCAGAGCAGATCGATATAATCCGCCATCCCCGCACTGGCCGCGATCTGCGCATGATCAGGGCCCGCCGGTGTAAAACGCTTATAAAGGACGCCACCGTTGAAGTAATGCGCCTGGTTTGGCAGCAATTCACCCAATGCGCGACGGATGACCATACATCCCTGATGTGGGCCATAGGTTTTATAGGTCGAAAACAGATAGATATCGGGGCCAAGGTCCCCCACATTCGGAAATCCATGCGGCGCATAAGAGACGCCATCAACACAGACAAAGGCCCCGGCGGCGTGGGCAATTGCGGTGATTTCGGTCACGGGATTGATCTCACCGATCACGTTGGAACAGTGCGGAAAACACACCAGACGCGCTTTTTCATCCAGCAGGTTCTCTAAATCGCTCGGGTTCAGCGAACCGGTTTCCGGATCAATCTGCCATTCACGAATTTCAATGCCATCGTCAGCCAGACGACGCCACGGGCCCGAATTTGCTTCGTGATCCTGATTTGTGACAATGATCGCCTCACCCGGCTGCATCCACTGACGCAAGGCCTGCGCAAGAACATAGGTATTCTGCGTGGTCGACGGGCCAAAGCTGAGCTCATCGTTTTCCACCCCCAAGAGCGCGGCCATCCGGGCGCGGGCCTCGTCCATCTCAGCGCCGCCAAGTTGGCTCACCTGATAAGACCCATAGGGCTGGACCTTGCGCTGCGTGTAAAAGCGGGTCAGGCGATCGATGACCGGCTGGCACGTGTACGAACCGCCCGCATTCTCAAAGAACGCCTGCCCTTTCAGATCTGGCTCTGCAAAGGCAGGGAACTGGGCCCGTACGAAATCGATATCAAGGGTGCTCATAGCGTATTGCTCCTCAATCCTAGCTGTCGTTAACCGGGTCAGTCCGGGGGTCAGTCGACCAGAATGCTGTTGTCAAATGATTGGCGGAACAGGGAAACTGCTTCAAGCGGAAACGTTGCAGCGTAGTCGGCCAACCCTGTTCACTCCCTGATGTCACAAAATGTCATCAGCCAATGAGACTGTGCAATCACTCATCAATCACAGAGGTTTCTCATGAGCTATACTCCCAAAGATTTTCTGGTTTGGGGCGAACTCCCCGTGACCGATCTGGACCGTGCCATTACATTTTATTCGACGGTCACCGGTGCCGAACTGAAGGTGGACATGTCCGACCCTAACCCAATGGTCATGTTCAAACCCGAAAACCCGAAAATCGGAGTGGCGCTGCACCTCTACCCGGGAAAACCGGCGCGCGATGGTGAGGGGCCGACGCTGCATCTGGCAGCCGAAGGCGCGTTGGAAGACATTATGAAACGTGTTGAAAGCGCTGGCGGTCAGGTGGTGTCAGGCGCGATACCGATTCCTTCCGGGCACTTTTTCTATGCAAAAGATCCCGACGGCAATTCGGTCGGTTTCTATGAACCCAAGAACTGAAACAACAAGGGCCCCGGATAAACGCCGGGGCCCATTTGCTCACATTGTCTGACTGTCAGCCCTGAACTTTGGTATAAGTCCCCTCGCCCGCCAGAATACCGCGGAAACCACCAGGCTCATCCAGTCCGAATACGATCAGCGGCAGGTTATTGTCGCGCGCCAAAGCAATGGCCGAGGCATCCATGACCCGCAGGCGCTTGGCCAATACGTCGTCATAAGTCACTGTATCATAACGGACCGCATCGGCGTGTTCTTTGGGGTCTTTGTCATAGATGCCATCTACGCCGTTCTTACCCATAAAGATCGCCTCGCACGCCATTTCGTTTGCGCGCAGAGTCGCAGCCGTATCGGTCGTGAAATAAGGGTTTCCGGTGCCTGCGGCAAAGATACAGACCCGCTTTTTTTCAAGGTGGCGCACCGCGCGGCGGCGGATATAGGGCTCGCAGACCTCATCCATGCGGATCGCCGAGATGACCCGAGTGAAGACACCGACGCCTTCTAATGCAGATTGCATCGCCAGCGCATTCATGACCGTTGCCAGCATGCCCATGTAGTCAGCCGTGGTGCGCTCCATCCCCTGTGCCGAACCGGAGAGCCCGCGAAAGATATTGCCGCCACCGATCACCATGCTGATCTCAACACCCAGATCGTGAACCGACTTTACCTCTTGGGCGATCCGCTGAACCGTGGGCGGATGCAGACCGAATCCCTGATCCCCCATCAGCGCCTCGCCCGAAATTTTCAGCATCACGCGATTATAGGTTGTTTTGGGGGCTTCGGCGGTTTCTGTGGGGGAAGACAGGCTCATGTTGCGCTCCGGGCTGGCACGGGTTTATTTTCCGGCGCAAAATGAAGCAAAAGCCGCGCAGGTTCAATGCGAATGGTAAGGAATAAGGCAGCTGAATATGGCCGAAGACTCTCAAACGCGCCTTTGCGACGTGCTGCCACCAATTCCCGACGACAAACCCGTTCTGATCGCCGGCCCGACCGCCTCGGGCAAGTCGGCACTGGCCCTTGAGATTGCGCAACGGTTTGGGGGCGTAATCGTCAATGCGGATGCCAGTCAGGTCTATGATTGTTGGCGCGTCATTTCAGCCCGGCCATCTGCGCAGGAGGAGGCGCAGGCCCCGCATCGTCTCTATGGCCATATCGCCTATGATCAGACCTACTCAACCGGCCATTGGCTGCGCGAGGTCACAACGCTGCTGAACGGTCAACACCGCCCGATCATTGTCGGCGGTACAGGGCTATATTTCAGCGCCTTGACCGAAGGTATGGCAGATATTCCGGCGACGCCAGCGGCAGTCCGGGCAGAAGCCGATCAGATGTCTTTGACAACACTGCTGGATGCGCTGGATGCCAAGACCCGCAGCGGCATAGACATTCAAAACCGGGCCCGTGTTCAGCGCGCATGGGAAGTTCTGAAGGCAACCGGCAAGCCGCTGTGCGAGTGGCAATCCCAAACGCCCCCGCCGGTTCTGCCTCTGCACGATACCGTCCCGATCGTCTTTGATACTGAAAAGGACTGGCTGCTTGATCGCATCAATCGCCGTTTCGACCTCATGTTGCAAACAGGCGCGCTGGAAGAGGTTGAAGCGATGCGCCATCTCTATGAATCGGCGCTGCCTGCATTCAGAGCTATTGGTGTCCCCGAATTACTGGCCTATCTCGACGGGCAGCTCTCGTTGGATCAGGCCCGCGAGAAAGCGACCATCGCGACCAGACAATTCGCAAAGCGACAGCGCACCTGGTTTAGGGCCAGAATGAAGTCATGGAACTGGATTGCGGCAACCGGGTGATCTGCCGAACGCTTGATGCGGCCTGACACCATATAGAATACAAATGTATGCCGAACGGAGAGTACTTGTAACGCCACGGTTGGCATATTTATGATGTTAAGTGAACCGGTTGTGGGCGCCTGCACTTTCCACGGCAATGTCGGTTTTGTCTCATAGATGACGATTTCGATCATTGACCTAGCTAAAATTCTGGTGCCGAATGCATCTATGGGGATGCTTGGTATCCAACAAAAGAAATCCCGCGTACCCGCTCGGTCGACCTGATCTGTCCTGAGCGGTCCGGGTCCAATCCATAATAATAAAATGTCACAGGGAGACATTCATGGAAAACCACACAACAACCGGAACACCGGTTCATTGGGCCGCAGAATTGCATGCTCAGGAATATCGGGAAGGCAAACTGAGCCGGCGTGAGTTTCTGGCACGCGCGACCGCTTTGGGCGTCGCCGTACCAACAGCTTACGGGTTGATCGGGCTACAGTCGCCCGCCTCAGCGGAAGAACCGCAGCGCGGTGGCACCATTCGCTATCAGATGGAAGTGCGCGCGCTCAAAGACCCGCGCACCTATGACTGGACGCAAATCGCCACCTTCACAGCGGGTTGGCTGGAATATCTGGTCGAATACAACAATGACGGCTCGTTCAAGCCCATGCTGCTGGAAAGCTGGGAATCGAACGCAGACGCCACCGAACACACGCTTAACGTCCGCAAGGGTGTGAAGTGGAACAATGGCGACGATTTCACCGCCGAAGATGTGGCGCGCAACATTGCAGCTTGGTGTGACGCGTCGCTAGAAGGCAACTCGATGGCCTCGCGCATGGCGACCCTGATCGATGAAGGCACACAGCAGGCCGCAGACGGCGCAATCACCATTGTCGACAGCCACACAGTCAAGTTGAAGTGTAACGCGCCCGACATCACCATTATCCCGGGCATGGCTGACTACCCAGCGGCAATTGTCCACAGCAGCTTTGATGCCAACGATGTTCTGGGCAATCCGGTTGGCACCGGTTTCATGCTGCCCGAAAGCCACGAAGTTGGCGTCAAAGGCGTGTTGGTACGCAACGAAGACCACGAATGGTGGGGTTATGCGGCTGGCAAAGGCGGCTATATCGACCGGATCGAGTTCATTGACTACGGCACCGACCCTGCTGCGTTCCTGGCGGCCTATGAAGCCGAAGAGATCGACATGAACTGGGAGTCGGTTGGTGAATTCGTCGACATCTTTGACAGCATCGGCCTGACCCGTTCCGAGATTCCGTCAGGCTTCACCATTGTCATCCGCCCCAACCAGCTTGCCGAAGATGCGGACGGTAACAAGATTTACGGCGACAAACGGGTCCGTCAGGCGCTTGCCATGGCGGTCGACAATGAGGTCTGCCTTGAGCTTGGCATGTCTGGCTACGGCATCCCTGCCGATAACTGCCATGTCGGCCCGATGCACCCGGAATACGACTCGGCGATCACGCGCATGCCATATGATCCGGCGGCGGCCAAGGCGCTGATGGATGAGGCCGGGATGGGCGATTATGAGCACGAGGTGCAGTCCATCGACGACGACTGGCGGCGCAACACGACCGCCGCTGTGGTAGCGCAGCTGAACGATGCCGGGATCAAGGCAAAGCACACGGTTCTTCCGGGCTCGACCTTCTGGAATGACTGGACCAAATACCCCTACTCGTCGACCAACTGGAACCATCGCCCACTGGGCACACAGGTTCTGGCGCTGGCCTACAAGTCGGGTGTAGCCTGGAACGAATCCGGCTTCTCCAACGAAGAGTTCGACGCCTTGCTGGCGCAGGCGAACTCGATCGCGGATGTGGATCAACGCCGCGAAGTGATGGCCAAGCTTCAGGCGATCCTGATCGACGAAGGCGTGGTCATTCAGCCCTATTGGCGAACTGCCATGCGTCACCACCGTGACAATCTGGTAGGTGTTGAAAAGCACATCGCGGACCTGCCTCAGCTTTATAAGTTCGGCATCAAATCCTGATCCAAAACCCGAAGGCCGCACCACCAAGGTGCGGCCTTTTCGCAAGGATGCCGCGAATATAATAACAGCAATGCGTGACGCTGAACTTTGCGCGCGCCGGCCTACCAACAGGGGCTAACATGGGACTATTCATACTAAAGCGCATCGGCATCATGCTGATGACGGCGCTGTGCCTGACATTTCTCGTCTTTTTCCTGACTAATCTCTATCCGAACCTCGAAAAGCTCGCAAAGACGCAGGGCAATTTCCGGATGTCGGATGAAGAGGTCAGAAGCTTTCTGGAAAAAGGTGGATATCTGCAACCCGTACCCGTCAAGTATGGCGAATGGCTGGGTGTGCTACCCTCTTATCGCTATACTAATGACGATGGCAGCGTTCAGGGCCGATGCATTCTACCCGGAACAAACGCCGAGGACGCTCCTCAGTTTTGCGGCATCCTGCAAGGGTATTGGGGCTATTCCACGGTATTCAAAAAAGAAGTCTCAGAAGTTATCGGAACCCGCCTGAGTTTGACAGGTAGGCTGATGCTGTGGGTCATGCTGCTAATGGTCCCCTCCGCCCTGATACTTGGCATTCTGGCTGGTATGCGCGAAGGGTCAGCGACCGACCGGACGCTTTCGACCTTTGCCATCACAACCACGGCCACACCGGAATATGTCTCGGGCGTGATCTTCATCGCGATCTTCACTTCATCTGCTGTTGGATTGAAATGGTTCAAAGGCACGGCAACGCAGGCGATGGAAAACCCCACGTTTGAGAACTTCTTTCTGCCGGTTTTGACAATCGCACTCTATGGCATGGGGTATATCGCCCGAATGACCCGCGCCTCGATGACCGAGGTGATGACCGCGCAGTACATCCGAACCGCGCGCCTAAAAGGCGTGTCTTTCCACAACATTGTCATGAAGCACGCGCTGCGCAACGCGCTGATCGCACCCTTTACGGTTATTATGCTGCAGTTCCCATGGCTGCTGAACGGCGTGGTGATCGTAGAGACCCTGTTCAACTACAAGGGCTTTGGCTGGGCGCTGGTCGAGGCGGCAGGAAACAACGACATCCAGCTTTTGCTGGCGATCTCGGTTGTTTCGGTCTTTGTGGTTCTGTTTACGCAGCTGATATCGGATATCGGCTACGTCTACCTCAACCCGCGCATTCGCATCTCGTAAGGGAGGATAGATCATGGAACCCCTAAGCTGGACCGGCTCTATCGCCTTCCTCAACCCCATCCTTCTGATCGCACTTGTCCTGCTGGCGCTGTCCATTGTCCTTTGGATGATCGCAAGCTTCTTTCAGTCAGAAGCACCGGTATCGGTGAATGCAGACGGAACGTTAAGTTCCGGCGGCGGCCTGCGTGGCCTTGCGCAAACAGCGCTGCACTATTCGTTCCTGGCAAGCGTTGGTGCTGTGCTGGCCTATCTGGTGCTGGGCATCTTTATGGGCAGCAGCGCAGGCATTGTCGGCGCGATCTCTCAACAATTCCTGCCTGTATGGGTCGCACTGATTATCCTCTTTGCAATGTCCATGGCGTTCAAACGCCGTCTGGGCCTGTACGGCAAACTCTATGACAGCCCGATTGGTATGATCGGTTTTGGGCTGGTCATGTTCTGGGTCTTCACCGGAATTTTCGGAGCGCTTGATCTGATCGTCACCCACGATCCGCTGTCGCAGCTTTCAGGCATGAAGAACAAAGTGCCGGGAACGCCACTGCCGAATGCCGAGGAAGGCGAGTATGCTTGGTATCTGCTGGGCGGAGACAACCTGGCCCGCGACGTGTTCAGCCGCATGGTCAAAGGCGCCTGGATCGTTGTGCAGATCGCACCGCTTGCGACGCTGTTTGCCTTTATGGTGGGGATCACCCTGGGCCTGCCTGCAGGGTATTATGGCGGACGTCTGGATACGCTGCTGTCGTTCCTTGCCAACCTGATCCTCGCCTTTCCGGTGATCCTGCTGTTCTATCTGCTGGTCACACCGGAAATCGTGGCGACGGGCGTGCCAAACTATATGGCGGCGGTTCTGTTCATCTTTCCGATACTGTTTGTCGGCGTTCTGCTGAACTCGCGATACTACACGCGGCCAAACTTTCGCACGCCTCTGCTGATCGGAGTGCTGGGCATCGCGTTCTGGCTGTACCTGTCGCTGATCTCGACTAAGGGCTACATCATCAACACCGACAGCTACAGCATATGGGGGCTGCCGACCTATCTGGACCTGTTCGACATTCCGGGCGGTATCCTTGTGGTGTTCGTCTCGGTGGTCTTCGTGAACTCACCCACGGTGTTCCGCATCGTGCGCGGGCTGGCACTGGACATCAAAACCCGCGACTACGTCGCCGCCGCTCAGACACGCGGGGAAGGCCCGTGGTATATCATGCTTTGGGAAATCCTGCCCAATGCGCGTGGCCCGCTGATCGTCGATTTCTGTCTGCGGATTGGTTATACCACCATCCTTCTGGGGACCTTGGGCTTCTTCGGACTGGGCCTGCCACCGGAAAGCCCCGACTGGGGGTCGACGATCAATGAAGGGCGCAAGCTCTTGTCGATCTATCTGCACCCCGCCCTTCCACCTGCCTTTGCACTGTTGTCGCTGGTTCTTGGTTTGAACCTGCTGGCAGACGGCCTGCGCGAAGAAAGCCTGAAGGACTAATGTGACAGTGTCCGGGGGCCTCCCCCGGACCCCCAGAACATTTTAGCCAGATGACGGGAATACCCCTGACTCTCGCGAGGAGTACGTAAGATGAACAAACTGGCGGATTATGACGGGCCTATTCTTGAGATCGACAAGCTGTCGATTTCCTTCTTTACCCGGCTCAGGGAAATTCCGGCCGTCATGGATTTCTCAGTCAGCGTGCAACCCGGCGAGGCGGTTGGCCTGGTCGGTGAATCCGGCTGTGGCAAGTCGACCGTGGCGCTGGGCGTCATGCAGGATCTGGGCAAAAACGGGCGCGTCGTAGGTGGGTCGATCAAGTTCAAGGGTCGCGATCTAAGTGAGATGACGGCTGAGGAACTGCGCGACATTCGTGGCAACGAAATTGCGATGATCTATCAGGAACCGATGGCCTCGCTGAACCCGGCGATGAAAATCGGCAAACAGCTGATGGAAGTGCCGATGATCCACGAAGGCGTCAGCAAGGAAGAGGCTTATGCCCGCGCGCTGGAGGTCGTGACCGATGTGCGCCTGCCGGACCCCGAACGGATGCTGAACTCGTTCCCGCATCAACTGTCTGGTGGACAGCAGCAGCGGATCGTCATCGCAATGGCATTGATGTCGAAACCGGCATTGTTGATTCTGGATGAACCCACAACCGCGCTGGACGTGACGGTTGAGGCCGCCGTGGTCGAGCTGGTCAAGGATCTGGGTAAGAAATACGGCACCTCGATGCTGTTTATCTCGCACAATCTTGGGCTGGTTCTTGAGACCTGCGACCGCCTGTGTGTGATGTATTCCGGTGAGGCGGTCGAGCGAGGCTCGATCCACGACGTGTTCGACGAGATGCAGCACCCCTACACGCAGGCGCTGTTCCGCTCGATCCCGCTGCCGGGGGCTGACAAGAATTCACGGCCATTGGTCGCTATTCCGGGGAACTTTCCCCTGCCCCATGAGCGCCCGCCCGGTTGCAACTTTGGTCCGCGGTGCGACTATTTCGAGGAAGGGCGCTGTGATGCGCAGGACATCGTTATGGAGGCCGTTCCGGGCAATGACCGCCACCACACGCGTTGCCTGAAGTTTCAGGAAATCGACTGGAATGCGCCGATCACCTTGGGTGAGCAGAAAGAAAAAGGCGCGATCGGCAAAACCGTTCTGAAAATGGACAACCTTAAGAAATACTATGAGGTTGCAGCCAATGCCCTGTTCGGGGGCGGAGAGAAGAAGGTTGTAAAGGCCAATGAAACGCTGAGTTTCGAGGCGCACGAATCCGAAACCTTGGCCATTGTGGGCGAATCCGGTTGCGGAAAATCGACCTTTGCTAAGGTTCTGATGGGCCTTGAAACGGCAACGGATGGCCAGATTCTGCTGGACAATCGCAACATTGAGGATGTGCCGATCGAAGAGCGCGACGCCAAGACGGTTGGCGAAGTACAGATGGTGTTCCAGAACCCGTTTGACACACTGAACCCGTCGATGACGGTCGGGCGTCAGATCATCCGCGCGCTGGAGATTTTCGGCGTTGGTGATTCAGAGGCGGATCGCAAGAAACGGATGCTGGAGCTGCTCGATCTGGTGAAACTACCCCGCGCTTTTGCGGAACGCATGCCGCGTCAGCTGTCGGGGGGACAAAAGCAAAGGGTCGGGATCGCCCGCGCCTTTGCCGGTGATGCCCGGATCGTTGTGGCGGATGAACCGGTATCGGCGCTGGATGTGTCGGTGCAGGCTGCGGTGACCGACCTTCTGATGGAAATCCAGCGCGAGCATAAGACGACCCTGCTGTTCATAAGCCATGATCTGTCAATTGTCCGCTACCTCAGCGATCGGGTCATGGTGATGTATCTGGGTCATGTGGTTGAGTTGGGTACAACTGATCAAGTCTTTGCCCCCCCTTACCACCCCTATACCGAAGCGTTGCTAAGCGCGGTGCCTATTGCCGACACGTCAATTGAGAAACAGCATATCGTGCTGGACGGCGATATCCCGTCGGCAATGAACCCACCCCCCGGATGCCCGTTCCAGACGCGCTGCCGCTGGAAGTCGGAAGTTCCCGAAGGGCTGTGCGAAAAGGACGTACCGCCCGTGCAGACACTGGCCGATGGACATCAGGTCAAATGCCACTTGGCCGAGGATATCCTTGCCCGCATGGAGCCGGTCATAAAAATCGCGGCCGAATAGATATGCACCACGAAGCTCCGGGGCAGACACAATTCGGCACCCTGGGCGCGAGTTGGATATCAATATATGTTAGCTGCAAGATACAAGATTTTGTGGCTGACGACCCGGTTAAGAAAGCGGTTGCTTAGACAACGGTGCGCCTCAATACACGCTTTGAAATATCTTCGACGTATTGACACTGCCCTTGGTGCGATCCTGCGACCACAATTCATAACGAATACCATGCTTTGCAAGTTCCAGAAAAACCCGATGAGGGTTAATGCCTGCGGCTTCGCGATCAAAGGTCAGGATACGGTCATCGGTCAAATGTAGCTCGAAGCGTTCCCTGGTTTCAGTGTGCTCGCCATCGCTGTCTTGGCCTGTACGAAGCGTTTCAAGCCGCAATGCCTTTGCGATCTTACCAAGTTCGATATCCATCGGCAAATTCTCACAAGGTATGGCTGCATCCCATTTTAGCCTGCCGTCACCTATTGTGGCTTTCCAATCTCCCGGTGTGGTGAAAATACTCCATGTTTTTCGCCCCTCGCTCAGTGCAAACGCACCGCCCGCCAATGCGCAAAGAGCAAAAACCACTTTGAAAACCCCTCCGATATGATCGGCCGTGTGAATTGCGAAAATGTAAAGTACAGGCCAGATCAGCCCGACGCAGACCCACATAAGATGTGTGCTGGCGACGCGTAGCTTTGATGATCGAATGACGGACTGTTCTATCATAATTGTGCGTTAACACGAAAGGGCACCGGAAATATGGCAAAAGCCACGTCAGACTATGGGTCGCTCGTTTCCATCGCGGTGAATACGAGCCCATCACCACATTATCTGAAACGATAGCTTGGATCGCAAAAAGACCAAGGCCCACTGAGAGCCCAAAGAAGATGGATGCTGCGAATTGGGTGAAAGACCGCTTTGCAGATTCAGGCGCGTTACCGGTAGACTCGCAACGCGCGAATAGCCTGAAATGCAAGCAGGCCCGCGGGTCCGAACAAGAAAATCAAAGGGAGACATGGTGCGACCAGCATGAAGCTCATTTCCTCCGACCTCGCCTTGCGGCAGGCCCAAGCGCCGATAAAGAGATCGAAGGCTAAAAAGTGGACCCAGCCTGCCAGGACAGCTTGTTCGTAAGAAAACAAACTCATGACGTCCGCCAGTGTTCCAAAGCCTCCGCCACTTTCAGCCGCCGGTAGTATCAAGAGGAACAGATAACCAAAAGAGAGCAAAAGTGGCAGGATCATACCTGCAACGCGATCCGACCACATTGGGATGAACGGCGACAGGAGGAGCATCAACCATCCCGCCATGGCGATGACACTGGCAAATGAGAACATATTTTCAAGAAACATATCTGGATACCTGAGTAAGTGAAAAACGACAAAATATATCTCGTGCAATATACTTGCATGTGCAATTGATTCGCAATATTTAGACGCTATGACTGATTTGTGTACAACCAGCGCGCTGCGTTTGATCCAAGTCGCCGATGACTTCCGGGCCGGACTATCCGGCGAGCTTTCAGCCGTTCATGGCATATCCGTGAATGAATTCCTGTTACTGCTCCACCTTGAACGTGCGACAGCTAACCGTCTTTCAAGGGTCGATTTGGCAAAGCGTATGCACGTGAGCGCCTCAACAATCACGCGCATGGCAGCTCCGATGGAGAAAATCGGATTGGTTGGTCGGGAAGTTGATGACCGAGATGCAAGGCTTGTGTTCGTCGTGGCGACAGATACTGGGCGAAAAAAAATGTCTCAAAGCCTCGCAACGTTCTCGAAGCGCGCGGGCTATTTGTTCAATGATCTTTGGGAAGGCAAAGAAATCGAGCAATTGTCTCAGATGCTACGACGTATGATCGGAGGGACAGGTGACACACTTGCTTGAAGAGGCCAATTACTTCAGGCTGATAGTTGCGAAGCTTTAGCAAATGTTCACTTGGTCCCGCGTCCCACGAGTTCCTACACGACACAACGAATTGACCGCACGAGCTTGGAATGCTTGAGGATCCGCACAATGTTGCGTAACGCAGCCCACCCGCAAGTTTCATAAAATTCAGTCCATCGACGCCGCAAAAAATACCGACAGGTGCTAACCGCCCCAGATGACTTTCACATAGTTCTGGGTTTCCGCGTAAGGTGGAATGCCACCGTGTTTTTCGACGGCTTTAGGACCCGCGTTATAGGCGGCCAGCGCCAGGCGCCAGGATTTGAACTTGCGATATTGCCACGACAGATACCGCGCCCCGCCTTCCAGGTTCTGTTTGGGGTCATGTGGATCGACCCCCAACAACTGCGCGGTCTGTGGCATAAGTTGCGCCAGCCCCAGCGCACCCTTGTGGGATTTTGCGGTCGGATTCCATCCGCTTTCCTGCTGAACGAGACGCAGGAATAATTCTTCGGGCACGTTGTGAAGTCGCGCAGCATTCCGGGCCATAGCCAAAAATTCACCACGATACTGGCCGGAATAGCGTTTGCTGAATTTACCTTGGGCGGTTTTGGGCTTGAGGCGCTCTGAATCGCGATATTGCGACGCTGCACGCGAATCCAAAACCTTGGCCTGTTTCAGGAAAATGTCCTTGCGGTTCTTGGTCGACAACACGTCGGCCTGACCCGGCGCGGACATCAGAACAAGGCAAACAACAGAAAAACCACCAACCAGAAAACGCATGCACGTCAATCCCGCTCGTTCAAAACCAGATGGAGTATATGTATTTCAGGTGAAAATGAAAGCATGGTTAAGAAACCAACAAGATTCCCCGTATGACTGCGGCGCGATCAACTCTGTTTTAACCAAGACACAGGCCGTATAGGGTCACCGGTGAACAAGGCATCAGATTCGGATGCAACGAAAGCAATGAAGGACAGGGAAACATATGGCGGGTTCAGTCAACAAAGTCATTCTGGTCGGTAATCTTGGCCGTGATCCCGAGGTGAGAACGTTCCAGAACGGTGGCAAAGTCTGCAACCTGCGTATCGCCACTTCGGAAACCTGGAAAGACCGCAATACGGGCGAACGCCGCGAACGGACCGAATGGCATTCGGTTGCGATCTTCAGCGAAGGTCTGGTGCGCGTCGCCGAGCAATATCTGCGCAAGGGCTCCAAAGTATATCTGGAAGGGCAACTGCAGACCCGTAAATGGCAGGATCAGTCCGGTCAGGATCGCTACTCGACCGAAGTTGTTCTGCAGGGCTTCAGCGCAACGCTGGTCATGCTGGATGCGCGCGGCGAAGGTGGCGGTGGTGGCTATGGCGGCGGTCAGTCCGGCGGATATGGCGGAGGCCAGGCTGGCGGCGGTTATGGCGGCGACCCCTATGGCGCGCCCTCAAGTGCTCCTGCACCGGCCTCGGGCGGAATCGACGACGACGAGATTCCGTTCTAAACAAAACGGAGGCACGACATGACATGGTCCTTCCCCGTAGGCCGGTTGCTCGGCTCGGAGCTGAGGGTCCATGTCACCTTTTTCCTGCTGTTGGCCTGGGTCGGATTTTCGGCCTACTCCGCTGGTGGACCTGCTGCCGCCATCGACAATTTGATCTTTGTTCTGGCGCTGTTTGCCTGCGTGGTGGCCCATGAATTCGGCCATGCGCTGATGGCGCGGCGCTTTGGTATCAAAACACCCGATATCACCCTGCTGCCGATTGGCGGGCTGGCGCGGCTGGAACGTATGCCCGAAAAACCGATGCAAGAGGTCATGGTTGCCCTTGCGGGGCCAGCCGTGAACATTGTGATCTGGGTGCTGCTACTTGCCCTTGGCGCAGGGGTGCAGTTGGACGCGTTCGCCGCAATTGAATCGCCGCAATCCGGTTTGCTGGCGCGTCTGGCTTACGTCAATCTGCTTTTGGCTGTTTTCAACATGATCCCGGCCTTTCCGATGGATGGCGGCCGCGTTTTCCGGGCGTTGCTGTGCCTGAAAATGAACCGCGTGAAAGCCACGCGTGTGGCCGCGCTGAGCGGTCAGATGGTTGCGGTCGCGCTGGGTTTTGCCGGCCTTGCGTTCGGCAATCCAATCCTTGTTCTTATCGCAGTCTTTGTCTTCATCGCGGCCAATGCCGAAAGCCAGGATGTCGCGATGCGGTCTATTGCGCGACGGGTGCTGGCGCGTGACGCCATGATCACAGAGTTTCACGCGCTCTCGCCGACCGACACGCTCAACACCGCGGCACAGGCCGTGATCCACACAACCCAACACGAGTTTCCCGTGCTGGAAGATGGCACGCTATTGGGATTTGTAACCCGAGACCGTCTGTTCGCGGCGTTGGCCGGCGATCATCCCCGATCTAATCCGGCGACCTCGGTCATGGATACCGACATTCCTCAAGTCTCACTGACCACAGGCCTCGAAACCGTTCTGAGCCGGTTGCACAATGGCGCACCCGCCATCGCAGTATGTACAGAGACGGGACGGATGGTGGGCTATATCACCCGGGAAAACATCGGTGAGCTGATGGTTATTCGCGGACGATAACGCAAGGGATCAACAGGTTGCCAGCGCGTCCTCGAGCACTGACAGAACCGCATCGCGCGGGACGTCGGATGTGACAAACGCCTGTCCGATCCCACGCGCCAGAACAAACCGCAGCTGCCCGTCCAGAACCTTTTTGTCCTGGGCCATCAGATCGATCAAAGCTTCTGCATCGGGAAGTTCGCCGGGAATATCGGCCAGGTCGGTTTTCATTCCCATCGCTTTCAGGTGCGCCCGCACCCGGCTGGGGTCTTCTTGCGGGCACAAACCCAGGCGCGCCGACAATTCAAAGGCCAGCGCGCAGCCAACCGCAACGCCTTCCCCGTGCAGCAACCGGTCTGAATACCCTGTTGCGGCCTCAAGCGCGTGACAGAATGTGTGGCCTAGGTTTAAAAGTGCCCGATCACCTTGCTCAGTTTCATCGCGGGACACGATATCCGCCTTCATCTGAACCGAGCGTGTCACCGCCTGCACACGCGCGGCCATATCTCCGGATGACAGCGCAGGACCGTTAACCTCGAGCCATTCGAAGAACGCCGCATCGCCGAGAAGGCCATATTTTACGACCTCGCCATAACCGGCCAGAAAATCCCGCGCTTTGAGAGTCCCCAGTACCGAGGTATCGGCCAAGACCAATAAAGGTTGGTGGAACGCGCCGATCAGGTTCTTTCCATGCGGTGCATTGATGCCGGTCTTGCCGCCAACCGAACTGTCGACCTGCGCCAACAGCGAGGTCGGGATCTGGACAAACCGCACCCCACGCCGCAGCACCGCAGCGGCAAAGCCCGCCAGATCACCGATCACACCGCCGCCAAGGGCTACGACCACATCGCGCCGCTCGATCTTTTCTGACAGCAGCCATTCGACGGCACGTTCGAAATGCGGCCAGCTCTTGGTCGCCTCTCCGGCTGGCAGGGCCAATGCGGTCATCTCAATCCCTGCACGCGCCAGACCGTCGCGCAGAGCCTCAAGGTGGTGCTGCGCGACCGTTTCATCGGTGAGCACCGCAACCCGCGGACGCGGCAGCAGCGGCGCAATACGCACCCCCGCCTCTGTCAGAAGATCGGGGCCTATTTCAACGTCATAGGACCGCGCGCCAAGATCTACGTGAACTGTCTGATGCATCTATTTCTTTTCCAAAACATCGGCGCGTGTCACCAATTCGTCCAACACGCGGTCTACCATATCTTCAATCGCTGTCTCGCCATCCGAATTGGCGACCAGATCGGCCTGTGCATAGATCGGCACACGTTCTTCGTACAGCGCGCGCAGGGTCGCATAAGGGTCAGCGGTCTGCAGCAGAGGGCGCGTATCTTTGTGCCGTACCCGGTTCCAAAGCACCTCGAGATCGGCGCGCAACCAGACGGACACACCGCGCAGTGAGATCATCTGCTGGTTTTGATCCGACAGAAACGCCCCGCCCCCGGTCGACAAGATGCCTTTTTCTTCGTCCAGCAAGCGGCCAATGACTTGGCTTTCCTTGCTGCGAAAGAAGGCTTCGCCATCGCGTTCGAAAATCTCGGGGATCGTCATATTGGCCGCCGATTCGATCTCGGCATCGCTGTCGAGAAACGGAACCGACAGCCGAGCGGCCAGAGCGCGGCCTACAGCGGTCTTGCCGGCCCCCATCATACCCACCAAAACAACGGTTTTATGCAGTTCATAGCGCTGCACGGCATCAGAGCCCGAGGTGTTATGCTTAATTTCGCTCATTTCACCGTGAATGACGTGATCTTGGAAAAAATGCCAGTTATAACTTGGGCAAAAGCGAAAATTGAGGCAGCGTTGAACCATGGGCCGTCTGATCAAGTTCCTGATATACCTAATTTGCCTCGGCTTCATCGGGCTGGTGGCTTACGCCTATGTCGGGCCATTCTTTGGTGCAGACTTTTCTGCACCGCAAACCGAAATCCGCGAGCCGGTAATCCTGAATGCTGACTAGAGCTGCGCTGCTAGCGCTTGTTCTGACCGGAACGGCGCAGGCCCAGTCGCAGGAACCCCTTTCCGTCATCGACTGGCTGAGCGATCCGCCCGAGAACCTGCCTGGAACCGTTCTGCTGGAACCACCGGTCACGCAGACCGGCCTGCAGCCGGATGTGCAGGTCACCCCACTTGAGGCGTTATCGCCACCGCTGGGATTGGTATCGTCCTCGGTCACCGGCCTTCCCGTTGATCTGTGGCAAGGCAGCGAGCCCAAGCGTCTGGCCGAGCTGTTAGATAGCGTCCCGGTCAAATCCAACCCGTCAATGCAAAAGCTGCTGTTCACACTGTTACTGTCCGAGGCGCGCGCGCCAATCAGCTCGGGCGACCCGGATATTCTCTTGCTCGCGCGTCTTGATCGTTTGATGCAGTTGGGCGCGTCCGACCCTGTTCAGTCTCTGGTACAGTTGGCCGGCCCGACAGATACGCCCGCGCGATTCAAACGCTGGTTTGACGCAACGCTGTTGACCGGGGATGAAGACCGCAGCTGCACCGCCCTGATCGCCCAACCCTATCTTTCGCGCGATTATGCGGCGCAGATATTCTGCAAGGCCCGGCGTAGCGACTGGGCGTCAGCCGCGCTGACGCTTCAGGCCGCACACGCATTGCAGGTTCTGCCACCCGCGCAGCTGGATCTGCTGGACCGCTTTCTTAGCCCAGAACTGTTTGAAGAGGCCGGTTACCTTCCGCAACCCGATCATCCTGACCCGCTGACCTTTCGCCTGTTCGAAGCGATAGGAGAGCGTCTGCCAAGCACCGCCCTGCCCCGCGCCTTTGCCAATGCAGACCTGCGCGATGTTGCTGGCTGGAAAGCGCAAATCGAGGCTGCCGAGCGGCTGACCCGCATTGGCGCGCTGACCCCCAACCAGCTACTTGGCCTCTATACAGAACGTTCGCCTGCGGCGTCGGGCGCGGTGTGGGACAGGGTCGCAGCCATACAACGGTTCGAAACCGCGCTGGAAACAGGCAACGAAGATGCAATTGCCAAGACTTTGCCGCTGGTCTGGAAGCAGATGCGCAGCGTCGGGCTTGAGGTGCCATTCGCCGAACTGTTTGCCCCCCACCTCTCAGCGCTGACCCTGCCCAACACCCGGTCCGAGAACCTGCGGTTGAGGGTTTTGCTTTTGTCAGAACTCTATGAAGAGGCTGCGTCCGAGATTCCTGAAGGGTCGTCAGACAACGAATTCCTGGCAGCGCTGGCGCAGGGCGATCCGGCACGTGCATCATCGCCCTCTCCTTTGGCGGATGCGATCTCGGAAGGATTTGCCTGGTCTGCGCCCGTGCCGACCGACATCAATGCGATGCTGCAAAACGGTCAGCTGGGTGAGGCTATTCTGGAATCGATGCAGCTCTTTGCCCACGGCGCGCGCGGCAATCTGGTTGACCTGACGGCGTCGATTGCCGCCTTCCGGCGCGTTGGACTTGAGGATACAGCCCGTCGTGCCGCTCTGCAGTTGCTGATCCTGCAAGGCACGTGACAATGCCCGGCCCGGCCACTTCCGACCTGTGGATTTCCACGTTTCTCGAGGCGCAGGCGGCCGAATTGGGGGCCGCGACCAACACGCTGTTGGCCTATGGCCGCGACCTCAAGGATTTTGCGGGCTGGCTGGCACGGCGTAAGATCGGTTTTGCCGAAGCCGACCGAGATCAGATAGAAGGGTATCTGATTGACTGTGATGCGCAAGGATTGTCCCGATCAACCCGCGCACGGCGTCTTTCGGCAATCAAACAGCTGTATCGCTTTGCATTTGAGGAAAGCTGGCGCGAAACCAATCCGGCGATCCAGATCAAGGGACCGGGGCGGCAGAAGCGGCTGCCCAAAACGCTGGACGTTGCCGAGGTCGACCGCCTGCTGGAGGCTGCCCGCCAAACCGGGCGCAGCGCCGCTGATCGAGTCCGCAACACCTGTCTGATGGAGCTTCTCTACGCCACCGGCATGCGTGTGACCGAGCTGGTGTCCTTGCCGGTCTCTTCTGCGCGCGGCGATCCGCGGATGCTGCTGGTGCTGGGCAAAGGGGGTAAAGAGCGCATGGTTCCGCTGTCGCCGCCCGCCCGTGAGGCTTTGGCCGTCTGGCTGAACGCACGTGATGAGGCAGAGGACGAAGCCGTCGCAAAAGGCGGTCAGCGGTCTCGGTTCCTGTTCCCCTCACGCGGGAAATCTGGTCATCTGACGCGGCACCGGTTCTTTTTGCTGGTCAAAGAACTAGCCGTTCAGGGCGGGGTTTCGCCCGCAAAAGTCACACCCCACACCCTGCGCCACGCCTTTGCCACCCATCTTTTGGCCAATGGCGCGGACCTGCGGTCGATACAAACCTTGCTGGGCCATGCCGATGTGGCCACAACCGAAATCTATACTCATGTTCTGGATGAACGTCTGGCCGAGCTGGTTTTGCAGCATCACCCATTGGCCAAGGACGATGACAACAACACAGGCTAAGCCCTTGATTGGGCGGGTCTGCGGCCCCATAACGAATGCAGCGACATAAATATTCAAGGAACGATGGAACCCAACCCCTCTCTGATCGATGGTGCCTTCTGGATCACAACCGGTGCCATCCTGCTTTTGCTCGTCCTGTCGGGCTTTTTCTCAGGTTCTGAAACTGCGCTGACAGCGTCGTCTCGTGGTAAGCTTCGGGCGCAGGCCGACAAGGGTTCGCGCGGTGCGCGAAAGGCGCTGGATATCACCGACGACAATGAGCGTCTGATCGGGTCGGTCCTACTGGGCAACAACCTGGTCAATATCCTTGCCGCATCTTTGGCCACAGCACTGTTCACCCGCCTGTTCGGTGAAAGCGGCGTCGCACTAGCGACGCTGGTCATGACCTTGCTGGTTCTTATTTTCGCTGAGGTTCTGCCCAAAACCTATGCAATTACCAATGCCGAAAAAGCGGCCGCCGCTGTCGCACCGGTGATCAGTGTCGTTGTCACGGTCTTCTCTCCGGTGGTTGCAGCCGTCCGCCTGCTGGTGCGCGCCGTGCTGCGCCTGTTTGGAGTGCAGATCGACCCTGACAGCAATATCCTTGCCGTTCGCGAAGAAATCGCCGGCGCCCTGCAACTGGGCCACTCCGAAGGCGTCGTCGAAAAAGAGGACCGCGACCGCATTCTGGGTGCGCTTGATCTGGGTGACCGCACCGTTGAAGAGATCATGCTGCACCGCTCGAATATTGAAATGATCGATGCGGATGCAGAACCCGAGGCAATCCTGAAACAGTGCCTCGAAAGCCCGCACACCCGCCTGCCCGTCTATCGTGACGAACAGGAAAACATCGTGGGTGTTGTTCATGCCAAGGATCTGTTCCGCGCCATGTACGCAAAGGTTGGCGGCACCGATGGCGATGCCGAACAGCTGCGGTCTTTCGACATCATCAAAGTGGCGAACGATCCCTACTTTGTGCCTGAAACCACCACTCTGGACGACCAGATGCGGGAATTCCTGCGCATGCACAGCCATTTTGCCCTTGTGGTGGATGAATACGGATCGTTGCGGGGCCTGATCACGCTTGAGGATATTCTGGAAGAAATCGTCGGCGAAATCGCTGATGAGTTTGACATTGACGAGGACGTACAGGTCACCCGCTCGGACGACGGCCAGTTCCTTGTCGAGGGCGCCATGACCATTCGCGACGCCAACCGCGCGCTGGATTGGTCCCTGCCGGACGAAGAAGCAAACACCGTGGCGGGGCTTGTCATCCACGAGGCGCAGATGATCCCCATCGTCGGACAGGTCTTTTCGTTCCATGGTTTCCGGTTCGAGGTCACAGCGCGTGAAGGCAACCGGATTACCGAGTTGAAAGTCCGCCCCCTATGATCTCAGCCTGAGACACAAAAACGACAAGGCGCGTCGTTTTTCTGACAGATGAGCGCCTGACGGACCTGCACCTTCGCGACAAGGCAAGGAGGTGCAGATGAAAAACACGTCTCGGGTGGTCGTGATCGGCGGCGGTGTTGTCGGGTGTTCTGTGTTGTACCACCTGACCAAGCTTGGCTGGTCGGATGTCATGCTTGTTGAACGGTCCGAGCTGACAAGCGGTTCGACCTGGCATGCGGCGGGCGGGTTTCACACCCTGAATGGCGATACGAACATGGCCGCGCTGCAAGGCTATACCATCCGTCTCTATCGTGAGCTGGAAGAGATCACAGGCATGTCCTGCGGTCTGCACCATGTTGGCGGTGTGACGCTTGCTGACAATCAGGACCGCTTTGACATGCTTCTGGCCGAACGCGCCAAGCACCGGTTTATGGGCCTCGAGACCGAGATCGTGGGGCCGGAAGAGATCAAGAAGATCGCCCCCATCACCAACACCGATGGTCTTATCGGCGCGCTCTATGATCCCCTTGATGGACATCTTGATCCTTCGGGAACCACCCATGCCTATGCCAGGGCGGCCCGAATGGGCGGCGCAACGATTGAAACCCATTGCATGGTGCGCGAGACCAATCAGCGCCTTGACGGAACATGGGACGTGGTCACCGACAAAGGTACTATTCAAACCGAACATGTCGTGAATGCAGGCGGGTTGTGGGCGCGCGAGGTGGGCGCAATGGCGGGCATCTACTTCCCGCTGCACCCGATGGAGCATCAGTATCTGGTCACAGACGCGATCCCTCAGATCGAAGCCATTGTCGACGCGGGCGGAGAACATCCTCATGTCATGGATCCCGCCGGCGAAAGCTATCTGCGTCAGGAAGGCCGCGGCCTGTGCATCGGCTTTTACGAACAGCCCTGCAAGCCATGGGCGGTGGATGGAACGCCGTGGGACTTTGGCCATGAGTTGCTGCCCGATGACTATGACAAGATCACCGACAGCATCGAATTCGCCTATAGACGCTTTCCGGTTCTGGCCGAGGCGGGCATCAAGTCGGTGATCCACGGCCCCTTCACCTTTGCGCCCGATGGTAACCCCTTGGTTGGGCCGGTTCCGGGGGTGCGCAACTATTGGTCCGCCTGCGGGGTCATGGCCGGGTTCAGCCAGGGTGGCGGCGCTGGGCTGACTCTGGCCCAATGGATGATCGAAGGCGAACCGGAACGCGACGTGTTTGCGATGGACGTTGCGCGGTTCGGCGATTGGATCAGCCCAGGCTATACACGCCCGAAAGTCATCGAGAACTATCAAAAACGCTTTAGCGTTGCCTACCCCAATGAAGAGCTGCCCGCCGCGCGCCCGAACCGCACCACACCGATGTACGACATCTTTTCCAGTCTCGGCGCAGTTTGGGGGCAGCAATACGGGCTTGAGGTGCCCAACTATTTCGCCATGGAGGGCGAACCAACCTATGAAACGCCATCTTTCCGGCGGTCAGATGCCTTCGGGGCGACAGGGCGCGAGGTGCGGTCCGTCCGCAGCAGTGTTGGCATCAACGAGGTCCACAATTTCGGCAAATATCTTGTCACCGGCCCTCAAGCCCGCGCCTGGTTGGACCGGATCATGGCCGGGCGCATCCCCCAGCCCGGACGCCTGAGCCTGACGCCCATGCTGTCACCTAAAGGCAAGCTGATCGGTGACTTTACGGTCTCATGCCTTGAGGCCGAGAGGTTCCAGCTGACCGCCTCTTACGGCAGTCAGGCTTTTCATATGCGCTGGTTCCAGAAGCATCCAGAACCGGGCGTAACGGTCGAGAATATTAGCGATAAACAGAACGGGTTTCAGATCGCCGGGCCGCTGGCCGCCAAAGTTCTTGCCGCCTGCACACGCGACGACATCGCCGACATGAAATTCCTCGACTTGCGGGTCATGACTATAGGCATGACCGACTGTATCGTGCAGCGCGTCAGCTATACCGGCGATCTTGGATACGAGGTTTATTGCGACCCGATGGCCCAGCGTCAGCTGTGGCAGACGCTTTGGCAGGCTGGTCAGCCCCATGGCATGGTACCGTTTGGCATGCGCGCTATGATGAGCCTGAGGCTGGATCGGTTCTTTGGGTCTTGGATGCGGGAATTCTCGCCCGATTATACAGCCGCCGAAACAGGGCTGGACCGGTTCATCGCCTTCTCCAAGACCTCCGACTTCATCGGCCGGGCCGCGGCCGAGGCCGAACGGGCCAATGGAACTGCGCGCAAACTGGTTGCGTTTGAGGTGGATGCGAATGATGCGGACGTGAACGCCTATGAACCGATCTGGTTGGATGGTGTGGTCGTCGGTTTCTGCACGTCCGGCGGATACTCGCATTATGCAAAGAAATCCGTCGCCATGGGGTTCCTGCCCACGGACCGCATCGCAGATGGGTTGCAGGTCGAAATCGAAATTCTGGGCGAGATGCGCAAAGCGCGCTGGATTTCAACGCCGCTCTTTGATCCGAGCGGCGCGCGCATGCGGGGCTGACACCACGCGCAGATCGCGTAAAGGTAGGCGCATGAGCTGTATTCCCATCATCCTGCTCGCCGCAGGCCAATCCACGCGTATGGGCGGAACAGACAAATTGATGCAGATGGTGGATGGAGAACCCTTGATCCGCCGATCTGCCCGCAACGCTTGTGCATCAGGCCCCGTCATCGCTGCGCTGCCTCCCGGACCGCACCCGCGACACGATGCGCTTGCGGGGCTGGATATCGAAATCGTCGAGGTCTTCGATGCCGCCGAAGGGATGAACGCCAGCCTGCGCCACGCGATGTCGCATGTCGATGATGATGCAGCCGCCGTCATGATCCTGCTGGCCGACCTGCCCGATCTGACGAGTGCCGACATCAAATCCGTGCTGGGCGCTATGGCGAAGCACCCTGATATGCTGATTTGGCGCGGTGCGACAGCGACAGGTCAGCCGGGCCATCCGGTAATCTTTGATTGTGCATTGTTCGAACCACTCAAAACCCTCACCGGTGACACCGGCGCGCAGTCCGTTGTGCGAACGCATTCGGACAGGGTTCATTTACATCCGCTGCCCGGCGAAAACTCATTGCTTGATCTTGATACGCCCGATGACTGGGCCAGATGGCGAAAAAACCAAGGTGGCTGAAAGAACACGGCCCGGTCTGTTCAGACCGGGCCGTGTGCCCAAAATTAGGACTACCACTTTCACCAACACCGTAAGCGCAGTCTGATCGTCAAAAGACGTCGACTAATCCGCTGCCAAACCGAAACAAGACCCCCTCGTTAACATGCCGCTCAGCGCTTCCGGTGACTGAGATAACCCTCCAGCACCCCCTAGTGCTTTCGGGTCCCCTTCACTTGGGCAATTACATCGTCACCGATCCTGCGCCTTCAAACAACGCAAAACTTGGAGAAAGGGTTAATTTTATGCAGTTTGGAATGGTTTTTCCGCAACATTTAGACGACAAAAGATCAACCTAAGGTTGTTCTATGTTACGCTGGAATTGTCGCGCACGAGCAAGTCACTCAAACATAACGCGCAATAAATCGCTCATTCAAAGACCTATGATCAAACATTTTTCTCGTCAAAAGATCCGATCACAACTCAAGGGAGATTTCGCTCAACAGGCAAAAACGCGCTCGCCCGTTGTTAACAAAATTGATTCAATACAACAGCTTTTAGGATTTGACCGGCACATTCGGCAACAATCCACCGATTCGCACTTTGTGATTCTCTTGTCGTCCTTAGTTCTCAGTCTTTACGTTGGCGGCATACAACATGGCGAATGAGGCAAAATTAAGATTTATTAACTGACCAATCAGAAAACGCTCAGGTTCAGAGGCCAACTCTTGTCTCGACGCATGCACATAAGCACGCCGCATACAGGAGACATGATCACAATGAGCATCCGCAAATCCTCTCGCATTTACCCGCGCACCACCAATTGGGTCGGCGCAAGCACGCTGGGCGCAGCGCTGCTGGCCACCACAGCCCTACCCTCAATGGCCGATGAGGCTCTGGCTGACCTTGTTGAAACCGTATCACCGTCGGTCGTCACCATTGTCGCGGTGCAGGACACCCCCGATGTACCTGCACAGGGACAAGAGTTTGATTTTGAAGGCCACCCGTTTGGCGAATTTTTCAAACGGTTTGGCGGGCCTGAGGGCTTCGATATGCCAGACCGGGGCCCAAGCCAGGGTCTGGGATCGGGTTTCGTTCTGGATGAGGACGGATATATCGTTACCAATCACCACGTTGTCGACAACGCCAGCACAATCACAGTCCGCCTGAACGATGAGCGCGCGTTTGAGGCCGAGATTGTGGGAACCGATCCTCTGACAGATATTGCCGTTCTCAAGATCGACGCGGGTGAAGCGTTGCAGGCAGTTCAAATGGGCGACAGCGATGTCATCCGCGTGGGCGAAGATGTTGTCGCAATCGGCAACCCGTTTGGCCTGAATTCAACGGTGACCACGGGCATCGTCTCAGCCAAAGGGCGCAATATCTCTGAAGGGCCCTATGCCGAGTTCATTCAGACCGACGCGGCAATCAACAAAGGCAATTCGGGTGGTCCGCTGTTCAACATGGACGGCCAGGTGATCGGCGTGAATTCGGTCATCTATTCCCCCAGCGGTGGCTCGGTGGGTCTGGGTTTTGCAGTGACCTCGAACATCGTCGAACACATCACAGCAGATCTGCGCGATGATGGTCAGGTCAGTCGGGGCTGGCTAGGTGTTTCAATCCAGAATGTCAGCCCTGAACTTGCTGCGGCCATGGGGATTGATGCGGCCTCTGGGGCGCTGGTGTCTGAGGTTGTCAGCGGAAGCCCGGCAGAAGGTGTCCTTCAGCAAGGTGACGTGATCCTGACCTTCAACGACGAAGCTGTTAAAACCAGCAGCGATCTGCCGCTTTTGGTGGGCACCACCAAGGCGGGCACGGACAGCACCTTGACTGTCCTGCGCGACGGCAAGCAAGAGCAGTTGAACCTGACGGTCGGCCAGCATCAGACGGCCTCAGCAGAAACCAATGCACCGACCGAGGACAAGGTCGCAGACACCTCGCTCGGTGTGACGGTCGCGCCGTTGTCTGAAACAGCGCGGGCTGAGATGGGTGTGGCTGACAACATCGACGGTGTTGTTGTCACGGCGCTGCAACCCGAAAGCCCCGCCGCCAAGGCCGGTCTGCTGCGCGGTGATGTGATCGTCAAGCTGGGAAATCAGGAAACCACCTCGCCCGACGCGCTGAAAACCGCGCTTGAGAGCGAGAAGACCGACCCGGCCTTGGTCCTGATCAGTCGCGGCGGCAATCAGATCTTTGTCGCTGTCGAGATCGCCTGACCTGTACCAGCGCGCGCCACGAGATGGGGATATTTGGCACGCGCATCTCCCGGTGACATGGATTGTCCACATGTGCCGGGACGGCCGGGTGCGAAAATCGCATCCGGCCTGTTTTTTTAAGCCGTTATCCGTGTTTATACTCAGACTGAAAGGAAACCCTACAATGAGCAGACGCCTCCTGATCGTCGAAGATGATGCAGACACACGCGACTTCATTGCCAAAGGGTTTGGCGAAGAAGGCTATGTTGTAGAAACCGCCTCAGATGGCCGCGAAGGCTTGTATCATGCGACCGATGGCGGCTTTGATGCCGTCGTGCTCGATCGCATGCTGCCCGGTCTCGATGGGTTGTCTTTGATCAAATCCTTGCGCGCAGCTGGCCTAAAAACCCCTGTTCTGATGTTGACCGCCATGAGCGCCGTCGACGAACGGGTCAAAGGCCTGCGCAGTGGCGCGGATGATTATCTGGTCAAACCGTTTTCGTTTCAGGAATTGCATGCCCGGATCGAAGCCCTGCTGCGCCGTCCGCAGGAGGCAGAGGAAACTGCAACACTGACATGCCGCGACCTGGAAATGGATTTGTTGACGCGCAAGGTGACCCGTGGAGGCAGAGACATCACGCTAACGCCAAGAGAGTTTCAGATTCTCGAGTATTTTCTGCGTCGCAAGAACCGGGTGGTTTCACGCACCATGCTGCTGGAAGGCGTCTGGGACTATCACTTTGACCCCAACACCAATGTTGTTGATGTCCATATCTCGAAGCTGCGGCGCCAGATCGATGAGAACAGCGCCGAGCCGCTGATCGAAACTGTTCGCGGTGCGGGTTACATGGTCTCTGATGGCTAACCTACGGCTTTCGTTCAATAATTCCAGAACGCGGCTGGTGCTAGCCAGCATGGTACTCAGCACTCTGCTGACTGCTGCTGTTCTGATACTGGTCTATATCACCGCGAACCGTACAATCGAAGGCGAAACACGCTCGGTTGTATCTGCAGAATTGACGGGATTGGCGGACGAGTACGAACGGCGCGGCCTGATCGGGCTGATGAACGCGATTGAGAGGCGCCTGCCGAGCGCCTCGGAACGGGATGCTCTGTACCTGCTGACAGATCGCTTCGGAGCAACGTTGGCCGGAAACCTCCGACAGTGGCCCGAAGGGATCGCAGCAGGCACGGGCTGGGTAGAGCTGGAACTGCGCAAAGCAGAAACCGATCAACTGGTTCCGATCTCTGCCGCATCCATACGGTTGCCGGGCGGAGAACGGCTGCTGGTGGGCCGGGATGCACTGGCGCGGCAGCAATTTGACCGTGTATTGCTGCGCTCCGTCGCTTTGACACTTGTGATCGCGCTTGTGCTTAGCATTTTCACCGGCTGGCTACTGACGCGACTGGTGTTTTCACGTCTGAAAGATATCGCAGATACTGCGGAGAATATCGTTTCAGGCAATCTGACGGAACGTATGCCTCAACGCGGTTCGGGTGATGAATTCGATCAGGTCGCGGGGACGCTGAACAACATGCTTGACCGGATCGAAGAACTGGTCAGCAATCTGCGTACAACATCGAATTCCATCGCGCATGATTTGCGCTCTCCGTTATCAAGGCTGCGGCAGCGTGTGGAAACCTTGTGCGACCCGGACAAAAGTGATCTAGACCGCGAGATTGATGTCGCTCGGGCCACCGGAGAAATCGACCACGTTCTGCGCGTGCTCAGTCAGCTCACTGAAATCTCACGCGCCGAAGCCGGGTTGGGACGTGAGCAGTTTGAAAAGATCGACCTGCATCAACTCGTCAACGACGTCGTGGAACTCTATGATCCGGTGGCTGCGGATCAGGGTGTTAGACTTGAGATCAAAGGGACGGCGGACCCCATACAGGGGCACCGCCCACTGTTGTCCCAAGCCTTGTCGAACCTGCTTGAAAACGCCATGCGCTATGCGCCTGAGGATACTGAAATCACTATAGAAATCGGATCAGACGGCGCGTTCACACTGCTGAGCGTAAGGGACCGGGGGCCTGGCGTGCCAGAATCCGATCTGGCCCGGCTGCAGCTGCCCTTTGTCACGCTGGATCCGGCACGGACCGAACGCAACGCCGGGCTTGGCCTTGCGCTTGTGGCCGCAATTTCGCACATGCACGGCGGCACCTTTCTCGCGCGCAATCGTGATCCTGGCCTGGAAACAACATTGAAGCTCGCACAGCGCCGCTGAGCCCGCGCAACTTAGCTTAGCACGGTCGGCAGTCGATCACAGAACGGCCGGAAGCGACGCGTACCCCCGAAACCGAATACGGCCCCCGCGAACCCGCGCTTCTACCAGCCTATAGTCCGGGTATCGATGCAGAAACCGCCCTAGCGCAACGCGCCCTTCTAAACGTGCCAGAGACAGGCCCACACAAACATGGGGGCCACCAGCAAACGCAAGATGGCGGTTGGGTTTGCGGGAAATGTCAAATCGTTTCGGTTCGGCGAATATAGCCGGGTCGCGGTTTGCAGCGCCGATGCAAAGATGGAGGTTCGTACCTTTGGGAAGGACTCCGCCGTGCAGTTCGACCGCGCTGGTCGTTTCACGGTTCCCGAATTGGTTGGGCGAGCGAAACCGTAAAACTTCTTCGACGGCTGAAGTAACAAGCTCGGGATTGTCCAGCAACTTTTGCTTCTGATCCGGATGATCGTGCAACAGCGCAAGACCGCTACCGATCAGATTGGTCGTTGTCTCGTGGCCGGCATTCAGAATGAAAATGCAATTCTGCAGCAACTCGACCTCGCTTAGCATCCCGTCGGCCCCCTCACCACGGATCAATCGGGTCAACACGTCCGTTTCAGGGTCTCCAGGAGCGGCGCGGCGGCGGGCGACAAGATCGCTGAGATAGGATTTGAATTCCCGAACGGCCTTATGACCGACCACAAGTTGCTGATCCGTCAGCGCAGGCTCCAGCGCACCAAGGATCGCCAGCGACCAGTCGCGCAAAGGCGCACGCTCGTCCACAGGAATATCCAACAGGTTGCCGATGATCTGGATCGGAATAGTCGAGGCAAAGTCTTCGATCAGATCCACCTGCCCCAACCCCGCCATCCGCTCCAGCAAGACATCGACCGTTTCAACAAGGCCAGGTTCCATTTTCGCGATGGCACGAGGGGTCAGCGCAGACGTCATGATTTTGCGAACCCGCGTGTGCAACGGCGGGTCGGAAAACACCAGTGAGGTCGTATGATGCTCGAACAAGGGCGACCCTACCCCATATTTCGGCCCAAATGCCGCCTTCTTGTCCGATGAATACAACGTGGTGTCCCGGTATATGCGATCCAGATCGGCATGCCGCGACAACAGGACAGACCCGTCCGGTTGCAACAAAACCGGGGCGTCCGACAGCAATGCGTCATAAAAGGGAAAGGGATTGTCGACAAATCCGGGTGGCGGGTTCATCAAATCCAGATCGCACACGAATGGCGTCGTTTCTTTCGTATCCATGTCTCTCTCCCTGACTATTGCCTAGCGCAATGAAAATGCAGGAACAACCGTACCGCTGGCGTCACGTGACATGCCCGACCGAGCAGGTTATGACGAGCTATGTCCGATCCGGTTTCTTCCATCCGCAACCTTGGCCCCGCGTTCGAGCAGGCCTGTCACCGCGCCGGTATCCACTCCGCGCAGCAGCTGCGCGACCTTGGTGCAGACACGGCCTATGCGCAGTTGCTTGAGGCCGGAACCAAGGCCCATTTCATAGGGTACTATGTGCTGGTCATGGGGCTGCAAGGCCGTCCCTGGAACGACTGTAAGGGAGAAGAGAAAAAGGCGTTGCGCGCCCGTTTCGATCACATCAAGGCCAGCGTCTCGCGCCGCCCCGAATCTCAGATGATTTCTGATCTGGATGCAATCGGGGTCCGTGTCGCGCCACAGGACCTGAAGCCCGTCTGAAACAGAAAAAGGCCGCACCCTGCGAGGGGCACGGCCTTAGAAACTCGACTGACAGCGGCTTAGCCGACCAGTTCGATACCCGAGAAGAAATATGCAATTTCAACCGCTGCGGTTTCCGGCGCGTCCGAACCGTGGACCGAGTTTTCGCCGACCGATTCAGCGAACTCGGCGCGGATGGTGCCGGGCGCTGCGTCGGCAGGGTTGGTGGCACCCATGACTTCGCGGTTCTTGGCAATGGCACCTTCGCCTTCCAGAACCTGAACAACAACCGGAGCTGACGACATGAATTCGCACAGTTCGTCATAGAACGGACGCTCGGCATGGACGTCATAGAACTTGCCAGCCTGAGCTTTAGTCATGTGGATGCGCTTTTGCGCGACGATGCGCAGGCCGGCTTCTTCGAACTTGGCATTGATCTTGCCAGTCAGGTTGCGGCGGGTTGCATCGGGTTTGATGATCGAGAATGTACGTTCCAGTGCCATATCGGCCTCTCCTTACTTTAAGTCGCGCGATACGCGCCGAAATCCATCGCGCGCCGCCTAACATGGTCTGAGGCGTATGAAAAGCACTATGATGCGATGTGGCTCAGATCGCGTCGGGCAGCGGGTCGTGGCGATCCACCCAACGGACGTAGAGCACGGCCAGCAGACCGATAAAACTGCTGAGGCACATCATCCCCAGCACCAGATAAGGCCCGTTTTCTGCGGTGACCAACGCACCGGTCATAGAGGTCAGGATCGCGCCCAACGCCACCACCATGGCCCCCGACAAGCCCGCTGCGCTGCCAGCCAGCTTGGGGCGCACTGACATAACCCCGGCCGAGGCGTTGGCATTTGTCAGACCGTTTCCGAAACCGACGCAGATGGCAGAGCCGAAGAATACATAGACAGTGCCAAGATCAGCAAGGAACAGCAGCAGCCCGCAGAACGGGCCCACCGATGCGACGATGCGCCCGATCAGGATCATCGTGGTCAGACTGGTTCTGGCCGCGATCCTGCCGGTAACGAAGTTTCCGATCATGAAGCCACCGGTGATGATCCCGATCCCAAGGCCCAGCATCGCAGGGCTAAGATCGAACCACGCCGCAGCCACAAGGGGGGTGCCGGTTATGAAACTGAAGAACCCGCCGATGGAAAAGGCTGCACAAAGTGCAAATCCCCAGAACCGGCGCGCACGAAACAAATGCGGATACTCCTGCAATTGTGCTGCAAAGGTCGAGGATCGGTTGGTATTGGTCTCTCCCATATCCAACCAGAGCAGTGCCAGCAGTCCGACGCCAAGCACCGAATAAAGGACGAACCCGGCGCGCCATCCAAACAGCATATCCAAAGCACCGCCCAGCATGGGGCCGAGCATGGGCGCCAAAGCCATCGCCATCGCGACATAGCCCAGCTTGCTAGCCGCCTCGTTCGGCGGATAGCGGTCGCGGATCGAGGCGCTCGACAGCACCGGCCCGGCCACCACCACGGCCTGAATCAGGCGGAATCCAAGAAACACCCAGATCGACTCGGCCAGCGCACATCCGATTGAGGCAAGGACAAAGATCGCCATGCAGATCAAAAGGATAGGCCTGCGCCCATATCGATCCGACAAAGGCCCCATGATCAGCTGCAGTACCGCCGAGATCGCCAGATACCCGGCCACCGACAGGTTCACCAACCCATAGTCGACCTGAAAATCCTCGCCCATCCGGGCGAGCGACGGCAGGAACATGTTCAGCGACAGGACCGAAAGCGCGGTCGCAAAGATCAGTGTGATCAGGGACGGAGGTGTTTGAGCGGCACGCATGTCAGAACCATCGAGAAGACGAACCGAAACAGCGCTAGCACATCACCCCGACGTTGAACATGGCAACCTCTGGCGGCGTCCATGATGCTCTGTTAAGAGCGCGGTATGCTACGGATCGAAAACATCACTTATGCAGTCGAAGGCCGCCCACTGTTCGACGGGGCCAACGCGACGATTCCGGATGGCCACAAGGTCGGGCTGGTGGGCCGCAACGGTACCGGAAAAACCACCCTGTTCCGCCTGATCCGCGGAGAGCTGTCGCTGGAATCCGGCAATATCTCGGTCCCCAAACGCGCACGGATCGGCGGCGTGGCGCAAGAGGTACCGTCGTCTGACGTGTCGCTTATCAACACCGTCCTGGCCGCAGACACAGAACGTAGCGCACTGATGGCCGAGGCCGACAGCGCGACTGATCCAACGCGTATCGCCGAAATCCAGACCCGGCTGGCCGATATTGATGCTTGGTCGGCTGAGGCGCGTGCTGCCTCGATCCTCAAGGGGCTTGGGTTCGATGATGACGACCAGCTACGCCCCTGTTCCGATTTCTCGGGCGGTTGGCGGATGCGTGTCGCGCTGGCGGCGGTACTGTTTTCGCAACCCGATCTGCTGCTGCTGGACGAACCGACCAACTATCTGGACCTCGAAGGCGCGCTGTGGCTGGAGAGCTATCTGGCAAAATATCCGCATACCGTGATCATCATCAGCCACGACCGGGGGCTGTTGAACCGCGCCGTGGGGTCGATCCTGCATCTCGAAGACCGCAAGCTGACCTACTACGCGGTGCCTTACGACAAATTCGCTGAACGCCGTGCCGAACGTCTGGCGCAGGCGGAATCCGAAAATGCCAAGGCCAAGGCCCGCATCGCCCATCTGCAAAGCTTTGTGGATCGCTTCCGCTATAAAGCGTCCAAGGCCGTTCAGGCGCAATCGCGCCTGAAGATGATCGAACGCATTCAGTTGGTTTCCACCCCGCAAGAGGCCGCCCTACGCGCCTTTTCGTTCCCTGAGCCCGAGGAATTGTCCCCTCCGATCATCCAGATTGAAGGCGGCGTGACGGGTTATGATGAGACAGAAGTGCTGCGCCGCCTGAACCTGCGCATCGATCAGGATGACCGCATCGCGTTGCTTGGGAAAAACGGCCAGGGTAAGTCCACCCTGTCCAAGCTGCTGTCTGACCGCCTACCCCTGATGGCGGGCAAACTGACCCGCAGCAACAAGCTGCGCATCGGTTATTTCGCACAGCATCAGGTGGATGAGCTGTATGTGGACGAAACGCCGCTGGACCACCTGCGCCGTCTGCGCCCGGATGAGGCACCGGGCAAGTGGCGTTCGCGTCTGGCCGGGTTTGGCCTGAACGCCGATCAGGCCGAGACTGAGGTTGGTCGCCTGTCCGGTGGCCAGAAGGCACGCCTGTCGCTTCTGCTCGCCACGATTGACGCGCCGCATATGTTGATCTTGGACGAACCAACCAACCACCTTGATATCGAAAGCCGCGAGGCCTTGGTTGAGGCGCTGACCGCCTATTCCGGCGCGGTGGTTCTGGTCAGCCACGACATGCACCTGCTGTCGTTGGTAGCCGACCGGCTATGGCTCGTTTCGGACAGTACCGTGAAACCGTTTGAAGGCGATCTTGAGGCTTATCGCGCCCTTCTGCTGGCCCGCGACAGGCCCGCCAAAGAAAAGCCTGTCGCCGCAAAACCCAAACGCCCGTCCCGCGATACGATGCTGGCCCTGCGCGCCGATCTGCGCAAATGCGAGGACCGGATCGAAAAACTGACGGATATGCACGAAAAGCTCTCGGCCAAACTGGCGGATCCGGCGCTGTATGACGATGACAGGATCGACGATCTGGAGACCTGGAACCGCAAATTCGCCGAAGTGGTTGAGGCGATGCAAAAGGCCGAAGCGTTGTGGGTTACCGCAGCTGAGCGGCTGGAAGAGGCAGAAACAGCATGAGCACACCCGTTGTCGAAACCAACGCAATGATCGCGGGCATGCGCCCCGAACTTCAGCCCGGCACATTCGCCTTTGTGATCTGGCCGGACGGCAAAGCCTGGCCAGGAGGAACCCGGGCCAGTTGTGTCGAGGCCGAGGGGCTTTCTCTGATCATCCCCATCGAAGCGGCCCCTGAGGAGGCGCTGGCCATGTGCTGCATCACCCTGCAGGTTCATTCCTCGCTTGAAGGCGTTGGCCTGACCGCTGCGGTGTCGGATGTTTTGTCAAAATCTGGTATCCCAGCGAACATGGTTGCCGGCTATCACCACGATCACGTCTATGTACCTGCCCAATTGGCGCAGCGCGCGATGGCCTTGCTGACAGACCTGCAGCAGAGCGCCCACACATGATGGATTTCGCGTTTTTCGTCACTGCTTTCACCACCCTCTTCGTGGTGATCGACCCCTTTGGTACAACACCCATATTTGTGGCGCTGACACAGGGTATGGATAGCCGCACCCGCCGCAGGATTGCTTTGCGCACATGCGCAACGGCCTCGGGCATCCTGATCGCCTTTGCCGCCTTTGGCGAGGCTGTGCTGGGCTTTGTTGGTATCTCAATGGAGGCGTTTAAGGTGGCTGGCGGCGCCCTTCTGTTTCTCACCGCGCTGGACATGTTGTTTGAACGTCGCACCAAACGGCGGGAGGACCGGACAGAAGAGGAAGACCACCCGGACCCATCCGTTTTCCCGCTGGCCATTCCACTGGTTGCGGGGCCGGGTTCGATTGCAACGATAATCCTGCTGGCCGGTCAGAATCCGGGGGTTCAGGGGATCGCGGCCGCCTGCGCCGTAATGTTGGCCGTGATGGCCGTTGTTCTGACGTTCTTTCTGTCTGGCGGGTTGATTGCGCGCTTGCTGGGCAAGACCGGTTTGAATGTTCTGACCCGCCTGTTGGGTATGTTGCTGGCCGCCTTGTCGGTTCAGTTTATTCTTGATGGGCTAAAGGCCTTTGGATTCGCGTCATAAATCCCCATATATCTTTTGGATGAGTTGACCAGGGTACCGCTATGGATGGTGACAGCATTGCACGTTTGGCCTATCTGGCATTGCTTGGCGCAGCCATCGTGGCCTGGTTCTTTGCTCAGAACCGCCAGACGTTGAGCAAGACGCTGCAGCAGGCTCTGGCCTGGGTGTTGATTTTTGTCGGCGTCATCGCCGCCTATGGCCTGTGGGGTGACATCCGAACGACTGTCGGCCCTGCCCCGCAAATGACGGTTGCGGGTAACAACATCGCGGTTCCCCGGGCCTATGATGGGCATTACTACGTGCCGATCCTCATCAATGGCGAACCGATCACCTTTATGGTCGATACCGGTGCCACTCAGATCGTGCTCAGCGAGCAGGATGCCCGCCGCGTCGGCATTGATCCGGCGCAGCTGAACTATTTCGGCAGGGCCTCGACCGCGAACGGAGAGGTCAGGACTGCGCCGGTTCGTCTGGATGACGTGACCCTGGGACCAATCACTGACACCAATGTCTCGGCCTGGATTAACGAAGGCGCAATGGATCATTCCTTGCTGGGGATGGAATATCTGCATCGGTTCTCGAATATCCAGTTCGCTGATGGGCGCCTGATCCTGTCGCGCTAACAATCAGGTATTGAGTTGCACTATTGAGAACATATAGTGAACATGCTAGATTCACAGCATGTCGACACAGCTTCTTGGCCGCAAACCCGCGCGCGCCGCGCCGGGGTTGAACCTTCATCCGCAGATCACCCTGCAACTGGGCCGCGTGCATGAGGCCTGCGGCCCCGCCCGGCGCACCTTTGCCATGTGGTTGGCCAGCCAGATGCATGGGCCGGTCTTATGGATTTCCCCCGCGTGGGAGGTGGGCCAGCTCAACCCCGAAGGGATGACCTCTTTTGCTGATCCGGCACGGTTTCTGTTTGCTCGCGCCGGTCACGCCATGGATCTGCTGTGGTGTACCGAGGAAGCATTACGCAGCGGAGCTGTGCCTCTGGTTATCTGTGACCTGCCCGAGGCCCCGGCTCTGACGCCCATTCGGCGGATGCATCTGGCTGCGGAACGGGCCGCCACGATGGGTCAGGCTCCGCTTGGCCTTCTGCTGACCCCCGGCGAGGGTGGCGCGCAAGGGATCGAGACACGATGGCATATGGCCCCCACCTGTCAAAACGGAAGCGAGAGCTGGGTGCTGACCCGTCGCCGTGCACGCGCCCTGCCCCCGGTCACCTGGCTGGTCACCCGGGCCGAACCGCGCACTGAACTGCAGATCAAACAGATCAAATCTGACGCGGATGTGTAGCATACAAGCTAATGTGAATGGCCGCCTCCTGTAACGCGCCCTAGCATTCGAGGATGAGACAAACAAACACCTCGCTCTATTTGAACGCCTCGCTTCAACGGAAGGCCACGACATGCGCAGATTGACACGGCGTTGCATGTTGGGCGGGCTGGCTGCGTTGCCCTTTGCACGTCATGCGCAGGCAGCCCCCAAACCCTATATCCTGACGGCCGAGGGCACCTTGGTCATGTTTTCCTTTGATCTGTCCGGGGTCGCCCAGACAGGCACAATGCCGATACAATCCGCCGATATCCAGATCGACACCAACAGCCTACAAAACAGCAGCGTTGATGTTGTACTGAGCGCAACCAGGGCGCGAACCAAACTGCCCTTCGCCCTCAAACCCATGCTGGGCCCAAGCGTGTTGGCGACCCAGCAACACCCGACCATCCGCTTCAAATCGACCAAGGTGCAGCTTGGCCCCGGAGGGCGCATCTCGGATGGGGCCAGTATCACAGGGGATCTGACGATACGTGGCATAACTCGTCCCACAACTTTGCAGGCCAGTCTTTACCGCCAAACGGGAACGACCCCCACCGATCTTGACCATCTGTCGATCCATCTGACGGGTGCGCTGAACCGCCATACCTTCGGGGCGTCGGGCTATCCCGATCTGGTTCAGGACATGATCAATCTTAACATTCGCGCAGAAATCTTGCGCCAGCGCTAACCCGTGATAGACAGAAAGCGACGCGACAACGTCGAAGACCTGCGCGCAATGCCGTGCAACGCTGCCAGTCTGGGTTCACTATGCGCACGATCATTTCTTTTGCCGCCCTGTTTCTTTCGGTCATCCTGCTGCAACTCTCGACAGGTGGCGTTGGGCCGCTAGACGCGATCTCGGGGCTGACATTGCAGTTTTCGACCGAGCAGATCGGCCTGCTGGGCTCAGCCCATTTTCTGGGGTTTTTCATCGGCTGCTGGTGGGCCCCACGCCTGATGGGCAGTGTTGGTCATTCGCGCGCATTTGCGGTTTGCACGGCCTTGGGGGCGATGGGGCTGATCGGGCATACCCTGACCGACAGCCCCTATATCTGGGCGGCATTACGGATCGCATCGGGCACATGCGTCGCCGGATGTTATACCGTGATCGAAGCCTGGCTGAACGCCAAGGTCACAAACGAAACCCGCGGGCGGGCGATGGGCACCTATCGGATTGCCGACATGGGTGCCTCGCTCTGCGCGCAGTTGATCATCGCCGTTCTGCCCCCGGCTTCATATGTTTCCTACAACCTGCTGGCCATCCTCTGCTGCGCATCGATCCTGCCCCTCGCCCTTACCCGTGCCAGCCAGCCCGAAACCCCCGCAGCTCCGCGCCTGCGTCCAAAGCTGGCATGGCACAGCTCACCTTTGGCCGTCGCGGGCGTGATTGTGGCAGCGCTGAGTTCGGCTTCGTTCCGGATGGTTGGTCCGGTCTACGGGCAAGAGGTCGGGCTGGCGGTCGACCAGATTGCATTCTTCCTCGCGTCTTTCGTTCTAGGCGGAGCATTGGCGCAGTATCCGATGGGGTGGCTTGCGGACAAGTATGACAGGCGCTGGGTACTGATCTGGATATCGGCCGCAGCGGTTGTGAGCTGCGCAATCACAATGGCGGCTGGCGGCACTGGGACGATTGGAGTGATGCTGTCCGCCGGTCTGTTTGGCTTCACTACCTTCCCGATCTTCTCGGTCTCATCCGCCCATGCCAATGACTTTGCCACAACCGAACAACGGGTCGAACTCTCAGCCGCGCTCATGTTCTGGTACGCGCTTGGAGCGATCGCTTCGCCCTATATCTCATCCACCTTGATCCAAAATTTCGGCCCACCCGCCCTGTTTGCTTTTGTCGCGCTAGGCCATGTCTTCCTGATTGTGTTTGGATTGGCGCGGATGCGGTCTCGGCCCACGCCGCAGGAGCGGACAAACTATGTCTACGCGCCACGCACGTCTTTCACCATTGGAAGCCTGCTGAAAGGGTCTCGCGAAAAGTAAGAAGGGCCGGGATTTCCCGGCCCTTCAGTCTTATTGCTGTGTCGGCGCGGTGTCGTCTTCGACGACCTCCACCGTTTCCGAAGCCTCAACCGTCGGCTCAAGCGCCCCGTTGACCACTCCGCCAACACCGTTTTCCATCGACAGGCCCAGCTCTTCACCAAGCTTCTTCAGCGCGGGCATCTGCACTGCCATTCCCATGATTGAATCCAGCGCCTGATTGACCACCGGCTTATCGCTGTTGGCCGCCCCACCTGCAGAGCCTGCCCCGATCCCACCAACCTGATGGATTTTGATCGAGTCGATCTTTTCAGCCGGCTTGACCATTTCCGAGATGATCGACGGCATGGTCTCGATCCGAGCCAGATCAACCTTCATGCGGATCTGATCCACCGACAGGGCGTTGTCGGCATCAACAATCGCGCGCTTACCTTCCGCTTCGGCCAGCATGTCGTTTTTCTTGGCTTCGGCGCGAATGTTCAGCGCGTCCGCTTCGGCCTGCGCCTCTTCACGGCGGGCCTCAGCACGGTCGGCGGCGGCCTCTTTCTCGGCCTGGGCGGCCAGACGGATCGCGGTTGCCTGACGCTCGGCCTCACGGGTGGCTTCGATCAGAGCGATCTGCTTATGACGCTCGGCCTCGGCCACTTCACGCGCAGTTGCGACGGCTTCGGTTGCCTTGGTCGCCTCGGCGCGGGCCAGATCAGCTGATGCACGCGCACGGCTTTCCTCTTCGGATTTCTGCGCGATGATGATCTGACGCTCTTGCTCGGCCACTTCGATCTCACGCTCTTTGGCGATCTCAGCATCGCGGATCTTACGCTCGCGTTCAATCTCAGCTGCACGAATGGCCTCTTCACGAGCGATCCGGGCGCGTTCGGTTTCACGAACTGAGTCCTCGGTCCGCGCGGCGATCTCTGCCTCTTGCGCAACGCGCAGGGTTTCAACCTGTTGCGTCTGCTCGATGCGTGCCTGCTCTTCGTCTTTTTCAATCAGCAGCTTCTGACGCTGTGCTTCCATCGCCGCACGACGCACTTCAACCTCAGCTTCAGCATCAATTTGCGCGCGCTCTTTCTTGGAGGTCGCAATCACCTCAGCCAGCTTGCGCATACCCACCGCGTTAAAGGCGTTGTTTTCGTCAAGAGCTTCAAACGGCGTCTGGTCCAGCGCAGTCAGCGAAACCGATTCAAGCGACAGACCGTTTTTCAACAGGTCCTCGGACACCGCATTCTGCACCTCTTGCACAAAGTCGGCACGGTTTTCGTGCAGGCCGTCCATGGTCATCTGTGCGGCAACAGCGCGCAGGCCGTCGATCAGTTTACCTTCAATCATCTCACGCAGTTGTTCGACATCGAATGTTCGGTCGCCCAGCGTTTGGGCCGCACGCGCGATACCTTCTTCAGTGGCCATGACTGAAACGTAGAATTCAACGCCCACGTCAACCCGCATCCGGTCTTTGGTGATCAGCGCTGCCTCGCCGCTGCGCTGCACCTCAAGGCGCAGGGTCTTCATGTTGACAGGGCTGACCTCATGCAGCAGCGGCACGATAATGACGCCGCCATCCATGATGACCTTTTTGCCGCCTGCCCCGGTTTTCACCAGGCTGACTTCGCGCGTCGCACGCTTATATAGTCGGCCAAGCACAAGGCCTATGAACAAGAGTACCGCTAAAATGGTCACAACTGTGACGGCCAGGAATGGAAGTTCCATACAAAATCCTCCGTTTAGGGGTTTGAAATTTGGTTAGTTGGTTTTGGTTATTCGGACATACCGACCAGAACGAACCGGTCGCGCCGTCGGTCGCGCAGAACAAGAACTTCAGTGCCCTGCTCCAGCATGTCTTTGTCCTGCAAGGGCTCGGCGCGCAGGTAATGCGTATTGCCGAACCGGTCCATGACGCGCACCTCTGCCGGACGTCCGCGTGAGGCCGTGCCTTGGGTAATCACACCCCTGCGGCGGGCCAGCATCCGCTCGGACATCGCCTCGGTCTCGGTTTTCGGCAGCAGGCGAGCAAAGACGCCACCAAAGCCACGCGCGAACCACAGGCCAAATGCACCGGCAGGGATGGCCGCGATCCAACTGGGCAAATCGAAGCCCAATAGATCGCGCAGCGCCAGTTGCAGGCCCATACCGCTGAGGCCAAACCCGGCCAGCAAAACCACGAGCCAGATCAGGAACGGCATTTTACCGATGCCAAGCCAGCTTGAAGGTCCCGGAGACGCGGCTTCTGGCACGTCGGCTTCGATCTCGGCCAGTTCCAGATCACTCAGATCGATATCGGCGTCGATATCCAGATCGAAATCCGCCAGATCCAGATCAGGGGCGTCGACCATATCCAGATCGACCTCGCCCTCACCTGCCAGCAGACTTCCACCCAGAACCAATGCAATCAATTCCAGCCCCAGAAGACCGAACAGAAGCGCAAGCGCCAGGGTAAAGGGCACAAATGCGCCCTCTAGTAAAAAGTCAAACATCAGCAGGTTGCCCTCGTTATTGTATACTTTTGTATACATATGAGATGGGAAGTCATTGCTACAATTTCAAGAGGTTGTGATTCCAAATTACAACCCATGGGTAGCGCCGCCATTGACTAAGATGCAATTCGCCCTAGCCGCTTTTCGTATTATTCTCTCAAATACGCGCCCAAAATGACATGACGGTGAAAGCCGGGCTTTTGCTGGCCGTTCACATAAGATAGACGAGCGCGCAGACAGATACGTGGAAACGCAATATGGCTCGGATTCTTATTACCTCGGCGATCCCTTACATCAACGGGATCAAGCACCTCGGCAACCTGATCGGCTCGCAATTGCCTGCCGACCTCTATGCGCGCTACCAGCGTGGCCGGGGGAACGAGGTCATGTTCCTGTGCGCCACGGACGAACACGGCACCCCTGCTGAACTGGCGGCCGCGAAGGCCGGTAAGCCGGTGGCCGAGTATTGCGCAGATATGTATGCGGTGCAGGCCGATATCGCCAAGCGCTTCGGCCTCAGCTTCGATCATTTTGGCCGTTCCTCCAGCGTACAGAACCGCAAGCTGACCCAGCATTTTGCCGGAAAACTGGAAGAGGCCGGGCTGATCCGTGAGGTCAGCGAGAAACAGGTCTATTCCAACGCCGATGGCCGTTTTCTGCCCGACCGCTATATCGAGGGCACCTGCCCCAATTGCGGTTATGATCGCGCGCGCGGTGATCAGTGCGAGAACTGCACCAAGCAGCTGGACCCGACCGACCTGATCGAGCCGCGCAGTGCGATTTCCGGCTCGACCGATCTGGAGGTGCGCGAGACCAAGCATCTGTATCTGCGGCAATCCGCGATGAAGGATCAGTTGGATGCGTGGATCGACAGCAAAACGGATTGGCCGATCCTGACCACATCCATTGCCAAGAAATGGCTGCATGACGGCGACGGGTTGCAGGATCGTGGCATTACCCGCGATCTGGACTGGGGTGTGCCGGTTAAGAAGGGCGATCAGGATTGGCCGGGCATGGAAGGTAAAGTCTTTTATGTCTGGTTCGATGCCCCTATCGAATACATCGCCTGCGCCAAGGAATGGGCGGATGCCAACGGCAAGCCCGATGCGGAATGGCAACGCTGGTGGCGCACGGACAAGGGCGCTGACGATGTGCGTTATGTCCAGTTCATGGGCAAGGACAACGTGCCGTTCCATACCCTGTCCTTTCCGGCCACCATTCTGGGTTCGGGCGAGCCGTGGAAGATGGTCGATCATCTGAAATCGTTCAACTATCTGAACTATGACGGCGGCCAATTCTCGACCTCTCAGGGTCGGGGCGTGTTCATGGATCAGGCTCTCGAAATCCTGCCTGCGGACTACTGGCGCTGGTGGCTGCTGAGCCATGCGCCGGAAAGCAGCGACAGTGAATTTACGTGGGAGAATTTCCAGCAATCGGTGAACAAGGATCTCGCCGACGTTCTGGGTAACTTCGTCAGCCGGATCACCAAATTCTGCCGCTCGAAATTCGGCGAGGCCGTACCCGAAGGCGGCAGCCATCGCGCGCGCGAGGAAGAGCTGATCGCGGAACTGACCAAACGCATCCGTGCCTATGAAGGGTTCATGGAGACGATGGAGGTGCGCAAATCCGCGCAAGAGCTGCGGGCGATCTGGGTTGCAGGCAATGAATACCTGCAATCAGCAGCGCCATGGTCGACCTTCAAGGAAGACCCCGAACAGGCCGCCGCGCAGGTCCGGCTGGGGCTGAACCTGATCCGTCTTTATGCGGTGCTGAGCGCGCCGTTTATCCCCGATGCCTCAGCCAAGATGCTAAGCGCGATGAACACGCTGGACACAAGCTGGCCCAGCGACGTGGCGCGGGCTTTGCAGGCCCTGCCAGCAGGGCACGGATTTGCCGTGCCGGAAGTTTTGTTCGCAAAGATCACCGATGACGAGCGCGAAGACTGGCAGACACGGTTCGCTGGACAACGCGACTGAGCCAGAACACCAGGACCCGAGCGGCTGGCTCTGGTCCTGGTGCCAGAGTTGAGAACTGTCTGGAAAGCCCTGCCCTAAACCTGCCTGCGTTCAGGGAAATTTCGGGCTTCAACGCCGCACCCTGCAAATTCAAATACTTGAGGTATTGCTCAAAAGCGGCCATCCTGCCTGAGAATTCCGTCGACTCGGTTCGCTCGTGAATCTGCTTCGACGCACAAACTCTAGTTTGAACGAGGCAATCGTGATGTCCCTTGCATTGAAGCACCCCGATCTATTTGCCAACGGCCCCGGAATGCGTGTGCTGCACTGCGCCGCCTTGCTGGCCTGCATGGGATTGGGACAATCGGCCCTCGCTCAGGACCAAAGCGACGCGACGCCCCCAAAAGTATCCATCGCAGCCGCATATTCCGAGGAAATCACCGACGAGGCAGTCTTTATCGGACGCGCAGAGGCCATCGACAAAGTCGACATTGTCGCCCGTGTCAGCGGTTTTCTCGACAGTCAGAACGTCGAAGATGGTGCTTTGGTGAACAAAGACGATCTGCTCTTCACTATCGAACCCGACCTCTACGAGGCCACGCTTGAGGCGCGCAAAGCCGATCTGGACCGCGCCGAGGCCAATCTGGAGCTGGCCAAGGTCGATCTGGCGCGTAAGGAAGAGCTGTACAAGCGCGAGGCCACGCCGGAATCCGAACGCGACATCGCGCGCGCCAACGAACTGGTCGCCGAGGCCGAAGTGAAAGCCGCCAATGCAGCTATTCAGCAGGCGCAACTCGACCTCAGCTATACTGAGATACATGCACCATTCACCGGGCGTATTGGCCGTGTCGCGACAAGCGTCGGCGATGTCGTCGGGCCGAATAATCCGCCGCTGGTTAATCTGGTGAGCGAAGCGCCCATCTATGTGAACTTTTCGCTGAACGAAAAGCAATTCACCTCGGTTCTTCAACAGTTTGGCGAAAACGCAAGCTCGTTGGCGGAAAGCAACAAAAGCCCCAATGTCCATGTGACCTTGCCCAATGGAACGGACCTGGATGAAACCGGCAAGATCGTCTTTGTAGACAACCGCATCGACCCGTTAACCGGCGCGATTACCTTGCGGGCCGAGTTTGATAACACCGCGCGCCTCATCATCGACGGCGCCTTTGTGAACGTTCACATCGAGGCTTTGGAACCTACCCTGCAGGTTCTGGTCCCGCAGGCCGCCCTGCAACGCGATCAGCGGGGTGAGTTCGTGCTAGTCGTCAACGACAAGCAGATGGTGGAACAACGCTATATCACTACCGGCGATACATACGATTCCGCCATCATCGTGACCGACGGGCTGCGCGCCGGAGAAAGCGTCATCGTCGAGGGGCTGCAACGGGTGCGCCCGGGTGTTGCGGTCGATGCGGTCGTCGCGTCTGAGCAGCCGGGAGAATAATAGATGTTCTCCGCCCTGTTCATCAGCCGGCCCAAGCTGGCGCTCGTCATCTCGCTTGTGCTGACCATTATGGGTGGGATCGGTTATCTAGTCCTGCCGGTCGCGCAGTTTCCTGACATCACCCCCCCGGTGGTCAGCGTCACCGCGACCTATACCGGCGCCAATGCCGAAACCGTGGAAAACACCGTCGCCGCCCCGATCGAGGCGCAAGTCAACGGTGTGGACGACATGATCTATATGACGTCGACTTCGTCGGACAATGGTTCCTACTCGCTGAACGTGACTTTTGAGGTCGGCACCGACCCCGACATCGCGTCGGTAAACGTGCAAAACCGGGTCGCTCAGGCCATGTCTTCGCTGCCGTCTGAGGTCACATCGTCAGGCGTTGTCACTCAAAAAGCATCGACGAACATGTTGTTGCTGGTGACGCTCACCTCACCCAACAACACCTATGACAGCGTGTTTCTGTCCAACTATGCGTCCATCAATCTCAAAGACGCGCTGGCCCGGGTTCAGGGCGTAGGTAGAGCAGATGTTCTGACCAATCTGGAATACGCCATGCGGATCTGGATGGACCCGGACAAAATGGCTGCCCTATCGATCACGCCCGGCGACGTCATTGCGGCTGTTCGAGAGCAAAATATCGAAGTTTCCGCAGGCTCCATCGGTTCACCTCCTGTCCCAGAAGGCCAAACCTTTCAATACACGATCAAAACCAAAGGCCGCCTGACTTCGCCAGAAGAGTTCGGGGACATCGTCATCCGCACGGGCGACGCCGGGGCCATTGTCCGTGTACGTGATATCGCGCGTGTTGAACTGGGCGCTCAGTTCTATTCGGCCTCTGGGTTCTATCAAAGCGTTCCGGCCACCGTGATCGGCATCTATCAGGCGCCGGGTGCCAACGCGTTAGCCGTGTCCGAACGTGTGCAGGCCGAACTGGATCGGTTGTCGCGCGCTTTCCCCACAGATGTCGAATATGCCGTCCCCTTCAACACCACCGACTTTGTCGAGCAATCGCTGAATGATGTGGTCTCGACGCTTATTCTGACCTTCATTCTGGTGATCTCGGTCGTCTTTGTCTTTCTGGGCAGTTGGCGCGCAACGATCATTCCGGCAGTGGCGATTCCCGTCTCTCTTATCGGGACCTTCGCTTTCCTGCTCTTATTTGGCATGTCTTTGAACACGATCTCGCTGTTTGCGCTGGTGCTTGCCATCGGGATCGTAGTGGACGACGCCATCGTTGTTGTTGAAAACGTCGAACGGATCATCGCGGATGAGGGTCTCCCCCCGGCAGAGGCAACCCGCAAGGCGATGGGCCAGATCACAGGCCCGGTCATCGCAACCACGCTAGTTCTGCTGGCGGTGTTTGTGCCGGTGACCTTCATGCCCGGCATCTCTGGGCGGCTCTATTCGCAATTTGCGGTCACGATTTCGACCGCTGTGGTGATTTCCTCGATCAACGCCCTGACCCTGTCTCCCGCGCTGTGTGGCCTGGTGCTCAAGGCGCGGTCAGGGCCACCCAAAGGGCTGCTGGCCGTATTTGAGAAGTTCATTGGCACGATACGCGGGGGCTATGTTGCGATTGTACGCAAGTTGCTAATCCTGCCCGTTGTGTCGCTGGGTATCATCGCGGCGCTGGCCTCGGGCACCGGTACAATCATGTCGAACACGTCCAGTGGCTTTCTTCCGCTGGAGGATAACGGCTATCTCTTCGTTGACATCCAACTGCCCGACGCCGCAACGCTCGAGCGGACCGAAGCGGTCAGCAAACGCGTCGACGATCAGATTCGCGAAATTCCGGGCGTGGCAAACACCGTTCTGGTTAACGGTTTCTCGCTGCTGAATGGCACCACAACCAACGGTGCTGCGATCTTTGTCAATCTCGACAATTGGGACGAACGCGCCGAGGATGATCTGAGCGCCGATGCCATCCTGCAGAAGGTGCTGGCCATCGCTTATGGTGAATCCGCCGCCTCAATCGTTGCCTTCAACCCACCGCCCATTCAGGGTCTGGGTATGTCCGCAGGGGTCGAGATGGAGGTGCAGCAGACCGGCGGTGGTAGCCCGCAGGACCTGGCCTCAGCCGTGGGCTCGTATGTCTATGCGGCCAATCAACGGCCCGAGATCGGACAGGCCTATACCACCTTCCGGGCAAACGTTCCGCAGCTGTTCGTTGATCTGGACCGCGAAAAGGCCAAGACGCTTCAGGTGTCGGTGGCCGAGATTTTTCAGACCATGCAGGCGCAGCTTGGGTCGTATTACGTGAATGACTTCAACCTGTTTGGCCGGGTCTACCGGGTCATGATCCAGGCGGACGGCACGTATCGCGACAATGTCGAGGATATCTCGAACCTCTATGTCCGCTCCACCAAGGGGGAAATGGTCCCCTTGGGCACGTTGATTGATGTCGAAAACGTATTGGGACCGGTTCTGCTGAAACGGCACAATCTGTTCCGTTCGGCCACGGTCACAGCGGTCCCCGCCGAAGGTCTGTCCACCGGGGACGCGATCCGCGTCATGACTGAGGAATCTGCGACCGCCCTACCCCCCGGCTATGCGTTCGAGTGGACCGGCACCGCGCAACAGCAATTGGCGTCTGGCGGGTTGGTCGTTGTAATCCTTGGGCTGGCGATCCTGTTTGGGTACCTGTTCCTTGTCGGACAATATGAAAGCTGGACGATGCCAGTGTCGATCCTGATGTCGGTCATCGTGGCCCTGTTCGGCGCGGTTGCGGCGGTGGCCATCGTTGGCAGTGACATCAACCTCTATACGCAGATCGGGATGATCATGCTGGTCGGACTTGCCTCCAAGAACGGCATTCTGATTGTCGAGTTCGCGATGGAGCAAAGGGCAAACGGGCTGTCGATTAAGGACGCCGCAGCAGAAGCGGCGTTCCAGCGGTTCCGCGCCGTCATGATGACGGCCCTGTCCTTCCTGCTGGGTGTGGTGCCCCTGCTTGCGGCCAGCGGCGCAGGTGCTGCCAGCCAAAAGGCCATCGGTGTAGCGGTGTTCGGCGGGATGCTGGCGGCCACGCTGGTGGGTGTTATCCTTGTCCCCGTGCTCTATGCAGTCATGCAGGGCTTGCGCGAATGGATAAAAGGCACCGGCAAGAAAGGGCCATCAGAAAAGGCCGCCTAAGCCATACACAGATCAGAAAAAGGCCCCGCATGAGTGGTGGGGCCTTTCTTTTTTTGTCACGATTGTGCGCCTCTCAATCGCCTCTAGCGATTGTCGATCCAGTCTTGAATCCGGGCGATCTGATCCTTGCCCAGACGCAGACCCAGCTTGTTGCGCCGCCAGACAGCATCTTCTGCCGTGCGCGCATATTCCTTGTCCATCAGCCACTCCAGCTCACGCTCGGTCAGGGTCGCGCCAAAGTCCTGGCCAAGATCATCGACCTTTTGTGCAACACCCAGCATCGCCTGCGCCTCGGTCCCATAGGCACGCACCAGACGACGGGCCCAGAAATCATCCAAAAAGCTGTACTTGGCCTTCAGACCTCTGATCAGGTCGTCGACACCATCAACCGCGAAATCTCCGCCCGGCAGTGCAACGCCCGCGGTCCACGGCCCCGGCAGATCAGGGAAATACTCCGCAACCTTCTCCAGCGCGCTTTCGGCAAGCCGACGGTAGGTGGTGATCTTGCCGCCAAAGACGTTGAGCACAGGCCCCCCCCCATCTGCGTCCACCTTTAACGTATAATCCCGCGTCGCTGCCGTCGCGCTTTGCGCCCCGTCATCATACAGGGGCCGGACACCGGAATAGGTCCATACGATATCATCCCGTGTGACCGAACGCGCAAAGTATTTGGTGGCAAAGGCACACAAGTAATCCTGCTCGGCATCGGTGCAAACCGGGGGGTCGGACGGTGCAGAATGATCCTGATCGGTCGTGCCGATCAGGGTAAAGTCCTGCTCATATGGGATGGCAAAGATGATCCGGCCATCTTCGCCCTGAAAGAAATAACACTTGTCATGATCGAACAGCTTGCGCGTGACGATGTGACTGCCCCGCACAAGCCGGACACCTTCGCGCGAGTTCATGCGGATTTTGGTTTGGATAATGTCGCCAACCCACGGCCCGCCCGCGTTGATCAGCATTCTTGCGCGAACGATGCGGGTTTCGTCGCTGTTTCGGTCGCGGATGGTGATATGCCACAGATCGTCCACACGCTCGGCCGAGACAACCTCGGTCCGGACCAGTATCTCGGCGCCTCTGGCCTCGGCATCCCGCGCATTCAGCACGACAAGGCGCGAATCCTCGATCCAACAGTCCGAGTACTCATAGGCCGTTTCAAACTTGTCCTGCAGCACCTCTCCTTCAGGCTCCTGGCGCAGTTTCAGAGAGCTGGTTCCCGGCAGGATTTTACGCCCCCCGAGGTTGTCATACAGAAACAATCCCAACCGGATTAGCCAGGCCGGACGACGCCCGCGCATCCACGGCATAACTGTGCCAAGCAGTTTCGAGGTTGGCGTTTCCGAGTCAAACCGCATATCCGCGTGATACGGAAGCACAAAGCGCATCGGCCAACTGATATGTGGCATCGCGCGCAACAGGGTCTCGCGTTCAATCAACGCCTCGCGCACCAGCCGGAACTCAAAATACTCCAAATAGCGCAATCCGCCGTGAAACAGCTTGGTCGAAGCCGAAGACGTCGCCGAGGCCAGATCATTCATCTCGGCCAGCGTCACCGACAACCCGCGCCCAACCGCATCGCGCGCGATACCACATCCGTTGATCCCACCGCCTATGACGAAAAGGTCGATGGTCTGAGTTTCTGACTGTTCCATAGCGTGTCGATTCCTAATTTCGGAAAGATCGGGGGCATTAGCCTCATGCGCCTTCGGATCGTCAATATTTCATTTCGTATTTATTCGTTTTTAAAAAACCGAACTTTTTAGGTGAGGATCGGTATTAAAAATTATCGATTAATAACAACATATAAGACCTTGAAATACACAGGCGTAGTTTTCCCAACCTTGACGCTATCGCAAATACGAAGAATAACGAACACACCAACATCCCGGAGCTGCCCGTGTCGCTGTCTTTTCGCCAATCCGACATTCTTGAGATTGCCAAACAAAACGGCCGAGTCGCCGTCGAAGAGCTTGCAGCGCGCTTCGGTGTGACGGTTCAGACCATACGCCGAGACCTCTCGGACCTGTCCGATGCGGGCAAACTTGACCGCGTCCATGGCGGAGCTGTGCTGCGGTCGGGCGTGTCGAACATCGGATATGAAGACCGCCGGGGATTGAACGACGAGGCAAAGTCGCGGATCGCCGCAAAATGCGCTGCGGATATTCCAGACGGGGCTTCGATCTTTCTGAACATCGGCACCTCGACCGAGGCCGTGGCCCGTCAAATGCTGAACCATAAAAACCTTATGGTCGTGACCAACAATATGAATGTTGCCCATATATTGGTGGCCAATCCAAACTGTCAGATCGTGGTTGCAGGCGGCGTTCTGCGTCGTTCGGACGGGGGGCTGATCGGAAACCTGACTGTATCGACCATCAAACAGTTCAAGTTCGACTATGCGATTATCGGATGCTCGGCGCTGGACGCCTCGGGTGACCTGCTGGATTTCGACTTTCAGGAGGTGCTTGTCAGTCAGACAGTCATCGCACAGGCACGACAGGCCTGTCTGGTAGCGGACCACTCCAAGTTCGAGCGGAATGCGCCGGCGCGCATCACCTCACTGTCCGAAATCAGCACATTCTATACGGATCGGCCACTGCCTTCGGGCCTTACAGCGCGGTGCCAAGGCTGGAAGACACGCGTTGTCTTATGCGACTGAGCATCGCGCCAAATCGCATTTAAGGCGAGCCCCGCAATGCGGTTCTTGCAAGGCGGGTGGACAACTGACAATATTCGATCAAATGCAGGCCTTCACATCCGCGCAAACCGCTGGGACGCGACAATATATATTTTTCAGTCACTTACACCTGAACGCTCACACCAAAACCCGCCAAGCCGCAGTTGCGCACGGATAAACTCATTGACGAACCAGGCCGCAACATTTGAGGATGGGCATAACCTTCCCAAAAGGAGGAACAAAGATGGGATTATTGGGGCAGCCACTGGGCTACTATGACTATCTGACATTTGTAGCGCTGATCCTTTTATTGGCGGCCGTCATGGGGCTGTTTCTGTTCCTGATGGGACTGCCCGGCCGTATCGCAATCAAGCGCAACCACCCACATGCCGAAGCGGTCAAAATCATGGGATGGATGGGCTTCTTGGCCGTTGTCCCCTGGGTGCATGCATTTATGTGGGCCTTTCATGACGGGGTGACCGTAGACCTGCGCCGCATGCCCGATGACGAACGTGATGCCATTCGCGATGAGATCAAACGTTTGGGCGGCAAGGTTAAGCCCGAATATCAGGATCGTCTTGATACAGACGACACCCAGCAAAGCTAGGGCCAGAGGAAATCACGCACCATGTTCATGGCTCTCAGCATTTCGCTGTTTTACATCATTTTTGTCTGGTTCGTTTTCTTCAAGGCAAGATGGCTCAAGTTCAACATTGCCTGGGGGATTGTCTCGTTCTGGGTCGGCGCGCACCTGCTGTTGATCTTTCTGGTCGCCCTGCGCTTTTTCCAGCCTTTTTCAGCCGACAGCCACGTTGTTCGGTCGACGATTCAGATCGTCCCACGGTTGACGCAACCCACAATGCTGACCGAAGTTCTGGTCGAACCCAATACGATCGTCACCAAAGGTGATCCTCTCTATCGTTTTGACGATACAGTCTTTTCGCTGGCCGTGGACAAAGCCAAGGCGCAGCTAGTGGCTGCACAGCAGAATGCGAAAATCTTAGAACAGGATGTGATTGCGGCCTCCGAGGCAGTCGAACGTGCAAATGCCCAACTTGCCTATGCGTTGACGCAGCAAGCACGCTACGAAAACCTTGTTCCGGCTGGCGGTGCGCGGCAGGACGAATTGGATCGCTGGAACGAACAGGTTGCCGAGGATCAGGCAAAAATCAAAGAGGCTGAGGCCAATCTGGAAAAGGCTAACCTTGCTATCGATTCACAAATTGATGGCGTGAACACGGGCATTATCCAGGCGCAGGCGCAATTGGATGAGGCGCAGTACTTCCTTGAGAACACAACGATATACGCACCCGAAAACGGCATGATCGTTTCTCAGCAAGCCCGACCGGGCCTTGTGGTAGGTGAAATTCGTCTGGGCGCAATTGCCAGTTTCGTGACCGAGGACGAACCCTATCTGCTGGCCACTTTTCGCCAGCAGAACCTGAAATTCGTCGAACCGGGACAGCCGGTCGAAGTTGCGCTGGATTTGTATCCCGGTGAAATCCTGAACGGCAAGGTCGAGGCGATCTGGTGGGCCACCCGCCAGGGTCAGTATTTGCCATCCGGTCGTCTGCCGGGGTTCGAACTGCCAAAGCTGCCAGGGCGCATTGCCGTGCAAATCTCGGTCGATGTTCCCGAAGGGCACACTTTCCCGGCTGGCGGGCATGCTGCTGTTGCGATCTATACGGGTCGCGGTCAGAGCTTTGAGTTCCTGAGACGCATCAACATGCGCCTCTATTCCTTCGCCAACTTCATCCGACCGCTGGATATCTGAGGATGCGCATCATGACACGGCCCAAAACCGCCAAACGCCTGCTCACAAGGCTGACCGGGATGGCCCTGTGTACGACATTTCTGGTGACCTGTGCGCCGGTTGGACCTGATTTTGTGCGCCCCAACTCGCCCGTGGTCAAACAGTGGATTGAGGTCAATAGCCCCAACGCCAGTCAAAGCAGCGGCCTTACCTCGCGCAGCGCGCCTGTTGTGAAGTGGTGGGAGACGTTCAATGACCCCACCCTGAACAAACTGATCGCCGAAGCCTATGCCCAGAACCTGTCTTTGCAGGTCGCTGGGGCTCGTGTCTTGCAGGCCCGCGCGCAGTTGGGCATTGCCTTTGGCGAGCTTTATCCACAGTCGCAGGCCGTGGGCGGGTCGATACAGCGCCGGCAGCTGAGCGACAATTTGGGGCCAGTCGCCGATATCCGGCAGATCATTCCTTTGGATACCGATTTTTCTGTCTCACAGGTTGGCTTTGACGCCCAGTGGGAGCTGGACGTCTGGGGTGCTCAGCGACGCGGCGTTCAGGCAGCGCGCTCGAACCTAGCGCTTCAGGTGGCGAACTACGATGACGCGCTGGTCACACTGACCGGGGATGTCGCTGCGATATATATCAATATCAGGGCCTTGCAGGAGTCGCTGGCCGTCGCGCGCGAGAATATCAAACTGCAGCAGGAATCGGCTGACCTGACTCAGCTGCGGTTCAACAACGGCGTTACGACGGAACTGGACGTGCAAGAGTCGACCGCGTTGCTGAACAACACCAAGGCCTTGGTTCCAACGCTAGAAAGCGATCTGCAACAGGCAAAGAATGCGCTGGCCGTATTGCTGGGCGCAACCCCGTCCCGCATGACCAGCCTGCTCGGCAATTCCGGCCGCATCCCGTCGGCGCGATCCAACGTGGCGGTGGGTGTTCCGGCAGAATTGCTGCGCCGGCGCCCCGACGTACGGGCCGCCGAACTGGCCGCTGCGACGCAGTCCGCGCAAGTGGGGATTGCGATGGCAGACCTCTACCCGCAGTTCATTCTGTCGGGCTCGGTCGGCCTACAGGCCTCGGGTGGACGGGATTTGTTCAGTTCCGGAAGCACAACAAGCCTGGCCAGCGCGGGCGTGGTGTGGAACGTGCTGAACTATGGCCGCATCCAGGATAACGTCCGCGCGCAGGATGCGGCTTACCAAGCACTGATCGCGAACTACCAGAACACTGTGCTGACCGCCTATTCCGAGGTTGAAAGCGCGATGGTCGCCTATACAGAGGCACGCAAACAGGTGACGTTCTATCAGCGCAGTGTCGACGCGTCGCGCAAGGCCGCCCAGATCGCTATTGACCAATACCGCGACGGCATCGCCAGCTATTCCCGCATCCTGAACACGCAAACCGCGCTTTTGCGTTCACAAGCCAATCTGATCGAGGCGCGCCAGCAGGTCTCATCCAATCTGGTGTCAGTCTACAAAGGGCTGGGGGGCGGGTGGCAAATCCGGCAAAATCAGGAATTTCTGCCGGAAACCGTGCTGGCCGAGATGGCCTATCGCACCGATTGGGGTGATCTGCTGGAACAGACACCGACACATGCCAGCCTGAACTGACGCTTATTTCGTCAGCCCACGCAGACCGCCTGAGATCAGGATGTTCACCTCGTACAGGATACGCGGCGCAGCCAACCCTCCAGGGCTGGCCAGATAGTTTGGGCTCCATTCCGGATCGAATTTCTGCTTGAAGGCGCGCAGCCCTTCAAAGTGGTAAAACTGCTCGCCATGCTCATAAACAAAGCCACCAATCCGGTTCCAGAGAGAGGCCAATTGCCGGTTCTCAATCCCCGAGAACGGCGCAGCGCCCAATGAGAACCAGTGGAATCCCTGCTCGGCCCCCCAAACCATCATTTCCGCAAACAGCGCATCCATGACAAAACTTGGACTGTCTGGCTCGTACCGCATCAGGTCCAAAGACAGCTCAGATTTGTTGCCCCCTTGAAAGAGGTTGGCAAAAGCCGCGATCTTGCCCGTCTCGCCATCTTTCAGGATCGCATGATCAAAGTAGGACAGGTAGTCATCGTCGAACCCACCAAGCGCAAACCCTTTTTCCTCGCCGGATTTCCCCGCCAGCCAGTCATCCGAGATTTTCCGCAGCTCGGGCAGAAGTGGCGCCAGTTCCTCTTTCGGGACAACTTCGAACACATAGCCTTCGCGTTCGGCCCGGTTCTTGGCCTGCCGAAACCGCTTACGAGACTTCCCGTCCAGCGAGAAATCCTGCAGCGGGACGCGCGCCACCTCACCGATTTTGAGGATGGACAGACCCAAATCCAAAAACGTCGGCAGATACTTGGTCGAGACGCTGTAGAACGCGCACAGCTTACCCTCGCGATCTGCCATCTCGCGCAACTGCCAGATCAATTGCTGGCCCGCTTTTTCGTCCCCAACCGGTTCACCCTTGCTGATCACCGCATTGCCGGTATCGGCATAGGCAATAAACGCGCTTTCATCGTCTGAGATCAGGAACTGCTTGTCGCCGGTCAGCGATATCTGGGATTCCGTATCTTCGCTCTGCATCACCAGACGTTCGACAACCTCGGGAATTTCGGTGCGGGCGACTTGTGGAATCTCGCGCCCAAAAAGCGAATTCACCGCAACCACGCCCATGATCACAGCCACCACAAGGCTGGAACGCAGGAACCGCGACGCGTCGCCGTTCCATGCAAACTCCCACCACAACGCATTCTGATATTCGACATGGGAATAGGCAAACAAGCCAACCCAGAAGATCACCGCAAGCAGCGCCACAACGCTGACCAGCCAGGGGATGTTCAAACGAAAGATCGACGCGCCGCTGACCCGATAAAATGCACCGCGAAACAGCGCGAGCATAGCGATGGTACCCAGCATGCTCAGCGCTTCGTGCGTATCCAGCCCCTTGGCCAGCGATGCGAAAAAGCCAACCACCATCAGGATCATCGCCACGACCCAGGCGCGATAGAGTTTGCGGAACAGGCCGCGCGAGATCAAAAGCAGCAAGACACCAACCGCGCTGCCGGCAAGATGCGATGCCTCAACAAACGACAGCGGCAGGAATTCACGCAGCACGCCCAGGTTTTGGGTGCTTGATGGCAGCGCCCCCGACACCAGCAGGATCACTCCGGCGACGGCGGCAACGCCAGCTGCCACCAAGGGCACGACCGGCCGCACGGCGCGATAGACCCAGGTTGCGGCCCCACCGATCCTGCGGCGCTGTGTCAGGGCCGAGGCAACCGCTATGGAAACGCTCGCAATGCCAAATGGCATGAAGGTGTAGACCACGCGATATAGCAGCAGGGCCGCAATAACATCGGATCGGCCCGACGCACCCAGCCCCGCGATCAGCGTCGCCTCGAAGACGCCAAGACCGCCCGGTGCGTGGCTGAGAATACCAACCGCAATGGCCGCTATATAGACTGTAAAAAAGTAAGGAAATCCAACGCCAAGATCATCCGGCATCAGAACATACAGCGCCATGGATGCGCCAAACAGATCGCCCACGGCGGCAACCGTCAGCAGGCTGGCCAGCTTCCCGCCGGGCAGGTTGAACCCAAAGCCTGCAAACGACAGACGTCGCCCCCCGCTGGACAGCCAGACAAACAAGGTGATCAGCCCGACCAGCAATGCAACACCGATCGCGGTTTCAGTTGTCTCGCCAATTGGCAAAACCTTGGATACACCATCCGGGTGCAGGGTCAGCAAAATCCCCAGCAACAGGATCAACCCCATCCAGAACGCCACCCACGACGTTGCAATCACCCCCGCCACACGGCCCAGATCCAAGCCCAAAGACGCATAAATCCGATACCGGATCGCGGTGCCCGTAATGTAGGAAAACCCCAGACAGTTCGAAACGGCATACCCGCTGGCCCCGGCCATGCCAGCCACCGGCAGGGGAACCTTGCCGTCAGCGACACTTTGAACCGCAAGCACATCATAGAAAGACAGCGACGCAAAACTGACCGCAGTCCAACAGACCGCAAAAAGCATGAGCTTCCACGAGGTCCCCGCAATGTCGGCTTTTACGTCGGCCCATTTCACATGCACGGAAAGATCATGCAGAACGGTCAGAGCGATAAACGTGATCAGCAATGGCACAGCCAGCCGGACCCACGGCTTTTCCAATAGCCCGGTAACGCGCTCTGCCCAACGCTCTGCCCGCGATGCCTCAGCCGGCTCCTGTATGGTCATGGTGAACGTCCCTGCCCCTTTGCCATGCTTGGACCATTCATTTCACCAGCGCAGAAAGCGCGGAAACCAACTTGGCCCGTCCACAAACCTTGGCACAATTCCCTTGCTATTCAAAGTGCTGTGCGCAGCGCGCCGTCTGATCGGTTAGCCCGCTCAATATCGCCCCTTACGCGTTGACAGCAACAGGTTGGTCTCGGACCGTGTGATGCCCTCCATCCGGCGTATCTGAAACAGCACCTCATCCAGCTCTGCCAGCGTATCTGCGCCAATCTCGGCAATCAGGTCCCAGCTGCCATTGGTCGAATGCACGGCCCGAACCTGCCGCATGGCTGCAATGCGGGCCATGATCCGCTCGGTCCCGCGGCCGGCGATTTCCAGCATCATCAGGCCGCGCACCGGGCTTTGCGCGACATCGCGGCGGGTGATTACAGTGAAACCGACAATCTCGCCCGACTCTTTGAGGCGCTGCAGCCTGCTGCGCACGGTGGTGCGTGTTACACCCAGCAGTTCGGCCAGCTCAGACAGGGTCGCGCGGGCGTCACGGTGCAGCGCGCTGAGCAGTCGACCATCCAAATCGTCCATAGAAACTATCCATTTCGAAACATCCGATTTCTTTTTGAGCATTTTGAACGCTTCCCGCAACCCGCAGCGTAAGGCTAAATCAGCATATGGACATAAAGAACATCATTCTGATCGGCGCGCCGATGGATGCCGGGAAGCGGCGGCAAGGGTGCCGCATGGGCCCCGACGCCTATCGCGTGGCCGGTCTTGAGGCGGCACTGACCGACCTTGGCCATCACGTCTCGGATTGGGGCAATACACAGGCCGACGACACCGACCTGCCGGAAGACCCGCATCTGTTCGCCCTGCCCGAATGCGTGGGCTGGACGCAGGCCCTGTCTCGCGTCGCACAGCAGGCGGCACCGCAGGGCATTCCGATTTTCATGGGCGGAGATCACGCGCTTTCGATGGGTACGGTGGCCGGGATGGCCGCCCATGCCAACCACGTCGGACGCCCGCTGTTTGTCTTGTGGCTGGACGCCCACAGCGATTTTCACACACCCGGCAGCACCAGCAGCGGACATCTGCACGGCACCCCGGTTGCCTATTTCACCGGCCAACCGGGGTTCGACGCCTTTCCTGCCTTGCCTGCCCCTGTCTCAACTGATCGGGTTGGCATGATTGGCCTACGATCCGTCGACCCCGAGGAACGCGCGGCCCTTGAAAAGGATCATGCGATGCTGGCTGATATGCGCAGCATTGATGAGCGCGGCATCAAAGCCCCGCTGATGGCCTTTCTCGATAAGGTGCATGCCGCGAATGGCATCCTGCATGTCTCACTGGACGTGGATTTTCTAGACCCGGTCATTGCCCCCGCAGTGGGCACCACCGTGCCGGGCGGCGCCACCGAGCGAGAGGCGCATCTGGTGATGGAACTGCTGCACGAAAGCGGGCTGGTTTGCTCGCTGGATATGGTCGAGTTGAACCCATTTCTCGATGAACGGGGCCGAACCGCAAAGCTGATGGTTGATCTGGCGGCCTCGCTTTTGGGACGCCGCATTTTCGACCGCCCGACGCGCAGCTTCTGAGCTGCGCCCTTGAAACTGACATTTTTCGCGGATGGCTGCGGCTTCCGCCCCGACAGGAGACTATGATGCAACCGTCTGAAAAAGCCCTGGTGCCTTTTGTATCCGTCGATAACATGATGCAGCTTGTTCATCATATCGGCGTCGAGCAGATGATCACCGGAATCGCGGCGCAGATCGAAACCGACTTCAAGCGATGGGAAAGCTTTGACAAAACGCCCCGCATCCCCGCGCATTCACCACATGGTGTGATCGAACTTATGCCCACCTCGGACGGAGAGGCCTATGGGTTCAAATATGTGAACGGCCATCCCAAAAACACATCCGAAGGGCTGCAAACCGTCACCGCCTTTGGTTTGCTGGCGGATGTCTATACCGGCTACCCGACATTGCTGACCGAGATGACAATCCTGACCGCCCTGCGTACTGCGGCAACGTCAGCTCTGGTTGGCAGCTATCTTGCGCCTCAGGGCGCAACTACTATGGCGATGATCGGCAACGGAACACAGTCAGAGTTCCAGTGCCTCGCGTTCAAGGCGATGTGCGGGATCAAGACCGTCCGGCTGTTCGATATCGACGCCAACGCCACTGCAAAATGCGCGGCAAACCTGCGCGATCAGGGACTAACGGTCATCCCCTGCAACACCGCCGAAGAGGCCATCGAAGGCGCGCAAATCATCACCACCTGCACCGCCGACAAGCGAAACGCCACCATTCTGACGGACAACATGGTCGGCCCCGGCGTACATATAAACGCGATCGGCGGTGATTGCCCCGGCAAGACCGAGCTGCATAGCGATATACTGCGGCGCTCCGAGATCTTTGTAGAATATCCCGAACAGACCCGGATCGAAGGTGAGATTCAGGCGCTGGATGACGATCACCCGGTCACCGAGATGTGGCAGGTCATGACCGGTCAGGCCAAGGGGCGCACCGATGAGCGGCAGATTACTCTGTTCGACAGCGTCGGTTTTGCAATCGAAGATTTCTCGGCCCTGCGCTATGTCAAACGCGCGATTGAGGGCACCGATTTCTTTGAACCGCTGGATATGCTGGCCGACCCGGACGACCCGCGCGATTTATATGGGATGCTGATGCGCGCAGGATAGCGGTCGGCTATCCTGCAAGCGAAGGCAGGTACAGAACGATCCCCGGAAACGCCACCAGCAGCGCGATGGTCATTGCGTCGGCGATGAAGAACGGCGTGACCCCTTTAAAGACATCCTGAACGCTCAGATCGGGGCGCACACCGGCGACCACAAAACAGTTCAGGCCAATGGGCGGCGTAATCAGACAGAACTCGGCCATCTTTACCACCAGGATGCCGAACCAGATGGCGCACATTGGTCCTGACATGCCAAAGGTGCTTTCTGCCGCACTCACGGCCTCTCCGCCATTCAGCGCCATCACGGCGGGATAAACCACAGGCAGCGTCAGCAGCAGCATTCCAATAGCATCCATGAACATCCCCAGAACCGCATAGGCCAGCAGGATGCAGATCAGGATCAGCATCGGCGACATCTCAAGCGATGTGATCCAGTCTGAGAATGCGCCGGGCAGATCAGCAAAGCCAAGGAAGCGTACGTAAATCAGCACGCCCCAGATGATCGCAAAGATCATCGCCGTCAGTTTAGCGGTTTCGAGCAAAGCCGATTTAAACTCGGCCCAACGCATGCCGTGAAACAGGGCAAAGCAGAAGACGATAAAGGCCCCGATGGCTCCGCCTTCGGTGGGTGTGCCCCAAGCATCTTCGCCAAATGGGTTGTAGACAAAGCAGATGATGATCAGCACTACGGCGACAATCGGCAAGGCTCCGGGAAGGGATGCAAACCGCTGGCCCCATGTGAATCCTTTGACGGGCGGTCCAACCGATTTGAACACAACCGCGATGCCAACGATCAGCAGGCCGTAGATCAATGCGGAAAAGGCACCAGGGATGAAACCAGCCAGCAGCAGCATCCCGACATTCTGTTCGACAATGATCGCATAGATCACCAGGATCGCCGAAGGCGGGATAAGTGATGCCAACGTCCCACCTGCCGCCACGACACCGGCTGCGAAGCGCTTGTTATAGCCAACATCCAGCATCTCAGGGATCGCGATACGGGCGAACACTGCCGATGTTGCCACCGACGCGCCCGAAACCGCGGCAAAGCCAGCGGTGGCAAACACAGTCGAAACGGCAAGCCCCCCCGGCACCCAAGCGATCCAGCGTTTGGCAGCTTCGAACAAGGCACGTGTCAGACCTGCATAATAGGCAAGATAGCCAATCAGGATAAATGTGGGGATCAGGCTGAGCGTGTGAGAGGCCACCTTGGAATGAGGCACCTGCCCCGCAGTTTTGACGGCAACCGTCAGCGCCTTGCCAAAGCGGGCCGGATCATAGCCAAATTTGGCCCAGAATATCCAGATCAGCCCCACAAGCCCTGCCAGCCCGGCGGCAAAGGCGACGCGCATGCCAACGACCACAAGAAACAGCAGGCCACCCGTGACCCAGAGGCCGATTTCTATCGTATCCATGCGTTAATCCTGCCCCTCGAACTGCTCGGCCTCGGCTGCGGCTTGCGCAGCGGCATCCTGTATCAGCGGAACGGCAACTGGTGCCTCCAGTCCCAGCAGGAATGCGCGCCCATAGCCCCAGACCTGCAAGAGTAAACGCGCGCACAAGACCGAAAATGCGATGGGTGCCAGCAGTTTGGCCGGCCATATCGGAATGCCGATATCGATCGAGCTGTCGCGGCTCCACATCGGGGCGGCGAAGTCGAATGAACGGTCGAAATGCGCCCAACTGCCCCAGACCAGTGCCAGCATCAGCAGCAGGATCAGGACAACCGACAGTAGCTCGAACAGCCACAACGCGCGCCCACGCAGGCGTGAGATGACGATATCCATGCGAATATGCCCGCCATCGCGCTGTACGAATGAGATGCCCAGAAATGCGATCAGCGGCATCATCTGCTCGATCCAGTCCACATATCCGGGCAAAGGCGCGTTCGCGACGTTTCGCCCGCTGACCGATACCACCGCCAGCACCATCAGGCCAAACACCGCCAGACCACTGAGCAAGGCGAGAAACCTCTCAACCCCGAACAAACGGTGATCCAGACGGCTGAGCAAGCTGCCATCTTCCAGTACCGTGGCCTGTCCCGCCATACGGTTGTCCTTTGTTCAGAAAGTAGCCGGGCACCATAGGGTGCCCGGATTTGGACGATCAGTTGCCGCCGCGCTGTTGTTTCAGCGTCGCCTGCACAAGATCATACAGATCCTGGGCCGGAAGGCCCTGAGCAGACATATCCGTAATCCATTGTTCGCGGATTGGATCTGCTGCGGTGGCGCGGAACTCGTCAAGCACGGCGTCGTCGATCATGACCTTTTCGACACCCTTTTCGCTGAGCACGCCGTCCCATTTCTCAAGCAGCTCACCATAGTTCGCCAGATAATGCGCAATGGCCTCGTCGATGGAGCTGTCCAGCGCCTCGCGATGCTCGGGCGACAGGGCCTCGTACGCCTCGATATTTACGACGACCGGGCAGTTTACCGTGCCGGGGTTGAGGTTTGCGGTCCACCAGTCGGCCTCGTTAATCGTGCCAAAGGACAGATGCGCATGCTGCGCGAAGGCAACCGTGTCGACAACGCCGGATTCCATTGCATTGTAAGCCTCGGTCGCGGGAACGGATGTTGGCACACCACCGACGGCCTCGAACGCCTGGCCCAGACCACCGGTTGCACGGACGCGCATGCCGTCGAACTCGGCCAGTTGGTCACGCGGATCGCCGGTGCCGACCAGATTGTACTGCGGCATGGGCGAGGTCATGATGATCCGGGCGTTCCACTGCGCCATCTCATCCTTGACCGCCGGGTGATCATAAATCGCATGGCTGACGGCAACTTCTTCGTCCAGCGTGTTCACGCCGAGGAACGGCAGTTCAAGCACGGTGATCGCACGGTTTTTGTCCCGGTGATAGCCCGCGCAGAACTGCGCCATCTCAAAGGCACCGATTTCGATGCCGTCCAGGTTTTCCCGGGGCTTAGACAAGCCGCCATAACTGACATTGATGGTGAATTCACCACCGGTCTTCTCGCTGACCAGCTCTGACAGCTTTTCCACATGCTCGGTGAAAGCCCGGCGCTTGCCCCAGACCGATGCATTCCATTCGGTTGCGGAGGCCTCAGTCACAAAGGCAACGCCCAAGGCGGCGACGGCGGCGCCGCTCAACATCTTTCTCATCATGATTTCTCCCTTTTTTTGCGTTCCCTTGACGGAACGCTTGGATCGAAAGCTAGCGCCAACCTCCCAAACTGCCAACCCCTGGCCCGAAATACAAATCGCCAGACGGCGGTCGCGCGAGGCGCTGACAACCCAAAGATAAGCGATGTGTCTCATGGACAAGACACCAAATAATTTCAGCACGGCATTACAGCGCGTTACAGCTATGATGTTGCCTTGTATAAATTTTCTCCCTCAAAATTGATTTTATTTACAAAATACCCAGTACTCAAAAAATTTCTTTACAAACAAATCCAAAGATTTCTGTTATTTATTCCATTGTTTTCAGATCCCCTTAATATCGCCAGCGAGGAGGAAGCGGGTCGACATTGCCAGTTCAGCAGGCAGAATCGACCTCATGAATATTAGCTCAAAGGGAGGAGCCCCAGAATGACCACCGCTGCTCAGGCAGAAGCCAAGGTATATCCGCCATCTGCTGATGTCGTTGCCCGTGCGCATGTCGATGCTGACAAATATAACGAGATGTACGCCGCCTCCATCAACGACCCCGTCGCGTTTTGGGATGAACAGGGCAAACGGATTGACTGGATCAAACCTTACACACAGGTCAAAGACGTCGATTACGATTTTGGCTCGGTTGGCATCAACTGGTACGCCGACGGCACCCTGAACGTTTCGGCCAACTGTCTGGACCGCCATCTGGAAACGCGCGGTGATCAGACAGCAATCATCTGGGAACCGGATGACCCAAATGACGCTGCTCAGCATATCTCATATGCTGAACTGCACCGTCGCACTTGCCGGATGGCTAACATCCTTGAATCGATGGGCGTGCGCAAAGGTGACCGCGTTGTCATCTATCTGCCGATGATCCCCGAGGCGGCTTATGCCATGCTGGCCTGTGCGCGTATCGGCGCAATTCACTCTATTGTATTCGCGGGATTTTCTCCCGATGCGCTGTCAGCACGGATCAATGGCTGTGACGCCAAGGTGGTCATCACCGCTGACGAAGCGCCCCGTGGCGGCCGCAAGACGCCGTTGAAATCCAACGCAGATGCCGCCCTGCTGCATTGCAAAGACACTGTCAAATGTCTGGTGGTCAAGCGGACCGGCGGGCAGACCACGTGGATTGATGGTCGCGACTATGACTATAACGAAATGGCGCTTGAGGCGGATGACTACTGCGCGCCCGCTGAGATGAATGCCGAAGATCCGCTGTTCATCCTGTATACCTCTGGTTCAACCGGTCAGCCCAAAGGCGTTGTGCACACAACCGGCGGCTATCTGGTCTATGCGGCGCTGACGCATGAGGTCACTTTTGACTATCACGACGGCGATATCTACTGGTGTACGGCGGATGTCGGATGGGTGACAGGCCACAGCTATATCGTCTATGGCCCGCTGGCCAACGGCGCGACCACATTGATGTTTGAGGGTGTACCGACCTACCCTGACGCCAGCCGGTTCTGGCAGGTGTGTGAAAAGCACAAGGTAAACCAGTTCTATACCGCTCCGACCGCGATCCGGGCCCTGATGGGGCAAGGTACTGAGTTTGTCGAGAAATGTGATCTGAGCGATCTCAGAGTGTTGGGCACCGTGGGCGAACCGATCAACCCTGAGGCCTGGAACTGGTACAACGATGTTGTCGGCAAGGGCAAATGCCCGATCGTCGACACTTGGTGGCAAACCGAAACCGGTGGCCATCTGATGACCCCGCTGCCGGGTGCGCATGCGATGAAACCCGGCTCAGCCATGAAGCCATTCTTTGGAATCGTCCCGGTTGTTCTGGACCCGCAATCCGGCGTTGAGATCGAAGGTAACGGGATCGAGGGCGTGCTGTGCATCAAAGACAGCTGGCCCGGTCAGATGCGGACGGTCTGGGGTGATCACGAACGGTTCCAGAAGACCTATTTCTCTGACTACAAAGGCTACTACTTCACCGGTGACGGCTGCCGTCGGGACGAAGATGGCGATTACTGGATCACGGGTCGTGTGGACGATGTGATCAACGTCTCGGGCCACCGCATGGGGACAGCCGAGGTTGAAAGCGCTCTGGTTGCGCATGCCGCTGTCGCTGAGGCTGCCGTTGTCGGTTATCCTCATGAAATCAAAGGACAAGGCATCTATTGCTATGTCACTTTGATGAATGATCGTGAGCCTTCGGATGATCTGCTGAAAGAGCTGCGCACATGGGTCCGCACCGAGATCGGCCCCATTGCCAGCCCGGATGTCATCCAATGGGCCCCTGGCCTGCCCAAGACGCGGTCCGGCAAGATCATGCGCCGCATCTTGCGCAAGATTGCCGAGAACGACTTTGGCTCGCTTGGGGATACATCGACGCTGGCAGATCCGTCTGTGGTCGAAGACCTGATCGAAAACCGTGCGAACAAGTGAGGCTGTGATGGACGCTGATACGATCACCACACCCGCAGTTCTGATCCTTCTCGGCCCTCCCGGCGCCGGGAAGGGTACGCAGGCGCGCATGCTTGAGGATAAATTCGGTCTGGTTCAGCTCAGCACGGGCGACCTGCTGCGCGCAGCGGTTGCGTCGGGAACTGAGGCCGGCAAGGCCGCCAAGGCTGTAATGGAAGCCGGTGATCTTGTCAGTGACGAGATCGTCATCGCCATCCTACGCGACCGGATGGGCGAACCTGACTGCGCTAGGGGCGTCATTCTGGATGGGTTCCCACGTACGGATGTGCAGGCACAGGCGTTGGACACGCTGTTGTCCGGATGCAACCAGAAAGTCAGCGCCGCGATCAGCCTCGAGGTTGAGGACGCCGAAATGGTTGTGCGCATCTCGGGCCGCTATACCTGCGCTGGTTGTGGCGAGGGCTATCACGACCGCTTCAAGATCCCGGTTGTCGAAGGCAAGTGCGATAAATGTGGCCACACCGAATTCAAACGTCGCGCGGATGATAACGCGGAAACCGTGTCCGCACGGCTTGACGCGTATCACGCGCAGACCGCGCCGCTTATTGACTACTACCAGAGTCACGGCGTGTTGAAGCGTACAAACGCCATGGGCGATATCGCAGATATCGCGCGCGATCTGGAGACGATCGTCGGCGACGCGATGAGATAAGGGGAGGAGAAAAGCCAGCTTAGGCTTTGATCCTAAAACAGAATACTTCAAAGGACCCGCTTTGGCGGACCAGAGAAGTTTTGCCTGGCGCCAAGCTGGCGTCCGGCACAATCAGAGAGCGGCCTACCCGCTGGAGGAGAAGGGTAAATGGCCGCGTCACGGAGGAAGCAAGGAGGAACCCGCAATGGCGGATCAATCAACAAACTCCGCGCAGGCTGCCGAGTCCGATAAGGGCTATTGGCAGGCTAACCTGCGCCTCATCTACATCAGCCTCATAATCTGGGCGCTGGTGTCGTTTGGATTCGGCATTCTGCTGCGTCCGTTGCTGTCTGGCATCGCCGTTGGCGGCACCGATCTAGGCTTTTGGTTTGCTCAGCAAGGATCGATTCTGGTCTTTCTGGTGCTGATCTTCAACTACGCCTGGCGCATGAACAAGCTGGACGCTGAGTACGGCGTGGACGAGGAGTAATCGGCATGGACCAGTTTACCATCAACCTGCTGTTTGTGGGCGCGTCCTTTGCGCTTTACATCGGCATCGCGATCTGGGCCCGCGCGGGTTCCACATCGGAATTCTACGCCGCCGGTCGCGGCATTCACCCGGTCACCAATGGTATGGCGACAGCGGCGGACTGGATGTCTGCGGCCTCGTTCATCTCGATGGCGGGCCTCATCGCGTTTACCGGCTATGACAACTCGACCTTCCTGATGGGTTGGACCGGTGGTTATGTGCTGTTGGCGCTGCTGCTGGCGCCGTACTTGCGCAAGTTTGGCAAATACACCGTGTCCGAGTTCATCGGTGACCGCTTCTACAGCCAGACCGCGCGTATCGTTGCGGTGATCTGTCTGATCGTGGCGTCGGTGACCTACGTGATCGGTCAGATGACCGGTGTGGGCGTGGCCTTTGGCCGCTTCCTCGAGGTTTCGAACACCGCAGGTCTGCTGATCGGTGCCGGCGTCGTGTTTGCATATGCGGTGTTTGGCGGGATGAAGGGCGTGACCTATACGCAGGTCGCACAATACTGCGTGCTGATCACGGCTTATACCATCCCGGCGATCTTCATCTCATTGCAGCTGACCGGCACACCTGTTCCGGCGCTGGGTCTGTTTGGCGACACCGCAAGTGGTGAGCCATTGCTGACCAAGCTGGATGCGATCGTGACCGAGCTGGGCTTTAACGAATACACCGCCCACCACTCGAACACGTTGAATATGGTATTGTTCACGCTGTCGCTAATGATCGGTACGGCTGGCCTGCCGCACGTCATCATGCGCTTCTTCACTGTTCCCAAAGTGTCTGACGCGCGCTGGTCCGCCGGTTGGGCGCTGGTCTTCATCGCCTTGCTGTATCTGACCGCCCCCGCGGTTGGTGCCATGGCACGCCTGAACATCAGTGACATGATGTGGCCCAATGGTGGTATCGAAGGTGGCGCGGTTTCGGTCGAAGATATCGACAACGACCCGCGTTATGACTGGATGGCCACTTGGCAGAAAACCGGTCTGCTGGACTGGGAAGACAAGAACGGTGACGGCAAGATCCAGTACTACAACGATGCTAATGCCGACATGCAGGCCCTGGCTGAGGAAAAAGGCTGGGTCGGAAACGAGCTGACCAAGTTCAACCGTGATATCCTGGTTCTGGCCAATCCCGAGATTGCCAACCTACCGGGTTGGGTGATCGGTCTGGTCGCGGCCGGTGGTCTTGCGGCTGCCCTGTCGACCGCTGCGGGTCTGTTGCTGGCGATTTCGTCGGCTGTATCTCACGACCTTGTCAAAGGTGCGATCAACCCGCAAATCTCTGAAAAGGGAGAGCTTCTGGCAGCGCGGATCGCCATGGCGGTGGCCATCGTTGTTGCAACCTATCTGGGTCTCAACCCACCGGGCTTTGCGGCACAAACCGTGGCTCTAGCATTCGGTCTAGCGGCAGCCTCGATCTTCCCGGCGCTGATGATGGGGATCTTCTCGACCCGCATCAACAACACCGGTGCGGTTGCGGGTATGCTGGCAGGTCTGGTTGTCACGCTGGTCTACATCTTCCTGCATAAGGGCTGGCTGTTCATTCCGGGCACCAACTCTTTCACCGATGCTGATCCACTTCTGGGTCCGATCAAGTCGACCTCGTTCGGCGCTATCGGTGCGATGATCAACTTTGCGGTTGCCTACACAGTTGCAGGCATGACCAAAGAGACTCCGCAGGAGATCAAGGATCTAGTCGAAAGCGTCCGCATTCCCCGTGGCGCGGGTGCGGCTCAGGATCACTGAGCATGATGGGGCGGACAGGCTATCCTGAGACCGCTACATCTTTCGACTGACTGTTCCCGCCCGGCATTCCACCGGGCGGGATTTTTCCCTCAATCCAGAGAAACCCAATGCCGCTGTCCCACGATCAGATCACCCGGTTTCTGAAATCTGTGCACCCATATGACTCTCTGCCCGCCCCGGTGCTGGATCAGATTGCACAGCAGATCGAGGTTTGGGAGGTCGCGCCCGGCGCGCGTGTCTATGACCTGGGGCATGCCCTGCCCGGCGTTTTTGTCATCTACGAAGGTTTGGTTGAAATCACCGATCAGAACGGCGCGGTAGTGTCACATCTGGGTTTGCGCAACTCGTTCGGGGAACGCGGGCTGCTCAAAGACGGCAAAGCTGCGACCAAAGCCTGTGCGCAGACCCGATCAATTCTGATGATACTCCCCCCCGACCTGATCAAAGACCTGATCGACGGTCACGAGGTGGTATCGAAATTCTTTACCCGCACGCGTGGTGGCCGCACTGGCCCGCAAAGCCTTGCGACCAGCGCGATTGATATCCTGATGGCCCATAACCCGGCCACCTGCCCGCCGGATACAACGGTCCGAGATGCGGCGCGGTTGATGCGGGACAAAAAGATTTCTTCGCTTTGTGTCACCGCCGCAGACCGGCTGCAGGGTATCGTGACCCAGCGGGATATCTCGGGAAAATTCGTGGCCGAAGCTATGGCCGCGGACACCCCGGTTTCGGCAATTATGACCTCTGATCCCATCACACTAGGCCCCACCGATATCGGGTCTGACGTCCTGCATGTCATGATGGAGCGCGGCATTGGCCATATTCCGATTTGCGAGGGCAACCGTCTGGTCGGCATCGTCACCCAGACGGATCTCACGCATTATCAGGCCGTCAACTCTGCCGAGCTTGTCCGCCGGATTGCGCAGGCCAGCTCGGCCGAGGATATGGCGCATGTGACCGCCGAGATACCGCAGCTGCTGGTGCAGTTGGTTGCGGGTGGCAACCGGCATGAGATCGTGACCCGCCTGATCACCGATATCGCCGATACAGCCACCCGCCGTTTGCTGGCCTTGGCGGAACAGACATTGGGGCCGCCGCCCGTACCGTATCTCTGGCTGGCCTGCGGATCACAAGGACGTCAGGAACAAACCGGTGTCTCGGACCAGGACAACTGTCTGATGCTGGATAACAGTGTCTCGAAAGACGACATGCCTTACTTCACGGCGCTGGCCAAATTCGTGTCGGATGGGCTGGACACCTGTGGGTATTTCTACTGCCCCGGTGACATGATGGCGACCACCCCCCGCTGGTGTCAGCCGGTGCGTGTCTGGCGCGATTATTTCGATGGCTGGATCGCCAAACCGAACCCCGAGGCGCAGATGCTGGCCTCGGTCATGTTTGATCTGCGCCCGATTGGCGGCGCGGTCGAGCTGTTCTCGGATCTTCAAGCCGAGACGTTGGCCAAAGCCAGCGCCAATTCGATTTTTGTCGCCCATATGATCTCGAATTCGCTTAAACACACCCCACCACTGGGTCTGCTGCGCGGCTTTGCGACGATCCGGTCAGGCGAACATCGCAACACGCTCGACCTGAAGCATAACGGCGTCGTGCCCGTGGTCGATCTGGCGCGTATCTACAGCCTGCAAGGACAACTGCCCGAGGCGAATACGCGGGCACGACTGAAAGCAGCCGAGAGCCAGGGCATCCTCAGCCCATCAGGTGCCCGCGACCTGATCGAGGCCTATGATCTGATCGCTGAAACGCGGCTGGAGCATCAGGCCAGACTGATCAAAGCCAGCTCCGATCCTGACAATTACCTGCCCCCGTCTGCACTGTCGGATTTTGAGCGCAGCCACCTGCGCGATGCGTTCGTTGTGGTAAAAACGATGCAATCTGCGATTGGTCATGGCAAGGGGATGCTGGGATGAGGCAAGCTTGGCGCAGCAGCAGGCAAAGTGACACTGCCCGACAAAACGGAGAGGCGACATGTTTCTGGAGTTGATTGGCACGATCTTCGCAGGTTTTGCGTTCGCTGGCATCGTCATGGTTATCAACAAGCTGACCGGGGGGCGGCTGCCAAAATGGGCAGCACCAGTTGCCGCCGGCGCTGGCATGATCGGTATGACCATTACCAGCGAGTATTCGTGGTATGGACGCACCATAGAGACGCTGCCAGATGGGCTGACCATTGTGCAAGAGGTCGAAAGCCGTGCGTTCTATCGCCCGTGGACCTACGCGGTTCCGTTTGTGGATCGTTTTGCAGCCATCGACACAGTGTCTGTCCGCACCCACGAACAGGTCCCGGATGAGCGCCTTGTTGATATGTATTTCTTTGGTCGCTGGGCCCCCGTTTCCAAACTGCCGGTCGCGGTCGACTGCGCCGAGATGCGCCGCGCCAATCTTGCCGACGGGGCCGAATTCGCCAATGATGGCCGCCTGTTGAACGCCGATTGGATCACGGTCGGCGCGGATGATCCTGTGGTCGAGGCGACCTGCGAGGTCTGACGATGCTGACACATCTGAGCCTGCGTCTTCGGATTTTTCTGTTCTTTTGCCTGCTGGCGATCGGCGGGATTGTCATCAGCGCAATTGCGCTGTGGATCAGTTATAAACGGGTGGGCGATCCGGCACTGATCAACGCCTATATCTTTGCGGAAATCCTCATCGCCTTCGGGTTCCTGGCCCTGATCGCCGGGGTCTGGCTGCTGTTCGACGACAATGTCGCCAAACCCATCGAGCGTCTGTCTGCGGAACTGCGCAGCCGCGCGCATGCCGGAGTCAGCACAGAGATGGATGCCACGGCGGCTCGCTATCTGGGGGATCTGGCCCCTGCCGCTGCCGGATTGGCCGGGCAACTAGCGCAAAACGCGATGAGCACTGCCGAAGCCATTGCAGCCGAAACGGAACAGCTGGCGTCCGAGAAGAAACGCCTGACCGCCCTGCTGTCAGAGATACCGGTTGCGATGCTGCTGGCCAGTCCGAGCCATCAGATTGTCCTCTATGACGCACAGGCCGCAGGCGTTCTGGCCCAGATTGCTCACCCGCGGCTGAATGCGTCGCTGTTTGACTATCTTGACCGTAGATCCTTGATCGAAGCCTACGACAAACTGTCAAAGACCGGTCGGGATGTTGCCTGCACACTGGTCAGCGTTGACGGAAATCAGAGCTACAGCGCGCGGATGAAACCCTTGGGTGATGCGCCGGGCTATATGCTGATCTTCGAGGACAGCGTGGCCCAGATTGCACCCGACGCGGCCCGCCCGCTGATCTATGACTTTGATCTGTTGGAAACTTCGGGTGATGGGGACTTTGACAGCCGCCCGCTGACCGATCTGTGTTTTGTCGTCTTCGACACCGAAACCACTGGCCTGCTGCCCCACAAGGACGAGATCGTCCAGATCGGGGCCGTACGAGTGGTAAAGGGCAAGATCATCGAGGGCGAGCAGCTTGATACACTGGTCGATCCCGGCATTCCCATTCCACCCGCATCGACCAAGGTTCACAAGGTCAGCGATCACATGGTTCAGGGTGCCCCCGACATCGCACAGGCTGGTCGGGCGTTCCATGACTTTGCCCGCGATGCGGTGATCGTGGCCCATAATGCGCCCTTTGACATGGCGTTTTTGCGCCGTCATGCAAAGCGGATGGGGGTCGAATGGACCCATCCCATTCTGGACACGGTCTTGCTGTCTGCGGTGGTGTTTGGCGCCAGTGAAACCCACACGCTGGATGCGCTATGTGAACGATTGGGGATCACGCTCCCCGACCATCTGCGCCACACCGCATTGGGCGACGCAGTGGCCACAGCTGAAACGCTTGTCCGGATGCTGCCCATTCTTCAGGCGCGCGGCATGACGACCTTTGGCGACGTCATCGCCGAGACCCGGAAACATGGCCGGTTGCTGGAAGATCTGAACTGACCGAAATCCTCTGTGTCAGATTCAGCTTTTCATGGACAATCCGCTTGCAGCATGGCACCTCAGGCTAGGCGGCAAAACGAGCATGCAATGACCGATAAGACTTTCATCCCCGGCCCCGAAAACAGCCTTGCCTTTCGCGAAGCGCTGGGATGTTTCGGAACCGGCGTCACCGTTGTCACGACGGAAACGCCAGACGGGCCCGCCGCAATTACGGTCAACTCTTTTGCATCGGTTTCGCTGGACCCGCCGCTGGTTCTTTGGTGCCTGGCGAAAGATTCTAACCGTTTTGAAACATTCAGGAACTGCCAGCACTACGCGATTCATGTTATGTCGCAGAACCAGCAAGAACAGGCGCTGCGCTTTGCCCAAAACGGCTCGGATTTCTCACATTCAGAGTGGACCGCCGATCAGGATGGACGCCCACAGCTGACGCAGTGTCTTGCGCGTTTTGATTGCAGCCTGTTCGATTGTCACGAGGCCGGTGACCACCTGATCCTTGTTGGTCAGGTCAAATCCGTACTGCACCGCGCAGGTCAGGGACTTATCTTCAAACGTGGTCAGTTTGGCGGGTTCGTCGACCTGTTCTGAGTTCAGTCGTCCAGCGCGCCATGTACCGCCAGCGCCTCTAACTCTGCCTCTTGCGGTGCAATTGCGCGGAATGCCTCGCGCACGCCTGCATCCGTCAGTTCACGCGCAACGGTCAGCAGGACATTGGGATCATGATCGTCACAGAGATCGGACATGTGGGCAATTTCATCCCGGGCCACACCCAGCGCGGCCTCAACCGACGGCGCGCCGTAGTATTGCACAAAATGCTCGGCCAGATTTTGGGCAATCTGTTCGATCTCAGCGTCCTGAACCTGCGTCACCGCGACGAATGTCACGCGCCCAAATGTCTCAAGACCCAACCAGCCATTGGCAAAGGCCTGTCGCGCCTTGCCCTCCAAATCCGCATCGGTCCAGTTTGAAAACTCGAACCCGCCCGAGATGCACCATTCACCGGTTCTTGCAGGTGCATGAAACACGCGCATGTCGCTTTCATCGAAATGGATGGCGCGGGCCAGTTTCATGCGTTTGTCTCCAACAAAATTGTCAGCGGCAACAATTGGGTATCCGCCTCATCGCGGACTAGCATACCAAACCGTTCGTCGGTTCCCAGAAAAATACCCGAACGCCCGCTTTGCGTGATGGGTTCACCAACCCCGGTCAGCAGGCCCATCCATTCGGCATGTAAGGGCGCGTTGCCATCGCCTTGCCAGCGGTTGAGCCATGTCAGCATGTGGCGTGACCAGCTTTCGACCAGTTGCACCGGCTCGATATCGGCGCAGCCTTCGTCGCCCAGCGCTGTGACATCGGGCGTTTCGCCCGGAGCCTCGGTGGTCTGCAGCAAGGCCAGTTCCCATCCGATCACCAGCCAATCGGGCACGTCATCCTGATCAGCGGTCGAGCTTGCGGCGCGGAACAGACCACAACGCGCGCCGTTCACACGGATCACGCCATCCCAGCCTAGATGTACGGCAACTTCTGGCGGGGCAAGCGCGCCCAGCGCGTTCTGAAATCCAACCGCGCAGAGCGGCAGCATCGCCATCGCGTCACCCAAGGGTACTTCGGGGGCAAACACAATGGCGACCCGCAGCCGGTCGGCCTGAATGTTGTAGACAACACGGCCCGCATCACAGCCCAGCGCGGCAAGCGCCTGAGCGCGCTCGAACGGATCTTCCCCACCCAACCCCGGATGTCCCGACAGCAGCGGGGGAAAGACCGGCTGGCTCATGCGTTGCCCTTGGCGATCAGGTCACGGGCAATCCGACGGAAAGCATCGGCCTGTTGGCTCTCGGGTTTGCTGACCACGATCGGCGCGCCGCTATCTGCCGCCACGCGAATGTCCAGATGCAACGGTATTTCACCGAGCAACGGCACACCCAGCGACGCGGCTTCGGAGGCGACGCCACCATGACCAAAGACATGCTCCTCATGCCCACAGTTCGAGCAGATATGGGTCGACATATTCTCAATCATCCCGATGATGGGTGTCTTGAGCTGGTTGAACATATCGATCCCCTTGCGGGCGTCGATCAGCGCCACGTCCTGAGGTGTCGAAACCACAATGGCACCGTCCACCTGAAACTTCTGGCTGAGGGTCAATTGCACGTCACCGGTGCCGGGCGGCAGATCGACGATCAGCACGTCCAGACCGCCCCACTGCACCTGCCCCATCATCTGTTGCAGCGCGCCCATCAACATCGGGCCGCGCCAGACCACGGCCTGCCCTTCGTTGGTCATCAGACCCATCGACATCATGGTCACGCCATGATTGCGCAGCGGCAGGATGGTCTTGCCATCCGGGCTGGCCGGACGTCCCGACACGCCCAACATACGGGGCTGGGACGGGCCATAGACATCCGCGTCCAGCAGGCCAACACGGCGACCCTCGGCCGCCAGCGCACAGGCCAGATTGGCCGACACGGTCGACTTACCAACGCCGCCTTTGCCCGAAGCAACCGCGATGATCCTGTCAACGCCCGGGACAGCCTGAGGGCCGGTTTGCGACGGTTTCGGCTTGGGCTTGAGGTCCGGTGGGGCCTTGTCCGAATGCGCCGTCATCATGGCCGACACCTTGCTGACGCCCTCAACCATCTCTGCCGCCTTTTCGGCGGCAGCGCGCACCGGCTCCATCCGTTCGGCATGTTTGGGGTCGATCTCAAGCACGAAACGCACCGTATCCGCCTCGACGTTCAGCGCGCGGACGATGCCTGCGCCCACGATGTCCTGCCCCGAGACGGGGTCCGTGATCTTTTTCAGGTTCGCCAGAACCGCGTCGCGAATGCTCATGCGTCGCCGTCCTTGATCTGACCTGTCACCACATGCTCGACCTCGAGACCGTCGATGGTCAGCACCATCTTGGCCTCAAAGCTTTTGCCCGCGGGGCTGCCTGCCTTGCGCAGGCCTTCCTCGATGGCTTGCTGACTGGTCACGCCAACCTGCTTCAGGAATTTGCGCATCGACATATTGTAATCGCCGCTCATCGCATGGGTCTCCGTCTGGTTCTGTTCATTTGACGCATTTACCCGAACCCCGTTAGGCTGGGTCATGCGCTGTGTGTTGTTGTGCCTGAGCCTGACGCTCTACGCCAGCCCCTCTTGGTCGCAGGAGGAGCTTGGCCTTGCCGCGCCCGACGCCGTTCAGCAATCCGGCCTTCTCAAACATATTCTGCCGCGGTTCTCTCTCAAGACCGGGATTCGGATTGTTGCGCGGGATACCGGCCAGATCGAACTTACCGAAGGCCCGCCCGGCGATCCGGTATTTCAGCGCGATGGGATCATCTATCATCTGCGCATCCAGAATGACCCACAACAGGAACAGTTTCGCGAATGGCTGCTGTCAGACATAGGAAAACGAACCATCGAGAGCTTTGCCCCAGCCGAAGGTGCCCCTTTTGAAGCAAGCATCGAGGTCGCCGTGGCGGCAGAGCCCGTCGAGATTGACGGAGATGCCGCTTTGGGAGAAACGCTGTCGCTGACCCATTGCGGGCGGTGTCATGTGATCGGCCCACAGAACCGGATGAACGGGCTGGGCTCGACCCCGTCCTTTGCGGTGCTGCGCGCCATGCCGAACTGGTCGGAACGTTTTGAGGTGTTCTATGTCCTCAACCCACACCCGGCCTTTACCCAGATCGAGGGGATCACACCCCCGTTTGACCCGCAACGCCCCTCGCCCATCTTCCCGGTTGCGATCACACAGGAACAGCTTGAGGCGATTCTGGCCTATGTTTCGGTGATCTCTGCCGCAGATCTGGGCGCGCCCCTGCAACTTCAATGATCCTTGCGCTTTCCGAAGTAATCGTCGGTCGTTACCACTTTGGGCCTTGGCTCTGACGCAAAGGGGGTGTCCTTGCTCTGGAACTGAACGGTGACGCGGCAGTTGTCACACATCTGGATCATTTTTGCCTGCTCTGAGGTGGCAAACATCGGGTGGGTGCCGGACAGTTTCTCCATGATCCGCTCAACGGTCGATTTCACACCAAACAGCGCGCCACATTCGATACAGGCAAACGGCTCTTCCTCGTTCAGGACTTTCTGAGACAGCGCCTCATCGCTCAGGTTCAATTGCGGCACCAGAGAGATTGCCGTTTCGGGGCAGATGGTCTGACACAACCCGCATTGCAGGCAGGCATCTTCCTGAAAATTGAGCTGCGGCATATCCGGGTTGTCGATCAACGCGCCTGACGGGCACAGCGATACACAGCTGAGGCAAAGGGTACAGGCATTGGTATCAACAGCGATCGCTCCATAGGGAGCATTTTCCGGTAATGGCAGCGGGGCCTCGGCCTGCGGGTTCAGGGCCTGCGCCGCAAGGCGCGCGATCTGGCGACGGTTCCCCAATGGCAGAACCGGATCGGTCAGGGGTGCAGGAATATCCTGCGCATAAAGCAGATCAGACAGGACATCCGGGTCGGCCTCGTCAATCAAACCCAGAGCCCCTGCCTCCGCGATGGCCTTTGCAAGCGCAAGCTCCTGATCCAAACCGTCGCGTTCGGTTTTGGGCGACATCAGAACGTCGACCCGCGCAAAACCGTGCGCGAGTCCTGCCAGCATTTCTGCATGACCAAAGCCTGAGATGACAGGCAACTCCAGTGGGACTACATCTGCTGGCAGCCCTCGGCCAAAACGTGCGGCCAAACGGATCATATCGGCGCCGTGGCTATCATGCACCAGCAGTCGGGGCGCCTGACCACCTGCGCTGCGATAGGTCCGTGCCAGTATGTGCATTCTGGACAGAATGGCTGAAACAGGTGGGTCCTCATAGGTGATAGCGGTCGAAGGGCACAGCGCGGCACAGGCACCACACCCTGCACAGACCATCGGGTCGATTTCCACATGTTCACCAGCTGGCGTTATTGCCCCGGTGGGGCAGATATCCAGACAATTCGAACACCCGACCTGCTCGGCCCGCGAATGGGCGCACAGCGTCTCTTCGACCCGCACATATAGTGGCTTCTCAAAAGTGCCGACCAGTTGCGCCGCCTCAAAGGCCAGGTGCGCAACCGCGAGGGTATCGCGCGGATCAGCGCGCAGATACCCTTCGCGTTTATGCGGCGCAGCGACAAAGGGTGTGCCGCCCGCCAGATCAATGACGATATCACAGCGGGACGTCGCGCCGTCGCGCGGCGCGCTCCAGCTGAAAACGCCGCGGCCACCGGGCTGCATCTGTTGCAGTTGATCAATGCGCACGCCGAACCCGCCCAATGCCCCCGAGACGGCCCTGACCTGCCCGCGCACAACATCAAAGTCACGGCTGATTGGCTCAGACTCATCCGTTTGCAGAACGGTGACTGCAAGTGTCTCAGACAGCTTCTGCGCCAGTGCAAAAGCAATCTCGCCCGGCCCGATAATGCAACAGGTACCTTCACTGACGACATCTACGCTGGGTGTGACGGGATGCGGCAGCAAGGCCTCAGCAGCCAGCGCTGCCATCTTTGCGGTGGCATCCGATCCCTCATCAGACCATCCCGCGCGATCTCTGAGGTCGACAAAGCCGAAAGGCTCAGCGTCCAGTTCATCTGCGAGTTCCGTAAAGACCGCCGCTTCCTGCTGGCAGGCGACTGTGATGTCTGCGCCCTGTTGCACAAGGTCGGCAACAACGCCCAGCTCGCGCGTGCACAGCGCAGTATGAACCTTGGAGCACTCAACCCCGCTAGCAGCCGATATTTCGTCTGGATTCAGCGATTGCGTCCCGGCGCAATCGCACAACACCAATTTACTGACCATTTCCTCCCTCGGACTTTTCCTCGCCCACATGCACCTTAGCCTTAATCCCAAACTTGGCAATGCACAGCGCCGGTGGGGGTTATCAAATTATGCATTATTATTCATATACCTGACCTCATCAGCACTGCCTTCACCTTAAAAGCGGACAAACAGATGGAAATTACGTCATATTTCTGCAAATGCGGGCTTGGCACGTGATCAATTTGTGTATCATAGTACATCTCAAGAGAGGCTGGGGAGAGCCTTTCGGGGAGGTGCCAGTGGCTGAGGCCGCAAGCCGTATTGAAATGCCGGTTGGCGTCGTTGTGCGCAAAACGCCCGGGGTGACCCATTGGGCGCGGTGGAACTGGCGTGCAGTGGCTGTATTGCCCGGCGCAGGCCCCGCCGATTGGGTCGAACTGCGGCGCGAAGGCGACGCGGTCGAATACCATGCCGCCACCCTTCCCCTCACCCTTTGGCGCGACGAAACCGAAGCGTACCTGACCAATCTGGCCGACGGGCAACCGTCCATTTATCTGGTGTTGCGGGATGAGCCCGCGGGAGATCGCCCCCTGAATGCTGTATTGATCACCGCTTCGCCATTCGAAGGACAGGACTACGCCGATACCGGCGAAGAGATCGTGGAAAAGATCCCTATGACCGCGGGCCTTATCGCCTGGCTGCGCGACTTTACCCTGCAACACCACAAGGATGAGGAATTCGTAAAACGCCGCCGCGATAAAAAGCGCGTTGATCTGGTCGAAGACGGCCGAGGTGATGCGCGCATTCGTCAGGCATCGGATGTCTATCGCGCCCCGCGGAGGATCATCCAATGAGCGAAACCCGCAACTTCTGGTCCCGCCGCAAAGCCGCCGTTCTGGCCGAAACCGAAGCGGAACGCGAGGCTCTGAAAGCCGCCGTTGCCGCCGATGAGCAAGCCGCGCTTGAGGCCAAAACAGATGATGAAATTCTGGCAGAATTCAATCTGCCCAACCCGGATGATTTGCAGCCGGGAGATGATGTCTCAGGCTTTATGACACAGGCTATCCCTGACCGTCTGCGCCGCCGTGCCTTGCGGCGTCTATGGCGGCTGAACCCGGTTTTGGCCAATGTCGATGGCCTTGTCGATTATGGCGAAGACTATACCGATGCAGCCTGCGTAATCGAAAACCTGCAGACGGCTTATCAGGTAGGCAAAGGAATGCTGGCGCATATCGAGGCGTTGGCCGCGGACGACCCCGAAGACGAGGACACGCCCAACGAAGCCATTGAGGACGAAGCACCTGACTTAATACCAGAGCTAAAAGCGCCACCAGCACCTGTAGCAACCTACAGCCCACAGATCGACGCGCCCGAGGATGTCATGGCATCCCCTGCTCCACGGCGCATGAAATTTGAATTTGAAAGATAACCAGATGACAGCAGGCAGTGCCCAAAATCTGGAGTTTTCAGCAGAAGACCGCCTGCGCGCGGACTTCTACAACTTTCTGGGCCTTCTTTTGGCTGGCCCACCGGATCAGTTGCTGCTGGATCAGATTGCGGGGCTGGAAGGCGATGATACGGATCTTGGACAAGCCATTCAGGCCATGGCGCGGGTGGCAAAAGTGACCAAACCTGCAGCGGCAGAGCGAGAGTTCAATGCCCTCTTCATCGGTCTGGGACGCGGTGAGTTGCTGCCCTATGCAAGCTTCTATCTAACAGGTTTTCTGAACGAAAAACCGCTGGCGCAGCTGCGCAATGACATGGCGGCGCGCGGCATCACCCGTGCCGCAAATGTTTTTGAGCCCGAAGACAACATCGCCTCGCTGATGGAGATGATGGCGGGCATGATCGTCGGCCGCTTTGGCCCGCCTGCTCTTTTGGAAGAACAGAAATCTTTCTGGAACAAACACATAGGCCCTTGGGCCGCACATTTCTTTTCAGATTTGGAAGCAGCCGAGAACTCGGTTCTCTATGCCTCGGTCGGCACCGCCGGTCGGGTGTTCATGGAGATCGAGCGCGAAGCATTCCGAATGACGGCGGCCTGATCCGCCTTTCGCCGGTGCCGCAGCGCACCAAAACGCAAATGGGAAAGGAGGATCCCATGAGCAAGACAAAGGAAGACGGCGCAACCCGCCGGGATTTCCTGAAACTGGCCGGAACCGCAGCGCCTGCTGCCGTTGCCGCCGCCAGCCTGAGCGGTGAAGCACAGGCAGCTGAGCTACCTGTGGATGAGACCCGCATTCAAGATACCGCGCACACCCGCGCGTATCTAAAAAGCGCGCGCTTCTAAGCCGCCACGACTGCGCCCGGTTCGCGAACCGGACGATGTCCCCCGACGGACGGTTGCGATTGGCCCTGATGTCGGCACCAGCAGTACCAAGCCAGCCGTGGCTTACACGGCGCGCAAGGGAGGAAAGAAATGCTTAGGAAAAAGACCAACGGGGTTGCGAGACGCCCCCAGCGGACAAGTATCCTGTCCCAGGTCGGCGAGAAAACCGTCGATCGCCGCGCATTCCTGCGTGGATCGGGCCTGACGATAGGCGGCCTTGCCGCTATCAGCGCCACGGGTGGAACCGTGACGCAAGCCAGCGCCCAGACAGCGGCCAACCAGGCCGTCGAGAATATCAAATCCGTCTGCACCCACTGCTCGGTCGGCTGCACCGTGGTTGCCGAAGTGCAAAACGGTGTCTGGGTCGGGCAGGAACCCGGCTGGGACAGCCCGTTCAATCTGGGTGCGCATTGCGCCAAGGGGGCCTCGGTCCGTGAACACGCCCATGGCGAGCGCCGCCTGAAATATCCGATGAAAAAGGAAGGCGGTGAGTGGAAGCGCATCAGCTGGGATCAGGCGATCGACGAGATCGGCGGTGGCATGATGCAAATCCGCGACGAATCCGGGCCCGACAGTGTCTACTGGCTGGGGTCGGCGAAACATAACAATGAACAGGCCTATCTGTTCCGCAAATTCGCCGCCTACTGGGGCACGAACAACGTGGACCATCAGGCCCGTATCTGTCACTCGACCACTGTTGCGGGCGTTGCGAACACATGGGGCTACGGTGCCATGACCAACTCGTATAACGACATGCACAACAGCCGCGCGATCTTCATCATAGGTGGTAACCCGGCCGAGGCGCACCCCGTTTCGCTGCTGCATATCCTGCGCGCGAAAGAGCAGAACAACGCGCCACTGATCGTCTGCGACCCGCGCTTCACCCGCACGGCGGCGCATGCGGATGAGTATGTCCGCTTCCGCCCCGGCACCGACGTTGCGCTGATCTGGGGTATCCTGTGGCACATCTTTGACAATGGCTGGGAGGACAAAGAGTTCATCCGCACCCGTGTCTGGGGCATGGACCAGATCCGCGAAGAGGTTGCCAAGTGGAACCCCGACGAGGTTGAGCGGGTCACCGGCACCCCAGGCTCGCAGCTGCGTCGCGTGGCCCGGACCATGGTAAACAACCGCCCCGGCACCGTTGTCTGGTGCATGGGTGGGACACAGCATACCAATGGCAACAACAACACCCGCGCTTACTGCGTGCTGCAGCTTGCGCTTGGCAATATGGGCACCTCGGGGGGTGGCACCAACATCTTCCGCGGCCATGACAACGTGCAGGGCGCGACGGACCTTGGCGTTCTGTCCCATACCCTGCCCGGCTATTATGGCCTGTCGAAGGGTGCTTGGGGTCATTGGGCCCGTGTCTGGGGTGAAGATCCCGAATGGCTGGCAGGCCAGTTTGCCACGATCAAGGACAAGGAAGGCAAGGACAAACCGCTGCAGAACGAGCGCGGCATCCCGGTTTCCCGCTGGATCGACGGTGTTCTGGAAGACCCGGCCAACATGGATCAGGACAACAACGTCCGGGCCATGGTTCTGTGGGGCCACGCGCCCAACTCGCAGACGCGGATGACGGAAATGAAGACGGCGATGGAGAAGCTGGACATGCTGGTCGTGATTGACCCGTATCCCACCGTCTCGGCCGTTCTGCATGACCGCACCGATGGCGTCTATCTGCTGCCCGCCTGTACGCAGTTCGAAACCCGTGGCTCGGTCACGGCGTCGAACCGGTCGCTGCAGTGGCGGGATCGTGTTGTCGAGCCGTTGTTCGAAAGCTTGCCGGATGAGGTCATCATGGCCAAATTCGCCAACAAGTTCGGCTGGGCGGATCGGCTCTTCCGCAATATCGAGATGGACGATCCGGAAACCCCGAATGTTGAAAGCATCACGCGTGAGTTCAACTCGGGCCTCTGGACCATCGGCTATACCGGTCAGTCGCCGGAACGTCTGAAAAGCCATATGGCCAACCAGCACACGTTCGACAGAACCACGCTGCAAGCCATTGGTGGACCCAACGACGGCGAGTATTATGGTCTGCCCTGGCCCTGCTGGGGAACGGCTGAGATGGGTCATACGGGAACACCAAACCTCTATGACATGTCCAAACCGGTGGCCGAAGGCGGCCTGACCTTCCGCGCGCGCTTTGGCGTGGAACGCGATGGCGACAACCTGCTGGCCGAAGGGGTCTATAGCGTCGGATCGGAGATTCAGGATGGATACCCTGAATTCACGATGCAGATGCTGATGGACCTTGGCTGGGATGGCGATCTGACGGCTGAGGAACGTGCGGCCATTGACGCCGTTGCGGGGCCAGAAACCAACTGGAAGACCGACCTGTCGGGCGGCATCCAGCGAGTTGCGATCGAGCATGGCTGTGCGCCCTTCGGGAACGCCAAAGCCCGCGCGGTTGTCTGGACCTTCCCGGATCCGATCCCACTGCACCGCGAGCCGCTTTATACAAACCGGCGCGATCTGGTGGAGGACTATCCGACCTACGAGGACCGGCATGCCTATCGCCTGCCCACCCTGTATGCATCGATCCAAAAGAACGACTTTTCAAAGGATTACCCGATAATCCTCACGTCAGGTCGTCTGGTCGAGTATGAAGGTGGCGGCGAAGAAACCCGGTCGAACCCGTGGCTGGCCGAGCTGCAGCAGGACATGTTCGTCGAGATCAACCCGCGCGATGCCAACAACCTTGGTATCCGCGACGGGCAACAGGTCTGGGTCGAAGGTCCTGAGGGCGGCAAGGTCAAGGTGATGGCGATGCTGACCAACAGGGTCGGCGCCGGCGTGGCCTTTATGCCGTTCCATTTCGGTGGCCATTATCAGGGCGAGGACCTCAGATCGAAATACCCGACCGGTGCCGATCCCTATGTGCTGGGTGAAAGTTCAAACACCGCCCAGACCTATGGCTACGATTCAGTGACCCAGATGCAGGAGAGCAAATGCACTCTCTGCAAAATCTGGGCAGCGTAAGGAGGACATTACATGGCTAGAGCAAAGTTTCTCTGCGACGCTGAACGCTGCATCGAGTGCAACGCCTGCGTCACCGCGTGTAAGAACGAACACGAGGTGCCTTGGGGCATCAACCGCCGCAGGGTGGTGACGATCAATGACGGCAACCCGGGCGAACGCTCGATCTCGGTGGCTTGTATGCATTGCTCGGATGCGCCTTGCATGGCGGTGTGCCCGGTCGACTGCTTCTATCAGAACGAAGAAGGGGTCGTCCTGCACTCCAAGGACCTGTGCATTGGCTGTGGTTATTGCTTCTACGCGTGCCCCTTCGGCGCGCCGCAATATCCGCAGGCAGGCAATTTCGGATCGCGCGGCAAGATGGACAAATGTACCTTCTGCGCTGGCGGCCCGGAAGAGAACCACTCGACCGCAGAGTTCGCCAAATATGGACGCAACCGGATCGCCGAAGGCAAACTGCCCATCTGCGCCGAGATGTGTTCCACCAAGGCCCTGCTTGCCGGTGACGGCGACGTGGTCTCGGCCATCTACCGCGAGCGTGTCGTTGCGCGCGGATTTGGCTCGGGCGCGTGGGGCTGGGGCACGGCCTACGACCAGAAGGACGGCTGACGCGCCTTCGACATGATGAACAGATGGCCCGTCTCGGCGGGCCATCTGTCACGGAATTTTCAAGGATTTTTCACAGAGGTTCAGATGTTCCGCATACTCATCGCATTTCTTCTTTCGCTTGGGATCGCGCAGGCTGTGTCTGCACAGTCTGCACCCACTGCCAATGAGCGTACGGCCACCGGCGGCGCGACCACATTGGAAGACATCATGGCGCGGCAGCGCGGCGAAAAAGTGGACGACAGCTATCGCTCCGACAATACCGGACAGGGAAATGCCGAGGGTTTGCTGGGACAGTTGGGAACGCGCGGGGTGGCGTCTGACAGCGATGTTTATCGCGCGTTGCGCTATGGGTCGGCGGATGTGACCGTCTCATCCAAGGGACCGGCGGCGGGTGTTTTGATTCAGGATGGCGGCATGTGGTGGCTGAATTTCCGCACCGGCCCGCTGCGCGACTATGGCACGTATATTCTGGGTGGCATGCTGATTGTGCTGCTGCTGTTCTTCGCGATCCGGGGCAAGATCCGGATCGACGGTGAAAAAACAGGGCGCACCGTCACCCGGTTTTCCGGCTTTGAACGGTTCGGACACTGGCTGTTTGCCGGATCGTTCCTGATCCTTGGCCTCACCGGTCTTTTGACCCTGTATGGTCGCGATTTCCTGATCCCGCTTGTCGGAAAAGAAGGCTTTGCCACCATTGCACAAGGCTGCAAATGGCTGCACAACAATCTGGCATGGGCTTTCATACTGGGCCTGATCATCATCACGCTGAACTGGATCAGCCATAACATTCCCAACCGCACCGACCTGAAATGGCTGGCCGCCGGGGGCGGGTTGTTCACCAAGGGCAGCCACCCGCCCGCCAGGAAATTCAACGCCGGTCAAAAGGTCATCTTCTGGGCCTGTATCCTGTTGGGCGTCTCGATCAGCCTCTCGGGCCTGTCGCTGCTGTTTCCGTTTGAAATGCCGCTGTTTGCCAAGACCTTCTCGATTGCAAACACGACAGGCATTCCACAGATGCTGGGCCTGACACTGCCCGTACAAATGTCACCACAGGAAGAGATGCAATATGCCCAAGTCTGGCATGTGATGGTGGCCTATGTCTTCATCGCCATCATCATCGCCCATATCTATCTGGGCTCGGTTGGCATGGAAGGGGCGTTTGACGCCATGGGCTCTGGCGAAGTCGAAGAACAATGGGCCCGCGAACACCACTCGCTGTGGCTGCAAGAGGTTCAGGACAAAGAGGCCAGCAAAGGGGCGGCCTCACCCGCAGAATAGATGCGAGGTTTTGCGCTGACCCTGATGTTGCTCCCCCTGCCCGCGGGGGCAGAGTTTTTTACGCTGAAAGGTCATGGCGGTCCTATCATGGGGATCGCAGCCGCCCCGGACGGGCGCATTGCAACAGCAAGCTTTGACAACTCGGTTGGCCTCTGGACCGGACAGCGCCCTGAGTGGCTAGAAGGGCACGAAGCCGCCGTGAACTCGGTCGCGTTCAATGGAACCGCGATCTATTCCGCAGGTGATGACTTTACCCTGCGCCGTTGGCCCGGAGGCGAAATCGTCGGACGACATCAGGGCAAGATTGTTGGCTTAGCCGCGTCCAAAACATTGGTTGCGACTGCCAGCTGGGACGGAACAATTGGCCTGTGGCCGGTGGATGGGTCAGAACCCGCGATCCTTGGACCAACTGGCAGCGGCGTCAACGCGGTGATATTTTCGCCCGATGGCGCCCTGCTCTATTCCGCTGGAATGGATGGGACGTTGCGCATCTGGGATGTGGCCAACCGGCAAGAGCAAAGCCGCCTGGTGGAGCATGGTTTTGGCATCAACGAATTGGTGCTGAACGCGCAGGACAACTGGATCGCCTATGGCGCGGTCGATGGCGTCACGCGCATTCTTAACCTTGAAACAGGGGAAGAGCGTGATTTCACACTGGATCGCCGCCCCATCCTCGCCATTTCGCTCAGCCCGGATCGACGCCGTCTGGCTGTGGGCGATGGCGAGGGCCATATCATGGTGATCGACACTGTTGACTGGCGTATCGCTCAGGATTTTCGCGCCACCTTGCGCGGGCCGGTCTGGGCACTGGCCTTTTCAGCTGATGGGCAGAACATCCACGCCGGGGGCATCGACAACGCGATGTATAGCTGGCCCATCGCAGCCCTGTCGGATCAGCAACAAATGACCGCATCCGAGCCGAGTTTTCTGAAAGACCCTGACGAGATGGACAATGGCGAGCGCCAATTTGCCCGGAAATGTTCGATCTGCCACAGCCTGACGCCGGAAAGTGAACGGCGCGCAGGTCCGACCTTGCATGGTATCTTTGGGCGGCAGGCGGGCACGTTGCCGGGATATTTCTACTCGGATACATTGCAAGACTCTGATATCATTTGGAATGAAGAGACGATAAATGCCCTTTTCGATGAGGGGCCAGACCACTACATTCCGGGGTCCAAGATGCCGATGCAACGGATCACGGAACCGCAGGACAGGACCGATCTGATCACCTTTCTGCGCCGCGCGACGGCCAATCAGAACTGAACCGGAGGAGACCATGAAAGCATTTCTCGCCGCCATCGCCGCAATGGTCGTCATCACGGCTGCAGCACCGATGACACTGGACCGCATCGGGTTCTCTTCTGCCGAAACCGGCAGCGGCTCGGCGGTGCGCCTCGACTGAATGTCCGAGTACCTGACAACCCGCGAACTGGCTGACCTGCTGCGCATTGGCGAGCGAAAGGCGTATGATCTGGCGTCTTCCGGCGAGATCCCCTGCGTACGTGCCATGGGCAAGCTGTTATTCCCAAGGTCCGAGATTATTGCCTGGCTCAACGCCTCGCGCTCGGGTCCGCAGGTGGTTGAACCGCCCCTGCCCCCGATTGTTGCCGGCAGCCATGACCCCTTGCTGGACTGGGCCCTGCGCGAAAGCGGATCGGGCTTGGCCACCTATTATGACGGATCATTTGACGGAATTACCCGCCTTGCAGAGCGCAGCGCACAGGCGGCCGCTCTTCATATCCACGAAAGTGACGGCTTCAACACACAGACCATACGAGACGCAATGGGCGAAGCCCCGGTTGTTCTGGTCGAGGTTGCGCAGCGCCAGCGCGGTTTGCTGCTGTCCCCCGGCACGTCGGGAATCTCCGGCTTTGCCGACCTCAAGGCCCGCCGGATCGTCCTGCGCCAGAACAGTGCTGCCAGCCAACGCCTGTTCGAATCCCAATTATCAGCCGTAGGCATCGACCTTACCGAGCTGTCGGCCCTGTCCACCCGCGCCCGCACCGAAGAAGAGCTGGCCATCACCCTACAAGAGGGCAAGGCCGAGGTTGGCTTCGGCCTTGCGGCTCTGGCTGGGATCTATGGTTTGCACGTGATCCCGACCCATTCAGAACGGCTGGACCTTGCGATCTGGCGGCGCGCCTATTTTGACCCGCCGATGCAGAAGCTTTTGGGCTTTTTGCAGTCAGAACGCTTCGCAGCCCGCGCGGCAGAGCTGGGAGGGTATGATTTGACCAATCTCGGGCACATTCACCACAACGGTGCCAGCGGCTGATCAGACCCTACTCTCGTACGTCATTGGGCGTTTGGAAAGAACAATTGCTGCCCGTCAATCACGTAGGACTCGATTGCGGTCTGACCGTCCGGCCCCGTCAACCAATCGATGAACCGCTGCCCGGCATTTGCCCGAACGCCTGCGTGCCTTTCAGGGTTCACGAGGATCACGCCATATTGGTTGAACAAGCGCGGATCGCCTTCGACCAGAACCTCAAGATTGCCTCGGTTGCCAAAGGACAGCCAGGTCGCACGATCGGTCAGGGTATAGGCATCCATACCGCTGGCGATATTAAGGGTCGCCCCCATTCCTGATCCGGTTTCCCGATACCACGCGCCCGAAGCGTCAGATGGTTGAACGCCCGCCGCCTGCCAATGGCGCATCTCTGCCTTATGGGTTCCACTGTTGTCGCCCCGTGATGCGAACGGCGCTTGTGATCCTGAAATGGCCTGCAGGGCCGCGACGATATCGTCGCCTCCTTTGACGCCGGCGGGGTCAGACTTGGGGCCGATCAAAACAAAGTCGTTATACATGACATCCCGGCGTTCAACGCCCCAACCATCTGCTACAAACTGTTCTTCATCCGACTTTGAATGCACCAACAGGACGTCTCCGTCCCCGTTGATCGCGTTGCGGATCGCCTGCCCGGTTCCAACGGCAACGATACGCACGTCGATGCCGGTTTCAGCCTCAAACCAGGGCAAAATATAGTCAAACAACCCCGAGTTCTGCGTCGAGGTCGTGGACTGCACGATAATAAACGGCTCTTCCGCACCCGCCGCGCCCACCGATAGGCCAAGTGAAATCAATGCTGCCCGAATGTAGTTCCGGATCATTCTGAACTCCGTCTTTGAAATTAAACGACAAGACCAACCGCAAGATAGCGGCGCGCGGCATCGCTTTGCGGGTCGTCGAGGACTTGTTTTGCAGGGCTATGTTCGACAATCTGCCCGCCCTGCATCATCACGATATCAGCGGCCAGTCGACGTGCCTGTCCGATATCATGGGTCACCATCACAATGCGCACGCCACGGGACGAGGCGCGCAGGACCATCCGTTCGATAACCTGTGTTGCACCGGGGTCAAGCGCGCTGGTGGGTTCGTCCAGAAACAGGATGTCCGGATCGGACGCCAGGGCACGCAAGATGGCAAGCCGCTGAGCTTCGCCGCCCGAGAGCGACCGCGCCGACTGTCGGGCCTTATCCTGCAATCCCCCTTCGGCCAACAGCTCGGCATTGCGCTGCTTTCGCACGGCACGCGGCAGTTTTTGCCGTTTCAACACAAAGTCCAGGTTGGCCGAAACCGATCGGCGCAACAGGACCGGTTGCTGAAACACCATCGCCTGACGTGCCGCTTCACCAGGACTTACGGGACGTCCCCCTTGGGTTACCATCCCACGGTCGGGCGCAATCAACCCATGCAGGCATCGCAACAGCAGGCTTTTGCCCGCCCCGTTTGGGCCAAGGATCACCGTTGGGCCGGACCACTCAAGCGTCAACGCGGGCACATCAAGCAGTGTCTTGCCCTTGCGGGCAATGTGCAGACCAGTCACGCCCAATGTGGATGGCGCCTCGGGGATCAGATCACGCATGGCGCAGCCCCTCTCGTTCAGCCCGCAAAGTCAGCGTGCTGACCATCGCGTTCACAGCAATCGCAATACCAATCAAGATCGCTCCCAACGCCAAAGCAAGGGCCAGATTGCCCTTTGAGGTCTCTAACGCAATTGTTGTCGTCATGACGCGGGTGACATGATTGATGTTGCCACCAACGATGATCACCGCGCCGACCTCGGCGATGGCTCGTCCAAAGCCCGCCAGCAGCGCCGTCACCAGCGCCAGCCGGGCGTCCCACAACAGAACCGGTACCGAAGCCAGACGCGACACGCCCAGCGACCGCAGCTGTTCGGAATACTCTTCAGCCAGCATCTCTACCACTTGCCGTGTCAATGCCGCGATGATGGGTATCACCAACACCATCTGCGCGATGATCATCGCCGTTGGTGTATAGAGCAGTTCCAACACCCCCAACGGACCCGAACGCGACAGCATCAGATAGACCAGCAACCCAACAACAACAGGTGGAAGCCCCATGAGCGCATTCATCAGAACGATCAACATCCGCCGACCAGGAAAACGCGCCACCGCAAGAGCTGCCCCGATGGGCATGGCAATAACGGCAGATAGAAGCACAGCAAGAACAGAAACCTGCAGAGACAATGACACAATTGCCCACAGCTCGGCATCCCCTGTCGCGATCAGGGATGCAGCGCTTCTGAATTCTGACGCAAAATCTTGCATATCTTTCCATTTCTGACGCAGATCGAATGAAATGCACGATAATTCATAGAAATACTATACGATTTTCCGTTCAAATACAGCCTTAAACCCGACATTACGAACAAGAAACGCGGCTCTGACCAGAGCCGCGTTTCCGCCGTCATCGACTGTGCCGACGGTTAGTTCAGTGCTGCGTCGGTGATCTGATGCGTCCAAGCGCCGTCGGGTTTCTTGGTGATCACAGGATCAGACCCGCCCGCCAGCAGAGTATCCACCGTCCGGTCAAAATCAGCCGGATCCAGCGCCCCGTTCGAGCCTGCGGTCAGCTTAGCAATCTCGCCCATCATCCGTTTCTGATGCTCCTCTGTCTGCGCACCGGTTGCGTCGTTTTCAAGCACGATCTCGGCCGCTTCATCGGGATGTTCCTCAGCGTATTTCCAGCCTTTCATCGAGGCACGGACAAACCGCTCCATCTTGTCAACAAAAGCAGCATCGCCCAGATTTTCCTCCAGCACGTAGAGGCCGTCTTCCAACGTGGCGACACCCTGATCTTCGTACTTGAAAGTCACCAGCTCTTCCGGTGTGACACCTGCATCAATGACCTGCCAGTATTCATTGTAGGTCATCGTGCTGATGCAATCGGCCTGACGCTGCAGTAAGGGATCAACGTTAAAGCCCTGTTTCAGAACCTCGACCCCGCTTTCGCCTTTGCCATTGGTATCGATACCAAGCTGGCTCATCCAGCTCATGAACGGGAACTCATTGCCAAAGAACCACACGCCCAGAGTGCGGTTCTTCAGGTCGTCTGGCGAGGATATGCCCGCGTCTTTCCAACAGGTCAGCATCATGCCCGAGCTTTTGAAAGGTTGCGCGATATTGACCAGCGGCAAACCCTTTTCGCGCGCAGCCAATGCTGCAGGCATCCATTCGACCGTCACATCAGCTCCGCCACCCGCAATCACCTGAGTTGGGGCAATGTCCGGGCCGCCCGGCAGAATGGTAACATCCAGATCTTCTTCTTCGTAAAACCCTTTATCCTGAGCGACATAGTAGCCCGCAAATTGCGCCTGAGTGACCCATTTGAGCTGCAGCGTCACCTCATCCGCGGCAAAGGCTGTTCCGGCGGCCATGCCAAAGGCGGCAACCGCCCCGCTGAGTAGCTTTTTCATCTTCATTTCTCCTTGTTGCAATTGGCGCCCCGTTGCAGGGTCTGTTGAATTTTATTGCCCGCGTTGCGACGGGTGCCAAAAAGTCACTGCTTTTTCGATCATCGCAACCAACCCGTAAAAGGCGGTCCCCGCCAGAGCGGCCACCACGATCTCGGCCCAGACCATATCTAGCGACAGCTGCCCCACACTGGTCGAGATGCGAAAGCCCATGCCCAAGGTCGGCGAGCCAAAGAACTCGGCCACGATAGCGCCGATCAGCGCCAGTGTGGTGGAAATCTTAAGCCCGTTGAAAATAAATGGCATCGCAGCAGGCAGACGCAGCTTTAGAAAGCTTTGCCAATAGGTTGCCGCGTAAGTCTCCATCAGGTCGCGTTGCATGGCCGTGGCTTCGCGCAGGCCAGCCACCGTATTCACCAGCATCGGAAAGAACACCATCACCACGACCACAGCAGCCTTGGAGTGCCAGTCGAATCCGAACCACATCACCAGAATAGGCGCCGTACCAACAATAGGCAGCGCAGCCACAAAATTGCCCACCGGCAACAGGCCAAGCCGCAGAAAATCCCACCGATCCACCGCAATCGCCATCAGAAAAGCCGAACCACAGCCAATGAGATACCCACTCAGCGCACCCTTGATGATCGTTTGCACAAAATCCGACCACAGGATTGGCAAGCTGTCCGCAAAACGAACGGCAATCACTGACGGCGCGGGCAGAATGACAAGAGGCACCTCAAGGCCATGTACCAGCAGTTCCCAGATGCCAATCACTGTTACCCCAAAGATCAGGGGCGCCAGAATGCGGACCGTCTGTGTATGGGCATAGGGACCGCTGGCCAAACGGCTGTTCAGCCACCAGCCAAAGACCCACAGCGCGATTGCAAAACCCACTAGCATCATTGCGCGATTCCCATCCGTTTCAGAACTAGACGCTCAAGCAGCCCAAGCAGCCCTACAAGGCACCCGGCCAGTATTGCAGCGGCAAAAAGCGCCGACCAAATCTGAACCGTCTGACCATAATAGCTGCCGGCCAGTAGCCGCGCGCCCAGCCCTGCAACCGCGCCGGTCGGCAACTCGCCCACGATAGCCCCGACCAGCGAGGCCGCGATACCGATTTTGAGGGACGTAAAGAGATAAGGCATAGATGCAGGCAAACGCAGTTTCCAGAACCCTTGCGACCGGCTGGCATTGTAGGTGTGCAACAAATCCAGCTGCATGGCGTCCGGGCTGCGCAGTCCTTTCACCATGCCGACCACAACGGGAAAAAAGCTGAGATACGCCGAGATAACCGCCTTTGGGATTATCCCCTGAACGCCAACTGAGTAGAGAACAACAATGATCATCGGGGCCAGCGCAATGATGGGAATGGTCTGACTGACGATAGCCCAAGGCATCACCGACAGATCCATGACACGGCTATGCACGATCCCAACAGCCAGCAATACGCCCAGACCTGTGCCAATTACAAAGCCAAGCATCGTCGCACTGAGTGTCACCCACCCGTGATAGATCAGAGATCGTTTGGACGTGATCTTTTTCTCTATCGTTGTCTGCCACATCTCAATCGCAACCTGATGCGGTGCAGGCAACCGCGGGCGGTCCTGTTCCCAAGTGGCTGGAATTGCAAAATTGTTGCTCAAGACCAGTCCGATCTCGCTCATATCGCGCCGGTCTTTGGCCGAAGGTGGTTGCACCTGGGCCCCGGCACGCTCCTGTTCAGTCAGAACGCCTTTGATATTCATTGGTACGCAAGCTGCGTACCAAAACACGACAATTACAGCCAGCATAGTAAGCACGGCGACGATCTTCTTCATGCCTGCCACTCCATTCGAAGGATCGGAGGGGTCTCTGCCGCGAGCGCGGGATCAGCTTCAACCAACACAAACCCTTCGCGCCGATAGAACCTTTGAGCGTTCAGATTGGGTTCATGGGTGGTCAACCAAAGGAAATCGCGACCCTCTTTGGCCTTGTCCAAAAGCCTTTTTCCCACCCCCTCGCCAGTCCTCAGACAATAGAGCGCACCGACCTTATCCTCTATGGGATCAACCGACATATAGCAATCCACAGGATCGCCCGAGACCCAGATTTCCCGGGATGGAAACGCCTCGCGGATCATCTCCTCCAGCTTTTCTTCCGGAAACTCCTCGGGCATCCAGTCCGTCTCTGCAACCCAGGTCGCAACCACGTGGGCACAGGCAGCTATGTCCTGAGGTTCGGCGCGCCTGATCCCGGTGTTCTGCATCAGACGTCATCCCCATGCCCGGCCCGCAACCCTTCACGCACCCGATGCGCGACCTCGATGAACTCGGGCGTGTCCCGGATATCCAGCGGGCGTTCTTTCGGCAGCGGGCTGTCGATGACATCGGTGATACGCCCCGGTCGTGGGCTCATCACAACGATCTTGGTGCTGAGATACACGGCTTCGGGGATTGAGTGGGTAACGAACCCAATCGTCTTTTCAGTGCGCGCCCAAAGCGCGAGAAGCTGTTCGTTCAGGTGATCGCGCACAATCTCATCCAGCGCCCCGAAGGGTTCGTCCATCAGCAGAATATCGGCATCGAAAGCCAACGCCCGTGCAATGCTAGCCCGCTGCTGCATCCCGCCTGAAAGCTGCCAGGGAAATTTCCCACCAAACCCTGCAAGATCAACAAGTTCCAAGACCTTGCTTACCCGCTCATCCTGCTCGGCTGCGGAATAGCCCATGATCTCAAGCGGCAGCTTAATGTTCTTGGCGATGGTTCGCCAAGGGTACAGCCCGGCCGCCTGAAACACATAGCCATAAGCCCGATTTCGACGCGCTTCGTCCGGGGTCATGCCGTTGACCGTCAGGCTGCCGCTGGTTGGCGTTTCGAGCGCAGCAATGCAGCGCAGAAAGGTAGTTTTACCGCAACCCGAAGGCCCGATGAAGCTGACAAAGTCGCCTTTGCCGATGCTCAGAGTCACATCTTTGAGGGCGTGGATTGGACCATCGTTGGTCTGAAAGGTCAGGTCCAGTTTATCGGCTTGTATTACAGGTGTGCCCGTATCTTTCATGTCTCTTTATCCGTTTTTTTCCACCGGGCAACCATTTGCTCTGTAGCCGCGAAAAGCTTGCCATTCTTTGCCCTAAGCCGCTCGCCACTGACAAAGTTCTCAAGCCTGTCCCAATCGCGATAAAGAGCTGTACGCCAATAGTCGCGCAAGATTTCCTCATCAATCGCACCATGTTTGATCATTCGCGCCATCAATCCATAGATGCTGAGTATATACCGAGCGAGCCCGCGCTCTTGGCTTTCCAAGTCATTGTAGTCTCGCTGATGCGGACCGGCAAAGAAGCGCAGTCGTGCATCCCTGAACTGAGCGGCCTGCAACGTTTCATGGATTACGTGAATCGACTCTCGCAGAAACCGACGCTCATCCTTGTCCTGGCTGCGCGCTTGCAAACGCATCTGGTGCCAAACAAAGGCAGCGGTGACAATAACAGCCAGCGCAGCAAAGATCGCGGCTACATCCGCCGAAATATCCAGCCAGAATTCCAGATTCATCGTTCTGCGATCAAACTCCCGTCGCCGGAATACCTGTCCGCTCCACTGGCCGCGGTGCGGTGAGTTCTTTCCACGTGCTCAGGGCCTTGTTGACATGTCCGTTGGGCTCACGCGCCACAAAATCCCCGTGGCCTTCCTGCGTGCGGATTTCACCGTCATGCACAGCCACCTGACCGCGTGTCAGAGTAAAGCGTGGCAGGCCTTTGATCTCTTTGCCTTCAAACACGTTGTAGTCGATCGAGGATTGCTGGGTGTCGGCGCTGATCGTCTTTGTCTTTTCAGGATCCCAAACCACCAGATCAGCATCCGCACCGACAAGAACGGCACCTTTTTTCGGATAGCAATTCATAATCTTAGCGATGTTTGTTGAAGTGACGGCGACGAATTCATTCATGGTCAGACGGCCGGTATTCACCCCATGCGTCCACAACATCGGCATCCGGTCCTCAAGCCCGCCAGTTCCGTTCGGAATCTTGGTGAAATCCCCCACGCCATAGCGTTTCTGCTCGGTCGTAAAGGCGCAATGGTCGGTCGCCACAACGCTCAGAGTGCCGGAATGCAACCCGTTCCACAGACTGTCCTGATGCTGTTTGTTGCGGAATGGTGGGCTCATGACTCGCCGTGCCGCGTGATCCCAATCCTGATGGAAGTATTCGCTTTCATCCAGGGTCAGATGCTGGATCAGAGGCTCACCCCACACGCGTTTGCCATTCATCTTGGCGCGCCGAATGGCCTCATGCGCCTCTTCACAGGAGGTATGCACGACGTACAGCGGCACACCCGCCATATCCGCGATCATGATCGCGCGGTTGGTTGCCTCGCCCTCCACCTGCGGCGGTCGGGAATAGGCGTGTGCCTCGGGGCCGGTATTGCCTTCGGCCAGCAGCTTGGCGCTGAGCTCGGCCACCACATCGCCATTCTCGGCATGCACCATGGCAATACCGCCCAGCTCGGCCAGACGCTTGAACGAGGCGAACAATTCGTCATCATTCACCATCAATGCGCCTTTATAGGCCATGAAGTGCTTGAACGTGTTGATCCCGCGCGTCTCGATGACGGTCTTGATATCGTCAAAGACCTGCTCTCCCCACCATGTCACGGCCATGTGGAAGGAATAGTCGCAATTCGCACGGGTCGATTTGTTGTCCCAGCGTTTCAGCGCGTCCAACAGGCTTTCACCCGGGTTCGGCAGCGCAAAGTCCACCACCATCGTTGTACCGCCTGCCAAAGCCGCGCGCGTGCCGCTTTCAAAATCATCGCTGGAATAAGTGCCCATGAACGGCATTTCCAGATGCGTATGCGGATCGATGCCGCCGGGCATCACATAGCACCCGGTTGCATCCAGCTCTTTGTCGCCTTTCAGATCCAGCCCGATCTCGGTGATCACCCCCCCCTCGACCATGACATCCGCCTTATAGGACAGATCTGCGGTAACAACGGTTCCGTTCTTGATAACAGTACTCATCTTACACTCCCTCATGCGGTCTGCGCCGCCTGTTTCATCTGGCCCGAATATCCCGGAGGACACGCCCGGCAAGCGATGGGGGCAGCGCCCCCTATTCCACGATCTCCGCCGTCTCAACGACCGCGTGAAACAGAACATCTGCGCCAGCAGCAGCCCAGTCCTTGCTGATCTCTTCTGCCTCGTTATGGCTGAGCCCATCCACACAAGGGCACATCACCATAGCGGTCGGGGCAACCCGGTTGATCCAGCAGGCATCGTGCCCGGCCCCAGAAATGATATCCGTATGCGAATATCCCAACCGCTCGGCCGCGCTGCGAACAGCGGCAACACAACCCTCGTCGAATTTCACTGGATCAAAGCCACCGACTTTCTCAAATGCAATCTGCAGCCCCATCTCATTCACGATGTCTTCGGCAGCGACGCGCAAGCGGTTCTCCATATCCTTGATGACGTCCAGCTCGGGCGAACGGAAATCGACCGTAAAGACAACCTTGCCCGGGATCACATTGCGTGAGTTCGGATAGACGTCGATATGCCCTGCCGCCCCTACCGCATGTGGCGCATGAGACCAGGCGATCTGATCCACCTTCTCAAGCACCCGCGCCATGGCAAGCCCTGCATTCTTGCGCATTGGCATTGGGGTAGACCCCGTATGCGCATCCTTGCCGGTGATGGTGATTTGTGTCCAGCTCAGGCCCTGCCCGTGGGTGACCACGCCGATATCTCTTTCCTCGGCCTCAAGAATGGGTCCCTGTTCGATGTGCAGCTCGAAAAACGCATGCATCTTGCGCGCGCCAACCTCTTCGTCACCGCGCCAGCCGATACGCTTCAGCTCATCCCCGAATGTCTTGCCCTCGGCATCCTCGCGCTCATAAGCCCAGTCCTGTGTGTGCATCCCGGCAAACACCCCCGAGGACAGCATCGCGGGGGCATAACGCGTGCCCTCTTCGTTGGTCCAGTTGGTCGCCACAATCGGGTGTTTGGTCTTGATGCCCAGGTCGTTGAGCGTCCGAATGATCTCTAACCCGCCCAGCACGCCAAGCACGCCGTCATACTTGCCGCCAGTCGGCTGGGTATCCAGATGCGAGCCGACATAGACCGGCAAAGCGTCAGGGTCGGTCCCTTCACGATGGGCGAACATGTTGCCCATCTGATCCAGCCCCATGGTACAGCCCGCGTCCTCGCACCATTTCTGGAATAACGCGCGGCCTTCGGCATCTTCGTCGGTCAGGGTCTGACGGTTGTTTCCACCTGCGACACCGGGGCCAATCTTGGCCATCTCCATCAGGCTATCCCATAGCCTGTCGCCATTGATCCTGAGATTCTGCGCCGGAGCTGCCATCTTGTTTTTCCCTGTTGCTTGCGATTTGGCTCGCTTTTGGTGTCTTGATTTGACCATCTGGTCAAACTCACGCTATCACGGGTTCGACATCAGTCAAGAAATTGCATGGAAACGCCGCAAATTTCGGCATACCCGGTGCCTGACTGGCGGAAATGAGACGAGCAGAAAACATGCCCAAAGACCGCGCCCCGACCAGAATACAGAAAAAGAATCGTGCCGCGATTCTTGAGGCCGCCCTGAACGTGTTTTCAGCGCATGGCTTTCGAGGCGCAACTGTAGATCAGATCGCGGCCGAGGCAGGGCTGAGCAAGCCCAATCTCTTGTATTATTTCCCCTCGAAAGAGGCGATCCATACGGCCCTGTTGTCAGGTTTATTAGAAACCTGGCTGGCCCCTCTACACGATCTGGATGAGAATGGCGATCCGCTGCAGGAAATCCTGTCTTACATCCATCGTAAACTGCAAATGAGCCGGGAATTGCCGCGCGAAAGCCGCCTGTTTGCCAACGAGCTGGTTCAGGGTGCCCCCAGAATTCACGACGCGCTGTCAAATGATCTGAAAGCCCTTGTTGATGCAAAGACCAGCATTCTGACCCGCTGGATGGATCAGGGAAAAATCGCGCGTGTGCATCCCTATCACTTGATCTTCTCGATCTGGGCTTTAACCCAGCATTATGCCGATTTTGACGTTCAGGTCCGGGCCATCCTTGGGTCCGAGGACCCGTTCGATGGTGCCGAACCCTTTATCGACACGCTTTATCGCAAACTGCTGACCCCTCAGGGCTGAGCGTTACTTTGCAGCTTTCAGCGCAAGAATACGTTTGAGAATAACGATCGCCATCGCCAGCAGAATAGTCAGATCGCCCATCGTCTTGACCGTATTGATCTTGGGCACTTTCCCGGCATCCCGGACAATCGCCGTATACATCTTGGGCTGATGCACGCCGGTCGAGAAATCCCGCTCTGACGCTTTGATGTATTTGTCAAAATCCTGCAGCGCTTTGACTTTTTTAGTGACCTGCCCCATGAACCTTTGGTCCAGCTGCCGGTCTTCTTTTATCTTGGCCATCATCTCTTCGATCGACCGCTTCAGCTTGACGATATCGGCCAGGTCTTTCTTGACCTGTTTCTGATGCTGAATGAAATTCTTGGCCGCAAGGGCATCACGCTGTTTGGCCTTGGACAGGGCCACATTCTTTTTGGATGTATCCCTGTCAAGTTTGGTGACCCTGTTGCCCCCTTTGCTTCGACCCGGCGGTACCGCTGGCATGACAATCTCCTATACCTAAAACAATCAGCCGCACTCTAGCGCCGGGACGCGTGTATTGGGATGCTGGTTTACCCTACTCGGCCGCTTTGGCCATCGGGTTGTTGGGATGCATGGTCCAGTTGGCATAGTCCGGCTGCACGACATTGCCGGTGCGCGGATCCACCTCGCCTGCGGCCATGGGCTCCATCGTGATGCACCCTTCGACCGGGCAGACATCGACGCACAGATTGCAGGCCACGCATTCCTCATCTTTGACATCGAACACGCGGTCCGCAGACATGGAAATGGCCTGATGGCTGGTATCTTCGCAGGCCGCATAGCAGCGACCACATTTGATGCACTGATCCTGATCGATCTTCGCCTTGGCCACATAGTTGAGGTTGAGGTACTGCCAGTCAGTGACATTAGGCACAGCCCGCCCAATGACCTCATCGATGCTGAAATACCCTTTTTCATCCATCCATTCCGACAGGCCCGCCGTCAGCTCATCGATGATCTTGAAGCCATAGGTCATCGCGGCCGTACAGACCTGAACCGTGCCGCATCCAAGCGAGATGAATTCTGCCGCGTCGCGCCACGTCGTCACCCCACCGATGCCCGAGATCGGCAGGCCATGCGTGGCCGGATCACGTGCGATCTCGGACACCATCGACAGCGCAATCGGCTTGACCGCCGGCCCGCAATAACCACCATGGCTGCCTTTGCCGTCAATCGACGGCTCGGGGCTGAACGTATCCAGATTGACGCTGGTGATCGAGTTGATAGTGTTGATCAGCGAAACCGCATCTGCGCCACCGTTCTTGGCTGCGGCGGCAGGTTTGCGAATATCTGTAATATTCGGCGTCAGCTTCACGATAACCGGGCGGTCATAATAGGTTTTGCACCAGCGCGTGACCATCTCGATATACTCAGGCACCTGCCCAACGGCTGACCCCATACCGCGCTCGCTCATCCCATGCGGGCAGCCAAAGTTCAGCTCGATCCCGTCAGCGCCTGTTTCCGCAACGCGCGGCAGAATAGCCTTCCAGGCTTCTTCCTCACAAGGCACCATGATCGACGCGATCAGCGCCCGATCAGGATAGTCGGCCTTAACTCGCGCCATCTCTTCAAGGTTCACCTCAAGCGGGCGATCAGTGATCAATTCGATATTGTTCAGACCCAGCAACCGCCGATCCGCGCCGTATATCGCGCCATAACGTGGCCCGTTTACGTTGACGACCGGAGGTCCTTCGGACCCAAGCGTCTTCCAAACTACACCGCCCCAACCGGCCTCGAACGCACGGCGCACGTTGTATTCTTTGTCCGTGGGCGGGGCTGAGGCCAACCAATATGGGTTCGGGCTGGAAATCCCCAGAAAGTCTGTTGTCAGGTCGGCCATGGGTCCTCCTCACCGGCTCAGCCGGTTTTCTTGAATATCATTTCTGTCGGGCGAATACGCCCGGCTTTGAGATTTGCGACGTAGTTCTCGAACTTCTCGGGCGCGGTTTCGCCCATCATCAGATGAATGCCCAAAGGTGCGGGCCCGTCCCGAGCGATCTTTGCGAAAACCTCTTCGAAAAAGGCCAGGGCAAAGTCACTGCGGTCAGTCTCGACCTGCAGGGTCAGACCGGCAGCCTGTGCTGCCTGTTTGTAGGTGTCAGGGGCGTGAACGAATGAGGTTTCGGGATGCGTCGACCACGGCAAAGGAAAGTCCAGCGCCTCATCCGCAGCGCCACCCATTACGTCGAACACGGCAAAGGTGCCGCCGCTTGCCAGAACCCGCGAAACCTCGGCAAAGAGGGCCGTTTTGTCTTCGATATTCATGCCGACATGCAGCATGACGGCCAGGTCAAAGGCGGCATCTGAAACAGGCATGTCCAGCGCGCTGCCCACCTGAAAATCGATCTGGTCGGAAAGCCCCACAAGCGTGCTGAGCGATTGCGCGGTTTCGACGAATTCCGGCGTCAGATCGATCCCCGTCACCGTCGAACCATAGCGATCGGCAACATAGCGCGAGGTGCCACCGATGCCGCATCCGATATCCAGCACACGCGTCGCGGGGTCAAGCGAGAGCTGGCTAAACAAATTGTCTGTCGCCGCAACGCCGCCAGTGTGGAATTCATCCCCCGCCTTGAGGTCCGCAACAGTGGCCGCATCCGGGTCAACACCGCTGGCGGCCAGAGCGTGACGCACCCTCTCGGTCAGGGCTCCGGTCGTGTAGTGACGGGCGACGGCTTCTTCGATCTGAGACATGGCGATTACCTCGGCAACACAATTTGGATTGGATGCCCTACCCTATCACGAAACCAGTGTGGCGTGGATGTCCATCGCGGCGTCGCGCCCTTCGGCAACTGCGGTCACCGTCAGGTCTTCGCCACCGGCAGCACAGTCGCCGCCAGCCCAGACACCGTTCATGGATGTACGCCCCGTTTCGTTGACGGCGATCTTGTTGCCCTCAAGGGTCAGCCCTTCGGGCGCGCCCTCAAGGGTTTGCCCGATTGCCTTCAGAACCTGATCGGCGAGAACACGGACCGTCTCACCTGTTCCGGTAAGGCTGCCGTCATGACTGGCGGTATATTCCAGTTCGATCTCGGCGGATGCCCCATTTCCGTGAATCGCGACGGGTTGTACGTTGCACATGATCCGCACGCCGTGCGACGCGGCCAGATCCTGTTCATAGCGGCTGGCACCCATCGCATCGCGACCGCGACGATAGGCTATGGTCACATTCTCAGCGCCCAGCAGCTTTGATTTGACCGCAGCATCCACTGCCGTCATGCCGCCGCCGATCACCACCACGTTCCGCCCGACCGGCAGATGCGCCAAATCGCTGGCCTGCCGCACGTCCGAGATGAAATCCACCGCATGTCGTACACCGTCTTTGTCTGCACCTTGCGCGCGCAACGCGTTGACACCGGCGAGGCCAATGGACAGGAACACCGCGTTATAATTCTCGGTCAGTCCATCAAGCGAAATCGTTTCGCCCAGAGCCGATCCGGTCTCAACCGCAATGCCACCAATTTTCAGCAACCAGTCCACCTCGGCCTGCGCGAAATCATTGGTCGATTTATAAGCCGCAATGCCATATTCATTCAGCCCGCCCGGTTTAGGTTTGGCCTCATGAATAACCACGTCATGCCCAAGCAGGGCCAACCGGTGCGCACAGGCCAGCCCTGCAGGCCCGGCACCAACAACGGCGACAGTCTTGCCCGTCGACGGAGCCCGGGTGAAAGGATGATCACCCGCTGCCATGACAGTGTCGGTCGCAAACCGCTGCAGCCGCCCGATTTCGACCGGCTTGCCCTCGGCCGCTTCGCGCACACAGGCCTCTTCGCACAGCGTCTCTGTCGGACAAACCCGGGCGCACATGCCGCCAAGAATGTTCTGATCGAGGATCGTCTGCCCCGCTGCCTGTGGTTGTCCGGCCTGAATCTGACGGATGAACAGCGGAATATCGATATCCGTCGGACAAGCCGTCACACACGGCGCGTCATAGCAGAAATAGCAGCGATCTGCCGCCACAGCGGCCTCATGCGGCGCCAGCGGCGGGTGCAGATCGGTGAAATTCGAGGTCAGCTCATCGCTGGAAAGCCGCCCGGATAAGATACCGGGTGCCATCTGGCCCTGTGCCATCACTCTACTCCCTGTAGATATGTTTCTTATGCCGACCAGCTTGCCACATTTTGATTTTTTATCAATTGGTAAAATTTATAATCAGCCAAAAAACGCAAAAATCGGGCGGAATGGCCCCGTTTTCAGATGATATGCACAATCTGAGGGCTGTTTGGTTTCAGAGTGACGCCGAGAGGGCGAACATCTTGCCAACCCCATCAGGTTTTGACGCCCACAGCTTGTTGTTGTAGTCCCGAGGAAAAGCAGTGCCTGACAGGCCACCAACCGGAAAGCGCAGACATGCAGGCAAAACCTCCGAAGTTCAATGTCGTCGTCGTCGGTCAGAACAACCGCCTGCAGTATGAGGCGGTCTTGTTCGCCGCGTCCCTGCGCCATTCCTCGCCCGATTTCAGCGGACGGCTTTTTGTGGCCACCCCGCAGCCTGGCCCGCGCTGGCATCAGGACCCCAGCATCAGCGACCCGGATGTCCTGAAAGTCCTCAAGCAGCTTGATGCGGAAATCCTCCCTTTTGACTCGCACGTCTTTGGCGAGAGCTATCCCTATGGAAACAAAATCGAGGCATTGTTAACCCTCCCCGAGGGCGAGCCGTTTGTCTTCTTTGATACTGACACCCTGATCACGGGCGACCTGAATAGCGTGCCCTTTGATTTCGAGCGCCCCGGCGCCTCGTCCAAGGTGGAAGGCACCTGGCCCAAGCCAACGCTCTATGGCCCCAGCTATGACGGCATTTGGCGCGCGCTGTACCAGCGCTTTGGGCTGGATTTCGAAAGCTCGCTGGATACCAGCCAGCCCGAGGATTATTGGCGGCGCTATCTGTATTTCAATGCAGGTTATTTCTTTTACAAATGTCCGCATCAGTTCGGCGAACGGTTTCTGGAGTATGCGCGGGTGATCCGCGATGAAGAGCTGCCAGAGCTGACGGGCCAAAACCTTGATCCCTGGCTGGATCAGGCCGCGCTGCCGCTGGTTATCCATGCCCTGGGCGGCAGCCGCGATACGCTACCTGCCGGTTTGCTGGACGGCTCTGTCAGTTGTCACTATCGCCTGTTTCCGCTGCTCTATGCCCGTGAGAGCGATCATGTCATCGAGACACTCGAAGCTGTTGCCGCGCCCAATCGGGTCAAGAAGGTGCTTAAGAATTATGACCCGATGAAGCGGCTGGTCATCCAGGGCAAAGGCGCCAAAATCCGACAGCTGTTTGATCGTGACAACCTGCCCCAGCGAGAACAGGCCATTCGCAAAGCCATCAAAGCCAAGGGACTCTGGCTGCGCTGACGAATTCGTTGTGTCGTGGATTGCAATGCCCTAGAGGTTTTAGCAACCAATGTATCACAGGGAGATTTCAAGAATGTCTGATGGTCCAACCTATGGTTTTGACACGCTGCAAATTCACGCAGGTGCCCGCCCCGACCCGGCAACCGGTGCGCGCCAGACCCCGATTTATCAGACAACCGCTTATGTGTTCCGTGACGCCGAACACGCGGCTGCCCTGTTTAACCTGCAAGAGGTCGGATACATCTATTCCCGCCTGACCAACCCGACGGTTGCGGTGCTGCAGGAACGTGTTGCAACGCTGGAAGGTGGTGCGGGCGCGGTCTGCTGTTCTTCGGGCCACGCGGCGCAGATCATGGCGCTGTTCCCGCTGATGGGCCCCGGCTGCAATGTGGTCGCGTCGACCCGCCTGTACGGCGGTACAGTCACGCAATTCAGCCAGACCATCAAACGTTTCGGCTGGGAGGCCAAGTTCGTCGACACCGACGATCTGGACGCCATCAAAGCAGCCATTGATGACAATACCCGTGCCGTATTCTGCGAATCCATCGCCAACCCCGGCGGTTATGTCACCGACATCCGCGCGCTGGCCAATGTGGCAGACGACGCGGGCATTCCTCTGATCGTCGACAACACCTCGGCCACGCCTTACCTGTGCCGCCCGATTGAACACGGGGCCACGCTGGTTGTGCATTCGACTACGAAGTACCTGACCGGGAATGGCACGGTAACCGGCGGCTGCATCGTCGATTCCGGCAAGTTCGACTGGTCGGCCAATGACAAGTTTCCTTCGCTCAGCCAGCCCGAAACGGCATATCACGGGCTGAAGTTTCATGAGACATTCGGGCCGCTGGCTTTCACCTTCCACGGCATCGCCGTCGGGCTGCGCGATCTGGGCATGACCATGAATCCACAAGCGGCACATTATACGCTGATGGGGATCGAAACCCTCAGCCTGCGGATGGAACGTCATGTCGAAAACGCGCAGAAAGTCGCGGCATGGCTCGAGGCGGATGATCGCGTGGACTATGTCACCTATGCGGGCCTGCCCTCGTCCCCCTATCATGACAGGGTCAAAGCGCATTATCCCAAGGGCGCGGGTGCCCTGTTCACCTTTGCGGTCAAAGGTGGGTATGAGGCTTGCGTCAAACTGGTTAACGCGCTTGAGATTTTCAGCCATGTGGCAAATCTGGGCGATGCGCGGTCGCTGATCATCCATTCGGCCTCGACCACGCACAGACAGCTTTCGCCCGAACAGCAAGAGGCGGCGGGCGCTGGTCCGAATGTCGTGCGCGTATCGATTGGTATCGAAGATGCGGATGACCTGATCGCCGATCTCGATCAGGCCCTGTCCAAAGCCAGCGCCTGATCCAAAGGACTATTACGATGTCAGCGCACCAGACCAACGCTCTGGGGCAGCCTGTTGGGTTGCCCATCGACGACAGTTTTCCTAGACCGACACCACCACGGGATGAGATGGTCGGTCGCTTTTGCAGCGTCGTACCACTGAACGCAAAAGAGCATACACCCGGCCTGTTTCGGGCGTTTGCGCAAGATAAGGACGGTCGCAATTGGACCTATCTGCCGGAAGAGCCTATCACGTCTAAGGCTGAATTTTCCGACTGGATGGTGCGCTGTGAAAAGAGTGCCGACCCGCTGTTTCATACGATTCTGGACCAGAATGGTGATCCCGTGGGGCATGCGACCTTTCTGCGGATCGACCCCAAAGGTGGCGTGATCGAGGTGGGCTACATCCATTTCTCGCCCCTGATGCAACGCAGTCCGATTGCATCTGAGGCGATGTATCTGATGATGCGCCGCGTCTTTAATGAGCTGGGCTATCGCCGCTATGAGTGGAAATGTGATGCTTTGAACGAACCCTCGCGCAAGGCTGCCGCGCGCCTGGGCTTTCAGTTCGAAGGCATCTTCCGGCAGGCGACCCACTATAAGGGCCGCAATCGAGATACCGCCTGGTTTTCCATCATCGATACAGAATGGCCGCGCATTCGCGACGCGTTCGAGGTATGGCTGGCGCCTGAGAACTTCGACGCCACAGGCCAACAGCGCCAATCGCTGATGGCCCGCGCGCCGACCTGAGTTATTCGGAGATCTCGAAGACCATCGAGATGTTCACTGAAACCGAAATCTCGCCGCCGGCGACCGGCACGGCGCCGGCATCGGCAAAGCTCATCTCGCGCATTTGCGCAACGGGCCGCACGCCGCTGCCCTGATCACTGATCGTTACAACCGGGCCCAGCGTAACACCCGCCGCTTGCGCCAGTTGCTGTGCCTTGGCTGTGGCATCGGCAACGGCTTCGGCGCGCGCTTCGGCCTCAAGCGGTTTCCGATCCTGAACCTCGAAACTCAGCCCGCCGAAATCATTGGCCCCGTCGCGGATGACCGCATCCATGATCTGCCCCAGATTGTCCAGATCGCGCACACGCACAAAAACGCGGTTCGAGGCGACGAACCCGGCGATCTTAGGCGGCTCGGCCCCAGGGTCGCGATGCCGGGTCCAGACAGGCGACAAGGACAGATCGCGGGTCTGCACATCGCGCGCCTCGATCCCCATGTCATTCAGACGCGTCAGGATTTGCGAAACCGCGTCGGACGTGGCCTGCATCGCGGCAGACGCCTGCGGATCTTCGTTGGTGACACCCAGTGTGATGGTTGCCATATCCGGCGCTGACAGTGCGGTTCCGGTGCCGCTGACCGAGATGCGACGTTCTTCCGCATGCGCGATGCCAGCCGTGGTTGCCGCCATCATCGCGGCCAGAAAAGCAAGTGTCTTCAAGGTGATCCCTCCTGTTGACCTGTCTTAAACATGGGGTGGCAAGGCTTTGCCGGGCAAGGGGTAATTTTGCCTTTTCCTTTCCCTCAGCGGGTTCCTGCTTTATCCTTCCCAAGCGAACGCGAACGCGTTCGCGCGTATTCTGATAAGTATGGTTCTGCCAGATTATGAAACCCGCCTTCGCGCTGTCCTTTGATGATACCGGGATTTCTTTGCATCACTATTCGGATGACGAATGGTACTGCATCGGAACCGTCCCTTTGGCTGCGCCGGATCTGAATGAACAGATGCAGACCCTGCGCGCCCAAGGTTTTGCTATACAAAATGATCTGAGCTGTCAGGTGGTTATCCCATCGGATCAGATCAGGTTTATGACGGTGGATACCTCGGGATCAACACCCGACGAGATCGAACAGAAAGCCGCTGAGGCATTGACCGGCGCCACGCCATATGCGGTATCCGATCTGGTGGTAGCGACGCAGGCGGCTGATGGCTGCACCCGAATCGCAGCAGCTGCGCGCGAAACCATCGAAGAGGCACATGACTTTGCCATCGGCCATGGTTTTGTCCCTGTATTGTTTACAGCCCGCGCTGATGACATCGAAGATGGCAGCGGCTTAGAGTTCACACTGTGCGATGCGCTGCCCGCATCCGACCTGCCTGCCCCCCCTGCAGCCGAACCCGTTGAGGCGCAGCAGATCGAAGAGCTCGAAGACGCTTCTCTAGACGACACTGACACTGACACTGACACTGACACTGACACTGACACTGACACTGAACAGGAAGCGCACAAAGACACGTCCGCAATCGAGGAGCTACCCGGCCCCGCAGTGCATCTCATCGCAGATGCAGCAGATCCTGACACGTTTCGCTCTCCGCAGCCCCTGCCCGGCACGGTCGCGCCATCCCAATCAGGCACGGCATCGACAAAGTACATCATCGCTGCCGTCGCGGCGGCCGTGGTTCTGGGTATCGTCGTCGGAGCGTGGACAACATCAGGCTCGGACGATACGTCAACCCTGGCCAGCCTGCCCGAAGAACAGCAGCTGTCCGAAGTACCGACAGCCGAGGTGCCAGCGCCTGACCTTCGGGCCGAACTTCCGATCACTGAGCCCGAGTTAGAGCCTGAGCCCGAAGTCGCGAACATCGACGAGACCCCGGTCGAAGAAGCCGCCCCCGATGAGGGTGAGGATCTGACGGCAACGGACGCTGCTATTTTAGAAGCCCTGAGGGTTGCGCCGCAGGCCGTTGAGCAAGTCGCGCGCGATCCCGAGAGTGAAGAGGTTTTTCACGAGGTCACGGGCATCGCCCCAACGCCCCCCGCAGCGCTGGCCGAGCCACCTCTGCCGGGACAGGGCGACATCTATCTGGCCTCGATTGACCGTTCGAGCCTGTCTCAGGACGCCGTGGCCCTGCCCCCGGTTGCAAGTTTTGACACCGATTTTGCAGTTGAGCCTGCTGAACAGAGCGACGCCATCGTGGGAGCATTTGAGCTGGACGAGCGTGGTCTGGTCACGCCGACAGCCGAAGGTACGCTGAACCCGGATGGCATCATGGTCTATTTGGGCCGCCCGTCATCGGTACCGCCCGAGGTGCCAGTTCGTTTCGAAATCGAACCTGTCGCGCTTGACGAAGAAACGGGCAGGCTGGCCGAGCTTCGCCCCCGTGCCCGCCCCAATGATCTGGTCGAGCAATTTGAACGCCAACAGCTGGGTGGTCGCTCACTGGAAGAACTGGCGGTGCTGCGGCCCAAGCAGCGCCCGAAATCGCTGCAGGAAAGACCGCAGGTTGATCACACGCCGACGGCACTCGCCGTGGTTAGGGTGCCCCGGCCCAAATTGCGCCCGGCCTCTGTGGTCGCCGCGGCCGCAGCCAAACCCGCAGCGGGCAGCGCCCCGCTTGGCTCGACCGCCGCGATTGCGCAAACAAACGACGAAGGTGGATCGTTCGAACCCAAAGCCGTTGCGCCAAAGATACCCACCACCGCATCCGTTGCCCGTCAGGCAACGCTGGACAACGCGTTGAATTTGCGAAAGCTCAACCTGATCGGTGTCTACGGTACGCCCGATAATCGCCGCGCTTTGGTACGCTTGCCCAGCGGTCGTTATAAAAAGCTGAAAGTTGGCGACCGGATCGACGGTGGCCGGGTCGTCGCAATCAGTGACAGTGAATTGCGCTATGAAAAACGCGGACGCAATCTGACGCTGAAAATGCCCCGCAGCTGACGCAGTTTTATCTGCAGGCCTCAAGCTCCGACGTCGTTCTTGAACAACGCATCAGTGCGCCATCTTTTGTGGCGCACTAAGTTATGGTCTATGCCTGATCTCAGGCGGCCGAAATCTCACCGGATTCGATCTGCTCACGCTCGATCGACTCAAACAAGGCCTTGAAGTTCCCTTCGCCAAAGCCGTCATCGCCTTTGCGCTGAATGAACTCAAAGAAGATAGGACCGACCACGGTTTTTGAGAAGATCTGCAACAGAATCTTCGTCTCGCCGCCATCCACAACACCTTCGCCATCAATCAGAATGCCGTGTTTCATCATCCTGTCGACCGGCTCATCATGGCCGGACACACGCTCAAACGACATGTCATAATATGCCTCATTCGGACCCGGCATGAATTTAAGCCCCTTCCGAGCAATCGCGTCGGTCGAACCATAGATGTCGTCACTGCCGACTGCGATATGTTGGATTCCTTCGCCCTTGTACTTTTTAAGATAAGACACGATCTGGCCGGTCTCGCCCCGATCTTCGTTGATCGGAATGCGAATGCGACCGCAGGGTGAGGTCAGCGCGCGGCTGTACAGCCCGGTAAACTTGCCCTGAATGTCAAAGAAGCGGATTTCGCGAAAGTTGAACAGATCGCCATAGAACCGGAACCACTTGTCCATATTGCCCTTGTAGACATTGTGGGTCAGGTGATCGAGGTAATAGAACCCATCGCCGCGCGGCTTCGATTGCGTGTGCCACGTGAATTCAGCGTTGTAGGGCGAAGTCTCGTAATACTGGTCGATAAAGTAGATCAACGAGCCGCCAATCCCCTTGATCGCAGGTACATCCATCGTCTTGTCGGGTGCATCATATGGCTCGGCCCCGTTTGCTACCGCATGATCATAGGCTTTCTGCGCGTCCACAACACGCCACCCCATGGCCGGGGCGCAGGGACCGTGGTCGGCAACGAACTTCGCCGCAAAGCTGTCAGGGTCAGCATTGAGGATATAGGTGACATCCCCCTGCTGCCACAGCTCGACTGCTGGCTTGTCGTTGTGATGGCCGACCTTCTCGAACCCCATCTTGATGAATACATCCCGCAGTTCCTGTGGTTCGGGATGTGCGAATTCTACAAATTCGAAACCGTCGGTTCCGGCAGGGTTCTCGGCGCTGATCGTGGATTTCGGGGCGTTGTGCGGGAATGGACCCATGGCGCGTCTCCTTTCAAACAGGAATTTCTTTGCTGATTCAAAAATACGCATTATCCAGTGCTGTTTCTGCGCATTGTTTTCGTATAAACTATAATTCCATGCGTATTTTGCGCATAGCGAAAAAGAAAACCGGGGAATCTCCGCACATGCTGGATGCCACCGACACACGTTTGCTGTCTGCGCTTCAGAAAGACGCCCATCTGACCGCCCATCAATTGGGCGAGATGCTGAATCTGTCACCCAGTCAGGCGGGACGTCGCCGACAGCGGCTGGAGGCGGACGGGTACATCACCGGCTACACCGCCCGGCTGGACCCTTTGAAACTCGGTCTCCAAGTGCAGGGGTTCGTCCAGGTTCACCTTGGAACACATGGCCCGGATCAATCCTCCAGTTTCGCCCGCATGGTCGATAGCCGTGCAGAGATCACCAGCGCTTGGACGATGACAGGCGAGGCCGACTATTTGCTGCATGTCTATTGTGATGATTTATCAGCTCTCAACCGCTTGCTTCATCAGGTAATACTGCCGCATCCTGCAGTAGCGCGGGTACAAAGTCAGATCGTCATGGATCAACTCAAACGCGACGCGCCCTTGCCGACCTGAGCGCACCGAAAGGACCACAATGGACGAGTTCCTCTATCAAGCCTCGATCTACCTGGCTGCGGCAGTGATCGCTGTACCCCTGTCGGCACGTTTGGGGTTGGGGTCTGTTCTGGGCTATCTGGCAGCCGGCCTCGCCATTGGTCCGATCCTCGGGCTGGTCGGCGCCGAAACCGAAAGCCTGCAACATGTGGCCGAATTCGGCGTCGTGATGATGCTGTTCCTGATCGGTCTCGAACTGGAACCGCGCGCCCTGTGGGATATGCGGGACAAGCTGCTTGGGCTTGGCGGGCTGCAGGTCGCTGTCTCGACCCTCGTTATCGCCGCGGTTGCATTTTATACAGGTCAGGTCTGGTCCGTCGCGCTGGCGGTGGGGTTGACGCTGTCGCTTTCATCCACCGCGATCGTTTTGCAGACCTTGTCTGAGAAAGGGCTGATGCAGACGAATGGCGGGCGGGCGACCTTCTCGGTGCTGCTGACGCAGGATATTGCGGTCATCCCGATCCTGGCCTTCCTGCCGCTTCTGGCTCTGCCCGCCAGTGTTCATATCGAAGATGACGGATCCATTGACCGCGGCATTGATGCAGGGCACGGAGCCGACGCCCATCATACGCTGTCTCTTGTCGAAGGTCTGCCGGGCTGGGCCGTCACCCTGGTCACCATCGGCGCGGTCGCCTTTGTGGTGCTGGCGGGCATATACTTGACCCGCCCGCTGTTCCGGTTCATTCACGCCACCCGCCTGCGCGAGATGTACACGGCGCTGGCCCTTATGATCGTTGTTGGAATCTCGTTTCTGATGACGCTGGTTGGCCTCTCCCCTGCGCTTGGCGCGTTTTTGGCCGGGGTGGTTTTGGCCAGCTCTGAATTCCGTCACGAAATGGAAAGCGATCTGGAGCCGTTTAAGGGGCTGCTGCTTGGTCTCTTTTTCATCACCGTGGGCGCGGGTATTGATGTTGGGTACTTCTTTGCCGACCCATTGGACCTGATCGGTCTTGCGCTACTACTGATCCTGGCCAAAGGGATTATCCTGTATTTGGTCGGACGCGCGTTCAAGCTGCGCGGGCGCGACCACTGGCTATTCACACTTGGTCTGGCACAGGCCGGTGAATTTGGATTTGTCCTTTTGGCGTTCTCGACACAGCAAAACGTCATTCCGCCCGGACTTTCGCAGAAACTGCTGATGATCATCGCGCTGACAATGCTGATCACCCCGTTGCTCTTCATCATCTATGACCTGCTGTCACGCTCTGTCAAAGACAACAGCCCGTCGGTCGAGCCTGACGAGATCGATGAAAAAGGGCCCGTGATTATCGCTGGCATTGGCCGGTTTGGTCAGATCGTAAACCGTCTGGTTCAGGCCAGCGGTTTTAAGACCATCGTGCTGGACCACGATATCGAAACCATCCAACTGATGCGCCGGTTTGGTGTAAAGGGCTTTCTGGGCGACCCGACCCGCCCAGAATTGCTGCGCGCTGCTGGGATCGAAAAAGCCTCGGTCCTGGTGGCGGCGATGGATGACCACAAACAGGTGACGCGATTGGTCAGCTACGCCCGTCGCCAGCGCCCAGATCTGCATATCGTTGCCCGCGCCCGTGATCGAAACCATGTTTATGAGCTCTATCAGGCCGGTGCGAATGACATTGTGCGCGAGATGTTCGACAGCTCACTGCGCGCCGGGCGGTACGTGTTGGAGAATATTGGCCTGAGCGAATATGAGGCCGCGCAGGCAGAGCAGACATTCTATCACCACGACAGGACGACAATCCGCGATCTGGCAGAGCTTTGGATACCGGGCGTACCGACCGCCGAAAACAAGACCTATATCGAGCGCGCCCAGAAGCTTGAAAAAGATCTGGAAACCGCGCTGTTGGAGCTGGCGGAAGAACACGCGCAGAAATCAGCCTGACCCGACGCCCGGATCAGGGCCTTGAATTATCCGTCCGAGACACCAGCCTCAGCAAAGGTCGCCATTCCCGAATGGCAGGCGACCGCGCTTTTGACGATGTTGATGGCCAGCGCTCCACCGGACCCTTCGCCCAGCCGGAGACCCAGGGTCAACAGGGGTTCCTTACCCAGTTTCGCCAATACTGCGCCATGTGCGCCCTCGGCGCTTTGATGGCCTGCCACAACATGATCCAGCGCGCCATCGGAAAGCTGGGCCAGACAGGCAGCAGCGGCAGAACAGATAAAGCCATCGAGGATGACCGGAATACGCAATATGCGCGCCGCTGCAATCGCGCCCGCCATGGCCGCGATCTCGCGTCCGCCAAGACAGCGTAGAACGTCCAACCCGTCTGTGCCCGGATGCCGCGCGACCCCCTCGGCGACAACGCGAGTTTTATTTGCAAGACCCGCATCATCGACACCGGTGCCACGCCCGGTCCAATCTGCGGCGTCCCCGCCAAACAAGGCGCAGGCGATTGCTGCTGCTGGTGTTGTGTTGCCGATCCCCATCTCTCCGACAACCAGCAGGTCAGCCCCTGTATCAACGGCAGACCAGCCTGCCTGCAACGCTGCCAGCAGGTCGTCTTCGCTCATGGCGGGGTCTTTGGTGAAATCCGCAGTCGGGCGGTCTAGCTCCAGCGCGCGCACATCCATTTTTGCGCCCGCGGCTTTGGCCAATTGGTTGATCGCCGCGCCGCCATGTTCGAAGTTCATCACCATCTGCACGGTCACTTCCGGTGGAAATGCCGATACGCCCTGCGCGGTTACGCCGTGATTTCCGGCGAAGACAATAACCTGCGGTGATCGGACCTGAGGCCGTTCATCACCCCGCCACCCCGCATACCAGATCGCCAGATCTTCGAGCCGCCCCAGCGCACCCGGAGGCTTGGTCAACTGGCCATTCCGATCCGTGGCCCCCTGCAAGGCGGTCATATCAGGCCCCGGCGCCCCGGCCAAAGCGTTGCGGAAGGTTTCTAGGTCATTGAGTTCTGGCAGCATTCAAAGCCTCGTTGCATCAGAGTGGCCCTGCGTGTTTAACCGAAGCAGGCAAACCAACAAGACCCTGAAAGGCCTGCGAGTGAACAAAAACGACACCTCACCGTTTTCCTTGTGGGATATCCCTTTGGTGCTGACCCTGTTGACGCGTCTGCCCCTGCCGCACCTGCCCGAACGTGTCTTTGACCGGCAGGCACACGCCGTCTGGGCGTTTCCGATCAGCGGCCTGATCGTTGGTGCCCTTGCCTGCGCCATAGGTTGGCTGGTGATGGGTCACCTTCCCGCCCTGGCCTGCGCCACGCTCATCGCGGGCGTGCTGATCGCCAGCACCGGGGCCATGCACGAGGATGGTCTGGCCGATACGGTCGACGGCTTGTGGGGTGGTTTTACCACCGAGCGCCGATTGGAGATCATGAAAGACAGCCATATCGGCACCTATGGTGTGCTGGCTCTGGGTATCGCTCAGCTGTTGCGTATTTCGGGGATCATGGCGTTGCTTAGCACTGGCATGCTGACCGGTATCCTTGCGGCCTGTGTCTTTTCACGCGCGGCGATGCCACTGCTTATGCGCGGCTTGCCGAACGCGCGCAAATCAGGACTGAGCCACCGTGTAGGCTCCCCCGCGATTTTGCCGGTTCTGGTCGGGCTGGGTTTGGCAGGTGTGGTCGCGGGCTGGCTTGTCGGTTCATCCGCCATATTTGCGATGATCTGCGCCCTGTCGGCAGCCGGCATCCTTGCCCTTGTTGCCTGGGTCAAAATCGGCGGTCAGACGGGTGACATTCTGGGGGCCGCGCAACAGGTCAGCGAGATTGCCTTCCTGCTAGCTCTGGCCTCGACCGCGTCAGACGTTATCTGAAACAATCAATCATCCACAAAAAAGCCGCCCCGAAACCCCGGAGCGGCCTATGGTTTGGTGAACGCTATCAGGCTGCGCGCGACATCAGGACCTCGTCCACCTGTTTGGCTGCCGAAATTTCATCCGCGCCAGATACAGCTGCAACTTCGCGGGTCAGACGTTCCAGCGCGGCTTCATAAAGCTGACGCTCAGAATAGCTTTGCTCTCGCTGATCATCGGTGCGATGCAAATCGCGGACCACCTCGGCGATCGAGATCAGATCGCCCGAGTTGATCTTTTGCTCATATTCCTGCGCCCGACGCGACCACATAGCACGTTTCACCTTGGCCTTGCCCTTCAGCGTTTTCATCGCCTGGCTGATCACATCCGGCGAACTGAGCGAGCGCAGCCCCGATTCGGTGACTTTGTTGGTCGGAACCCGAAGGGTCATTTTGTCTTTCTCAAAAGAGATGACGAACAGTTCAAGCGAAAATCCAGCGACTTCCTGCTCTTCGATCGAAATGATCTGACCCACACCATGGGCGGGGTAGACAACATAGTCGTTCGGGCGGAACTCAAGCTTTTTCGACTTTGTCATTCACGTGTATCCTTGGTTACAGAGTGGGACGGAGGCGACAAAAAACCACAGGCGGTGCCGATGTTGGCCCCGTCAGGTGGTTATAATTTCAAAACTTTAGAACCCCAAAGCGAGCATACTTACGGAGTACATCCCATCTCAATCATCATATAGTGGATAAGTATATCACAAAAATGCGACATCTGAAAGGGCGCACAAAAAACGCTCCGGGCAACCACCTTGTTTCACCGGGTTACCCTGTTTTGTGCGAAAGCCTCACCAGGCAGACCACAGCGAACCGTTCAGCCGCCCTCGCCCGGTGCCTCAGAGAAGTATTTCTCCATCTTTCCCTCTTCGCCGTCGCGTTCTTCGGCCTCGGGCAGAGGGTCTTTCTTGGTCACAATAACCGGCCATTGCTCAGAAAATTTGCGGTTAAACTCGACCCATGTTTCCATGCCCGGCTCAGTATCCGGCCGGATCGCATCGGCGGGGCATTCCGGTTCACACACACCGCAATCGATGCATTCGTCGGGGTGAATAACCAGCGCATTTTCACCTTCGTAGAAACAGTCAACCGGGCATACTTCGACGCAGTCGGTGTATTTGCAGGCAATGCAGTTTTCGGTGACAACATAGGTCATGACTGGACTTTCTGTTAGCGTTTGGGCGTCTAGCTAATTCAGACTGCCCGCCTCTTCAAGAGAAGATCACCCCTTTGGGGTGCGAGAAAGATCAAGCGCGCGGCGATCCTTCTTTGTTGGACGACCTTTTCCTTCAAAGCCCGGATTTTTAGGCGGTGCGTCCTTCTTTTCGGTCAAATCAGTATACAGCGTTTGTGCCTCGGGGGCAGGGCCGCGCCGTTCGCCGAGCGCTTCGACACGTACAACCCGGACAATCCGGCCCTGAGGAAAGGTGAGAACGTCACCGGGGCCCACAGCCTGTGCGGGCTTGAGCACCCGGTTTCCGTTCAGCCTGACATGACCGCCGCTGACCTGTTTAGCGGCCAGGCTGCGGGTCTTGAAGAACCGCGCCTGCCACAACCATTTGTCGATTCGCAGCTTGGCCTCGGCCATCGCGGATCAGCTGCCGTCCTTCAGACCCATGAGCGCTGCTGCAAACGGGTTGTCGGGGTCAATGGCCTTTTCCTTTTTCGGCGGTCGGGACGAGAAGGTCTTGGCCCCTTGCGGCTTACCACCCTTCTTGCCATGTGGTTTGCCGCGACCGTCCTGAGGCTTACCACGCAGTTTGCCTTTGCCCTGCCCTTGCCGTTGCTGATCGCGGCGGGGGCCACGGTTGGCCTGACGCTGGCGCCCCCAGGTAAAGGTATAGAAAACCTCAACCTCGGGCTCATCCGACGCAGGAACCTCGGCTGCCGCCTCGGTGCTTTCGGTGGCCTCGGCTGACGCCTCGGCAGGCGTGCTTCCCTCTTCCGGTACTGCATCGGCGACCGTAGTTTCGGCAGCTACGGGTTGCTCGGCCGCTTCTGTCGCGGGTGCGTCCGTGGGAACGGGTTTGAGTTTGTCACGTTCGCCACGCTCGGCCTTGTAGCCCAGCCCCTGCATCAGGTCGGCGAATTGTTCCAGCGTCATGCCAGTGATCGACAGCATATCGGGTTTGGCCTCGAACCCGCCACGGCTGTCCTCGGCGCGCAGCATATCGGCCAGACGTTCAAGCATGTCGATCCGGATCGAGCGCTCGCCCGCATCGCGGTAACCACACATGGTGTCATAGCCCTGCGGCGCATCCTTTGCGACGGGGACAGTGACCAGCCCCGGCGGCGGTGCCTCGGGGAATTCCTGCAGACCGCAGGACAGTGCCCAGAGAACCAGACGCAGGCGCGTGGGCGCGGGCTTCAGCAGCAGCGGCATGAAGATCGTGAACTGGCCAAAGCGGATGCCATGCTTGCGCAGCGCGCCGCGGGCGTCCTGATCCAGATCCTTGACCTCTTGCGCAACCTGCGCGCGGGGCAGTACACCCAGCGCCTCGACCATGCGGAAGGCAAACCCCTTGGCGAGGCCTGTCAGTTCTTCGTCGCGCGACAGGTTGAGCAGCGGCTCAAACAGCGCGGCAACCTTGCGGTCGATGAAATGTTGCAGACGGCGCTGAACCTTCTGTTCGACATCAGGCCCGGCGGCCTCGTCCACAAAAACCTCGACCATCGGCTTGAGTGGTTCGGCCCCTGCAACCAGCTTGCCAACGGCGTATTCGCCCCACATCAGACCGCCCTGATCCGTGAAATCAATTTCGGTATCGGGCGCATTGTAGAAGCGATCGGCACGCAGATGGAATTGCGGCGCGAGTGCCTGCAAAGACGCCGATTTGAGCGCTTTCGCCTCGGTTCCCTGCGCAGCTTTGTCCGGGATAAACCGGAACCCTTCCAGACGACCGACGAATTCACCTTCGACGGTCACTTCACCCTTATCATTTACTTCGGCCAAAAGGGCCTCCTTCTGTTTGAGCCGGCGCAGTAATACGGATGTGCGCCGATCCACAAATCTTTGCGTCAAACGTTCGTGAAGAGCGTCTGACAGCCTGTCTTCTACAGTGCGCGTCGCATCACGCCAATGGGATTCGTCACGCACCCAGCCGTTTCGTTGCGCAACATATGTCCAGGTGCGAATATATGCCAACCTTTTGGACAACACATCGATATCGCCGTCGGTCCGGTCAATCTGCCGAATCTGGCGTGCCATGAAATCATCCGGAATCGCTCCGCTCTCGTGCAGGTGCCCAAAAATCACCTCAAGCAGACCCGCATGTTCGGCATGGCTGATGCCGCGAAAATCCGGAATACGGCACACATCCCAGAGCAGACGGATCGACGGACCATCACTCGCGCGCGCGGCGACCTCGGCCACCTGCGACAGGAATTTCAGTGCGTTCAAATCGTCAGCTGGGCGCGCCTTGACCAGATGTTCAGTCTCGGGACCCATCTCAAGCGCATGAATCAGAGCGTCGATCGAGCCGAACCGCAGAGCGGGATTTCGCCAGTTCAGCTTTTTCATCGGCGTAAACCGGCTGTCCATGATGGCCTGTGCGACCCCTTCGTCCAGCGGCGGAGCCTCTCCGGTCACACCGAAGGTGCCATCGGACATACCGCGCCCGGCCCGGCCGGCAATTTGCGCCAGTTCATTGGGGGCCAAGGGACGCATGCGCCGCCCGTCGAACTTCGTCAGCGACGAAAAGGCCACATGGTTCACGTCAAGGTTCAGACCCATCCCAATTGCGTCAGTGGCAACAAGATAGTCGACATCGCCATTCTGATAGAGTTCGACCTGCGCGTTCCGGGTGCGCGGGCTCAGCGCGCCCATCACAACAGCCGCCCCGCCTTTTTGCCGCCGCAAGAGCTCGGCAATGGCATAAACGTTTTCTACGGAAAATCCGACAATTGCGCTGCGTGCGGGCATGCGGCTAATTTTACGTGAGCCAGAATAAACCAGCTGCGACATACGCTCGCGCCGGACAAATTGCGCCTCGGGGACAAGGGCGGAAATAGGCCCGCGCATGGTGTCTGCGCCCAAAAACAGCGTCTCGTTGGTGCCCCGCGACCGCAACAGGCGATCTGTGAAGACATGCCCCCGTTCAGGATCCGCGCAAAGCTGAATTTCGTCAATCGCAACAAAATCAGCGCCCATACCCTCGGGCATCGCCTCAACGGTGCAGACCCGATATTGCGTACGTGGCGGAACGATGCGTTCTTCGCCCGTCACCAGCGCGACAACGGATGGACCACGTATCGCGACAATCTTGTCGTAGACCTCACGTGCCAGCAAACGCAGCGGCAGGCCGATCACACCCGTTCGGTGGCCCAGCATCCGCTCGATCGCGTAGTGAGTTTTTCCTGTATTCGTCGGGCCAAGTACAGCCACGATTCGGGATGACCCGCTCACAATTGCCCCCTGCCCCGAACCTTACAGCGCCGCGCCTTCGACCTGAGGCTTCAGCCGGTTTACGGCATTAGTTACTTCTTCGTGATGAGGATGTATAGCCAGCGCGCGCAGATAAGCTTCATAGGCTTGCTCGGGCTGACCCACGACTTCGAAGATCAGGCCCAGACCGTAAATAGCTTCGTAGTTATTGGGGTTTAACGTCAGGGCATGTTCAAGATCAGCCGCTGCCATACCGAACCTTTCAATCCCGAAAAACGCCGACGCCCTGATATGCCAGCCCTCGGCAAAATCAGGCGCATGATCGATCAGCGCGGTCAGATGATCGAGGGCAGTTTCAATATCTCCGTCATCCAGCGCCTCGCGCCCTCGTTCCAGCAACAGATCGGCCGAAGCAGACCCCGATTGCGACCAAAGCGCCTGAAGCTGACGGTCAATGCCTATGGCCTGCTCAGGCGAGGCCTCAGACAGCTGCTGCAGCAATTCGTCCTCGTCGCGCGAATCCGCCTGTTGCGCGATGCAAGTGGTGGAATACGTGACTAGGAAAACAAGTGCCGCGACGATACCTTTGAGATTGGTGATTGCAATGCTCATAACAATGGTCAGTGTAGCGTTGCGACCGGGGATGTCCATTCACGGCGCACAAACAAAATGAGGAAGACATGAGCGAGATCCTAGAAAAAGCCGCAGCCGCGCTGAATGAGAAACTGGCAGGCGGTGATTTTGACGCCTCGGCCAAATTTGCCATCGCCGACCTCGGCGCTATCGTTCTGGATGCAGATGGCGCACGTGTAAGCGACGACGATGCGGACGTGACACTTAGCGCCGATGCAGACACGTTCGAGCAAATCCTCAGCGGAGATCTGAACCCCACCGGCGCGTTTATGTCCGGCAAGCTGAGCGTAGATGGCGATATGGGAATTGCTATGAAACTTGCTTCGGTGCTGGCCTGATGAGTTTGTCGCCGGCCCCCTTGTTCCAAGATATGGCCGGCGGCCCCGCCGGTGGCACTGCGCATTGGATGACCACCTCTGACGGCACGCGAATTCGCGTGGCTCATTGGCTGCCTGACGATGCGCCGAATGGCACCGTAATGATGTTTCCGGGGCGTACCGAATATATCGAAAAATATGGCAATGCCGCCGGTGAATTTGTGGGTCGGGGATACGCCTTTTTGGCTATCGACTGGCGCGGTCAGGGGCTGGCAGATCGCCTGCTGGATGACCCGCGCGTTGGTCATGTTGATAAATTCACTGATTTTCAAAAAGATACAGTGGCGGCACTGGACCTTGCGGCCGAGCTGGGCCTGCCCAAACCCTGGTATGTGATCGGCCATTCGATGGGCGGTGCCATCGGTTTCCGGGCCGCAATTGAGCATGATTGCTTCTCCGCATGCGCCTTTACCGGGCCGATGTGGGGCATCTATTTCTCGCCCATCATGAAACCCCTGAGCCGGCTTACCGCGTATTGGGGCCCACGCATTGGTTTGGGTGAAAAGACACCGCCGACGACGTCTCTGGAAAGCTATGTCCTCTCGCAACCGTTCGACGGCAACGTTTTGACCCGCGACCCGGCCATGTACAAGATGATGCAGGATCAACTGACCGCGCATCCAGAGCTGGCGCTGGGTGCCCCGTCCACGATCTGGCTGCGTGAGGCGCTGGACGAATGCGATTGGCTTGCGGCCCAGCCTGCGCCATCGATCCCCTGCCTGACGTTTCTGGGCAGCCACGAACAGATTGTCGACCGGGACGCCATCCGCGCACGGATGGCTGACTGGCCCAATGGAACCCTGGTTGAGATACCCGACGGTGAGCATGAGGTGCTGATGGAGGCGCCGGATGTCCGTGGGCCTGCCTTTGATCAACTCTCCGCACATTTCATGGCCTCTCAATCCGGCGCACGTCCCAAGCCAGCACTGACCAACTGATCACTTCTGCCCTGTCGGCTGCTTGTGATCCTGGCGACCTGCGCCTAGATGTTGGCCAACATAGTTATTTCGAGGTGATCCATGCGCGACCTTCCTTTTCCTGTCCGTGACGCAAATGCGGGCGGTGGCTCTGACAATTTGGGCAATCTTCCGGAATGGGATCTGACCGATCTCTACGCATCCGAAGACGCGCCAGAGCTGGCCCGGGATTTGGAGTGGCTGGAGAAAGAATGCGCCGCATTTGCCGCCGATTATGAAGGCAATCTGGCCGGACTGGATGCGGACAGCCTGCTGGCCTGTGTCTTGCGCAACGAAAAGATCAACGCAATTTCGGGCCGGATCATGTCCTTTGCCGGGCTGCGTTATTATCAGCTGACCACCGATGCCGAGCGCGCAAAATTCCTGTCAGACATGCAGGAAAAGATCACCATCTTCACCACCCCGCTGGTGTTCTTCACGCTTGAGATCAACCGGATTGATGACGAGCTACTGCAGGCCCATTTCGCGGCCAACACTGATCTTGCACGGTATGAACCCATCTTCCGCCGCATTCGCGCGATGAAACCCTATCAACTGTCTGACGAGCTGGAGAAATTCCTCCACGACCTCGGCGTTGTAGGCGACGCGTGGGAGCGTTTGTTCGACGAGACCATCGCGGGCCTGACCTTCACCGTTGACGGCGAAGAGCTGAACATCGAAGGCACCCTGAACCTGCTGACCGAACAGGATCGCACCAAGCGCGAAGCCGCATCGCGCGAGTTAGCCCGCGTGTTTCAGGACAACATCAAAACCTTCGCCCGCGTTCACAACACTCAGGCCAAGGAAAAGGAAATCGTCGACCGCTGGCGCAATATGCCCACCGCACAGACGGGGCGGCATTTGTCGAACGATGTCGAGCCCGAAGTGGTCGAAGCCCTGCGCAAAGCCGTTGTGGCGGCCTACCCCAAGCTGAGCCATCGCTATTATGAGCTAAAGCGCAAATGGCTGGGTCTGGATGTCATGCAGGTCTGGGACCGCAACGCCCCACTACCGATGGAAGACACCCGCATCGTCGGCTGGGATGAAGCCGAAAAAACCGTAATGGATGCCTATAACGCGTTTGACTCGCGCATGGGTGAGATTGCCGCCCCGTTCTTTTTAAAAGGCTGGATCGACGCGGCTGTGAAACCCGGTAAGGCGCCGGGCGCGTTTGCGCATCCGACTGTTACCGACGTGCATCCCTATGTCATGCTGAACTATCTGGGCAAACCGCGCGATGTGATGACCCTTGCGCATGAGCTGGGCCATGGTGTGCATCAGGTTTTGGCCGCAGATCAGGGTGAGATGCTGTCATCGACCCCGCTGACACTGGCTGAAACCGCCAGCGTGTTTGGGGAAATGCTGACCTTCCGCAAAATGTTGGATCAGGCCGAAACCCCGGAACAGCGTAAAGTGCTGCTGGCGGGCAAGGTCGAGGATATGATCAACACGGTCGTGCGCCAGATCGCCTTTTACGACTTCGAATGCAAACTACATGCCGCCCGGCGCGAAGGCGAGCTGACCCCAGATGACATCAATGCCCTGTGGATGAGCGTTCAGGCAGAAAGCCTTGGCCCCGCATTCGAATTCATGGAGGGGTACGAGACCTTCTGGGCCTATATCCCCCATTTCGTGCATTCGCCCTTTTATGTATACGCCTATGCCTTTGGCGATGGCTTGGTAAACGCGCTCTATTCGGTCTACGAAAGCGGCGCGGACGGGTTCGAAGACAAGTATTTCGAAATGCTGCGCGCCGGTGGTTCTAAACACCACAAAGAGCTTCTGGCCCCCTTCGGACTGGACGCCAGCGACCCGGAATTCTGGGCCAAAGGCCTGTCGATGATTTCAGGCTTCATCGACGAGCTGGAAGCTATGGAAAGCTGAGACGCGGCCAGCAGTCCAGGCTGTCAGACATCCTACCATTTGGTCGATGGCGTGATCACACCGTGCCATCGACCAGGTCACAAAGCGCCAAACAGCGCTGACAGCATGAGAAACGGCGCTGTCTCAAACAGCTTTGAGCGCTTTAAGGCTGTCTTCCACCTCTTTGATCGCGCGATCAAAATGCCTGCCGCGCCAATCCCCGCCGCCGACGCCCAGGTATAGTGCTTCCCACTGCTTATAAAGCTTTTCGATTTGGGGAACGGCCTTCTTTGCCTTTGCCGGATCACTGGTCTTGGTCTTCTCGAAGAGATCAATCTGAGCGGCAAGCTTCTTGGCGACATCCACCCGATTTTTGGCGATTTTAACATCCAGCTCAAGCGCCTTTTGGGTCGCCGCCATCTTCTTGTTTGCTGACGCAACCATCGTATCAAACTGGGCAATTGCTTTGTTGACGTCACCGGACAAGATCGGTTGGTAAGCACCGTGTTTAACATCCCTAAGCACATTATCCTTGAGCACCATATCTGGCATCACCGGTAACGGCCCGCCAAATTTCAGCGCAGCAAGCGTATTTGGCCCGATCTTGCCATCGGTGCTTAGCTTAGCTTTTTTCTGGAAAGCGCGAGTTTGCTTTTCGGTCAAACTCCCGAAAATCCCATCTTCATCGAGCTTTGGCTTTGCTCCGACTTTGTTTAACAAATTCTGTGCTGTCGAGACGTCCTTGCCTTTGGAGCCCTTTTTTAAAACCGCCATCTAACCAATCCTACAAACTGATACTGTGTAACATGAACAAATAATCTGATGAGATTGTCAGTACGGGATTTGGTTTTCAAGTCAGGGTTCCCTGACCCACAGACAGGACGTCTGTGCGCTCTAAAGCCAAGGAAATCACTGAGGCAATCCGTCCGCATCCCAATCGCCTTCCTTAGGTTCACAAAAAAAGACCGACCCAAATAGCCGGTCCTTTTGTGAACTTCATGCCACACTCAATTCAGCGCAAGCATGCCCTTCTCACGCGCCAGCTCGCGCATCTTCTTTTGCAACTTTTCAAAAGCACGCACTTCAATCTGGCGAATGCGTTCGCGGCTGACATTGTACTGCGTGCTCAGCTCTTCCAGCGTCAAGGGCTGATCCTGCAGCCGGCGCTGGGTCAGGATGTCCTTTTCCCGGTCATTCAGCACGTCCAAGGCCGCCGCCAGCAATTCGCGGCGCGCATCTAGTTCGTCGCGCGCCTCGTAATCGCTCGCCTGATCTGCATCTTCATCTTCCAGCCAGTCCTGCCATTGCATGGTGCCTTCGCCTTCGGACCCGACGGTCGCGTTCAGCGAGGCATCACCCCCTGACATACGGCGGTTCATGCTGATGACTTCGTCCTCGGTCACACCCAGATCATTCGCGATCTGTGCGACATTTTCCGGACGCAGATCGCCCTCTTCCAAGGCGCCAATCCGAGCCTTTGCCTTACGTAGGTTAAAAAACAGCTTCTTCTGCGCGGAGGTAGTCCCCAGCTTCACCAAAGACCAGGATCGCAGGATGTATTCCTGAATCGAGGCACGAATCCACCACATCGCATATGTCGCAAGGCGGAAACCCTTTTCAGGATCAAAGCGTTTCACCGCCTGCATCAGGCCAACATTGGCCTCCGAGATCACCTCCGCCTGCGGCAGCCCATAGCCGCGATAGCCCATCGCGATCTTTGCAGCCAGACGCAGATGCGAAGTCACCATTTTATGTGCAGACTCAGTATCTTGCTCTTCGACCCAACGCTTTGCCAGCATGTATTCTTCTTCCGGCTCCAGCAGGGGAAACTTGCGAATTTCCTGCATATAGCGGTTCAGTCCGCCCTCGGGCGTCGGCGCGGGGAGATTTGCGTAATTTGCCATGTTTCATGTCCCTCCGACAAATGTTTATATCGTTAACATAGGATATGGGGATCAACCCGAGCCCATTCAAGAGGTGCTGTTAACAGTCTGAAATTAAGCGTTGGCAAAGGAAAGATAAGAAACTCTTACTCACGAGGCTTTGCTTATTGTGTCAGTGGTGCGCGTAACTTCGCAAGAAGCTCTGCCATATCGTTGGGCAAATCTGCTTCAAATCGCAAATTCTCGCCAGTTATCGGGTGTTCAAAGCCCAAAACAGCAGCGTGCAGCGCCTGCCTTGGAAAGGTGCGGACATCCTCAGCCACCGCAGAGCTAAACGCCTTGGCCGCGAGCTTGCGTTTACCGCCATAGACCGGATCACCAATCAGCCCATGACCCGCATGTGCCATATGAACCCGGATCTGATGCGTCCGTCCCGTTTCCAGCCAGCATTCGATCAATGACAGCCCTGCAGGCGTCCCAAACGTCTCGACCATACGGGCTCGGGTGACGGCATGGCGCCCGCCGTGAAACAAAACGGCCTGCTTTTGCCGGTCGGTTTTGTGGCGGGCCAGTTGCGTCGTTAGGCGCAGGATATTGCCGGGCTCAAAGCTGACCCCTTTGATGCCGCGCAACCTCGGATCGTTGGCGTCGGGCACGCCATAGCAAACAGCGCGGTAGTAGCGCTCGACGCTATGCGCCTCGAACTGCGCAGCCAGCCCCTGATGCGCGGCGTCCGACTTGGCCACGACAAGCAGGCCGCTGGTCTCTTTATCGATGCGATGGACGATACCGGGCCGTTTGACGCCCCCAACCCCTGAAAGATCGCCACCACAATGATGCAGCAGCGCATTCACCAATGTCCCGTTGGGAGAGCCGGGTGCTGGATGAACAACCATCCCAGCCGGTTTGTTGAGGACAATCAGATCACTGTCTTCGTAGACAATGTCCAATGGAATATCTTCGGGGCCAATGTGGCTGTCCTCGGCCTCGGACACCGTAATCTGAATCAGGGCACCCTCGGCGATCTTGGCCTTCGGGTCGGTTTGAACAACGCCGCCAACAGTTACGCCCCCCCCTTCGATCAGGCGCACCAAACGGGTGCGCGACAGGCTTTCATCTTCTGGCACATCCCGCGAAAGCGCCTTATCAAGGCGGGACGGCGGAGATGCCGCGATTTGAAACTCAACGTACCGGGTGCCCATGACTGTCCCTTCTGACCCTCAAGAACCGCAGGAAACGCCCCAGCTGCGCCTGCTGCGGCGCATGGTCATGCTGTTGACCGCGGTGATGATTGGCGGCGTTCTAGTGACATTCGCCCTGATTGTCATCCGCCTATCGGACCGGACGCCCACCCTGCCCGATCAGATCGAACTGCCCGATGGCGCGCGGGCGCAAGCCCTGACGATCGGCAATAACTGGTACGCCGTCGTCACCGACGACAACCGCATTCTGATTTTTGACAAAACCACCGGCCGCATGCGGCAGGAAATCGCGATCGACTGACACGTGGCATCAGCCCTCTAACGCCATGCGAAACACGATCTCGGATGCGCGTTGCAGCGCTTCATATTCCTCGGGCGTGTCCCGACGAAAGCTCTGGGCCTCATCACTCAGCTCAACGGGCGGAAACAGCTGGTCTTGGTCTGCAAAGAACTCTTTATGAAAACCGACATCAGCTTTGCCAAGGAAATTATCCAGCCAGACCCGCTCGTCTGGCTCAAGCACATCATGGCGCCGGATCATAACCGGATCCGTGACGGCTTGCCTGCGCAATTGGCGGCTCTGCTTACGGCCAATTGCGCGGGTAACGATCCCAAAGGCCTCGCTGCCCGCACGAGACAGAGACTGGTTTGACGCAGTTTGGGTTTGCGGATCAGACCGCACATCCAGCCCAACCCGAGACATGAAATCATCCACAACATTGCTGTTCACCATACGATGGCGATCATACATCAAAGGGAGAATCTGAACGCCGGGAAAAGCAGATCTTATACGGGATACAGCGCCGGAATACGTGAAACTTTCTGTATTACTTTCAATACTTTGGACCCGATCCCTGACGTATCTTGTGGCCCCCAGCGCGTAGCGTCCGTTTTTTACGCGCTGTTTATAGTCCGCCTCAAAATAATCGGAGTAACGACGACAATAAAAGACGATCCGCAGCTCATGCGCCGGGAAGTCAGCGAATATCTGGGCGAGCCTGGTCAGGTCCGCGGAATAGAACATCTCTGATGAGACAAGACACGCATTGCTGCCGTGCGCCTCATATTCGCGGCTCATCGCTTCTCGGTAGGCGTCCATGGGCGCGTCAGTCTGATTGATATGAAACGCAATCCGGTTGTGGCTGATCGTCAGGCGCCCCGTGCCATCCAGCTCTCTGCGGCCTGTTTCCATGTAACGCAGGCCGGATTCGGCCAGCTCACCGGCATTGCCGCGCACATAGGCCTGCAGCGCAGTTGTACCCGTCTTGGGCATTCCCAGATGCAACCAAAGCATTAATAAAACCGCGCAATAATCTGTAGATAAATCATTTTATACCCCAGAAACCGGCTCTTGAGTCATCTGCGCCATCAGGTCTTTGATGTCTTCTGTGCCAAGCAACTGTGTTATCTGCTGCTTATGCCGGTCGCATGCCATGTGATGCAATCGCGCCGTTTCGGCGTCCTCAAGCAGCGCTTCGTAGTTGGCGCGCTTGCGCACTGCAATCGCGTCAATCGAGGTATCGGTTTCCGCGTTCTGGTTCATCATGTTCCAGTAGTCCAGCCCCAGAGTTTCCCCCTTGTGATGCGCCCGACCGCGCATTTTTTTCACCAAATAGCTCTCGCAGGATTTCAGAGCATAGTGATTGATCTGAACCAGATCATACCCCACCGAGTCGCGGGCCGAACGCCAGCTGCCCGTAAAATAGCGCTCGGGCATCTTTTCACCAGAACCATTGTACCAGTGGCATTCTTCCATACTGTCCACGGTCGGGTGCTTGGGCCGATGGACCCCCAACGTGTCCCAAAGTGCGCGCTGGAACATGGTCTTGAACCCCCAGGCCTGATGCGGCTTGCGCGTCATCTCACGCGCGGCCTTGCGGAACTGATCTGAAAGAAAACGATCCTCGTATTCGACGATGCCAGCGTTTCCAAACAGCCGCCATGTCATCGAAATGGTTTTTGCGTCCGGGATCGCTCTGGTCAGTGCGCGCAGCGTGTTGTCACCCGTTTTGACGTTGATTTGTTCATCCGCATCAATGACGACGACCCAATCCTGCGGGCGCGCCACTTCCATTTTGAGGAATTTCTTATAGGCGCGTTTCTGCGGGCTGGTTGCACGGCGCGAGTTGTTGTCGACATGAGTCAACACCCCCCTTTCGTGCAGGCGCTGCAGCAATGCATCAGTCCCGTCGGTGCAGTCGTTGGTCATGACCACCATCTGATCAATGCCAATTGCCTGATTATGCGCAACCCATTCCAGAACAAAGGGGCCTTCGTTCTTCATCGGTGTCACGCTGACAAAGCGGGGGTCCTGTTCTGCCATCTCGTAGTGCCTCTTGTATCGCCGATGATAAGCCCCGTACGCGGGGCATCCCGACCATGATTTTGCGCCAGCCTAGGCCCTAACCGCTTATCAACCAAGCGCAACAGGCGAAATTCTGACGGATTGTTGCCCGGGGTTCAAAAACCTTCTTACCGGACGCATCGCGGCTGCATCAGTCCGACGCCCGCTTTAACTGGTTGGCGAACCGCTTGAACGGTGGGTACAGGTCATGCGCCTTTTGAAGATAAGCTCTGGCCTCTTGCTTGCGTCCACGCCGCAATTGGATCTGTCCCGCCATACCCTGAATCGCGGCGGTCGTGTCATCGAGATCAGCGGCCTGTATGACCTGGTTCTGGCCCTGTTCCTCATCCCCTGCACGTTCAAGAAAACGTCCCATAGCAAAGATCAAAAAGGGGTTTTCGGGATCACAGGCCAGCGCCTCGGCCATCGACAATCTCGCACGTGACCAGTCCGCATCCGCTTCATAAAGATCAGCCAATCGCTTGTGATGTATGGGATTGTCAGGTTGTTGCGCTGCTGCCTTACGCATCAGGTCAATGGATGCGGCGTTGGATGTCTGGCCCATATGCCTCTGCAAAAGGGCCTTGAAGCTCCGTACGCGGGGGTCATCCGGTGGTATCTCCGAGACGCGCTCGAGGCCGCGCGCCAGCATCTCAAGCCGCGCCGGATCGCTGAACAGCCGCCTTGCCTTCTGATCCAGCGCCAGATCTGACCAATCCATCAGCACCATATCAAAATTGCAGGGGCGCCGCCCGATGACTTTGCGCTGAGCCACATGGGTACTGTGCTCGAAGAGCGGTCGCTGGATCGATCTTTGCAACGCCCAATCGGTCGGAGGAAGCGCGCGCAGCGACAGCTGGTCTTGATACAACACCCGCGAGCCCAGAACCACAACGTCCGGGCGCAATGGTTTGGCCCAAAAGGCCCGACCAAAAGCCTGCGCAGCCCCCCACCGCTTCTTGAGCTTACCTAGGATGGCGCATTCCAGCGCGCATGCCACCGCATAGTCTTCGGGCCAGATATGAGGGTTTTGAAGCGCTTGCCGGGTCAACGCCAACGCCTCTTGCCAACGCTGGAGATAAAACAGGTTCATCGCCTGCAAAAGCGGCATAAAGGCGTTGTCAGCCCCGGCCTGCAACAACGCCTCACCGATCTGACAAGCCTCGTCCGAGCGATCTTCGGAGTTTAACCGAAACAGAAAAAACAATGCCTTGGAGTAGATATGCGAGGCCTCAGACGGGTTCAGGAACCCTGCCGCGCCGCGATGCAGCCGCTGAACGACATTTTCGCCTGCCTGCAACAACTCGTCCTGGGTCAGTACATCCCGAAACACTTTTCGCTGCTGTCCGGATATGCGCGCCGCAGCCATCGAAAAGGCCGAGATAATGGGCGCGATAACCTGTTCCGCACGGGACATGGTGTAGAGTTCCAGAAAATCACGCTTGGCACGGGTCATCCCGGACACATCTGCGATATCAGAAATTTGCAGCAGATTGGGGTAGCGCTCCTGAAACCCGGCGATCAGCTCCGGCTGATCAGAGAACATGATCGCCGTCCGATCGCGTGTCTTCTCCAGATGCGCTTCGTACAGCTCTTCCGGTTCGATCTTGGCAGGCCAGGTTGTGTGTTTCCACGGCAACCCGTTCAGGATATCGCCGCGCCGGATGTGATAGGCAGAGACCCCCTGCCCCGACAGCTTGTCATCGGCGCGCTGCATCACGGCGCGAATATCCTCGGTGAACCCGATCCGATGAATAAACTCGCGATACCTCGGGCGGATGGCTTCGATGTCCTCCCATGGAAAGGCTAGAACCTCAAACCCTTCTTCGATTAGCACAGACCGCCCCGAGGCCAGGTGCGCCAGCAGACGATCAGGCGTTTTGTCGTTCAGGAAACTCCAGATCGGCTTGGCATCCCGGGTGAGCGCCTCAAACGCGTCGGGCTCAAGGAAATGCGCATCCATCCAGTCCTGCGCGAACAATTCTTGAGGTTGATCCAGCTCGGGCGCGTCTGCCCCTTGCGGAAACCAATTGACCCGATAGTCGGCGTCAAAATCCTCGGCCAGACGGATACAGGTCAGCATCATCAACAGACGAGCGCCCATACGATCTTTGCGCTGACCTATAAATACGCCCCTCTCAGGCGTCATGATGCCCCCTCGGCCGCAGCTGCCTGCGCCTGCCTGCGCAGCGCGCGAAACCGCTGTCGCGCCTGATGGGTGAGTTTCGGGTGCCGCTCGGCCCCGACAGCTTCGATCCCGCGCATATACAATGGCAACCTCCGTCGCCTGCGCATCATGTCATAATACTCGCGCGTCTCGAGCGTGCCATCCATCGCCCCCAGCATGACGGGTTTGAGCATATCCAGCTTGCGCAACATCGGGGCCGCAAAATGGTTCGAGAACCAGGTTTTCAGCGGCGTCACATTCGCCCCCTGCAAACGCGCAACATGCTGCCGGTCGAGATCAAAGAACGGGTCATAAAAAACATAAGCCCTGCCCGCCGTTTTTACCGTTTCAGCGGCGTCGCTCAACGGCAGATCCCAGTCTTGAACACGACCAAAGCGGTAACGGGTCTCCCACGGGACCAGCCTTTCATCCAGTGTTGTTTGCGGGTTGAACGCTATGACGGTCGACCCTGGCACGAGCCCTGAAAAAGTCAGCGCCCCGAACCCGCCCATCGAGGCCCCGGCAAACACGACCCGGTCAAACTGACCAAAGAAACCTTCATCGGCTTTGGTCTGCATATACGAAAGGATTTCGGGATCGCGAAACCACGCTTTGGTGCGCGCCAGAACGCCCATATGCGACCAACCTTCGTCACGGTAGAACTTCCAGCCCCACGGCTCGCGCGCAAAAGACAGGTCATTGACGTTGGCGATATTGTCAAAGCTTACAACAAGATTACGACTGCGCTGATGGAACAATATCGCATGGCGCTCAAGCTTTTGCAGGAAACCGGTGCCATCGCCGCCTGGATAGAGCTCGACAAACCATGGCGGCGCCGGATCAGTCAAAATACGCTCATACCCGGTCTTGCGATCGGGATGCTCAGGCTTCAACTGCTCTTTGCTCAGGTCATCTTCCATCGTGGTCAAACAAGATTATCCGCCAGCCAGCTGCGAAACTCCACCCAGTCCGGGCGCATCTTAATGTCGGACACCTTGGCGCGATGCCACTCGCACGCCTGCGCGTGCAACTCTGCCAATTCGTCATCCGCCTTCAGCTCGGCCAGCATCGGGGCGGCACGCTGCGCGGTCATCTGAATGGACTGATCCTTTTCCTTGTTTGCGTTCATATCCATCCAATAGGACTGACCCTGATCGACACGGATATGATTTGTACGCCCCCTGTCCCGCTTGACCAGGAACCCATCAAGCGACCGGACCGAGTAGTGATGCAGCCGCCCGAACGAATGGTCGAACCCCTTCCAGGCGCGCCAGCCCACATTTTCGGCTGGAAACAATTTGCCACCTGCGTCCGACCAGGCAACCTCGGCTTCTTTGCCTTCTTCGACTCCCTTGGGGCGATGAGGTCCGAAGCGGGTAAATTTTCCATTATTGCGGAACAACGTCTTCAACCCCGAAGCGCGCCCGGAATGGTATGGAAACTCTTGGTCCGCCATCTGGAAAACCTCGGTCACGGGTTTGTCCTCAAAGCTGATATTGCCCGACGATCCAAACAGCTTCCACGCAAATGAAATCGCATCGACCTGCTGGCCCGCCGTGCGCTCAACCTCTTCGATGAGCGCACCAAAGCTGTTGTCGCCACAGCGGATATTCCAGAACTCATCCACGTCCAGGCACATAAGCCAGTCGGCTTCTTTGACCTTGGGATGGCGGCGCGCGCGGCGCAACATCTGATGCTGCGGATTGCCGCCCTCTTTTACTTCGTTTGAGATGTGCGTGGCACAGCCCAATTGCTGCAACCGGCGCGCAATCTCATCGGTGCCGTCGTCGCAATCATTGGTAAAGATTACAAAGTGATCAACGCCAAGCATCCGATGAAAGGCCACCCATTCCAGCATATAAGGGCCTTCGTTTTTCATCGTAGTGAATACGGTAATAGTCTGTGACATTTAGACGGTTCCCGAAAGGTCTTTGATCCCCTTCTTACACAACCGATACTGCGGCGGCGAGAACCGAAATGATGTCGCGCGCATTGCGGAATGCAGGTGAGGTAACTTGACTACAAAGCCAGCGGCCGCGAGGCATCGCCTGCAGGGCTGGCAAGCGCATAATTCCACCTCAGACCAAGCCACTATGGGCCACAGTCAATTGGTCTCACACTGTTTTTCAGATTGGGAGGATGGTACCGCCTCCCTGGCTTGAACAGGGGACCTCTGGATCCACAATCCAGCGCTCTAACCAACTGAGCTAAGGCGGCACTCGTGAGGGGCGATTTACCGAACGCGTCACGGGATTGCAAGGGTGTTAAAGCTGAATTCTCCAGCTTTGTTCAACAAGGTCGACCCCAAAAGAATGCACCGGCTTGCTATTGATCAACTGCCATCCTGTAGCCCGGTACAGACCGCACGCAGCCCGGTGGCTTTCATGAGTCCACAACACCATTTCATGATACCCGGTTTCACGCGCGAAGCTCATACAGGTGCGTAGCAAGCGCCTCCCCAACCCCAGCCCCCTAGCCTCGGGCAACAGAAGAAACAGTCGCAATTTGGCGGTATTCTGGTCCAGCGATACACAGAAAATGCTACCCAACCTCTCGCCTGCCCGTTCGGCAATCCAACCCCTCTCACGTTTGGGATCATGGTCCCGCAGGAACTCGTCTAGTATCTTTGCCACCAGCGGACCAAACGTCTCGTCAAACCCTTCATCGCGGGAATAGAAAGCGTTGTGCTGCTCAACCAGCCAAGAGGCATCTTCGGCGCGAAACTCTCTGAGAACTACATCGTCCATGCTCTATCTGACCTCATAGGCCGCTTGATTCTCAACCCTTTGCGCGATAGCACGAACCCTCAGTCCCCGGAGGCGCAAATGGGCATCAACACCGAACGTGATATCGAAGCAAATCTGCAAATAGGTCCGACAGACACGGGCATGGTGCGCCTGTTCATTGAGGCGGACACTCTTGAGATCCCGATGGATTTTGATCCCGAAGAAGCAGAAGAGATTGCCGATGAAATCCGCGCAGCTGCCCAGGCTGCACGCGCGGTAAAGGGCTGAGCCCTCAAACACGCGGATCGCGCAGCGTTTGTAGCCTGCGCGCAGCGTCTGTTGCAAATTTCTGAATCATCTTCTTACGTCGCGCCGGGGCTATTTTGGTTTCAGGCCCCATCCGTATGATTTCAGCGTCATATGCGTCTGCAATGATCAACCCTGTTTCAGGCGGTAACAAATCCACCGGAAATTCGGTATCGACCGCCCAAAAGAATCGATCGCACCAGTCTAGATAGCCCTGCCACTTGGCATCCGACTGATAATCCGCCCGGCTGGATTTGCACTCGATCACCCACAGTTCTCCCTTGGGCCCCAACCCCATCACGTCAACGCGCAGCCCGCGCGAAGGAACGAATTCCTCAATAGAAACATAACCATGGCTCACAAGATGTCGTGAAACACCCCGCGCCAGTTTCTGTCCGGGTTGTAGATCCAGTGTCATGCCTGGAATGTGAACAATTCGTGAACAAAAATCAAGTTTCAGATTTAGATTGACATGATACCGTTTGGTATCCCATAAATATGACACCAAATGGTATTATAATGGGGTTGCCCATGAACACACAAACACAAAACGCGTTTCGCGCATTGGCTGATCCAACCCGCCGGGACATCGTACAGATGCTTGCATCAGAAGAGATGACAATCGCGCAGCTGACGGATCGTTTCGACATGACCCGCGCTGCCGTCAAAAAACACCTGACCGTGTTGTCAGATGGCGGCCTGATCTCGGTCGAGGCCCGTGGCCGTGAACGTATCAACCGACTTGAACCCAAGGGGATGGCCCCCGTTCTGGACTGGCTCAGTTATTTCGACCGGTTCTGGGATGACCGTCTCGCCAAACTGAAAGACGCTATTGAAAGGAAAAAGCATGACTGAAACTGTACTGCAGAAATCCATCTTCCTGCGTGCTGACCCGGAAACGGTCTGGGACTACCTGACCGAGCCTGACCGCCTGGCGGAGTGGTTTCACAAACCAGAACGTCGTCTTAAAACGGGTCAAAAACTTGAAATGTTCGGAACAACCAGCGGCGACCTGCTAATCTGGGGCGAGGTTCGCGCCGCGCGGCGTCCAGAATATCTGGAGTATTCCTTTACCGTGAAACCCATGGGGGATGCTATCAGTATCGTCAAATGGACGTTGGAACCGGTTGCCGGAGGCACGCGCCTTGGCTTGCAACACGAAGGTCTGCCGCAAAGTGCAGAAGCCTTTGGCCTGATCCTGTCCCTGGACAACGGCTGGGACGAACATTTCGGCAAGATGCGCAAAGTGCTGCACGAAACCGTCGACGCCTGATCGACAACGAAACCCCTTGTACGAACCCGCCTGACGCCCTACTTAAGCGCGTGGCGGGTTCTGCCCTTCTAGTGACTGGTAGCATTCTGGTGGCCTTAAGCAATTCCGAGGGGGCTGGCTCTGTTCAGGTCCTGGCCTGATTACCTGGCGCCCACCTGTACATACAGGTCCTCGGGAATCAAACCACACGGTTGACTGGTGGTCCCGCCACATTTCCCTTTACTATCAGCGCTTTGCGACCGCTTCCTGAGGTGCCAATGCCGGTTTGAAAGTGTCGACAACCGGCGTACCCCGGCGCGGGCCTTGCGGTTTTTCTGCCATGCTCATGATCTTGTAGGCAAATTGCACGCCCGCAAAGACAATGCCGTTCATGAACCAGATCATCGCCAGCGCGATCAGGCCGATGTCTGAATTGGTGATCAGATGGCGCAGATTTCCAACATTCAGCGCCAGCAACACCCCGACAAACACAGCCGAGATGATAAAACCCATGGCAACTTGAGTGATGTATAGGCGGATCAGTTTGGGCATGGCGAACCTCATAACGCTCTGTCTGTCAGGCTAGCGCATATCCGGTTCGAGTAAAGGCGTCAGAATGCCTCGGGCTGCGCCTCTCGTGCCATATGATCCAGCACGGCGTTGACGAATTTCGGTTCTTTCCCTTCGGGGAAAAACGCGCGCGCGACGTCAACGAATTCAGTGATGACGACCTTGGGCGGTGTATCGCTTTGGGTCAGTTCGGCGCCCGCAGCGCGAAACAGCGCGCGCAAGGTGGGGTCGATGCGAGCGATGGGCCATTTGGCCACCAGTGCGCGATCGGTCATCTGATCAATTGGCGCCTGATAGTTCACCGCGTTATCGACCAGCGAGCGGAAGACCGAGATATCGCCGTCCAGCATTTCCTCACCCTCGTAAACAGCGCCAAAACGGTGATCCAGAAACTCGTTCACGACCGCTTCGGTCGTTTGGGCCGATTGTTCCATCTGGAACAACGCCTGCACGGCATATAGCCGGGCGGCGGATTTCATCAGGCGTTTCTGTTTGGCCGGTTTGGGCGCGTCTGTCTGGGTCATGCTGTCGTGGATCCGCTGCTGTCGCCCGCCACAAGGATGGACTCGGACGGCGGCTTGAAGCCCACGCCCTTTTTGGAAGAGCCCCACTTACGGCTGAGCGCGATCAGATGCAAGGCCGCAGCGGCCGCTCCGCCGCCTTTATTCATCTTTTTCGGGTTGGCGCGCACTTCGGCCTGCTCGTCATTCTCAACCGTCAGGATACCGTTGCCGATGCACAGGCCCTGCAGGCCCATCAACTGGATCGCCCGGCTGGAGTCGTTGCAGACCGTCTCATAATGCGTGGTCTCGCCGCGAATGACGCAGCCCAGCGCGACGTAACCGTCGAAATTGCATTGACGGTCAGCCATCGCGATTGCGGTCGGGATTTCCAACGCGCCGGGAACCTCGACAACTTCGCAGGTGCCGCCTGCGGCCTCGATCTCAACCTTAGCACCGGCGATCAGGTCATCCGCAATCGCGCGATAAAACGGAGCTGACACGATCAGCAGTTTCACCGGTTTATCGAAACTCGGCGTTGGCAGAATACCATGTTTGTCTTGTTCAGCCATAATCAGTCTTCCTTCAGGATCGAACGGGTGCCAACGATGGACAGGCCAAACGCGTCGAGCCCCAGATACACGGTTTCGGGCGAGTCCGTCAGCAGCACCAGTTCCTGAATGCCCATCTTGGACAGGATTTGCGCGCCCAGACCGGTTTGTTTGATCGTGCGCGGGCCCTCATCTTCGGCCGCATAGAGCGAATTGCGCGGCTGGCGGAACAGACAGACCACGCCGCGCCCCTCTTCCGCGATCTTCTCCATCGCGCGGGGCAATTCGCGCGAGGATTTGGGGCCAAGACCCAGAATGTCCGGCGCTTCGTGCAGGGCATGGGTGCGCGTCAGAACCGGCTCGGGAGTGGTGATGTCGCCTTTGATCATGACCACATGTTCGATGCCATGGGTCTGATCGGTAAACAGGCGCATTTCCCAATCACCGCCATATTCCGAGGTCACCGTTTCACGAGACGTCTCCACCACCAGATTGTCATTGCGCGACCGGTACGCGATCAGATCGCTGATCGTCCCGATCTTCATATCATGCTGCTTGGCGAACTCGACCAGATCAGGCAGCCGCGCCATGGTGCCGTCCGGGTTCATGATCTCACAGATCACACCCGACGGGTTCAGCCCGGCCAGGCGCGAGATGTCAACGGCAGCTTCGGTATGACCGGCACGTACCAGCACCCCACCCCGTTTGGCCCGTAGCGGGAAGACATGGCCCGGCGTCGCGATCTGCGCCATCGTGTTTTGTTCGTTGATCGCGGTTGCCACGGTCAACGCCCGGTCCGCAGCCGAGATCCCGGTCGACACCCCTTCGCGCGCTTCGATCGAAACGGTAAACGCGGTTTCATGGCGCGACGAGTTATTCACCGCCATCATGGGCAAACCCAGATTGTCGACCCGCTCTGCGGTCATAGGCAGGCAAATCAGGCCGCGGCCATGGGTTGCCATAAAGTTGATTGCCTCTGCATCGGCAAATTCGGCCGCGATGACCAGATCACCTTCGTTCTCGCGATCTTCGTGATCCACCAGGATATACATCCGGCCTCTGCGAGCCTCTTCTATGATCTCTTCGATCGGACTGATCGCATCGCGCAGCTGGGCCTCGACCGGTCCGGGGGTTTCAAAGCTCATGGGGCAGCCTTTCGCAGTGCAGGTTTGCTGCGCGGGATAGACCAGTCAGGCCACAAAAGCCAGACCGCAAACGTCATGTATCACGCGCAACACGACGATGTCGCGGCACATCCCGTCAGGACATCTCTGCCAGACGCGCAACATACCTTGCCAGCGTGTCGATCTCGAGATTGACACGATTGCCAACGGCCACGTCGCCCCAGGTTGTGACTTCCTTGGTGTGGGGGATGAAATTGATGCCGAAATCGCACGCATAAACGTCATTGACCGTCAACGAGGTACCGTTCAGCGCCACCGAGCCTTTTGGCGCGATGAAACGGGCCAGTTCTTTCGGCGCCCGCAGGGTCACGCGGGTACTGTCGCCCTCATCCTTTAGCGCGACCACCTCTGCCACACCGTCCACATGGCCCGAGACGATGTGACCGCCAAGCTCATCACCAACTTTCAGAGCACGTTCCAGATTAACGCGCTTACCGACCTGCCAGCTGTCCAGATTGGTTTTCGAAACGGTCTCGGCGCTGATTTGCACATCGTACCAGTCTTTGCCCAACGCAATGACGGTCAGGCAGACGCCGTCACTGGCAATGGATGCGCCGATATCGATGGTCGCAGGGTCATAAGCGGTTTTGATCCGTGCCCGAAGATCACCTTGCTGTTCCAGCTCGACGATAGTCCCCACATCGGTGACGATCCCTGTAAACATTTCGTTAACCCTCTGCGCCTAGCATTTTTCATCTCAGTGCCGACGTAAGGCCCCGGCCCGGCCTGAGCAACCCCCGGCTTGCCTGCACGGCCTCAAACAGGCATATTTTATTTAATAACGCGATAAGATCAGATTTCGAGCAGCAGCAATGGCCCTTTCGCAAGTCAATCCTGAAGACCGCGTGTTTCTGTTTTTACAGGGACCACATGGCCCGTTCTTCAATCGACTTGGGCGAATGTTACGCTCCGCCGGTGCGCAGGTCTGGCGTGTTGGGTTCAATGCCGGCGATCAGGCCTTCTGGTCCAACCGGAAGAGTTATATCCCCTATTATGACAGCTCTGAGAGCTGGCCCGCAACGCTTACAGACCTGATCCTGCGCAAGGGAGTGACGGATATCGTGCTGTATGGCGATACGCGGCCGGTCCACGCACGAGCAGTTGAAATAGCCAAATCACGTGGCATCGCCGTTCATGTGTTTGAAGAAGGGTACCTGCGTCCATGGTGGGTCACTTATGAGCGGAATGGATCAAACGGCCATTCCCGGCTGATGGATATGAGCCTTGGACAGATGCAACAGGCTCTGGCAGAGGCAGATACACAAAGCCCACCGCCGCCCTGTCACTGGGGGGATATGCGGCAGCACATCTTCTACGGCGCGCTTTATCATGGCTTCATCCTTTTTCTGAACCGTCGCTACAGGAATTTTCGCACGCATCGGGAACTGTCTGTCGCCAGAGAATTCAAGTTATATTTCAAACGTCTGGCCCTGATGCCTTTCCATCGTCTGCAGCGCGGCTGGGCAACGGCGCGTGTGCGACGGCAGGGCTTCCCGTATCATCTGGTGCTGCTGCAGCTTGGGCATGACAGTTCCGTTCAGGCCCACTCGGACTACAATCGCATGAGCGATTTTCTGGCGCAGATCATCGCAGGTTTCGCCAAAGGCGCGCCAATGCATCATCGGCTTGTGATCAAAGAACATCCGCTGGAAAACCACCGCGAACCCTTGCGCAAACTCGCCGTCCAGATGGCGCATGAGCATGGCGTCGCTGATCGCGTTCACTATGTGCCGGGGGGCAAGCTGGCCAAACTGCTGGATGAGGCCAATTCTGCCGTAACCATCAATTCGACCGCCGGGCAGCAGGTCCTTTGGCGCGGCATCCCTCTGCGGATTTTTGGCCGGTCAGTCTATGACAAACCGGAATTTGTCTCTCAACAACCGGTCGAGGAGTTCTACGCCTCTCCCACCACGCCCGATAGCGAGGCGTACCGGAGGTATAGGCAGTTCCTGCTTAGAACCTGCCAGATCCCGGGCGGGTTTTATTCGCGGCGCGGACGCCGTCAGCTTCTGCTGCGGATGTCCGACATGATGCTGCGCGTGAACGGCCCGTATCGCTCGGCGCTAAACAATACAGAGGCCATGACGCCACAGTTGAAAATCGTTGAGTGACGATGCGCGACCTGCCGCTGGAAGTTCAGCGGCGAACCGGGTAGCCTGCGCGATAGAATAAGACAAAACAAGACTTGAGGAAGATCGGCAGTGCAGCGCTTTCCTATGCGATGGATTCGGAGCGTATCCTTTGTGGCCGCTTGCGGTCTGCTGGCGGCATGTCAGCTTCCGAAATCCGGACCGAACAAGAATGAAATCCTTGCCGGCTCGACTGCAAATGGCGGCAATGCCTTTGTTATCGAAGTGGATGACCGGGTGTCAAAAGCCACCGCTGCGATCCCGCAATTCGGGTTCTCGTCGTCATTCACAAGCGCCCAAAATCTGACCGCGGATACGGTTCGTCCCGGGGACATTTTGGGATTGTCGATTTGGGAAAACGTCGATGACGGCCTTCTGACAAGTGATCTGGGCGGGGCTACCCTTTTGGAACAGGTTCAGGTTGATAGCGACGGATTTATCTTTGTGCCCTATGCGGGTCGGCTGCGCGCGGCCGGGAACACTCCTGAACAGCTGCGCGAATTGATCTCAACAAAATTGAACGAACAGACGCCGGACCCTCAGGTACAAGTACGACGCGTAGCGGGCGATGGCTCGACCGTTTCGCTGGCCGGCACCGTCGGCGCGCCGGGCATCTATCCGATCGAACGTCCCACCCGCACGTTGTCAGGAATGCTGGCCAAAGCTGGCGGTGTTGGGGTCGCCTCGGATATTGCTCTGGTCACCGTCATTCGCGGGGATCAGCGTGGCACGATCTGGTATGATGATCTGTTCCGAAACCCCAAAACCGACATCGCCCTGCGCGGTGGAGATCGTATTCTGGTTGAACAGGACAGCCGCTCTTACATCGCGCTGGGGGCAACCGGCGGGCAATCCCGCGTTGCGTTCGAAAGCCAGGACCTGTCCGCGCTTGAGGCTTTGGCACAGGTGGGCGGCCTGCAATCCCTATCATCTGATCCGACCGGCATCTTCGTTTTGCGTAATGAGCGGCAAGAGATTGCACGCCAGGTGATGGGACGCAGCGACCTGCAGGGTGAGCAACGGATGATCTATCTGCTCAACCTGACGGCCCCGAACGGCCTGTTCATCGCGCGCGATTTCGTCATTCGCGACGACGATACAATTTATGTCACCGAAGCGCCCTATGCCCAGTGGACCAAATCCATTTCTCTGATCGCCGGGGGCCTGACGCCTGTTGCAAATGTTGCAACTCTGACCGGTAATTGATGGATGCATCCCCCGCCTGAGGAGCCCGCTGGAGACGAACGCACTCGGCTGTTTGTCTATAACGGTGGCTTTCTGACAAACCGGCGCATACGGCGTATTCTGTCTTTGGCTGGGTATAACATTCGTCTGGGTCTGCCGCGGGATGATGATCTGGTCGGCATCTGGGGAAACAGTCCAACTGCGCATCGTGGCCTGAGGGTGGCGGAAAAACACAGCTCAGCCATTTTGCGTGTCGAAGATGCTTTTCTGAGGTCAGTGCGTCCGGGGCGGACCGGCGACGCCCCGCTTGGCCTTTTGCTCGACCGAAAGGGTGTCCATTTTGACGCGAGCGTCCGATCTGAGCTGGAACAGTTGCTGGCGACGCATCCGCTGGATGACACGGCCCTGCTGAACCGGGCGCGCAGCGCGATGGAACGGCTGCGTGACCTGCAACTGACAAAGTATTCCGCCTCTGATCCAAACGCGGATATCCCCGAGCCGGGATATGTTCTGGTTGTAGACCAGATCCAAGGGGACGCCGCCGTCCGGGCTAGCGGTGGGGGCCACGCCCTGTTTCGCGAGATGCTGGTCATCGCGCAGGAAGAAAACCCCGGCGCGCGGGTGATCATCAAAACGCACCCCGAAACTCTGGCGGGGTATCGTACGGGCTATTTCTCGGATCAGGATCGGTCTGACCGCGTCACGATCCTGAGCACCCCGATCAGCCCATGGCCGCTGCTGGAGGGGGCGGTTGGCGTCTACACCCTCTCCTCACAGCTCGGTTTCGAGGCGATTTTGGCAGGCCATAAACCGCGCGTGTTCGGGCGACCCTTTTATGCGGGCTGGGGCCTGACGCAGGATCAGGACGCCCCCCCCAACCGGCAGCGCAACCTGACCAGAGCGCAGCTTTTCGCTTCCGCCATGATCTTGTACCCCACATGGTATGATCCGTATCGCGATCAGCTGTGCGAGATTGAAATGGTGCTGGACACGCTTGAGGCACAAACGCGTTGCTGGCAGCAGGATCACAACGGGTGGACAGCATCGGGGATGCGGTTGTGGAAACGCAAGCACCTGCAGCGCATGTTTGGCCAATATCAAAAGGTTCGGTTCTCTGAGACCCGACAGGTAACGGACAACAAACCTCATATGGTTTGGGCTAGTCAGGAGCGTGAGACAGAGAATGTTGTACGCGTCGAGGATGGTTTTCTGCGGTCCCGAGGACTGGGTGCCAACCTTGTGCCTCCGCACTCGTTGGTGACCGACGATCTTGGCATCTATTATGACCCGACACGCCCGAGCCGTCTGGAAGAGCTGATATCTGCCCGTGAAACCCTGCGCCCCGATCAGGAACAGCGGGCGGAGCGGCTGGTCGCAGGGCTGGTTTCCGAGGGGCTCAGCAAATACAACACGGGCGGCGCGGCGCCTGTGCTGCCTGCTGGTCACCGTATCCTCGTGCCGGGTCAGGTCGAGGATGACGCCTCAATCCTGTTGGGGACAAATCAGATACGCACCAATCTGGACCTTCTGAAAGCCACCCGCGAGGCGAATCCAAGCGCCATAGTGATTTACAAACCTCACCCGGACGTTGAGGCCGGCCTGCGCGATGGCGCAATCGAGGCAGAAGATTGGGCCGATATCATTGCGCGCAACGTCGATCCCGCCGCGTTGCTGTCTGACGTGCAAGAGGTATGGACCATGACATCCCTCCTCGGCTTCGAGGCTTTGTTGCGAGGCGTTTCTGTGACCACCTTAGGCGCCCCCTTCTATGCAGGTTGGGGATTGACCACGGATCTGGGTGCAGTCCCCGCACGCCGAGGCGCGCGCCCTTCCCTAATGGGATTGGTTCACGCCGCCCTCATCGACTATCCGCGCTATTTTGATCCGGTCACCAAACAGGCCTGCCCGGTCGAAATTGCTCTGGAGCGTATTGCCAGCGGGGATACCATAAAATCAGGGTTGCTGAATCGCCTTCTGTCAAAGTTGCAGGGGGCGCTGGCGACCCATGCACATATCTGGCGTTAACTCAGCGAGATGAGCGACGCCAGCGGTGCAGCACATCGCCACCGACGCTCTTGGTTTCCATCAACTCAAAACGTGGTGCATCGTCCAGCGTTTCCAAGCCGAGTGTTCCTATAGCCGGCAATCCTTCTGCACCAATTGTCACCCCGGCAGAAAAACCTACGAGCTCATCAACCAGATCATCCGCCAGAAGCGAGGCGGCCAAAGCCGAGCCGCCCTCACAAAACAGTCGTGTTAAACCTGCTTGCCCCAGCTGTTGCAACAGGTCCACCGCATCAATCTGATGATCGCGCAGGGAACATGGTAGCAGACGTGCGCCCAGACTTTGCCAGGCGCGCGCGCGTTCAGCATCTGGCGTTGGACCGTGACATAGCCACACCGGGATATCGGCTGCTGTTCGGGCAAGCTGTCCCATCAGTGGCAGGTCCAGATGACGCGACACCACCACCCGAACCGGTTGTCGTGAACCCCCCATGTCACGCACCGTCAGCGCAGGATCATCCGCCCGCGCTGTCCCCGCGCCCACCATCACTGCGTCATGGCGCGCACGCATCGCGTGAACTGCGCGCCTTGCCTGAGGTCCGGTGATCCACTGGCTGTGGCCGGTGGCCGTTGCGATCCTGCCGTCGAAACTGTTTGCAAGCTTCAGCGTCACAAACGGGCGCCCCTGTTCAGTCTTGAGCAGGAACCCGGCCAGATCCCACGCGGCCTGCTCTGTCAGCACACCGGTGGTTACTTTAATGCCCGCCTCGCGCAGCATTTCAAAGCCCTGCCCGGCCACGCGTGGATCACTATCCTCAATTGCGGAGACAACCCGCGCCACCCCTGCATCAATCAGGGCTTGCGCGCATGGGGGGGTCTGGCCGTGATGAGAGCACGGCTCCAGAGACACATACGCCGTTGCGCCGTTGGCGGCCTCTCCGGCTTGCGCCAGCGCTTCGGTTTCGGCATGCGGTCGACCGCCCGGCTGCGTCCAGCCGCGCCCGACAACCCTGCCCTTACGCACAATAACGCACCCGACCGCAGGGTTGGGCCAGCACATGCCTTGTCCGCGCCGCCCCAGTGACAAGGCCAGCGCCATATATCGCTTATCTGTTTCGCTCACTCGTCGGTTGTTGGCTGCGGCGGGCGCAACTCGTGGACGAATTCCTCGAAGTCATCGGCCGCCTGGAAATTCTTGTAGACGCTTGCGAACCGAACATAGGCGACCGTGTCGATCCGAGCCAGCGCTTCCATGACGATTTCACCGATTTTATTAGATGGAATATCCGTCTCACCCATGCTCTCAAGACGGCGCACGATGCCCGAGATCATCTGGTCGATACGCTCTGGATCAATCGGCCGTTTCTGCATCGAGATACGGATGGATCTCTCCAGCTTGTCACGATCAAAATCCTCACGTTTCCCGTTGGTCTTGATCACAACTAGATCGCGTAGCTGAACGCGTTCGTAGGTTGTGAAACGGCCGCCGCATGCAGGGCAGAACCTGCGCCTGCGGATCGCGACGTGATCCTCTGCGGGGCGCGAATCCTTGACCTGAGTATCGATATTTCCGCAAAACGGGCAGCGCATCCGCCGTCTCCTCGTCCCTTGTTACGCTTCTTTTTGTAAGCACGTCGGCTGACTTATCCACAACTATAGGCGAGCCGCTAGAGTTTGGGTAGCCGGAAATTTGCACCGCAAGATAAAGGGGTCAGGCAAAATGCGCCGCGACCCGGCGGGTATGTGGCGCATTGCGGTGTTCAAACAAATAAATACCTTGCCAGGTTCCCAATACGGGCAAACCACTAGAAACCGGTATCGATAACGATACCGGCATCATCGCCGCCTTGATATGTGCGGGCATATCATCAGGGCCTTCATAAGTGTGTCGCAAGTAGGACATCGAAGGATGGTCAGAGGACGGCACAAGCCGGTCGAAAAAGGCTCGAAGGTCGATCTGCACTTCGGGGTCTGCATTTTCCTGTATCAGCAACGAACAGGACGTGTGGCGTACGAATAGCGTCAGCAAGCCGTCGCCACCAACCGGGTTCAACCAAATTCGAACATCGGATGTAAACTCATAAAGCCCGGCTCCGCGGGTCTGGACGGTGAACTCGGTCTGCATACCCCTCTTTACAGCAGCGTTATCCGTTAATGAAAGGCCGCTGATTACATCTGCCGTTTGCGCCTTGCACCGACATACTATCACCAGCATGAAACCCTGAGGAAATGAAACTACCCTTCTGAGGCGTCGTACCCGATGGCTGATTCAGCGAAAACTGCACTGCGGTTCTGCGCCCGGTTGTCACGCTGGGGCCGTAACCGCGCAGCACATAAATGCGCTGCTGCCAGCCAGCTTGCAGTGTGCGCCGTGCAAAATCAGCTGCCGCACACCAATAGCCATCGACATCACGTCGTGCTCTGGGGATGACCTCAAAATCGGTGCTGTTTATAGGCTCGGTTTGATATCCGTTCCGTGCGGCGCTTGCCTCGACAGGAGCCTGGATGGCTATCGCAGCCAGCGCTACACTCATCATAATCTGCTTCATAACAAATTCTTCCCTGATTGCTTCTCGGGTATATTTTAGGTCTTAAACTGGCAGAGACAGGAGGTCTCACAAACAATTCAGATTTAGCCCGGCTCTTCGTGAGGAAGCGTCAGCCATCCCGTATAGCGGATCAATCGCCCCAAGCCCGGCACGGCCGCAGATACGTCAAAGCAAAAGCGGCCCTCCTCGTCTTGCCATTCAATCGTCGCAGATTGCGGCAACAGGAAACGGGGGCAACCAACACCAAACACCGACAGTCGCAAAATCTCGATCGACAGTGTTGCGTCCGACAAAAACGGACGCAACCAAATGGATAGCGGACCAAATCGCTCTTGCACGCAGCCCTTTTGACCATCAAAGGTCAGCGCAGACTGCATGACGTGGCCGCCAAAATCCCTCTGCCAAATCCAGGTCTCTCCCTCCGCCGTGACCGTGAGGCATACGGGTATGTCCTGCCCGTCGGACGGGAACCCACCCAACCGAAGCAATCGTGAGACCAGCCAGCCTTTGCCACGCTCGACACTGCAGTGTCCGCGATAGCGGCCGGGCTGACTGTGCAACACTCTCAACGCAGCAGGCAAAGTGTCGTCCCCGTCGAGCGATTGCAAAAACGGGTCTAAGCGCACCTAGAATCCCCCGGTAGCAAAGCGGGATTTCAGTGTGCCGTCCGGCACAAGGCATGTCGTCCGGCGACCGAGAACTCGATAGCGGTTGCGCGCGATCCAGTCATAGAGACGGTTCTTAACAACCGTCGGAAGAAACCGGCAAAGCGATAAAATGCGCCATCCACCGGGCAAAGCCCGCATCGCCGCTGCAAATGCATCCAGCTTTTGATAGACAACGCCGCCCACGACAACCAGATTGGTATCAAAATCATCGATGCGTAGACCCAATGACGCATAAAGTTCTTGCCCCAACCGAGACTGCGCGGTCGCGAAATGGAAACGGCGCTTTCGATCATGGCACAGCATAAACTGAAAGAAGCCCGAGCATAGAACGCACTCACCATCAAAAACAATAAGGTCTTCCAGGTAACCTGTTGTGTTTGTTGAATGGTTCATTTTTCCGCCCCGAAAAAACAGCTTGGCTTCAGCCAAGCCTGACACGCCGAGCAACACGCTACAAGGTGACAAATTTACCTATGCATGAGGAACGTGTCGGGGAGCCTTAGATTGCCCGAAAACAAACCGGCAACAGGCTCTGCCCTATCCCCATAAGGAGCCAACCCGACACATCAACTAGATAGGTTCAGATGACGGGAATATCTTGTGCGAACCAGCCAAGTTTAGTTGAGAAAAAGTCAAAACAAGGTGATCTTCTCAGGATGGGGAGCAAACAGCCCGGCACTAGCACTCCACATCGCGCGCTATTCAAAAGCCTTGGGATTGAAACAATCAGAGGCACTTATGCAAGTTCAGGCTTATTTGTGGACGTTGATATTTCCAGACTTCAACTGTTGATTGACACGCTTGGGCGGCGGGGAAGCAACCAGGACGTCGTTAGCTAGGTTTTGCAAGACAGTGGTCTGCAGCGGGACGAAATCAGCCCTCGTGCCAAGACCAACAGTGCGCATAGCGAAGCGTTGTTTGTGCGCTATGCCTGCGGCGCGCTTGACGACATCACATTTGGCGCGCAGGCGGGGTTACGACTTACCTCGTCGTCAAGCTTGACGGCCTACATCGGAGAATACTCGGGCGATCTGCGACAGGCGATGGAAAATGCAGCGCGTTTTCGCAAATTCATTGATGCCGCCATTGCCTTTGACCTGCGCATATCCGGCAACTTTGCGCCTTTTGAGGCTGAATGGACCGATCCCAGTTTGCTCGGTATCACCGGCGCACCGAATTTCTGATGTTTGCCGCGCTGGCTCGGATGCGCGCCCTGACGCAGACCATGCTTTATCCAATTGAGATACGCTTTCAGCATGAAGTTAGGCATCATCAGACCGCTTATAAGAAAATAGACGGAACCCCATTTGTCTTTGGGGTGGAAAAGCTTGAAATCGTCGTTCCCTTGTCTACGCTTGAACTGGATATTCCAAACTATGATACCCAACTGCGCGAGCATCTGCTGGGATATGGCGAGCGTTTGCTGGCCGACTGTCGTGCAACCCGACAAATGGTTCGCGTCCAGGTCGAAGGCCTTATCACAAGTTCAATGCCTGGCACGATTATTCAGATAGACGAAATTGCAGATCGTCTGGGGTTGAGCCCGCGCACCCTGACGCGAGGGCTCAGCGATAAGGGCACCAGCTATCACGAGATCGTCGAGGATTTGCGGTGTTATCTGGCCCAGGCCTTTATCAAGAACGGGATGGTCCTGTCCGAGATTTCCTACTCGCTTGGATATTCAGATCAGGCCGCTTTTTCCAATGCCTTCAAACGCTGGACGGGTCGGGCTCAAGCGCGTTCAGGAAACGTGTCGAACATCCTATCGGAACGGCGCGCGATTAACCGGGGGTCATCAGCGCAAGCGCCTCGCCCCGGCCAGTCCCATGAGTGGACACACCCTAGTTAAGCGGCGGAACCTGCGATGCATTGTGAGATCGCGCCAAATTTATGCTCTGGCGTGCCATTGCACAAAGCATCCCGAAGATGCGGCAAAGAAAAAGGCGCCCCGAGGCGCCTTTGACTTATTGATCCAGGAATGACCGCAGCTTTCGCGATCGGCTGGGATGTTTCAGCTTTCTCAGCGCTTTCGCCTCGATCTGACGGATACGTTCGCGGGTCACGCTGAACTGCTGGCCCACCTCTTCCAGCGTGTGGTCGGTGTTCATGCCGATGCCAAAGCGCATCCGCAGAACGCGTTCCTCACGTGGCGTAAGCGAAGCCAGAACCCGAGTGGTCGTTTCCTTGAGGTTTTCCTGAATGGCGCTGTCCAGCGGAAGCACGGCATTCTTGTCCTCGATGAAATCGCCCAGCTGGCTGTCTTCCTCGTCGCCAATCGGTGTTTCGAGTGAGATCGGCTCTTTGGCGATTTTCATCACCTTTCGCACCTTCTCGAGCGGCATCTGCAGCTTTTCGGCCAGTTCCTCCGGCGTCGGCTCGCGGCCGATTTCGTGCAGCATCTGGCGACCGGTCCGGACCAACTTGTTGATTGTCTCGATCATGTGGACCGGAATACGGATGGTCCGCGCCTGATCCGCAATCGACCGTGTGATTGCCTGACGGATCCACCAGGTCGCATAGGTCGAGAACTTATACCCGCGGCGGTATTCGAACTTGTCCACCGCTTTCATCAGGCCGATGTTACCTTCCTGAATAAGATCAAGGAATTGCAGGCCGCGGTTTGTGTATTTTTTGGCAATCGAGATCACTAGCCGCAGGTTGGCTTCGACCATTTCTTTCTTGGCCTGCCGCGCTTCTTTCTCACCCTTCTGAACCTGCTGCACGATGCGGCGGAATTCAGGGATATCCAGGCCGACATATTGCCCGACCTGCGCCATGTCATTGCGCAGCTCTTCGACCTTGGCGGTCGAGCGCTCGATGAACATCTGCCAGCCTCGGCCCGGCTTTTCGGCCATCTCGGACAGCCAGTTCGGATCAAGCTCGCGTCCGCGATACGCGTCAATGAATTCACGCCGGTTGATGCGGGCCTGGTCGGCCAGTTTCACCATCGAGCTGTCCAGCGACATGATACGGCGGTTGATGCCATAAAGCTGGTCAATCAGCGCTTCGATACGGTTGTTGTGCAGGTGAAGCCCATTCACAAGCTCGACAATCTCGGCGCGCAGTTTCTGATAGGTTTCTTCGTCCTTTGCACTGAACGAGCCATCCTCGTTCAGTGTCGCCGAAATCCGGCTATCCTGCATCTCAGACAGCATCGCAAAGTCTGTCGAAATCCGTTCCAGCGTGGTCAGAACTTGATCCTTCAGCGCGGCTTCCATCGCGGCTAGCGACATGTTGGCCTGATCGTCGTCGTCATCATCGTCGTCGTTGTTCAGCGGATTGCCGTCTGCGTCCAGTTCAGGCCCGGTGTCTTTGGCAGGCTTCGCCGCCTCTACCGCCGAGGTATCAACCACTGGTTCTTCGACGTCGCCGTCCTCGTCCATCTGATTGCCGAATGTGGCCTCAAGATCGATAACGTCGCGTAGCAGAATGTCTTCGGACAGCAATTCGTCATGCCAGATGGTGATCGCCTGGAAGGTCAGCGGGCTTTCGCACAGGCCCGCAATCATGGTGTTGCGCCCTGCCTCAATCCGCTTGGCAATGGCGATCTCGCCCTCACGGCTCAGCAGTTCGACGCTGCCCATTTCACGCAGATACATGCGAACCGGATCGTCAGTACGGTCCAGCTTTTCAGTTGCCGCACCGGCAAGAGCAACCTCGCGGTTGCTATCGGTCGTAGTCAGTTCGGTCGAGCCCTTGTTCTCTTCTTCTTCGGCCTCTTCATCTTCGATGATGTTGATGCCCATCTCGGACAGCATCGACATAACGTCTTCGATCTGTTCCGAGCTGACTTGATCAGGCGGCAGAACCTGATTGAGCTGGTCGTAGGTGATATAACCTTTCTCGCGGGCCTCGGCGATCATCTTCTTGACCTGGGCCTGGCTCATGTCCAGCGAGATTTCCTGTTCCTGCTCGTCGGATTTGCGGTCTTCGTTCGTATCCTTGGCGGCCATTCAATGCTCCTGCAGGGATGGGTGATTCGTTTCAGCCGAATCATTAGCGCGTAGAAGTGATTCGGCCACCCGTTTACCTGTTTTTCTTTTCCAGTGCCTTATGAAAACACCACTTTAGCGGCGTTTACGTTCAAAATTGATGCCGGACATGATCGCCGCAAAGGCGTCTTTCTCGTCCCGGTTGATTCGTGCACCGTTGTCGGCAATGTCGAAAACGGCCCTGTCCTCGTTCTGGCTGCGACTTGTGCGGTTGCGCTCTTCGGCGGCTTGCGCCAGCCGGTATGTCAACGCCTCATCGGCCAGATCGGACAACTCCTCTTCCGCTTCTGCAATCTCGGCATCCAACCCCCGGAGCGCTTTGATCTTTGCGAGTTCCTCGGCCAGCGTCATCTGGGCCTTTTCAACGTCGCCTGGTTTGAACACACAGGGGATCACAGCGACATGGCGAAGGGCCAGCAGGTTTTCAAGAGGCTCGGGCCCCAAAGTTTGAACAATGTGGTCCTTGAGGTTCTCCGGATCGTCAACGGCATGCCGCAGAATGGTCGCGCGCAGAGCTGCATGGTCGGGGTCATGGCAGTCCATCTCTTCCAGCTGTGTCTCAAACTGCACGACCACGTCGGGGTTCAGGATCGCGATGGCCAGAATGGCCGCTTCGCGCAGCTGGATATCGGCATTCTCGGACGAGGCTAGAAACGAGGCCCGCGCACCCGCCGTTGCCGCTGGCTGAGGCTGCCATTTCCCGCGCGGTCGCCATTGCCGGTTTTGTGACTGTCTTTGTGGTCGGAACAATTGCCACCGCAAATCCTTGATCTCTTGCCCGTAATGCGAACGGATGGAGGGGTCACGGATCAATTTGATCTTGTCGCGCAAGACCTTATCCAGTGCGGCCTTACGCTCGGGGCTGTCAAAAACCTTACCTTCGGTCTCGCGCTGCCACAGCAGTTTCACCATGGGGATCGCCCCATCCAGCACCGCCTGAACCGCGCCCCGCCCTTCGGCGCGCAGAAGGTCATCGGGATCTTTCCCCTCGGGCATCAATGCAAAGCGCAGCGATTTTCCCGCCTCGATCAAGGGCAGCGCCAGATCTACAGCGCGCATCGCGGCGCGCAGACCAGCAGTATCCCCATCCAGCGCGATGATCGGTTCATCCGAGACGCGCCAGAGCAATTGCAGCTGATGTTCGGTAATAGCGGTCCCCAAGGGCGCAACCGACGCACCGAACCCGGCCTCGGCCAATGCAATCACATCCATATAGCCTTCGGCCACGATCAAAGGCTGCCCCCTTCCCGCCGCTTGACGCGCGGGGCCATGGTTGTAGAGGCTGCGGCCTTTGTCGAACAGCTCAGTCTCAGGCGAGTTCAGGTATTTCGCATTGTCGTTTGGATCCATGGCGCGACCACCAAACGCAATGCAGCGCCCGCGCGGATCGCGGATCGGATACATGATCCGGTTGCGGAACGTATCATAGGGTTTTTTACCCTTGTTCGACGGCTTGGCCAGCCCTGCGCCAAGGATCAGATCCTCTGCCACGCTTTTGCCCGTCAGATGATCCCACAGCGCTTGCCAACCGTCAGGTGCAAAGCCGATCTCCCACCGGTCCAACGCCTGTCCATCCAAACCACGCCGCGCCAGATAATCGCGCGCCGCCGTCCCTGCCCCGGTCTTAAGCTGCAGCCGAAAGAACTGCACCGCCTGCTCCATCACCTCAGCCAGTTGCGAACGCCGGTCTTGTTTTTCCTGCGCTTTTGGGTCGCGCGCGGGCATGGGCATCCCGGCCTCGCGCGCCAGAATCTCAACCGCTTCGATGAACGAGACATTCTCGGTCTCTTTTACAAAGCTGATCGCGTCCCCTTTGGCGTGGCAGCCAAAGCAGTAGTAAAACCCTTTTTGGTCATCGACGTGAAACGACGCTGTCTTTTCGTGGTGAAACGGGCACGGCGCCCACATGTCACCCTTACCCTGATTGGACTTGCGCTGATCCCACATAACTTTGCGCCCGACGACCTGAGACAGGCTCAGCCGGGTGCGCAGTTCATCGAGGAATCCGGGTGGCAGCGACATCATTCAAACCTGACAGAAACAGAAACGCTCGCCAAGAGACAGGCGAGCGTTTGTCCACAGCGAAATGCAGACCCTGTGGATTATTGCTGCAAACACAGCTCCAGCCATGCCGCGCCAAGGTCCTTTTTACGTACGTCACGCATCTTTTGCTGATAGACCCAAGGCGTGATCAGTGGGATCGCCGCGTTGTAGTTATCGGGCCATACAGGGTTGGTTGCGGCGACAGCCTCGGGTACCTCGCGCTCTTTGACCTTGTCCAGTCGGGCCTTCTGGACCGCGGCCACGACATCTGCCTGATATTGACAGCTTTCTTCTTTAGTCTCGGCAGCGGCCAAGGGTGTAGCCAGCAATGCAGCGGCAACGGCGATACGCAACATGGGGGTCTCCCGGAATCGTTTCTTTGCGACAGCTTACCCGCGTGCGGCCACACCTTCCATCGCCCATTTTAAATCGTGAACCAGTGTCTGGGCCATCGACCGAAACACCATGATTTGGAATGTGTTTTCGCCAATCCGTGTGATTGACGCCGTCATATGAAACAACAAGCTGCGCGCCGTGTGCCCCCGTTTGAACTGCGCGGGTCTCAGGTCAATCGGAACAAGACGCGCCAGAACATCCTCTGCGCCCGCGCCCTCTAGCCGGACAACCGCCCAAGCGTCTGACTGATCGACCACAGCGGCATGGGCGCTAAGCGCTGCGTCAGGCTTGGGCCCGATCAACATCATATGCGCGCACCCGAACCAGACCGCCCGCGCGCCCGCTTTACCGGTGGCCCGATTGGCCGCCGGATACGCTATCCCATGACACGCTTTGAGTGCCTCGGACAGGGCCTTTTGCTTCCCCTTGAAGGCAGAGATTGAATGGATTGCCCCCACATCCTCTTCACTGATTGTGACTGCCCCAATGGTCAGGGGCAATAGTCCGGCACAGGGGGATTGGGCTGTCAGCTTATCCACGAACGCGCCCTCCTTCGGGGTCGAAGAACACCGGGCTGACCACCTCGCACAGCGTTGTCACGCCGCGCAGATGGTCGACCATCTTCACAACCTCACCGTAACGGTCAGGCCCGTCCGCCAAAAACGCCAACCCAAGCGCGCTGTCCAGCGTCGGCGAATAACAGGCCGAGGTCACATAGCCCTGATCATTGGTGCGTATGGGTTCGACTTCTTTGTTATAGAGATGCGCACCAGCCAGCAGCTGTTTGCTCTCACCGACTGGTCTGAGCCCCACCAGCCGCTCGCGCCCTGGTTCCTCAAGGCCCGGACGTTCCGACATGGTCTTGCCGATACATTCTTTCTTTTGTGACACCATGCGCCACATTCCGATGTCATAAGCGGTGGTGCGGCCATGAATTTCTGCGTGGGTGATAAAGCCCTTTTCGATCCGCAACACGTTCAGCGCCTCCATACCATAAAGGCCACCGCCCAGCGCCTGCGCGCGCTCATCCAGCAGCTCGAACAAGCTTGCGCCATACCGGGCCGGCACAGCGATTTCATAGGCATGCTCGCCTGAGAAAGAGATGCGGAACAAACGCCCTTTGACGCCGAGGATCTCTGTCTCGCCACACGCCATGAAGGGCCAGCACTCGTCGTCCAGCGGTTGCTCCAAAAGGCTGTTCAACAGATCTCGTGACTTGGGCCCGGCGAGGGCAAACTGAGCCCACTGTTCGGTCACGGATGTGAATGACACATCCAGTTCCGGGCGCAGACCCTGATGCACAAACTCCAGATGTTTCATCACATCCCCCGCCGCCGCGGTTGTTGTTGTCATCAGATAATGGTTTTCGCCAAGGCGCGCTGTTGTGCCGTCATCCATCACATGCCCATCTTCGCGCAGCATCAGGCCATAGCGCACGCGGCCGGTTTTGAGTGTCGAAAACATGTTGGTGTAGACAAAATCCAGAAAGGCAGCCGCATCCGGCCCCTGAATGTCGATCTTGCCCAAGGTCGAGACATCGCAGACGCCAACGGTGTTTCGCACCATCTTGACCTCGCGATCACACGCCTCGCGCCATGTGGCTTCCCCGGCCTGCGGGAAATAGCTGGGGCGATACCATAAACCCGCCTCGATCATCGGCGCACCGCGCGCGACAGAGGCTTGGTGGGATGTGGTGAAACGCTGCGGCTTGAACCCCGCGCCTTCGGCCCCGGCGCCCAGCGCGCCAATCGCAATAGGCGTGTACGGGGGGCGAAAGGTGGTTGTGCCGGTTTCCGGGATGCCCCGCCCGGTGGCATCCGCCAACACAGCCAGCGCGGCTACATTCGAATTCTTGCCCTGATCTGTCGCCATACCTTGCGTGGTATAGCGTTTCATATGCTCGACCGAGCGAAAGTTCTCGGTCGCGGCCTGTTTCACGTCCTTGACCGTCACATCGTTCTGAAAATCCAGCCAGGCGCGGCCTTTGCCCGGCACGGCCCAAAGCGGCGCGATCTGATATGGGTCTTCCTCGGCCTCAGGCGTGGCCACAACCGGCGCCTTTCGCCCCAACGCAGTCAAAGCTTCCTCTGCTGCAGCAACGCCCTCGCGCAGGCAGGCCGCCGTTGAGAAAGAGCCGTTGCATGCCCCGGCCACCAACATCCCGGGGACTGCGCCCGGTTTGGGAACAAAGGCTTCGATATCGCGGTGCCATTCGGGCCGCCCGTTCATGTGGCAGGTCAGATGCACCGACGGGTTCCAACCCCCTGTCACCGCAAGGCAATCGGTGTGAATACGCTCTTCTCCGCTGGCACGGCGCACGGTGATGGACTCAAGCCCCTTGCGGCCCGCGCTGCCACAAACCTGTGCTCCCCGCAGAACCTGATAGTCATCCGATAGCGGCGCGTCGTGGCGGCTGTCGATCACGGCTGCGACATGCACCCCGGCGGCCAAGAGATCGCGCGCGGTTCGGTGAATGTCATTAGTATTCCCAAATATCGTGATATTCCGGCCTGTGCTGACCCCCCAACGGTTCAGATAGGCACGCACCGCACCAGCGGTCATGATGCCCGGACGGTCGTTGTCACGAAAGGCAACCGGGCGCTCCAGCGCCCCGGCGGCCAGAACCGAGCGTTTGGCCACGATCCGCCAATACGTCTCAAGCGGCGCGCCCTCTGGTCGATGCGCCGTGTGATACAAGACACGCTCCAACGCAGCGAACGTGCCCTGATCGTAGACACCAGCGACCGTGGTCCGGTTCATCAGGCGAACGTTGTCCATCGACCGCAGTTCGGCCAGAACCTCATCGACCCATTCGGGGCCGGGCTTGCCGCCAACCTCATAGGTTTCGGCCAGCAGACGCCCCCCCACCCGGCTGTTTTCATCCGCCAGAATAACATCGGCACCAGCGCGCCCAGCCGTCAGAGCGGCCATCAGCCCGGCGGGGCCACCGCCAATCACCAACACGTCGCAAAAGGCATATGCGCTTTCATATTTGTCGGTATTGTCCTGCCCTGACAAAGCGCCCAGGCCAGCTGCGCGCCGAATGACGGGCTCATAGAGTTTTTCCCAAAAGCTTTTGGGCCACATGAAGGTCTTGTAATAAAAGCCCGCGCCAAGAAACGGGGCCGCCAGATCGTTGACCGCCATGAGGTCGACATTCAGGCTGGGCCAGCGGTTTTGGCTGCGCGCCTCCAATCCCGAATAGATCTCTTGCATTGTGGCGCGCACATTGGGGTCCTGTGCAGCGCCGTGCCCGATAGTCATCAGCGCATTCGGCTCTTCGCTGCCCGCGGTCAGAACGCCGCGTGGGCGGTGATACTTGAAGGACCGCCCCATCAGACGCTGGCCATTTGCCAGCAGAGCCGAAGCCAGCGTATCGCCCTCGAAACCGGAATAGCTGATCCCATCAAAGGTGAATGAGACCGTTTGGGAGCGGTCAATCAGCCCCTTACTCGCGATCCTCATGATGCGACCTCCGACGCCAGTTCGGTCTTGAGCAGATCATGCGTGACGGTATCACGGGTTGCCACAATCCATGCCCCACACCCGCCTTCGTGGTACCAAAGTTCGCGTGTCACACCGGCCGGGTTTTCCCGCAGATAGACGAATTCGTCCCATGCCTCTTCCCCGGCATCGGGGGCGGGACGGTTCAAGTCTGTCGCTGCACCACGATAGTAGAACTCGCGTCGATCCCGCTCACCGCAATGGGGGCATGTGATCCTCATGGCTGTACCCCCGGCTTGGTTTTGCTGATACATCGCATCTGGACGACCTCAATGCAGGTTATGCTGAGAGCCTGTGCCCTCTTCATCGATGATCCCGCGACCGGTGCGGAAACGATCCAGGCGGAACCCGGTGGCGTTTTCATGGAATCGACCGGTGGCGATCAGATGCGCAAAGACATTGCCCGACCCCGGCACCGCCTTGAAGCCCCCATAATTCCAACCGCAATTCAGATAGAGCCCATCGATATGCGTTGTATCGATGATCGGAGACCCATCAGGCGACATATCCATAATCCCGCCCCAGGATCGCAGAATCTTGGCCTTTGAAATCATGGGCATCAGGGTCACCCCAGCCTCCATAACACTTTCAACCGTGGGAAGATTACCCCGGGCGGCATAAGACGCGTAGAAATCCAGATCGCCACCAAAAACCAGGCCACCCTTGTCGGACTGGCTGATGTAAAAATGTCCCATCCCAAAGGTTACAACATGATCCATGCAGGGTTTCAGGCCCTCGGTTACAAAGGCTTGCAGCACATGGCTTTCGATTGGCAGGCGCATCCCGGCCATAGCGGCCACCTGGCTTGATCGGCCTGCAACCACCATGGCAACCTTTTTGGCCCTGATGGGACCGCGCGAAGTCTGGACCCCGCGCACTTTGCCATCTTCAATATCAATACCAGTGACCTCGCAATTCTGGATCAGGTCAACGCCCCGCTGATCGGCCCCCCGAGCATAGCCCCAAGCAACCGCATCATGGCGCGCCGTTCCACCCCGCGCGTGATACAGCCCGCCATAGATCGGAAACCGCAAGTTTTCATAGTTGAGATAGGGCAGCATGTTGCGCACCGCATCGCGCCCCAGCAATTCGGCATCATCACCCTGAGAGATCATCATGTTGCCGCGCCGCGCGGCGGCGTCACGCTGCCCGTCAGAATGGAACAGGTTGATGATCCCGCGTTGCGAGTGCATCACGTTGTAGTTCAGGTCTTGCTCTAGCCCCTCCCACAATTTCAACGAATGTGAGTAGAACTCGGAATTGCCCTGTAAGAAGTAATTGGCTCGAACAATGGTGGTATTGCGCCCCACATTGCCGCCGCCGATATAGCCCTTTTCCAGAACCGCCACATTGGTCAGGCCATGCTCTTTCGCAAGGTAATACGCGGTGCTTAAACCATGACCGCCACCGCCAATAATAACGATGTCATAGGCAGGCTTGGGTTCCGGATCGCGCCAGTGCGGGGTCCATCCTTTGTTACCGGTTAAGCCTTCTTTGAGGACGCGCAAGCCGGAAAAACGCATTCAGATCTCCCTGCGGGTGTGTTGATATCAAACCAACTCTGACCAGCAGTAGCAATGCAATACCGCGGCTCCGCCTCTATTTTCGACACGAACTTGTCAACGGGCGACCAAAGTCCTCACGACGATCACAATCGTTGGTACTCAGATCTGGATTTGCGTTTCGAAAACAAAAAAACGCCGCACCCAGGGATGCGGCGTGACAAAGGCCAATTTGCGGTGGAGTACAACCCTTAAAGGGTCGTACCCCGTCTGTGGCTAAAGCCCCTTGGCGCGATAGCTTTTTGAAACCCGGTCAATCGCAACGATGTATGCCGCTGTGCGCAGGTCATCGACATCGGCCCGGTCATGCCAGACCTCGCTCATCGATTGATAGGCGATACGCATTGTGTCATCGAGCCCTGAACGTACTAGTTCCAACTCGTCAGCGCCCTTAAGATACTTAGACTTAAAGTCGGGTGACATAGACCAGGCATCCCCAAGATACCGATCCAGCCGTTCAAGCTCGCTCACGATCAATTCGTGGCGCGCTTCTTCCTGACGACGCTGCATCCGGCCGAACCGGATATGGCTCAGGTTCTTGACCCATTCAAAATATGACACCGTAACACCGCCCGCATTGGCATACATGTCCGGGATAATGACAGTACCTTTCTTACGCAGAATTTCATCCGCGCCCGCGGTCACCGGCCCATTGGCCGCTTCGATGATCAGCGGTGCTTTGATGTTATCGGCGTTCGACAGGTTGATGACCCCTTCCAGCGCCGCCGGGATCAGGATATCGCAGTCCTGCTCAAGAACATCGCCACCTTCTGCCGTATGCGTGGCGTCGGGGTAGTCCTTGACGCCGCCGTGTTTGACGATCCACTGGCGTACCGCTTCGACGTCAATACCCTCGGGATTATACAGAGCGCCATCCCATTCAATTACGCCGACAATACGTGAGCCGTCTTCTTCACTCAGAAACTTAGCGGCATGGTATCCCACATTGCCCAGCCCCTGCACGATCACCCGCTTTCCATCAAGCTTGCCGGACATACCGGCCTTTTTGACATCCTCCGGATGACGGAAGAACTCGCGCAGGGCATATTGAATGCCGCGCCCGGTCGCCTCAACCCGACCTGCAATACCACCGGCATTGAGGGGCTTGCCCGTCACGCACGCGCGCGCATTGATGTCCGTGGTGTTCATGCGGGCATACTGATCCGCCATCCAAGCCATCTCTCGTTCACTCGTCCCCATATCGGGGGCCGGCACGTTCTGGGAAGGATTGATCAGGTCACGCTTCGCAAGCTCATAGGCAAAGCGGCGGGTGATCTGCTCCAGCTCATGTTCTTCGTATTTGCGGGGGTCAATGCAAAGCCCTCCTTTCGAGCCGCCAAATGGCGCTTCAACCAGCGCGCATTTGTAAGTCATCAGCGCTGCCAGCGCTTCGACTTCGTCCTGATTAACGGCAGTGGCATAACGAATGCCGCCTTTAACCGGCTCCATATGTTCGGAGTGAACCGAGCGGTATCCGGTGAAGGTATGTATCTGCCCACGCAACCGGACCCCAAAACGCACAGTATAGGTTGCGTTGCAAACACGGATTTTTTCTTCGAGCCCCGGCGGCAAATCCATCAGGGACGCAGCCCTGTTAAACATCAAATCAACGCTCTCACGAAAACTGGGTTCTTTGATGGCCGCCATAAAATCCTCCGTATTGGTAGATGACATGCGTCATGACGTTTTGTCGCACCGCTGACAGGTCACTGCAATCGCCAACTGCATTTTTTTTCATCAAAGTATGAAGACAAGGTTTCCCGCCAGATACTGAGTCGCTTTGACCGCTACTCTCCCTCAAATTGTTCCCAGCACAGAAACAAACACTCCGCTCAAATGGCAACTAAAGCCAATTTCCATTCAATAATAGCGGCATAGTGGCAGCTCTGCCCAAATCTCGCCACGATCAAATTTTAACTTATTAAAGTTGCGAAGAACTGGCTTATGGCCGGCAGAGGGATTCGTTATGCGAAATTTTGTTTGGAAGTCTAAATTCAATCGTGCGCGTCAATCGCTTGACTACTCGCGCCATCTGCAGGCCTTTGCTGCCTCGGAAAGTGGTGTCATGACGATCATGACGCTGTTCTTCATTATGATCGTGTTCATAACCGCCGGGTTCGCCGTGGATGTAATGCGCTTCGACCGGGAACGCGCGAAACTGCAATACGCGCTTGACCGCGCGGTGCTCGCCGCGGCTGACCTTGATCAGGAACTCTGCCCAAGAGACGTTATTAATGACTACCTTTCCAAAGAAGGGCTGGATGAGTTTCTGGTCGGAGAACCGAAGGTAGAGCCGGATATTTGCGGGTCAGAGGCTGTTGTCCTCGAAGGGTACCGCCGAGTCGAGGCAAGCGCCCAGATGGACGTCGAGATGCACTTCATGAAATGGAGTAATGTCGATACGATCGCTAGCACAGCAACCAGCGCCGCAGAAGAGTCCATCGGTAACGTTGAGATTTCGCTGGTCCTCGATGTATCTGGCTCTATGCGGGGCTCGAAGCTGTCTAACCTCAAAACCGCCGCAAACAATTTCATCGACGAGATGACCGCAAAATCCGAAGATGGGAAACTGTCGATCTCGATCGTTCCTTATTCCGAACAGGTGTCCGTGCCGGACCCGCTGATGGACTTGCTTAAGACCGAGGGTTCGAACCAGTTCGCAAATTGTATTGATTTTCAGGCCGCTGCCTTCAACACGACCACCTTCGATCATTTCGATGTTGTGGACCCCGACACAGGTGTTGTGCTTGTACACGGAACGCCTGTTCCGCAAACGCTACATTTCACCGACGAAGGAAACTCTGACTTCCGCCAAAGCAACGGCTTCATCAACAGCAATACTTGCCTGCGCGAAACCGCCACAAGCCAACGCCAAATGACGGTCATGCAGAAAGATGCTAAGACTCTGAAAGATCAGATCAATCTTCTTCAGGCGAGTGGCTGGACGTCGATCGACGTTGGCCTGAAATGGGGACTCACGTTGCTCGACGAAAGCTTCCTCTACCTGAACTCGAGGCTGATCGCTGCCAACGAAGTGCCGGCCGAATTCATTTCGCGCCCTTCCCCCAACGTTAATTCAGATACGCTCAAGGTTGTCGTTTTGATGACGGACGGAGCGAACACCAAACAACACATGGTTCTTCCGCCCTATCATCAGGGTGAGTCGGACATCTGGTGGTACGATGAAGACAACGTCTATTCATTCTATGACAATGAGCGGAATGACTACTACTGGTTCAATGTCCCGATGACAGAATGGGATTCGAGTAGAGGGTGGTATTGGGCGCGCGAACGGCGTCAGGATCACGCTTATGCAGCGAACGCGGGCAGCCAATATACCCAGTACCGTTGTTCCTCATATAGCGACGGCCGATGCCTCAGCTTCGACTACAGCAGAAGCAGAGAAAAATCTGAATACGATTCAGGTGCTGAAACAGCACGTAACATGGAATGGCCGGAAGTTTGGGAAAGCACAACTAAATACCGTATCTATAGCATGATGCGCAGCGCATATAGCTCGAGCCGCGCTTACGACTGGTACTACGCTGCGTCAACCGAGCTTGACCAGCCAGACAAGGACCCGCGCGTAAGATCTCTGTGCGACCGTGCGAAGGAAGAGAATGTCATTACTTTCTCCATCGCATTTGACGCACCCACATCGGCGAAGAACCTGCTGAAGTACTGCGTCAGTGATGATGGTGCCTACTATGAGGCGTCAGGCGACGAGATCATCGACGTGTTCGCGTCAATTGGATCGACAATCCAGAACCTGAGGCTGACACAATGATACGGCGCCTAAGAAACCATTTGCGTCGGTTCAGGCGCAAAGAAGACGGCGCAGCAACGATTGAGTTGCTGTTCTGGTTCCCATTTTTCGTCATCATCACCTATTCGGGTGTCGATATGGGGTTCCATGCGTTTTATCACGCGAACCTTGAGCGCGCATTGGACGAAACCATTCGCGACGTGCGCCTCAACAATATCGCAAAATACGATGCCTCAGAGGGTGCTCAATGGAAACACGACATGCTCAAAGAGATCATCTGCGATAAGGCCCAGTACATTCCTAAATGCCTGGACAACATGGCCTTGGAGATGAAGTCGATCGATCCCTACAGTGCATTTGCAGACGAGCAGTTGAATCCCAACCCCTTCTGCGTCGACACGCCCGAAGAAATCCGAAAGCCCGAAGATCAGGTCTTTGAGGCTGGTGCCTCAAACGAGCTTATGATCGTTCGCGCCTGCGTCGAAGTAAGTCCGCATTGGGTGGGCACGATGCTGGGTCGTCTGACTGAACGCAACCGCGACGGGCAGTATGAGCTGCATGCAACGACGGTATTTGTCCATGAACCTGTTTAACTCGATAAATATCGCCGCCTTGGCCAAGTTCTTTGGACGTTTCAAACGCAAAGAAGACGGGCTGATAACAGTCGAAGCTGTGCTGATGGTGCCCCTGCTATTCTGGTCTCTATGGGCATCCTTCTCATTTTTTGACAGTTATCGCCAAAGCTCGCGCAACTTGAAGGCGGCGTATGCCGTTGCTGACGTTATCTCGCGTGAACGCAGCACTGTTAACGTGACCTATTTCAACTCGTTGTTTTCGCTCATGGAGACCATGGTCGCAGAACGTTCTGATATGTCTATGAGAGTCTCGTTCCTGAGGTTCGACCAGCCTGACGATCGTCACTATGTCTTGTGGTCATGCGTTCGCGGCGCGAAGTATACGAAGTGGAACGATGGAAACATCGACCAGATCAGAGCCGCGTTGCCGCAAATGCCGAACGATGGGAAAATGATTGTTGTTGAAACCAGCAACACATACCGGCGCCCTTACAAGATCGGCTTCGGAAGCCCTGAGTATCCGATGGATAACTTCGTATTCACCCACCCAAGGGTATTCGACAATATCAACATCGAAGACCCTGACAACTGCTAGGCATAACACGTTACTGGACCTTGACGTGCCCGCTGCAGTTGGCTGACATAAAGCGTACGTTCGTCATCAGGTCAGACACCTGATCAAGTATTCCTGTTTTTGAGGTGACATGTGCTCCTGCGCGGGGGCAGCAAAATGACCCGCGGCAAGGATTGTACGCTCTTCGCTGCGACTGAACGCGCTACGCTTTGTGGGAGAGAACGTTCAACAGCTTACCGGTGGGGTCGAGTAAAAAGAAACGGCGCACGCCCCAAGGTTCATTGGTGAGGTCGTATTTGATGTCGCAGCCCATCGACACAGCACGCTGATAGACCTCATCTACATCATCAACCTCTATTGAGGCGTTCGGTACGGACGTTCCCGACCCTCCCTCAGACGCGATACTGATTTGAACTCTGGACGAAAGTTCCGAAGCGAGGGTGACGATCCATCCCTGATCCATAATGGGCTCAAGGTCAAAAAGCTCAGAGTAGAACTTCTGAACCTCGGCAACGGTATCGGTCGCTATGTCCAGTACGATGCGCCTAACAACCATCACGTCTTCTCCCTCTAGAAGGCAGTTTAGCCCGCGCGGTCGTGAAAGTCAGTTTCGTCGCGCACAAAGGGCTCAGGGTCAGAAATGCTTTAGATTTGAGCTGCTAACACACGATGCGGCGCACTGATCAGGGTCAGCAAAGCGCGCGTCAACCATCAAGACATCATCACACCCAAACCAAGCTATCCCCTTTCAGCCAACAATGCTGAAAGCATTTCCGACATGAATTTGGTTTCGGCGGCGGCGGTCATGCCGCCGATACCAACACGGCGCCCAAGACGCCACCACAGGCCCGGCGCCCATCTGTTCTTGTCCGACCGAGCGAGGCGCAGCAGAAAGCCATTGGAGGGTTTGAAGGCAAAGACGCCGCGATCCACTGCTTCGATATCCTGCACGTCAGCGATCTTGTCCCCTGCCCCGGTTCTCAGCTCGGTGCGCGTCAGCTCAATCCGGTCAGCGGTTGCGAACCACATGCGATGCGCCATCCAGAACGCCGCCCCACCAACGGCAAACAGAAACACCTGCCAAACCAGTTCGGGCGGGGCCATTACTGCAACGTAAAGCACAAGAACACCAACTGTTGTCAGCATCCCGACCCCGACCCAACGTCGGGGCTGTGACGTTTCCACCGTTGCCAAAACCTCGTCCTGCATACGCATCTCCAATTCATTTCGCCTCGGTGTATCCAGATTCATTTGTGAAATATAGACATACAAATATGCACACAGACGGTGCTGAAGCACAAATTGACGCGTTAGACGCACAGCCCACATAGTGTGCAAAGCTACAGGAGTGCTACCAATGTCTCTGAGACCGATCCTTGAAACGCGCACCGCGACCCCGACCCTGGAAGGCGCAGGTGTGAAACTGCATCGTGCGTTCGGGTTTCAGGACCCGTCCGAGCTTGATCCCTTCCTGCTGTTCGACGATTTCAGAAACGAACGGCCTGAGGATTATCAGGCCGGTTTCCCTTGGCATCCGCATCGTGGGATCGAAACCATCACATATGTGCTGTCGGGTACGGTTGATCACAGCGACTCGCTCGGCAACAGCGGCACGTTGGGTGCAGGTGACGTGCAATGGATGACAGCCGGGTCCGGTATACTGCATCAGGAGATGCCGACAGGAAACGCAGCAGGTCAGATGCACGGATTTCAACTGTGGGGCAATCTGCCGTCCGGGCAAAAGATGACAGCGCCGCGTTATCAGGATGTCAGCCGTCAGGAGATACCGGAAATCACCGACGATGACGGCACAACCGTTCGTGTCATCGTAGGTGAATTCTGGGGGCGTACCGGGCCGATCGACGGGATTGCGGCAGACCCGCAATATCTGGATATCTCGATCCCAAAGGGCGTCAAAAAGACATTCAAAATAGATACTTACCGCCGCGCGTTTGCTTATGTGTTTGAAGGCAACGCCGCCTTTGCAGACGCATCTCAGCCACAGGGCGTTCTGCTGGAAAAAGAGGTGGCGGGTCACGAGGTCAACATTCGCGACATGTCGGGGGACCGTACGCTGATCCGTTTTGGAACCGGCGATGAGATCACCGTTCAGGCAGGACCCGAGGGGGTGCGATTTCTGCTGATCTCGGGCGCGCCGATCAACGAACCTGTTGCTTGGCACGGCCCGATTGTCATGAACACCAGATCCGAGCTTGAGCAAGCCTTTCTCGAACTGCGGAATGGTACCTTTATCCGCCCAGCGCATTGAGGCCGGAAATCCACGACCGTCAGACGCGTTCAGGGAGCGACAGCTTTTGAGACCATATCCCAGTAGATCTGTTCAACCTCATCCAGCGACAAGCGGCCGCCGGACCGATACCACGTCATGACCCCGTTCAGCATTGCGATCACGGCCAGCGTCGCGATTTTGGTATCGGCGATGGAAAACTGCCCCTTTTCCTGCCCAGAGCGCAGGATGCCTTCCAGGGAATCCTCATAGGCGCGGCGCAGCGCTTCGATCTCAGCGAAATTCTCCCCGGTCAGGTTGCGCAACTCCATATACGCGATGAACACTTCGTCCGGGCGCTGCAGATGGAACCGGATGTGGAACCCCACAAACTGGCGCAAAGCCTCGCGGTCGTTTGCTGAAGCACCCAAGGCACCATATGCTGACAGCAGGTCCTGCATATGCTCCTGCATCAGGCGAAACAGCAGACTTTGCTTGTCTGGCGTATAGTTATACAGCGCCCCGGCCTGCACCCCGACCTCACCCGCGATCTGCCGCATCGACACCGCAGCATAGCCATGCCGGGCAAACAGCCGCAACGCTGCCTCGCGGATGCGCGGGCCGGTGATATCGGAATGTGAACCCTGAGTACGTGCCATAGGCGCACCGTATCTGAACAATTGTTCAGATAGAACCCCGCTTGAACCGACACCGCAAAACGGGCATCACCGGTGGGCAGTTGCGTCCTCGAAAGGCCTGTCATGAAAAAAATCTCGGTCCTGACCCTGTTGCTGGCCTGCGCCGGATGCACCGATATCCCGGAATTGGAAGGCCGCGAGGCGCCATCGCTCCGCAACGCCGCCTACCCCAAGCTGATCCCGCTGGACGAAACGCTTGGTCCGCCGGCCGATCCCGTCAGCGAAGCCGCAATCGTCGAAGAAGAGCTGACCAAGCGCAGCGAGGCACTGGCGCGGAAAGCCGAAGCGCTGCAAAACGCGGCGACCAATTGAACCAGACCGGTTTCGCGGGCACGGCTGACCTCTGACGGATTGCACCTGTGCCTCTAACCCGCTAATGCAGCCTGCAAATGAATATCTTGGCCGAACCCGGCACATCGAGCGGAAAGGACCCACCACATGACAAAGGCGCTGCGGCTTGGAGTTGCTGGATTGGGAACCGTCGGCGTCGGCGTGGTTCGGATCGTGCGTCGCCATGCCGATCTGCTTGAGGCCCGCACCGGCCGCCGGATCGAAATCGTTGCCGTCTCCGCGCGCGACCCTGACAAAGATCGCGGCATCAGCCTGTCGGACTATGCCTGGGAAACTGACCCCGTCGCGCTGGCAAAACGGGATGATATCGACGTCTTTGTCGAACTGATGGGCGGTGAAAACGGCCCGGCCAAAGCCTCGGTCGAGGCCGCGCTGGCCAGCGGTAAGGATGTTGTCACCGCCAACAAGGCGTTGTTGGCAATTCATGGTCAGGCGCTGGCCGAAACCGCTGAGGCCGCAGGCCGGATCGTCCGTTTCGAAGCGGCGGTTGCCGGGGGCATACCGGTCATCAAATCGCTGACCGAAGGTCTGGCCGGCAATGATATCACCCGCGTCATGGGCGTGATGAACGGCACCTGCAACTATATCCTGACCCGGATGCAATCGCAGGAACTGGGCTATAACGCCCTGTTCGAGGAATGCGCGCAGCTGGGGTATCTCGAGGCTGATCCGAACCTTGATGTCGGCGGCATCGATGCGGCGCACAAGCTGGCCTTGCTGTCATCAATCGCCTTTGGGACAAAACCGAATTTCGACGGGATCGAGATCGAGGGTATTCAACATATCAGCCTGGATGACATCCATCAGGCCGCCGATATGGGGTATCGCATCAAGCTGCTGGGTGTCGCCCAGCGTTCGGCCCGTGGGCTGGAACAGCGGATGCAGCCCTGTCTTGTGCCCAGCGACTCGCCGCTTGGCCAGTTGGAAGGCGGAACCAATATGGTGGTGATCGAGGGCGACTCGGTTGACCAGATCGTTCTGCGTGGCCCCGGTGCGGGTGAAGGCCCCACCGCAAGCGCGGTGATGGGCGATGTATGTGATCTGGCGCGCGGCCTGCGCATTTCGACTTTCGGACGCCCAGCCACCTCTCTGCAAGAGGCCGTGCCCGCGCGCACCGGCCTGCCTGCCCCCTATTACCTGCGCCTCGCGCTGCTGGACAAACCCGGCGCTTTGGCCAAAGTGGCCGCCATTTTGGGAGATGCGGGCGTGTCCATCGACCGGATGCGCCAATACGCCCATTCCGAAAGCACCGCCCCCGTTTTGATTGTCACCCACAAGACCACGCGCGCTGCGCTGGATGTGGCGCTTGAGGCGCTCGGCGGCACCGATGTCGTTTCGGGCACGCCTATCGCGCTGCGCATCGAACAGGTCTGACCCCTTGCGGCCCGCGCCATCTGCGGGCTATGCCGATTATGACGTCTTCACTGACCAAAGGATTACAGAGAATGAACGCTGCCAAAACCGACTTTAACGACCGTTTGCTGTCACTTGGCCTTGCACGGGTTGCCGAACAGGCTGCCCTGGCCTCGGCCTCGCTGGTTGGGCGCGGCGACGAGAAAGCCGCCGATCAGGCAGCCGTGAACGCCATGCGCGAGCAGCTGAACCTGCTGGATATCTCGGGCGTGGTTGTCATTGGTGAAGGCGAGCGGGACGAAGCCCCGATGCTGTATATCGGCGAAGAGGTCGGCACAGGCAGCGGCCCCGGCGTGGACATCGCCCTTGATCCGCTGGAGGGGACGACCCTGACCGCCAAGGATATGCCCAATGCATTGACCGTCATCGCAATGGGTCCGCGCGGCTCGATGTTGCATGCGCCTGACGTCTATATGGACAAGCTGGCCGTTGGCCCCGGGTTCGACGAAGGCGTCGTCAATCTGGATATGAGCCCGCGCGAACGCGTTGAGGCGCTGGCCAAGGCAAAAGGCTGTGAACCAGCTGACATCACTGTGTGTATTCTTGAACGTCCCCGTCACGAAGCGATGATAGCCGAAGTGCGCGAAACCGGCGCTTCGATCCGTCTGATAACAGATGGTGACGTGGCAGGTGTCATGCACTGCGCCGAAAGCGAAGTGACCGGCATCGACATGTATATGGGCCAGGGTGGCGCGCCCGAAGGTGTTCTCGCTGCTGCTGCGTTGAAATGCATGGGCGGGCAGATTTTCGGTCGTCTCCTGTTCCGCAATGACGACGAACGTGGCCGCGCGGCCAAGGCGGGCATCACCGATCTGGATCGCGTATACAGCCGGGATGAGATGGTGACCGCTGACGTTATCTTTGCAGCGACCGGGGTTACCGGCGGCTCGCTTCTGCCGCGCATCAAGCGCGAGCCGGGCTGGGTTGAAACAACAACCCTGCTGATGCGGTCCAAAACCGGCTCCGTTCGGCGGATGTCCTACCGCACGCCGATGTGGTCGCACGACGAGGTTTGAAAGAATACGCCGCCATTTCGCGCGCGTATGTGTCATAAGACGAAGGCCGGGTCCGCAAGGGCCCGGCCTTGGCATATGAGGTAAGACGTGGCTTTTCTGGGTGTTGAACAATCTCTGACAGGGCGGCGTTGGGTTGGCCCCGCTTCCGAGATCGAGCGCGCGGCCGAGATGCTGGCCCAGCAGGCCGATCTGCCCCGCGCTGTGTGCCAGGTTCTGGCCCGGCGCGGCGTGCCCCCGATGGAGGCCCGCGCCTTTCTGGAGCCCAAGCTGAAAGAGCTACTGCCTGACCCGCGCACGATTCTGGATATGGAGGTCGCCGCCTCTCGGTTTCTTGAGGCGGTCTATAACCGGCAGCGCATCGCGGTGTTTGCTGACTATGACGTCGACGGCGGAAGCTCAGCCGCATTGCTGCTCGTCTGGCTCAGGCAGATGGGACTGCAGTCCACACTTTATGTGCCCGACCGGATCGATGAGGGATACGGGCCCAACGTGCCAGCGATGCAGGAACTTGCAGCGACCCATGATCTGATTATCTGTGTGGATTGCGGAACGCTCAGTCACGACCCCATCGCAGCGGCAAAAGCCGCGGATGTCATTGTTCTGGATCACCATCTGGGCGCCGAAACGCTGCCGGACTGCGTCGCCGTCGTGAACCCCAACCGTCAGGATGAAAGCGGCGATCTGGGCTATCTCTGCGCCGCAGCGGTTGTGTTCCTGATGCTGGTCGAGGCTGGCCGTCAGATGCGCGAGGCGGGACGCAAGGGGCCTGATCTGATCTCGCTGCTGGATCTTGTGGCGCTGGCGACGGTCGCAGATGTGGCCCCTCTGATTGACGCCAACCGCGCGCTGGTCCGTCAGGGGCTGAAAGTGATGGCGGCCCGACAAAGGCCCGGTCTGGTGGCTCTGTCTGATATCGCGCGCATGGATTCTGCCCCAACCAGCTATCATCTGGGATTTCTGCTGGGGCCGCGCGTCAATGCAGGTGGGCGCATCGGTCAGGCCGATCTGGGTGCCCGATTGCTGAGTACCGAGTCCGCAACCGAAGCACAGGCTTTGTCGCAGCGACTGGACGAATTGAACACCGAACGCCGTGATATTGAAAACGCCGTACGCGCTGCTGCGCTGGATCAGGCCGAAGAGCGCGGGCTTGAGGCACCACTGGTTTGGGCCGCTGGCGAGGGGTGGCACCCCGGCGTTGTCGGAATTGTTGCCTCGCGGCTGAAAGAGGCCGCGAACCGCCCTGCCATCGTCATCGGCTTTGACGGGGACGAAGGTAAAGGGTCGGGTCGGTCGGTGTCAGGCGTTGATCTGGGCGCGTCGATCCAACGACTTGCCGCCGAGGGCCTGTTGGTCAAAGGCGGGGGTCACAAGATGGCCGCGGGGCTGACCGTGATGCGCGATCAGTTGGAGCCCGCGATGGCCCGGCTTAGCGAATTGCTGGCCAAACAAGGCGCCGGACAAGGCGGTCCTGTGGACCTGAAGCTGGACGGTGCTCTGATGCCCGGTGCCGCCAGCGTTGATCTGATCGAACAAATCGAACAAGCTGGTCCCTTTGGCGCCGGGGCCCCTGCCCCGCGCTATGCGTTGCCCGACCTGCAGATACGCTTTGCCAAACGAGTGGGAGAGTCGCACCTCAAACTGTCACTGTCTGATGGGATGAGCGGCGGTCTGGACGCGATCGCCTTTGGCGCTTTTGATGGCCCGCTGGGCGAGCGCCTGTCAAATCACGGCGGCGCGCGCTTTCATTTCGCCGGGCGGCTTGAAGTCAATTCATGGGGTGGACGCCAGAACGTGCAGCTTCGGCTAGAAGACGCCGCCGAGGCGAACTGATCCCCATTTCGACACCAGAAATCGGGCGCGTAAAAAAGTTTCACATCCCTGCATTTTTCGGCTTGCGGGGGTCCAAGGTAAACCGTAAAAGGCCCTCCACAAGCCAGCGTGGCCCGTTCGTCTATCGGTTAGGACGCCAGGTTTTCAACCTGGAAAGAGGGGTTCGATTCCCCTACGGGCTACCAGCTTGGCTTTGTACACATGGCCAGACAGGCAGTTGGAACACGGTTCCACATCATGTCAATTGGTCACAGTGGCCCGTTCGTCTATCGGTTAGGACGCCAGGTTTTCAACCTGGAAAGAGGGGTTCGATTCCCCTACGGGCTACCAGTTTCCTTTGATAACAATAGCTTACAGAAGCCTTTGTACAGCACACCTGCGCGCAGTATCCGCCGCAGAACCTCTGCACGCGCCAGACCGCCAACCCGTCACAATCCGCAAATGCCGACAAGTCACTGGCAATACATGAGATGGCAAAATCCGCTGATCAATGGCGCGCCGTAAATGTCCTGTCGGCGATGGAAATCATCCAAATCCAAGGTCGTACTTATGAGTGCTGAGTGGCGGGGAGACAGGGATTCGAACCCTGGGAACGCTCTCACGTTCAACGGTTTTCAAGACCGCCGCATTCGACCACTCTGCCACCTCCCCGCGTGCAGCCGGGTCTAAGGCCAAGTTGAAACAGGTGCAAGCCAAAAGAGGGAAATATCGCCGAAGCCAATGCAGCGGTCTTTCCATGCTACAGCACCCGCGTTATGATCCGCCTGAAAGACCGCAAGAGAGTGGCAACAGAACCATTCGATCAGCGGTTGGGGCTCGGTGAACGCGGCCCCTTCAGGCAAGGGATGACGACATGAAGCGAGCGACAGAGACACGCTTTGGGCGGCTGGCAGTATTGGCAGTGGCTTTGACAGCTTTAACCGCATGTGACGAGGCATTGACCTCTGGTGAAGCGCCCACAGAGGCCACAGACGAAGCCCTGGATGGCGACACCCCAAAAGAAATTTTCCCAACAGCCGGTGGGAAGCAGCGTGATGTTGAGGCCCCCGAAGTTTTTCAGACGACCGAAGCAGGTCTTTGGGATGGACGCCCGTCGCTGGGCGGCATCTGGGTCGCACATCCCGACGTGAATGAGCCCGAACGAGTTCTGATCAAAAACACCGCAAACAACAAATCCATAACCGGCGCCCTGTTCCGCCGTGAACGCAACCTGCCCGGACCGCTGCTTCAGGTATCCTCCTCGGCAGCCGCACAATTGGGCATGCTTGCGGGGTCCCCAACACGTCTGCAGGTCGTGGCGCTGCGCCGGGAAGAGGTTGAACCCACGCCGCCCCCCGCTCCGGTCGAAAAAGAAGAGGAAAAACCGGCTGACGACAGCGATGCGACCGTCACCGCCGAGGCCGAGACAGAAGCCGCCGAAAAACCGGCCAAACGGAAATGGTGGCAGAAGAAAGAGCCCGATAACAACGCCGTAGCCGTTGCTGCGGGCGCCGCAACAGCCGGTGCTGCAGCTGCCGCGTCATCGTCAGATGACGTTGCTGAGGCGGCGGAAGCCGCAGTTGAAGCGGCACCCTCGACAAGTGCTCTGTCGGACCCACAGGTGACGCCACCGGCAGAACAACCGGCCAAACGGAAATGGTGGCAGAAAAAGACAACCGACGAGATCACCGAAACACCGCTGGACCCCATTGCAGGTGCAGCCGCAGCAATCGAAGCCTCCGAGGCAACACCGGCTGAAACACAAGTGGCCAGTGCCGCGGCGACCTCTCCTTTGACAAAGCCCTATGTCCAGATCGGAACCTTTGAGGTTCAGGACAATGCCAATGTCGCCGCCGAGAAAATCCGCAAGAATGGGATGTCCGCCGCAGTAAGCGAAGTGAAATCGGGCGAGAAAACCGTTTGGCGCGTGCTTGTTGGCCCTGCGATGACACGGGCCGAACGCAAGGCTATTCTGAGCGATGCAAAAGATCTCGGATTTACAGACGCCTTTACAGCAAAGAACTAATAAGGAGGACCACATGCTTTCCTCTCTGCGATCAACAACCTGGGCTTTTGGCCTAGCCCTGCTGGCCCTTCCGGCCCACGCCTTTGATACAACGGCGCGCGCGGCTTATGTCATGGATCAGAAAACCGGCACCGTTTTGCTGTCAAAGGAAGCGGATCAGCCTCTTCCGCCTGCGTCGATGTCAAAGCTCATGACGCTTTATGTTGCATTCGAAGCCTTGCGTGACGGCAGGTTAACCCTGGACGAAACGCTTCCGGTTTCGGAGCACGCGATGAGCTATGGTGGCTCGACCATGTTCCTGAACACGCAGGACCGGGTCCGGGTCGAGGATTTGCTGCGAGGAATCATTGTGCTGTCTGGCAACGACGCCTGTGTCGTCATCGCCGAAGCGCTCAGCCCGGACGGGACTGAATCGGGTTTTGCACGCTATATGACCCAACGCGCCAAGCAAATGGGCATGGACAATTCGAACTTCGCCAATTCAAACGGCTGGCCCGCTGCCGGACATATGATGTCGGTGCATGATCTGGCCGTTCTGGCGGACCGTCTGATTGCTGACTTCCCGGAATACTATCCTTTGTTCGCCGAAGAGGTTTTTGAATTTGATGGCCGTGCGCCATCAAACGCGCGAAACCGGAATCCATTGCTGAAGCTGGATATCGGCGCGGATGGTCTGAAAACCGGTCACACACAGGAGGCAGGGTATGGCCTGGTCGGGTCTGCCAAACAGGGCGACCGCAGAGTCGTCTTTGTTCTGTCCGGTCTCGATAGCACCGCCCGCCGCGCAGAGGAGGCTGAGGCCGTGGTTAACTGGTCGTTTCGAAATTTTGTCGAGAGGACAGTTGCCGACGCCGAAACGCCGATAGCCGAAGCAAAGCTTTGGATGGGCGCACAAAAAACCGTTGGTTTGGTTCCCGAGCAGGATCTGAGCGTCCTATTCCCCGTGCTGACCGATCAGAATGTCGAGGCCGAAGTTGTCTACGAAGGCCCCATCAACGCGCCAGTGACCAAAGGCGAACAACTGGCCGAACTGGTGATCAAGCCCGAAGGTCTGCCTGAAATCCGCCACCCACTGGTGGCCGCTGAGGATGTGGCCCTGGGGGGCTTCATGGTGCGCATGATGACCGTGGGCAATATCGTTCTGAAAGATGTGATCAATACGCCTCTGGAGTCGATGTGACGCGGCGTGGCGTGTTCCTGACATTCGAGGGCATCGACGGATCAGGCAAGTCCACACAGGCGCGCCTGCTGGCAGAGCGGCTGCGCGACGCAGGACGGGATGTTGTTCTGACCCGCGAACCCGGCGGCTCCCCCGGAGCCGAGGAAATACGCCGGCTGGTGCTGGAAGGCGACCCTGACCGCTGGTCAGCCGAGACGGAAATCCTGCTGTTTACAGCGGCGCGGCGCGATCATCTGGAACGCACGATCGAACCGGCACTGGCCGACGGAAAGGTTGTGATTTGTGACCGTTTTGCGGACAGCACCCGGATGTATCAGGGTCTGTCGCGCGGCGATCTGCGTGAAATTGTTGACCGGTTGCACAGCCTCATGATCGGGCGCGAACCGGATATGACGCTGCTGATCGACATGGACCCCGAAACCGGTCTGTCCCGCGCCAAAGGGCGGCAGGGCACCGAAGAACGGTTCGAAGATTTCGGCCCCGAGTTGCAACGGCAGATGCGTGCCGGATTTCTCGCGCTGGCGCAGGAGTTTTCGGATCGTTTTCGGATCGTCGACGGCAATCGGGACATGGACAGCGTTGCAAAAGATGTGACAGACATCGTGTTGCAGGCCATGCGATAGACAACGGATGAGCGACGAAACCCCAGCCCCGGATCAGGCGCCCGGCGCCCCGCACCCGCGCGAGACCGAACAGCTGTTCGGGCAAGACGCGGCAGAACAGGCGTTCCTGGATGCATTCAATTCGGACCGTTTGCACCACGGCTGGCTGCTGACCGGGCCAAAGGGGGTGGGTAAAGCAACACTGGCATGGCGCATCGCGCGCTTCCTGCTTGCCACACCGCCGGCAGAGGATGGCCTGTTTGGCGCGCCGCCCCCCGCGACCTCGCTGAACATCGCCCCGGACCACCCCGTCTCACATCGCATTCTGGCAGGGGCCGAACCGGGGCTTGCATCCATCACGCGTTCGCTCAACGATCAGAAAAAGCTGCGCAACGAAATCGTCGTCGATGATGTTCGCAAGCTCAGCCGGTTTTTTGGTTTGTCCTCTGCGGATGGCGGTCGGCGGGTTGTCATCGTGGATTCAGCGGATGAAATGAACATCAGCGCGGCAAATGCCTTGCTGAAAATGCTCGAAGAGCCGCCCGCACGCACCACCTTGCTGTTGATCAGCCACCAGCCGTCGCGCCTGTTGCCGACCATACGTTCACGTTGCCGAACTCTGCGCCTGCACCCACTGTCCACGCAGGACACGCAGCGCGCACTGGCGCAAACCCGGGTCGACGTTCCGCAACAAGCCGAACATCTGGCCGCGCTTGCGGCAGGTTCAGTCGGGGACGCGGTGCGGTTGATCAATCTGAATGGGCTCGAGGCATATGCGGAACTGATCGCCATACTTGGCACCCTGCCTCGCCTGGATCGCCAACGCGCCCTGAGACTGGCGGAAACAGCGGCCCAGCGCGGTGCAACGGAACGTTTGGACCTGCTGCTGAACCTGATTGACATCGCCCTGTCCCGGCTGGCGCTCACCGGGGCCACCGGCCATCCGCCCGCACCAGAGGCTGCCCCCGATGAGGCAGAGATTCTGTCGCGGCTGTCGGCCTCGCCGCAACAGGCGCAGCACTGGGCCGAGGTTGCGGCCTTGATCACCGCGCGCGCGCGCCATGGTCAGGCGGTGAACCTTGACCCTGCCGCTCTGGTCCTAGATACGGTGTTCAAGATACAGGAAACCGCCGGCCAGAGCAGATGAACGACAGCACAATTCCCCCGGAAATCACAGATAGCCACTGCCATCTGGATTTTCCCGATTTTGACGGCCAGCTGGATGAGATCATCGCACGCGCGGCCGAGGCTGGCGTGACCCGGATGGTGACAATCTGCACCCGATTGCGCAATGAACCATCGGTCAGGGCAATTGCCGAACAACACGCACCGGTGTTCTACGCCGCTGGCACCCACCCGATGAGCGCGGCCGAGGAGCCCTTGGCAACCGTGGATGAGCTGCTCACTCTGGCGCGGCACCCTAAATTCGTCGGCATCGGCGAAACCGGTCTGGATTACCACTACACAGCCGACAGCGCGGAGGTGCAAAAAACATCTCTGCGCATTCATATCGAGGCCGCCCAGCGCAGCGGTCTGCCCCTGATCATCCATGCCCGCGCAGCGGATGAGGATATGGCGCGCATCCTGACCGACGCGTATCGCGATGCACCGTATTCCTGTGTCATGCACTGCTTCTCATCCTCAGCCGAGCTGGCCAAAGCGGCGCTGGAGCTGGGCTTTTATCTGTCGATGTCGGGCATCGCTGCCTTTCCCAAAAGCCAAGAACTGCGCGACATCTTTACTCTGGCACCTGTGGATCGGATTCTGGTGGAAACCGATGCACCCTATCTGGCGCCGCCGCCCTATCGCGGCAAACGCAATGAGCCCGCCTACAGCGCCCATACGGCCCGCAAAGGGGCCGAGGTCTTTGGCATGGACTATGCGGCATTTGCTGCCCAGACACAGGCCAATTTCGACAGGCTGTTTGCCAAGGCAGCCGCTTACAAGGCTGCGGCATGAGCACGCTACGCTGCACAATTTTGGGCTGCGGGTCGTCAGGTGGCGTGCCCCGCCTCGGCGGACATTGGGGGGAGTGTGATCCGCAGAACCCCAAAAACATCCGCCGCCGCTGTTCGATGCTGGTCGAGCGCGACGGGCCAGAGGGAACAACCTCGGTCCTGATCGATACGACACCGGACATGCGCAGCCAGTTGCTGGATACAGGCACCGGGCGCTTGGATGGGGTGATCTATACCCACTCACACGCCGATCATGTGCATGGCATTGATGATCTGCGCATGGTTGTGTTCAACATGAAGACACGGGTTCCCGTTTGGGCCGATGGCGACACGCAAAACGCGCTGCTCAGCCGGTTTGGTTATGCCTTTATCCAACCCGAAGGCTCACCTTATCCCCCGATCCTGGACCTCAAGACCATTGACGGATCCTTTGAAATCGACGGCCCCGGCGGCCCAATTCCGTTTCAGCCGTTCAAGGTCAGCCACGGATCGATAGACTCGCTGGGCTTCAGGATGAAAAACCTGGCTTATCTCCCTGATGTCTCGGAAATTTACGATGATGCCTGGCCCGTTTTGCAGGGATTGGACTGCCTTGTGATTGATGCACTGCGCAGAGCTCCACACCCCACACATGCCCATCTGGACAAAACTCTGGGCTGGATCGAGCGCCTGCACCCCACCCAAGCGGTGCTGACCAACATGCATATCGATCTTGATTATGCGACGGTCGATGCGGAAACACCGGATCACATCACGCCTGCGTTTGACGGGATGGTGATCCACCAGCAGCTATAGGCGCAGCGCTGTTAGTGGTGTGCATATCTTCATACCCTCTGCTGCGGTCGGACCTATAACATGCTGCAGAGCCTGATTGATGTCATTCTGCCGGTCTTTCTTGTGATCGGCGCCGGCTATGCATCGACACGACTGGGTTACTTCACCGAAACCCATGTCGACGGGTTGATGAAGTTCACACAAGGCTTTGCCATCCCGTGCCTGCTGTTTTTGGCCATCGCCAATCTGGATCTGAGCGCCAGCTTCAATCCCAGCCTGCTTGTAAGCTTTTATTCAGCAGCAGGACTGTGTTTCTGCGCGGGCCTGTTTGGCGCGCGCCTGATCTTTGGACGAGAATGGGAAGATTGCGTTGCCATTGGCTTCTGCTGCCTGTTTTCCAATTCGGTTCTGCTGGGACTGCCGATCACCGAACGCGCCTACGGCCCTGAAAACCTGACCGGGAACTACGCAATTATCGCGTTCCATTCCCCGTTCTGCTACGGCGTTGGCATCACGGTGATGGAAATTATCCGGAACCGCGGTCACAAGCGCCTGCACATGGCAAGATCCGTGCTGACCGCCATGTTCAAGAACGCGCTAATCCTAGCCATTTTGCTGGGCTTCGTCGTTAACCTTTCTGGCGTATACATCCCCGTCGTAGTCGACGAAGCACTGCGCCTTGTGACACGCGCAGCCCTGCCGAGCGCCTTGTTTGCACTCGGCGGGATATTGGTGAAATACAAACCCGAGGGCGATCTGCGCGCCATTGGCTTCGTCTGCTGTGTGTCGCTGATCCTGCACCCCAGCCTTGTCTGGCTGTTCGGGACCGTGACCGCCCTGCCGCAGGACTTGTTCCGTTCAGGCGTGTTGAATGCCGCCATGGCACCCGGCTTCAATGCTTATATCTTTGCCAATATGTATGGCCGCGCCAAACGCGTTGCGGCTTCGTCCGTTCTGATCGGCACCGGAGTTTCCATTCTTTCGGTATGGATGTGGCTGACGTTATTGGGATAAATCGGACACCAGCGGTTGACACCTGCCACCAGCGCGCCACCTATCGCTCAACCGTCAGGAACTCGAATATGACAAACGCTGTAATTGTTGCCCATGGCCAACCTTCTGATCCCATGCCCGCCGAAGCCGCACTGGCAGAATTTGCCGCCTCTGTGGACAGGCTGACCGAACGGGCCAAAGTGTGCTCTGCAACGCTGGCGGCCCCTAACGCGCTGGAGACGACGCTGGATCGTCTGACCAGTGAGACGGTGATCTATCCGCTTTTCATGGCCAAAGGTTGGTTCGTGACAAGCGCATTACCGAAACGACTGGGACACAGAGACATCCGGATACTGGACCCTCTTGGTGTTGAGCCCGAACTTCCCGCTCTCGCAGCAGTCGGTCTGCAAAAACAGCTAGCGGAGCGCGGCTGGGCGTCAGAGCAAACGGATTTGGTTGTAGCCGCGCATGGATCGGGACGCAGCCGGAATCCATCCGCCGTGGTCGCCGACTTCGTTTCGAAACTGACACAGCATATTACCTTTCAAAACACATCGATCGGATTTGTCGAAGAACGCCCCTCCATCTCCGACGCCGCATCGGGAACCGGTAGCCGGGCACTCTGCCTGCCATTTTTTGCATGCGAAGGCGGCCATGTGCTGGAAGACGTGCCAGAGGAACTGTCTAAGGCTGAGTTCGCGGGCGACACCCTGCCGGTGATCGGGAACTTCCCGGCAATCAAGCAGCATATCGCGACCAAGCTGGACCTTGTGTTCGGATAGCCGCGGGAAGTGGCCGACTCAGCTGGATAGGGCCTCGTGCCGCCCGCCAGACCTCCATTCATCTGAGACCTGAGCCCGCGCTCACTGTGGCATTCTGGAATGACCTGAGAAAAAGCAGCTGCAGGAGCGCCCTTTTCTCTTGGCCTCATACAACGCGAGATCGGCCGCCTGCAAAACATCCGAAACATGTGGCGCCTGAAACTGAGAGGACAGAGCGGTGCCAATGCTTGCCGAAATCTTGCAGGCCACGTTGTTGAACATCACCGGCTCCTGAAGTCTTGTGATCAGTCGGTCGGCGATCCTGCCCAGCTTTTCCTTGTTCAGAAGATCACGGAAGATCAGAACAAATTCATCCCCCCCAACCCGGGCTACAGTGTCGTTCGGACGTGTTTCGTCCAGCATGATCTGCGCCGCCTGCTTGAGCACATGGTCACCAGCAGCATGTCCGAACCGGTCATTTACCAGTTTGAAGAAATCCAGATCCAGATGCATCAGCGCAAAGGAAGAGTTCGACGAAATGAGGTGTTCCAGAATCTGATCCATCGCACGCCGGTTTTTCAGACCGGTCAGCGTGTCGGTAAAAGCCTGCTCTTCTGCGGCCAGCCGCGCGCCCTGCAAACGCAGATTGAGGGATCGGGAGGCCTCCATCGCGGCAGACTTGGCTTCGACCAGATACAGCAGTTCAATGGCCAGGTCGGTGCCCGAAAAATCAGAGCTTGTCAGAGCATAGTCGCGAACCGCGTCCAGTATCGAAATGCCGAATGACAGGTTGATGACCGCGCCTTTATTTTCAGGTAACGGCGCAACCAACCCCTTGAGCGCGGTCGTAGGGGCATCCCGAAACTTAATCTGAACCTTTGCGCCGGCGGTCGATATCAACTCGGGCACCGACGTAATGGTACGCGGGCGTACCAGTTCAAAGAACTCGAGAAAATCGCGCCCGATCATGGGGCGGTCGGGGCGCAGTTTTTGCAGGGTCGGTCCGGCCTGCCGTATGCACCCATTGTTGTCGAGCAACATAAACATCGGACACAGCGTTTTCAGCAACGCCACCAGGTCCTGATTGCCAATCATAGCTTGCGCGCCCCCAGATCAAACTGACGGCCTTCGGCAAACGCGCTTTCGACTAACGAGACTGAGATCACTTCGACACCATCGCGGACCCCATCATGAGACAGCATCACAAGCGCGCCATAGTCGTCCGCCATTGCCCGCAGAATCCCGACCATCACGCTGGAGAAACCTGTCAATCCCGGATGGCATTTCAGCTGGTATTCCATGGAGGTTTTCTCACACAGTTCAAGTGTGGGCAATTCCAGGTCCGAAACAGCCAGTCGAACTCTGTCCGACAAATCATCCAAGGAATGCAGAAACTCGACATAAGTGACCCCGCCAAAGCGCAACAGGCGACGCAGATCCTCCATGTTGGGATGTGAGACCAGATATGTTCCTAGATCCTCCAGAAACTCGGGCTGTGATCGCTTGAGATCAGCGCAAAGCGCGTCCAGAACACGGGTCGACGCATCACGCTCATACACCAGCATGGCCTCAAACTCGGCAAAGCCCAGTTCAGCCGCTTCGGTCGCGCGCAGCCAGCAGGCCTGCCCGTAAGTCGCGCAGACAAACGACTGTATCGCGCTGTTGATCAACCCGTGCATGAATCGCCTCACTCGACTGCTTGAAACATATTCAATCGACAAAGCTTAACAATTTGCCAAAGAGCTCATGACGGTTGTCGTTGTCTGCTACCGCCTCACTCAGAAATCGGTGGGCGCCCCGCCTTCGGCTTTGCGGCGGGCAACGAAATCGGCGAGCTCCTCCCGGATCGCGTCTTCCATAGGTGGTGCCTCAAAACTTGCGACGATCTCTTTGAACATGTGATGCGCACGTTCAGCTGTCCAAATCCCACCCGCGACTTCCCATCCTTCATAGTTTTTCCAGTCGCTGAGAAACGGCTGATAGAACGCCGTCGTATAGCGATCCTGCGTATGCTGGATGCCAAAAAAATGACCGTCATTTCCCACAGATCTGATCGCATCAAGCGCGACTTCCTCGGGACCAAACGCATTGAGCTGAGGATTCATATACCGCTGTATTTGCTGAAGAACTTCGCAATCCATGACGAATTTCTCCGGGCTGGCGATCAACCCGCCTTCAAGCCAGCCAGCGGCGTGATACACCATGTTCGTGCCCGACTGAACCGCCGCCCACAGCGAGTTTGATGTTTCCCACATTGACTGACCATCCGGCACGTTCGCCGTACAGACCCCTGACGAGCGCATCGGCAATCCATAAAACCGCGCCATCTGCCCGGTCATCTGTGTTGAACGCATGTATTCCGGTGTCCCAAAGGCAGGCGCACCAGACTTCATATCCACATTTGACGTGAACGTCCCGATTGCGCAGGGAATGCCTGGCTGCACATATTGGAACAGAGCGATTGCACAAAGCGCTTCGGCCAACGATTGTGCGACGGCACCTGCCATGGTCACCGGGGCCATGGCTCCGGCCAGGGTAAACGGTGTCACCACAATGGCCTGACCGCGCCGCGCCAACCGCAAACACCCATCGATCATCGGGTGATCATGCTTGAGTGGCGACGTCGAATTGATGTTCGTATACATACGCGGCGTGGCCTCGAACTCTTTGTGGCTCAGGCCGCCTGCGATGCGCACCATCTCCATCACATCTTCAACCCGCTCTTTGCCCAGCGAATAGGCATGCATCACCTTGTCGGTCAGGGTCAGCTTGTCATATAGAACATCCAGATGGCGCACGCTTGCGTGGATATCGACCGGTTCGACCGGGTAACCGCCGGCAAAGTGGATACAGTTAAAATACTGCGTCAATTTAAGCAGATTTCGGCACATCTCGCGATTTCCCGGAACCTTTTTACCAATCTCCATATCCCAGTAATTCGGCGGAGAAGACACGTTGCCAAACACTATCGTCTTGCCGCCGATCTCAATCCTGCGATCCGTGTTTCGCGGCGTAATCGTGAACTTACCGGGTGCCTGGGCGACCATTTCGGTCACGAAATCGCGCCCCATACGGACCGTGTCGCCGTCGACGATACATCCCGCCTGGCGCAGGATATCCTTGGCCTCATCGTGATAAAATGCAACGCCGATCTCTTCAAGAATGCGCATGGCACCGTCGTGGATGGCCTCAACCCCCTCGGGCGGCAGTGGTTCGGTTGGCCGGTCGATGTTGACCGGTGGGTTCCAGGGCATCTGCTCAATGACGGCTGCGCCCCTGCGCGCCGCCGCAGCAGCACGCCCACCGCTGCGGCGCTTGCGAGTCGTATTATCCGCCATTTGCTCCTCCGGTGTCTGCTTTTAGGTAAGCAAGCCCCGAAGCGCTGGTTCTGACCGCTCTGTCTGCGACAAGCTGTGTCGGTTTTGCCTGATGAACCGGCGAAACTGATCCTCTAGGATCCGATTTCGGACAGCCAGCCGGGTATATGTCCGATATCCGGCAGAACGACATCAGCCATCGGCGCGAGAGTCTCGGCAGGTGCCATACCTGTCAGCACTGCAATGGTGGTCATACCCGCGGCACGCCCGGCCTGAAGATCGTGCAAGCTGTCGCCGACCATCGCGATGTTCGACGGAGCGACGTCGACATGTTTCGCAAACGCCAGCAGTTGCCCCGGACCGGGTTTGAAGCCATGACCGCTGTCATAGCCCGCAACAAAATCGAAATGGTCGCGAATGCCGACAGAGGCAAGATGTTGCAACGCCGGGGCCTCGCCGTCATTGGTAGCCAGTCCCAGCCTTTTGCCCACCGCTCGCAAACGACCAAGGAAATCCGCTAGGGGAACCGCAGCGATTTGCGGTGCCTGAGCGGACTCGGCGTTCAGCATATCCACCAATTCCCCATGCGACAGGCCATTCAGATGCGGAACGAGCGCGTGGGCCACGTCGTCGACTGTTCCTGCAATGACCACGCTGTCATCTGAATAGCGCTCGTGCGTGAGGTCAAAGCCAATTGCGTTGCCCAGTACCGCCGCGTGCGCCTCATCACCTGCGCTGAGCCGCAACAACACGGCGCGCCCAAAGGCCCCCCAAGTTGCGGCAAAGTCAAATAACGTACCGTCTTTGTCGAATATGAGGGCGTCAATTGTCATCCCAAGGGGCTCCTGCACTGAGTTGCTGTCACGTCCAGTGCATCTCGGCACCACCGGCCAATTGCATACGCGCCTGAGCGGGCAAGTCGTAGGCCACATTACTGGCATCGCAAAAGGCGACCACCCAGGAATCGTCGAGCACCAGAAAGTCCAAAACCGATGACAAAAACTCAGGCTCTGCCGCTCGATCCCTCAGATCGCCCTCGGAAGCGCCCGTTGCCCCAAGAAAAACGGGCAGCAATTCGTCGTTTCCGACAAGCCAGCCAAGAGCTTTCAGCGCCAGAGTTTCCGCTGCCTCAGCCGAAATAGCCATAAACATGCCCCTCAATTGCAGGTTGGAAACGGTTTATTAACCATACTCATAAACACTTTGCTAACGCATGCAATCAATGGTGAACAACTATGTCCGTGCAGGGAACCATCCTTGTCCTCGACGGGGTCTCAACCAATCGCATCATGCTGAAGGTTCAGTTGACTGCAGCATGGTATCACGTCGTTCAGGGAGAGAAACTGAGCGGTCTGGGGCCGCTGGTCAGACGCGCGCGCCCCGATCTAGTGCTGGCGTCGCAATCGCTGCCGGACGGGACTGCGGCCGACGTCAAGAAACTGATGTTGTCCGATCCGTCGCTCAGGGATGTGCCAGTGATCGCCATAGCACAACAAAACGACAAGGCGGCCCGGTTGCGGGCCCTCTCGGATGGTTTGGACGATGTGCTAACCTATCCGTTCAAGGACACATTGTTGCTGGCGCGTGTGCGTAGCTTTCTGCGATCACGCGCAGATGCAAATGAGTTGCGCGTCAAAGATGACCCGCAATCTATCGGCTTGGCCGAAGCTGCAGCGCCTTTTGAGGCATCCACCCCATGCGCGCAGATTGCTATCCTTGCTCAATCCGTCGCAAAAGGCGCGCTGTGGTGTACGGCTCTGGGCCAGCAAACGCCGCATCGGTTGACGCACCACTCCCAGACCAATCCCATGGGGGTTCTCTCTGATCCAGCCCCTGATGTGATCGTCTTTGAGCTCTGCAACAATCTCACCAGCCTGAATATGCTGGCCGACCTTCGTTCACGTCGCGCAACGCGGCACACGGTTCTGATCGGGATTCTGAGCGAAGGCAAGGCCCAGTTGGCAGCCGAAGCGCTGGACCGCGGGGCTGATGCAATCTGCATGAACGGGTTTTGCGAGCAAGAATTGGCGCTGCGCGTCAACGCGCTGATCGCACGCAAAGCGCAAAACGATCAGATGAGGGCCTCGCTGCGCAAGGGGCTGGCCGACTCCTGGATTGACCCACTGACCGGGTTGTACAATCGCCGCTATGCGATGTCCGCGATGGCCCGGATCGCGCGGCAGTCAAGACAGTCAGGACATGGCTTCGCAATCATGCTGGCGGATCTCGATCATTTTAAGGCTGTGAATGACCGATTTGGCCATGCAGCGGGTGATCAGGTTCTGATTGAAGCTGGCCGCAGAATTCAGCATGTCCTTGGCAAAGCCGGATTTGTCGCCCGGATCGGAGGGGAAGAGTTTCTGATCGGTGTCCCCAGAATTTCACAACGAAAAGCCGTACAGATGGCGGGTGCCATCTGTGATCGGATTTGCGGCCACCCCTATCCGTTACACGACCAAAGGGTGCCAATTCCAATCACAACCAGTATTGGCCTCAAAGTCTGCGAACCGCCCTACCTGTCGGACCCTGAATCCGTTGAGGACCTGATACGATGCGCCGACAAGGCGCTCTATGTTGCGAAGAAAGCTGGGCGCAATCAGTTCTATATGAAACAAAGTGCAGCATAATCATCTTCAGTCGTTGCGCTTGTGCCGGCGCGGGCCACGTTCGACCGCGTCCTGCAAGCGATCGGCATAGGTTTGCCGTTCATCATCGCTCATCTCGGTTACTCTCAACAACCATTGCTCCTGCAATTCCACCTTCAAGCTTGCGGTAGATTGCGCTTGTTTTTGCAACACTTGCTGCACCGCTGCGGGATCGAAGGGAACGGCCCGAAGCGCCTGATCAAGAGCTTCGAAACTCTGCGCGCGGGTCTTTGCGCCATTCCGGTGCTGGTCCACCAGCTCTTTCCTGAGCGCCTTGCGGTCCGGTCCAGGCAACGCACGAAACAAGGCCGCCTCAAAACCCGGCGGTGCCTTTGCATGATCGTTGTCGCGGAACCGCAGGACCGTCCCCAGCACGGTGCCCACAACAAGAAGATTCAGCGCAAGGGACACCATCAGCAGAATGGGCATCCAGCGACGTTGGGGTCTTGTGTTTTCGCTCATTCAGCTTCCTCCAGATAGCTGGTGTCCACGCCAAGGCCCACGACCAGAAAGGCCTCGTCCTGTGACATCAGATAATTCGCCGGATCGGGCAGAAATGCCGGGGCGGAAAATCCAATCCACACACCTGCAGCGCTGGCCGCAACCAGACCGCTCATCCCGGGCCATCCACCAATTCCGTCAAAAAGACGCCATACCGAAAAGCGCCCAGGCGCAGTTGTTGGTTTCAGTCTACTCAACCTGACGGCCTCGGCATCGGTCATCATCCGAACGGCCAGATCATCCGGCAGCGCCTTGTGCGTCTGCCGTGCCTGGGCGAACAGGTGATCCAGTTCAGTATCGTTGTCAGCCATTGTCATACCCCAGTTCATCCCGTCGTCCGGCCAATATCGCAGCCAGCGCCCGTTTGCCACGCGCGGTCAGGCTTTCCACCGCTTCTACGGAAATGCCCATAATCCCTGCAATCTCGGGATTGGACAGCTCTTCGATATGCCTGAGCACCACAGCCTGCCTTTGACGTTCCGGCAATTGCAACAGCGCAACCTGCAACGCATCCTTGCGCGCATCCTCTTGCATCCGCTCAACGACGCTCGCCGTCTCATCCGCAGGCTCAGTCACATCGCTCAGGGCCGCAGGCGTCTTTTTACGGCGCAGATCCACACACAGATTTAGCGTTACGCGATAAAGCCAGGTCGAGACTTTGGCCTGCCCCGAAACCCAGTCAGGGGCCATCTGCCAGAGACGCATCATTGCATCCTGTGCCACATCTTCGGCCTCGGTCCTGTTGCCAAGAATACGCAAAGCAACCGAATAGCAGCGCGGCCCCAGCCTGTCGGTCAGCACCCGCGCGGCGCCCGCGTCGCCATCAGCGAATTGCCTCAGCAACACATCGTCGCTGAGCTTGGGTGCGGCAACCGGATCGCCGCACCCCGCATGCGTTGAGGAGGTCAGATCCTCCATCCTGCATCAATTGCTGTCTGTGTTTGCATTGCCGCGCTTCTTTTTGCGCTGGCCCATTTTGTCTTTTGCATCTGCGAATTCCTGCTCCGAGATGGTGCCGCTGCCATCAGCATCGACCCGGTCAAACATCTTGTCAGCCCGGCGCGGTTTCGGCAACTCATCTTCGCTCAGAAAGCCATCCTGGTTTGCGTCGTGTTTTTCGAACATCTTCGAGACACGATCATTGGCCTTTTGCTGTGCCGCGGCCTGCATCTCGTCAACGCTCAGCTGACCGTCACCATCTGCGTCCGCAGCTGTGAACCGCTGGGTGTGATGCGCCTGCATCTCGTCTTTGGTCACCTGACCGTCGCCATTTGCATCCAGTTGCTGAAAGGTCACCGGTTCGCGATCCTTCGGGCCCTTGGCCATTGCGGCGGAGCCAGTCACAGCAACCGCAGACAGAACGATGGCGGACATAAACTTTGCACTATTCATAACAGTTTTCCCTTATCTGGCGGCCCTGTGCCGCTGCTCATACCTATTCAAACGCAACGCCGCCGGATTTCCGTCGCGATGAAAGAAAAAAATCGAGTTCGCTAAGATCATTTTTTAATTTATCTTTTTTCAATTCCCCGCCGCAAAGCGACGCACCCCCCTTTTAAGCAGACGGAAACAATAGCAATATCCTGTAAACTGGAACGCGCGAGTACCCACATGACCGATCAGACAATCGACACCGTTGAGGACACTGAACGCCCTACTTGGCCTGCAGTGGTCAAAGGCTTCAAATGCAGGTGCCCCAAGTGCGGCAAAGGCAAATTGCTGCACAGCTATCTGAAAGTGAACGATAGCTGCTCTAACTGTGGTCAGGAGCTGTTTCACCACCGCGCGGATGATGGGCCTGCCTATCTGACGATTCTGATCGTTGGCCACCTTCTGGCCCCGGCCCTGCATGTTTCGTACGTACACTGGCGACCTGATCCGCTTACCATGGCGCTGATGTTCTCTGTTGGCTGCGTTGCTTTGTCGCTGTACCTTCTGCCGAGACTAAAGGGAGTCGTCGTCGCCTATCAGTGGGCACGCCGGATGCACGGATTCGACAAGACCGACTGACCCCTTCGACCAGACCGGAGGGGACATGACCATCGACAAGACCGCAATTCGGAACGCTGCAACGGTGATTGTGCTGCGCGACCGCACAAGCTCTCCTTCGATTCTGATGGGACAGCGGGGGGCGTCGGCGGCTTTCATGCCGAACAAGTTTGTGTTTCCCGGCGGCGCGGTTGATCCGTCGGACGCCGAGGTGCCTCTGGTCGCAGGCCTGCCTGCGATCTGCCACGACCGCCTTGCGGAACGCGCCGACGATGGCTTGCAGACCGCGCTGGCGGCCGCTGCAATTCGCGAGCTTTGGGAAGAAACCGGGCTGGTTTTGGGCCAGCCTGGCCAATGGTCTGGCGATGTACCCTCGGACTGGAAAACCTTTGCCAATCTGGGTTTTGTACCGTCGGCTGAAGCGCTGCAATTTGTGTTCCGCGCAGTGACACCACCCGGACGCCCGCGCCGCTTTGATGCGCGTTTCTTTCTGGTCGATGCCGAGGCCATTCAGGGGGATCTGGACGATTTCACCCATGCGTCGGATGAGCTGTCGCATCTGCAATGGGTCAAGCTGGATCAGGCACGGTCCTATGACCTGCCGTTTATTACCGAGGTGGTTCTGGCCGAAATTACCGCGCGGGCCGCAGATCGCAGCCCGCCCGAATCCATTCCTTTCTTTCTCAACAATGAAGAAGCCAGCCTGTTTCTACAGCTCAAAGGCTATCCCATGCCTCAGGCAGACTAGGGCCCTCAGACCCTAGCGCATTCTGCTGACGACGGTTGTAACCTCTGGTCTTTTGCCAATTTCCGCCTGCGCGCTTTGCCGCGCGATACGGCGCAGGGCCTCTTCCAATTTGTCATCATCGCGCAGTGTCTTTGCATCTGCCCGCATCAGGAACTGGTTCAGATCCTCTTCCAGCACCTCAATCAAGGCTGCGCGCGAAGAACCGACCTCTGGCAGGCCCATTGTTTCGCACCAAGGCTCGCCCAGTGGCTCGTCCTCTTCATCCAGAATGACGGTGATCGTGATATGGCCGTTCAGCGCCATCCGGATGCGGTCACGGACTACGCCGTCCAATGCGCCGATCTTGACCGTGCCATCCAGATAGGTCCGGCCCGTCTCGATATAATCGACGATTTGCGGCGCATTACCCGTCAAGTCGACCATCGAACCGTTAACCGCAAGAATACCCGTACGCCCGCCAGTCTCGGCCAGTTTGGCATGTTCACGAAGATGGCGATGTTCGCCATGCATCGGAATCACCATCTGCGGATCGATCAGGGTATGTATCCGCTCAAGGTCGGGGCGGTTTGCGTGGCCGGAAACGTGATAGAGCCCCGAGCTGTCATCAACGACATCAACACCCTTCTCGCTCAGCTGGTTCATGATGCGGATCACGCCGCGCTCATTACCGGGAATGGTTTTGGACGAAAACAGGAACAGATCGCCATCCTTCACCTCGATCCCGCGGTACTTGCCGCGCGCAAGCTGCGCGCTGGCTGCCCGGCGTTCGCCCTGGCTGCCGGTCACAATCAGCATCAGGTGCTGACGCGGCAACTCCACCGCCTCCTCCGCGCTGATCACGCGCGGGAAATCTGCAAGGATGCCCGTTTCGGTCGCGGCCTCGATCATCCGGCGCATGGCGCGCCCCAGCAGAACAACCGAACGACCCGCCCGCGCGCCGGCCTCAGCCAGAGTTTTGACCCGCGCAACGTTCGAAGCAAAGGTCGTGGCGATGACCATGCCTTCGGCCTCTTCCACCAACCGGGTGATTTCCGGGCCAACTTCGGCCTCAGAACGCCCCGGATGCCGGGAGAATACATTTGTGCTGTCGCAGATCAGCGCCTTTACACCCGGCTTTGCAACTTCGGCCCACAGGTCGGGATCAAAAGCTTCGCCCACGATTGGATTTGCATCCAGTTTGAAGTCACCGGTATGCACTACCCGACCCGCTGGTGTATCGATCACCAGACCCGCGCTTTCGGGGATCGAGTGCGACACAGGCAGGAAACTGACCGTAAATGGCCCGGCCTTAATGTGTTCGGGCCAGGGTGAGGCGGTCCGTACTGCATCCTCCGGGTGGCCATGCTCTTCCATTTTACGGCGCGCGATATTGGCCGTGAACGCACGCGCGTATATCGGTACGCCCAGCGCCTCATAGCAATGCGCCACGCCACCGATATGATCCTCATGCGCGTGGGTGATGAAAATTGCCTCAAGCTGATCGCCCCGTTCTTTCAGCCAGGTGATATCAGCAAAAATCAGATCAACACCCGGCGAGCTGTCCATATCCGGGAAAGCGACCCCCAGATCCACCAGGATCAACCGCTCCTGCCCCGGTTTACCATAGCCGTAGACATAGGCGTTCATGCCTATTTCGCCTGCGCCGCCCAGCGGCAGATAAATCAATCGTTCGCTGCTCATGCTGCGCCATTATCCTTGTTATAGCGATGGATCACGGTCAGACCGTGCATCGTTAGATCATCTTCAATTGTGTCAAAGCCCACATCCGCCTGATCGAACAGTGGCGCCAGACCTCCTGTTCCGACAACTTTCATGGGCATCCCGTATTCCGATTTGATACGCGAAATCAGCCCCTCGATCAGCCCGGAATAGCCCCAATACACCCCGGACTGGATACAGCCAACGGTATTCGTTCCAATCACCTTTTCGGGGCGGGTTATATCGATATGCGGCAGCGCTGCGGCTCCCTGATGCAGCGCTTCAAGGCTGAGGTTAACGCCCGGCGCAATGATCCCGCCCACATAGGCGCCATCAGCGGCCACTACATCGAAGTTCGTGGCCGTACCGAAATCGACCACCACCACATTTCCGCCGTGGCGATCGAACGCAGCCGCCGCGTTTGCCAGGCGATCCGGTCCGGGAACGGTCCCTTCGTCAACGCGCGGGTTCACCGGCAGCAGGCAATCCGGTCTGCCAACCACCAACGGTCGGCAGCCAAAGAACCGATCGGCAAAAACCCGAAGGTTGAACACCACGCGCGGAACGGTCGACGCGATGATAACGTCCGAGATATCTGCATCGATGCCATAATGCTTCACCAAGGTGGAGTACCACGTGAAATAGGCATCGGCGGTGCGTGCATGGTGGGTCGACGTGCGCAGGGTACACAGAAATTTCTCGCCATCCCAGATCGAGAAAACGGTGTTGGTGTTGCCGCAGTCAATGGCCAGAAGCATCTGTGCCTCCTTCAGAAAAACACATCCGCCGCAGGTATGCTAACGCGGCCTTTAGCGGTGTTTAGGACAAGGTTGCCCCCCGCGTCCACTGTTTCAAAGGTCCCGACCGTTTCGGTGGTAGCTGTACGCGCCGTAATCACCTCGCCCAACCGGGCCGCGCGCGACAGCCAAGCGGTGCGGATGGGGTCGAACCCGTAAGTGACGAACTGTGTCTCATACGCTGCATAGGCGGTGGCAAGCTCGGTCAGAAAGTCCTCGGGCGTCACATGCGCGCCTGTCTCAGACAGCAGCGAAACAGGGCGCACCGCGCCGGTCTCAACCATATCCGCGCCGGGTGCTTCGGACAGGTTCACACCTATCCCGATTGCCAAATGCGAAACACCGCGCCCCCGCCCGGTGCTTTCCAGCAGAATGCCTGCCAGCTTGCCACCGTTCAGCAACACATCATTTGGCCATTTCAGCGACAAGCCATCCGCCCGGCCTGTCACGGCCACGCAGGCATCAAACAACGCAAGGGCAGCCACAAAGCTGCGCAGCGCGGCCTGCTCGGCATCGCCTTGCGGCCGCAACACGAGCGTCGCCGCCAAGTTACCTTTGGGATTGGCCCATGCCCGACCTCGTCTGCCGCGCGCCGCCGTTTGGTGATGCGCCATGATCCAGACCGGACCTTGCACCGTTGAGGCAATCCGGGCGGCCTCGTTCAGGGTGCTATCAACCTCTTGCAAGACATGCAGGCCATAGCCGTCCGGCCAGCGGCTCATGCCAAAAAGGCCCGGCCTGCCGACCGAGCCCCTTTCTGAACGTGGCGCATCGGATCAGTTGACAAGTGTCGCCGCCGCAGCTGCTGCTGCGCCTTCAATACCGAACTGATAAAAGACCCCGATCAGCATCAGCGCCGCTGATCCCATCAAAGCCATCCACAGCACCGGGGACGAGTTGGTTTCGATCGGGTCTTCGTTCTCTTCACCGAAATACATATAAAACACGATCCGCAGATAGTAGAACGCACCAATCACCGACGCGATGGCCGAGACGATGACCAGACCGGTCAAGCCGGCGCTGATGCCCGCTTGCCAGACGCCGAACTTGGCAAAAAAACCGAGCATCGGCGGCACACCTGCGAGCGAGAACATTAGGATCAGGACGGCCAGCGCCCTGCCCGGATCGCGTTTTGCGTATTGGCGCAGAGCGTCAATGTCAGTCACCGGCTTGCCGTCCCGCTCCATCATCAGGATGAAGGCGAAGGTGCCGATATTCATCGTCACATAGATCGCCAGATACATCAGCATTGCCTTGATGCCCAGCTCGGTTCCTGCGGCCAGACCGATCAGGGCATAGCCCATATGGGCAATCGACGAAAACGCCATCAGACGTTTGATATTGCGCTGGCCAATCGCAGCCACGGCACCCAGTAGCATCGACAGGACGGACAGCAGCACAATCACCTGTTGCCAGTCCTTGACAACCCCGCCAAAGGCATCATGGAGGACACGCGCAAACAGCGCCATCGCTGCAACCTTGGGTGCGGTTGCAAAGAACGCCGTGATCGGTGTCGGAGAGCCTTCGTATACATCCGGCGTCCACATGTGGAACGGCACTGCCGAAACCTTGAACGCCAGACCCGAGATCAGGAAAATCAGACCGAACAGCAAGCCAACTGAGACATCGCCGTGGTGAACCGTCTGGATGATGCCCGAGAACAGCGTGGTGCCGGCAAAGCCATAGACCAGCGACGCCCCATAAAGCAGCAGGCCAGAGCTGAGCGCCCCCAGAACAAAGTATTTCAGACCCGCCTCAGTCGATTTCGCACTGTCACGGCGCAGCGCGGCCACGACATAGAGCGACAGGGATTGCAGCTCCAACCCCATATAAAGTGACATCAGGTCGCCCGCGCTGACCATCATCATCATGCCGACTGCGGCCAGCGCCACCAGCAACGGGTATTCAAAGCGCAGCAGATCGCGGCGCGCCATGTAATCCCGGCTCATCACCAGAACAGCAGCGGCAGAGAGCAGGATCGTGACCTTGGCAAAGCGCGAGAAGCCGTCATCTACAAACATACCGTTGAAGGCCACATTCGTGCCGTCGCCATTCGTGGCAATCCAGAAGGACATCAACGTCATCAGCCCGGCAGTTGTCCAAACCAGAACCGGCGCCAGCCCGTCTTTCGTCGTGTAAACGGCCCCGATCAGCGCAGCCATCGCATAGACGGCCAGAACGATCTCTGGCAGGATTATTGTCAGATCAGCCTGGATCATGTCTCCAAAGCCTCCTTAATGCGAGGCGGCTGTCTGGGTCGCGGTCTCAGCCGCGGCCAGAGCCGTGTCATAGTTCGAAATCAACGCAGCGGTCGAGTTGCCGATCACATCGGTCACCAGCGAAGGATAAACACCCAGCAGGATCGTCATCACGATCAGCGGCGCGAAGATCAGCCGCTCGCGCGAGCTCATGTCGGTGATGGCTTTCAGGCTCTCTTTGATCAAATCGCCAAAGACTACCCGGCGATAAAGCCACAACGCGTATCCGGCTGAGAAAATCACACCGGTCGCAGCCACAGCCGTCACCCATGTATTGACCTGAAACGCGCCCATCAGGGTCAGGAATTCGCCAATAAATCCGGATGTACCAGGCAGGCCCACATTGGCCATGGTGAACAACATGAAGACCAGCGCATAAGCAGGCATCCTAATCACCAAACCACCGTACGCCTCGATATCGCGGGTGTGCATCCGGTCATAGATCACGCCGACGCACAGGAACAGCGCGGCCGAGATGAACCCGTGGCTGAGCATCTGGAAGATCGCGCCATCAATGCCCTGCTGGTTCGCCGCGAAAATCCCCATGGTCACAAAGCCCATATGCGCGACCGAAGAATAAGCGATCAGCTTCTTCATATCCTCCTGCACCAGCGCAACCAGCGAGGTGTAGACAACCGCAATCGCCGACATCCACAGCACTACATCCGTCATGACCGCCGACCCCACCGGGAACATCGGCAAACTGAAGCGCAGGAAGCCGTATCCGCCCATCTTCAGCAGGATCGCTGCCAGCACGACAGAACCCGCCGTTGGCGCCTGAACGTGCGCATCCGGAAGCCAGGTGTGGACAGGCCACATCGGCATCTTCACCGCGAACGACGCGAAGAAGGCCAGGAACATCAGCGTTTGCAGCCCGCCGACGATATAGATGCCCAGCACGCTGAACCCTTCAGACGAGAACTGATGGCTCATCAGCGCTTCGATATCCGTGGTGCCGGCATCCGCGTACATCGTAACCATTGCCACCAGCATCAGCACCGAGCCGAGGAAGGTGTAGAGGAAGAACTTGAAGCTGGCATAGATACGATCCTTGCCGCCCCAGATACCGATGATCAGGAACATCGGAATCAAACCAGCCTCGAAGAACAGGTAGAACAGCACCAGATCCAGCGCCATGAACACGCCCAGCATCAGCGTTTCCAGCAGCAGGAAGGCGATCATGTATTCCTTAACGCGGTCGGTAACCTGCCAGCTGGCCAGGATGGTCAGCGGCATGATGAAGGTGGTCAACAGCACGAACAGAACGCTGATCCCGTCAACACCCATTTTGTATTTCAGACCCATCAGCCACTTACCCTCTTCCACCATCTGGAAGCCGGTGTTCGCGGGATCAAAGCCTGTGTAGATGCCGATCGAGACCAGAAAGGTCACGGTCGTGGCAACCAGCGCTACCCATTTCGCGTTACGCTGGGCGGCTGCGTCTTCACCATGCAGGAACAGGGCCAGTATGCCTGCAGCGATGGCGGGGATGAAGGTGACAATAGATAGGATATTGTCCATTAGTGCGCGCCTCCGCCGATAGACATCCAGGTGATCAGGGCTGCTATCCCCAAGACCATCCAGAAGGCGTAAGTAAAGATATAGCCCGACTGGGCTTTGCCCGCGAGGCGGGTGAAGAAGGGAACGACGCCCATGGCAACCCCGTTCAGGAAGCCGTCAATGGTGTTGCCATCACCGCGCTTCCACAGGAACCGGCCAAGCGCCACGGTGGTTTTGACGAAGATCGCATCGTAGATCTCGTCAAAATACCACTTGTTCAGCAGGAAAAGATAAAGTGGGCGCTGGTTTGCTGCCAGACGGGCGGGCAGCGAGGTGTTCACGATGTAGAACCAGTAGGCCACGATGAACCCAAGTAACATCGCCACGAAGGGCGAAACCTTGACCCATTTCGGCGCTGCATGCGCATCGTCCAGCACGTGGTTGTCGGGCGCCATATAGAGCGCGCCCTCACCCGGCTTTCCGGCAAAGACATAGTGGTGATCGCCGCCGTGAGCGTCCTTCTCACCATGCCCGTCATCCGCATGGCCGGTATCGGCATGACTATCATCTGCGTGGTCGTCGTCTGCATGACTATCTTCGCCATGCGAATCCGCTTTGCTGTGATCGCCCGCCTCCGCATGCTCCGATGCCTCGGCCACTGGAATTCCGTAGAACTTGCCCACCTTATCCGCATGGCCAAAGAAATTGCCGTACCAGATCATCCCGGCAAACACAGCGCCCAGCGACAGGACGCCCAGCGGTACCAACATGGTCATCGGGCTTTCATGGGCATGCTCATGGGTGTGCTTGTCGCCACGCTCTTCGCCATAGAAGGTCAGGAAGATCAGGCGCCAGCTGTAGAACGAGGTAAAGGCAGCAGCGATGACCAGCATCCAGAACGCATATCCCGTGCCACCCGCGAAGGCGCTTTCTATGATCGCGTCTTTGGAAAGGAAGCCGGCAAATCCGATCTGTGTCAGCGGGATTCCAACCCCAGTGATCGCAAGCGTTCCGATCATCATCGCCCAGAACGTATAGGGGATTTTCTTCCGCAGCCCGCCGTACTCTGTCATCTCTTGCTCATGATGCATCGCGTGGATCACCGAGCCCGCGCCAAGGAACAGCAGCGCCTTGAAAAATGCGTGCGTCAGCAGGTGGAACATAGCCGCCGAATACATGCCGACACCTGCAGCAACGAACATGTAACCCAACTGAGAACAGGTCGAGTATGCGATGACACGTTTGATGTCGGTCTGAACCAGACCTACGGTCGCCGCAAAGAACGCTGTCGAAGCGCCCAAGAAGGTGATGAACCCAGTCGCACCCGGGGCGAACTCCATCAATGGCGACATACGGCAGACGAGGAAGACACCGGCGGTCACCATCGTCGCGGCGTGGATCAGTGCCGAAACAGGTGTCGGGCCTTCCATCGCATCCGGCAACCATGTGTGCAGGATCAGCTGGGCGGATTTGCCCATCGCACCGATGAACAGCAAAACACAGATCACTTCGATCGCGGTCCATTCACCCCAGAGGAAATGCAGTTTCTCCTCTGCCAATGCCGGAGCCGAGGCGAAAATGTCCGAGAAATTGATGCTATCGGTCAGGAAGAACAGCGCAAAGATCCCCAACGCGAAGCCGAAATCACCAACCCGGTTAACGATGAACGCTTTCATCGCCGCCGCATTAGCGGATGGTTTACGATAGTAGAAGCCGATTAGTAGGTACGAGGCAACGCCCACGCCTTCCCAGCCAAAGAACATCTGCACCAGATTATCCGCCGTCACCAGCATCAGCATGGCGAAGGTGAAGAAGGACAGATAAGCAAAGAAGCGCGGCTTATAGCTCTCGCCCTCGCGCCACTGCGGATCATGATCCATGTAACCGAAGGAATACAGGTGCACGAGCGCCGATACAGTCGTCACCACGATCAGCATGATCGCGGTCAGCCGGTCCAGACGAATGGCCCAACTTGTCGACAACGAGCCGCTTTCAATCCAGCGCAGGATTTCGATCTGCTGGGTCTGACCGTCAAAGGTCAGGAAGACGATCCAGGACAGCAGACAGGCCAGAAACAGCAGACCCGTCGCGGTCCACATGGCGGCTTTCTCGCCAATGAACTTCCAGCCGAACCCGCACAGCAGCGCGCCCACGAGCGGGGCAAAGAGGATGGTGGTTTCCATGGTTCTCTTAGCCCTTCATCATATTGACGTCTTCAACCGCGATGGTGCCACGATTGCGGAAGAAGCAGACCAGAATGGCCAGACCAATCGCCGCCTCGGCCGCCGCAACGGTCAGCACGAACAGCGTGAAGACCTGCCCGACCAGATCGCCGAGGAAACTGGAGAACGCCACAAGGTTGATATTCACCGCCAGCAACATCAGTTCGATGCTCATCAGCAGGATGATGACGTTCTTGCGGTTCAGGAAAAGACCGAAGATGCCGATGACGAACAGCGTCGCCGCGACCGTAAGATAGTGTTCAAGTCCGATCATAGCTTCGCTCCTGGCGAGTCGGGGTAGTAGAGTTTGCAGCCGCAGGTGTAGTCGATCCGTTTGTGATTTTTGGTTCGATCAAAGAACATCCGAATATCTTTCGTGAACGAATAGCGATGTTCGGATGCAATCTGCTTCAGTTCGGCTACGGTTGTCTCAGCGGTTAGTCCGATGGGGCCTGCTGGTTTTTGTATCAGGTCAATAGAACTTGGCACGTAACCGGCGATGTTGGTCGGCCGATACTCTCCATCGATAACGATACCTTCTCCGCTGGAGCAGTTTTGAAAGAACAGGCTTTGTTTAGGGCTACAACCGTCTCCGGCATTCACACGCTGTCCGATACGGCCATTGCCAATATCGACCACGGCTTCTCCGGAGAATGCTTCGAACTGCCCTCGGCCGCCATTTACAAAGCTGCAATCGGAATTCACCCGTTTCAGCTTGTAGCCTTCATTTTGAGGCACACTCTCGCACGCCAACAGCGCCGCGGGAACCAGCGTGAGACAAGCCGTCATGGCTACAGCCTTTGAAAGTCTGCCTCTCACAACCCCTGCCCCGGTTTCACGTCCTTCAGCTCCATTGCCTTGGCCGGGTCGCGCATCATCTGGCCGATGATGTCCTGACGCTTGATGTCCTGACGGTGGCGCAGCGTCAGCACAATGGCACCGATCATGGCCACCAGCAGGATCAGGCCCGCAAGTTGGAACAGAAGGAAGTATTGATCGTAAAGGATGACACCCAGCGCCTCGGTGTTGTGGCGGTCTGCCGGAACCGGCTGCGCCAGATTGCCCGCAGCCCCCTGCGCGCTGTCCCAGGCTCCAAAGGCCATGACGAATTGCATCAGGATGACCAGACCGATCAGCAGGGCCAGCGGCATGTACCGCGCCATCTCGGCCTTGAGTTCAGCAAAATCCACATCCAGCATCATCACCACGAACAGGAACAGCACCGCAACCGCGCCGACATAGACGATGATCAACAGCATCGCCACAAACTCGGCCCCCAGCAGCACGAACAGCCCCGCCGACGACAGGAAGGCCAGGATCAGCCACAGCACCGAATGCACCGGCTGGCGGCTGATCACCGTGAACAGCCCGCCGGTGATGGCGCTGATGGCAAACAGATAGAAGGCAAAGACGGTCATTGATCCTCATCCTCGTTATCGCCCAGAACCTCTTGCGCCAGATCCAGCGCGCGGGTCATGGCCGGGATGCCGGCGAAAACCGACATCTGACCGATCGTTTCCACGATCTCTTGTTTCCTGGCACCCGCTTCCAGCGCATGGCGCACGGTCTGACGCACGGCGCTATCGGCCTGCGCGCCCTGACAGGTCAGCCCGGCCAGCGTAAGCAGCAGACGGGTCTTGGCATCCAGACCGTCTTTGTTGACGGTGTTGCCGAACATCATCTCCATGACCTCTTTGGGCATGGTGGGCCACAGCGCCTCGAATCCTTTGGGCGAGAAATTCTCCATCGCCGGGTTCATCGCCTTGGCCATGTCCTGAGCCTGCTTCATCATCAGCTCGAACGGATTTGTCGGGCTGTCACTCATCTGTACGGCGCGTCCATTTCCAGATTGCGGGCGATCTCGGCTTCCCAGCGTTCGCCGTTGTCCAGCAGTTTTTCCTTGTCGTAGAACAGCTCTTCACGGGTCTCGGTGGCAAATTCGAAATTCGGGCCTTCGACGATGGCATCGACCGGGCAAGCCTCTTGGCAGAAGCCGCAATAGATGCACTTGGTCATGTCGATGTCATAGCGCGTGGTGCGGCGGCTGCCGTCTTCGCGCGGTTCGGCATCGATAGTGATGGCTTGTGCGGGGCAAACCGCCTCGCACAGCTTGCAGGCGATACAGCGCTCCTCGCCATTCGGGTAACGGCGCAGGGCGTGCTCTCCCCGGAAACGTGGGCTCAGCGGGCCCTTTTCGTGCGGGTAGTTCACAGTGGCTTTGGGGGCGAAGAAATATTTTAGCCCCAGTTTCATACCGACCCAGAAGTCCTGTAGAAGGAAGTATTTGGCGGCGCGGGTGTAGTCGATTTGGGTCATATCAGCCTCCTACGCTCCAGCGCGCGAACGCGCCCCAGAACCAGTCGAACCTTGCCGCGAAGGCCACAAAGACCACCCAGACCAGCGAGAAGGGCAGGAAGACTTTCCAGCCTAGACGCATCAGCTGGTCATAGCGGTAGCGCGGCGTGATTGCCTTGACCATCGCGAAGAGGAAGAAGAAGAACGCCATCTTGGCGACCATCCACAGCACGCCATCGGGCAGGCCCGGGATCGGCGACAGCCAGCCGCCGAAGAACAGTAGCGTTGTCAGCGCGCACATCAGGAAGATAGCGATGTATTCGCCGGCCATGAACAGCAGGAACGGCGTGGCCGAGTATTCGACCTGATACCCGGCGACCAGTTCCGATTCAGCCTCGGGCAGGTCAAATGGCGGACGGTTGGTTTCGGCCAGCGCCGAGATGAAGAACAGGAAGACCATCGGGAAATGCGGCAGCCAGTACCAGCTGAAGAACCCGAACCGACCATCCTGCGCCTCGACAATATTGCCGAAGTTCATCGAACCGGTCGAGATGATCACGCCAATGATGATCAGGCCGATGGAGACCTCATAGGAAATCATCTGTGCCGCAGAGCGCAATGAACCGAGGAACGGATATTTCGAGTTCGACGCCCAACCACCCATGATCACGCCATAAACTTCCAGCGATGACACGGCGAAGACGTAGAGGATGGCGACGTTGATATCTGACAGCACCCAACCATCGTTGAACGGGATCACCGCCCAAGCGATCATCGCCAGAACAAAACTGGTCAGCGGTGCAAGCATAAAGACCGTGCGGTCGGCCCCTGCCGGGATGACGACCTCTTTGACCACGTATTTCAGCGCGTCGGCCACCGATTGCAGCAGGCCGTAGACACCAACCACGTTGGGGCCACGGCGCATCTGGACCGCCGCCCAGATCTTGCGGTCGCCATAGACGAGGAACAACAGCGAGATCATCACAAACGCCACCACAGCAAGCACTTGCGCCAGAATGATGATGGCTATTCCGCCTGGGGTGTTAAAGAATTCAGCCATTGGTCCTCACACCGTGGGTATTCCGTTGTCCGCGTGCGATGCTTCGGCCTGATGCCTGCGCATTTTGCGGCTGGGTCGGCGCGTTGGTGTAAACAGCATCAGCCGCACATACGCCACCCTTTTTATTGCGTTTCACACGTATTTCTCGGACCGACGCGGTGCCGGCCTGAAAGAACGATATGAAACAGGTCTGGTTCATTCCGCTGCGATCTTTTCAGATTTGCGCGCTTGGGCCTGCGCCGACAGGTCGGCCATCAGTTGCGAAGCGCGCGCGATCGGGTTGGTCAGATAGAAATCCTGAACGGCATAGCGGAATGTCGCCTTGCCCAGAGGTCCGGCATCGAGCGCCCGAACCTCATTCTGGGTCACTTCGTCGATCCGCGCCAGATGCGGCACCGCCGCGATCAGCGCGCTGCGCAGCTGCGCCAGCGAGTCAAAGGGCAGTGTCGCGCCTAGTTCCGCAGACAAGGCCCGCAGGATGGCCCAGTTTTCCTTGGCCTCGCCCGGCGCGAAACCGGCGCGCATGGCCAGTTGCGGGCGACCTTCGGTATTCACAAACAGACCGTTTTCCTCGGTATAAGCTGCGCCCGGCAGGATCACGTCGGCGCGATGTGCGCCCCGATCACCATGGCTGCCCTGATAGATCACAAAAGCACCTTCACCGATTTCGACTTCGTCAGCGCCAAGGTTATAAATCACATCTGCCGCGCTGATTGCGTTCATGCCAGCTTCGTTGGTCGCATTCACATCCATCGCACCTACGCGCGACGCGGCGGTGTGCAGAACGATCAGTCCGCTATCGGTATTTGCAGCAACGGATTGCGCGGCGGCCAGAACGGCAGCGCCATCGGCCTCTTGCAGCGCACCCTGCCCGACGATGACCAATGAGCGTTTGCCCCTGATCGTCTCATCACCGCCCATTTCAACAACCTGCCGAAGCGCCTCGCGATCATCTCCCACATGGTGATAATCATAGGTCAACTCGACCGATGGACCGACCAGTGCCACCTCAGCTCCGTGCGCCCACGCCTTGCGGATACGCGCGTTCAGAACCGGCGCTTCATCTCGCGGATTGGTTCCGATCAGCAGAATGCGCTCGGCGCTGTCGATATCCTCGATTGCGGCTGTGCCGGCATAAGCGGCACGATTGCCTGCAGGTAATTTCGAGCCATCGGTGCGGCACTCGACGACACCGCCCTGCCCTTCAATCAACTGCTTCAAAGCAAATACCGCTTCGACCGGAGCCAGATCGCCCACGATTCCCGCTGCTTTCTCAGCCCCCTTCAGGGCTTCTGCCGCCTTGTTCAGAGCTTCTTGCCAGGTGGCTGGACGCAGCTTGCCATCTTCACGCACATAAGGTTTGTCCAGACGCTGACGACGCAAACCATCCCAGACAAAGCGGGTCTTGTCGCTGATCCATTCTTCGTTCACGCCGTCATGGTTGCGCGGCAGGAAACGCATTACCTCGCGCCCTTTGGTGTCCACGCGAATGTTGGACCCTAAGGCATCCATCACATCGATGCTCTCGGTCTTGGTCAACTCCCATGGGCGGGCGGTGAAGGCGTAAGGCTTGGAAGTCAACGCACCGACCGGGCACAGATCGATGATGTTGCCCTGCAGGTTCGAATCCAGAGTCTGGTTCAGATATGAGGTAATCTCAGCATCTTCGCCGCGCCCCGTCTGGCCCATTTGCGCGATCCCGGCCACCTCGGTCGTAAACCGCACACAACGGGTGCAGCTGATGCAACGGGTCATCGCGGTGCCAACCAGCGGGCCAAGGTCCAGATCGTCCACCGCGCGCTTAGCTTCCTTGAAACGCGAGCCCGACAGACCATAGGCCATTGCCTGATCCTGCAGATCGCACTCGCCGCCTTGATCACAGATCGGGCAATCCAGCGGGTGGTTGATCAGCAGGAACTCCATCACCCCTTCACGGGCCTTCTTGACCATGGGCGAGTTGGTTTTGACCTCGGGTGCCTGCCCTTCCGGCCCTGGGCGCAGATCGCGCACCTGCATCGCGCAGGAGGCAGCAGGTTTCGGCGGCCCGCCCACGACCTCTACAAGACACATCCGGCAATTCCCGGCAATCGACAGACGCTCGTGGTAGCAGAAGCGCGGAACCTCGACCCCGGCCTGTTCGCAGGCCTGGATCAGGGTCATCGCGCCATCGACTTCGATTTCCTGCCCGTCAATATTGATCTTGCGGAGGTCAGACATGGCTCTCAGTTCGCTCTCAAATACACGCCGATGGCGCTGTTTCTTTCGATTTCTTTCCGTCCCAGCGTGCAGAAACTATTGGGGTCGTCATAAGTCACCCCGTTGGCTGCCAAATAGGCCTCGCCCTTGGCACGCATCCGGCTTTTTTCGGCGTCAGATTCCACATAGGCGCGGATTTCCTTGTCCGAGTATCCCAGCTTGTTCGCCTTGGACCGCAATCCCCACATCACCCCAATCGCCTTCATCCGCCGCCCGCTGATCGACGGGCAGTATTCGGAAATCTCGTTTGCGATGGCGATGTAGTAGAGTTCATTGTCGATCTCTTTGACATCCCTCAAGGGCTGCTTCGCCTCAGCCGCGACTGGAACCGCAATCAGAGCAGCCAGCGCAGCAGTTTTCACAACAGACATGATTTTTCCTTTCGTCTTTGGTTCCCAAAGACGACGCCAGGGCTGCCTGCTATGCAATATCGGCGCGTTGGCTCTGTCGTGATATGCGGTAACACGGCTCATGGTCTCTGACAGGATCCCGCAAATGTCAGCTGGTCGTTGTCGATACGCAGGTTCTGCGGTTCTGTGTCCGGGCCCACTTTCCATACGATCTTGGAAGATCCGAAATTCTGTACGCAAAAACGCGTCCCCTCGTAACGCCCGGCCTCACGTGCGCCGTCCAAAGATGCCGAGACACCATTAACCGTTACCGTAAAATCAGCCGGGGAAACCTTCTTATCAACAACCTTTGCCTTGGCCCGAAAGGCCTGACCATCAAAAAGAATACGTTCACTATCGGATTTCCCGCAGGCACCAGCCACAAGAAGGACTGCCAAAGCACCTGAGACCCAAGCGGATTTCATCATCTTCAAACCTTTCTGCACGTCGGGCGCATGGGGACAACCTGTGCGCAGATCATTATGTGTCAAACCACCACTCAAAACGCGGCCACCAGTGCCATCCCCCCCAACACGACCATGCACGCCCAGCCGACGACATAGAGGATAGACCGCACTCCGCCGTGGGGGTTGCCAATACCCTTAAGGTGAACCACCAGCATGGCGCCCCGTGCCACCAAGGCCAGCGAGGCCAATAGATTCACCCAGAAGGGGCTGACGCCCAGCAAAATCGCCGCAACAGTCACCGTCAGAAATGCGGGCAACGTTTCTACGCCATTCAGATAGGCCCGATTTAGACGATAAGCTTTGTCCGAATAGTCCTGCTGGGGCGTGGCCCCCGGGGCCAACCCCTTGCCCTGCTTTGCCAACGCCGAAAACGGCGACATCAGCAGGATGATCAGGGTAAAGATCACCAGCGAGGCAATTGCGTGGGAATATTCGGCAAAGACATCCATCGAGTTTACTCCGCCGCCATCGCGCCCATGCGGCCCGACTTCTGAGCCTTGATGCGGTCTTCGATCTCTTCGCGGAAGTTGCGGATCAGGCCCTGGATCGGCCAGGCTGCCGCATCGCCCAAGGCGCAGATCGTGTGGCCTTCGACCTGTTTGGTCACATCAAACAGCATGTCGATCTCTTCCGGCTCGGCCTCACCACGCACCAGACGGTCCATGACGCGCATCATCCAGCCGGTGCCTTCGCGGCATGGCGTACACTGGCCACAGCTTTCGTGTTTATAGAACTTCGACAGACGCCAGATCGCTTTGATGATATCGGTGGATTTGTCCATCACGATCACCGCCGCTGTACCCAGCCCCGAGCCCAGATCGTTGCGCAGATAGTCGAAATCCATGATCGCGTCGCGCATATTTTCACCTCGCACACAGGGCACGGAAGAACCACCGGGGATTACCGCCAGCAGATTGTCCCACCCGCCACGAATGCCACCACAATGCGTCTCGATCAGGTCCTCAAACGAGATCGACATCGCCTCTTCGACGACGCATGGGTTGTTCACATGGCCCGAGATGGCGAACAGCTTGGTGCCCGCGTTGTTCTGACGGCCAAAACCCGCAAACCAATCCGCGCCCCGGCGCAGGATGGTGGGCACCACGGCGATCGATTCCACGTTGTTCACCGTGGTCGGGCAGCCATAGAGACCTGCGCCCGCCGGGAACGGAGGCTTCATCCGCGGCATGCCCTTTTTGCCCTCGAGGCTTTCGATCAGAGCGGTTTCTTCACCGCAGATATAGGCCCCAGCCCCGTGGTGTAGGAAGATATCGAAATCCCAGTCCGAACCGGCAGCATTCTTGCCCAGCAGACCTGCGTCATAGGCTTCATCAATCGCGGCCTGCAGCGCCTCACGCTCGCGGATATATTCGCCGCGCAGGTAGATATAGCAGGTATGGGCATTCATCGCGAAAGACGCGATCAGGCAGCCTTCGATCAGCGTGTGCGGATCGTGGCGCATGATTTCACGGTCTTTACATGTGCCGGGCTCGGATTCGTCCGCATTCACAACCAGATAGGCCGGGCGACCATCGCTTTCCTTGGGCATGAACGACCATTTCAGACCGGTGGGAAAGCCCGCGCCGCCACGTCCGCGCAGCCCTGAGTCCTTCATCGTCTGTATGATCCAGTCGCGACCCTTCTCGATCAGGCCAGCAGTGCCGTCCCAATGCCCGCGGGCCTGCGCGCCTTTCAGTGTGCGCTCATGCATCCCGTAGATGTTGGTAAAGATCCTATCCTGATCCTTCAGCATCGCTCGTTACCCTTGGCTGTCCTGACGCATGCGCCAGAGTTGAAAAATGTTGACGCCTGCATAGACGAACCCCGCCAACGCGGCGAAATCGAACAGCAATGCGTATCGCCCCGGCAATCCGATGGCTGGGCCGATGAAAAGGGTCATGGCAAGCCAGATCAGCATGGTCACGGCAATGACCACCCCGATATGTCGGCCCTTGCGGGCTATGGCTTGTTCCTTGTCCTTGTCCATCTTATCCCGATGCCCATCCGGGCCTTCGCGTTAATCCTCGTAAGTGCCATCTTCTTTGGCACGTTTGGCAAACTCGGTCTTCTCGCCCGCCGCCAGCTTGGCCGCCTGTTCGATCCAGCCGTCCCGTTCGATCCGGCCTTTGAACTTTAGCCGCGCATCGACCCAGGCCACATGCGCAGGCGTCCATGCGGCGATCTGATCATAGTGATAAAAGCCCAGCGTGTTCAAAGTTTCCTCAAGCTTCGGACCTACCCCTTTCAACAGCTTGAGGTCATCCGGCAAGCCGCCCCGCGCCTCGGTCAGCGTCTTGGGCTGGTCTTCCTTAACCTCTGCCGCCTTGGCTTTTGCCTCCTCGGCCTGTTTCACAGCAGGTTTTGCCGGTTGCGGCGCCTTGGGCGGCTCTGCCGCCGCCGACGCTCCGGCCTGCTTGCCATCTTTTCCAAGCCACGGCGTCAGGATCGGCACTTCGGTCCCATCAATGCGCTTGACCGTATCGCCCAGATCAGCGGCCAGTGCCACGCTGGCATTGTACTGCGGTTTCCCGGCCTCATGCTCGGCCAGACTGCTCAAACCGCTCAGCGGTTCTGCCGCATAACGCCCATTCTGCGGACCCGGTGTCGGAACCTTACCTGCCGACAGATCGTCGATGATCTTAGCAAAGCTCTCGGCGGTCAGGTCTTCATAGTAATCCTTGCCGATCTGCGCCATCGGCGCGTTGGTACAGGACCCGAGGCATTCCACCTCTTCCCAGCTCAGCTTGCCATCGGCAGACAGTTCATGCGGTTTCGCGGCGATCTTTTCCTTGCAGACCGCTATCAGATCCTCGGCCCCGCAGATCATGCAGGAGGTGGTGCCGCAGACCTGAATATGCGCAACAGAACCTACCGGTTGCAACTGGAACATAAAGTAGAACGATGCCACCTCGAGCACGCGAATATAGGCCATGCCCAGCAGGTCGGCCACAGATTCAATCGCCGGACGGGTCAGCCACCCCTCCTGCTCCTGCGCGCGCCACAGCAACGGGATCACCGCGCTGGCCTGACGGCCCTCGGGGTATTTGGTTATCTGTGCTTCAGCCCATTGCTGGTTGGCAGCAGTGAAGGCAAAGCTTTCGGGTTGTTCGGGGTGAAGACGGCGGAGCATTAGCGGTCAATCTCTCCAAAAACGACGTCCATGGTGCCGATGATGGCGGCGACGTCGGCCAGTTGGTGGCCTTTGGCAACGTGATCCATGGCTTGCAGGTGCAGGAACCCCGGCGCGCGCAGTTTGGCGCGGTAGGGTTTGTTGGTTCCGTCGGCGACCAGATAGACACCGAATTCGCCCTTGGGGGCCTCAACGGCGGCGTAAACTTCGCCTGCAGGCACGTGGAAACCTTCGGTGTACAGCTTGAAGTGATGGATCAGGCTCTCCATCGAGGTCTTCATGTCCGAGCGTTTCGGCGGGGTGATCTTGCCGCGCGCCAGAACGTCACCGGGGCACTCGCGGATTTTGGCGATGGCCTGACGGATGATCAGCAGCGACTGACGCATCTCTTCCATGCGGCAGAGATAACGGTCGTAGCAGTCGCCATTCTTGCCGACGGGGATCTGGAATTCGAACTCGTCATAGCATTCATAGGGCTGCGCGCGGCGCAGGTCCCAAGCCAGACCCGATCCGCGCACCATCACTCCCGAGAAGCCGTATTTCTGGATGTCATCCTCGGTCACCACGCCGATATCGGCGTTGCGTTGTTTGAAGATGCGGTTTTCGGTCAGCAGCCCGTCGATATCGTCCAGAACGGCGGGGAATTCGTGGCTCCATGCCTCGATATCATCCAGCAGTTCCGGCGGCAGGTCCTGATGCACACCGCCGGGGCGGAAATAAGCCGCGTGCAGGCGGGCACCGCAGGCGCGCTCATAAAACACCATCAGCTTCTCGCGTTCTTCAAACCCCCAAAGCGGCGGGGTCAGCGCGCCAACGTCCATCGCCTGCGTGGTCACGTTCAGCAGGTGGTTCAGGATACGCCCGATCTCGGAGTACAGAACCCGGATCAACGAGCCACGACGCGGCACCTCGACGCCGGTCAGCTTTTCGATGGCCAGGCACCATGCGTGTTCCTGATTCATCGGTGCCACGTAGTCCAGACGGTCGAAATACGGCAGGTTCTGCAGATAGGTCCGGCTTTCCATCAGCTTTTCGGTACCACGGTGCAGCAGACCGATATGCGGGTCGCACCGTTCAACGATCTCGCCGTCCAGCTCGAGCACAAGACGCAAAACCCCGTGCGCCGCAGGGTGTTGCGGGCCGAAGTTAATGTTGAAATTGCGGATCTTCTGTTCTCCGCTCAGCGCGTCCGTGCTGCCGTCATCATATCTTGAGCCGTCCATCAACGCCCCCGTTTCTTCTTTTTTGCCTCAGCCCGAACCCGGACCTTTTCAGCCTCAATCGCCTTGGCCGCGGCCCCTGCCAGCAGGACCCCCAGCGCACCCAAAGCGATCAGTTCTCCCAGCAGCATCAGCATCTCAGCGGCGCTCCAACTCTTGCAGCTTCAGCCCGACCCACCACAACAGGGCAATCGTGCCGAACGGAACCAGACACAGCAGACACCAGTATTTGTTGATCCCGAAAAATGGCAGAATTTTCACCATCGGGATTATGGTCAACGCAGACAGGATCAACCACCAGATGCCACCCATTGTCAGGACTCCTGTTTCTCATCCCCCGGAAGAATATAGTTCGCACCTTCCCAAGGGGACATAAAATCGAACTGCCGGTATTCCTGCACCAGGCTGACCGGTTCATAGACAACGCGCTTCTGCGCCTCGTCATAGCGAACTTCGGTGTAACCGGTGGTGGGGAAATCCTTGCGCAGCGGATAGCCGCGAAAGCCGTAATCCGTCAGAATGCGCCGCAGGTCCGGATGACCCGAGAATAGGATGCCGAACATATCGAACACCTCACGCTCGAACCAATTGGCCGAGGGGTGGATATCGACGATCGACGGCACCATGTCTTCTTCACGGATCGAAACCCGCAGGCGAATACGCTGGTTCTGGTACATCGACAGGAAGTGATAAACCACATCGAACCGCTTGGCGCGTTCGGGGTAGTCGACGCCCGTGATATCGACGAGGCTCGAGAACCTGCAGCTTTGGTCGGATTTCAGGAATTCGACAAATTCCACAAGGCTGGATGGCGCGACATCAACGTTCAATTCATCATGGGTCACATCCCACGACAGAACACAGTCCGACCGTTTCAGTTCCAGCTGAGTACCGAGTTCTTTGAGTGCTTCGCTCATCTGCCCTCTCCTCAGCGTACGATCGTGCCGGTGCGGCGGATTTTGCGTTGCAGCTGCATCAAACCGTATAGCAACGCCTCAGCGGTCGGGGGGCAGCCGGGGACATAGATGTCCACCGGAACAACGCGGTCGCAGCCCCGCACAACCGAATAGGAATAGTGGTAATACCCACCGCCATTGGCGCAGGAGCCCATAGAGATTACATAGCGCGGCTCGGGCATCTGGTCATAAACCTTGCGCAGCGCCGGGGCCATCTTGTTGGTCAGCGTTCCGGCCACGATCATCACGTCGGATTGGCGTGGGGACGCGCGGGGGGCGATGCCAAACCGTTCCGCATCATAACGCGGCATCGAGGTATGCATCATCTCAACAGCGCAGCAGGCCAGACCAAAGGTCATCCAGTGCAACGAGCCGGTGCGGGCCCAGTTGATAATGTCCTCAGTCGAGGTCAGCAGGAACCCTTTGTCCTGCAGTTCGGCGTTCAGGGCCTGGGTGGCGACTTCTTTGTCGACGCCAGCGGTGTTTGCACCCGTCATTACTCCCATTCCAGGGCCCCCTTCTTCCATTCATAGGCAAAGCCGATGGTCAGCACCGCCAAAAACACCATCATCGACCAAAAGCCGACATCGCTGATGTCCTTGAAACCAACGGCCCATGGGAACAGGAAAGCAATCTCGAGGTCGAAGATGATGAAGAGAATCGAAACCAGATAGAATCGGACATCGAATTTCATCCGCGCATCGTCGAATGCGTTGAAGCCACATTCATATGCGCTGACTTTTTCCGGGTCGGGATTGCGAACGGCAAGCACCACAGCTGCAAGAATGAGGACGATTCCAAGGCCTACAGCGACGGCCAGAAACACCAGGATCGGGAGATATTCCCGCAACAGGTCTTCCACGAGTAGCTCCTTTCCTGCGCATCCCTGATCCGGGCGCGCCGTCAATTGGCGTGTTGACTGGACATTCTCTATCCCTGTGGGGTCAGAGGGTCAACCAAACACAAGGAGACTCCCCCCCATAAATCCGTGAGTTTCGAAACAAAAAACGTTGAAATCCCACATTGGTGGAAAATAAATCAGATACCGCTAAACCTTAGTATTCCATGCAGGTTTTCGTTTCTCAAAAAACGCACCGATTCCCTCCTGCGCCTCGTCGGTTTCCCAGCGGTCGACCAGCGCCCGAATGGTATGGTCAATCACAGAATCGTCGATACGCGGCCCCAACGCCTGCACAAGTTCTTTGGCGGATGTAACCGCCCCCGGAGCGCAGGACAGATAAGGCGTGATCTCGGTTTCGACCGCAGCAGCGAGGTCATCGGCAGGAACGGCTTTTGACAGCAGACCCAGTTCAACCGCTTCCTGCGCATCAAACAGGCGTGCAGACATAAAGACACGCCGCGCGCGTGCCTCACCCATCCGGGCCACCACATAGGGACCAATCGTTGCCGGTATCAGACCCAGTCTGGTTTCTGTCAGCCCCATTCTTAAACTGTCGATTCCGATGGCGACATCGCAGACCGAGGCCAATCCAACGCCGCCTCCAAACGCATTGCCCTGCAACGCGCCGATCACAGGCTTTGGGAGCGTGTTGAGAGCTTGCAGCATTTCCGCCAGCTTACGCGCCTCGGCGAACCGGGTGGCCGGATCAGCAGCCATCTGCGCCCGCATCCACCCCAGATCTCCGCCCGCGCAAAAGGTTTGCCCCGCCCCGGTCAACACCACAACCCGGACGGCCTGGTCGGTGGCCATTTGTTGCGCCGCCTGCGTCAGCTCAGAAATCATCTGCGCCGACATCGCATTGTGCTTTTGGGCACGGTTCAGCGTCAATGTCGCGACGCCACGGGCGTCTGTCTTCAGCTCAATTGTCTCGAACATACCTGACCTTACTGTGCTCTCATCGCTTGTGCGATCGCGGCAGCCTCTTCCAAAACGGCGGCGTCCAAGCCGGTGTCATACCCCAGCCTCTCCAGATGTGCCGCGACCGCTTCGCTGGCCACGTTCCCGGCTGCACCCGGCGCATAGGGGCATCCGCCCAGCCCCCCCACAGCCGCATCAAACACCCGGACGCCCATTGCAAGCGAGGCATCTATATTGTCGATGGCGCGCCCATTGGTGTCGTGGAAATGACCGGCCAACCGGCCAACAGGAACCCGCTCGCGAACGGCAAGCAGCATGCGGGCGATCGTATCCGGCGTCCCCTGCCCGATCGTATCGCCCAGCGAGATTTCATAGCATCCATGCGCAAACAGCTGATCTGCGACCTCGGCCACCTTCTCTGGCGGGGTCGGCCCGTCGTAAGGGCAATCTGTCACGCAAGACACATATCCACGCACCGGCAGATCGATGTGACGCGCGGCTTCAAGGATCGGCACGAAACGCTGAATCGACTCAGCGATGGAAGCATTGATGTTGGCCTTGGAAAACCCTTCGGACGCCGAGGCAAAAATGGCGATCTCATTCGCACCCGCGGCCAACGCGTCTTCGTACCCGTGCATATTCGGGGTCAGCGCGGCATAGCGCACCCCATCCGCCCGCCGGATGCCGGCCAGAACCTCGCCGCTGCCGGCCATCTGCGGGACCCATTTAGGCGAGACAAAGCTGGCCACTTCCATCCGCGCATACCCCGCACGGCTGAGGCAATCGACCAGTGCGATCTTTTCGGCCACTGGGATGTCACGTTGCTCGTTCTGCAGACCGTCGCGCGGCCCCACCTCAAACACTTCGACGCGTTCTGCCATTGCCATTCCTTTCAGGGTTGCCGATGTCGCCTGCCCACAGCACCACAAGGTACCGCGATCCGACAAGCGGAAACGTCATTCTTCCTCAAGGCGTATCAGGGCCGCCCCGGCCTCGACCTGTGCTCCGGCCTCGGCCAGCACCTCGGCCACGATCCCATCGCGCGCCGCCAAGAGGGAGTGCTCCATCTTCATCGCCTCAAGAATGGCAAGGCGGTCGCCTTCGCTGACCGTATCCCCGGCGCTGGCAAAAACAGCTTTGACCAGCCCCGGCATCGGCGCTTCGATCAGGTTCGTGTCACCCGCAGCGCTGGTTTCACGATCCAGCGGATCGATGTATTCGAAGACGCGGCCATAATGATCAAACACAGCGATCTCGGATCCGTTGACAGCGACGGTCGGCATCGGAGTGCCCTCGATGGTCCAGCGTCCATCGATCCACTCAGCCACATGGCTGGTTTCGCCGATCTGCCAAACCTGCCGATCCCGTCCTTCGACCTGCACGTCAATTTCTATGACCTCTCCGTTTTGCCGCAACTGCACCGCGCGATGGAGCGGGGCCCACAGGGTAAAGCCAGTCTCCTCGGACGGACTGTTCAGATGCAGCGCCGTCATCGCGGCGGCGACCACAAGGCGCGCTTCCGTAGCGGGTTCCCGCACCAGCCCTTCCAGATCGCGCCCGATCAGCCCGGTATTCACATCCCCGGCGGCAAATCCAGAGTGCTGTGTAAGCGCGCCAAGGAACGCCAGATTGGTCACCGTGCCGGCCACTTCGGTCTGTTGCAGCGCCCGGTGCAGGGTTGCAAGTGCGATGGCCCGTGTCGGTCCGTGGACGACAACCTTGGCAATCATCGGATCATACCAGGGGCTGATCGTATCCCCCGCCCGCACACCGCTGTCGGCGCGGCACATATCCGGGAACCGCAAATGGCTCAGCGTGCCGGTTGCGGGCAGAAACCCTTTGGGCACATCCTCTGCATAGAGACGCGCCTCAAAAGCGTGTCCGTTGATCGACAGGTCAGACTGCGCTGCGGGCAGGCTTTCGCCTGAGGCAACACGCAACTGCCATTCGACCAGATCAACGCCTGTAATCGCTTCGGTCACCGGATGTTCGACCTGAAGACGGGTGTTCATCTCCATGAACCAGAACCGATCAGGGCGCAGCCCGTCCGAGGCATCGACGATGAACTCAACCGTTCCCGCGCCCTTATAGCCAATCGCCTCGGCCGCGCGCACACCGGCCTGCCCCATCGCCTCGCGCATTTCCGCCGTCATGCCGGGGGCTGGTGCCTCTTCGATCACCTTCTGGTGCCGACGCTGCAATGAGCAATCGCGTTCGAACAAATGCACCGCATGGGTGCCGTCTCCGAACACCTGAACCTCGATATGACGGGGTTTGGCGACGAATTTCTCGACCAGCACCGCATCATTGCCAAAGGCGGTCCGGGCCTCGCCCCGGGCGCTGTCCAAAGCGGCCGAGAACTCCTGCGGCGTCTCAACCAGCCGCATCCCCTTGCCGCCGCCACCCGCGACGGCCTTGATCAGGACCGGATAGCCGATGGTGTCTGCAGCGCCCGCCAGATGCTCGGGGTCCTGATTGTCACCGTGATAGCCGGGCACCACGGGCACACCTGCCCGCTCCATTAGCGCCTTGGCCGCGTCTTTCAGACCCATTTTGCGGATCGCATCCGCAGACGGCCCGATAAAGGTCAGCCCCGCTGCCGCCACCGCATCCACAAAATCGGGATTCTCGGACAGAAACCCATACCCCGGGTGGATCGCCTGCGCGCCGGTGTCCAGTGCGGCCTGAATGATCACGTCGCCCTTCAAATAGCTCTCAGCCGGGGCCGCACCACCAATATGCACAGCCTCATCCGCCATCTGCACATGTTTGGCCGCAGCATCCGCATCGGAATAGACAGCAACGCAGGACACACCCAGCTTCTGAGCGGTTTCCATGACCCGACAGGCAATCTCACCCCGGTTGGCAATCAAGATTTTATTGAACATCTGGAACCTCCTACCACCAAGAACCGCTTTTTTCGTCTTGCAAATGCGACCTGACATATTCGGGCAGTGGCCACGCATCCCGATCCATTCCGCTGATTTTGCCAAGATGCCCATCACGATAGGCGTGATAGTAAAGCTCTGGATGAATGGTGATTTCGATCTCGGCCAAGGCCCGCTCTACTTTCGCCTTGGTCCGATCAATTTCGTCGGACAGCTTTGCCTCATCGCTTTTTCCTGCCAAGACACGTGGAAGCGAGATATCCCCTAAAACTCTTTTGCCGACCGACATCGCCGCAGCCAGAACGAGGTTACCGACCAGCCCTCCAATCATGTCGACCGCCGAGTTCAAACCGAAGTTCCAGCTCAACCAGCCACGTTTTCCTTTTTTGGCGGCCAGTTCGGCACGCATCCGGTCGAACTCACGTGCGAACACCACGCGAAACTCACGTGCAAACCGTGTCCTGCTGAAGTCATCCCGCCCGGAAAAAATCCTGATGGCAGGGCGTACAAAATATCCGCCGTTCGACCGATCTACGAATTCTTCAAAGTCGAACAGGAAAAAGTAGTCCTCAGGATCCCGCGAGTTGTGGACCAAATAAACCGAGATTTCAGCTCGCGTGGTCAAATCGGGCATCTTGATTTCCGGGATCGTATCCCAAAGCTTTTTCTTCAGGTCCATGATCACATCCTGAACACGCCGAAACGTGTCTCCTCGATCGGGGCGTTCAGCGCGGCGGTCAGGGACAGGGCTAGTACATCGCGCGATTTACGTGGATCGATGATGCCGTCATCCCAAAGCCGGGCCGAGGCATAAAGCGGATGCGATTGCTCTTCGAACATCTCCAATGTGGGCTGTTTGAACGCGGCCTCTTCCTCAGCCGACCAAGTGCCGCCCTGCCGTTCTATCCCGTCGCGTTTGACGGTCGCTAGAACGCCTGCGGCCTGTTCTCCGCCCATCACCGAAATGCGTGAGTTCGGCCATGTCCACAGGAACCGAGGCTGATAGGCACGGCCTGCCATACCATAGTTTCCGGCCCCGAATGAGCCACCAACCAGCATGGTGATCTTGGGCACCGAAGTGGTCGCGACCGCCGTCACCATCTTGGCCCCATGGCGCGCGATGCCCTCGTTTTCGTATTTCCGACCGACCATGAACCCGGTGATATTTTGCAAAAATACCAGCGGCGTTTTGCGTTGCGAACACAGCTCAACAAAATGCGCGCCCTTCTGCGCGGCCTCAGAAAACAGCACGCCATTGTTGGCGATGATCCCGACCGGGCAACCCTTGATATGGGCAAAGCCAGTCACCAGAGTCTCGCCAAAACGGGGCTTGAACTCATCAAAACGCGACCCGTCGACCAGCCGCGCAATCACCTCGCGAATGTCATAAGGCGTACGCAAATCAGCGGGCACAACGCCCAAGATTTCGTTGGGGTCATAGGCCGGTTCCTCGGGCGCCTCAAACTGTAGGCCGGGCTTCAGCCCGGCACCGCCCAGCGACCCAACCGCCCGCCGCGCCAAGGCCAGCGCATGTGCGTCGTCCTCGGCCAGATAATCCGCCACCCCCGACAGGCGCGTATGCACATCGCCGCCGCCCAGATCTTCGGAACTCACAACCTCTCCGGTCGCGGCCTTGACCAAAGGCGGCCCGGCCAGAAAGATCGTCCCCTGCTCTTTTACAATGATGGTCACGTCCGACATCGCAGGCACATAGGCCCCGCCCGCCGTGCAAGACCCCATCACCACGGCGATCTGAGCGATCCCCTTCGCGCTCATCCGCGCCTGGTTATAGAAGATGCGGCCAAAATGGTCACGGTCGGGAAAGACCTCATCCTGATTGGGCAGGTTCGCGCCGCCACTATCAACCAGATAGATGCAGGGCAGATGGTTTTCCTCTGCAATCTCCTGCGCGCGGAGGTGCTTTTTGACGGTCATCGGATAATAGGTGCCACCCTTCACGGTGGCGTCGTTGCACACCACCATGACCTCGCGCCCCTGCACCCGGCCAATCCCTGCAATGACCCCGGCACAGGGCGCAGCATCGCCATACATCCCATGCGCCGCCGTCGCGCCGATTTCCAGAAACGGAGACCCCGGGTCCAACAAGTTCGCCACCCGGCGACGCGGCAGCATCTTGCCCCGAGATTCATGCCGCGCACGGGATTTCTCACCCCCGCCCATGCGGGCGGCTTCGGCAGCGGCTGAGATTTGCCCCAGCGCTTCGAGATGCGCCGTGTGGTTTGCTTTGAAGCCTTCTGAGGCTGGCATGGCTTTGGACGTAAGCTTCATTTTCTTCTCCGAGAATTGAGGAGCGCGATACGCTGCGCCGTCAATTCAGCTAGGCATGCTGGGTAAATCGTGCTTCCGGCGGTTCCGCCAGCCGACAAACTCATTGAATATCTGCACTCACTCTCTCGAAGCTGCTGCCATTGAACTTCAGCGTTCAATAACTGGGAGAATGCATCAATGTTTGGGCTTTCATCTAACGCCGCATCGTGATCAGTTTTTTGCGCTCTGTGCAGTATCTTTAGCAAAACCTCTTGGTACTGCTCTCTCCAGATAAGGTATTCATGATGGATACAGCTAGCCGCTTTGGAGCGGGAGTCAGGTATCTGCCAGTCTCTCATACATGTCTCGATTGATATTCGAGCACAGGACTCTGGTTCGCTTTGAAAGTCTTTGTTGTCCATACAAGATACAACGTCTTGCTTCATTGCGTCATAAGGTAGGAAGATCAGATTTTCGGAATCTGCAACTCCTGCCTTACCTCCAGAGAAGGTTAGCGAGACGGTCAACAAAAAGCCCGATACAATACGAAGTAAATTTGACGAATTGAAACAGCTCATTTTTCTAATTCCCTTTCGGCCCTCGCCTTCAATTCCTTCCGAATAACCTTCCCGGTTACCGTCATCGGCAATTCCTTCAAAAACGCCACTTCTCGCGGATAAGAATACTGTGCCAAACGCTCTTTGACCCAATCCTGCAGTTCGCCCTCAGACGCCTCAGCCCCCGGCTTCAAAACCACATAAGCCTTCACAATCTCGGTCCGCAGTTCATTGGGCTTACCGACCACACCCACCGTCGCCACCGCAGGGTGGGTCAACAGGCAATCTTCGATCTCCGCCGGGCCGATGCGATATCCGGCTGAGGTGATCACATCATCCTCACGCCCCACAAAACGCAAATAGTCGCCTTCCCACAAGCCGCGATCCCCGGTGACCAGCCAATCCCCACGGAACTTCTCGGCCGTCGCCTCGGGCCGGTTCCAGTATTCCAGCATCATCGCAGCCGAGCCGCGCCGGATGGCAACATCCCCCTCTTCCTTCGTCGGCTGGCCAGTATCGTCGATGACGGCCACATCGTGCCCCGGCACCGGTCTGCCGATACATCCGGGGCGCGCGGGAAAATCCGCAGCGCAGGAAGACACAACCATGTTGCACTCGGTCTGACCGTAGAATTCGTTGATCGTCAGCCCAAAGGCGCGCTCACCCCAGGCCAACATCTCGGCCCCCAGAGGCTCACCCCCCGAAGCGACTGAGCGCAGGGCGGGGATCACACATTCTACCGCTTTGAGCATGCGCAACGCGGTGGGCGGGAAAAACACGTTCCGCACGCCACATTGCGCAATCACGTCAGCACAGGCCTCGGGCGAGAACTTGTCCAGCCGCGCGGCGACCACCGGAACGCCCAGCGCAAGCCCGGGCATCAACACATCAAACAAACCGCCGATCCATGCCCAGTCCGCTGGTGTCCACAGCCGGTCACCCTCTTGCAGGTGGTTGTGGCTGATTGAAACACCGGGCAAATGCCCTGTCAGCACGCGATGCCCGTGCAAGGCGCCCTTTGGGCTGCCGGTTGTCCCCGAGGTATAGATGAGCACCGCCGGATCGTCAGGGCCCGTATCGGCGTATGCAACCGCGGGCCCCTCCTCTCCGACCTCTTGCGCCAGCAGGGGCTCGGCCAAACCGTTCAACAGAGCGGCGCCTTCTACATCGGTCAGGACACACCGAACTTCGGCGTCCCCTATCCGAGAGGCCAGCGCATCATGTTTGAAAAGTTTGAACAGCGGAACGGATATTGCCCCGATCTTCCAGATCGCCAGATGCGCCGCCGCGCACCACCGGGACTGGCTCAGCAAGACCCCCACACGATCCCCGCGTTGCACCCGCCGCTGCAAGGCACGTGCAAGTCGATCGGTCATCTCCGACAACTCGCCATAGGTCACCGCGCGCGTGCCCTCGGATGAGAACTCAACGATGGCCAGACGGTCCGGCGCCAGCGATAGGCATTGCCGCGCCATGTTCAGACGCGCCGGGATATCCCAGCTATTCCCTGTGCGCAAACCTGGTATGATGTGAGCGGGACGAATGTCAATTCCCCCTTACTTTACAGGATATTAACTGGATTTCACCACTACACTCGACCGATGGGTTTTGATACAGATCAGAGCCGGCACTCCGCCGACGTATCAAAGCTATGTCATCAACAACCTCAAAGGCCGAATGATGACCAAAAAACTCGCCGTTTTGACACTCTCCACCGCGCTTGCTGCTTTTGCGGCACCCGTTCTGGCCCAGTCGCAGGGAGACTGGACCCTCGGCGTCGGTGTCGGATATCTCGACCCGAAATCTGACAATGGTACGCTGGCAGGCTTCAGCGCTGACATTGACTCGGATACCCGTCCGATCTTCACTGCCGAGTACTTTATCCGCGACAATCTGGGTATCGAACTGCTGGCCGCGACCCCGTTTGATCACAGCATTACTCTGGGTGGCAGCGTTGATGCGGGCAGCGTCAAACACCTGCCCCCGACCCTGTCGTTGAACTACCACTTTGCCAACAACAGCGCCTGGACCCCCTATGTCGGTGCCGGCCTGAACTACACCATCTTCTTTGACGAGCAATCCCCCCTCGGCGACCTCAAAGTTGATAACTCGTTTGGTATCTCGCTGCAGGCTGGTCTGGACTATCAGGTCACCGACAAAGGCGCGGTTCGCCTGAACGTCCGTTGGTTCGATATCGACTCCGATGTCACGCTGAACGGCGCCAATATTGGCAAGGCCGAAATCGACCCCTGGCTGGTTGGTGTATCCTACGTACATCGTTTCTGATCCCGCTGGCCTCAAACGCCCCGCACACCTTCGGTTGCGGGGCGTTTCTTTTCAGAGCATTTCGTTCATCAACTCACGCCCGATCAGCATCCGGCGGATTTCACTGGTACCCGCACCGATCTCCATCAATTTTGCATCGCGGAAAATCCGACTGACAGCAGCATCCGCCAGAAAGCCTGCGCCACCCATCGCCTGAACGGCCTGATGTGCCTGCGTCATCGCCTGCTCAGACGCATAGAGGCAGCAGGCTGCCGCATCCTGCCGGGTCACATCCCCCCGATCACAGGCTTTGGCAACTTCATAGACATAGGCCCGGGCCGAGTTCATCGCGGTATACATATCCGCGATCTTGCCCTGCATCAGTTGGAAGCTTCCAATCGGTTTGCCGAACTGTTTACGCTCGGCAAGATAAGGCATGATCTCGTCCAGGCAGGCCGCCATAATGCCCGTGCCGATCCCGGCCAGAACGACGCGCTCATAATCCAGCCCGGACATCAGAACCGCGACCCCTTTGCCCTCTTCGCCCAGGACGTTTTCGAAAGGCACCTCGACATCTTCAAAGATCAACTCGGCAGTGTTTGAGCCGCGCATGCCCAGCTTGTCGAAATGCGGAGAGGTCGAGAACCCCTTCATCTCTTTCTCGACCAAAAAGGCGGTGATCCCTTTTGACCCTGCATCAGGATCGGTCTTGGCATAAACCACCAGCGTGTCCGCATCTGGCCCGTTGGTGATCCAGTATTTATTCCCGTTCAACCGATAGTGGTCATTGCGCTTCTCTGCGCGCAGCTTCATCGAGACCACGTCCGAGCCCGCCGACGGTTCCGACATCGCCAGCGCGCCCACATGCTCACCCGAAATCAACCGCGGCAGGTATTTCTGCTTTTGCTCTTGCGTACCGTTCAACTTGATCTGGTTCACGCAGAGGTTCGAATGCGCCCCATAGGACAACGACACCGAGGCCGAGGCCCGGGCAACTTCCTCAACCGCGATCGTATGCGCCAGATAGGACATCCCGGCACCGCCATATTCCTCGGGCACTGTGACACCCAGCAGGCCGAGATCCCCCATCTCTTTCCATAATTCGTTCGGGAACGCGTTCGAACTGTCGATATCCGCCGCCATCGGCTTGACACGCTCCTGCGCCCAGCGGTGAACCATATTACGCAATTCGTTGACTTCATCACCTAGATCAAAAGCCATCACTGCCTGGAACATATCACCTTCCTCTACGACGACGCCATGTAATTGAACACTTGTTCATTAATAGCGTCATCAAAAGAAGCTGTCCAGTCAGAAAGAAATCGTCAGTGGTTGACAAACTCCCCCAAACTAATGCGCTCGTCCCCGTCCGTATCCAATTGGTCCAGAATTTCAGGGGCGCGCGCAGCGCTGTGCATGCCTATCGCAGCTCGGCATTCAGCATTGATCTTCACCTCGTCGGCTCGCAAACCAGCTTCGAGCTCAGCAAGACTTATGAACCCGTCGTTGTTTTTGTCTGCGGACATAAAATCGTCCGCTCGATAAAGTTCATTCGAGGCTATCACCTCTGACAAGGTGATACGCCCGTCTTTGTCGACATCTGAGAACGCAATCTGTCCATCAGTCAGCTCTTCAGGTGTCATCGACCACTTCTTGGCGAGTTCAGATCCATCACATGAGCGGGGTAAATCCACAGCCGCCGCGCGTCGTGTCATGACCTTCAGCATTTCTGCACGATCGATGAAACCGTCTCCGTTCGCATCTTCGTCGCGGAATTGTCCGGCAAAATCTGTTGTGGCTTGCGCACCTGTCAGGGATACACCGGCAAGAATAGCGACGGTCAGAACCACTGGGGACGCGGCAAGTATAACTTTTTTCAAGGTCGAAGCCTCCTTGGGGTTTGAATGAGGCACCCCATCTTCGGCAATCAATCGGCGCAGCGCAGCACTCATGGTTTCGCCACGGGCGGCAACCCGTGACGCAAACGCATTCTTCTCCGACAGGCTAAGCCTGACTTCTAGAGATTCAGATTTCTTCTCTTTTGGCATTGGTCCGCATTGATGTTTGATGGTGTGCCCATTCAAGAACACAAAGAAACACCAAAAATTCTAGCGGGATGACGCCCGGACGCGAGCGGATTCGTGTCCGGACATCTGTTTTACTGAAATCAGGACTTCGACCGATTATGTATTCGCGTAACCTCATCCTCGATAATCCGCGAAATCAACGCGCAATCATCCAGTGAGAAAGTGAGCGGAATGCGCATGTCCATTATGCCCGCCAGAATCCGATCGCTTGCAGGCATGGGCGCGCTGTCGGCATAGCGCCAGCTGTCATAGCGCGAGGTAAAACCACTGGGCTCGGCACCGCCAAACCACTTCAGCTCAACCCCGCGCGCGGCGCAGCGGTCAATAACCTCAGCGATAGCCTGCGACGTCCAGTCCAGCAAAAGGAACTGGATCGAAGACCCGACATAGGTCTCGTCTGCGGGACGCTCGACCACCGTCAGACCGGGTGTGCCGCGCAGACCAGCTTCGATCTCAACATAGCGCTCATTCCAGCGCTGCACCTGACGGTCGAGATGTTTCAACTGCGGCCGCAAAATCGCAGCTCGCAGATTGTCCATCCGACCAGAGATATTCGGCGTCGTATATTTGATGCGCTCGAACACAGATGGGTCGGGTGCCGCCAGATGACGCTCGTACAGCATGTAAGACCCCGATAGCATCGTGGCCTTTGCCGCAAGCTCCTCATCATCGGTGACCAGCAAACCGCCCTCGCCCGAGTTCACGTGCTTATAGGTCTGGCAGGAATAGCAGCCAACGGCCCCTTGCCGCCCCGACAATTGCCCGCGCCATGCAGCACCCATCGTATGGGCGCAATCCTCGATCACCGTTACACCCGCCGCGTCACACATCTGCATCAACCGGTCCATGTCGCACAGATGCCCGCGCATGTGGCTCAGCATCAGGACACGCGCCTGATCCAGCTTGGCAGCCAGATCGTCCAGATCGATCGTCAGCCCCTCGGTCACGCCCACAAAAACCGGTCGCGCCCCAACCGACGCAATCGAGCCCGGCACCGGGGCAAGCGTAAACGCATTGGTCAGAACGGGATCACCCGGCTGCACACCAACGGCCCGCAAAGCTGTCGCCAGAGCATATCCGCCAGACGACACGGCAAGGCAGTATTTTGCGCCCATTTGCGCGGCAAATTCCTGCTCCAGCAGCGCGGTCTCGCCCAGTTCGCCAGGCAAAACGTTATAGCGATGCAGGCGCCCATGGCGCAGCACGGCCATTGCGGCATCGATAGCGTCTTCGGGGATGGGTTCCTGCTGGGTGAAACTGCCAGAAAATCTCTCGGTCATGATGTTTTTTGGGTCCGCTGAAGGTTCACGTCAAGGCGTTACGCCGCCGCACCGATCAAATCGGCGACAAGCTCGGGCAGATCGTCAAAGTGATGCAGCAAAGCCTCGGGGTTGAGGGCGGCCATATCCTCGCCAGAGGGGCCAAACGTCACCAGCACAGACGGCACCCCGGCGGCACGGGCCGTGTTACGATCGGTATCGGAATCACCGATCAAAACGCAAAGATCAGGATGCCCACCAGCCCGTCGGGCGGCCTCACGCAAGGGTTCGGGATCGGGCTTGCGCACGGCAAGCGTATCTGCACCAACCAGCGATGCAAATCGATCACGCACCCCCAGTCGCGTCAGCAGCAGCTCGGCCAGAGCTTCGGGTTTGTTGGTGCAGATCCCGACGCCGTAACCGGCTTGGGTCAACACCTCAACCGCCTCTAGCGCGCCCGGATAGAACTGCGTATGCGTGTCGATATTCTGCGCATAGGCTTCCAGCAGCACCGGATAGTAGGCGATCACCTTTTCCGCAGAGTAGTCGCCCACCCGCTTTAGGCCATGGGTCAGCATCATGCGCCCGCCGCGCAGCGCGATGCCCGCGTCATCGCCATTGATCAGCACATCGCCATGGCCCATCTGCCGAAAACAGTGATTGGCCGCCGCCAGCAAATCGCCGGATGTATCCGCCAAAGTACCGTCCAGATCAAAGATAACTGTCCGCATTTTGCCTCCATGCTCGGCATGTTTCCGCCTTATCGTGTTGCAAACGGCAATCTAGTTTGATGTCCGACCCGCTTGCGCCTTTGCCCCCAGCGGATAAAACGGACGGCGACAAAACAAAAGAGAAAACGATTTATGAGTATTGCCCTTGTCATCCTTGCAGCCGGAAAAGGCACCAGGATGAATTCGGATATTCCAAAGGTGTTACACCCGATCGCACAAGCCCCCATGCTGGTGCATGCCATGCGCGCGGGTGCCGTCCTGTCCCCCGAACGCACGGTTATTGTAACGGGCCACGGCGCTGACGCCGTCGAGAAAGCCGCCAAAGCCGAAGATGAAACCGCCCAGATCGCGCTGCAGGAAGATCAACTTGGCACCGCCCACGCGGTTGCACAGGCCCGCGATGCGCTGCAAGGCTTCGAAGGCGATGTGGTTGTCCTCTATGGTGACACACCGTTCCTGCAGCCCGACACGCTGGAACGCATGATTGCCGCCCGCGCCGACAATGACCTTGTCATTCTAGGCTTCGAAGCCGCCGATCCCGCGCGCTATGGACGGCTTGTGATGCGTGGCGACACGCTGGAACGGATCGTCGAATTCAAAGATGCATCAGATGAAGAACGCGCAATAAAACTCTGTAACTCTGGTCTTTTGGCGTGTGACGCACAACTGCTATTCTCGCTGATCGACGCGGTTGGAAATGATAACGCATCAGGAGAATACTATCTGCCCGACGTGGTCGAGATTGCCCGGACCCGCGACCTGAACGTCACCGCCGTCGCATGTGATGAGGCGCAGACACTGGGCGTCAACTCACGCACCGATCTGGCCGCTGCAGACGCCGTGTTTCAGGCCCGCGCCCGCGTCGAACTACTGGAAAACGGCGTCACCCTGATGGCACCCGAGACGGTCTATCTGGCTGCAGATACGGTGATAGGCCGTGACACGGTGATCGAGCCGAACGTGGTGTTTGGCCCCGGCGTTACCGTCGAAAGCGGCGCGACGATCCGCGCATTTTCTCATCTCGAAGGCTGCCATATCAGCCGCGGCGCAATCGTCGGTCCCTATGCCCGGCTGCGCCCCGGCACCGAGTTGGCCGAAAACACCCGCATCGGGAATTTTGTCGAAATCAAAAATGCCGAGATCGCCGAGGGCGCCAAGGTCAATCACCTGAGCTATATCGGCGATGCCTCGGTCGGGGCATCCACGAATATCGGCGCAGGCACGATCACCTGCAACTATGACGGCGTGATGAAGCATCAGACCACGATTGGAGAGAGTGTTTTTATCGGCTCGAACACAATGCTGGTGGCCCCAGTGACTGTCGGCGATGGTGCGATGACCGCAACCGGCACTGTTGTTACCCGGGACGTTGACCCTGATGCGCTGGCCGTTGCGCGGGCTAAGCAGGACAACAAACCGGGCTATGCGCGTAAGTTGTTTGATATGTTAAAGGCGAAAAAGGCTCGCCGCGAAAAAGGAGCCTGATCCATGTGTGGTATTGTCGGAGTTCTTGGGCAGCACGAAGCCGCCCCAATTTTGGTCGAAGCCCTGAAGAGGCTGGAATATCGCGGCTATGACAGCGCTGGCATCGCCACGGTTAACGCCGGTCACCTAGGGCGGCGACGGGCGGTGGGCAAGCTGGTCAACCTGAGCGATTTGCTGGTCCACGACCCCCTGCCGGGCAAGTCAGGCATCGGCCATACCCGATGGGCCACGCATGGTGCCCCGTCGGTGACCAACGCACACCCGCACAAGGCCGGACCGGTGGCCGTCGTGCATAACGGCATCGTCGAAAACTATCGCGATTTGCGTAGTGAGCTTTCTGAGCAAGGTATTGGTTTTGAAACCGAAACCGATACTGAGACGGTTGCCCTTATGGCCGCGCATTATCTGGACGCGGGCCTGTCACCTGTCGAGGCTGCGTTCAAAACCATCGACAAACTCGAAGGGGCGTTTGCGCTGGCCTTTCTCTTTGATGGGCAGGACGACCTGATCGTGGCGGCGCGCAAGGGCTCTCCGCTGGCGATCGGCCATGGAGACGGAGAGATGTTTGTCGGATCAGACGCCATCGCGCTGGCCCCGCTGACCAATCAGATCACTTATCTGGAAGAGGGTGATCGTGCCGTTCTGACCCGAACCTCGCTGGAAATCCGCAACGAAGCAGGCGAGTTGGCCAACCGCGAAAAGCGCAAGATCAAGCTGGATCATGCCCGTGCGGACAAAGGCGACCACAAGCATTACATGGCCAAGGAAATCGCCGAACAGCCGGTGGTCGTGGCCGAGGCCATCCGGTCTTATATGCCAACCGGTGGCGATCAGGTCGTCCTGCCCGATGCTGATCTGGATTTCACCAAATTGGATCGCCTGACCATGGTGGCCTGCGGTACAGCATTCTATGCTTGCCTGACGGCCAAGTATTGGTTCGAGAAACTGGCCCGGATGCCTGTTGAGGTCGATATCGCCAGCGAGTTCCGCTATCGCGAACCGCCGATCAGCGACCGCACATTGGCCCTGTTTGTCAGCCAGTCGGGCGAAACTGCCGACACGCTGGCGGCGCTGCGATACTGCGATGGCAAGGCCGACAAGATCGTATCGGTGGTCAACGTCCCCGAAAGCTCGATTGCCCGCGAAAGCGATATCGCGCTGCCAATCCATGCCGGCGTTGAAATCGGCGTCGCCTCGACCAAGGCCTTTACCTGTCAGCTCAGCGTTCTGCTGATGCTGGCGCTCAAGGCGGCCAAAGACAGGGGCACACTGACCGATGAGGAATTGGCCGATCACGCAGCTGCGCTGCGCGGTCTACCTTCGGTCCTGAACACAGCGCTGGATCAAAATCGCGCCATCCGCAAATCCGCCCAACGCCTGAGCGAGGCGCGCGATGTGCTGTTTTTAGGCCGCGGGCTGATGTATCCGCTGGCGATGGAAGGTGCGTTAAAGCTGAAAGAAATCAGCTATATACATGCCGAAGGTTATGCATCAGGCGAGTTGAAACACGGCCCCATCGCACTGATCGACAAGCACATGCCCGTTGTGGTGATGGCCCCGCGTGATACGGTTTTCGACAAGACCGTATCAAATATGCAAGAGGTTATGGCGCGCAAAGGTAAGGTCATCCTTGTGTCAGACGATGATGGCATCGCCGAGGCCGAAGACGGTGTCTGGAGCACGATCCGCATGCCGCATGTACACCCAAGCCTGACACCGATCCTGTATTCGGTTCCTGCGCAGTTGCTGGCGTATCACACCGCAGTTGCCAAGGGCACCGACGTGGATCAGCCGCGCAACCTTGCCAAATCCGTAACGGTTGAATGAGCCAAAAGAGACCACAGGCGGATGATGCTAGACAGCTACCTCGATCAGATCAAAGCACACGCTGATCCGGTGCGCGCCGATCAGATGGCAGCCTATCACAAGGCTGCCCGACCTCATCTGGGCGTTGCGAACCCGGTGCTCAACGATCTGACCAAATCCTGGCGACGCGAACTGGATGTTCCGGCGAGGGTTGATCTTGCCCGGGCGCTTTGGCAAACCAACATCCATGAGGGGCGTCTGGCCGCTGCCAAACTGCTGACGCAGGCGCGCATCCGCCCCGACGGCGCTGTTTGGGACCTGCTGCAAAGCTGGCTTCCTGATTTTGACGCATGGGCCGTTGCGGATCACGCCTGTATGGCGATGCAGAAACGTCTGACTGCAGATCCCGCCCGGCTGCATCAGGTCGAAAGCTGGACCCGCTCTGACCATATGTGGACCCGCCGCGCAGCATTGGTGGCGACGCTACCCTGGACCAAGCAGAACCATCCCAAACCCGATGATCTGGCGCGGCGCGACCGCATTCTGGGCTGGGCGGCAGGCTATGTCCCTGACCGGGACTGGTTCATCCAGAAATCGGTCGCCTGGTGGCTGCGCGATCTGTCAAAGCATGACCCGGATCGGGTGCGACAGTTTCTGCAACGATACGGCGATGATATGAAGGCTTTTGCCCGAAAAGAAGCGGGCAAATACCTGAAAGATCAGTTGGAATAAACCTCAAGCTCGACCAGCTCATCAAAGGGCAACAACAGCGCCCGCATCGCGTCAAGCGACAGGCGGCTGCCGCCCCCTTCCGGCCCCGGGACTGGCACCAGAGTGATATAGGCCTGCGCCCCGGTTCTGGGCACGACAACACGTGCCGTCACCTCGGTTTCCACCAGAGATGTTTCCAACCACCGCCCCGGCTTGCTGGGGTCTCCAAGCCCGGCGATCGTTGATTTAGCCCCAACCCAACCTGCGCTGGATACCACCGCCGGATCAGGCTCGGGCACCGTGTCCACCTGGGCGGACTCAGCCTCAGCAGTTGGTTTTGAACCGCCAAAAACACGGCCCGATGTCGACCGTATCGCATCACATGCCGCCAGCAGCGTACATGTTATCAAAAGAACATATCTCATGCCCAAACCGTATCTCCCTGCGCGCATCTGTACCAGCCCAAAGCGCAGTTCAGACTTGTCGCCTGCCGATCACCGCTTTACCTATGAGGCATGACAGCTCCGCTTATCGACCCGTTCGCTCGTGCCATCACATATCTGCGTGTTTCCGTCACGGACCGCTGCGATTTTCGCTGCGTGTACTGCATGTCGGAAAACATGACCTTTCTGCCCAAGAAAGACCTTCTGACGTTGGAAGAGCTTGACCGCATGTGTTCGACCTTTGTGCGGATGGGCGTTGAAAAGCTGCGCATCACGGGCGGAGAGCCACTTGTGCGTCGCAACATAATGACGTTTTTTAATGCCATGACCAGGCACCTGGACAGCGGCGCGCTCAAGGAACTGACGCTGACCACAAACGGCTCTCAGCTATCGCGGTTTTCTGATGATCTGTATGCGGCGGGTGTGCGGCGGGTGAATGTCTCACTGGACACGCTTGACGAAGACAAGTTTGCACAGATCACGCGCTGGGGACGGCTTAAGCAGGTTCTGAACGGTATTGATGCCGCCCAGAAGGCTGGATTGCGCATCAAAATCAACGCCGTCGCCCTCAAAGGGTTTAACGAGGAAGAGCTGCCGCGCATCACCGAATGGTGTGCCGAACGCGACATGGATCTGACCTGGATCGAAGTGATGCCGATGGGGGATATCGGCAATGAGGATCGTCTGGATCAATATTGGTCGCTCGAGGATGTGCGCGGAAAATATGAACAGCACTACCGCGTTACCGATCTGGCGGAACGCACCGGCGGACCGGCGCGCTATGTCCGGCTTGAGGAAACGGGCCAGAAAATCGGCTTTATCACCCCGCTGAGCCATAATTTTTGCGAAAGCTGTAACCGCGTGCGTCTGACCTGTACGGGCGAGCTGTTCATGTGTCTTGGTCAGGAAGATATGGCCGATCTGCGCGGCGCGTTGCGCGATCACCCCGAGACCGAACAACCGCTCGAAGAGGCGATCCGCGCGGCCATTCACCTCAAGCCCAAAGGCCATGACTTTGACTATTCCCGTCAGGCGGTCGACGGCAAGATGAGCCGCCACATGAGCCATACAGGCGGCTGACATGTCGCGGCCTACGCTGCTCTACCAGCTTTATTGCGCTCTGACGTCGGCTCTTGGGCCTTTGGCGTGGCGCACCGTACGGAACAAATTGCAACGGGCCGATGTGCCTGTTGATCGGCAACGGGAACGGCTTGGCCATGCCACCCTGCCCCGGCCCGCTGGACAACTGATCTGGTTCCATGCCGCCAGCGTCGGCGAAAGCCTCTCCGTGCTCAGCCTCATCCGGCGGATGAGCGAACGCCTGCCCGACGCCGAGTTTCTGATTACATCCGGCACGCCAACCTCAGCTGCGCTGATACAAAAGCGTCTACCACCGCGGACCCGCCACCAATATCCGCCACTTGACACCGCCGGGCCTGTGCGGCGCTTTTTGACCCATTGGCGGCCTAGCGCAGGCATCTTTGTTGAAAGCGAAATCTGGCCCCGGCTGATCGTCGAAAGCGCGAAATCCGGCGTTCCGCTTGCGCTGCTGAACGCCCGCCTCTCGGACAGATCCGTTGCGGGCTGGAAAAAACGCCCGCAGACCGCGCGTTTCATTCTGGATCACTTCCGCCTGTTCCTGACCCAGAACGACAAGACTGCCGCCAACCTGATCGCCATGGGTGCCAATCCGGATCACGTGCAGCCCGGTATCAATCTCAAATCCATGTCAGACCCTTTGCCGGTAGATGAAACGACACTGGCCGACATTCGCGCCCAGATCGGCGATCGCCCGCTCTGGATCGCCAGCTCTACACATGCAGGAGAAGAGCAAACCGTGCTGAAGGCGCATCAGGCCCTTCTGGAACGCAGGCCTGACCTGCTGTTGCTTCTGATCCCCCGCCACCCCGAGCGGCGCGATGAGGTGACTAGTCTGACACAAGCCTCAGACCTGTCTTTGTCCCTGCGCAGCCAAGATGAGCCGATCACCGGCGAAACACAGGTCTATATCGCAGATACACTCGGCGAAACCGGTACATGGTATGCGCTGTGCCCGATCGTCTTCCTTGGCGGTTCGCTTAAAGAGATCGGCGGCCACAACCCCTTTGAGCCCGCGCAAGCCGGTGCGGCCGTGATCACCGGGCCGGGATACTTCAATTTCGCCGAAACCTTCGCCCCCCTTATTCAGGGCGGCGGCGCGGTTGAGGTCCGGTCGAGTCAGGACCTCAGCGACGCCGTGGCGCAATGGCTTGCTGATGACACGGCATTGACAGAGGCGCGCAATTCAGCCAGCGCTTGTGTGAACACTCAACAAGACGCCCTGAACGCGGTCGCAGACACGCTCAGCACGTCGCTTGACCTGATACAACGCTAACGCAATCCATGTTGACTAACGCGAGGAGGCTGACCCCTCGCGCCTGTCATTCCTCAGGCCGCTGGCATCCGTTGCTCAACGATCTCAGCCCACCAGCTGCACCCGGCCGGAATCGCTTCGTCGTTAAAGTTGTATTCCGGGTGATGCACCATGGCTGTGTCGCCATTGCCCACCAGAATATAAGCCCCCGGACGTTCCTCCAGCATAAAGGCGAAATCCTCGCCCCCCATCACCAGGGGCGCTTCTTCGCAGGCCCCCGAGACCGAGCGTGCCACATCTGCCGCAAACTCTGTCTGGTCATCGCTGTTCACCATCACCGGATATCCCCGGATATAAGTCACATCAACTGAGCCGCCAAAGGTTGCCGCGACGCCGTTGCAAATCTCATTGATGCGCTTTTCGGCCAGATCGCGCATCTCTTTGCTCATCGTGCGCACGGTGCCTTTGATCTGCACTTGCTGCGGGATCACGTTGAACGCCTTAGAGGCGGTCTCGAAAGAGGTCACCGAAACCACAATGTTGTCGATCGGATCGGCGTTGCGCGATGCAATCGTCTGCAGTGCCAGAACCGCCTGCGCGGCCAGCACGGTGGTGTCCACGGTTTCCTGCGGCTTGGCCGCATGGCCACCCCGCCCTTCAAAGGTTATGTCGAACTGGTCTGTGGCGGCAAAAAACGCACCCGGACGGATTGAGAAGCTGCCAACCGGCATACCCGGCCAGTTGTGCATCCCATAGACCTCCTGAATGTTCCAACGGCCCATCATGCCATCGTCACACATTTCGCGACCGCCGCCGCCGCCCTCTTCGGCGGGCTGGAAGATCACCACCACGGTGCCATCAAAATTGCGTGTCTCGGCAAGGTACTTCGCGGCCCCCAGCAACATCGCAGTGTGCCCGTCATGACCACAGGCATGCATCGCCCCCGGCGTTTTCGAGGCATATTCAAGCCCGGTCGCCTCATGTATCGGCAGCGCATCCATATCCGCGCGCAGGCCAATCACCTTTCCGCTTGTGTCCGTCTTGCCCTTGATGACCCCGACAACCCCAGTCCGACCAATCCCGGTAACGATCTCATCGCACCCGAATTCCTTGAGCTTTTCCGCAACCACCGCGCTGGTGCGATGCGTGTCGAACAGGATTTCAGGGTTTTCATGAAGGTCGCGCCGCCACGTTGTGATTTCATCCTGCAACTCGGCAAAGCGGTTCTTAACTGGCATCTCTTGTCTCTCCTCAATACGATCAGGCGGCCGGCATCCGACGTTCAACCATCTCGGCAAACCAAGAGCATCCTGTGGGGATGATCTCATCGTTAAAATTATACTCCGGGTGGTGCAGCGCCGCGCTGTCGCCATTGCCCAGAATGATAAAGGCGCCGGGCCGCTCTTCGAGCATGAAGGAAAAATCCTCGCCACCCATGACGATGGGCGCCTTGCCGCAACTGCCCCCTACACTCAGCGCGGCCTCAGCAGCGTACTCGGTCTGCTGTTCGGCATTGATGGTCACCGGAACCCCCCGGTGATATCGGACCTCGGCCGAGCCACCCATCGTAGCCGCCACACCCGCGACCACCTCTTTCAGACGCTGCTCGATCAAGTCGCGCATCCCGGCCGAATGTGTCCGTACCGTCCCGCGCAATCTGGCGGATTGCGGGATCACGTTGAAGGCGTTCGAAGAGGTCTCGACCGACGTCACCGAGAGCACGCCCTTATCTATCGGATCGGCATTGCGCGACACAATCGTCTGCAGCGCAACAATCAGTTGCGACAGCATCACCGTGGTGTCGATAGTTTCATGCGGTTTGGCCGCGTGACCGCCATGGCCTTCGAGTTGAATGTCGAACTCATCCGCCGCCGCCAGAATGGGGCCGGACCGGATCGCAAACTGCCCGGTGGCAAGGCCCGGCACGTTATGCATGGCATAGACTTCCTGAATGCCGAAACGGTCCATCAGGCCGTCTTTGCACATCGCCTCGGCACCATTTCCGCCTTCCTCCGCCGGCTGAAAGATCACAACAGCCGTACCGTCAAAGTTCCGCGTCTCAGCCAGATACTTGGCCGCGCCCAGAACCATAGCCGTATGGCCATCATGTCCGCAGGCATGCATGGCATCGGGCGTCTGAGAGGCATAGTCCAGCCCCGTCTGTTCCTGCATCGGCAGAGCATCCATATCGGCACGCAAACCGATCGTCCGACCTTTGGTATCCGTCTTGCCCCGGATCACGCCAACAACGCCGGTGCGGCCAATCCCCGTGACCACCTCATCACAACCGAATTCCTTCAGTTTGTCGGCAACCAAGGCGCTTGTGCGATGCGTGTCGTACAAAATCTCAGGATGTTGGTGAATGTCACGCCGCCAGCCGGTGATTTCCTCATGCATCTCAGCGAAACGGTTTTTGATCGGCATCACATTCTCCCCTGATGTTTTAGGCGACGGGCATTCGTCGTTCGACCAGCTCGGCGAACCAGCTGCAGCCTGCAGGAATGGCATCGTCGTCGAAATTGTACTTGGGATGGTGGCACATTACCGTGTCCCCATTCCCGATAAAGATGTAAGCGCCCGGCCGTTCTTCAAGCATATAGGCGAAATCCTCGGACGGCATGATCGGATCGGTGTTATCATTGACCGTGCCCGATACAGCCGCAGCCGCCTCGGCTGCAAAGGCTGTTTCAGCCTCGGAATTCACAGTGACGGGATATCCCGGTGCCCATGTCATCTGCGCCTGCGCCTCGAACGCCGAGGCTGTGTCTTCGGCAATCCGGCGCACGCGCGCTTCGGCGATTGCGCGATATTCCGGGTCCAGCGACCTGACGGTGCCACGCAGACGTACGGTATGCGCAATCACGTTTGAGGCGACGCTGTCAGTTTCAAAGGTGCCCACGGTCAGCACGACACGCTTGATCGGATCTACATTGCGCGAGACGACCGATTGCAGTGCGATGACAATATGCGACGCAACCAGCGTCGTATCCACCGCGTCATGAGGCGCCGCCGCATGACCGCCCTTGCCGGTCACCACAATCTCGAACTCATCAGAGGACGCCAGAAGCGCACCGGGCCGGATGGCAAATTCTCCAACCGGAAGCCCCGGCATGTTGTGCATGCCATACACTTCCTGAATGCCCCAGCGGTCCATCAGGCCGTCCTGACACATAGCCAGCCCACCTGCCCCGCCCTCTTCTGCGGGCTGGAAGATCAGAACAACCGTACCATCGAAATTCCGCGTCTCAGCCAGATATTGCGCCGCGCCCAACAGCATCGAGGTATGCCCGTCATGCCCGCAGGCGTGCATTTTGCCGGGCACGGTCGAGGCATAGTCCACACCGGTCGCCTCTTCGATCGGCAGCGCATCCATATCTGCGCGCAAACCGATGACGCGGCCTTTGGTGTCGCTCTTGCCGCGGATTACGGCAACCACGCCGGTTTTCCCAATGCCCGTTGTGATATCATCCACGCCGATCTCTTTCAGGCGGTCGACAACAAAGGCAGCGGTTTCATGCACGTCATACATCAACTCGGGATGGGCGTGCAGATGCCGGCGCCATCCGGTGATCTCAGCATGCATATCGGCAAGCCGGTTCTTGACGGGCATACGTGTCCTCCTTCTCAGAGAGATATATATTAACTTGTTAACTCAGCTCAAGCCGCGAGCGTGCCAAGCAGCCGCTCCATAAATTTCTGACCTTGATTGAATTGAGCAATCGTAATGAATTCATTTGGTTGATGCGCCTGGGCGATATCACCCGGCCCACAGATAACGGCCGAGTATCCGGCCTCCTGAAATTGTCCGGCCTCGGTGCCGTAGCTGACAACATGCGTCGCATTATCACCGGTCAGGGCGCGCACCAGCGCCTCGGCCTCGCCATCCTGTTCAGGAACCAGCGCGGACACGGCAAAACACTGCTCGACATCGATCCGTGCATCTGGATGAATTTTTTGCATGCGGGCTTCGATATGCCGAACCTGCTGCAAATAGTCGTCATGCCATTGCGTGGCATCTTCGTCGGGCACAACGCGAAACGTCATCATGAAACGACAATCCTTAGCAGTGATATTATGGGCAGTGCCACCTTGAATCACGCCAACATGGCACGTGGTCCATGGTGGATCAAAAGTCGCAGAAACGGGACCCGGCTCAGCCGCCATATTCTTTGCGTTCTGGATATTAGCCCAATCGATCAGCGGAGCCGCCTCCATGATCGCGTTGACACCAGTATGCATAATCGAACTGTGAACCTCGAAGCCAACCAGATGCGTGTTATAGCCAAAGCCGCCCTTATGGCCGGTGACCGCCTGCATCATAGACGGCTCGCCCACGATCACGGCCGAGCCCTTTGGCAACACATCTTGCATCGCCACGATCATGGGCGGTGCCCCTGTGCAGCCCACCTCTTCATCAAAGCTGAGCGCAAGTTGGACGGGGCGCCGAAGGTCTGCGTATTTCGCCTCGACCAAGGCCCAGATCGCAAGGGCATCGAACCCTTTCATGTCACAAGTACCGCGTCCGAAATACTTGCCGTCTCTCTCGGTCACGGTAAACGGATCGCTGTCCCAGGGCTGGCCATCGACAGGCACCACATCCGTGTGCCCCGACAGGACAACGGCCCCATCTTCCCAAGGACCAACATGCGCAAAAAGGGCTGCTTTGTGAGGCTGATCCGGGTCTGGCCAGCGATGCGAGGCAATCCCGTGAGAGGACAGGTAGTCCTCAACCCAGTCAATCAACGGCAGGTTGGTATCGCGGCTGACGGTCGGAAACGAGATCAGCTTGGTCATTATCTCAAGAGGAGACAGGCGAGCTGGCATCCGGCTCAGTACCCGCTGTCTGTGGTCAGTATGAAATGCCCGGGCTCAACTTCGCGATACTCGGATGGTCCGGGTTCGTATCCAATCGGATGAATGGGCGACGGGATCGGTTTGAAGTTCAGATCCTTTTCCGATTTCCGCCGGTTTGGATCCGCAATCGGAACCGCTTTCATCAAGGCCTGCGTATAGGGGTGTTGCGGGTTCTCGAATACACGCGCCCGTGGCCCTAGCTCGACGATACGGCCCAGATACATGACGCCCACATAGTGACTGACACGTTCGACCACTGCCATGTCGTGACTGATGAACAGGTAGCTGAGCCCAAGCTCGGACTGAAGCTCCATCATCAGGTTCAGCACCTGCGCCTGCACGGACACATCAAGAGCCGAGACGGCCTCATCCGCGATGATCAGTTTCGGGTTCAGCGCCAACGCCCGCGCGATTGCAATACGCTGTCGTTGTCCCCCCGACATTTCATGCGGGAAGCGGCGCATGAAGCTGCGCGGCAGGTGAACCTTGTCAAACAGTTGCGCAACGCGGTCCTGCAATTCAGACCCGGACGCTACGCCATAATTCCGCATGGGCTCGGCAACCTGATCGACAAGCTGCATTTGCGGATTCAGAGATGCAAACGGGTCCTGAAAGATCATCTGCATGTCCAGACGCGCCTTGCGCAGGCCGCCCTGATCCAGCCCCATGATATCGACGCCATCCAGATCAATCTGGCCCGCCATAGGCTCAACCAGTCGCAAAATCGACCGCCCTGCCGAGGATTTGCCGCACCCCGATTCGCCCACTAGGCTAAGCGTTTGCCCCTTGTTGAGGGTAAAGGATACGTCTTCGACTGCATGCACATTCGAAATTGTCCGACGCAGCAGGCCGCCCTTAACCGGAAAGCGCGTCGTCAGATTCTTGACGCTTAACAGGACATCTTCGGTGCCCGGAATCGGCGCAATGTTCTGCCCTTCAACGCCCAGCAACTTCATCGGCTCAGGTGCGGCTTTGCCCTGCATCTCACCAAGCTTTGGAACCGCCGCCAGCAGCGCCTTGGTATAGTCATGCTGCGGATTCTCGAAGATTTCGTGAACCGTCCCCTCTTCGACCTTGTTACCGCGGAACATGACGACCACCCGGTCGGCCATTTGCGCAACCACCGCCATGTCGTGGGTGATGAACATAACGGCCGTGCCTGTTTCCCGTTTCAAACGGTCCATCAGCGCCAGAATCTCGGCCTGGATGGTAACGTCCAGCGCTGTTGTCGGTTCGTCCGCGATCAGCAAACGGGGCTCACAGGCCATCGCCATGGCAATCACCACGCGCTGACGCATCCCGCCGGACAGCTCATGCGGGTATTGTTTCAGACGGCGCTCGGGCTCCGGGATCCGAACCTGACGCAGCAGTTCCAGCGCGCGCGCCTCCGCCTGAGATTTTGACATGTCTTTGTGCAGGCGCAACCCTTCGGTCAGTTGCCGGCCCACCGTAAAGACGGGGTTCAGAGCGGTCATCGGCTCCTGAAAGATCATTCCGATCTCATTGCCGCGGATCTGCTTCATCAGATCCTGATCAGCACCCGACAAGTCCAGCTCTTTGCCATCACGGCGGTCGAAGATCAGCTGCCCGCCTGCAATTTCACCGCCACCAAACTCGACCAGCCGCATAAGTGACAAAGAAGAAACGGATTTGCCCGATCCCGATTCGCCGACGATGCAAACTGTTTCGCCCGGATTCACTTCGAACGAAACATCTTCGACGCCAACAACGGGGCCATCTTTCGTTTGGAATTCAACCCTGAGTTTTTTGATCTGTGCAATAGGCTGATCCAGCACGTGCGCACTCCCCTTGGCGGCCTGATTGTTTGAATGGTGAACGCTAAGGCGGCAGGATGGGAAAAGTCAAACCCATTACCGAATTTCCCGACGGCAAGGCTTGCAATTTTCTAAAACTCTGTTTCGATACGCTGCGTAACCGTTTTCGGAAGAAGGTGAAAAACACGTTACGCAAAATGTAAATGTGTTCCTTTTCAGGACCTTATTCCTCACAACGGCAACGCCAAATCCGCAGGCCTTGCGGAGATAATCGAGACACGAATGTGTCCAACATGGAGTGTATGATGAAAATCAAAGCCCTTTTGCTTGGTGCGATTGCCGGCACAGCTATGGCCCCTATGGCCTTTGCCGAGCGCGGATCGGACGGCAATGTCAGCATCATCTATTGGCAAGCACCCTCTATCATGAACCCGTTCCTTTCGGGGGGAACCAAGGATGTAGAAGCAGCCTCGCTGGTAATCGAGCCTCTGGCCCGCTACGACCAGGACGGCAATATGGTTCCCTTCCTTGCCTCCGAGATCCCGACTGTTGAAAATGGTGGGGTCAGCGAAGACCTGACCACGATTACCTGGAAAATTGCGCCGGGAATCACTTGGTCGGATGGCACGCCTTTCACATCGGCGGATGTCGTCTTTACGGCAAATTACTGTATGCACCCAGAAGGCGGCTGTGCGCAGGTCACCAAATACGAAGGCGTAACTTCGGTCGAAGCGGTGGATGATCTGACTGTCAAAGTCACATTCGACGCGCCAACCCCGTTCCCCTATGGCCCCTTTGTCGGTGGCGAAAGCCCCATCATTCAGGCCGCTCAGTTTGCTGACTGCGTGGGCGCGAAAGCCCCGGAATGCACCGATCAGAACTTTAACCCGATCGGCACCGGCCCCTTTGTTGTCACCGAGTTCAAGCCGAATGACGTGATCACCTTCAAGGCCAATGACAACTATCGCGATCCGGCCAAACCAGCCTTTGCAACCGTGACCTTCAAAGGCGGTGGCGATGCAACCGCTGCGGGCCGTGCGGTTATGGAAACCGGCGAGTTCGACTATGCCTGGAACCTGCAACTGGCGCCCGAAGTGATCGCGCAGATGCAGGAAGGCGGCAAAGGCACTCCGGTCGCAGGCTTTGGCCCGCTGGTCGAGCGTATCATGCTGAACCAGACAAACCCGTCGCCGGACCTGCCCGAAGGCGAGCGTTCAACCGCCAAGCACCCGCACCCGTTCCTGACGGATCCGGCGGTTTACAAGGCCATGTCCATGGCGATCGACCGCCCGCTGCTGGTTGAGATCGGCTATGGTCAGGCAGGTAAGGTGACCTGTAACTGGGTTCCCGCTCCGGCAGCGTTCAACTCGACCTCGATGAGCTGTGACACGCAGGACATCGAAGGTGCGAAGAAACTGCTGGATGACGCTGGCATCGTCGACACCAACGGCGACGGCATCCGTGAAAAAGACGGTGTTCCGCTGAAAGTTGTCTATCAGACCTCAACCAACGCTGTCCGTCAGGACTTCCAGGCGCTGATCAAGGAATGGTGGAGCCAGATCGGCATCGATTCCGAGCTGCGCAACATCAACGCGTCGGTCTTCTTCGGTGGTGATCCGGGCTCGCCGGATACCTTCCAGAAGTTCTATGCAGACGTGGAAATGTACGCCAACACCTTTAACGGCACCGACCCGCAATCCTATCTGGGTAATGGTCTGTGCGACAAGGCTCCGCGTCCTGACACGCAGTGGCAAGGTGAGAACATCAGCCGCTTCTGCAACGAAGAGTTCGACAAGCTGCACGCACAGCTGGCCGAAACGGCTGGTCTGGAAGCCCGCGCTGAGATCGCCAAAAAGCTGAACGACATCATCGTTCAGGAAGGCGGCATGATCCCTCTGGTACACCGTGGTCGCCTATCGGCGCACTCGAACACTCTGGGTGGTGTCATCCTGAACGTTTGGGACAGTGAGCTGTGGAACGCAGCTGACTGGTACCGCAAGACCGGTTCCTAAACGATAGACTTGCAAAGCCGCGCCCCGATCTTTATCGGGGCGCGGTCATTTGCATATCGCCCCTACAAAAGACGCATCAACAAAGGCGCCTTTGAATGCTCAACTTTACAATCAGACGACTGGTGCTTGCAGTTCCTACACTGCTGTTCATCAGCCTCGTCATCTTCCTGCTGCTCGAGCTCGCCCCCGGCGACCCGATGGCACAGGTTCCGCTTACTGTTCCGCCCGAAGTCAAAGAGAAGATGCGCGAAGCGCTTGGCCTGGGCCAACCGATGCATATCCGGTTCTGGAAATGGATCGTGCAGTTCTTCTGGATCGAACCGCAGGTTCTGGTCGACCACATGTTCGGCACCACCTTTTCCGAAGGTGATCTGCGTGTGATTTCGTGGCAGACCCGCTCGCCCGTCATGGACATCGTCGTTCAGCGTATCCCGCAGACCCTGTGGGTTGTTGGCACCGCCTATGTGGTCGCTATCCTGATCGCCCTGCCCATCGGTATCTATTCGGCGTATCGCCAGTATTCCTGGTTCGATCAGATGGGGACTTTCGTATCCATGGTCGGCTTCTCAGTCCCGCCCTTCTTTTCAGGCGTGCTGGTGATCGTGATCTTTTCGGTCCAACTGGGCTGGTTCCCGTCGATCTATGACACGACCCATGTTGTCAACAGTTGGGACAGCTTTGTCGTGCAGCTGAAACAGATGATCATGCCGGTCATGGTTCTGGCCCTGCAGATCACGGCGCAACTCAGCCGCTTCATGCGCGCCTCGATGCTGGACAATCTCAATCAGGATTACGTCCGCACCGCCCGCGCCAAGGGCCTCAGCGAGTACACCGTGGTCATGATACACGTCCTGCGCAACTCGATGATCCCGGTGGTCACCGTGATTGCACTGGGCATTCCTGCGATTTTCGGCGGCGCCATCATTACTGAGCAGGTGTTCAAGGTAAACGGCATCGGCCAATTGCTGATCGGCGCCATTCAGGCCAACGATCTGCCAATGGTGCAGACGCTCACCTTCATCTTTGCTGTGCTGATCGTGGTGTTCAACCTCATCGCCGACGTGCTCTACGGCATTCTGGACCCGAGGATTCGCTATGACTGATAAAGATCATTCAGACACGCTGATCCCCGACGAGGGCCTGGCTCCGGCCTCGACCGCCCTGCCGACGACGGATGTGATGGAGGAACTCGCCACCCCACCCCGCAGCCAGTGGCGCGATGTGTGGGATCAGTTCAAGACCCACAAGGGCGCGATGCTGGGTGCGGTGCTGTTCATCTTCATTGTCGCAACCGTGTATCTGGGCCCCTATGTCTGGAGCATCGATCCAACGCAGATCGATATCCGGTCGCGGAATCAGGGCCCCAGCCTCGCCCATCCCTTTGGCACCGATCAGTTGGGGCGCGATATTCTGGCGCGGATGATGTCCGGCGGTCAGACATCGGTCTCGGTTGGCATCACCGCGATGCTGCTGGCGCTGTTTCTGGGCTCGTTCATCGGCGTTCTGGCCGGGTTCTTCAAACGGCTGGACGGCCCGCTGATGCGCCTGACCGATCTGTTTCTGGCGCTGCCGTTGCTGCCCTTGCTACTGGTCATGATGCTGCTCTTCCGCGAACCATTGTCGGCGGCATTCGGGCTGGAACGAGGGATTTTCATCCTGATCGTCTGTGCCATCGGCATCACATCATGGATGCCCACCGCACGGATCGTGCGGGGGGATGTGCTGGCCATCAAGGAACGTGAATTCGTTCTGGCAGCCCGGTCCATCGGCACCAGCAACAGTCAGATCATCACGCGCCACATCCTACCCAACGTGCTGTCACCCATAATGGTTTCGGCCACGCTCGGGATTGCGACAGCTATCATCACGGAAAGTGCACTCTCGTTCCTGGGCCTCGGGTTCCCGCCGGATTTCCCAACCTGGGGGCGTTTGCTGTTCGACGGCGTCGATTATCTGCAGCAATACCCTGAGCGTGTGTTCTGGCCGGGTCTGGCAATCTCACTGACCGTTCTCAGCGTCAACTACCTCGGCGACGGCCTGCGCGACGCGCTGGATCCACGCATCCGGGGGCGTTAACTACATCTCGTCGGCGCGCTTTTGCGCGCCGACACTGACGACTAAGCACGCAGCCAGACCCGCAAAAGGCAACGGCCTGTTTTGCTTACTCCAGCCGACGGCGAATACGGCGGATTGCGAGCCAGACCCCCAGAACAACAGGTATCGTAACCGCCGCCGTCAACATCCCTTTGCTGATCCCCGCCTTTGTCAGCGGGTACAGCAGATAGCTGACAAGAGAGACCGCATAATAGCTGATGGCCACAACCGACAATCCTTCGACCGTGTGCTGCAGCCTGAGCGCAAGATCAGCGCGCCGGTCCATGCTTTCCAACAACGCCTGATTCTGAGCGCTGCGCTGCACATCCACCCGCGTTCGCAGCAGCTCGCCTGCGCGAATGGCCCGATCAGACAGCGCTTGCAACCGGCGTTCGGTAGCCTTCACGGTTCGCATCGCCGGGTCATATCTGCGCATCATGAAATCGGCAAAACTCTGACGTCCATAAAACCGCTGCTCGCGCAGGACTTCGATCCGCTGGTTCACGATCGCCTCATAAGCGCCGGTTGCACCAAACCTAAACGAACAACGGGCCGAAAGCGTCTCCAACTCGGTCGATGTTGACAGCAGCTGGGGCAGCAAATCATCCGGATGTGTTGCGTCATCCGTCATTTCAACCATCAACTCGGTCAGTTGTTTGTCCAGTTCACCAATGCGTTCCATCAGGCGTTTGACCCGTGCGAAGCCCAGCATGGACATGGCCTTATATGTCTCAATCTCACACAGCCGCTGAATCACACGCCCTGTCCTGCGCCGCCCTGCGCCATCGGATACAAAAAGCGCAAACCGCATGTGCCCGGCAGAATCGATTCGGAAATCACTGGCGCAAACGGCCGAGTTGTCCAACACACTGGCCACCGCCAGGCTTTCCGGCTCGAACCATTCCGACAGCGCGGCCGCAACATCTTCGTCATCCTCACGTCGCACAACCCGCAGCATCGCCGACGTCACCCGTTGTCCCGGACTGGCCATCAACCAGTCCTGCGGGAAAACCTCAAAATCTGCGGGGTTAAAGGCCCGATCGCTCACATTCTGCGTGATCGCTGTATAGGTCACAAACTCGGTATGCTGTTCCCATTTTAACCAATGCCGCCCGATCTGACCCGCAAAATGCGTGGCCCCAGGCTGCGGATGTTGCGCCCCATGGCGATCCAACAGGTCGATCAGATGCGCCATGTCCAGATCACGGTCGCGCGCCACGGCCTCGACCGGTTTCTTGATGGCGATGAAGGCCACGGTGCAGGGCGCCTTGGCCACCGGAAAGGGGCGCGCGTGCAGTTCATTGGCCAACGCATAGCGCAGCGGATGGTCGTCGATGGGCGTCATAGATCATTCCCTGAGTTCGCGGGAACTATACGCCGCATATAAAATACATCAATTCTCTTTTTATTTCATATGCTTACATGAATACCACCGCATACAAGCCAGCTATCTCATTGATTTGGCTGCCAGAGCTCGATGGGATTGCCCTCGGGGTCATGGATGCGGGCAAATCGGCCGACCTCGCTGTCCCACTCGGCGCGGGTCTCAACCGCGATTCCAGCCGTCTGCAGCTGATCAATCATCGCGCTCAGATCATCGACCCGGAAATTGATCATCCATTGCTGCTCGGACCGCCCGAAATAGGTGGTGTCCTGCGCGAATGGAGCAAAGACGGTATAGCCTTCGCGCTGTCTCCAGGGCACGGGATCATAGTGATTGACGCCCAGATGCTCTTCGTACCAGGCACTCAGCGCCTTGGGATCTCGGGCACGAAAAAACACGCCCCCTATTCCATTTACCTTCTGCATCGCCAGCCTCCTGCAAGTGCTCAAACTCAACTTACCACACCCGACATGCTTCATCTGACCTTAAACGTCCCGACGGCGCGGGGGCAGAGCCCCCGCCCTTACAAAAAAGAAAAGGGCGCCCGAAGGCGCCCTTTGCATTCTAGTTAAGGCCGATGATCAGTCGATCATCGGTAGCAGCTTGTCCAGCGAAGCTTTGGCGTCGCCATAGAACATGCGGGTGTTCTCTTTGAAGAACAGCGGGTTTTCGATGCCCGAATAGCCGGTGCCCTGCCCGCGCTTACTGACAAACACCTGCTTGGCCTTCCAGCATTCCAGAACCGGCATACCGGCGATGGGGCTGTTGGGATCTTCCTGCGCCGCAGGGTTCACGATGTCGTTCGAACCGATGACGATGGCAACATCCGTCTCAGGGAAGTCCTCGTTGATCTCGTCCATCTCCAGCACGATGTCATACGGAACTTTCGCCTCAGCCAGCAGAACGTTCATATGGCCCGGCAGACGACCGGCAACCGGGTGGATGGCAAAACGCACGTTTTTGCCCTTGGCGCGCAGCTTGCGAACCAGTTCGCTGACCGACTGCTGCGCCTGTGCCACCGCCATGCCATAGCCCGGAATGATGATGACGCTGTCGGCATCGTTCAGAGCCGCCGCAACGCCGTCAGCTTCGATGGCGACCTGCTCACCCTCGACCTCCATCTGGGGTCCGGACGAGCCGCCAAAGCCGCCCAGGATGACGCTGACAAAGTGCCGGTTCATCGCCTTACACATGATGTAGGACAGGATCGCACCGGACGAACCCACCAGCGCACCAACAACGATCAACAGATCGTTGCCCAGCGAGAAGCCAATCGCAGCAGCCGCCCAACCCGAATACGAGTTCAGCATCGATACAACCACCGGCATGTCGGCACCGCCGATGCCCATGATCAGGTGATATCCAATGAACAGCGCTGCCAACGTCATCAGGAACAGCGGGAAGAAACCGCCCGAGTTGGTGTACCAGATCAGGCAGATGAACGACAAAGCCGCAGCCCCTGCATTCAGGGCATGGCCACCGGGCAGCTTGGTCGCCGCCGATGTCACCTTGCCAGCCAGCTTGCCATAGGCCACAACCGAACCGGTAAAGGTGATCGCACCGATGAAGATACCGAGGAACAGCTCGACATGCAGGATCGCCAGCTCGGCCGCCGTTTTCTTGGCGATCAGCTTGGCAAACGCGCCCAGATCGGACAGGTCCGCCTGAGACGCTGAGTCCGCAATCGCCATAACCTGCGCCACATTGCCGATCTCAAAATGCGCGTTGAAGCCCACGAACACAGCCGCCAGACCGACCAGCGAGTGCATCGCGGCCACCAGTTGCGGCATCTCGGTCATCTGCACGCGCTGCGCCACATATTGACCGATCAGACCCCCGCCCGCGATCAGCAACAGCGACAGCAGCCACAGGCCCGAACCCGGACCAACCAGCGTGGCAAAGACCGCCAGCGCCATACCAACAATGCCATACCAGACCGCGCGCTTGGCGCTTTCCTGGTTCGACAACCCGCCCAGAGACAGGATGAAAAGGACAGCCGCAACGACATAGGCGGCAGTAGTGAAGCCAAATTCCATGTGCCCGGCCTCCTTAAGATTTCTGGAACATGGCAAGCATGCGCCGGGTTACGAGGAAGCCGCCGAAGATGTTGATCCCGGCCATGAAGACAGACAGCGCCGCCAGCAGAATAACCAGAAACGACCCCGACCCGATCTGCATAAGCGCCCCAACGATGATGATCGAGGAGATCGCGTTGGTGATCGCCATCAGCGGAGTGTGCAAGCTGTGCGAAACGTTCCAAATCACCTGAAAGCCCACAAAGATGGCCAGCACAAAGACGATGAAGTGCTGCATAAAGCTGGCCGGAGCGATCAGCCCCACCAGCAGCATCAGCGCACCGCCAACCCCCAGCAAGGTGAACTGCTGTTTGGTCTGCGCCTTGAAGGCCGCGATCTCCTGCGCCTTTTTCTCTTCCGGGGTCAGCTCCTTGACCTCGGGTTTTTTCTGCGCCGCAATTGCCTGCACCTTGGGCGGCGGCGGCGGGAAGGTGATCTCTCCTTCATGGGTCACGGTTGCGCCGCGGATCACGTCATCTTCCATGTCATGATTGACCTGCCCGTCCTTCTCGGGCGTTAGGTCCGTCATCATATGGCGGATGTTGGTCGCATAGAGCGACGAAGACTGCGCCGCCATCCGGCTTGGGAAGTCCGTATAGCCAATGATGGTCACGCCATTGTCGGTCACGATCTTCTCATCCGGCACTGTCAGTTTGCAGTTGCCGCCCTTTTCGGCTGCAAGGTCCACGATCACCGACCCCGGCTTCATCGCTTCTACCATGTCCTTGGTCCAAAGCTCAGGAGCTTCGCGGTTCGGGATCAAGGCCGTCGTGATGACGATATCCATTTCCGGAGCCAACTCGCGGAACTTGGCCAGCTGCGCTTCGCGGAACTCATCGGACTGAACCGACGCATAACCGCCCGTGGCCGCGCCGTCCTGGCTGTCATCTTCAAAATCCAGATAGACGAATTCGGCACCCATGGATTCGACCTGCTCGGCCACTTCGGGGCGCACGTCGAACGCGTAGGTGATCGCGCCAAGCGAGGTCGACGTCCCGATAGCCGCCAGACCGGCAACACCAGCCCCAACGATCAGCACCTTGGCAGGCGGGACCTTACCGGCAGCGGTCACCTGACCGGTGAAGAACCTGCCAAAGTTGTTACCCGCCTCGATCACCGCGCGATACCCCGCGATGTTGGCCATCGACGACAGAGCGTCCATTTTCTGGGCGCGGGAAATACGTGGCACCATCTCCATCGCGATCACATTCGCGCCTTTGGACCTAGCCAGTTCCATACCTTCTTCGTTTCCGGCCGGATTGAAGAAGGAAATCAGCGTCTTGCCCTTGGTCAGCCGCTTCATCTCTGTCTCGGTCGGCACCCGAACCTTGGCAACGATGTCACATGTTTTCCACAGCGATGCGGCTGTCTTTACGATCTCAACGCCCACGGCTTCATAGGCCGCATCCGAAAACCCGGCGGCCTGTCCCGCGCCTTTTTCGATGGCGCAGTCATAGCCCAGTTTCTGCAATTGCACGGCGGAATCCGGAGTCATCGCGACCCGGTTTTCACCGTCCAGTACTTCTTTTGGTGTGCCTATCTTCACTGGCAGTCCCCCTAATTTAAACTCAAGCAGAGCGGGTGGTCGGTATTGTTGATTAAGCAAAGATGTATCTTGCGCAACATTATTTCGCAAGCGCAGCATCTCTGACGTGATGTCACGGTCTGTTTCATCTCAGATCCAGCGCCGTGTCTTACGTTCGTATCGGGCAAAATCCGCGCGGAACGTCCGGCGCAGGCGGCCTTCCTCGGGGATGATGAAGCGGCGTTCCAGTATCCAGACAAAAATCGGCAGCAGAACCAGCGACAGCACCGCATCGAACCGCAAAATCAGACCGGCCAGGATCAGCACATCCCCTACATAGATCGGATTGCGGCTGCGCTTGAAAATGCCCGATTGCACCAGCGCTGTGGGTGTTTCGTGCGGGATTACCGTTGTCCGGTGCCGCCGGAACTCGACTACCGCCATCAACGCCAGCAGGACGCCGCCACCGATCAGGATACCGCTGAGCAGATCGGAAAACCCTCCGTCCAGCGACAGGCCTAAAGGCAGATATCTGCTCTGTGCCCAGGCAAGCAGTGCAAACCCCAAAAGCCATACAGGCGGGAGATCAATCCGGCGCATGTACATTCCCTGCGAATGACGACATGCACCGTCACATGTCGCTTCTGGTTGGTGTCCTACCGCTTTTGGTGCCTTTTGGCAAAACCTCAGGTTGTCGCATCTCAGGTTTTTTTCATTGAACAGAATTCCATGCCCGCTCAGTGGACCGCCAGATGCGATTATGGACAGGATTAGTCGGATCATGTAGCTGGAATACATCACATAATTCCGCAGACCATGGCGAGCCCTCATGACCGATTTTGCAGCGACCAAGGCCTTGTTTCATCTGCCCGAGGGCCTGTTGTATCTGGACGGAAACTCTCTGGGCCCTCTGCCCAAAACAGCGTCGGCGCAGGTGCAGTCGATGATGCAGGATGAATGGGGGCAAATGCTGATCGCAGGCTGGAACAAGGCCGGCTGGATGGGGCTGCCGACCGATCTGGGTGACCGGATCGGCCGTCTGGTTGGCGCGGAACCCGGCAGCGTGGTCGTCGGAGATACGCTCTCGATCAAGGTCTACCAGGCCGTGGCCTCGGCGCTTGAGCTCAAGCCGCAGCGCCGGATTGTCCTGTCTGACAGCGGCAATTTTCCGTCTGACCTCTATATGGTTGATGGCCTGCTCCGCTCGCTGGGCAGCAATTATGAATTGCGGATTGTGGAACCGGATCAGGTGGCGAACCATCTGACCGAAGAGGTCGCGGTCCTGATGCTGACTGAGGTGGATTATCGATCCGGGCGCAAACACGACATGAAAGCGCTGACTGCCAAGGCACAAGCCAACGGGGCGCTGACGGTCTGGGATCTGGCACATTCGGCGGGGGCGATTCCCGTCGACCTGTCGGGTTGCAATGCCGATTTTGCCGTGGGTTGCACCTATAAATACCTCAATGGCGGCCCCGGCGCGCCTGCGTTCATCTATGTCGCGCCACGTCATGCCACATCAGTCCGACCCGCCCTGTCGGGCTGGCTGGGGCACGAATCCCCCTTTGCATTCGATCTGGAGTATCGGCCCGGCAACGGGATCGAGCGGATGCGCGTTGGCACCCCTCCGGTCATTCAGATGGCTGCCCTTTCGGCTGCGATGGACATCTGGGACAGGATCGAGATGCGCGATATCCGCGCCAAATCCATTGAGCTGACCGAGCTGTTCATTCACCGGGTCGAGGCCACCTGCCCCGATCTGGAACTGGCCAGTCCTCGCGACCCCAAGCAGCGCGGCAGTCAAGTTTCGTTCAGGTTCTCGGACGGATACGCCGCGATGCAGGCGCTGATTGCGCGCGGTGTGGTTGGGGACTTTCGTGCGCCCGACATCATGCGCTTTGGCTTTACACCGCTTTACATCGACGAAAACGATGTCGGGCGGGCCGCCGACATTCTGGCCGACATCATGCGCAATCGGTTGTGGGACGTGCCCGAATACAAAATCCGGCAGCGGGTTACCTGACCTCCAGCGCCGCGCCCAACATGGCGGATAAATGTGCGATACGGTTTTCGTACTCATCCGCCCCCGTCGCAGTCATTTTGATACCTTTGAGCGTTGCGGTGATGGTCTTTGCCGTTTCCTCTGCGCCATCGGTCAGCCGCACACGCCCATTTGCATCCTCTCGCGCCAGCCAGGCAGCAAACAGGGCAGTCAGGTCAGCCTCGCCCTGCTCGACAATATCGGTGGACACGGATTTGCTTGTATCAAGCATCTCAAGCCCATGGGGTGACGCCAGAATTGCAGAAATCCCTTGGGTTTGCGCCTCAATCGCGCGCGTCAACAGCTCGGACACCGACCCTGCCCCGGCCAGTGCCGCAGCGATGGTGATGCGTTTTTCCTCATAATGCAGTTCGGTCAGCCGGCGAACGATGGCCTCTTTGTTCTTATAATACAGATAGACCGCAGGACGGGACATTCCCGCTCCGCGCGCTATGTCATCCATCGAAGTCTTGCGAAATCCATAGGCGGAGAACGCCTGAAAGGCGGACTCCAAGATGGTTTTTTGCCGTGTTTCGTCAGCGTGTTCAGTCATACCCGAACCTCTGACAGTTTTTGTCTATTTTGTCAATTGACACACTGACACTTTTCGAGCATTGTGTCAGAAACCTGCCACAGCCAAGAGAGGTGCGCCATGGCGACCACCCTGAAAATCAACGGAACGTCTCATCAGATCGATCTGCCTGATGATGTTCCCCTGCTCTGGGTCCTGCGGGATGAGGTCGGTCTGACCGGAACAAAATTCGGATGCGGTGTTGCCGCCTGTGGGGCCTGCACGGTGCATATTGATGGCGAAGCTGTCCGATCCTGTCAGGTTGCGTTGTCGGATGTCTGGGGCGACGTCACCACGATTGAAGGCGTCGGTACCCCTCAGTCCATGGCAACCATCCAGCAAGCCTGGGTTGATCATCAGGTGGCGCAATGCGGCTATTGCCAGTCCGGTCAGATCATGCAGGCCGCAGCGTTGCTGGCCGAAAACCCCGCGCCAACCGACGCCGATATTGATGACGCGATGCAGGGCAATCTGTGCCGCTGTGGCACCTATCCCCGCATCCGCGCTGCGATCCATGACGCGGCCGCCAAGTTGAAGGAGGCATAAGCCATGGCAAGTCTTGGTAAAATCGTCCGCCGCACATTTCTGATCGGGTCCGCCGCCATTGTCGGCGGGGTTGCATTCGGGGCCTACTATGTCACCCGTCCGGCCCCCAACCCGCTGAAACCCGGCAAGGGTGAGGCGGCGCTAAGCCCCTTTGTGCTGATCGACCAGAACGGGGTCACCCTGTTCGCCCCGCGGGCCGAAATGGGTCAGGGCGTCAAAACCACATGGGCCGCGCTGATCGCCGAAGAACTGGATGTCGATCTGGATCAGATCACCGTGCTGCACGGCCCGGCAGCAGCAGCCTATTACAATACCGCCATGATCGGTGAAGGTCTGCCGAACAAGGGGTATGACATAACCGATTTTCAGCACAATCTAGGGGAGGCCCTGGGCGTCATCGGCAAAGCCATAAGCCTGCAGGTCACGGGCGGCTCGACCTCAATGAAAGATGGCTATGAGCGGATGCGCGAGGCAGGCGCCTCGGCCCGTGAAACGCTGAAACAAGCGGCCGCAGATCGGTTGGGTGTAGACCGGGATCAGCTCAAAACCGCCTCGGGTCACGTTATCGCGCCGAACGGTGACCAAATCCCCTACACCGATCTGGCTATGGACGCCGCCAAGCTGGATCCTGTCGAAGCCTATCTGCGCGATCCGTCCGAATGGCGTTATCTCGGTCAAACGCAGCCGCGTCTTGATATGGTTGAAAAGGCAACCGGCAATGCCGAGTTCGCTATCGACGTACGCTTGCCGGGCATGAAATTCGCCAGCGTTCGGATGAACCCCAAACTGGGTGGTCCGATGAACAGCTTTGACGACACAGCGGCCAAATCGATGCCGGGGGTCGAAAAGGTGGTCGATTTAGGCGATGGCGTTGCCGTGATTGCCAATAACACTTGGCTTGCGCAGCAGGCGGTCGATGCAATTGACGTTGACTGGGGTGATGCCCCCTATCCTTCTGAAACTCAGGCGATTTTTGCAAAGATTGCAGAGGCTTTCGATGCTGAGCCGAACTCAACCATGCGCGATGATGGGGATGCCGAAACACTACCCGAAGGCGCGACCGAGATTTCGGCGGAATACACAGTGCCTTATCTCGCCCACGCGACGATGGAGCCAATGACCGCCGCGGCACTCTATTCCGGCAACCGGCTGGAGTTCTGGGGCGGCAATCAGGCACCGACGTTCATGCAGATGAAGATCGCTGCTGCTGCCAATCTGGAAACCGAAGCGGTCGACGTTCACACGACCTATCTGGGCGGAGGATTTGGACGGCGCGGTGAGTTTGACTTTGGCGTCATCGCAACCAAAATCGCCATGGCCATGCCCGACACCCCCGTTCTGACGACCTGGAGCCGCGAAGAGGACATGCGCCACGATTTCTACCGCCCCGGCGCGATGGCACGGATGCGGGGCGCGGTGAAAGATGGCAAGGCCGTGCTGATCGACGGCAAGGTCGCCTCGCAATCCTGCACCCATCAGGCGGTCAGCCGTATGACCGGATTTGCGGGCGGTGGCCCCGACAAGGTGCTGGTCGAAGGCTTGTTCAATCAACCCTATGCGGTGCCCAACTATCGGATCAGCGGACATATTGCCGATCTTGAAATCCCTGTCGGTTTCTGGCGCTCGGTCGGCAACAGCCACAACGGCTTCTTCCACGAAACCTTTATGGATGAGATGGCCCACGCCGCAGGTCGCGATCCGCTGGAGTTCCGTCTGGAACTGATGGAAACCGAACATGCCCCCTCTGCCGGATGTCTGAAAGCCGTGCGCGAGATGTCGAACTGGACAGGCAAAACGCCAGACGGTGTTGGCCGAGGTGTCGCCTTCTCGTACAGTTTCGGCACGCCGGTTGCTCAGGTAATCGAAGTGGTTGACGAAGACGGCACCATTCGCATCAACAAAGCCTGGATTGCCTGCGATATCGGGCTGGCGCTGGACCCCGAGAACGTCAAGGCACAGATGTTTGGCGGCATGATGTATGGTCTGTCTGCGGCCTGTTCTGAAGAAATCACATTCTCAGAAGGTGAAGTCGAACAGTTCAACTTCCCCGACTTTGACGCGATGCGGATGCACACAGCGCCAAAGGTCGAGGTACGCGTGCTGGAAACCAACCGTCATATGGGCGGGGCCGGAGAACCGGGCACCCCTCCGTCAATGCCAGCGCTGGGCAACGCATTGTTTGACCTGACCGGAAAACGCGCGCGGACCCTGCCGCTGAACAGCGAATTCAACCTTCTGATCTGACATGGCGCTGCCGGCCCCCAACACAATCGGGGGACGGCAGATCCGCCACTTACGCAGTTTGCCTTAAAGGTGTTGTTCCGGCGCGGTCGGACCAGACTTTCACGGCTTCTCCGAACGCTTCGAACAGCGGCCGCGAAACCGGGTCATTGGCAGCGTCCCATTCGGGGTGCCACTGCACCGACAGGGTAAAGCCTGGTGCATCCTTGATGTAGATCGCCTCCGGCGTACCATCGGGTGCATAGCCATCAATCACAACGCGCTGTCCGACGGTCTTGATCCCCTGCCCGTGCAGCGTGTTGGTCATCACCTCGTGGGACCCGAAGACCTCGTGAAACATCCCACCCTCGTTCAGTGTCACAACGTGGCGCAGGGCAAATTTCTCTTCCAGCGTACCGTCCGGCGGCATCCGGTGGTTCATGCGTCCGGGCAGTTCGCGAATCTCGGGGTAAAGCGTGCCGCCCATGGCCACGTTCACCTCCTGAAAGCCGCGGCAAATACCCAGAAAAGGCTGCCCGCGTTCAACACAGGCGCGCACCAGTGGCAATGTGATCGCATCGCGCGCCCGGTCAAAATCTCCGTGCGCTTCGGTTTCGGGCTCACCATATTCTTCGGGATGCACGTTTGGGCGCCCCCCTGTCAGCAGAAACCCATCGCAAACCTCAAGCAGTTCATCAACGCTCACATAACGTGGGTCCGCCGGGATCAGCAGCGGCAAACAGCCCGAGACATTCCCAACCGCATCAGAGTTCATGGTTCCCCCGGCATGCGTCGGATACTGATCGTTCATCAGGTATGAGTTTCCGATAATTCCGACGACCGGGCGTACCATTCATTCCTCACTCAGTTTGAATATCGCTGTGGCATTGATGCCAAAATCAAACGCGCAATCAAAGTGCATGGGCGCAGCTTGCACTGTGAATTTCTCAACAACTGTCGCCCAGCGCCAAAGATATGCCACAAATTTGGACAATGCAGTCAAAAAGCATGTGATTGAGTGGATTACGATGACAACGACAGTCCGGGACCAAAGTTCAGTTCGGCGCTTCGCACTCACAAAACACCTGAGCCGCCCCGAGATCATTCTTAGCAGTGCGCTGCTGCTGGTGCTTGGCCTGTGCGTTTCGATATCCCTTCTCAAACCACAACCCATTGCATGGAGCGGCTTTGCGCTTGGCCTGACCCCGACCGTTGGTCTGTTTGCCGCCGGAATGTATATTCGCGTGTTCAAAAGCCAGCCGCGCATCGCTCAGCTGGCCATCGCCAACAGCTTTTATCTGGGCTTCATGGGCCTGTGTGCGCTGCTGATCTATCTGCGATTTCCCATAGGGGAACTGACCAACGACCAATGGCTGATGCGCTCGGACGCGATGCTGGGCTATTCCTGGCCCGCCTTCGTTGAAACCGTCGCGTCCTATCCGGCATTCGGCTATGCGCTGCGCTTTGTCTACGGCAGTTCGCTGACGCAGATCTTTCTGATGATCGGGTTCCTTGCGCTGACCGGTAAGGCGCTGCAGCTCAATCAGGCGCTGCTGGCCGGTATCTTCAGCCTGCTGCTGACAACCACGATCTGGTGGATCATCCCCAGCGTCGGACCAACCGTCTTTCACACGCTACCCGAGGGGCTGGAGGACACCATCCAACTGGCAACCAACAGCGCCTATGCCGAGGTTTTGCGTACGCTGTCGGCTCAGGGCCTGACCACAATCGAGCCTTCCAACATCGTCGGCACAATCGCCTTTCCGTCTTATCACACGGTCATGGCGCTGCTTGTGGTCTGGTCGCTGCGCCGCACGGTATTGTTCATACCAGCCCTGGCCGTGAACCTGCTGATGGTGCCGGCGATCCTGTCACATGGCGGGCATCACTTGACTGACATGGCCGGCGGCATCTGCGTCTTTGCATGTGCGGCCTGGCTTGCGACACGTCCCCGCCTGCACCGCAGGGCCTGACCCTAAGGTCAGATCTCTCCGGTCAGCCCGGCAGCTTCGATGCCCGTAAGACCCGCTGTGGCGTCGTTGTCCGAGGTATCGCCGGTCACACCCACCGCACCGATCACCGCGCCCTTGCGGTCGCGCAGCAAAATACCGCCCGGAACCGGAACAACCTGACCGCCGAAAACGCCATTCACTGCTGTCATGAAATAAGGCTGTGCCTCGGCCCGCGCCATCTGGGCCGTACCGGCCATGCCCAGCATCACAGCGCCATAAGCCTTGCCGTGCGCAATCGCAAAACGCCCCGGCGAGGCGCCGTCTTCACGCTCGAACGCGATGACATGACCACCCCCATCCAGCACAACAACAGACAGAGGCTTCAGCTCCATCTCATGCGCCTTTTCAAGGGTTTTACGAATGATGGTACGCGCCTTGCGAAGTGAAACTGACATGGTTTGTCCTTTTGTCGAAACGGTCTCTGATCAGGTTGAGTTATGCGCGGGCGGCTTTCGCCTCCAACCGCCGGGCGTGCAGGACGGGCTCGGTATAGCCCGAGGGCTGCACCCTACCCTTGAACACAAGGTCACACGCGGCCTGAAAGGCAACGCCATCGAAGCCCGGTGCCATGGGTTGATAGGCGGGATCACCCTGGTTCTGACGATCTACAACAGCCGCCATTTTCTGCATGGCTGCCATGACCTTGCCCTCGTCAACCAATTCAGTATGCAGCCAGTTGGCCAGCGCCTGGCTGGATATCCGGCAGGTTGCACGGTCCTCCATCAGACCAACGTCGTTGATGTCGGGCACTTTCGAACAGCCGACGCCCTGATCGATCCAGCGCACCACATAGCCCAGAATGCCCTGTGCGTTGTTTTCAATCTCGCGCGTGATCTCATCATCACTCAGGTTTCTGCCGCCCAGCAAAGGAATGGTCAGCAAATCCGCAAGCGTGCCACGCGCGCCACCGGCCGCGATCTCGTCCTGACGGGCCAGTACATCGACCTTGTGATAATGCGTGGCGTGGAGCGTCGCGGCCGTTGGCGATGGCACCCAAGCGCAGTTGGCCCCTGACATCGGATGGCCGATCTTGGCCTCCAGCATCTCTTGCATCCGGTCCGGCATCGCCCACATGCCCTTGCCGATCTGGGCCTTGCCTTTCAGGCCGCAGGCCAGACCGATATCGACATTGCGATCCTCATAAGACGCGATCCATGGCGTTGCCTTGATGTCATCCTTGGGCAGCATCGGTCCGGCCTCAATCGAGGTGTGGATTTCATCGCCGGTCCGGTCGAGGAACCCGGTATTGATGAACGCAACCCGCGATTTGGCCGCGCGAATGCACTCTTTCAGGTTCGCCGAGGTGCGGCGTTCCTCGTCCATGATCCCCAGTTTCACAGTGTTGCGCAGCAGGCCCAGAATATCTTCGACCATATCGAAGATCTCGACCGCAAACGCGACCTCTTCGGGGCCGTGCATCTTGGGTTTGACCACATAGACGGACCCTTCGACCGAATTACCCCCGTCCCGCTGCAGATCATGCATCGCAATCAGGGTGGTGCAGAGCGCGTCCATCAACCCTTCGCCGATCTCGTGACCTGCGCCGTCCAGCACCGCCGGGTTGGTCATCAGATGGCCCACGTTGCGCACCAGCATCAGCGCGCGCCCTTTCAGCGTTCCGGACGCACCATCGGCGCGCGTAAAGGAAACGTCCCCGGCCAGACGGCGAGTAAAGGTTGTGCCGCCTTTCCAGACCTCTTCGGTCAGGTCGCCCTTCATCAGTCCCAGCCAGTTGCCATAGGCGACCACCTTGTCCTCTGCATCAACGCAGGCCACGGAATCCTCGCAATCCATGATGGTCGACAGGGCAGATTCCAAAAGAACGTCGGCAATCCCCGCCGGGTCGGTGGCGCCGATCTTGCTGGCGGAATCAATCACGATCCGAATATGCAGACCGTTATTCTTCAAAATCACAAAATCAGGCGCGTCGAGCGTGCCGCCATATCCGACAAACTGCCCCGGATCGGCCAGTGCGGGCTCAAGCGCGCCGTCTTTGATGCCAAGCCGGTCTACATCCGCCCAGCCCCCCTCGGCCAATGGCAGCGCGTCATCCAGAAAGGCCCGCGCCCAGGCGATCACATGCGCACCGCGGGCCGCGTCATAGCCCCCGCCCGCAGGCACGTCGCCCAGCGCATCCGTGCCATACAGCGCATCATACAAGCTGCCCCATCGCGCATTGGCCGCGTTCAGCGCGAAACGGGCATTGGTGATCGGCACAACCAGTTGCGGGCCGGGCGTGGCTGCGATTTCCGGATCGACATTGGCGGTTTCGATCTGGAAATCCGGCCCCTCCTGGACCAGATAGCCGATCTCTTGCAGAAAACCCTGATAAGCGGCAGGGTCGATATCCTGCCCTTTGCGGGCGGCATGCCAGCCGTCGATCCGGCTTTGGATATCGGCGCGCTTGTCCAGCAATGCTCGGTTCTTTGGCCCCAGCTCGGCAACCATTTGCGCCAGCCCGGACCAGAAAACATCAGATGTTACGCCCGTGCCGGGCAGAGCCTCACGCTCGATAAACGCGACCAGAACAGGGTCGACCTGCAATCCGCTTCTGGTTTCTCTGCTGCTCATCTGTCGACCCTCCTGAATTGTGTGCCATCGTATACGAACATCAGATAGGGGCAAAGTTTCCGATAGGCAACAAAAGATATTATCAGACACCACTCAACACTCGTCGCCCGGTCGTCGCCCCTGCTTGCAGCCGGATACCGATCCTCTTAACGTCGCCGACATTCACCGAGATGCGAGGCCCCGATGAAAGACGCAGCCCCTACAACCGTTTATCTGAAAGACTACACGCCGTTTGGGTATCTGGTCGAAGATGTTCACCTGACATTTGATCTGGCCCCGCATGCCACACGCGTGACCTCTCGCATCACGTTCCGCCCTAACCCTGAGGCAACAGATCGTACTTTTTTCCTGCATGGCGAGCAGCTGAAACTGATACGTGCCTCGATCAACGGCACCGAAATCGCGCCCGATCTCAGTGGCGAGGGCCTGACGGCAACCGTCCCTGATACCACGTTCATCTGGGAGGCCGAGGTTGAGATTGATCCCGGCAACAACACAGCACTCGAAGGTCTGTATATGTCGAACGGCATGTACTGCACCCAGTGCGAGGCGGAAGGGTTCCGCAAGATCACCTACTACCCGGATCGACCCGATGTGATGTCGACCTTTACCGTGCGCATCAACGGCGATCTGCCGGTGCTGCTGTCGAATGGCAATCCAACCGGTAAAGGGGACGGCTGGGCGGAATGGCGCGATCCGTGGCCCAAACCTGCCTATCTGTTCGCGCTGGTCGCCGGAGAGCTGGTCGCACATGCAGACAGTTTCACGACGCGTTCGGGGCAAAAGGTTGATCTGAACCTGTGGGTCCGTCCCGGCGACGAAGGCAAATGTGACTTCGGCATGGGCGCGCTGAAACGGTCGATGAAATGGGACGAGGATGTCTATGGCCGCGAATACGATCTGGACGTGTTCAACATCGTGGCCGTAGATGATTTCAACATGGGCGCGATGGAGAATAAGGGGTTGAACATCTTCAACTCATCCGCCGTGCTTGCCAGCGCCGAAACCTCGACCGACACCAATTTCGAACGCATCGAGGCGATCATCGCGCATGAATACTTCCACAACTGGACAGGCAACCGCATCACCTGCCGCGATTGGTTTCAGCTGTGCCTCAAAGAGGGCCTGACCGTGTTCCGTGACGCGCAATTCACCTCGGACATGCGCTCGGCCCCGGTCAAACGTATCCACGACGTGATCGACCTGCGCGCGCGGCAGTTCCCCGAGGATAATGGCCCCCTTTCCCACCCGGTACGACCGGAAAGCTTTCAGGAGATCAACAACTTCTATACGTCTACCGTCTATGAGAAAGGTGCCGAGGTCATTGGCATGCTCAAACGGCTGGTGGGTGATGATGCCTACGCCAGGGCGCTCGACCGCTATTTTGACCGCCATGACGGGCAGGCCTGCACGATCGAAGACTGGCTGAAGGTGTTCGAGGATACGACCAGCCGCGATCTCAGCCAGTTCAAGCGTTGGTACAGCCAGTCCGGGACGCCCCGCGTTACGGTGGCCGAAGATTGGGCCGACGGAACATATACCCTGACGCTAAGCCAGTCGACACATCCCACGCCGGGGCAGCCTGACAAGCAGCCACAGGTGATCCCGGTGGCTGTGGGTCTGCTTGGGCCAAACGGGGACGAGGTGCAGGCCACCCAGGTGCTTGAGCTGACCGGAGCCACGCAAAGCTTTACCTTTTCCGGTCTTGCCTCAAAGCCGGTTGCGTCGATCCTGCGCGACTTTTCTGCGCCCGTGATCCTGGACCACGACCCCGGCAACGCTGAACGCGCTTTTCTACTGGCGCATGACACTGATCCAGTGAACCGATGGGAAGCGGGCCGTGCGCTGGCGCAGGACACATTGTTGCGGATGATCAGCGACGATGCCGCACCCAATACCGACTATCTCGAAGGTTTGCAGGCGGTGCTGCGCGACAGCAATCTGGACCCGGCCTATCGCGCGCTGATGCTGGGCCTGCCCACACAGTCCGAACTGGCCGCCGTTCTGCACGAGCGTGGCATCACCCCCGATCCGATGACGATCTGGACCGCCACCGAAACCCTGCGCCAGGCCACCGCGCAGCATCTGCAGGATCTGCTGCCCCGGCTGCACAGCGAGGCCATGGTCGATGCGCCCTACAGCCCTGACGCGGATCAGTCGGGCAAACGCGCCTTGGGCAGCGCCGCACTTGCGCTGACCTCACGGCTGGACGGCGGGGCCAAGGCTGCCGAAGAATATGCCAAAGCGGACAACATGACATTGCAGCTGACCGCGCTCTCGTGCCTGTTGCGGGCGCGCAAGGGCGAAGCCGAGCTTGCAGCCTTCTACGAACAATGGCGCGGTGACCGGCTGGTCGTGGACAAATGGTTTGGGTTGCAGGTCGGGGTGGCCGCTCCGGAAGCCGCGCCGCAGCTTGCGGCAACGCTGACGAGACACCCTGACTTCAATTGGAAAAACCCCAATCGTTTCAGGTCACTGCTTGGCGCTCTTGCCATGAACCACGCCGGATTCCATCAGGCCAGTGGCGCAGGATATGCACTGCTGGCAGACTGGCTGATCCGACTGGACCCGGTGAACCCGCAGACGACCGCGCGCATGTGTTCGGCGTTTCAGACTTGGAAACGCTACGACACAGACCGTCAGGCCCTGATGCGCACGCAACTGACCCGCATAGCAGAGACGCCCAACCTGTCTCGGGATACGACCGAAATGGTCTCGCGCATTTTGGGGGCATGAGACGGCGGATGCAATGAGGCGCGCGATGCCCCCTTTCACGTTCCTTCGACGCAATCGCGCGCGCCGCACGATCATCATCCTGATAGGCGTCTATGGCGCGCTGATCGGGCTGGTGGTGGTCTTTCACGCATCACTCTGGCTGATCGGAGTGCTGGCTCTTGCAACCGTTCCAGCCCTTTGGGATATCGCGCGCGACACCACGGCAGGTCTCAGCCTCAGCGACGCGGGGCTCAGCTGGCATTCTGGGCGAAAAGATGGCCATATTCTACTGAAAGATATAGATTTCCTTCGCTTTGACACCCGATGGGATTTCTCGGTACGGGTGACTGTGACGCTGACCTCGGGCAAGCAAATCCGGTTACCGGATGAATCCACACCGCCCCACAAACAGTTCGAAGAGCTGTTGCAGCAGGCAGGTTTCAGGGTGGAACGCCATCATTTCACTGTTTTCTGAAACGATCACACCTTGTTGATTAAGATTGGCCCCGATTACAGCGTTTTTCCTAATCCCGCCTTGAATTGGGCACAAATCGGGTCCAGATTGCCTAATCAGTTTAAGTGTGTGTACAGTTTCGAGTTTTCCAATGTTCTGGTCGTTCAGGGCACGTTCTGCCCGTACAACAAACCTCACCCAACCCACTGCGCATGTTGAGCGTATCCGCGATGCTGGCTTGCCCGGTTCGCTGGCAGACACGGGTCAATTGCATATCCCGGTGGCACAGATGTGCGCCGGTGATCTGATTGGCCGCGATGCCATCGAGCGCGGCCGATATCTGGCCCGGCAGGATATGTGGGAACAGCTTTCGGACGAGATGCGCGCGGCAGACACCGCCCGGCGCGCGGCCCCCGGAGGGTTACCGATTGCGGATCTGCTGGCCTTTGGGGCCCGGTCGGACGTGGTGCTGGCTGTTGAACACGCGCTGTCCGACGGCAAAGCCATCTCTGACTATGACCTGCTGGGCGGCATCTCAGAGCTTGAGGGCGAACTTCAGGATCACTCGGACGATCCCATGATCGGGTTGATCGTCGCGCTGGCGCATATCGATCTGGCCTGGGCCTGGCGCGGCACCGCACTGGAGGCCACGCTGCCACCGCTGCACCAATCACGCTGTACCGCCCATTTTGACCGCGCTGCCGCCATTCTGCCTGACTGCAAACGCGCTGCGCCGGACAGTCCTGCCGTGGCTGCGGCTGATTGCGCCCTGCTGGCCGGTCAACGCAAAACCCGCGCGCGGGTTGCGGACCGGTATGAAAGCCTGATTGCGCTTGACCCGCATAATTATCGCCACATGCGCGCGATGGGCAGCCATCTGCTGCCGCGCTGGTTTGGCAGCTATGAAGAGCTGGAGCTGCAGGCCCTGCGCAACGCGGCGCAGACACAGGAGATCTGGGGCGCAGGCGGCTATACGTGGGTTCAATTCGATGCGATTGCACTGGATGAGGGCGCCTGCGCAAGGGTCGATGTGGAATTCTTTCTGGAGGGCTTGCATGACATCGTGGACCGCCGCCCCGACCAGCAGACGATCAACATGCTGGCTGCCTATTGCGCCATCACCTTACAGAACGGTCTAGGCTTGGACGAACATGCTGATCTGGCCCGCACGCAGATTTGCGAGGCCGCCGACTGGCTGGTTCGCGATCATCTGACCGAACTGCATCCGCTGATCTGGGCCCATGCTGCAGATGGGTTCAACAACAGTGTCCGCATCAATTCCCCCGAACGGTTCGCCGCGCGCGGGCAACGCGCCGCTTTGCGCACCATCCGCGACCTGTTCCGTGACGAGTTATGCAGCGGAAAAAGCGTCACATTTACGCCGACGGGGCCGCAGTTTTCCAGAAACTGACTTGCCAATGGCCCTGAGTTTCCCAATTCCCCTTGCCCCCTCGCGCGCACGGGCATAAGACGCAGGCTTAGATTTCTGCGGATATGAGGCGCGCCATGCTCGACCTGACATACGAAATGCCCAAACCCAAAACCATTGCCGGGGCCAAGCACGACTGGGAACTGGTGATCGGGATGGAGGTGCACGCTCAGGTCTCATCCAATGCGAAACTGTTCTCGGGCGCATCAACGCAGTTTGGCGCGGAACCCAATGCAAACGTGGCCTTTGTGGACGCGGCGATGCCAGGCATGCTGCCTGTGATCAACGAGTATTGCGTTGAGCAAGCCGTGCGCACCGGGCTGGGCCTGAAAGCGGATATCAACCTGAAATCGGCCTTTGATCGCAAGAACTATTTCTACCCGGATCTGCCGCAGGGATACCAGATTTCCCAGCTTTATCAGCCCATTGTGGGCGAAGGTGAAGTGCTGGTCGAGATGGGCGACGGCACCGCGCGCATGGTCCGGATCGAACGTATCCACATGGAACAGGACGCGGGCAAATCGATCCACGACATGGACCCGCATATGTCCTTCGTCGACCTGAACCGGACCGGTGTTTGCCTGATGGAGATCGTCAGCCGCCCCGATATCCGTGGCCCGGAAGAGGCCGCCGCCTATATCGCCAAGCTGCGCCAGATCATGCGCTATCTGGGCACCTGCGACGGCAACATGCAGAACGGCAACCTGCGGGCGGACGTGAATGTCTCGATCTGTTTGCCGGGTGCGTATGAGAAGTATCAGGAAACACAGGACTTTTCGCATCTGGGCACGCGGTGTGAGATCAAGAACATGAACTCGATGCGGTTCATTCAGCAGGCGATTGAAGTCGAAGCCCGCCGCCAAATCGCAATTGTCGAAGCTGGTGGCGAGATTGACCAGGAAACCCGTCTGTATGACCCGGACAAGGGCGAAACACGCTCGATGCGGTCCAAGGAAGAGGCGCATGACTACCGCTATTTCCCCGACCCCGACCTGCTGCCGCTGGAGATTGAACAGGCGTGGGTCGATGACATCGCCGCCAAGCTGCCCGAGCTGCCTGACGACAAAAAATCACGCTTTATCAGTGAGTTCGGACTGACCGATTATGACGCCTCTGTCCTGACCGCCGAGGTAGAGTCAGCGGCGTACTTCGAAGAAGTCGCCGGGGGCCGCAGTGGCAAGCTGGCCGCGAACTGGGTCATCAACGAGCTGTTTGGCCGGTTGAAAAAAGAAGACCACGAGATCACCGAGTCTCCGGTTTCGCCCGCGCAGCTGGGTGGCATCATCGACCTGATTGCGTCGGATGCCATCTCGGGCAAGATCGCCAAGGATCTGTTCGAAATCGTCTATACCGAAGGCGGTGACCCGGCGCAGATCGTCGAAGAACGCGGTATGAAACAGGTGACGGACACGGGCGCGATTGAGGCCGCCTTGGACGAGATCATCGCCGCCAATCCGGCGCAGGTTGAGAAGGCCAAGGTGAACCCGAAACTCGCCGGCTGGTTCGTCGGTCAGGTGATGAAGGCGACCGGTGGCAAGGCGAACCCCAAGGCCGTTAACCAATTGGTCAGCCAGAAGCTGGGCCAGTAAATCTTATGATTTGTACAAACCGGACAGCAGGGTTTGTCCGGTTTGTACAAAACCAAATCCGCAGAATCCGCTAGATCGAAGGGGCAGGCAATCCGCTTGACACCCCCAGAATTTGTGCTCTCTGTTTGCGGTCACAGAGAGGTAGGTTTCATGCAGAAAAAATTTGATCAGGAACTCGAAGACCGGCTGATGCGCTATGCGGCCATCAACAGTCAGAGCGATGAGACATCCCCGTCGACCCCCAGCAGTTCGATCCAGATGGATATGCTGAACCTGCTGCACCGGGAATTGACCGAAATGGGCGCGCAGGATGTCGAGATGACCGGCGACAGCGTCGTCGTTGCGACCATTCCGGGCACCGCCCCCGGCCCGACCGTTGGCTTTCTTGCGCATGTGGATACAGCCCCGCAGTTCAATGCCACGGGTGTCAAACCGCGCGTGATCAAGGGCTACAACGGCGGCGATATCAGCTTTCCCGATGACCCCGACCTGATCCTGTCGCCCGATGACCACCCCTATCTGGCGGAAAAGATCGGACACGATCTGATCACCGCTTCGGGCACAACCCTGCTGGGTGCCGATGACAAGGCGGGTGTGTCGATCCTGATGACCATGGCGCGACATCTGCTTGAGAACACAGACATCCCGCATGGCCCGATCAGGGTCGCCTTTACGCCGGATGAAGAGATCGGGCGCGGTGTTACCGAACAATTGCCAAAGGATCTGGGCGCGGATTTCGCCTATACGCTGGATGGTGGCGAAGTGGGCGAGATCGAATACGAGAGCTTTTCAGCCGACCGCGCGGTGATCAAGATCGCCGGTGTGTCGATCCATCCCGGTCTGGCCAAGGGCAAGATGGTGAATGCGGCGCATCTGGCGGCAAAGATCGTGCAGACCCTGCCACAGGCCACCATGACCCCCGAAGTCACCGATGAGCGCGAGGGTTTCATCCACGTCACCGACATGAATGGCGGCTCATCCGAGATGGAAATCAAGCTGATCCTGCGTGATTTCGAACTGGACGCGCTGGAGGCGCAGCGCGAGATCGTCCGGCAGGTCTGTGCCGCCGTGCAGGCCACCGAACCGCGGGCCGAAATCACCTGTGACATCTACCACCAGTATCGCAACATGCGCTATTGGCTGGAAAAGGACATGACACCAGTTGATCTGGCGCGCGAGGCCAGCCGTGAACACGGGGTCGAGCCGCTTTCGGTCCCGATCCGGGGCGGCACAGACGGGTCGCGGTTGACCGAGTTTGGCACGCCCTGCCCCAACATATTCACCGGCATGCAATGCATTCACGGGCCATTGGAATGGATTTCAGTGCAGGATATGGCGCTGGCGACCGAGGTTTGCCTGTCGGTTGCGCAAAAGGCAGCGCGGACTGACGGCAACAGTGCGGGCTGAAATCCGCCAAGCGCGCGTGGTGTCTTTCACCCGGCGGCCAACATGATAAGTTGGCCGCAACAGGCCCTTAGGAACTCTCGATGCAGCGCTACGAATACAAAGTTGTCCCCGCCCCGCAAAAAGGCACCAAAGCCAAGGGCGTGAAAACGCCCGAGGGGCGGTTTGCCAATTCGATTGAGCAATTGCTGAACCAGATGGGTCAGAGCGGCTGGGAATACCAGCGCGCCGAGCTGCTGCCCAGTGACGAGCGCACCGGCCTGACGGGGTCAACCACGAACTGGCGCAATGTGCTGGTGTTCCGCCGCGCCGTCACAGCGGCTGAGGCGGCCGTGCCCGCCCCGGAGCCTATTGAGATTGCCGAAGACGTCCCGCAAGCCAAACCGATCCCCGGACCCGAAGAGATCGCGGCCCCCGCCCCGATTTCCGAAGAGGCGGAGGAGCCGCCCTTGTCGCTGAAAGGGGCCGAGAAGGTTTCGGACACATCGGAGAAAGAATGAGGTCAGGCGGTCTTTACCGATCGGAGGCTTCTACGGGCAAGACAACGAGCTTGACGGAGTTCCACGAGATTTCCATCTTTTCCTGTTTGCCCGTGTCGGCGGTAAGCGTTAGCCAGTCTTCTGGCAGCTTAACCTCAAGTATTCCCATCACCTGATCCGGACTAACCGTCGAGGGCAGCTTCAAATGAACGGACTCGCTCTTTTGTCGAGAGACGCGAACCTCGAGCGGACCTGAAAGATGTGCTGCGTATTCTAAAAAGGTGCCTACTGCTCCGTAATACCCAGTTCTGTTAGATTCAGAGCCGACAAGGTCATATCTCAAACGGTCTAATCGGGCATTCCCCACCGCGCCTGATAAAACTGCCTGGCCTGCTTGCGGCCGAAAGTAATTGCGAAATGCGCATCCCGTCAGCTCAACTTTCAGATCGAACTGAATGCTTTCATTGACCTTTTCAGTTTCCTGCTCTGTCGGTTGATTGAGATCGGATGAGGCCGCTTTGATCAAAAACGCTCCGTGCTGGCCGACGCTGAAGTTGGTGGTAAGACGGACTGGACGAAACTGTTCGGGGCAGGATTTCGCCACGCTCTCGTCGGGCAACGCCTGCAACGTAGCGGTCATGATCTGCTCCTGTTCGAAGTCTACCCTCCAGTTACGCGCTGATGCGATGTTGGCAGACGACACGAAAAAGATGCAACCTGCTGCCAAACAATGCACAAATTTGAACAGGCGCGCATCCGGTGTCATGGCTTTGTCCCCTTGGGCGTGACTTCGACCCAACTGAACACGGACACATCTGTGAGAAGATCATCCTGACCAAGACGAGACTCAGCGGCTAGATCCTTCAGGCTCAGCTTAATTTCCAACAAGCCCGCTGTCTCACCGAGGGGCTCGTCAGAACCGCTCTCGGTTTTCCGAGCATCTCGAGGGTGATAGATGAGGGTCAACCGGTTGTTTTCTTTAGGTTCAATCGCGTCCTGGGCAAATATCCTGAAGTTCCCAACCTGACCAGAGAGCGTATAAACAGCACCTACAAACTCCGGAAAGCCAGCATATTCACAAAACAGTAGCTTTGCGCTCAGCTCGACATCTACTGCTTCAGCTTGCTGATTCTCCGGAACGAAAGCTCTGGTGAATCTGGCGGGAGACTCTTCTTGATCCTCGGCTATCTTGCCCGCTCGGCGAACGATCACCTTCTTTGACGGTACCAGCGTCTGGACAAATGGCAACAGATCGAAGCCCGTGCTTTGCAGACTATGTCGCATATCGATCTTAACAGGATTGCCCGAGGCTTCGCAGCTATGTGCATGCCTGTCAGGCACGACCAATACGGGTTGCGAAACAAGTCCCGTCTCAAGAGAGATATGCAGGTTTGGGGATTCCGCAGCACCAGCCCCAGTAGCCGCGCCCAGCAGAAATACAGCGCAAAAAGCCGGTTCTTTGAAAAAGAGTTTCATAATGACAGCGACTATAAAGATCGTTTTAGGCGAAAAATTGTCTTAAACGCCGGATTTTAATCACTTTTGCTATGAAGAGAACCCCTTTTATCGCATTTGGGCCGCTTTCGCGTGGGAGCCGTCGGGAAGATAACTCCGGCGTACAGCCTCGATCTGGTGTCAGGTATCAATGTCCAAAGCCAGCGCGTGGATGCGGGGCACAATGTCGCCAAGCGCCTTGTGCACGGCGCGGTGGCGGGCCACGCGGGACTGGCCGGCAAAGGCGGCGGCGCGGATGCGGACATTGAAATGGCTCTCGCCGCCTTCCTGAAAGCCGGCATGGCCGCGATGGCTTTCGCTGTCGTCGATCACCTCAAGCTCATGCGGATCAAAGGCAGCTTGCAGGCAGGTGCGGATTTCATCAGTCACAGTCATTTTTCTGCTCAGCGGCAAAAATTTTACCGCTCCCCTCTTCTACTTTCGGCCACTTAGATTAAACTGCTGCCTCCGAGTCGAAAAGATGCGTTCGTGAGGATGATTGCATGGTGAAGTCAGATCCCTTTGGATTCGATATGTCCGTTTCCAGCGCCAAGAAAAAGAACCCGCGTGGCCGCCGGGGCATGTCGGGCGCATCCGAGACGTCCGTGCGAATCTGTGACCACCCCGGGTGTGAAGAACCGGGCAAGTTCCGCGCGCCCAAGGCACCGGATGTCTTGGATGATTTCTACTGGTTCTGTCAGCAGCACGTGCGCGAATATAACCAGAAATGGAACTTTTTCGACGGCACCACCGAGGCAGAGCTGAACGCGCAGCGGTCAAAGGACAAAGTCTGGGAGCGTGAGACCAAACCGATGGGCGACCCGGAAGCGCGCGCCTGGGCGCGGCTGGGCATCGAGGATCCGCATCAGGTTCTGGGCGCCAACAGCACGCAGAACAAGGGTCGTACATCCGGCAATGGCGGACGCCGTCTGCCCCCGACCGAACGCCGCGCCATCGAGATTCTGGAGGCCAACGACAGCTGGACCAAGGCCGAGGTACGCAAGGCCTATAAGAAGCTGATCAAGGTGCTGCACCCGGATATGAACGGCGGCGACCGATCCCAGGAAGAACAGCTGCAAGAGGTAGTCTGGGCCTGGGATCAGATCAAGGACAGCCGGAACTTCAAATAACGCCGATCACTTCAGCGTCAAATCAACGACAAGCGGTCGATGGTCTGACGGCTGTAGCTCGCGATGGTGCAGGCTGGTGTCAGATACGACCTGATCCTCAAACTCCTGCACGGCCACACGGCCCGCCCAGTCGAACCGATCAGTGATGCCCTTACTGATCCCGATATGGTCGATCACCAGCTCGCGCTCCTCGCCTTCGATGAAGTCAAAGAATTTGGCTGTGAAATCGGACGAGGTTCCGTTCAGCAACACATGGGTCAGCTGTTTGTCACGGTGAAAGATCGACCCGAACACCCGGTCGACCACGGAATGTGTGAGGAAGTTCCGCTCGAAAAAGTCGGAGCCAGGGCCGTCATTCAGGTCGCCACAGACCACGATATTGGCGGATGGGTCATCTTCGAGAATGCGGTCGATGAAGGTGCGCAGCCGGTAGGCCTCGCCGCTGATGCGACGGCGCGCGATCAGGGATTTCGAGAAGTACTCCAGCCGGTCTTGCCCACCATTTTCGAACAGCTGCCTTCCTCCGTTGACGAATTTGGACTTGAGGTGGTTGTTGATCAGCCAGAAACTCTGACCGTCGACCGTGAAAGAGATCACCTGTGGAACCCGGGCAAAATCGACCTCTTCCAGTTCGAGATCGGCGTTGGTGTCGGCATTGAAGGGCCCATCCAGCGCTATATCGCCCACAGTTGTCTCGCCTTCCTGAAAGGCGCTGATCCCGCGCCCGTCACGCGCCACGACCAGCAGAGCCTGCGCACCACCCGAGCCGCGTAACGTCTGCCAGGTGCCACCGACGAAATCGGTTAGAAACTGTTGGATTTCGGGCAGTCCCGGCCCCTCTTGTATGGCGATCATATCGGGATCGACATCCCGGATGACCTGCCCGACACGGGCTGCCAGCGCAGGCACATCGGAAATGGCCGGAGAAAACGAGCTGCCGCCAAACGAGTCGCGCATTACGGCGGGCGTCTGGTTGCCTCCCTCCCACCAGCTGTTCATGTGTTCGATATTCCAGTTCATCAGTCGCATGTCCAAATCCTTTTGTTCAAATACCGTCAGTCTAATCCGTTTTTGTAAAATCACCGCAACGGGATGATAGCACATCTGCGCGTGTTTCACCGAACCCAGCTGATCGTCCTCAACTTGTTACAAACCCTTGTTACGGCCTGTCCAACGGGCCGGGCCCCGCGCCCACTTCTGACCTGGAAACGACCTGTTCTGATGGAGTTCGACATGGAACATCTGATCACGATCCTACACGCAGGCGCGCTGTCGACCGCCCTGGGCGCGGCACTGCTGCTAAGCGGATATCTGGGGCTGAACCTGCGCCTGCCACAGCTAGGGCTGTGGCCCAGCGCCAACGGATGGCGACATCACACCGCCTTTGGCCTATTCCGGCTGTTTTGCGGCGCGACCGTGGTTTTCGCCCTGAGCGAGGTCTGGATGAACGGCTGGGGCCATTGGCTGCGCTATCTGATCGGTCTGCCGATCATGGTGCTGTCGTTTGGCATCACGCTTTGGGGCTATCGGTTTCTGGGGCTCGACAACACCTATTGCGAAAGCGAGGGGTTGGTAACGGGCGGCATGTATGCCTATTCGCGCAACCCGCAATATGTGACGTCGGTTCTGGCCACGGTCGGTCTGGGGATCGCCAGCGGTTCCTTCATCACACTGGCGCTGGCGGCGATCCTGTTCGTGATTTACTTTCTGTTCGTGCTGAACGAGGAACGCTGGCTGCTGCAGGGCTATGGCCGCGCGTTTCAGGAGTATATGCAGAGCACCCCGCGGTTCATGGATGAACGCAGCCTGATCCGGGTGCGCGACGCGATCCGAAACTAGCGTTTTGCGTCGCCCGCTGCGGGAAACCTCAAATTGATTGGTGGTTGCTCAGAACGCCCAGGTGAAACCTGTTGCCTTTTCGGACACCTCCCACAGCTTGACCATGACGGGTTTGTCATGGGCATGCGCATTGAGCGTGCCCTTGCCAACCGGTCCCACGAATTCCATACGGCCAGTTGGGCCGTAGAGCGCGCGCTGCTCTAGCCCATCTTCGGTTGCGCACATGACTTCTGGATATGCCCCCTGTTGGGCCGTTTGAACCATGGGGGACTTGGCCATGAGCCACCACGCGATCCGAGTCAGCAGACCACCGCTGGTGCTGATCAGTGACGTTGCCGACGATCCGGGGTGACAGACATAGACCCCAACCTTCTTTCCCACGGTTTTCAAGCGATCCTGTAGTTCATAAGCAAACATCATCTGCGCCAGTTTAGATTGGCTGTAGACTGGGTTGGCGCTGTAGTTTTTGTCCCAGTTCATGTCCTCGAACTGGATCGTCCGGATGCCCATGTTGTAGCCAAGGCTTGCAACAACAACGATCCGGCCGTCTGACTGCTCGATCCGGTCAAACAACATCCCGCACAGCACGAAATGGCCGTAATGGTTGGTCGCAAGCTGACTTTCAAATCCGTCAACCGTAAAGCGCTGCGTGGGCACTTGCGCAATGGCTGCGTTGCAGATCAATGCGTCGATCCGGGGAACGGATTTGAGTACCTCCTGCGCAGCCGCGCGCACGCTTGCAAGTTCGGAAAGGTCCATGCGGACAAAGCTCACATCGGCATCCGCGCCAAATTCGTTCTTCAGCGCTGCGACGGCGGCGGTTGATTTGTCGGCGTTCCTGTTCAGCATGACGACGCGCGCGCCCTTGGACATAAGGATGCGTGCGGCCTGAAACCCAGTGCCGGCATTTGCACCGGTAATGACGTAGGTTTTGCCCACAAGCGAACCAAGCCGTTCAGGCGTCCAGCCATCAGGTCCAAAGGTTGTATCTGGCATTGATTTCCCCTCAACACGGAGTTTTGTTGTTATCTTGGGGTTGCAGATAACTCTCACCCTAGCCTTCAAAAAGGCGGGATCATCTCGTTTACTTGCCTGATTGTATCAGGATGGTTGCTATTGCTGATTAGCCGACCTTAGATCGTCTGCATGGGAAAAGATCAGATCAAGCAGCTTATCGAAGGCCGGACGGAGCGTGAGGGGCTGACGGAAACCGGCATAAAAGGCTTGCGTCTGTTCCGGGCGACGCAGGCGATCCCATGCGTTCCCGCGGTCTATGAACCCTGTGTCGTGGCGATTGTAACCGGGACAAAAGAGGCCATTCTGGATGGTCAAAGATATGTCTATGACAACAGCCGATACCTTTGTTGTCCGATGTCGATGCCGGTCAAAGCCGGAACGCCCACCGCTTCGCCGGAAAACCCGTTATACGGCGTTCTGGTTTCATTGGACCCACGCATAATGACGGAAATGACGATGGAGATGGAAAGCGCCGGGGGCGTCGCGCCAAAGGTCAAGGGCGGCTTGCGCGCGCAGGGGATCAAACTTGCCGCCTGGGAGGTGGCGTTCATCGATGCTTTGCAGAGGCTACTGCAACTTGGCGCCAGCCAGACGGACACAGCGGTCCTTGGTGAAGGGCGGCTGCGCGAACTGTATTATGCGATCCTGAAGGGCGAGGCCGGTGTTTTTGCACGGCAGGCCTTTGGCGTGGGCAACGCGATTGCGCGATCCATCGCGCATGTGTCGTCCCAATTGGACGCACCGATTTCGATTGATGAAATGGCTCGCCGCGCAGGCATGAGCCGCGCGGTCTTTCATCGCAAATTCAAGCAGGTTACGACGATGACGCCCATCCAGTTCGTGAAATCGATGCGCCTGAACAGCGCGGCGATGAGGATTGCGGCGGGCATGACGGTCAGCGAAGCGGCGATGGCCGTAGGCTATGTCAGCCCATCTCAGTTCAGTCGCGAGTTCAAGCGCATGTACGGGCAGTCCCCCCGGAAATGGGGTGATACTCAGCAACTGCCACCCGGAGTTGCCTAAAGCCTAGTGCTGCCTGACGGCACCGAAACGGATTTTGTCCGGAAAATCCGGCGCATTGCGCAGAAGGCTGCCGAGGGCTCAGACCCACTTATAAGGCCAGTTTCAAAGAAACATCTGGCTTAGTCCTTTGCCGCATCGCTTTCCCTTGCCCTTACCAGCAATATGTTGCACCACACACGTGTTCATTTCCGGTGAACGGGTTAAAGGATAAGGACGACGCGCATGGCTGACGGATCGATTGATATCAACGCAAAACCCACCGAAGAGATTTCGGTCCGTGAAGTATTCGGTGTTGATACCGATATGATCGTCAAGGGCTTTGCCGAGCGCAGTGACCGTGTGCCCGCCATCGACCCGACCTACAAGTTCGACCCCGAGACGACGCTGGCGATTCTGGCCGGGTTCTCTCACAACCGCCGCGTGATGATCCAAGGCTATCACGGGACGGGTAAGTCGACCCATATCGAACAGGTCGCCGCGCGTCTGAACTGGCCCGCCGTGCGGGTGAACCTGGACAGCCACATCAGCCGGATCGACCTGATTGGTAAGGACGCGATCAAACTGCGCGACGGCAAGCAGGTTACCGAGTTCCACGAAGGTATCCTGCCCTGGGCGCTGCGCAACCCGGTCGCCATCGTGTTCGACGAGTACGACGCGGGCCGGGCCGATGTGATGTTTGTGATCCAGCGCGTGCTGGAGCATGATGGCAAGCTGACGCTGCTGGACCAGAACGAGATCATAACGCCGAACCCGAACTTCCGCCTGTTTGCCACCGCAAACACTGTGGGTCTGGGCGACACGACCGGTCTGTACCACGGCACACAACAGATCAACCAGGCGCAGATGGACCGCTGGTCGCTGGTCTCGACGCTGAACTATCTCAGCCACGATGCTGAGACGATGATCGTGCTGTCCAAAGCGCCGCTCTATAATACTGCCGAAGGCCGCAAGACCGTCAGCCAGATGGTCACCGTCGCCGACCTGACCCGGACCGCCTTTATGAATGGCGACCTGTCGACCGTGATGAGCCCGCGGACGGTGATCAACTGGGCGCAAAACGCCGAGATTTTCCGCGACGTCGGCTATGCCTTCCGCCTGTCCTTTCTGAACAAGTGCGATGAGCTTGAGCGTCAGACGGTCGCAGAATTCTATCAACGCTGCTTTGACGAGGAATTGCCGGAAAGCGCCGCGAGTGTCAGCTTGGGTTAACTCGAAACTACTAACTACTTTCTTCTGTTCGGCTTTGCTTGCAAACCCACAAATAGGTTCTGCAAAAACGTCGAACCAGAATGGCTTCGAAGCCCTGCGGCCTATCTCGGCGAGCCCGAGAATTGAAGAAGTAGACTTTGTAAACAAGAGGTGTGTGGCATTCCTTGAAGCGCTTTACACGTATCGTATTGTCCTCTCCAGTCCTTTTGTATTCCCAAAGGGCGCGGCAGATGGGATATTCGATTGGGCGTTGGACCTAAGAGCAAGTAGGGAGCTAAGGGAAGTATCGGATTTGAGGTTCACGCCCGAAGTTCGAGAGTACATAAGCCAATACATGGAAGAGTTTGGCCCAGTGACATACCCTTCTCCAGTACCTAACAAAGGTCTATATAGTTCGGATAAGGCGACATGCCTAAAAAGGTTCGGAAACAGCGATGAGTAAGCCAAACGACAATCCCGCCGATCCGTTCAAGAAGGCGCTGGCCGAGGCCACCAAGGTGATGGCCGATGACCCCGAGCTGAACGTCACCTATACGGTCGATCCGTCGGGTGTTTCGGGCGAGTCGATGCGTCTGCCTCAGGTCAGCCGTCGGATGACCCGCGAAGAGGTTCTGCTGGCGCGCGGGACGGCGGATGCTTTGGCCTTGCAGCGCAAGTATCATGACGACGCGACCCACGCGCGCTATGCGCCTCCGGGGGACATGGCGCGCGATCTCTATGAGGCGATGGAAACCGCCCGATGTGAGGCGATGGGCGCGCGGGATATGCCCGGCACAGCGTCCAATATTGACGTTAAGATCGGGCATGAGGCGATCCGGCGCGGCTATGACCAGTGCAAACAGCCTGCGGATGCGCCTTTGCCCGTGGCTGCTGCGTATCTGATCCGGCATCTGGCCACCGGACGTGACCTGCCGCCCGCAGCCGAGAATGTCATGAACCTGTGGCGCGGGTTCATTGAGGAACAAGCGGGCGGAACGCTGGAGAACCTCGACGAGATTCTCTCGGATCAGGCGGAGTTTGCCAAGTTCACCCGGCAGATGATCAAAGACCTGGGCTATGGCGATCAGCTGGGCGATGACCCGGATGAGCTGGACGAGGATCAGGAAGATCAGGCGCAGGACGATGCCGAGGAACAGCCTGATCCCGACAGCACCGGTCAGGATGATCAGGAAGAACAGGACGCCGATGCCAGCCCTGAGCAGTCTCAGGAAGAGCAGCAGGACCAGTCTCAGGCGCAGGTCTCTATGGACGAGATGTCCGAGGATGAGATGGGTGATGAGGCCGAGATGCCCGAGGGCGAAGCCCCGCTGGAGCCGCCTGCCCCACCGCCCGCGTCCGAGGCCGATCCGGACTATAAGGTTTATCTGAATACCCATGACGAAGAGATCGACGCCGAGGATCTGGCGGAACCGGCCGAATTGGAACGGCTACGGGCCTATCTGGATCAGCAGTTAGAACCGCTGAAAGGCGCGGTCAGTCGTCTGGCAAACAAATTGCAACGTCGGTTGCAGGCGCAACAGAACCGCAGTTGGGAGTTCGACCGCGAGGAAGGCATTCTGGATGCCGGTCGTCTGGCGCGGGTGGTGGCAAACCCGACCACACCGCTGAGCTTTAAGGTCGAGAAAGACACCGAGTTCCGCGATACGGTCGTGACGCTGCTGCTGGACAACTCGGGCTCAATGCGGGGGCGTCCGATCTCGATCGCGGCGATCTGCGCCGATGTACTGGCGCGGACGCTGGAGCGCTGCAACGTGAAGGTCGAGATTCTGGGCTTTACCACGCGGGCGTGGAAAGGCGGTCAGGCGCGCGAGGCGTGGCTGAACGATGGCCGTCCACAGCAACCCGGACGTCTGAACGATCTGCGCCATATCGTCTACAAAGGGGCGGATGCCCCGTGGCGGCGGGCACGGCCCAATCTGGGCCTGATGATGAAAGAAGGCCTGCTGAAAGAAAACATCGACGGTGAGGCGCTGGAATGGGCGCACCGCCGGATGCTGGCGCGGCGCGAGCAACGCAAGATCCTGATGGTGATTTCAGATGGCGCACCGGTTGATGATTCAACGCTGAGCGTAAACCCGGCAAACTATCTTGAGAAACACCTGCGCGATGTGATTGCGATGGTCGAAAAGCGCAAGATGGTGGAACTACTGGCCATTGGCATCGGCCATGACGTGACGCGGTACTATGACCGCGCGGTGACGATCACCGATGTGGAACAGCTGGCCGGTGCCATGACCGAGCAACTGGCGGCCCTGTTCGACAGCGACCCGCGCGCGCGGGCTCGGGTGATGGGGATGAAGCGGGCCAGCTAGGTGCGTTGTCGCTGCACGGCGGGACGATATGCTGTTTTTAGCCATCCGATCAGGGTCGTTTTGATCGTGTTCCGGGTTTTTCTGCGGGATCGAGTGGTTCTAGGTTGGTGCCGGATCGCCGGATAGCGCAGCAATGCGGTGTCAAAGGGAAGCATCATCGAGGCAACTCCTATCTGTTTCCCCCAGTCTGGAGATGACGCGCCCCGTCCGCTTGAAGGCAATCCTGAGAATTCCTCGAGAAACCCTTGGGGATTGCCATTGAACCTTGTGACCCAGTTGGAAACGGAGTGTATTCATCGCATGCGCTATGAGTTTGCAGATTGTGTTCTGGATGTTGATCGCCACGTGCTGTTGCGCGGGGGTGAGGCGGTGCCGGTTGAGCCTCAGGTCTTTGATCTGCTTGAGCTTCTGGTTCAAAGCCCCGAACGTCTGGTGACGCGCGATGAGATTATCGAGCGAGTTTGGAATGGGCGATTTGTTTCGGAATCGACGATCAGTGCGCGTGTCGCAACTGCGCGCAAGGCCGTCGGTGACGATGGCAAGGCGCAGCGGATCATTCGCACGATTGTGCGGCGTGGATTGCAAATGGCGACTGAGGTAACGTGCGAACGCAGCGCACAACCCACCATCGATCAACAAACCCAGCAATTGCGATATGCCCGCAGCCAGTGCGGTCGCATGATCCCCTATACGCTGTCCGGAGATGGCCTGCCCGTGCTGCGCATTGGTTCGGTTATTCATGATCTTGAGGCCGAATGGCGGCTGGCATTTGAACGCAAACGGCTCTCTGACTTTTCAAATCGCTTTCGCCTACTGCGGTACAACAAGGATCATGGGGCCAGCTCGAACGGCGATCATCAGGCGGTTTACGATATCCGAATTGCCGAGATTCTGGCGGTGACCGAGGCGGCTGGTTTTGATCATTTTGCGATTCTCGGCGAATTGGGCGGAACCTTTCCTGCACTGCATTTTGCAGCCGAACACCCGGAACGGGTCAGCAAGTTGGTGATCGCGGGCGGTTGGGCCGAGGGGCGTGATCATCGCGCAGATGCCGCGCAGCCGGATTCAATCCGCACGCTGATTGCGGAAGGCTGGCAAATCCCAGGCAGCGGCTATGCGATGAGCTCCAGCCTGAGCTATTTCCCGGATGGCCCGCTGGAGGATGTCCGTGAAATGGTGAGCGAGATGCAGATGCTGTATTCTCAGGAACAAAAACTGAAATACCGTGATATCGGCAACAGCACGTCGGTGTTGCATTTGCTGCCGAAAATCAAGTGCCCGACGCTGGTTCTGCACGGGCGCAATGCTGCGGTTCACCCCTTGTCTGAGGCACGCAAGCTGGCAGAAGGCATTCAGAACGCCTCGTTGATGGTCCTTGAGACGGCCAACCAAATCCCCTTGCCCGGCAATGCGGCCTATCCAGTCTATCTGCAGGCCGTGCAGTCCTTTCTGGATGATGAAACCTGATTGCTGGACATTTGCCCTCGCAGGCCTCAGGTTTCAGCGCGTTACGCATTGAACGAGGCCGCGATGTTCCAGTCTTTCGAAGTTACCTCACGCCCGGAACAAGGGCCGCCGCGGCTGGCCGCCCTGCGGCAGGAACTGGCGCGCGAGGAGCTGGACGGGTTCCTGATCCCGCGAGCGGATGCACATCAAGGCGAATATGTCGCCCCTCGGGATGAGCGTTTGTCGTGGTTGACCGGGTTTACCGGATCGGCTGGTTTTTGTGCGGCACTGACGGATGTGGCCGGGGTGTTTATCGACGGGCGCTATCGCACGCAGGTAAAGGCTCAGGTCGCGGATGTTTATACGCCGGTGCCCTGGCCCGATGTCAGCCTGAGTGCGTGGTTGAAAGAACAGCTGCCCGACGGCGGCAAGGTCGGTTTTGACCCCTGGCTGCATGCGGCCGGGCAGATCACCAAAGCACAGCAAGAGCTGGACGGCAGCGGTATCGAACTGGTGCGCAGTGACAATCTGGTGGATCGGATATGGCAAGACCAGCCCGACCCGCCGATGCAGTCAGTCAAGGCCCATCCGATTGAATTCGCCGGCGAAAGCGCTGAAAGCAAAATCGGCAGGCTGGCCGATGATCTGAGACGCGATGGACGGATGGCAGCGGTGATCACGCTGCCGGATTCGATCATGTGGTTGCTGAACATCCGCGGCTCGGACATTCCGCGCAATCCGGTGGCGCACGGGTTCGCCATTCTGCACAGCGACGGGCGCGTCGACCTTTTCATGGCCACTGCCAAGCTGAAAGGGCTTGGAGATCATTTTGGGCCTCAGGTAAGTCTGCGCGCACCCGAAGCTTTTCTGGACGCAGTCAGCAATCTGGACGGCCCGGTTCAGGTTGATCCGGGCACGCTGCCGCAAATCGTTGCTGACCTGTTGGGCGACCGGATGGTCGATGGCGGCGATCCCTGCGCCTTGCCCAAGGCCCGCAAAAACGCGGCTGAGATCGCGGGCAGTGCCGCTGCGCATCTGCGCGACGCGGTAGCGGTCGTCGAATTGCTGTGCTGGCTAGATGGCCAAGCCCCGGGCACCGTACGCGAGACGCAGGTTGTCACCCGGCTGGAAGAGTGCCGCCGCAAGGACAATGCATTACGGGATATCTCATTCGAGACCATCGCAGGCACCGGCCCCAACGGCGCGATCATGCACTACCGCGTCACTGAGGACACTGACAGCCGTCTAGAAGACGGTCACCTGCTGGTGCTGGACAGCGGTGGGCAATATCTGGACGGCACCACCGACATCACCCGAACCATTGCCATCGGTGCGGTCGGGGATGAGGAAAAGGCGTGCTTTACCCGTGTGTTGAAAGGCATGATTGCCATGTCGATGCTGCGCTGGCCCGTGGGGCTGGCCGGGCGGGACATCGAATGCGTTGCACGCCAGCCGCTGTGGCTGGCGGGGCAGGATTTCAACCATGGGGTCGGACACGGCGTCGGCGCTTATCTGAGCGTGCATGAGGGCCCACAACGACTGTCGCGCGTCAGCCATGTGCCGCTGGAGCCCGGCATGATCCTGTCGAATGAACCGGGATATTATCGCGAGGGGGCCTTTGGTATCCGCATCGAAAATCTGGTGGTTGTCGAAGAGGCCCCGCAGTTAGCGGGCGGAGATTCTGAGCGCGCGATGCTGTGCTGGCAAACGCTGACCTACGTGCCGATCGACCGTCGCCTGATCGTAGTGGACATGCTGACGCGGGAAGAGCGTGCGTGGTTGAATGCCTATCATCACGAGGTTACAGAAAAGGTCCGACCGCGGCTGAGCGAGGAGGCGCAGCTGTGGTTGGATGCCGCAACCGCACCGGTATGACACTGGGCTGTTACAAAAACGGGGCAGAGGAAAGGCCCCGACGACGAGGGAAGGAGCAGAGATGACTGAGATCACGATCCGCAAGGCACCGGGAAAATGGAGCGTTCGTTCGGGCGGCGCCATTCTGGGCGAAACCACCAATGCATTGGAGGTTATCGAGGGCGACTATGATCCGGTGATCTATTTCCCGCGCAGTGATATCGCTATGGCTTTTCTCGATCGCACGGACAAGGTTACGCATTGCCCACACAAGGGCCATGCCGTGCATTTCTCGATCGTGAATAAGTCCTCGGTGACTGAGAATGCTGTCTGGAGCTATGAAGAGCCGGTCGCCGCAGTGGCCGGGTTGAAGGATCATCTGGCTTTTTATGCGGTGGATTCGGTCAAGGTGGAGCAGTTGTAGGTGGTTTGGCAAAGCGCCTGATCTCGGGCGGGCATCGACCTTCTGCCGAGCGCAAATGAGTGAGTTTGACTTCCTGCACCTTAACAAAACATGGAACGCCGATCCCAATGCTCCTTGCCCAAAGGTGCATGTTTCCGGTGATCTGGTTTCCGTAACATTCTACCTGAATGCGTTCGCCTATGATGCGCTTGAGGGAGAAAAGGCGACGCTCTCGTTTCTAGATTGCAGCCGGTGGCGCGTCGACCCGACCAATGATGAGGCCTGGTATTCTGGGAAAGGCAGATTTTCGCACTCGGCCCCCAGATGGGGTGAATTCTTTGAAGTCTGCGGCCAAGATATTTCGGAGAGCAATGTTGCGTGGAATGTCGTCAGCGAAAACCCAGAGAACCAAAAGCACTTCATTTTCTATTTTCGAGATGAAGCATTTGAGTGTTCTGCTCGAGACTGGACACTAGACAGGACGCTGCCGGAGCGAGCGGCCAACTAGCCCGATTTAACGCCGCGCTGGTCAATGTCGAAGCCAATGGACTGCGTCGTTTGCCAGTAAGTGATTGTTTCCTTTGGTCCGTGAGACAGCACCCACTATTTTGAAATCAGGAATGCTCTTCCGCCGCAGTAGCCGCCAGCGCGCGGTTATAGGCCTTGAGCGCATCGACGTGATAGAGCGCGCCGACGGGGTCTTCGCAGCCTGTTTCATCCACAATCACAACTGGGATACAGGGAATATCATCGCGGTCGAAATAGGGCATTGCGGCCTCAAGCGTTGCGCTGGCCTGCACGCAGAGCCCCTGTTCGATCAGGGCCTCTGCCTCTTCCTTGCTCATGGATCGCGCATCACCCAGCGGGCGCATCACCGCACCTGCGCGCATCATGGCCAGCAGATAGGCTTGCGGCCCGGCAGCGAGGTGCACGTTGCGGCGTTCGAGTTGGGTTAGGAAGAAAGACCGGTCCACGAGGCGTGAGGCAAGCGCGGTGGACATGGAGACCGAGACCATCACGGCAAGGCCGATCTGCCAGTCTCCGGTCAGTTCAAACACGATCAGCGTGGTTGAGATGGGCGCGCCCAGAACAGCTGCAGCAACAGCCCCCATTCCGGCAAAAGCATAGAGCGTATGGGTGCCGGACACGTCCGGCAGCAACCCGGTGGCAATCAGACCAAAAGCGAGCCCGGTTAGTGCGCCGATCATAAGCGAAGGTGAGAACACCCCTCCGCCCATACGCCCGCCCATCGTGATGGCGACAGCCAGGGTTTTAACCACGGCAAACAGAATGGCGGTCGTTAGCACGAGGTCTCCGGTCAGGGCGCGGATCGTGGTTTCATAGCCAACGCCGATGATATGCGGGAACCAGACGGCCAGTATGCCCAGCATCGCCCCGGATATCGCTGGGCGCAGCCAGCGCGGCAGGGACAGGCGGTTCTGGACATGGGTGCCAATGTCCTCGGCAAAGAAGATCGAGCGCATCAGCACCAGCGAAACCAGCCCGCAAATCAGGCCAAGGATCAGAAAGGCAGGCAGTTCGACATAGAATTGCAGGGAGCCGGGCGTTTCCAGCGCAAATTCAGTTACGTCACCATATTCGAGCCGGTTGATGACGGTCCCAGCAACCGAGGCAATCACAATCGGAGCAAAGGCGTGCACGGCGAAGTGGCGCAACACAACCTCTAGCGCAAAGAGCGCTCCGGCAATTGGCGCATTAAAGCTGGCCGAGACAGCAGCGGCCACCGCACAGCCCAACAGGTCACGCCCGGTGATGCCATCGGCGTGGATGCGATTGCTGACCCAGGTCGAGATTACGCCGGCCATATGAACCACCGGCCCTTCCCGGCCCGTCGAGCCGCCCGAGCTGAGCGTGATAAGTGAAGCAAAAAGTGACGCGATCCCGGCCTTGGTTTCGACCCGTCCATCAGTGACAGCGGCCCCTTCGATCACGTCCGCCACCGACCGCACACGCCCGTCATCGGTGAACTTGTGCAGAATGATGCCGACCACCAGCCCACCGATCACCGGGGTGATGAACACCAGAAACCAGGGCAGCATCTCGGCATGGCTGTGCAAGAGCAGGATGTCCTCGGTGTCGTAAATATAAGCCTGTAGCGCCGTGATGCCCTTGCGAAACCCAAGCGCCATAAACCCGGCCACGACCCCGATGGCCAAAGCGATGAACCAGAACTGAATCTGGCTGGGTCCGCGCCGACGCATGACCCGCCAGGCATCCTTGATCGCGGCCAGAGCCTGATTGAGCTGGTTGCGCAGAATGGTGCGGGTAGATTGGGTCATTGTCCCTCGGGGCGTACCTGATGACCCTTAGTAAGCCACGGAGCCGTCACATAAAAGGCGGTTGGCGGCAAGGTTTAGGTTGATTTCAAGCCTGTAACAAAGCGCGCGCGGCGGCGCGGGCCTCGTCCGTGATGGTGTCACCCGCGACCATGCGCGCGATTTCATCCACCCGGTCAGGGTCCGCCAGCGGGATCACTGTTGAAAGCGTCTGACCCTCGGCGACATGTTTCTGAACCCGCCAGTGATGGGCAGCACGCGCAGCCACCTGCGGTGAATGCGTGACCACCAGAACCTGCCCGCCCTGCGCGAGCGACGCCAAGCGCCGACCCACCGCATCTGCGGTGGCCCCACCGACGCCTCGGTCAATCTCGTCGAAAATCATCGTACGGGCACTGTCTTCTCCGGTCAGGCAAACTTTGAGCGCCAGTAGAAAGCGACTGAGCTCTCCACCCGAGGCGATCTTATTGAGCGGACCGGACGGCGCGCCGGGGTTGGTAGCCACGGTAAACGCCACGGCGTCCACGCCTTCGGGGCTGGGATCAGCCAGGGTGATTTCGGTTTGAAAAACCGCTCGCTCCATCTTGAGTGGAGCAAGTTCGGCCATAACTGCAGCATCCAACTGCCCGGCGGCCTGTTGGCGGGCCGTGCTGAGCATCTGCGCGGCGGCGTCATAGGCGGCCTGAGCTGCCTCCACGGCGGCGCGGCGATCGGCCAGATCGGCATCCCCTGCCTCAAGCCGGTTCAGCCGGTCGCGCAGGGTTTCGGCAAATGTACCAAGATCATCTGGCGCGACATCGTGTTTGCGGGCCAGCGCACGGATGGCGAACAGGCGTTCCTCTGTTGCTTCCAGATCAGCCGGGTTGAAATCCAGCGCCTGAAGGCAGGCGTTGACACCATCCTGTGCCTCACCCAATTCGATCAGGGCACGGCCCAAAGCCGCAACAGGGGCTTCCAATTGGCCACCCGCATTGTCGGACACCCCTTCAAGCCAACGCACGGCATCAGACATTGCCCCCTCGGCCCCGTCATTGCACAGCAAATCAAAGGCCCGGGCCACGTCGTCGCGAATGCGCTCGGCCCCTTGCATCATTCGACGGCGGGTATCCAGTTCAGCATCTTCGCCCGGCTGCGGGTCAAGCTGGTCCAGTTCCGAGACGGAATGGCGCAGGAACTCTTCCTCAGCGCGCATCGCTGCGAGCGCAACCTCAGTTTCGGCCAGCGCTTTACGCGCGCGGGACATGTCCAGCCATGCGGCGCGAACGGCGGTTAGCTGATTCCCTGCCCCGGCATAGGTATCCAGCATCGCCCGGTGCCCGCGCGGGTTAAGCAGGCCCCGATCATCATGTTGGCCATGCAGCTCGATCAGGGTCTCTGATAACGCCCGCAGCACCTCGCCCGAGCAACGGCGGTCGTTGACCCATGCGGTTTTACGCCCCTCTGACGTATTGACCCGACGAAGGATCAGTTCGTCGCCTCCGGGCAAACCGGCCTCTTCCAGAACCGCATGGGCAGGATGGTCGGCGGGCAGCTCAAACTCCGCAATAACCTCGCCCTGCGCAGCACCTTGCCGGACCAGCTCGGCCCGACCGCGCCAGCCCAGTACAAAACCAAGCGAATCCAGCAGGATAGATTTGCCCGCGCCGGTTTCGCCGGTCAACGCATTCAGACCCGGCTGAAAGCTCAGCTCCAGCCGGTCAATAATCAGCATGTCGCGGATATCCAGGGCGCGCAGCATCGGGTCTTTAACGTCCCAAAAGCACAGCCATGGCGATTATATCCACTCACCCTTGATGGTCTGGCGGTAAATCTGAGCAAGCCAGTTGTTGCCACGGCTCTTGAGGTCCAGGCCGCGCGAGGTCAGCAGCTTGTAGCCCGCGTCATACCATTCCGACGACTGGTAGTTGAAACCCAGAATGGCGCCCGCAGACTGTGCCTCTTCCACCAGCCCCAGGGACAGATATGCCTCGATCAGACGGTACAGCGCCTCAGCGGTGTGGGATGTGGTCTGGAAATCCTCGACCACCACGCGGAACCGGTTGATGGCGGCTGTATAGTGATCCTGACGCAGGTAATAGCGCCCGATCTCCATTTCCTTGCCGGCCAGATGATCAAAAGCCAGATCAAACTTCAGAACAGCGGATGTGGCGTATTCGCTGTCGGGATAGACCTCGATCACCGTACGCAGCGACTGCAGCGCCTGGAATGTAAGGCCCTGATCACGACCAACCTCGTCAATCTGGTCATAATAGCTGAGCGCCAGAAGATATTGCGCATAAGCGGCGTCTTCATCGGTTGGGTAAAAGTCGATATAGCGCTGCGCGGCGCCGCGGCTTTCTTCGTAGTTCCTGTCCGAATGGAACGAAAACGCCTGCATAATCAGCGAGCGTTTGGCCCAGTCAGAATAGGGATAAAGCCGCTCAACTTCTGAGAAATACCAGGCTGCGTCATCAGCGCGATTCTGCGCCAGTTCGTATTCACCGCGGGTGTAAATCTGCTCGGGCGTGAACCCTTCGAGGTTCTGCGACCGATCAGCGCCCTTTTTTCCGAACAGTCCGCCTGCATTGCCGCAGGCGGTTAAAGTAGCCGCCAGAAGAATCGCACTTGCAAGCCTGACTGCCGCTTTGGTGCTCACCATACCGCCCATCCTAGTCGTATTGTCCTTTGGGTTTACCCCGGATTGGGCTTGGGTCTAGCATATAAAATTGCAGTGCAAAACGCCTTATCCACGCTCAGGTCGAAATGTCGTAAGAGTTGATCGGATCAGGCAACTTCGGGGATTTCATCCCAGACAAGTCCCTGCCCCGGCAGGCGCGCGGCCTGTTCCGACGTGCACAGCACCGGACGCACCGCACCTGGTGTTTCGAACAGCTTGCGCAGCAGCGTGTTGGTCATCGAATGGCCGGATTTGTCACCGGTGAAATGGCCCAGAATCGGACCACCCGCCAGATACAGGTCACCCAGAGCGTCCAGCATCTTGTGACGCACAGCCTCATCCGCGTGGCGGAAACCGCCCGGGGTCAGAACCTCATCCCCCTGCACGACAACTGCGTTGTCCAGTGTCCCCCCCAAAGCGAGCCCGTTTTCGCGCATCGCCTCGACATCTGTGCGACGGCAAAAGGTGCGGCAATCGCTGAGTTCGCGCGCAAAAGAGCCATTGCGCATGTCCAGCCTTTTGGTCTGGTTACCAATCGCGCTGTCTTCGAAATCGATGTGGAAATCAATGATCAACCCATCCGCCGGAGCGATCGAAGCGCTGGCCCCTTCGCGCCATGCCTTGACCGGCTTGAGCACCTCATAGGCCAGAACCGGGCTAGCCTGACGACGCACGCCCTTGGCCATGATGCCGCGCACAAAATCGATGGACGAGCCATCCATAATTGGCACTTCGGGACCATCAATCTCGATCATTGCATTATGCACGCCACACCCGGCCAGCGCCGCCATGATATGTTCAACGGTCGAAACCGACGCACCGGCATCATTGACCAGACGGGTACAGAGCGGGGTACGCTCAACCACGTCATAGATTGCCGGAACCAGTGCATTGCCCAATTCAATATCGGTCCGCTTGAACCAGATCCCGTGACCCGCCGCAGCCGGTTTCAGAACCATGGTTACAGGTTGACCGCCGTGCAGCCCGACGCCCTTGAACGTAACCGAAGATTTGAGCGTATGTTGCAAATTGAACCTCAGAGAGTGGTGTCCGGCCTTTGCGGTCCGTGTTGCACACTCAGTTAAGGGACGGGCGATGAAGGCTCAATTCACTCTTTGTAACTGAATGAAACAGTTCTGCAACAGATAGGCAAAACCCTGCTTAGCCCCCCTTACAGGCCTGTAAACAAACAAAAAAGAGCCGCCAGATGGCGGCCCTTGTCATGATTTTGTTACCGCGATCAGTTGGCCTGGCGGCGCAGGAAAGCCGGAATTTCGATCCGTTCCTGCTCGGGGTCGGCCTCTTGATGGGCAGGTGCCGTAGCGTCAGCTTGGCGCATTGCAGGCTGCTGGCGCACCGGCTGTGCTGGTGTGTCCGCCGCGTGACCGGTCATCCGATCAATCAAGCGGTTGAAGCCAAAGCGTGGGCGTTCTTCGGCATCGGCATGCGGCTGTGCGGCCGGTTCCTGCGGGCGCGACGCTGTCAGACGTTGCGCCGCCGAAGGTACGTTCTGCACGGCGGCTTGCAGGCGCTGCAGTGCTTCCGGCGAAGGCGTGCCCGGGGTCGCGGCATGGGCCTGTTCATAGCTTTCGTGAGCAGGCTCCACCGGTTCAGGCTGTGGTTCGAACTCGGCAACGCGCGGCTGATAGGCCGGCGGTGGCAGGTCGTCATCGGCCTGTTGCTGAACCTCACGCGGTTCAAACTGTAGGCGCGACGGGGCTGGCTCTTCGGCCGCTTCGAACAGCGAGGGCTCGCGGTTCACTTCAGCCTGCGGCGCGGGTTCGGCAACTTCGGCAGCAACCTCAGCCTGCGCCGGCGCGGGCTCTTCTGCCGACACGGTACGCGACAGAGGGGCCGACATCGAACGACGTGCGACTGGCACCTCAGCCTTGGACTCGGTAGCGTCAATGCCGGTTGCAACAACCGAAACACGCATCCGGCCTTCCATCTCGGTGTCGAGGGTCGAACCAACGATGATGTTGGCTTCGGGGTCAACCTCTTCGCGAATACGGTTAGCGGCCTCGTCCAGTTCGAACAGGGTCAGGTCGTGCGAGCCGGTGATGTTGATCAGTACGCCTTTGGCGCCCTTGAGGCTGATTTCGTCCAGTAGCGGGTTGGCGATGGCCTTTTCGGCAGCCTGAATGGCGCGATCTTCACCGTCGCCCTCACCCGTGCCCATCATCGCCTTGCCCATCTCATCCATCACGGCGCGAACATCGGCAAAGTCGAGGTTGATAAGGCCCGGACGGACCATCAGGTCGGTCACGCCTTTAACGCCTTGGTGTAGAACATCGTCAGCCATCGAGAAGGCTTCGGTGAACGTAGTCTTTTCGTTGGCGAGGCGGAACAGGTTCTGGTTGGGGATGATGATCAGCGTATCAACGACCTTTTGCAGCGCTTCAACCCCGTCCTCGGCCTGACGCATGCGCTTGGCCCCTTCGAACTGGAAGGGTTTGGTCACGACACCAACGGTCAGCACGCCCAGCTCACGCGCGGCCTGCGCAATAATCGGGGCTGCGCCGGTTCCGGTGCCGCCGCCCATCCCGGCGGTGATAAAGCACATATGAGCGCCCGCTAGATGATCGACGATCTGCTCGATGCTTTCTTCGGCGGCTGCGGCACCAACGGTCGGACGCGCGCCTGCCCCCAGTCCTTCGGTCACTTTCACACCCAGCTGCACGCGCGCCGAAGAATGGCTTTGCTGCAGGGCCTGCGCGTCGGTGTTGGCCACCACGAAATCAACGCCGTCCAATTGTTTTTCAATCATGTTGTTGACAGCGTTTCCGCCCGCACCGCCAACGCCAAATACTGTAATCCGAGGCTTCAGTTCTTCGTGCCCGGGCATCGAAAGATTCAATGTCATGCTCTGTCCGCCTGTATTTATGTTCCCGCCAAAGCGGTGTTTTTCTTACCTATCCGTCGTTGATTCTACATTTCCAATCCCCAAAGGTCACGCCAAAAATCACGTGATTCCACAAAATATGGAGGAAATAAGGCACCAAACAGCGGCATTTTGCCAGCGCGCACAGATATAGCGGCGCGCGCCGCAGAAAGCACAATCCAGCCGACCGACGCGCCCGGAACATATGCGGGCACGTGTGCTTCGAATCTTAAGCCTTTAACATGCGGTAAACTGCTCAGGGCCTGCCGCCGGACCTCTGCCGGGTCCTGTGGATATCTTGAGGGATAAATCTCCGGGCCGCAACCGGTTTCTTCAGCTGATGGGGACTTCCGGACAGTTCAAACCGTCTTCGGTGATGCTGCGCACCTCTTGGATTTGCGCATTCGTCAGCGTGGCGAGGCGAACCATAAGCGTACCTTTATAGTCATATGGCCACCAGCAGACCGGGATGCCGTCTGCGTCATCATCATAAAGAAAGCAGATTTGCCCATTCGGCGTGGTGATCTGCCCATAGACGCAGCCACGCCCCTCCATGCGCCAAACTGACAAGGTGGGGCTCAGAAACTCTTCGGTCCCGACCAGGGAGCCGCTGGGGAATTCATGGAAGGTGACTGTTTTGCCCTGCACCGCAGACAGAAATACCTCAGGCGCGATCAGGGTCTGGGCCTGACCGGCACAAGGCAGCAAAGTAGCAAAAGCCGAAGTGATGATTTTACCAATTGTCACGGAACCAGCGCACGGCGCGTTTAAAGGGACGGGCCGCATAAGTATCGGCGGGGATTTCAAAATCCCACCATTCGTCCTGCGGGTGCGCGGCAAAGAGGCTCAGGCCCACTGCCGACGAAAAGCCCGGGCCGGTGGCCGATTGCGGCAGGCCATGGACGCGCAGGGGGCGGCCAAGACGCACGCGCTGGCCGAGAATGCGGCTGGCCAGCCCGTCAAGCCCCATGATCTGGCTGCCACCGCCGGTCAGCACGATCTGCTGGCTGGGCAGGTGTTCGAACCCGGCCGCATCCAGGCGCACGCGGACCTCTTCGAGGATTTCCTCAACCCGGGGACGCATGATGCCGATCAATTCGGCGCGGCTAACGGTGCGGCGGTCATGTTCCCAATCGCCGGTATCGCCGCCGATATCAATCAGGTCGCGGTCGTCTGCGCCGGTGGCATGGACGCCGCCATTGAAGGTTTTGATCCGCTCAGCCACGGCTGCGGGAACGCCCAGCCCCATAGAAATGTCGCTGGTCACATGATCACCGCCCATGCGCACGCAATCGGCATAGATCATGTGTTTCTTCATAAAGATCGAGATGCTGGTGGTGCCGCCGCCCATATCGATACAGGCCGCGCCGAGCTCTTGTTCATCCTCGACCAGTGCCGATATGCCCGAGACATAGGCCGAATTGGCGATACCAGCCAATTCAAGGTCACAGCGCTTGATACAGCGCACGATGTTCTGGATTGCCATCGCGTCCACGGTCAGCATATGCATGTCGACCGCAAGGCTCTGCCCCATCTGACCACGCGGATCGATCAGGCCCGAGCGGTTATCCAGCGCAAAATTTACCGGCTGCGCATGCAACACTTCACGCCCTGCCCCGTAGTCCGGCACGTCGCAGGCGTTGAGTACACGGCCCACCTCAGCCTCGCTGACCAGTTGGCCATCCAGCTCAACCTGCGCATCCAGACCATAAGAGCGCGGATTCGCGCCCGAGAAACAGGCAATGACGTGATCGACGCGAATATCGGCCATTTTCTGCGCCGCCTGCAGCGCGGTGCGAATGGCGCGTTCGGTTTCCTGCATGGCGGTGACTTCGCCGAACTGAACACCGCGCGAGCGTGTGGTGGCCGCACCGATCACGCGGAAACCCGTCTGACCGGCCATCGAACCGATCGTGTTATCCTCGCTCAGACGACCGGTGCCGTCGAACCGCAGGACAAGACAGGAAATCTTGGAACTGCCTACGTCGAGAATGGCGACAACACCCCGTTGCATCGCCTGCCTGCGCATCTGCCGCATCGCCCGCTGGGACTGATAAAGATCGGTCATCATAGTTGTTACTGCCCGCTATCCACTGTCACTTTTGTATTCCACCAGTCTTCGCTGGCGGCTTTGGTCATTCTGATGGTCGGACGCTGGCCCAGGCGCATATCGACCACCGCCACGTCACGCTCCAACAGATCCTGCACCTCGTTCACGGCCAAGACATGCTCTAGTGCGCGCACAGGGCGTTCGACTGGCAGCATGATGCGCTGACCGCGATCCAGAACCAGATCCCAGCGGCGCTCGCCGATACGAACCAGACCACGCACCCGGTCACCGAGGCTGCGCGAGGTGGTCAGAATCTCAAGCGCTTCGACCACGTGCTGATCGGCCCCTTTGCCTGCAATCAGGGGCATATCGGCGTGATCCGCGCGCGCCGACACATGTTTGATATGTGCGCCGGTCTCATCCAGCAGCTCGATCCCTTCACGGGTACGCCAGACGATGACCGGCTGACGCTCGACCACGTCGACCTGCAGCACACCACCGGGACGCACACGCACGGTGGCGGATTTCACCGGGTCAAGCTCGGTGATCACGTTGCGCATCTGCTCGAAATCCAGATCCCACGAGCTGATGGGGAAATCCAGCGGCACCACCTCACGGATATCTTCGGCCAGATCGGTACCTGCCCCGTCGATAGCCATGAGATTGACCATGAATTCCGGGCGCTCCTGAATCGACGTCTTGATCTCGGCCACATAGTCAGACAGCGCCGCGCGCCGGTCTTCGGATGCGAAATACAGCCCGACCGCTGCGGCCACCGCGCATAGCGGCAAGCCGACCTTGACCCCCAAACGAATGCCCGGCGTGAGCATCCATCGCTGGAACCGATAACTCAGCACCGAGGGCGCGGGATCCGAGCGCCGCGCGGTGCGGCCAAAGACCTTTGCGCCGCGCAGGCGGATCACGGGCTTTCTGCCCTGGCTTTCCACATCGGCCGTTTCAAACTCGGCATCCGGCCCGGCTGGCAGCTTGGAGCGGTGGATCACCGGGGCACGTCTGGCGGTCAGCGGTCGCATGAGGCGTCCTCCACCATCCAGGCACAGAGCTGGCCGAAGGTCATGCCACGATACTCGGCCTGTTCGGGCACCAGTGAGGTTGGCGTCATGCCGGGCTGGGTATTGGTTTCCAGCAGGAACAACCCGTCAGCGCCCAATGTGTCATCCCAGCGATAGTCGGTGCGTGATACGCCCCGACACCCCAGCGCATTATGCGCTTTGACCGCATAGTCCATGCATCGGTCAAAGATATCCTGCGGGATGTCGGCAGGCAGCACGTGCCACGAGCCGCCGGGCTTGTATTTGGCGTCATAGTCGTACCAGCCACCATCGGTCATGATCTCGGTCACGGTCAGGGCGCGGTCGCCCATCACGGTGACAGTCAGTTCGCGACCCGCAATATACTTCTCGACCATGACAAGGTCAGGCATATCCTCGTCCAGTTGCGGCGGACCGTTGGCATTTTCATGCACGATATAAATGCCAACGCTGGAGCCTTCGTTATTAGGCTTGGCCACATAAGGCGGTTCCATCACATGGACCTCGACCACCTCAACCTTGGGCACAATCACGCTGGGCGTGACGGGCAGGCCCTCGGCCTGATAGACCTCTTTGCTGCGCTGTTTATCCATCGCCAGCGCCGAGGCCAGCACACCGGAATGCGTATAGGGAATGCGCATCCATTCCAGCAGGCCCTGCACACAGCCGTCTTCGCCCCAGCGGCCATGCAGGGCATTGAAAACCACATCCGGTTTGATGTCTGATAGGCGCGCGCAGAGGTCCGGACCTGCGTCCAGCTCGACCACTTCAAAGCCTTCTCCCTTAAGGGCGGCTGCGCATTCGCGCCCAGAGCTGAGAGACACCTCGCGTTCCGCCGAGGGGCCGCCCATCAATACCGCCACTTTGGGGTTTGTCCTGCTCGACATACCCAATGTGCGCCTCAATGTCCCCGGACCTTATGTAGTGGTCCGTACTGCGTTTATGCCTTTGATCCGTCGCCTGAATTTGCCTGTTTTGGTCTGACGGTCGGGGCTTTATTCTGTCAGCGGATCACCGATCCGCATGATTTCCCACTCTAGCGTGATGCCACTTGTTTCGTAAACCTTTTTTCGCACGTCTTCGCCCAGACCTTCGAGGTCGGCGGCGCTGGCGGTGCCGGTATTGATCAGGAAGTTGGAATGCTTGGAGCTCATCTGCGCGCCGCCGCGCGTGGCTCCGCGCATTCCGGCATCGTCGATCACTTTCCACGCCTTGAGATCGTGCACATCATCGGCCTGCCCGGTCGAAGAAAACCCGGCCGGATTGCGAAAGGTCGACCCGGCGCTGCGGTCTTTGGTGGGTTGGGTTTCGTCACGTTTTTTCATCTGCGCTTCCATGCGGGCATGCAGCTCTTGCGGATCACCTGCGGGCCCTTCAAGCGTGGCCGAGACCAGCACTGCGCCTTCGGGCAGGTCGGATTGGCGATAGCGGAAATTGAGGTCTTGGGGGGTCAGGTCCACAAGTTCACCCTGCCGGGTAACGATGGTGGCTTTGGTCAGCACATCCGCCGTGTAGCTGCCATAGCAGCCGGCATTCATCCGCACGGCCCCGCCAACCGAACCGGGAATGGTGCGCAGAAAGGTCAAATCGACACCTGCATCCGCCGCCTTGCGCGCCACATGGGCATCCAGCGCGGCGGCCCCTGCGGTCACGGTGTTGCCTTGCACCGAGATGCCGTTGAAGCCGCGCCCCAGCCGGATCACCACAGCGCGCAGACCTCCATCTCGGACGATGAGGTTCGAGCCAACCCCCATGGGAAAGACCGGAACGTCTTCGGGCAGATCGCGCAGGAAGTCCTGCAAATCCTGCAGATCGGCGGGCTGAAACAGATAATCTGCCGGTCCGCCGACACGCAGCCATGTCAGGTCGTTCAAAGATCGATTTTGGGTCAGTTTGCCGCGAGGTGTCGGAAGCGTTGTCATAACCGCTAGATCGCGGATTTGCCGTGGCATGGCAAGCTGTCAGATGCGTTTGCGCAACCACCGGCCGAGATAAATCACCGGCCAGCGCAACACGGACATGCCAGCCGCCAGAACAATCAGTCCTACCCAAGGGCCATTTTCATAGGTCACATAGCCCAGAATGGGGATACCCACTGCGATCAGGAAATAGGCGCGGGTCCAATGGTTGTCTTTGCTGGGGATCATCGCCATCACATTGGCGGCCAGCCCCCAGAGACCGGCAAGCGCAATCGACCACGTCATTTTGCCACCTCGTGCCCGGTCCATTTGCGCCAGTAATAGCGGATGGGATTGCGGAACATCGACACAAAGCCCGCAAAAGCCAGCGCCGAGAGGAACCATCCGAAATCATGACCAAGCCACAGGATAAGAACCGGCGCACAGATGAGCAGCACAATCCCCGGCGGGAACTGCAACCGCATCGGCAGCATCGCCACAATCGTGGCGCAGACCACCCAAAGGGCCGAAAAGACAACGGATAAATACATGTGTCCCTCTGAAACCTGACCGGCTTTCGCCAACGCAAACTTACACCTTAAAGTTGTGTATCCAAAGACAATTTAACGTCAAACAGCTTGTTTTCTTTGCAATCGTTCGGGTAATCCGTTGGCCCAGGCACTAATTGTACCCGCCCCCAGACAGACCACCATATCACCGGGGCGGGCCTGTTCGCGGACAAGACGCTCAAGATCATCCTCATGCAACAGCGCGCGGGCGTGGCGGTGGCCGTGGCGGATCAGCCCCTCGACCAGATCATCGCGCGAGGCACCTTCAATGGGGTCTTCTCCGGCGGCGAAGACCTCGGCAATGGCCACGACATCTGCGTCGTTGAAACAGGTGCAGAAATCCTCGAAAAGGTTCGATAGGCGCGAGTATCTGTGCGGCTGGTGAACGGCGATCACGCGGCCCTCCGTGGCCTGACGCGCGGCTTTCAGCACGGCGGCAATCTCAACCGGGTGGTGGCCGTAATCGTCGATAATGGATACGCCATCGACCTCCCCCACCTTGGTGAAGCGTCGGTTGACGCCGCCAAAATTGGCCAGAGCGTCGCGGATTTCCGACGCTTTCATACCCAGATGACGGGCCACAGCCACGGCACTGAGCGCGTTTGAGACGTTGTGATCACCCGGCATCGGCAGAGTGCAGCCCTCGATCACCTTGTCTTCGTATTGCAGGTGAATGTCGAAATGCGCAACGCCGCCCTTATAGGTCAGGTTTTCGGCCCGTACATCAGCCTGCGCGTTGAACCCATAGGTGCGCACACGGCGATCGGTGATGCGTCCCACCAGCGTCTGCACCTCGGCATGGTCAGTGCAACAAACGGCAAGGCCATAGAACGGCAGGTTCGAGACGAATTCGTAGAACCCATCGCGCAGCGTGTCGAAATCGCCCCAATGTTCCATGTGCTCGGGGTCGATATTGGTGACGATGGCAATCGTGGCAGGCAGACGGTTGAAAGAGCCGTCGCTCTCGTCGGCCTCAACCACCATCCATTCGCCCTGCCCCATCCGCGCGTTCGAGCCATAGGCATGAATGATGCCGCCATTGATCACGGTGGGATCAAAATCGCCCGCAACCATCAGCTCGGCCATCATCGTGGTGGTGGTCGTCTTGCCGTGGGTTCCGGCGATGGCAATGTTTGACCGGAGGCGCATCAGTTCGGCCAGCATATCCGCGCGGCGCACGACGGGCAGGCCCTGTTTGCGGGCCTCGTCCAGTTCCGGGTTGCCGGGTTTGATCGCGGTTGAGATCACAACAACAGCTGCGTTTTGTAGATTCTCGGCTTTTTGACCGACAAAAATCTCGGCCCCCAAACCGGCCAGACGATCCGTGATTTTCGAGGTCTTCAGGTCCGAGCCCTGCACCTGATAGCCAAGGTTCAGCAGAACCTCGGCGATCCCCGACATCCCGATCCCGCCGATGCCCACAAAGTGGATCGACCCTACGTCCTGTGGAAGTTTGGTTGCGGGGTTCATGCGGTCTCCTTCTGCGCCAGTTGTTCGACGAGGGCGACCAGACGCTCGGTTGCGTCAGGCGCTCCGACCGATAAGGCAGCATGGGCCATTTTCTGTGCGGCTTCGGGGTTGGTTAAAACCGTGGTCATTTGCTCGGTTAGTGCGCGAACGTCAAGCATGTTTTCGGGGATCATGATCGCCCCGCCCGCCTGGACCAGCCCGCGCGCATTGGCGGTTTGATGGTCACCTGCTGCGGCCGCATAGGGGATCAGGATCGACGGGCGACCGATGACCGAGATATCAGCAACGCTGGACGCGCCCGAGCGTGAGATGACCAGTTGCGCATCGGACATGCGGCGGGGCACGTCATTAAAGAACGGCTGCACATCGGCGCGAATGCCATGATCGGCATAGAAGGCTTTGACCCGTTCGCCATCCTCATCTCGCGCCTGATGCGAGACGCGAATGAAGCCACGCAGAAACTCGGGCATTGCTGCAATCGCCCCGGGCACCACATCGCTGAGCACGCGCGCACCTTGCGAGCCGCCCATGACCAGCACCGACATCGGATATTCTCCGGGCGGGATATAAGGCGCGCCTGCACGTTCCCGTACGGCAGCCCGAACCGGATTACCTGTGTGAACCCCGTTGGCATCTTCGGGCAGCTCGGTAGGCCAGACACCGCAGGCCACATGTGCCACGCGGGTGGCGAAGAGTTGATTGACCTTGCCCAGAACGCCGTTTTGCTCGTGGATCATGCGGGGGATTTTCAGCATCGTTGCCGCCCCCAGTGCCGGAATCGACGGATAACCGCCAAAGCCCACGACAACATCCGGTCTGTCACGCAATAGCTGGAACGCCATGCTGGTTACGCCGCCCGCAATCTTGGGACCCGCGATGGCCTTGGCGGCCAGACCGCCACGCGCGAAGGTGGCCGAGGACGCCTCGATAATCTCAGTTGTGTGCGGGAAGCCGCTGGTATAGCGCGCACCCCGCGCGTCGGTCGACAGGCGCACGCGCCAGCCTTTGTGCAGCATCGTCTCGGCCAGCGCCTGCGCCGGGAACATATGGCCCCCGGTGCCGCCTGCTGCAATCAGGAGGTAAGGTTTGCTCATCAGCCTCGTCCGCGCAAAATATCACCCAGCTCGCCTTGCGGACGAGTGCGGGTGAAGGCCAGCAACATGCCCACGGCGATGCCGCCTGCGATCAGCGATGAGCCGCCATAGCTGACGAAGGGCAGCGTCATGCCCTTGGCGGGAAGCAGACGCACGGCGACGCCCATGTTGATCATGGCCTGAACGCCGAACATGCAGGCCAGACCAGTACCCGCAAGACGGATGAACATGTCGCGTTCCCGCATCAGGCGCAGCAACGAGCGGACGACAATGATCGAATAGAGTGCGATGATGATCAGCACGAGGATCAGGCCGTATTCTTCGGCCGCCACGGCGATGATGAAATCGGTATGGGCATCGGGCAGCGACCATTTCACTTGCCCTTCACCCACGCCGACGCCGAACAAACCGCCCTCGCGGATCGCGTTGGTCGCGTAGCCGAGCTGCGTTGTCGGATCAACTTCTTGGGTCAGGAACCCATCGATGCGGCGGGCAAAGTGTTCTGAATTCGAATAGGCAAGCATGCCGCCCAGAACCACAACTCCGGCCATGCCAACCAAGAGGAGCATGGGCGCACCGGCGACGAAATACATGACACCCCACCCAAACAGGATCAGACAGGCCTGACCGAAATCGGGTTGCAGAACCAGCATTGCCCCAATCGCCACGCACAGCGCAAAAGACCAGAGCCGCCCGGGGGGGCCATTGATTTCTTGCGAGGCGGCCAGCAGCCAAGCGGCCACGACGACAAAGCCCGGCTTTAAGAATTCAGACGGTTGCAGCGAGGCAAAACCCAATGAGTACCAGCGCACCGCACCTTTGCCAAAATCAGTGCCGAAGATGGGCAGAAAGGCCAGCGCCACAAAGGCCGCCAGAAAACCCAGCACCGCCAGTCGTCGCACCAACGTAGGCGACATCATCGATGTCAGCAGCATCGCCATCAGCGCCAGCCCGCCAAACAGGGCCTGGCGTTCGACATAGTGGAACGGATCAAACCCGTTGCGCCCGGCCAGTGGCGGCGACGAGGCCAGCCCCAAGAGCAACCCGATGACAAACAGGATCAGAACGCAGGACATCGTCCAGCGATCAATCGTCCGCCACCACTTTGGTAGAATCGGTTCACCGCGCTGGTCCTGAACCGCGCCATACACCATCTCAGTCATGAGATACCGCCACTTACTGCCTCGTTAACGCCCCGTTTTTCGGGGTCTGACTGAGACTCTACAGCGGTTTTGGCGTTTGGGCCAGTAGAATAAGGGCCAAGAGGGAATTTCGCATTTGATCAGCGGAGAATCGATCATCTGCGCTTGAAAGGAGAACCATCACGGGCCCCGCCTGCCCTTCAGCCGACCAAATCGAGGAGCAGAAACTCTGCACCCAAGAGGGGATATCGACCTTGCCCTTGTCGCAGGTTCTTGTACGTTCACTGCAATGAAGAAACTTGCCGTTTTATTGTCGTTTCTTGTCTTGGCACTCGCGCTGGCCTACCAATCTTTGCTGGCCTGGGACGTTCGAAACGTCAGGGACTCGACGAGGGCTTATGCCAATTTCATCCGCGACGCCGCTGCACAGGATTGCCTTAAGAAATCCGCGCTTGTTGCCACATCCATTTCACGCGGCTGGGCATTCGAGGACTCGCCCCAACCGCCATTCCGGTCATACGTTCCGGATAACTTTCAGGACTCGATCAGAGTGTTTGTTGTGCCCCAGTTGAACTTTGCAAAGGAACCGGGGATCAGGTTTTTCTTTGACGAAAATGACTGCCTTATTACTCGTTGAGCTGCCAGCTGTCCTGATCGAAGTAGGCACATGATGCAGCCCCTTTGCGCGCAAAGCGCAACGCATGGCCTTTGACAGGATCATCCGAGTTGCCAGGCAGTATCAGTCGAGCTGTTCGACCAGGCCATCCGCCTTGACCCAAGCGGTAAAGCCGCCTTCGATATGAGCCACCGGAGCCAGCCCCATTTCCATCGCAATCTTGGCGCTCAGCGCAGAGCGCCAAGCGCTGGCGCAGTAGAACACATAGGTTTTGTCCTGATTGAAGATCTCCTTGTGATACGGGCTGTCAGGATCAATCCAGAACTCCAGCATGCCGCGCGGGCAGGAAAAAGCACCGGGTATTTTGCCGCTTCGCTGCAACTCACGAATATCGCGCAGATCGACCAGCACGTGGTCTTCACTGTCGACCAGCGCCTTGGCCTGCTCAACGGGTATGGTCTGTACGACAGCATTGGCCTCGGCAAGGAGCGCTTTGATCCCTTTGGTGATATTCTGTGGCATTGATCGGTCTCCGATTGGGTAGCCCTTCATCACGTTGGTATGCGAATGTGGAAAGCAGGGCAAACCCCTGATGTATGCAACAAATCAAGCTCTCCTCTTGTCATCCCCGCCATTCCACGCCATGCGGGCCGCATGACCTATGACACGATCATCCTTGGGGCCGGTGCCGCCGGCATGATGTGCGCTGCCCACTGCGGTGGGCGCGCTCTGGTGATTGATCACGCCAAGGCACCGGGCGAGAAAATCCGTATCTCAGGCGGCGGGCGCTGTAACTTTACCAATATGTATGCAGGGCCAAGCAATTTCCTGTCGCAGAACCCGCATTTCTGCAAATCGGCGCTGGCGCGATATACCCAATGGGATTTCGTCGATCTGGTTGGGCATCACGGAATTGCGTGGCATGAGAAAACTCTGGGGCAGCTGTTCTGCGACGGATCGTCCAAGCAAATCATCCAGATGCTGCTGGCAGAGTTGGACCGCGCCGGGGCCGAGCTGTGGGTGCGGACCGAGCTGAAAAACCTGCGCAAGACCGAGACAGGTTTTGCGCTGGAGGTTGAGCGTGAGGGGCAGCGCGTCAAACTCACCTGCGCCAAACTGGTGCTGGCCACTGGCGGCAAATCGATCCCCAAGATGGGCGCAACCGGGTTGGCCTATGATATCGCGCAGCAATTCGGGTTGCGGTTGACCGAAACGCGGGCCGCTCTGGTGCCGTTCACCTTTTCAGATGGTAAGTTCAAAGACCTGTCGGGCGTCTCTCTGCCAGCTCGCCTGTCCAACAGCCGAACCGGTTTTGACGAGGCGCTGCTGTTCACCCATCGCGGGCTCAGCGGGCCGTCAGTGCTGCAGCTGTCCTCGTATTGGCGCGAAGGCGAAGAGATCCGTGTCAACCTGATCCCCGATCTGCCACTGTATGATCTGCTGCGTGACCAGCGCCAGAGCGGCGGGCGCAAGGCGTTGACCACCGAACTGGCGCGGCATCTGCCCACGCGGCTGGTCGAGTATCTGGCCGCGCAGATGCAGATTTCCGGCAATCTGGCTGATCATTCCGATACCAGACTTTCCGAACTGGTCGCAGCCCTATCCGACTGGCGCTTGCTGCCGTCAGGCACCGAAGGCTATCGCACCGCCGAGGTCACACTAGGCGGGATCGATACTGATGATCTGTCGTCCAAAACGATGGAGGCCAGGGATGTCCCCGGCCTCTATGCAATTGGCGAAGCGGTGGATGTCACCGGCTGGTTGGGTGGCTATAACTTCCAATGGGCGTGGTCCTCAGGCCACGCCGCCGGAACGGCCATCGCCGCCTGTTAACCTACGACGTTGTAGCCACGTCCGCGCATGCAGTTGCGCACGATGACTTCCTGATTTTGCGTGTTCTGAAGCGCGCTGGCTCCGGCACCCACAAGAGCACCGGCAACAGCCGCGCGACCAAGGTCGCTGGCGCTGTCGTCGATGATCGCCTTGGTCCCTGCGGCCCCAGCGGCACCGATCGCTGCAGCACCAGCCGTTCTGTTGTCAACAACCGGCTGCGACCGCGCCAATGCCTGGCACTGCGCCAAATCTGCATTGTAATTCGGGCTGACGGGACCATCGATCACAGGCTGATAGTTCGCCCCGACATTGGTACAGGCGCCGACGGCAAGAATGGCGGGCAGGATAAGAGAAAACTTACGATATGGCATAATCATAACCTCGTGTTGAATTGCAGGCAGGCAAAAACCAATAGTCATGGTGCGTCAAGCTGATAGCACCTAAGCTTGGCCGAACTGGCAATCAATTGCAAATGAACGAGCCGTCCAGCCGTTGGCGCACCTGCTCAGTGAAATCTTCGCCACGTTGTTCGAAATTGTCATACTGATCGAAACTGGCGGCTGCCGGTGCCAGCAAAACGGTTTCATCCGGGCCTGCATCCTGCATCGCCTGCTCAACGGCTGCAGCCATGGTGGTACACACCTGCGTCTCAACATCCAGCTGCATGGCAAATCCGGCGGCCTCGCGCCCGATGACATAAGCCTTCAGCACTGAGCCCGCCGCACTGTTGAGCGCGGCGATCCCCCCCTCTTTCTCGAGCCCGCCGCAAATCCAACGAATGTTTTTGAACGCGCTCAGCGCCTTGTGCGCGCTGTCGACATTGGTTGCCTTAGAGTCGTTCACATAAATGACGCCATCCGCTTCGGCGATGATCTGGCTGCGATGCGGCAGGCCGGGGTAGCTCTGCAACGCCTGCTCGACCAGGCGTGGTGCCAACCCAAGCGCGCGGCAGGCGGCATAGGCCGCACAGGCGTTTTGGTGGTTATGCGCACCGGGCAAACCTTTGATTGCCCGCAGATCAATCGATCCCGCCTGACGCCCTTTGCGATATTCGGACAGGAACCCTTTGCGCGCAAAGACCTGCCAACCCGGCCCGGTCAGTTTACGTTCGACCGAGACGCGGATCACCCTGTCATCGGCAGGCCCCTCTGCCAGTTGCCCGGCCAGAAACGCGCCTTCGGTTTCATCGACGCCGATGATGGCCCGATCCGGTCCACCCTCCGCAAAGAGGCGGCGCTTGGCGGCAAAATACCCGCCCATACCGCCATGACGGTCCAGATGGTCGGGCGAGAGGTTGGTGAAAACACCCACGTCCGGGGTCAGCGCGCGGGCCAGCTCTGTCTGATAACTGCTAAGCTCCAGCACTACGACCGACCCATCGGTTCCTGGATCGATATCCAAAACGCCGCGCCCGATATTCCCTGCCAATTGCACATCACGTCCAGCCTCGGACAGGATGTGGTCGATCAGGGCAGCGGTGGTCGATTTGCCGTTTGATCCCGTGACGGCAATCACCCTTGGCGGCGTGTCATAGTTGTTCCATTCAGGCCCGGCGAACGAGCGAAAGAACAGCCCGATATCGTTGTCGACCGGCACCCCCGCCTCCAATGCAGCGGCAACAACCGGGTTGGGCTTGGGGTACAGGTGCGGAATGCCCGGCGACACGATCAGAGATGCGATCTGATCGAGCGCCCCCTGTCGATGCAGATCAGTGCAGATAAAACCTTCGTCCTCAGCTGCCTCGCGCGCAGCCGGGTTGTCATCCCAACACACCGGCTCGGCCCCACCTGCCTGCAATGCTCGCGCAGCAGCCAGCCCTGAACGCCCCAGCCCCAGAACCGCAACCTTTTGCCCTGAAAACCCTTTGACCGGGATCATTCGATTTACCTTTTCGATGTTGAATTTGCCGCCACACTGCACCGAAGGATTTGCCAATGGCAAGGGCGTGATCAGGCTCGCGCGGCAGCGCGAGCCGGGCCCAACAGGTGGCAGGTGGGCCGCAGGCCCACCGAACCTGGCGGGAGCTTTACCGGACTTTCAGCGTCGCCAGCCCAATCATCGCCAGGATCAGCGAGATGATCCAGAACCGGATCACGATGGTTGGCTCGGCCCAGCCCTTTTTCTCATAATGGTGATGGATCGGCGCCATCAGGAACACCCGTTTACCTGTGCGTTTGAAATAGAGCACCTGAACAATCACGCTCAGCGCTTCGACCACAAACAGGCCGCCTACAATGGCCAGAACCAACTCGTGCTTAGTCGCTACCGCAATCGCGCCTAAAGCGCCACCCAGCGCCAACGATCCGGTATCGCCCATGAATACAGCTGCGGGTGGCGCGTTGTACCACAAGAACCCAAGCCCCGCACCAAAGAGCGCAGATGTAAAGATGAAAATCTCGCCCGTGCCGGGCACGTAATGCACATCCAGATATTCGGTAAAGTCGACCCGCCCAACCGCGTAGGCGATGACGCCTAGTGTCGAGGCCGCGATCATGGCCGGCATGATAGCTAGCCCGTCCAGACCATCCGTCAGGTTGACTGCATTGGCCGCGCCCACGATCACAATAATCGAGAACGGGATGTAGAACAGGCCCAGATTGATCAGCGTGTCCTTGAAAATCGGCAGCGCCAGCTGGTTCTGCAGAGCCTCGGGATGATGCAGCGTCGCCCAAAGCGCTGCCAGCACCGCAATGATGATCCCAAGCGCCAAACGCATCTTACCCGACACGCCCTTGGTGTTTTGCTTGGACACTTTTGCATAGTCGTCAGCAAAGCCGATAGCCGCATAGGCCAGCGTCACGAATAGCACCATCCAGACATACGGATTGTCCCAGCGCGCCCAGATCAGGGTCGATGTGATCAATGCGCCCACGATCAGCAACCCGCCCATCGTTGGCGTGCCCGCCTTTGAAAAATGGCCCTCAGGGCCGTCATCGCGAATGGGCTGTCCCTTGCCCTGCTTGCGGCGCAACACATTGATCAGCGGCTTGCCAAACAAGAACCCAAATATCAGCGCTGTCAGAAAGGCACCGCCTGCACGGAACGTGATATAGCGGAAGAGGTTCCAGAAATCCCCTCCGTCCGACAGAGCGGTCAACCAATAGAGCATACCAAAACCTTTCTCACACAGAGACCCGAGGCGCGATTGTCAATCAAGCGCGCTCCCTTGCCCCATTTTACGCAAACCGTCAACAATCCGTGCCAGCGCCATGCTGAGCGAGCCTTTGGCCAGAACCGTATCACCGTCCTGAACCAGCTCGGGCAGCCTGGTTGCCATCTCATCGCTTGTCTCGAACCAGAGACCCCGCTGCGTAGCGGGCAAAGCCTCGTGCAGGGCCTTCATCAGCGGGCCGATACAATGCACCTGATCGACCCGGGCCATGGCGTCAACATCCGCCATGGCAGCGTGCATGGCCAGTTCCTGTGCGCCCAGTTCTTTCATATCGCCCAGAAACGCGATTTTGCGCTTGCCACTCGACGCAGCCAACACATCCAGAGCCGCATTCATTGAGGTCGGGTTGGCGTTGTAGCTGTCGTCGAGCAGCTCGATCTGCCCACCTGCGGCCAAAGACAACCTCTCGCGAACGCCGCGTCCCTTAACCGGGGACCATTGACGCAATCCTGCGATGGCCTGATCCAGATCGACACCAAGCTCGACGCATACCGCAAGCGCCCCCAACCCGTTCATCGCGAAATGGGTGCCGGCAGATTGCACATCGAAGGCGACTGGGGTGTCGCCCACCGATGCCACCGCGCGAACAGCATCGGCGGATTGGGTCACATCGCCCAACGTAAACGCGCCCGCCTTCGTCCCGAAGTCGATGATCTTAGCCCCGCGCTGCGCCGCGCAATCACGCAGAATTCCAGCGTGTTCGATATCTGCGTTCACAATGGCTGAGCCGCCATCGGTAAGACCTTCGAATATGCCTGCTTTTTCCCGGGCGATACCAGCGACCGAGTCAAACGCCTCAAGATGAACCGCGGCGACCGTTGTAACCAGCGCCACATGCGGTTGGGCCTGACGCGCCAGCGGAGCGATCTCTCCGGGGTGGTTCATACCAATCTCGATCACCGCATATTCGGTGTCGCGCGGCATCCGCGCCAGCGTCAGGGGCACGCCCCAATGGTTATTGTAGCTGGCGACGCTGGCATGGGTTTTGCCCTGCGCGGATAAGATCGTGGACAGCATTTCCTTGGTCGAGGTTTTACCAACGCTACCCGTCACTCCAACAACACGCGCAGAGCTGCGCGTACGCGCAGCCTGCCCCAGTGCTTCGAGCCCGGCCTGCACTTCATCTACGATCAGCAGCGGAGCGTCTTCGTTGACCCCTTCGGGAATATGCGAAACCAGCGCGGCGCCGGCACCTTTCTCAAGCGCTTGCGCCACGAAATCATGACCGTCCCGTGCGGCCTTGAGGGCAACAAACAGGTCCCCCGGCTGCAATGTCCGGGTGTCGATCGACACGCCGTTCACGGTCCAATCGCCCGTTGCACGCCCGCCCGTCGCCTCAGCAGCTTCGCTTGCGGTCCAGAGCGTCATGCGACCCTCCCATCCAGCGCGGCGACCGAGATGCTGGCCTGCTCTACATCGTCGAAAGGCAAAACCTGATCACCCACGATCTGGCCGGTCTCATGCCCTTTGCCCGCAATCAACAGCGCATCGCCGGGTTGCAGCGCGTCGATGCCGCGCAGAATGGCCTCGGCCCGGTCGCCCACTTCGGTGGCCTCAGGCGCACCGAGCATGACGGCGGTGCGGATGCTGACCGGGTCTTCGCTGCGGGGGTTATCATCGGTCACAAAGACCAGATCAGCATTTTCTGCTGCGGCCTTGCCCATGAGGGGGCGTTTCGTGGCGTCGCGATCCCCGCCTGCCCCAACGATGGCGATTAGGCGGCCCATGACATGCGGGCGCATCGCTTTAAGCGCGGTGGCCACGGCATCGGGTGTGTGCGCGTAGTCGACAAAAACCGCCGCGCCGTTGTCGCGGGTGGCGGCAAGCTGCATCCGGCCACGCACAGTGGTCAGGTGCGGCAGCGTTTCGAAAACGCGTTCCGGATCTTCTCCACCTGCAATAACCAGCCCGCAGGCCAGCAGGACGTTTTCGGCCTGAAACCCTCCGATCAGGTTCAGACGGGTCTGGAAAACCTTGTCGCGCCAGGAAAAGCGCAAATCCTGCCCGGTTGCGTCAAAGCGCTGGTTCAACAGGCACAGGTCGGCGTCGCCCAGCCCAACAGTCAGAACAGACTGACCGCGCGCCTCAGCGATCCGGCGCATGTCGGACCCCTTGGGATCACTGAGATTGATGACGGCGGTGCCATCTTCGGGCAGGACACGATCAAAGAGACCTGCCTTGGCGGCAAAGTAAGCCTCGAACGTGTCGTGGTAGTCGAGATGGTCCTGCGTGAAGTTCGAGAACCCGGCAGCGGCCAATTGCACCCCGTCCAAACGGCGCTGCTCGAGGCCATGCGAGGAGGCCTCCATCGCCGCATGGGTTACGTCATTTGTGACGGCTTCGGCCAGACAGCGATGCAGGGTGATTGGCTCGGGAGTTGTATGCGCCAGCGGGGCGGTCCACGCCCCCTCAACGCCCGTGGTGCCGAGGTTGATGGCAGCGCGGCCCAGTTCGGACCAGATTTGCCGGACAAATGTGGCGACCGAGGTTTTGCCATTGGTGCCGGTGACCGCCACGATGGTCTGTGGCTGCGCGCCGAACCAAAGCGCGGCGGAATAGGCCAGCACCTGGCGCGGGTCCTCGACCACAATCAGCGCTGCATTCGACGCGGCCAGCTCGTCAGCGGCGATTTCGGTGCCTTGTGCATCGGTCAGGATTGCCGTTGCGCCCATGCGCAAAGCGAATTGGATAAACTCACCACCATGGACCCGCGTACCGGGCAAGGCCGCGAACAGGTAGCCATCCTTGACCTCGCGGCTGTCAACGGCCAGCCCCGTGATGTCGGGGTTCGCGCCGCCCCGCGCGGTCAGGGCCAGTTGGCTGAGTTTCTTTGACCGAATGCCCATGACCCACCTCTTGCCGGACAGCCTAATTTGAGGTCAGCGTTATAGCAGCGCGCGCCTCAGGCTCAAGCCGTGGTCGCAGCCCTAGCAAAGGCGCAATCCGACCGATCAGCTCGGCCGCTACTGGTACCGCAGTCCAGCCCGCTGTGCGGCGCTTTTCGCCATGCGCAACGATCGAAGGCTCATCCAGCGTGACGATCAGAACATATTTCGGATCGTAGGCCGGAAAGATGGTCGCAAACGTAGCAATGACCTTGTCGTCATAATATCCCCCGCGAGGCTTGGGCTTGTCGGCGGTCCCGGTCTTGCCGGCCACCTCGTACCCGGCAACATCGCCAAAGCTGGCGGTGCCGTCGGTGACAACTTTGCGCAGCATTTGTTGCGATTGTCGTGCGGCTGATTCCGACATCACGCGGGGACCATATTGCGGGCCATTGCGGCGCAGGATCGTGGGGCTGACATAATGTCCGCCATTTGCGATGGCCGCATAACCCGCCGCCAGATGCATCGGGCTGGTCGACAGACCGTGGCCATACGAGATGGTGACAGTGCTCAACTCACCCCATTTCTTAGGCTTGAGCGGTTCACCGCCTTTGGCCTCAACAATCTCAAACGGGGTAGGCTCGAACATACCGAGCGTACGCAGAAAATCTTGCTGCCGCTTGGCCCCGATCTGCAAGGCCAGTCGCCCTGTGCCCCGGTTTGAGCTGTGAACGATCACATCGGCCACGCTGATCTTGCCATAGTTCTTGCCGTTGAATTCCCCAATCGGAAAACGACCGATCCGCATCGGGCCCGATGCGTCGATTACGGTCTCGGAATTCACCAGTCCCAGCTGCACCGCCTGCGCTGCAGTGAAGATTTTGAAGACCGAGCCCAGTTCATACACGCCCTGCACATAACGATTGAACAGGGGGCTGTCCGAGGGATCAAAGCCCGAGGTCGGCGGGCGCGGCCGGTCATTGGGATCGAAGGACGGCATAGACGCGGCCGAAACGACCTCACCCGTATGGGCGTTCATCAGCACCGCCGAAGCGCCCTTGGCGTTCATGATTTTCATGCCGCCATACAGCACCTGCTCAACCGCCGCCTGAACGGTCAGATCCAGTGACAATTGCAGCGGCTTGTTGCCGTTGGCCGGATCGCGTAGATAGTCATCGAACTGTTTCTCGACACCGGCCACACCGATCACTTCAGCGGCGCTGACACCTTCGCGGCCAAAGCCTGAGCCGCCCAGAATATGCGCAGCGAGTTGACCGTTGGGATAGAGACGCATCTCGCGCGGGCCAAACAGAATGCCCGGATCGCCGATGTCATGCACCGCCTGCTTTTGCTCAGGCGAAATGCGTTTCTTAATCCACAGGAATTTACGATTTCCCGTGAAGTCTTTGACAAGTCGCTCTTTTTCCAGATCGGGAAAAATCCGGACCAGCTCATCCGCAGCGGCCACTGGATCGATCATCAGTGGCGGCTGGGCGTAGACGGAATAGGTGTCCAGATTGGTCGCCAGAATGCGCCCCTCCCGGTCCACGATATTGGCGCGCTGCATCGCGATGGAGGCCCCCGGCGCGCTGGCTAGCGGCTCTTGCGCCTCGGATGTGGCGAGCATGCCCATGCGGAAGCCGACGACTGAGAACGCGCAGAAGAAGAATAGACCCAGCACCAGCAGGCGGCCTTCGGCCCGGGCGCGGGCCCGGTCTTTCATGCCCTCATGGCGCTGGCGGATATTCTCACGCTCAATCGCCTTGGGGTTTTCACCACGAGCACGGGCGTCCAGAATGCGGGCGAGCGGGCGCAGAGGTGTACGGGTCATGGGATCTGCACCTCTTGCAACGCCTGCAGATCGGTGATGGCCTGCAACTCAATCGGGTCGACAATGGGCAGATCGGGGTCCTCGGCATAGACAATTTGATCCGCACTGCCAAACTGTTCGGCCCGCAGAGGCAAAAGGCCCAGCCGTTCAAAGTTCAGATCAGCCAGTTCGCGCAGCCGATCGGGCCGGTTCAGATAGGCCCACTCGGCGTTCAAAACGGCCAGTCTCGCCTGCGCCGAACCGATCTGATGCTGCAAATACTGGGTTTCTTTCAGCACTTGCTGGGTGCGGTAGTTTTCCTGATAAGCCCACAGCGCCAACCCAAAAACCGAAAGCGCGGTCAGCACATACAATACACTCTTCATCTCACTCTTCCCCCCAGTTGCGGCATTCCGATGGCGCGGGCGTCAATTTCCCCCGCCGGGGCATCGGTCCGAATGGCGACGCGCAGCTTGGCCGACCGCGCACGCGGGTTTTCCTGCAATTCCTGATCATCCGGCCCAACGGCCTTGCGGGTTTTCAGAGTGAATTGCGGGTTTTCTTCCTGTAGTTCGGGCGCATAGCGGTTCGCACGGCCCGTCTTTCCCGCCCGCGACTGAAAGAACCGTTTGACCATGCGATCTTCGACCGAATGAAAAGTCACCACCGCCAGCTGCCCGCTTGGCTTCAGCGCGCGCTCAGCAGCCATGAGGCCCTGAAACAGCTCTTCATACTCTGCATTCACCGCGATGCGCAGCGCCTGAAAACTGCGCGTGGCGGGATGTGACTGCCCGGGTTTGGGGCGCGGCAGGCAGGATTCAATGATCTCAGCCAGACGTAGTGTCTTTGTAATCGGCTCTTCGGTCCGCGCCTTAACGATAGCCTTGGCGATGCGGCGGCTGGCACGCTCTTCTCCGTAGTGGAACAGGATGTCAGCCAGTTGCGCCTCAGTCGCTTCATTGACCAGATCGGCAGCGCTGTCGCCCTGCTGGCTCATCCGCATGTCCAACGGGCCGTCTTTCATGAAAGAAAACCCGCGTTCGGCCTGATCCAATTGCATGGACGAGACACCCAGATCCAGAACGACGCCGTCCAAATCCTGCGCATACTCATCCATACGCGAGAACACACCCGACTGCATCACAAGCCGGTCGCCATATTCTCCGGCCCAATCCGCAGCCATCTCAAACGCAAGCGGATCGCGATCCACGCCGATCACCTTGTTAGCCCCGGCCTCAAGCAGTCCGCGCGTATAGCCTCCAGCCCCAAAGGTGCCATCAAGCCAAACCCCCGACACAGGCGCAACCTCCGCCAGCAACGGGCGCAGCAAAACGGGAATGTGGGGATTATCAGAGGGGGTCTGAGCGCCGGACATGCCGTCACGCATCCTCGATGCCATCAAGATAGACCATCGGGTCGAAATCGTCCGGCAGATCGTCCATCCATTCTTCGGCCTTGGCCAGCTCCTCAACTTCATAAGTTTCGGGCTTCCAGATCTGGAACGTGTCACCAGCGGCTATAAAGAACGCCTCACCTTCGAGGTCGATCTTGCTGCGCAGCTTAGCAGGCAGCACCAGACGACCGGTCTCATCCACTGTGGTCGGGAAAGACTGACCATGGAACATGCGCTGCAGCATCCGGCGCTGCATCGATCCACGCGGGAGCGCGTCGATCTTGGCATCGACCTCGTCGATGGCTTCCATGGTATAGCACTCAAGGTATTTGCGGCGGTGGTCGCCATAGACAATCACAAGCTCTGGCGTATCACCGGGCTGCCAGTTGGCGTCAGAGGCTTCGAGCACACGGCGAAACGAGGCCGGGATCGACACCCTGCCCTTCGTATCCACCTTATGGTGGCTTTCACCTCTAAACCTGCGCGCCAAGACGACTGTCCCTTTCGCTTGCGCCCCACCCAAATTTCACCCCCCGGAAGTAAAAACGGCGGGTTGATCTGCTGCCACTGATCAACCCGCCGCATTCGCCCGCTGTGCGGGATGTCCAGCTGCGCGCGCCACCTGGGGGGATGTCTGCTCGCCCGCGCGCCGGATCTGTTAGTTGATGAAAGCGAGATGCCTGTATGAAACCTGATTAGTATTTTTGGTTCGGGGTCGTTTGGTGCCCCATCTGCCTCGTCCTCATCGGATGAACAAGGGATGCCATGGGAATTCATGGAAATCAACAGAATTATGAGGGAATTATTGGATTACTTACATCAAACATTGGCAGAGCGCATGGAAATAGCCCCGATAGACGCATCATATCTGGCTTATAAGGATTTTGTACACAACATATAGCGCAACCAATGTTTGAAATTAATTTCCCATGATTTCCCGCAGAGATAACACTATTTTCTAAATACACACACATGTTCGCAATATGTTCCAACTCCGAAAGCGAATCACACGGAAAAAGCCGAGGATATGCGCCAGCTAAACCCACAAGAAACGCGCCGGAGGCAGCCCCTCCCATCAATTCCCATTTGAAGTCTCGATAACATCCAATGGTTCCGAGCATCGGCACTTGCGATATCGAACTGCCCAGAAACTCACACTTTGCGGTTAAAATGTTAGCGCCAGAACTACTCGCCCTCGGGTGCGAACAATCGCTCCCAGTAACGCGAGGACCTCAAAGCCCGTATTTTTAAGGGCGAATCCCGCACTCAAGGAAAAACTCCATTCAATCTATGCACTTGCTGCATAGCAGCATTGACAACGCGGCCTATTGTGCAGTTGCGGCATATGCCTATTTTCAATCTCAACAGACGCTGGCACACACCGGCACAAGCAAAACTATTCAGGTTACGACGATGGCAGTAGCGAGCAATCAGACAGCGCTGAAAGGCGCACCGGCCCTTGGCCTTACCTCTTTGGTAGACAACATCAAGGTCCGTTATGCCCGTTTTCGTATGTACCGCCAGACGGTAAACGAACTGTCGGCCCTGTCGAACCGAGAATTGGCTGATCTGGGCCTGCACCGCTCGATGATCCGTCGGCTGGCCCTGCAGGCCGCAGAAGAGCAAACTGCGCGCTAAGCGCAACAGAACACAGAGATCAGGTCCTCCTCCTCCCTTTGGACCTGTATTTCAGCGGCAACGTCTCTCCTCCTCCCTGACGTTGCCGCACCTTATACCGGCCTTATGACGCCGGACGCAGATACATCAGGGCTCTCCTCCTCCCTGCTCTGATGTTGAAAGCGCGCGGCGACGTCTTCCTCCTCCCTGACGTCGCCGCGTCTTCCCATACCGGGATCAAACCCGGGTTCAGATACATCAGGGCTCTCCTCCTCCCTGCTCTGGTGTTGAAAAGAACGGCGGTTCCCTTCCTCCTCCCTGGGAACCGCCGTTTTTCTTTGCTCTGACATAACAAAAGGCGCCACGGGTGAACCCGGGCGCCAATCAAAGAATAGAGCATGTGCCGCAGGCACATTCCGCTGGATCAGAAGGGCACGTCATCCTTGGCGGACAAAAAGCGCGACACGACCTTTTTGATCCCCGCTTTGTCGAAATCGACCTCAACCTTATCGCCTTCGATATCAATCACCGCGCCATAGCCGAATTTCTGATGAAACACACGTTCCCCCAGCGTGAAACTGGCCACCGCGGTCGCATCGATCACCGTATTGCGACTCTCTTTGGGTTGCGACATGCCATATTGCCCCTGCCGTGCCTGCATCCGCTTCCAGCCCGGAGAGTTATAGACATTCGCCTCAGCCGCGCGCGTCTCAATCCCTGCCGTCTGCTGCCCTCCTCCATAGAGACCCGGAGGTGTCAGGACTTCCACATGATCCTCGGGTAATTCGTCGATAAACCGCGATGGCATCGAGTTCTGCCACTGCCCGAAAACCCGCCGGTTGGCGGCAAAAGAGATCGTACACACCTCTTCCGCGCGGGTGATGCCGACATAGGCCAGCCTCCGCTCTTCTTCCAATCCCTTGATCCCGGATTCGTCCATCGAGCGCTGGGACGGGAACAACCCGTCCTCCCACCCCGGCAGGAATACGGCAGGAAATTCCAGCCCCTTGGCCGCATGCAGCGTCATGATCGAGACCTTGGCCCCGTCCGACTCCTTCTCGTTGTCCATCACAAGGCTGACATGCTCCAGAAACCCTTGCAGGTTCTCGAAATTGTCCAACTGGTTGACCAGTTCCTTGAGGTTTTCCAACCGCCCCGGTGCCTCTGGCGTCTTGTCGTTCTGCCAATGACCAGTATAGCCGGATTCGTCCAACACGATCTGCGCCAGCTCGATATGCGTATGCTCAGGCGCGCCATAGCGGATCGGCGACACACCATCATCGATCACCGTGTCATCATCCATCTCGATCCGGGGCCCACGGGTCATCGCATTCCACCGCGCCAGCCCATCGATCAACTCACGCAGAGCCTTACCGCCCTTGCCCTTGATCAAACCGTTCTCAACCGCAATCCGCGCACCTTCGACCAGAGACACCCCGTTTTCACGCGCGGTCATCTGAATCGTCTGCTGCGCCTTGTCGCCAAGACCGCGCTTGGGCGTGTTCACAATCCGCTCGAACGCCAGATCATCCTCGGGGCTGACCACCAGCCGGAAATAGGCCATGGCATCGCGGATCTCCATCCGCTCATAGAACCGAGGGCCACCGATCACCTTGTAGGGCAGACCAATGGTCAAAAACCGATCCTCAAACGCGCGCATCTGGTGCGAGGCACGCACGAGGATAGCAATCTCGTCGAGGCTCATCGGCCGCACACCCCGCGTGCCACCCTGCATTGAGTCGATTTCCTCGCCGATCCAACGCGCCTCTTCCTCACCATCCCAATGGCCGATCAGGCGAACCTTTTCACCGTCTTCCCGATCAGTCCAAAGCTCTTTACCCAGACGGCTTTCATTGCCTCGGATCACATTTGATGCCGCCGCCAGAATATGCGGGGTCGATCGATAGTTCTGCTCCAAGCGCACCACAAAGGCGCCGGGAAAGTCCTTCTCAAAACGCAGGATGTTGCCCACCTCAGCCCCGCGCCAGCCATAGATCGACTGATCATCGTCACCGACACAGCAGATATTCTTATGCGCCCCAGCGAGCAGCCGCAGCCAAAGATACTGGGCAACGTTGGTATCCTGATACTCATCCACCAGAATATAGCGGAACCAGCGCTGGTATTGCTCTAACACATCCGGGTGGGTCTGGAAGATCGTGACCATGTGCAGCAGCAAATCGCCAAAATCCACAGCGTTCAGTTCACGCAGACGGGTTTGGTATTGGGCGTAAAGCTCGATCCCTTTGTGATTATAAGCCCCCGCATCTCCGGCGGGCACCTTATCCGGCGTCAGCGCGCGGTTTTTCCAATCGTCAATGATCCCGGCCAACATCCGCGCGGGCCAGCGTTTGTCGTCGATATTGGCCGCCTGAACCAACTGCTTGAGCAAACGCAGCTGATCATCGCTGTCCAGAATGGTGAAGTTCGATTTCAGATCGACCAGTTCCGCATGGCGGCGCAGCAGCTTGACGCAGATCGCGTGGAACGTGCCCAACCACGGCATACCTTCGGCGGGGCGACCCAACATGCGCCCCACGCGAACTTTCATCTCGCGCGCAGCTTTGTTGGTGAAGGTCACCGCCAGAATCTCATTCTCGCGCACCCGATGGGTTCTGAGCAGATGAGTTATTCGGGCGGTCAACGCCTTGGTTTTGCCCGTCCCCGCCCCGGCCAACATCAAGACCGGACCATCCAACCGCTCGACCGCGTCGCGCTGCGCCGGATTGAGATCGTTCAGATAGTCCGCTGACGCCGCAGGCATCGCCCGCGCCGACAGTGATGCGCCCTCGAAGGCGTCCATTTCGTCAAAACTGCTCATCCGTCCAAACTACGCCGGATATGGCCTGAGGGAAAGAGTTTGTTCACGGCTTGTTCACCCGCAATCCGAAAAAATTCGATGGATATTATCCCAAGCCTTCCTGCAGTCGTTAACCGGTCATCAAGAGAACTGCCCGCAAACTGCGCCAGAGCCACAGACGGAGGCAAAAGATGGAGCAGACTCGGACGACAGGCCCCAAGCGCGGTCTGCTGACGCAGATTGTAATCATCACCGGCTTTCTATGCGCCATCGGCCTTGCAGGATGGGTCGCGATGTATGGGGCCATACCGATTGTGAACCGGATGATCGAAGCCGACGTCCGGCACCGGGCCGAAGTCTGGCGCGAACAGGTGATCACGTTCATCCCCGATCTGCAGACGGCCTTTGGCGACGGCCGCATTGGCGATGCCGATGCCGAACTGCTGCGCCGCGTTTTGAATGCGTCCGAGATTTACCGCCTGCAAGTCTATGACACGACGGGCAAGATGATCTGGTCTTCGTCGGGCGCACACAGCCACGCGCCGCCCCTGCCGCAGGAAAGGCGCAGCGCAACGGTACTGGGCGACATGTTCTATACGCTGTCTCAGCGCTCCGCGTTGGAGGTGTTGTATAGAGAGACCGAAAGCCTCACCACCTCGGACCAGGTACGCGATGTCGCCGAGGCTGTCAGCGCAGTGACCAATGGCGGGGCTTATCTGGGGGCACTGGAATTCTTCACCGATGTCACCGAGCTGCGCCAGGATTTCATGGCACAGGTTCGTCCGCTTCTGGCGCTGATCGGCGGGCTGGTCGTGTCGGCCATTTCGATTGTGTTTTTCATGTCTTATCGCAGCAACCGGATGCAGTTGCTGGCCATGCGGAACCGGTCAAAGGCCGAGCGCAAGCTGCTGGATGACCAGCTCAGACTGGCGCGCGAGGTGCAGTTTCTGGGCGAATTGAACGAGTGGCTGCAATCCAGCCGCAGCCTGGACGAGCTGTTTGACATGGTTGGCCGCTTTATGACGCATATTCTGCCCAAGGCCGAAGGTAGCGTCTATGTCTACTCGAACTCGCGCGACGTGCTGGATGGGTGTGCCAGCTGGAACGGCGGCTCACACAAAGCGCACATACACCCTGAAGGCTGCTGGGGGCTGCGACGTGGGCGGACTTACGAGTTCGGATCTTCCGAGATCGACTTTGTCTGCGAACATGCAGAACCGCATGACGGGCGACCGTATTTCTGCTTTCCCATTCTGGCGCATGGCGAGACTATCGGGCTGCTGCACTTGCGCGCGCAAGAAGGCGACAGCGCTGCCTTTCACGACAGTAAGAAGCTGGCCCAGCTCTGCGCCGAACAGATCAGTATGGCGATTGCCAATGTCCGGATGCGCGATCAGTTGCATGACCAGTCGGTGCGCGACCCATTGACTGGTCTGTTCAACCGCCGCCACATGACCGAGACACTGCGCAAATCAATAAGCCGCAGCCAAAAAACCGGCGCACCGCTCAGCCTTATTGCCGTGGATGTCGATCACTTCAAAAAATTCAACGACACCCATGGACATGATGCCGGAGACATGGTGCTGCGCGCCGTTGGCGCAGCGCTTGAACAGGGCTGCGACCGGGATGAGGTCGCCTGCCGCATCGGAGGTGAGGAGTTCATGTTGATCCTGCCGGATAACACGCAGGACGACGCATTGACCCGGGCCGAACAGCTGCGCCAGGCGGTCGAGGCGATTTCGGTCCGATACGGCGAAAAATCATTGCCGAGGATCACCATATCGCTTGGTGTCGCGCACTATCCTGTGCATGGAACGATGCCGCAGGATTTGATGCGGGCGGCGGATGGTGCGCTGTATCAAGCCAAGGATAAAGGCCGCAATCAGGTACAGGTCGCGCAGGGGGCTCTGCCTACCGCGCTTAAGCAGGGGCCTGCGGCATTGGAATCGCAACCGCCATCTTCGGCGGCCTGATCCTCTTGCCGAATCGCACAGCAGGTCCGATCAAATGCCATGGACCTCCACAGCACCTATCCGGGCATTGAAGATCTGAAGCGACGCGCGCGCCGCAGGCTGCCACATTTTGTCTGGGAATATCTCGACAGTGGCACCGGGGCGGAACTGACACGCAGGCGCAATCGCGCAGCGCTGGATCGTATTGGTTTCATGCCCTCGATACTGCACGGGCCTCTGGAATTTGACCTGAGCACATCGTTTTTGGGGCGCCGTTTTGACCTTCCCCTTGGCATCGCGCCGATCGGTATGTCAGGGCTGATCTGGCCAAATGCCGAACGCATTTTAGCCCAATGTGCCGCTGATGCAGGTCTTCCCTACACGTTGTCAACTGTCGCCAGTCAGAGCCCCGAAGACATCGCTGCCCATATCGGCGAAGACGCCTGGTTTCAGCTCTATCCCCCGAAGGACCCTGAAATTCGCGCCGATCTGATAGATCGTGCACGGGCGGCTGGCTTTAAAACCCTGGTGTTGACAGTCGATGTACCGGTCGCCTCTCGCCGAGAACGCCAAACACGATCAGGTCTGACGCATCCACCTAAGCTCACGCCACGCTTGCTGGCGCAAATCGCGATGCGGCCCACCTGGGCGCTGTCCATGGCGCAGACCGGGGTTCCGCACATGCGCACGCTGGACAAGTATATCGACAGCAGCCTGCAATTACCGCCGACAGCTCATATCGGTTACCTGCTGCGCACGTCACCCGACATGAGCTATGTTAAATGGTTACGCGACCACTGGCAGGGGCCGCTGATGATCAAAGGTGTCCTGCGCGCGGAAGACGCTGAACGGCTGGAGCGCGCAGGCGCTGACGCGCTGTGGGTTTCGAATCACGGTGGGCGGCAATTCGACGGCGCCCCGGCTAGCATAGAGGCGCTGCCCGCCCTGCGCGCCACAACCAAACTGCCCCTGATCTTTGACAGCGGGATCGAGAGCGGGCTGGACATCTTGCGCGCCATATCTCTCGGGGCCGATTTCGTTATGTTGGGCCGCGGTTTTCTTTACGGCCTTGGGGCGCTGGGTCCTCGTGGCCCCGCCCATGTGATCGACATTCTGCGTCAGGATATACAGGCAAACATGGGACAGCTCGGAGCCTCACATCTGCAACAATTGCCCGCTTCTTATCGTCACGATTGATGCTGCGGCGCAGCAACTGTATGAAGAACGCGTAAAAAAATGGCGTTTGCGAGCAAAAACCTGACGGTTCTACCCAGAAGTACAGATATCGCTGCGCATAATCTCTGCGTAATCATACGCCAGATTCGAAGACCGGGAGCCCTTCATGACTGAATTTGGAAAGATACTGATAGCGAATCGCGGTGAGATAGCGATTCGTGTGATGCGCGCCGCGAATGAGATGGGCAAGCGCACGGTTGCGGTTTTTGCCGAAGAGGACAAGCTTGGTCTTCATCGTTTCAAGGCGGATGAGGCGTATCGGATCGGTGAGGGTCTTGGCCCTGTTGCGGCCTATCTGTCGATTGATGAAATCATTCGGGTCGCGAAGGAAAGCGGCGCGGATGCGATCCATCCGGGCTATGGGCTGTTGTCCGAGAACCCAGATTTTGTAGATGCCTGCGTGCAGAACGGCATCACCTTTATTGGTCCGAAGTCCGAGACGATGCGGGCGCTGGGGGATAAGGCCAGTGCGCGCAAGGTGGCGATTGCAGCGGATGTGCCGGTGATCCCGGCGACCGAGGTTTTGGGCGACGATATGGACGTGATCCGCAAGGAGGCGGCTGAGATCGGATACCCGCTGATGCTGAAGGCCAGTTGGGGTGGCGGTGGGCGCGGCATGCGTCCGATCCTGTCCGAGGATGAGCTGGAAGAGAAAGTGCTGGAGGGCCGTCGCGAGGCTGAGGCCGCGTTTGGCAATGGCGAGGGGTATCTGGAGAAGATGATCACCCGCGCCCGCCATGTCGAGGTGCAGATTTTGGGCGACAAGCATGGCGAGATTTATCATCTCTATGAACGCGACTGCTCGGTCCAGCGGCGCAATCAGAAGGTCGTGGAACGCGCCCCGGCCCCCTACCTGACCGAGGAACAGCGCGCCGAGATTTGTGAGCTGGGCCGCCGCATCTGCGCCCATGTGAACTATGAATGCGCCGGTACGGTCGAATTCCTGATGGATATGAACACCGGCAAGTTCTACTTCATTGAGGTGAACCCGCGGGTGCAGGTCGAACATACTGTCACCGAAGAGGTGACGGGCATCGATATCGTTCAGGCGCAGATCCTGATCGCCGAGGGCAAGACGCTGGCTGAGGCCACCGGCAAAGACAGCCAGGATGAGATTTGGCTGAACGGCCATGCGCTGCAGACCCGTGTGACCACCGAGGACCCGCTGAACAACTTCATCCCCGATTATGGCCGCATTACTGCCTTTCGCTCGGCGACCGGCATGGGCATCCGTCTGGATGGCGGCACGGCCTATGCGGGGGGCGTGATCACGCGGTATTATGACTCGTTGCTGACTAAGGTCACCGCCTGGGCGCCCACGCCGGAAAAGGCAATTGCCCGGATGGACCGCGCCCTGCGCGAGTTCCGCGTGCGGGGTGTTTCCACCAACATCGCCTTTGTCGAGAACCTGCTGAAACACCCGACCTTCCTGTCGAATGAGTACACCACCAAGTTCATCGACGAGACGCCGGACCTGTTTCATTTCCAAAAGCGCCGCGACCGGGGCACCAAAGTTCTGAACTATATCGCCGACATCACCGTTAACGGCCACCCCGAGACCAAGGACCGCCCCCGCCCGCGCGCCGATTTGAAAGAGGCCAAGCCCCCGGCAGCACACTCAGAGCCGCAGATGGGCACCCGCAACCTGCTGGAGCAAAAGGGCCCGCAGGCGGTGGCCGACTGGATGAAGGCCCAGCGGCAGTTGCTGATCACTGACACCACCATGCGCGATGGGCACCAGTCACTATTGGCTACACGGATGCGCTCGATCGACATGATCAAGGTGGCGCCCAGCTACGCTGCCAACCTACCACAGCTGTTCAGCGTGGAATGCTGGGGCGGCGCAACCTTTGATGTGGCCTATCGGTTCCTGCAGGAGTGCCCCTGGCAGCGTCTGCGTGATCTGCGCGAGGCGATGCCGAACCTGATGACCCAGATGCTGCTGCGTGGCGCCAACGGGGTGGGCTATACCAACTACCCTGACAATGTGGTGCAGGAGTTCGTCCGTCAGGCCTCGCAGAATATCGATGTGTTCCGGGTATTTGACTCGCTCAACTGGGTCGAGAACATGCGCGTGGCGATGGATGCCGTCATCGAAAACGGCAAGATCTGCGAAGGCACAGTCTGTTATACCGGCGACATTCTGGACCCGGACCGCGCCAAATACGACCTGAAATACTATGTCGGCATGGCCAAAGAGCTGCGCGACGCAGGCGCGCATGTGCTGGGCCTCAAGGATATGGCGGGGCTGCTGAAACCGGCCTCGGCCCGCATTCTGATCCGAGCACTGAAAGAAGAGGTCGGCCTGCCGATCCATTTCCATACCCATGACACGGCCGGCATTGCCAGCGCGACCATTCTGGCCGCCTCTGAGGCGGGCGTGGATGCGGTGGATTGCGCGATGGACAGCTTCTCGGGCAACACGTCTCAGGCGACGCTGGGCACCGTGGTCGAGGCGCTGCGCCATACTGAGCGCGACACCGGCCTGGACATCAAGGCGATCCGCGAGATCAGCGATTACTTTGAGGCGGTGCGCGGCCAGTACGCGGCCTTTGAATCCAGCCTGCAGGCCCCGGCGTCTGAGGTCTATCTGCACGAGATGCCCGGTGGCCAGTTCACCAACCTCAAGGCGCAGGCGCGCTCTCTGGGGCTGGAGGAGCGCTGGCATGAAGTGGCGCAGATGTATGCGGATGTGAACCAGATGTTCGGCGATATCGTCAAGGTGACACCCTCGTCGAAAGTGGTGGGGGATATGGCGCTGATGATGGTCAGCCAGAACCTGACCCGCGCGCAGGTCGAGGATCCGGCGACCGATGTGGCCTTTCCGGATTCGGTCATCGACATGATGCGCGGCAATCTGGGGCAGCCTCCAGGCGGGTTCCCAGGCACCATCCTGACCAAAGTGCTGAAGGATGAGGCGCCCAACACCGACCGCCCCGGCAAGGATGTGCCACCGGTCGACCTTGAGGCCGCCCGCACCGATCTGTCCAAACAGCTTGAGGGCAAAGAGGTCGATGACGAGGATCTGAACGGCTATCTGATGTATCCCAAGGTGTTCCTGGATTACATGGGCCGCCACCGCAGCTATGGCCCCGTGCGCACCCTGCCGACGCGAACTTTCTTCTATGGCATGGAGCCGGGTGAAGAAATCACTGCCGAGATCGACCCCGGCAAGACATTGGAAATCCGCTGTCAGGCCGTTGGTGAGACCGATGAAAACGGCGAGGTCAAAGTGTTCTTTGAACTCAACGGTCAGCCGCGCGTGATCCGGGTCCCCAACCGTCTGGTCAAATCAGCCACTGCTTCGCGCCCCAAGGCCGAAGCCGGCAACCCGAACCATATCGGCGCGCCGATGCCGGGTGTTGTGGCCATGGTGGCCGTCTCGGCCGGACAAGAGGTCAAGGAAGGCGATATGCTGCTGACCATCGAAGCGATGAAAATGGAAACCGGCATCCACGCCGAACGCGACGCAACGGTCAAAGCCGTCCATGTCCAACCCGGCGGACAGATCGACGCAAAGGACCTCCTCGTCGAACTGGAATGATCGGGAAAACAGCCTAAACTCACAAAGGCCGCGCGGGAATACTGCGCGGCCTTTTACGTGCCTCAGCGGAGACCAGACATGCTTGCCATCACCCCGATCTATGCTGCCTTGATTGCCATTCTCTATGTCGCGCTCAGCGCCAATGTGATCGCCTGCCGCCGCCGCGAAAAAGTCTCCGTCGGCGAAGGAAACAACAAGGCGATGCAAAAGGCCATGCGCACCCATGCCAATTGCGCGGAATACGCCCCCTTTGCCCTGCTGCTGATCGCGATGGCCGAGATCCAGGGGGCCAGCGGTCTGCTTGTGAACCTGCTTGGGCTGTCGCTGCTGGCCGGGCGTTTGCTGCACGCTTATGGGTTCGGGAAAACCCCGCAGGTCATCATCCTGCGTCAAATGGGTATGCTACTGACCTTTGCCGCCATTCTGATCTCAGCCCTGGCCAATCTGGTCCTGGCGCTTTGAGAGCTACCCGGTCAGTAACTGCGTTTCGATTGGAGGCGCCGGTACCAGCATCGGATCGACCTGCACCACCCTGTCCGGACCTCGGCCCGACAGGGCTGCGGCCAGCAAAATCATCGCCGCCAAGGCAGCCATCTTAACATTCTCGACCCTCGCCATTTATGTCACCCCAATGATTGTTGTCTGACAATACTCTGGGTCTTTAACGCACCAGATTTGCGGTTCCGTCGAAAAAGATTTTTTCAGATTTCTGCGTTTTTCCTCTTGCAGCTTTGCGCCAGAATTTATACTTCACGCCTCACTCAACGGTGCGGGCGTAGCTCAGGGGTAGAGCATAACCTTGCCAAGGTTAGGGTCGGGCGTTCGAATCGCCTCGCCCGCTCCATTGAGAGGTCTCAGGACCACATAAGTATCTGATGCGGGCGTAGCTCAGGGGTAGAGCATAACCTTGCCAAGGTTAGGGTCGGGCGTTCGAATCGCCTCGCCCGCTCCAGATACCAAAGCTTTCAAACATGCTGGTTCTTTTGCGGGTGTTGCGCCATTCTGGTCGCATTCCGCAGCTCAGGATCATTAGCCCATGTCAGATTACGTCATCCGCCCCCTTACCTCCGAAGAAGTCCAACACGCCGTGGATTGGGCTGGTCGCGAGGGGTGGAATCCCGGCGTGCATGACGCCGAATGCTTTCGACCCACCGATCCGAGTGGTTTTCTGGGTGGCTTTCTGGATGGCGAAATGATCGCATCCGTTTCGGCGGTGAACTACGATGATGCGTTCTCGTTTCTGGGGTTCTATATCGTCCGGCCTGAATTCCGGCATCACGGACATGGGCTGGAGATATCCCAACACGCATTAGCCCATTGCAAAGGACGCAATATGGGTCTGGATGGAGTAGTTGAGCAACAGGACAACTATCGCAAATCCGGTTTCACCTTTGCCTATAACAACTATCGGTTTGCCGGGACCAAACGCGGGATTTTGGACAAGCTTGGGCAGATCCCCGGTGATTGGGTGAGTGATCTGACCGAGGCATCCGATGCGCTTAAGACCTATGACCGCAAACTGTTCCCGGCACAGCGTGACCTGTTCCTGCAAAGCTGGCTTTCGGCGTACAGCCATACCTCAAAGGTCTTTGTCGAAAACGGCCAGATCAAAGGATATGCAACACTGCGCCCCTGCCAGACCGGATACAAGGTTGGGCCCCTGTTTGCGGATACGGCTGAAATCGCGCGCGCCTTGCTGGGCGCAGTTCTAGGCGCGATCCCTGATGACCATCAGGCGCATGAGGTCTATGTGGACATGCCGCAACCCAACGCGGCCGCCTTTGCGCTAGCGGATCAACTCGGGCTGGAGAAGGTGTTTGAGACCGCGCGGATGTATTCTGACCATGAACCGGATATCGATCTGGATCGCATCTTTGGCGTGACGACCTTCGAGTTGGGCTAGAACGCCTTGAACGTCATTGTGGTCAGCGAGCGTTCGATATTTGGAATCGACAGCAGGTTTTCATTGATGAAATGCCCAACATCCTCGGTCTCGGGGATGTAGAGTTTCAGCAGCAGGTCATATTCGCCGCTGGTCGAGTACAGCTCGGAATGAATCTCGCGCAATGCGATCTCTTCGGCGACGCCGTAGGTGGTACCGGGTTTGCAGCGGATCTGGATAAAAACGCAGGTGGACATGGTTTGGCCCTGTTGATTGGTTTGTCGGCAGGCTGGCATGGGCCGGGGCCGGGTGCAATCCCCTGCAACAGTTTGCAGCATTTGGTGCGCTTGAGACTGGATAAGCCCCGCCTACCCCGTCTATAAGCCCTCTCGAAGCAAAAGGAATTCGCCCATGCGCAGCGCAAAGATCAGCCGTCAGACCGCCGAAACCGAGATCACGGTCGAGGTCAATCTGGACGGCACTGGCCAGTATGACAACCAGACCGGCGTTGGCTTCTTTGACCATATGCTGGACCAGTTGGCGCGTCATTCGCTGATCGACATGACCATCCGCGCCAAGGGCGACTATCACATCGACGATCACCACACGGTCGAGGATACCGGCATCGCACTGGGTGAGGCGCTGACGCAGGCGCTGAGTGATAAGAAAGGCATCCGGCGCTATGGCGAATGCCACCTGCCAATGGATGACGCCCAGGTGCGCTGTGCGCTGGATCTGTCGGGCCGCCCATTCCTGATCTGGAATGTTGATCTGCCGACGCCCAAAATCGGCACCTTCGACACCGAGCTGGTGCGCGAGTTCTTTCAGGCGCTCAGCACCCATGGCGGCATCACCCTGCATATCGACCAGTTGCACGGGTTCAACAGCCACCACATCGCCGAGGCCGCGTTCAAGGCGGTCGCGCGCGCGCTGCGTCTGGCAGTTGAGACCGACCCGCGCAAGGCGGACGCGATTCCGTCCACCAAGGGTGCGCTGTAGATGCTAACAGCCATTATTGACTACGAAAGCGGCAATCTGCACTCGGCAGAGAAGGCGTTTCAACGGATGGCGCATGAGCTGGATGCGGGTGAGGTTGTCGTGACCTCGGACGCCGATGTTGTGGCGCGGGCCGACCGGCTGGTGCTGCCCGGTGACGGGGCTTTTCCCGCCTGCGCGGCTGAACTGCGCGGGCACAAAGGGATCTATGACGCGATGGTTGAGGCGGTCGAGCAGAAAGGCCGCCCCTTCTTGGGTATTTGCGTTGGCATGCAGTTGATGGCCAGCAAGGGCCATGAATACACCGAAACCGATGGTCTGGGCTGGGTCGCTGGCGATGTCATACGGATTGAACCTTCAGATGAGGCGCTGAAAGTACCTCATATGGGATGGAACGATCTGGTTCTGGAGAATGCACATCCGGTTTTTGACGGCGTCAAAACCGGGGATCACGTGTATTTCGTCCACTCCTACCATTTCCGCGTTAACGCCCCGGTCGAGCGGCTGGCTTATGTAGGATATGGGCAGGACGTCACGGCCGTGATTGGCCGCGACACGATGCTTGGGATGCAGTTTCACCCTGAGAAAAGTCAGGATGTGGGGCTGCGCATGATCGGAAACTTCCTGACCTGGACCCCCTGAGCGGTTACTGAACCCGCGTCCAGACCTGACCGCGGCACACAAGCCCGCCAGCAACGCAGCCCTTGACGGTCAGCTTGTTCTGGCCGTCCAGTGCCATTTTCGAGCTGTAGGTTTTGTCGCGGTCCGGCGCCCAGATTTTACCGCTGTCATACTTGCCGCCGCCTTCGGCCACCATGTCCCAGATGATCTGTTTGCCAAGGTTTTCGTATTCCAGCTGCTGGTTTCCATCCTTGTCAAAGGCGCTGTCAATCGTGCCGCAGATGGCGCTGCCGCATTCCGCGATCGAGACATGCAGATAGCCGCCGGTATCGCCAGGCGCGGTCTTCCACAGCCCGTCAACCGGATCAGCGGCAAAGGCTGTGGTGGCCAGAGCGGCAAAGGCCGTTGCAAGCGTAAAGGTTTTCATAATCAACTCCCTGTTTTGCGGCCAGTCTGGCCCGCCAATCCATACCGGGCAAGATTGACTTTGCGTCGCGTTGATCCCCTGCCCGGCTTGTGCAATATCCCGCGCAAGTAAAATCTATATAGGGCCGCCCGACATGATCCTCTACCCCGCCATCGACCTCAAAGACGGTCAGGCCGTGCGCCTGCTGCGCGGCGAAATGGACAAGGCCACCGTGTTCAACGATGATCCGGCTGCGCAGGCCCGCGCCTTTGTCGAGGCCGGCTGCGACTGGCTGCATCTGGTTGATCTGAACGGGGCCTTTGCCGGTGAACCTGTCAACGCGTCACCGGTCGAGGCGATTCTGAAGGAATGCAACGTGCCCGCGCAACTGGGCGGCGGCATCCGCGATATGGCCACCATCGAGACATGGATCGACAAAGGTCTGGCCCGGGTGATTCTGGGCACCGTGGCGGTTGAAAACCCTGATCTGGTACGCGAAGCCGCGAAGGCCTTTCCCGGCAAGGTCGCCGTGGGTATCGACGCGCGCAACGGTCTGGTGGCCACCAAGGGCTGGGCCGAGGAGACAAACGTGCAGGTCACCGATCTGGCGCGCAGTTTCGAAGATGCAGGCGTTGCCGCCATCATTTATACTGACATCAATCGCGATGGTGCGATGCAGGGCCCGAATGTCGAAGCGACTGCTGATCTGGCTCGCGCGGTTGATATTCCCGTTATCGCCTCGGGCGGCGTCTCATCGATTGATGATCTAATTGCCCTGCGCGATTGCGGCGCAGATTTGAATGGTGCGATCTCCGGACGGGCGCTTTATGATGGCGCCATCGATCTGAAAGAGGCTCTGAGTACGCTCAGAGAATAGCACAGATGTTCAAAACGCTGGTCAACCGATCCACATTGCCCGCAACAAGTTTGCTGAACAAACGACTGAAAGACGGTGATTTTCTGGATTGCTTCAGCGTCGCATCTGATTTGTCGCCCCGCCAAGCGGCTGAGATTATTACGAGCTTTCCGAACTGGGCCATGGCATTGGTTCGGTTGCGCGGGTTACTGGTGGCTCCGTTCGGCCTCAGCCGGACCGGGCCTGAAGCCGCAGACAAAGTTGGGATATTTCCTGTAGAGCAGGATGACAGCACCGAGGTGATCGCAGGGTTCAATGATCGCCATCTGGATTTCCGGGTGTCCGTGCATTCCGAAGGCGGCCGCATCTCGCTGGCGACTTGGGTGCATCGGCACAATCTGGGCGGGCGGCTGTATCTGGCCGCGATCCTGCCCTTTCACATCCTGATTGCCCGGAACGCGCTTGCGCGGGTCAGCCGCGCCAGCGCATCCCGGGCTATATGACTCAGCCCGCGGCTGCGGCAGTCAGTTTTGCCAGAGCACCGCGCATCTTTTCGATGACAGGTGCTTCTTCGACGTCATCCAGCTCGTCCATGGTCTCTTTCGGGTCTTCATAGGTCAGCCAGACCTGACCGTCCGCGTCTTCATAGGCCTGAACCTTAAGCGGCAGGAACAAACCCGCGCGCGGGTCGATCTGCATGGCGGGAGTGCCCAACTTGGGGTTGCCAAAGATCAGCACCTGGTTCGCAGGAATGCTGAGCCCAACTTTTTCGGCACCGGCCGCGTGGTCGATCCGGGCAAAAACGGTCGCACCTGCATTGCCAACCGCAGCTTCGAGAGCGTCCAGCGCCTCGGATACGGATTTATCGGTGCTTACCTTGATGATATCGTCTGCCATCGCTGCGACAGCGCCTCCTAGAATGAATGTGGTCGTCAGAAAGAGTTTACGCATCTCATTGATCTCCTGATAAATTTGGGGCCATCTTTCACAACTTTGAAGAGACTGACAATCACAAGTCTGGCATCAGCGGGGCTTTGCCGGTAGAGGTGCGGCAACAAAGGAAACCGCATGCTGAAAACCCGTATCATTCCCTGTCTGGATGTCGCCGATGGCCGCGTGGTCAAAGGCGTGAACTTTGTCGGTCTGCGGGATGCGGGTGATCCAGTGGAATCAGCCAAGGCCTACGACGCCGCTGGCGCTGATGAGATTTGTTTTTTGGACATCCACGCCACCCATGAGAACCGGGGCACCATGTTTGATGTGGTGCAGCGCACGGCCGAACAGTGCTTTGTCCCCCTGACAGTAGGCGGAGGCGTACGGACCAAAGACGATGTACGCGCCTTGTTGCTGGCGGGGGCTGACAAGGTCAGCTTTAACTCGGCCGCGGTTGCCAACCCTGATGTGATCGCCGAAGCCGCCGATCAGTTTGGCAGCCAGTGCATCGTCTGCGCCATTGACGCAAAAACCGTGAGCCCCGGCAAGTGGGAGATTTTCACCCATGGCGGGCGCAAACCCACCGGTATTGACGCGGTCGCGTTCGCCAAAACCGTCGTTGCCAAAGGTGCGGGCGAAATCCTGCTGACGTCGATGGACCGCGACGGCACCAAGGCCGGGTTCAACCTGCCGCTGACCCGCGCCATCAGTGATGCGGTGGATGTACCCGTCATCGCATCGGGCGGCGTTGGCAATCTGGACCACCTGGTCGAGGGCGTCACAAAAGGCGGGGCAAGCGCCGTTCTGGCCGCGTCGATCTTCCATTTCGGGGAATATACGATCCGCGAGGCCAAAGAACATATGGCTGCAGCAGGTATTCCGATGAGGCTGACATGAGTATTCTGAATAAGCTTTCCGCAACCATCGAAGCCCGCAAAAACGCAGATCCCGATAGCAGCTGGACCGCCAAGCTGTTGGCCAAAGGGCCCGAGAAATGTGCCGAGAAGTTTGGGGAAGAGGCGGTCGAGGCCATCATTGAGGCCGTCAAAGGTGACAAGGCGGCACTGACCGCAGAAGCGGCGGATGTGCTGTACCACCTACTGGTGATGCTGGCCGCACGGGATGTACCGCTGGAGGATGTGCTGCAAGAGCTGGAGCGCCGTCGGGGCACCAGTGGCATCGCTGAAAAGGCCGCACGCCCCGACAGCTGACAGCATGGGTTTCGTCGCCCCGCGACGCATCTTATAGTCGTCGACCAAGGCGCTCCGACGCGCAGGCAGATCAAAGGACCCAAGAATGATCAGACCTCTGGCCTGTGTGATGACCGTGTTTGCCCTTGTGACGCTGGGTGCCTGCTCGGCCCCGCCTCCGGCCAGCGATGATGACGTGACGCGGCTGGCTACCGAAATCCAAAGTCTGGGCCCCGATATCGACCCGGAAGAGGCCGACCGGGCCGCGCGGATCGCCTATTCCTACACGGCGCAGCTGGCGCAGGACTATGAAATCACAGACCCGCCTTTGATCCACAACGCCAAGGTCAACAAGGGTCTGCGCCCGCGTGGCCTGTGTTGGCATTGGGCCGAAGATATTGAACGGCGCCTGAAACAAGAAGACTTTCAGACACTCGAGGTGCATCGCGCCATTGCCAATGCGGACAATCCGTTTCGAATCGACCATAGCACCGCCATCATCAGCCGCCGGGGCGAGACGCTGTATGACGGTGTGGTGCTGGACCCATGGCGCTATGGCGGGGTGCTGTTCTGGTCACCTCTGATAGAGGACACGCGATACAAATGGGTCCCGCGAGAGGTGGTGCTGGAGAAACGGCGGCAGGAACAGCAGGCACGGCTGACGCCCCTGCCCGCCCAATAGACCTCAGAGCTTGGACGAGATCACACCGGTTGCAAAACCACCCATGCGCAGCTCGCCAAATAGACGCTGATATTCGATCTTGGGGCAGCGGTTCATCACCACATCGACGCCGCGCGCCCGTGCCGTAGTGGCGGCTGCTTCATGTTCAACACCGATCTGCATCCAGACCGTTTTCAACCCAGGGCAGGTTTGCAGTGCCTCTTCCACGATCGGTGGAACCGCCTCAGACCGGCGGAAGATGTCAACCATATCAACAGGCTCAGATATCTCATCGAGTGACGCGCGCACCGTCTGCCCGAACAGCTCCTTGCCCGCATGCCCCGGATTGACGGGAATAACCATATATCCCCTGAGCGAAAGATACCGCGCCACATAATAGCTGGGCCGCACTGGGTTCATCGACACGCCAACCACGGCAACCACCTTAGTGCGTTGCAGGATATCTTTGAGAAATGCGTCAGAATAGTCGGGCATGACCTGACTCTATCGACTGCCCGAACAAGAAAAAAGCGCCCGAGATATCCTCGGGCGCAAGTTTTGGAACGAGGGACAGTGAAATGACCCGCGGCAGTTCCATTCCGCGGTCACTGTGACATTTAAGCACGAGTTGATTAAAAAAAAGAGGTCGCGCGCATTTTTGTGATGACAGATCAAAAATGGCTGAATTCAGCCTATTTTTGATACAGAGCCTCGGGCCAATGTTCATCAGCAAGACGAATATTTTGGGCTTCGTTGCGGGACCACATCTGTTCGATTGCCCGAGAATGTGTCAGATACAGGCGACCATCAACGATCTTCCAAGCCCTTGGATCGGTACTGCTTAGCGTCCCTTGCGCCATTGCATAGGCGCAATACCCGCCGAACTGAGGTGCATAGGCACGAGGATCGCTTTCAAATCGCTCACGGTTTTTTTCAGAAGAAAAATGCCACTCTGCCCCTTTCCACATCACGGCAATGTTGGGCTGACCGGGCACCGGCGTATCGCTATCGAAATAAGAGACAGCGTCATACCCCGAGATGGCAAGGCCATCCTGAGCATAGAATACAGGTGCTTCCTGCGCATCAAGCATTGATGCAGCAGCAACGGCGGCAAGACTAGCAAAGAAGGAACGGCGCGACAGCATTTGATCAGATCGTGTTTTCGGAATTCGAGATCTGGAAAATGCAACATTTTTCGTCCGGCGGCACCCCTGTTGACAGGCTTGTGAACAGGCGTGTCGCGTTTGGACTAGTCGAATATGTCTTCGATCACATCCCAAGCTTCGTCCAGAGCGCGCGAAAAAAGACCTTTTTTCTTCTTTTTCTTCCTTTGGTCCTCAAAGCGCGGCTTGGTTGGCTTTTTGCGCATCTCTGTCTGGCTCACGACCTTGCTTTTGGGGATCATCTTAAGATCATGCAGCGGCGCACCGCAGCTGGAACAGCTCAACTCATGCCGTTGTTTCCCCTTGAGGACCAACGCGGCGCGCGTTCCGCAATAGCAGCATGTGGCAATTTTAGACGGGCTGGAAATGATGCTCTCCTGTCACTTGTGTCTGGATGCATATAAGGCGATCGCCGACGCATTTGAAACATTCAACGAACCAAACCCGCCCGCTGCGTCGATTTTAACCAGTTGGTCTACCGTCTCTTTGGTCTTTTGCCGCAATCCCGGCCCCTCGGCCCCAAGGACCAGAGCAACAGGGCTGTCGCGGCGGCCATCGACGGCTGTTTCAATGGTCTCTTCGGCTTCGCCATCTAGACCGAGAACCAGAAACCCCATGCCCTGCAATTCCGTGATGGCATCCGCCAGATTGCGCACCCGCAGATAGGGCTGACGCTCTAACGCACCACTTGCGGTTTTTGCCAACGCGCCGGTCTCGGGCGCCGAATGGTGGCGGGTGCCGATCACCGCGCTGGCGCCCAACACCTCAGCCGAGCGCAGAATCGCGCCGACATTATGCGGGTCGGTCACCCGGTCCAGCAGAACCACACGGGGATGTTCACGGCCAATACAGTTTTCGGCCAAACCGCCCCAATCCAGCGGCTTGACCTCAAGCGCTGCCCCCTGATGCACTGAGCCGGGATCAATCGGCGCGTTGAATTTGCGCGGGTCCACCATCTCAGGCTCGATCGCGGCAAACTCAATCGCCTCGGTCAGTTTTGCCTGCGCATTGCGCGTCACAATCAGGCGCAGCTTGTGCCGACTTGGGTTCATCAAGGCATCACGCACGGCGTGCAGACCGAATAACCAGACGGTCTCTGACGCGGCAGCTTTGCGTGCCTGTTCCTTTTCGACGACCCACTTGGGTTTCTTCATTTTTGGGGCCTCCGGGCCGTGAAATCGGTTTCCTGCGCCAAAGCGATATTTTCCTGTTGACGCTCGTTTAGAGCGCTAGTAATCACGCCTCCACGTCAGGTGCAACGCCTGACAGTGGGCGACAGGCCGCAAGGTGTGGCAGGGGACTGTAACTCCCTCGCGGAGACGCACGCCTGGTTCGATTCCAGGGTCGCCCACCACTTTAACTTAGCATTGAAAGTGGTGGAAGCTTCGCCCAAGGCTACCTTGGCGCGGTATACCGGGTCTAAAAAACTGACGCGAAGTTACCGTGAGACGTGCGAAAGCTGCACACGTCGCACGCCAGGTCGACGGTCGGGCTGGGTGGCGCTATTCGGCGGCGGGGCGCAGGCCTGTAACCTGATCAAACCAGGCCTCGATAGCGTCCAGATCAGCGATCAGTTGCTGCGCCGAATCGTCGGTGAAAAGCTGGAACTTCTCGTGGTTCAACCCGTTCACGCCAACAAGAACCGGGATGTCGCGCGCCAGCGCATCAGCGATGACAGGCCGGAACCCGCGACCGTCCGATTCATGCTTGCCGAACTTGTTGATGATCAGCAGCTCGGGCGCATCTGACAGAGATGTCGTGACATAGCCCACCGCCTGCTCCAACGCCGCAGGGTCCAGACGGCAACCACGCGACAGGGTGCCCAGAGATTGCGAGATGCGAATGGTTTCACCAGCCGGCAGAACGCGCAGATCCATATCGCATTTGCTGCTGTCGGCGCATTCCGTGTTGGTCTGGACAACGCCTGAAAGCTTTGCGCCCCGGTTCTGAAGACGCTCGGCCACGGCGCTGAGCAGGCGGTCCGTGGCGCCCCGATCGGTGGTTGTTACATAGGCCAGATGCATGGAAAGACCCTCGCAATTCAATTCGTGACGTTTCAGATAGCACGCATGAGCCCGTCCGGCCACTGCCTGACACTATGGCAGTGGAGACAGACCAATCACAGGTGCATGCAGGTGAAGCAGGGCCGCATAAGCGGCCAATGCGGCAAAGCTGATCCAGAGCGGCGGCAAGGGGCGTGGGGCACGCAGAGACAGGCGCGCGGTGTGACGCGAGACCTGATCCCAATGCGCCCCAAACGCATGCGATTTGCGTCGGTCAATCAGCACCATGCCCAACCACGAGAACCCCACGAACAAGCCAAACAGGATGACGTGAGACAGGCTGCCATTTGCCAGCAGATGCGCCAGCGCCCACAGCATCAGCGCCACCAAAATCGGATGGCGGGTTGTGCACAGGATGCCAGGCCGATCAGGATCAAACGGAGTGTTCCCAAGGCCCCCAAACGAGAACGGGTTCTGGATCGTCAAACCCGTCAGCGCCAGCCAGCAGACAACCGGCATCACCAGCACGGGGGCCCAGCGGAAGGCCGCCAGCGGGGGGATCACCTCGACATATGGGGCCTGAGCCGCAGCCACGATCAGCCACGCCAATACCGCCAGAGAACATGCTGAATAGACAGAGAAATAGGCCGTTCTGCCCATCGCACCGATCAGCCGCGCTCTTAATGCAGGGCGCGCCGGAATGACGTGGCTCAGCAAAAAGACGGTGAGTGCAGCGGTGAATGGGCCCCAGCCGGCCATGGTGATCTCCGAAGTTGTTTCTCACGACCTACCGCGTTCGGCGAGGCCGGTCTTTGTCCGAAGTCAAATGCGGGCAAGGGGCGGATGCGCCGCCCTGCCCTGATGTCACAGTCCCAGCGCTTTGCGCCGTTCCTCGGCAAAGCCCTGCACCATACGGTCAGCGATCAGGGCCAGAATGGCCATGGCCGCCCCGGCCGAGATGCCCAGCCCCACATCGGCCTGCCCCAGCGCCAGATAGATCGATTGACCCAGACCGGTGGTCCCGATCAAGGCAGCAATCACCAGCATGGCAAAGGCATAGAGGATGGTCTGGTTCAGCCCCAGTAGAATGGTCGGCGCGGCATATGGCGCGCGGACATCGCGCATGATCTGCCATTCGGTCGCCCCGCTGGAGATCGCGGCCTCCATCATTTCTTCCGGGGTGTTGACCAAACCGTGCCGTGTGTAGCGGATCATCGGGACAATCGCATAGGCGCAGATCGCCAGAAAGGCCGAGAACTCGCCGATCTGGAACACCATCAGCACGGGGATCAGGAACACGAACAGCGGGATGGTCTGCAGCATATCGCAGATCGGACGGACGACTTTCCAGACTGGGCTCCAGACCGCGCTGGCCAGGCCGATCAGACCGCCGACAACCGCGCAGGAGAACACCGCCGCTCCGCTGAGGTAGAGCGACAGCAGCGCCCTCTCCCACAGGCCTGACACAAGGATGGTGCAGAGCAACCCAACCGACAGCGCCGCCAGCCGCCAGCCGCCCGCGACCCATCCCAGGGCGGCTGCGCCGGTCAGAACAAAGGGCCATGGCAGATTGGCGATGCCGGTTTCCAGCATGCCGATCAGGATCAACACAACCAGCCCGCCGGTCAGATGCCCGCGCCATGCCATCAATAGGGCGATGGCGGCACCCACAGCAAAGAGGCCAAAGCTCATCGTTTGCGTCCACTGGAAGCCCCATGTGAAGGGCAGCACCGCCTCATCCAGCCCGATCCGCAGCGGCAGAAGCACATAGAACATCGAGTTGTTCTTGAGCGCATCTAGCCAGCTCCCGTTCGTCTGGGTAAAGGCTGTCAGGCCGCTGTCCACCGCTTCCGCCACCGGGTCCAGCAGGGTCAGTTCCGCAGGGTTTGGAAGCCAAGCCCAGAAGGCTGCGGTAAACAGCACTGTAAAGGCAAGGATGGCCCAGACAACGCGTTGATCATAGCGCTTGCGCTCGGTCGCCAAAGTGCCGCTCATTCGGTCGATCACAACTGCAAAAACCACGATGACCAGACCGGCCATCAGGGATTCACCGAACTGGGCCTTGCGCATGGTCAGCAGGACCTCCCAGCCGATATCGTTGAACCCGCCAATGACAGCAGCAATGATGACCATCGACAGCGCCGCCATCAAACATTGGTTGACACCGACCATAATCTGCGTCGCGGCGGCCGGGATTTCGACCTGAAACAACTGCTGAATGCGCGTCCCGCCCGACATGATGGCGGCTTCTTTGATCTCGGGCTCGACCCGTTCGAGCCCCAGCAGAACGTTGCGCGCCATGGGCGGCGCCGCATAGATGGCCGACGCGATCAGGCCGACCACCGGGCCAAACCCAAAGAGCAACAACAGAGGCGTCAGATAGGCAAAGGTCGGAACCGTCTGCATGATATCCAGCACCGCCTGAACAGCGGCCTTCACGCGCGGAACTTCGTACGCAAGGATGCCTATTGCGCCGCCAACGGTCAGAGCGACCGGCACCGAAACGGCAACCAGCGCCAGCGTATTCATGCTTTCGGCCCAATAGCCCGACGCAAGTACAAAGCTGAGGCCAAAGAAGCCGAGCGCCGCCATCGGCAGACCACCCAGATACCACCCCAGTGCGGCGACCAGTCCGATCAGAATGGGCCATGGCGTCTGGCCCAGCACATAGTTCGCCCAATCCATCGGATAGGTCATCAGATCTGAAAACAGTCGCGCAACCGGTTTGATTCCATTCAGAAACCAGTCCAGAAACGCGCCGACCCAGTCGGTTGCCGGTATCCCCCATGCGGCGGGCCATTTGGCCAGCCAGGGCAGGCTGGGTTCCAACGCCAGACACAAGGCGCCAACGATAACGGTGATCAGCGCCGCCTGCGCCCCCACTGTCAGCCGTGCGGCCTGCTGCGTTGGGATATCTGAGGCAACACTCATGCGTCATCCACCTGCAACGCCGCCGCCAGATCGGCGGGATGCACTGTACCGACAACCGTCCCGTTTTCGTCGCGCACCGGAACCGGCTCGTACAGTTTCATGCAATGCGCTAGCGCCGCGTCCAGCGTCATCGAAGTGGTCAGGCCCGGATCGTCGGGGCCGCACTCCGGTTCTCCGCGAACGACCGAGGCAACCTTGGCGTGCTGGCCCTTGGCGACATCTTTAGAAAACTCACGCACGTAATCATCGACCGGATGCAGCACGATATCAGTTGGCGTGCCGATCTGAACGATCTTGCCATCGCGCATGATGGCGATGCGGTCGGCCAGCTTCAGCGCCTCTTGGATATCGTGCGTGATGAACACGATGGATTTCTTCAACGTCGCCTGAATGCGCAGGAATTCATCCTGCAACTGGCGGCGGATCAGCGGGTCGAGCGCCGAGAAGGGCTCGTCCAGAAACCAGATATCGGGATTAACAGCCAGTGAACGGGCGATCCCCACACGCTGGCGCTGGCCACCCGAAAGCTGCCGGGGGAAGCTGTTTTCGCGCCCTTCCAGCCCCACCAGCGAGATCACCTCTTGCGCGCGGGCCAGCCGTTCTTTGCGACCAATGCCCTGCACGCGCAGCGGATACGCCACGTTCTCGGCGACGGTCATGTGTGGGAACAGGCCGAAGTGCTGAAACACCATGCCCAGCTTTTTGCGGCGCAGTTCGGTGAGAGCCTTTTTAGACGCCCCCACAACATTTTCGCCATCAACGCGAATTTCGCCACCGGTGCCCCGCAACAGTTGCGAGATACAGCGGATCAGCGTGGACTTGCCCGAGCCCGACAGGCCCATGATGACAAACAGCTCTCCGTCCTTAACCTCGAAATTGGCGTCCTGCACGGCGGGGATGAACCCGTTTTCGCGCAGCTCTGCGGCGGCTTTGTCGGCATCATTCCCTGACCGAGACAGCGCGTCGGTCAGGGCTTTGTCAGCGCCGGGGCCAAACACCTGCCAGAGATTCTGGCAGGCGATGGCTGGCGTCTTTGTTTCAACCACTGCGTGAGCTCACTTGGTGGCCGCGTCGACAACCGGACGCCACTTGTCTTCGTTTGCGGACATCCAGGTGGCAACCACCTCTTCGACCTTGCCGCCATCGACGTCGATTGCGCCCATCATCGGCTGCTGGTCTTCGACCGCCAGCTCATAGTTGGACAAAATCTCATAAGCTGCTGGCCATTTGTCCGCCATGCCGCTCCAGCTGGCCTTGAAGATACGCGACGGCGCAAAGTCGCAATCGTTCACAGCGTTGGGGTTCGGACCCCAGGCCGGATCGTTAAAGCACGCCTCTTCGCCTGCAGGCAGGTCGACGAACTGCACATCATAGGCAGACATCGCCCAATGTGGCTGCCAGAACGTAATCAACAGCGGCGATTTACGTTCGGTCGAGGCACGCAGCTCAGCGATGAGAGCCCCCTCGGATCCAGCAGGAACCGCTTTGAACGGTAGCTCGAGCCCGGTCATACGATCCGCGCCAGGTGTGCCCCAATCGGCGGGATAGTCAACCAGACGACCTCCGGGCAGCGTTTCAGCGGTGGCAAAGACCGGTGCGCAATCCTTCAATGCTTCCCAGGCCGGCAGGCCGGGGCACAGTTCGGCCACATGCGCCGGGTATGCGATGCCTTCTTTGGCGTCGAGCCCCAGATCGCCGATTTCGACAACCGTGCCTTCCGCAACCTTTTTCGCGTATTCGTCCGATACGTTGGACGACCAGATTTCCAATGTCGCGTCGATGTCGCCATCGGCCAGCGCCTGGAACTGGTTCATCATGCCAGCCGTCACATATTCAACATTGTACCCAGCAGCCTTGAGCATCTCACCGGCCACATGTGTGGTGACATGCTGTCCGGTCCATTCGTTGACGGCCAGTTTGATCGGCTCGTCCACAGCCCCCATATCCGCCGCCTGCGCCGCACCCGCGACAGCAAACGCCAAAAGGCTTACACTCAGATTCTTCATGGAATTGCTCCCTGTCTTATTAGTTTTGCCCACCCCGGCAGCTGTTGTTCCACCGGTTGACATGTTCAATGACAATACTCTGTCGCAACATGCACACACTTGATCAGAAGGTCGAAGTGAACAGCTTATCAGATGACGAGTGTCCCCTCGTCTTTGCGCGCCACTTTTCTTCCCCCCACAACCGCAGTTCAAATCCACACACTGATGCTAAGCAAATCACATTTGGCGCGAAATTGACTGGCGGGTCAATCACAAACCCGAATCCCCGGATTTGTCGAGCATTTCTTTTCAATTTGTTTTGAAAAATCAAGGCGTAGTGGTTGGATGGGGTTCAAAACACAAAAAGTGTGCAAAGTTTAGACGGACGTCGCTACGATCCGGATCAGAGGCTGACCAACCAGAGGGCGATACCCCATGCGTCATTTTGATGAGATTTACACACTGGCTGCAGAACGCCACGGCGGCGCGAACGCGCTGGAGGCAAAGCTGATCAAGCCCAAGACGCAGGCGGCGCTTACAGCGATGCCCGAGGATCGCTGGCTGTCGATTCTGACCAAGTGCATCTTTCAGGCTGGGTTCAACTGGAAAGTCATCGACGCCAAGTGGGACGGGTTTGAAACGGCGTTTGAAGGGTTCGATGTCGGGCGCTGCGCGTTTATGGACGACGACAAGTTCGACGCGCTGCTGCAGGATACCCGGATCGTGCGCAACGGCACCAAAATCGCTACCGTGCGCGAGAATGCCGCCTTCCTGTTAGAGCTGCGCCAAGAAGGCGGCGCCGGACAGGTTCTGGGCGGCTGGCCGTCCGAGGATTACATCGGATTGCTGGCCATGCTGGGCAGCCGGGGGTCTCGCCTTGGCGGCGCATCGGCCCAATACGCCATGCGCTTTGCCGGACGTGACAGTTTCATTCTGTCGCAGGATGTCACCGCGCGGCTGATTGCCGAAGGTATTGTCGACAAGGCTCCGACGTCCAAGAAAGCGATGGCGGCCGTACAGCAGGCGTTCAACAGCTGGATGGATCAGTCCGGGCGCTCACTGACTGAAATCAGCCGGACCCTGGCGATGAGTGTATGAAAACCGCTTGCAGCACCAGCCCCGCGCACTAGGGTTTGGTCATGATCCGCTATTTTCTTTTATGTGTTGTTTTCATCTTTGTGTCCTGCGGTCGCCCCCTGACCGAACAGGAGCGCGCATTTGCTCAGAACATTCAGGGCGACACTCTCAATCTGGACAGGGTTCGTCTGGTCGAAGGCGCCCCGGTGACAAATATCACGTATGAACGCAAAGCGCGCCCACGCCTGGCCTGCCGCGAGCGTATTCTACCACCCGTGCGGGAAGGTATCGTGACCGGCAAACCCGCCGCTGTGGCGTTGTTCAACCGGGTCTATTTTACCAAAGACTGGTATCTTGAGGACTATATGAACTCATACCCCGAACAGGTTAATCTGGTCGCGGCGATGTTGCTGGCGCATGAATTGACCCATGTCTGGCAGTGGCAGAACCGAAAGACCACGGGATATCATCCACTACGTGCCGCCGCCGAGCATGGCCGCCGCAAAGACCCCTATCTATTCGACCTCGATACCTCGCCCGATTTCCTTGCCTATGGGTTCGAGCAGCAGGGGGCCATCGTCGAAGAATATGTCTGCTGCCGCGCGCTGGACCCGGATGCGCCGCGCACACAGCGCCTGCATGAAATGTTGGGCAAACATTTCGATCTGATCGCGCTGCCTGGATCAAAACGCGAAAGCGACGTGCTGATCCCGTGGAGCGGGGCAAAGATCGAGGGGATTTGCGGCTGAAGCGCTAGCCAGCTTGCAGCGTTTTTAAATAGGCGACAAGGTCGGCAATGGGTTTACTGGTCAGAATGGGCTGACCCGTTGGCGCCTTCATGGCTGTGTCCTGACCTTCGAAAAACGGGCCATAGACCGGCATCGGGCTACCGTGGCTGACCAAAGGATCACGCCCGTCAATCCGTTCAATCACACGCACGACCGGAAAGTTGCCCGTCGCATCCGACAGGTTTGTAAGATCGGTGGGCTGGATCACCAGAACACCGGCCATCGGCCCCTGCCCCGTGGCATCGATGCCGTGACAGGTGGCGCAGTGATGCTGATAGAGTTCGGCTCCCGCATCTGCGTCCTGCGCCCATGCTGTGCCCGATGGCAAAATCAAAACAAGTGTGATCGCGGTAAGTATCGATCGGGTCATCGCTTTCCTCCGTTCTGTCACATAATTGCAGGGTTGCTCGGCCGGGCTTCTGCCGCAATGATCCAGATCAACGAGATTGGCACAGAGGTTCCGAGCGATGACACATTATGCAGCGATTATGCTGGCGGCCGGAATCGGCATTCCGATATTGGCCGCTCTGAACGCAGCGCTGGGGAAACTGATCGGCTCGCCCACCACGGCCGCGGTTATCCTGTTTGCGGTTGCCTTTGGCACGTCGATCCTGGTGCTGATGCTGTTCCCCGGTGCCTCAGCGCTGTCAAAGGTCGCGCAGGCCCCCAAGCACCTGCTGTTGGGCGGTGTGCTGATTGCGTTCTATGTTTTGTCGATCACCCATGTCGCCCCGCATTTCGGAGTCGGCAACGCGGTGTTCTTTGTGCTGCTGGGTCAGCTGATCAGTACAGCCGCCATCGACCATTTTGGCCTGTTCGGCGCGCAGGTCACACCGCTCAGCCTCATGCGGGCTGGGGGCATTGCCGTTATGGCCCTCGGGGTTGCGATCACGCAACTGGCCTGAGGACGCCCCCTTCAAGCCGGACCATCCGGTCCATCCGCGCCGCCAGATCAAGGTTATGTGTTGCGATCAGGGCCGACAAACCGGCCTCGCGCACCAAATCCATAAGGGCCGCAAACACCTGATCCGAGGTATCGGGATCAAGGTTTCCGGTGGGCTCATCCGCCAGCAAAACACGCGGGTTGTTGGCCAGCGCCCGGCAAAAGGCCACGCGCTGTTGTTCGCCACCCGACAAAGCCGCAGGCCGATGATCGGCGCGTTGTGCAACGCCAACACGATCCAGCAGCGACATGGCGCGTTCCTTCGCGGCACGCTCGGACGCACCATTGGCCAATTGCGGAAGCGTTATGTTCTCAAGCGCGGTGAACTCTGGCAGCAGGTGGTGAAACTGATAGACAAAGCCGATATCCTGCCGCCGGATGGCCGTGCGACCACGATCCCCCCGGCCCGACGCCGCCTGCCCTGCGATTTCGACCGCCCCGCTATCAGGTGTATCGAGCAGCCCCGCAATATGCAGCAGAGTGGACTTGCCCGCCCCCGAAGGAGCAACCAGCGCCACCGCTTCACCCGCGCGTAACTCAAGATCGACGCCGCGCAGCACTTGCACCTCAACCGGTTTGCCCTTGAGATAGGTTTTAGTCAGACCGTCCAGCCGCAAAGTCACATCACTCATAACGCAGCGCCTCAACCGGGTTCAGCCGCGCCGCGCGGCGGGCCGGGAAATAGGTGACCAGAAAAGACAGGCCCAGCGACAGACCAACCGCCTTGAGCACATCTGACAGATGCAGTTCGGCGGGCAGCGCATAGATGCCACGAATGGCCGGGTCCCAGACGCCGCCGCCCATCACGAAGTTCACGAAGGAAAAGATCGGATCGATATACAGCGCAAAGAGGCACCCAAGGATCACCCCCAACGCGGTCCCAATGATCCCTGTGAACGCACCGCAGATGAAAAAGACCCGCAGCACCGACCCTTCGCTGAGGCCGATAGTGCGCAGGATGCCAATGTCGCGTCCCTTGTTTTTGACCAACATGATCAGGCCAGAGACAATATTCATCGCAGCGATCAGCACGAGGATCGACAGGATGATGAACATCACGTTGTCCTCGACCTCAAGCGCGCGCAAAAAACCACCCGAGGCATCTTTCCACGTCCAGATTTGCGGCCTGCTGCCTGCGGCCTCAAGAATAGGAATCAGCAGCGGATCGAGATTTTCAGGCTCTTTCACCATCACCTCGATCTCATCCGCGACGCCGTCGCGGTTGAAAAAGCTCTGCGCCTCAGCGAAGGGCATATAAACGCGGGTGCGATCGATATCATAGCGCCCGGCGGAAAAGACATAGACGACCTCATAAGCGTTCACACGAGGCGAGGTCCCAAAGGCCGTTTTGACACCATTGGGCGAGGTCACCTTGACCGTATCCCCCACCGTCGCCCCGATGGCGCGGGCAACGCCCGAGCCTATGGCGATCCCGTCTTCAAACCGGGACAAATCCCCGTAAGCTTCCTGACTTTCGGCAATACCCGGCAGGCTGAACAGATCACTGGGACGGATACCAAACACCTCGACCCCGGTGCTGCGGTCGCGATTGGTCAGCAAGACCTGCCCTTTGACCAAAGGTGCAGCGCGGTTTACGCCCGGCACCTGCGCAATGCGACCAGCCATCTCGTCAAAATCAGCGATCTTGCGATCCAGACGCCCCTGCGCATCAATCTCACCCGCCGAATAGACGGTGACATGCGCGTTGGCCCCCAGAATGGTGCCGACAAATTCCGACCGAAAGCCCGAGCGCACGGCCAGCGTGGCGATCAGGGCAAAGACCGCCAACGTTATTCCGATCAGGGAAATCCACGTCATCACGCTGACGCCCCCTTCGGCGCGGCGCGCGCGTAGATATCGCCATGCGATCTTCCATTCAAATGGGGCAAAGGGCGGTGGTGTCTTGGCCATTCCTGCTCCGGCACTATTTTGCGGCGACATTTTCGGCATTTTTGCCGATGGTCAACCCGGTTCTGTGTTTGACAGCATCGCGTCAGCCCGAAAGCGCCGAGGTCTCGTTCAGCACCGCCTCGGCAACATGGCGTTCACAGATACCCCGATTTTCCAGCGCACCGAATACCTGACCAAGCAAATCGGCGGACAACCCGGCAATTGCCCGGTTATGCAAACCCAGGCTAAGCACATCAGGGGTGCTCAGACGTCCAACCAGCTTTGCAAGCTCAGCATCCGTGAATGTGGGCCACAACCCAATATTTTGATCTGGCGCATCCTCGAACCAGGGACGCAGGTCTTGCGACCTCCTCAGGCAATACGCGTTGAGCAGCATGAATTCCGACGGCCGCCTGCGCGAGGCGAACAGCGCCTGTACCGAACCGTAGCGCGTATTGATCTCATCCAGCAGATCCAACACCAGCGATTTGCGCACCGGGAATGGTGTTGCAAAGGTTGTCGTCCGGAGCGTTTCCAGATCCAGTTGAGCGACCTGCAGCGCCTCAAGGCTCTCGCATAACCAATTTCGGTGAAAATCACTGCCGACGCCCACAAACGGAATACGGGCAGCCCCGTCCTTGGTGAAGAAATCGGAAACGGAAAACGGGCGCAAAAAGAGGTTCTTGGTATCGAGGATCACCAGCTCTTCGGATTTGGCTACCCTTGCCGCACCCAGCTTGAGCACTTGTTGCGTGCGATAACCGTTGTTGCCGCGCCAGCCGCCCTTGCCGACAAAAGGGATGCGATATCGGTTTTCGATCAGGATGCGATCCAAGAGCGGACGCGTCCCGCTCTGCCCTTCGCCCAGCAGCACATCATCGCCGCTGAGCACCTGAACCTTGGGGCGAAGCGGGCCATAATACTCGAGTATCGGGTCAATTCGGGACCTGAGCGATGGCTCGTCGCGATCATTGAGGACGACATGAATCGATGCCACTTGCGCAGGATCCGCGAAACGCGCCAAAGACAGGGCTTGAAGTCGGAGCAGCGGATAATCTTTGGAATACACAATCGTTGCAAAACTCAGCACCGCGCACCTATCCCCTAACCCTTTATTGCCGCCCGCTCTAGCAGCTAACACAGGGGCCGCCAAACATTGTTTCCCGGCGCCGCTTGATTCGCCAGCCACAGTTTGTGCGCGTTTTAGATGATCACGCAGATAAGAATATCGCTACAGTTGTGAAGTCGATCACAGACGCGGCCCGATTGTTTCAGGTATGAAGTCAATGTGAGTTGGAAACCAAATACTGAATTCAATTTGCAACATTTTATTAAGCAATTTTATTTCGCACTTTGCTAATTTTTGGAAACTTTGTCACCCTGAAAATTGGGGGAACACATTTTGAAAGAGCGGGGGTCGCTCATGGGTATTATAAGGGAAATAGAAGGAACCGGTCCTGTTGGGGCCGCAATCACCTCTCAGGATCTGGACTGTGAAACTGCAGCATTGCTGCGCGCCTCGATCAGGCCACTGTTTACAGACGCAATCAGCTGGACAGGTCTCGCTGACATCCTGAAGGAAAAGGGATATCGCCTGGCATTTCAGAACGGACGACTTTGTGTAACAGATCGCGCTACGGGCGCCAGGATTTGCGGTATCAGGTTTCTTGGGTTTGAACTGGACGATCTGGTTGAACGCATGGGGCGCCTTAAGGTTATCGCACGCGGCGGTCAGGCAGATGGTGATCTTCTTCTGAACAGACCGGCGGCGGGACGCGCCTAGAAGTTGCGCCAGACCTGAACAGAGCGGCGCAGCGACTTTGCCAGACTGTGCCGCGCTGCCTGCCGGATCGGTGTTGGCATATCCCGGTGTCTGAGGATTTCGACCATCAGTGAAACGGGCATGTGCCCGCGCCGATAGAATTCGGAAAAATCACTTTGCGTCAGGCCCTGCGCGGATTTGAAACCGGCATAAAACTGCATCCAGACCTTGGCATAATCCAGTCCAGTGGCGGCGTCATCACTGGTCGCGCCCCGATCCCAGAACAATGAAACAGGGTCATCCAAGCGTTCCCCCCGAGCGCCGCTACCAATCAGGCGCAGCATCAGGTCATAATCTGCCGCAATCTGAAACTGCGTGTCATGCCCGCCAAGCGCCAGAAAAACATCCCGTCTGAGAAAAACAGAGTTATGGCAAAACGGCATTCTCTGCAGGATCGCCGTCAGAGACATCCGTTTCTCGCTGGTTTCACCGCCATCCGGAAAACACCGGGTCGTTGATCCGTACAGGAAATCCGGCCGGGTCGCCGCAAGCCGTTCAGCCGCGAGGTTCAGGATATCATCCGATGCAAGCGAGTCGTCAGAGTTGAGGAACAAGAGATAGTCGCCACGAGCAGCCTGCGCGCCCCGGTTCATGGCGTCATAAAGGCCCGCATCGGGCTCGGATATCAACCGCGTTTCGGGCCGGCCCGCTGTCAGATCCTGCAACAGCGCAACTGTTCCGTCGGTCGAGGCCCCATCCTGAATGATATGTTCAGCGCGGCCACATGCCTGCCGCGCCATGCAGTCGACAACGCCTCTGAACCTGTCCTGCCGTCCCTGAGACAGCAGGTTATAGGTGGTCGCCGTGATCACTGAGATCAGCGGCCTGTCGCCCGTTTCAGGCGTGCTGCTCATAGATCTCGGCGATCTTTGTGACGGCCGCCTCGGGGCTCAGTTCTTCGCTTTCGCCGGTGCGGCGGCTGGTCAGTTCGACCACACCGTTCTTCAGACCGCGCGGGCCAACGGTGATGCGCCAGGGCAGACCGATCAGGTCCATGGTCGCAAATTTACCCCCTGCCCGCTCGTTCCGGTCATCGTAAAGCGGCTCAAGCCCCAACGCGGTCAGAGCGGAATAGATCTTGTTACAGGCAGCGTCTGCCTCTTCGTCGCCCTGCTTCAGGTTCACGATGCCGCAATGGAATGGAGTCACGCCCTCGGGCCAAATGATGCCTTTTTCGTCATGGCTGGCCTCGATGATTGCACCGATCAGGCGGCTGACGCCGATGCCGTGGCTACCCATGTGAACCGGCGTGGGTTTGCCCTCCGGGCCCTGCACGGTCGCGCCCATCGCCTCAGAATACTTGGTGCCGAAATAGAAGATCTGGCCAACCTCGATCCCACGTGCCACGCGGCGGCGCTCTTCGGGGACCTGATTGAACAGCGCCTCGTCATGGGTTTCGTCCGTGCGGGCGTATTTTGAGGTGAACTCTTCCAAGATCGCCTGACACTGCGCGCGATTGTCATAGTCGATATCACGGTCGCCAAAGGTCAGGTCAGTGACGGAGCTGTCATAAAAGACCTCCGATTCACCGGTTTCGGCCAGCACCAGGAACTCATGCGTGTCATCCCCACCAATCGGACCAGAGTCAGCGCGCATCGGGATGGCCTGCAGGCCCATCCGCTCATACGTGCGCAGATAGCTGACCAGATGTCGGTTATAAGCGTGCAGCGCATCCTCTTTGGTCAGATCAAAATTATATCCGTCCTTCATGTAGAACTCGCGACCCCGCATCACGCCGAAACGCGGGCGGATTTCGTCGCGGAATTTCCACTGAATTTGATAGAGCGTCAGCGGCAGGTCTTTGTAGCTGTTGACGTGACCACGGAAGATATCGGTCACCAGCTCCTCAGCGGTCGGCGTATACAACATGTCACGCCCATGACGGTCCTGCATCCGCAGCATCTCTTGGCCGTAGTCGTCATAACGACCGGATTCGCGCCACAGGTCCGCCGATTGCAGGATCGGCATCTGGATCGCGATGTGGCCCGCGCGCGCCTGTTCCTCATGCACAATGTTTTCCAGCTTGCGCAGAACTTTGAAACCCAGCGGCAACCAGGAGTAAATCCCCGCAGCGGCCTGCTTGATCATCCCGGCGCGCAGCATCAGCCGGTGGCTGACAATCTGAGCCTCGGACGGATTTTCCTTGAGAACGGGCAGAAAGTAACGGCTGAGGCGCATCTCGTAACCTTATAAGGTGAATTTCATCAAATAAGGTGATTATGCCAAAGCCTTGCCGGGGGCAATCACGCAATGGCGTTTTTACGTTCCCATCACCACCTGCTTCAATCAATGCCGCCACCGTACCATCGCCGCAAAGCTCCCGTACGGTAGCTCTGTAGTTGCAGGGTATGGGCAACCGATCCAACAGCAAACGGATGTATTATCGGGAAAACGCCTGCCCAATGAAGCGCTTGCATCGCGCAGCAGCATGGGTCAAGAACACAAGCAGAAGCTGCAACGAGGACCGCGCAATGGCTTTGCCTGTAAAGGATCAGCTTAGATATTGGGGCGCTGCAGCGGCCCTGTTTGTCCTTATTTTGTGGCTTTTGGGAGATGTTCTGCTGCCCTTCGTGATTGGCGGCGCCATCGCCTATTTCCTCGATCCGGTCGCGGATCGCCTTGAAAAACTGGGCCTGTCCCGTGTTGGCGCAACCGCTATCATAACGGTTGTAGGCGTCTTGCTGTTTGTGGTGATGATCCTGCTGGTTGTTCCGACACTTGTGACCCAGTTGGTTGATCTGATCGATGTTCTTCCCAACCTGTTCAAAGAACTCCGCTCGTTCATCGAGCGGCAGTTCCCGGCAATTCTGGACGCTGAATCAAGCACACACCAGTTCCTGGTCTCTCTGGGCGACACGCTGAAATCCAAAACCGGGGATGTGCTGCAGACTTTGGTCGCTTCGCTCGGGTCGGCCATCAACGTGGTTGTTCTGGTGGTCATCGTGCCGGTTGTCTCGGTCTATCTGCTGCTGGACTGGGATCGAATGATTGCGCGGATCGACCAGCTGTTGCCACGGGATCACGCCCCGACAATCCGCAAGTTGAGCGGCGAGATCGACAACGTTCTGGCCTCATTCGTGCGCGGTATGGGCACGGTCTGCCTGATACTGGGCACCTACTATGCCATCGCTCTGATGCTGGTCGGCCTTCAATTCGGCCTGATCGTTGGCTTCATCGCCGGGCTGGTGACGTTTATCCCCTATCTTGGGGCCCTGATCGGTGGCACACTGGCCATCGGTCTGGCTTTGTTTCAGTTCTGGGGTGACTGGACATCCATTGGATTGGTAGCGGGCATCTTTGCGCTGGGTCAGGTGACCGAAGGCAATTTCCTGACCCCGAAGCTGGTCGGCAGTTCGGTTGGGTTACATCCGGTTTGGTTATTGCTGGCCCTTTCTGTTTTTGGTGCCTTGTTTGGCTTTGTCGGGATGCTGGTTGCCGTACCGGTGGCAGCAGCTTTGGGTGTGCTCGCGCGGTTTGCCACCTCTCAATACATGACAAGCCGCCTCTACACCGGCCTCGAAGGTCTGACGCAGGAAGACGACTGAATGGCCAGACAGCTAAGCTTTGACCTTCCGGCGAAGACCGCGCTGGGGCGGGAGGATTTTTTTGTGTCCCCCGCAAACGCGCTGGCCGTGGCAATGATATCCGCGACCTCGTGGCCGGGTAACAAACTGGTTCTGAGCGGCCCTGCCGGAGCCGGAAAGACGCATCTGGCCCATGTCTGGGCGGCTGAGACCGGCGGGCAGATCATTCAGGCATCTGACCTGCGGCATGAGGATGTGCCCGCACTGGCGCGCACACCGGTCGCGGTCGAGGATGTGCCGCAGATCGCAGATAATACCGAGCAACAGAAAACGCTGTTTCACCTGCATAACCTGGCGCTGGCTGAGGGTCAGACGCTGCTGATGACCGGACGTCTGGCCCCGAAGTTCTGGCAATTGCCCCTCGCGGATTTGCAAAGCCGGATAGAGGCGGCGCATCACGTGGCGCTGGACCCGCCCGACGATGCGCTGTTGGGGGCGGTACTGGCCAAGCTGTTTCTGGATCGCCAACTGAACCCCGGCCCCGACGTCATTGCGTATCTGGTCAAGCATATGGACCGCCGTTTCGAAACCGCCGCCGACGTTGTTGCGCAACTGGACGAAGTCGCCTTAAGCGAAAAGCGGGAAATTACCCGTGCGCTGGCAATACGCATCCTGAACAAAAGCGCAGATAGTCCTGAAACCGAAGATTGACCCGTCACCAGTGATCTCGCATCCTGCCCCCGGAAGAGTTGGACAGAATATGGAACAGACGATCGATTCCAAAATACCGGACTGGGGGACATTCGGAAAACCGCTGTTCGATGACCCCGAAACACGGGCGTTGTCCCGGGTGGGTGTTGTTGACGTGGGATCGAACTCGGTCCGCATGGTGATCTTTGACGGGGCTGCCCGCTCGCCTGCTTATTTCTATAATGAAAAAGTAATGTGCGAGCTTGGCGCGGGGCTGTCCGAAACAGGTCGTCTGAACCCGTTGGGGCGAGAGCGGGCCTTGAAAGCGCTGCGCAGATTTCAACGTGTCGCTGAGGATCTGGGCCTGCCCGGTCTGCACGTTGTCGCAACCGCCGCCGTCCGCGAAGCCAGTGACGGGCCCGCCTTTTGCGCAGAAGTCAAAGACGCGACCGACCTGACCATATCCGTGATCAATGGCGCGGAAGAGGCCAGATTGTCCGCGCAGGGCGTATTGTTGGGCTGGCCCGGAGCTTATGGGTTGATCTGCGACATCGGCGGCTCGTCGATGGAACTGGCCGAGATCGGAGGCGGGGATGTCGGCCTGCGCGTCACCTCGCCGCTGGGTCCGCTCAAGCTGCGTGACATCAAGGGCGGGCGCCGGGCCAGAAAAGCGCATATCAAACAGACGATGGAAGAGCTGCGCGATCAGATGGGCCCTCAACGGGATCGCCTGTTTCTGGTCGGCGGCAGTTGGCGTGCCTTTGCCCGGCTGGATATGCTGCGCCGGGGCTATCCGCTGAACGTGCTTCATGAGTACCGCATGACCCACAAGCAGGTGCGCGAAACCATTAAATTCATCGAAAAAAGCGACCCTGACAAAATCCGCAGCGAGGCTGGCGTCTCAAGCTCGCGCATGTCGCTGATCCCTTATGCGATGGATGTGCTGAGTCGCCTGCTGCGTACATTCAAACCCAAAGACATCGCCATATCGAGCTATGGCATCCGCGAAGGTCTGCTGTACGAACAGATGCCGCAAGGTCTGCGTGACCGCGACCCCCTGATCGAGGCCAGCCGGTTTTCCGAGGCCAAAGACGCGCGCCTTCCGGGTTTTGGCAGGCATTTGTTCGATTTCGTGATGCCATTGTTCAAATCCGCCCCACCCGCGCATATCCGGCTGATCAGGGCAGCCTGCCTGCTGCATGATGTGAGTTGGCGCGCGCATCCCGATTATCGGGCCGAGGTGTGCTTTGACTATGTCACCCGTGCCAATCTGGGCGGGTTAAAACATTCAGAACGTGTCTTTATCGGGTTGGCCTTACAGCATCGATACCGCAACAAACGCGAAGGCAACCGGTTCACTGCGCTCTATGATCTGCTGAATGAGAAAGAACAGCAGCAGGCGGAAATTCTGGGCAAGGCCATGCGGTTCGGTGCGATGCTGTGGATGCAGAATGATGCCCCGATGGGTAAACTCCGGCTGTATCCCAAAAAGCGAATACTTGAGTTGCTGTTGCCGGTCGCAGCGGACCCGTTGTTCAACGAGGTCGCCGAAGCTCGGTTTAACTCACTTGCATCTGCACTGGCGTCCGAAACCCAGGTGGTCATGCGCGGCAGGCGCTGAGGATCAGATATCTATTTCACCCTGCGGAGGATCCTGATTTTCCACAGGGCGCTCAGGCTGTTCTGGCTTCCTGCGGATGATGATATCGCCATTTGGCAGAATCTCGGGCGCTTCATAGAGGCTCCAGTCCTCGATCTGCGATGTCAGGTCCGCCAGTGCCGGGCCCATTTCCTGAAAGAAGGACTGCATCGCGGGGCCGAATTGTTCCGCCAGACCAAGCAGATCATCAAGCGCGGGCTCCATTTCCTGCCGGAGGCCTTCAAAGAACAGCTCAGCCCCCTGCTCCATCAGGGATTTACCCTCGTCCTCTTGCGCAGCAAGAGGTGTGGCGGCCAGTGCGGCGGATATCAGTACAACACGATACATGGCCCTTATATATGCTCAACGCCGGGCTGTTGAAAGGTCACAGATCGATATCCAAAGTGACCGGAAAATGATCCGAGGCCGTCAGCAGCGCCGCCCGCAATTCGGGCATGTCCCAACAGGCCTCATCCCGGAAGGGATGCCAGATACGCCATGCAGGCTGCCGCGCCCTCAGATCGTCACTGATCATGACATAATCCAGCAACGCCTCGAGGAACCGCCCCTCTTCCGGCTTTGGGAAGCGGGCCGTGGACGGGATGGAGCCCGGCCGCAGGCGGTGCGCACGAACGGCATGTGGATCATAGAGCCCGGCCTGTAACACAATCTCAACCGAGGAACGCCCAAACAGATGTTCAAACTCATCCAGACCGGGACCATCATTGAGATCGCCAAGCAGGATCACAGGTTCTACCTTGTCGAGATGATAGCGCACCCTGCGCGACAACCAAACCGCCTGCGCCAGTTGCTTTCGGCGATTTGCGATGGAAATTCGAACCGCCTCATCCCGGGTCTTTGCCCCATGCGGGGCTTTTGATTTCAGATGCGCACCAATCAGGCGGAACTCAAAACCCGATCTGGCCTTCACCGCCAGTTCCATCGGAGGCTTGGAAAACCGGACAATATCCTGCGTCGCGTCGACATCCAGATCAATTCTGAACTCTCCGTCAAACCGAGGTGCGCACTCATCCGTGCCAAGCATCGGATCGTGGCGGGCCGTCAAGGCGTCCGGATCGTAAAGCAGTGCCAGCTCTTGATGGGTATCATTCGCAAATCCCATCACGGCATTTGTGCATCGCAGATCGAAGGCCTCGGCGAACCCTTGAAGGGCGCGCACAGTATTCTGACGCTTGCCAGTGTTCGGAGCCTCGACCACAAGGATCGCATCCGCGTCGATGGCTGTAAAAACTTTGGCGATGGCCTCTGCCTGCTGGCTTTTGGTAACGTCGCGCCGCCCGGACCAACTGTCGTCTAAAATCAGCTTGTCATCCTGATCAAACAGATTGGCAAACCATTCGATATTATAGGTCGCCAGCCGCATCACCTCAGACCCTTGCGCCGTTGATTTCGTCCCAGGCCCGGTTGATATCGATCATTCGCTTTTCTGCCAGCCGAATCGCCTCTTCCGGGACGCCCCGCGCCATCATCGCATCGGGATGGGTGTCGCGCACAAGCTGTCGCCATATTTTGCGAATCTCGGTCATCGGCATATCGTGCGTCACACCAAGAACCGTATAGGGATCTTTGGGCGCGTCCGGGACAAAGCGCGCGCGCAGCGCCATGAACTGCGCATCCGTCTGGCCGAATATGCGGCTGACATCTTCAAGGAACTCATTTTCGTTCGGGTGATAAAACCCATCCGCCATCGCGATGTGGAACAGCCCCTCCATAAGATCGCAGAGCGTGGTACTGTCATCCGAGAACATGCCCGCGATCTTGCGGGCATATTCCTGATATCCGGCCACATCCGTCCGCGCCATGTCAAAGACACGGGCAGCCCCATCCTCATCATCGCGCGCGATCTGAAAAACTTCGCGGAAGGCAGTCACCTCGTCGCGCGTCACCTGCCCGTCGGCTTTGGCCATCTTGGCCCCAAGCGCAATAACCGCAATTGCAAAGGCAACGGTACGCTCGGGCGGGCTGCGCAACTTTTCAAAAACAGCAGCAAGGCTTTCACCTTGGGCAAGCGCACTCAGCGCATCAGATATCCGGGTCCAGATCGACATATGCGCACCCTAGCGCGGGTGCAGGCGACTGTCAGGTGCGACCAATCATTCCGGCGCAAGAATTTTTTGCATCAATACCAGGTCCAGCCATTGCCCCCATTTCTGACCAACCTCGGGCATGCGCCCAACCTCGGAAAACCCAAGCGCCGCATGAAACGCAATCGCATCGGGGTTGGCCGAGGACACGCCCGCAACCAAAACATGCACCCCATCGGAAATCGCCACCTTTTCCAGCGCCTCCATCAAGGCACGTCCATCCCCTTTACCCCGCGCGCCTGGCAGCAACTGAATTGAGTGCTCGCGACTATGGGTATATCCCGGCCCGTCCCGAAACGGTGCATAGGTTGCAAATCCGGTTACCTGCCCGTCGCGCTCGGCCACCAAAAACCGCGGGCCGCGCCTTTGGATATCTGCGGCAATAGCCGAGGCATCGCGCTCATTCGTGGTGAAGGTGACCAGAGTATCGCGAATGATTGCGTTGGTGATCGCAGCCACCGCCGAGGCATCGCCAGCGGTGGCGGGCCGGATGATCATTCCAGCACGCGGGGTCCGCTTGGCGTATCAAACTCGGCTAGCATTCCAGCTGGACCGGTGTCGAACGCCACACCGTCGAGCGGGCCGAGTATTTTGGCCAGATCCAGCGCATCAGGGTGAAAAATCACCAGGCGGCGCAGCCGGCAGCCGCTGGCCTGAAGCATCTGTGCAGGGTGCAGATCACCCTGCCATTCTATGAGCGCAGGAAAGAGATTATCGAAGGGCAACCGCCCCGAAGGTGGAACCGCCATGCGCCACCGCAACGCGCCGCGTTCCAGATCAATGGCCTCTGCGCCGCTGGGGATCGCGGCCAGCTCTGCCTCGATATCATCAACGCGACAGATCCAATTTGTCAGGCGCGGGGGGCCTGAGAACCGATCCAGATCGAACCAGCGCGGAAATTCTGGCGCGGGTGCGGCGGGATCAACGGCGATGGCCTCGAGATACAGCCCATCGGCCAGCCCGAGAAGCCGGTTATGTGTGCTGAACTTCGCGTGTTTGCCCCCCGCTTGCAGTTTCACGCCCAATGCGTCTTCGATATGGGCGGCGGCGGCGTCCAGCGTTTCACCCGCCACTGCCAAATGATCCAGTATCATACGCATTCTCCCCGAGCAGTCGATCAAAGCAAAAGCAGCGCGCGTCTGCACGCTGCTTTTGTCGTAATCTTCGCCGAAACGCCCTGAATGGCAAGGGCGTCACCTTTTCCTCAGCTGCGGGCTTCGCCGATCAGCCGCAGGATATCCTGTGCGGCCTCCGGAATGTTCGTGCCCGGCCCAAAGATCGCCTTGACCCCGTGATCGTAGAGGAACTGGTAATCCTGCTGTGGGATCACACCGCCGCAGATGACGATAATGTCTTCAGCACCGGCTTTTTTAAGTTCTTCGACCAGTTGCGGGGCCAGCGTTTTGTGGCCCGCGGCCTGCGAGGAGATACCGATGACGTGGACGTCATTGTCCACGGCGTCCTGCGCGGCCTCAGCCGGGGTTTGGAACAAGGGGCCCACATCCACATCGAAACCGATATCTGCAAAGGCCGTGGCGATAACCTTGGCCCCGCGGTCATGCCCGTCCTGACCCATTTTGACCACCAGCAGACGCGGGCGGCGGCCTTCGGCTTCGGCAAAATCCTCGATGGATTTCTGGATCGCGGCAAAGCCTTCGTCGCCCTCGTAAGCGGCGCCATAGACACCGGCCAGCGTTTTCACTTCGGCGCGATGACGGCCGAATTCCTTTTCCATTGCCATACTGATCTCTCCTACCGATGCGCGCGCGCGCGCCGCTTCGACCGCTGCGGCAAGCAGATTGCCGTCTTCGCGCGCCACGCGCGTCAGTTCGTCCAGTGCCGCCTGACAGGCTGCTTCATCCCGCGTGGCGCGAATGCGTTCCAGCCGCGCCACCTGCGCCTCGCGCACAGCGACATTGTCCACGTCCAGAATATCGATCGGGTCTTCCTGTTCCTTGCGGTATTTGTTTACCCCGACGATGACCTCATCACCCCGGTCAATCATGGCTTGACGACGGGCTGCACTTTCTTCGATGCGCAGCTTGGGCATGCCCGAGGCGACGGCCTTGGTCATGCCGCCCATCTCTTCGACCTCTTCCATCAGGGCCCAGGCTTTCTCGATCAGCTCATTGGTCAGGCTTTCGACGTAGTAAGAGCCAGCCAGCGGATCGACCACGTTGGTCACGCCGGTTTCCTCTTGCAGTACCAGCTGGGTGTTGCGCGCGATACGGGCCGAGAAATCGGTGGGCAGCGCAATCGCCTCGTCCAGCGCGTTGGTGTGCAACGACTGGGTGCCGCCCAAAACCGCGCTCATCGCCTCATAGGCGGTGCGGATCACGTTGTTATAGGGGTCCTGTTCCTGCAAGCTGACGCCCGAGGTCTGGCAATGAGTCCGCAGCATTTTTGAGCGTTCGGACTTGGCCCCAAACTCGGTCATCACGCGATGCCACAACGTGCGGGCGGCGCGCAACTTGGCTATTTCCATGAAGAAATTCATGCCGATGGCAAAGAAGAACGACAAACGGCCCGCGAATTTATCCACGTCCATACCCGCGTTCAGCGCGGCGCGCACATATTCGCGCCCATCCGCGATGGTATAGGCCAGCTCCTGCACGAGGTTCGCGCCGGCCTCCTGCATGTGGTAGCCCGAGATCGAGATCGAGTTGAACTTGGGCATCTCGTTCGAGGTATAGTCAATGATGTTCGAGATAATCCGCATCGACGGCTCGGGCGGGTAGATATAGGTGTTGCGCACCATGAACTCTTTCAGAATGTCATTCTGAATGGTGCCCGCCAGCACGGACTTGTCATGCCCCTGCTCTTCGCCCGCCACAATGAAATTCGCCAGAATCGGGATCACGGCACCGTTCATGGTCATCGAGACCGAAACCTTATCCAGCGGTATGCCGTCGAACAGGATTTTCATATCCTCAACGCTATCGATGGCCACGCCTGCCTTACCGACATCGCCGACAACGCGGGGATGGTCACTGTCATAACCCCGGTGTGTTGCCAGATCGAAGGCGACCGAGACCCCCTGCTGACCTGCCGCCAGGTTACGGCGGTAGAATGCATTGGATTCTTCGGCCGTCGAAAACCCGGCATATTGGCGGATGGTCCAAGGACGCCCGGCATACATCGTCGCCTTGACGCCTCGTGTAAACGGACCAAATCCCGGCAGCGAGCCCATATGGGGCAATTCGGCTGTATCTTCCTGCGTATACAGTGGCTTGACGTCGATTCCTTCGATCGTATGCGTCGTCAGATCATCCAAAGGACGCCCGCGCAGCTCTTTCTCGGCCAGCGCGCGCCAGTTCTTTGTGTCGGTCATAGCGTCTTCCTTCTTTCAATTCGGAGGGCTGCAGGGGGTCGCCCTGCCAGCATCGTGTTCGGAAACGTTGGTTTGCGCCGCGCAATCGGCCAGTTGCCGGCGTCTGAACGCAAAAATTTGACATCCGCGCGCATTTCGCCGGTCGCATTCGCCCGCACAGAGGCTATATTCAACCTGACAGGAGGCCTTATGACACGCACGCTTGCCTTTGTTTTTTCTGCACTAATACCGCTGGCCGCATTGGCTGCTGACGGCGCGGCCACGGAAGAAGAGGTTTTCGTCCAGCCCGTTGAAGACAGCGATCTGAGCGATTTTCTGTGGACCCATCGACCCATCGTGGTGTTTGCCGACACACCGGCAGACCCCAGATTCCAACAACAGATCGATATGCTGCTGGATGGCGAAGCCATGATGCGCGACCGGGATGTGATCGTTCTGACCGATACCGATCCGTCGGCACGGTCCTCCATCCGGTCCAAACTGCGCCCGCGCGGGTTCCAGATGGTGTTTGTGGACAAGGACGGCGTGGTGAAGCTGCGCAAACCGTCCCCCTGGAGCGTTCGCGAGATTAGTCGGTCCATAGACAAAACACCGCTGCGCGAGCGTGAAATCCGCGAACGACGCGAGGGTGGTTGAGCCACAGGCCCCTTGTGAAATGCCCTGCATTCACCTATATTTAAGGCAGACGGGGCATACGGCCCTGTAAGCAACCCAGGAAAGGAAGACCGAATGGAAAAGGATCCCAACATTCCGTTCACTCCGATCCCTGTGACAGGTCGGACCGGGCCGCGGCCTGGTTATTGATACGCTCGGCCAGTGCCTGAGCGGCCTCCGGGCCTTTTTCCGCATATTCCTTGATCAAACCCAACGCGTATTGACCCATGGTGAACGCGTTTTTTCGCATTTCGAAATAGTCCTGATACATCAGGATTCTGCGGTCCTGTTTCATCGCGGGGCTGCGAAAGGCCTCGCCCCGCATGTCTTCGGCCAAGGCAGTCATAGATTTGATCTGACTGTAATAGGCCACGACCGCATCGATGGTGACGCGGGGTAGAACCTCAATCTCTCCGACCAGTGATTCGTATAAGAAATCGTGGTGCTCGCGCGGGATGAAGGGAATGAACTTCTTGCTGGCCTGCATTTTCGCGACAATGCCTGCCGCTTCCGTTTCGGCTTCGCCATCGTCCCAAAGGGTCTGCAGCGTATATCCGATCTCGGCATAGAGCGCCTTGTGATAGTCGCGCAGCTTTTCCGCCTTGGCCCGCTTGCGTTCTAACTCGGCAAAAACCGCCGTGGTCAGCCAACCGGTTGCAATCACCAACCCGGCAATAATCGCCTGCCACAGCCTGATTTCGATGTCATAGAACTGTGACAAAACCAGCAGAGGCGCGCCAAGAACTGCAAGCACAGGCAGCGCGATAGAAAACAGAAACTTAAAGATGACCGTATGCGTAACCTGCGTATCGTCGCCCGTGTGATGCAAATACAACCACCCGCAGGCACTGAGCACAGCAATCAAAAGCGCAACGGATGGCCCCCTGTCCAATGGCACGCCGAGCATCAGGACCGACAGTGCAAGAAACACTGCAGCCGCGCCGCCCACCCAGGCCAACAAGGTCGCCATCCGTTGCTGCATGGATTTATTCAAACTCCATGATCACATCGTCCACCGCTAAGCTGTCGCCCGGACCGGCGTTGACCTTGGACACAACGCCTTTCTTCTCGGCGCGCAGAATGTTTTCCATTTTCATCGCCTCAACGGTGCAGAGCGCCTGCCCTTCCTGCACTTCCTGACCAACCTCAACATCCACTTTGACGATGAGGCCCGGCATCGGGCACAGCAGCATTTTGGACGTATCGGGTGGCAGTTTTTCCGGCATCAGCTTCGCAAGCTCAGCCTGGCGCGGGCGGCGCACATGAACCTTGAGGTCCGCCCCGCGATTGCGAATACGGAAACCGCCCGAGACCTTGCCCACCTTCAACACCAACGGGGCGTCTTCGACATCCAGAACCGCCAGCTGATCGCCGGGGGTCCAGTCAGACGCAACACGCAGGGTCGAGCCATCCTCGAACGCCACTGTCGAACCTTCTTTGTCAGCGTTGACCTGAACCGCAAAGTCCTGTCCCTGCAGCGACACGACCCAGCGCTTGCCTACTTTGCGTTCGTGATTATCCATCCGGCCTGAAACACGGGTGCGTCTGATTTCGGCAACGCGGTGCATCGCAGCACATGAGGCCGCAATCCGGCGCAACTCGGCCTCGGGCAGCTCGACGCCATCGAACCCGTCTGGGTATTCCTCGGCGATGAAAGCGGTCGTCATATCACCGCTGACAAATTTCGGATGGTCCATCACCGCTGACAGGAACGGCAGGTTGTGACCAATCCCTTCGACCTCAAAACTGTCCAGCGCAACGCGCATTGCTTCAATCGCCTGTTCGCGGGTTGGGGCCCAGGTACACAGCTTGGCAATCATCGGGTCATAATACATGCTGATCTCGCCGCCCTCATAGACGCCGGTATCGTTGCGCACGGCTGCATCGCCGCTGGGGGCCTGACCTTGCCATTTCTCGTTGACCAAGAGCGGCCCGGCAGCGATTTCCTGCGGCGGGCGATAGCGCGTCAGACGGCCGATCGACGGCAAAAAGTTGCGGTACGGATCCTCTGCATACAGACGATTTTCAATGGCCCAACCGGTCAGGGTGACGTCATCCTGCGTGATCGTCAGCTTTTCGCCATTGGCCACGCGGATCATCTGTTCGACCAGATCGACACCGGTGATCAGCTCGGTCACCGGGTGTTCCACCTGCAAGCGGGTGTTCATCTCAAGGAAATAGAAGTTCTTTTCGCCGTCCACGATGAATTCTACCGTTCCGGCACTGGCATAGCCCACGGCTTTGGCCAACGCGACTGCCTGTTCGCCCATGGCCTTGCGGGTCTCTGGATCCAGGAAGGGCGACGGTGCCTCTTCGACCACTTTCTGGTTCCGGCGCTGGATCGAGCATTCACGCTCGCCCAGATAGATGCCGTTGCCGTGGCTGTCGCACAGGACCTGGATTTCAATATGGCGCGGCTGGGTCACGAACTTCTCGATAAAGATACGATCATCCCCGAACGAGTTCGCCGCCTCGTTCTTGGACGACTGGAAGCCTTCGCGCGCCTCTTCATCGTTCCATGCGATCCGCATGCCTTTGCCACCGCCACCGGCGCTCGCCTTGATCATCACCGGATAACCGATCTCGTTCGAGATCTTCACCGCCTCGTCCGCGTCTTCGATCAGCCCCATATAACCGGGCACCGTCGACACTCCGGCCTCTTGCGCGATTTTCTTCGAGGTGATCTTGTCACCCATCGCCTCAATCGCGCCCTTCGGAGGGCCGACAAAGGCGACGCCTTCGGCCTCAAGTGCCTCAGCGAATTTGGCGTTTTCAGACAGGAAGCCATAGCCCGGGTGAACCGCCTGCGCGCCGCTCTGGCGAATTGCATCCATCACCTTGTCGATCACGATATAAGACTGGTTTGCCGGCGGCGGACCGATATGCAACGCTTCATCGGCCATCTCCACGTGCAGCGCCTGCCGGTCTGCATCTGAATAGATGGCAACCGTGCCGATTCCCATCTTTCGCGCCGTTTTGATAACCCGGCAGGCGATCTCGCCCCGGTTGGCGATCAGAATCTTATTGAACATGGAGCGTCCTTTGTCTTGGTGTTCTGGAAACGCAAAACGCCGCCCCGGGGACAATTCCCCAAGACGGCGCATTACGTGATGACGACCGAGGCGACACGCGCCCCGAGATATCAGCGTTAGTTACAGTTGTGCTGGGTCCTGCAGTACAGAACGTTGCCTGCGGCACCGACCGCCGCGCCCAGCAGCGGATCGGCACTGAGAACCGCCGCCCCCACTGCGCCGGCACCACCGCCCAACAGCGCTTGTTCGCCCGTTGTGTCACCGCAGGCGGTAAGGCCTGCGCAGGTTGCTGCAACAAGGATGAGTTGTGAGAATCGCATTTTTTCTGCCCTTTTTGATATCGTGATCCTGTTGCTATCAGATGGGCCGAACCTAGCCTGTTATTCAATATCAATGGGTATTGGCGGACAAAATGTGCAGATTTTTGCCTTTTTATGATCACTTTAATCAAAAAGAAAAACGCGGGCGAGGCTATGTGGGAAACACAAGCCCGCCCGCGGAAGGAAGGGGTACGGAATAGTAGGTGCACGTGCGACGCAGGCAAAGTAGAGCCGCACAGCTCAACCACATTGCACAGCACAATCTTCACCGCCAACCAGACATTGTTTCCACTTGAATTTCCGGCTGAATCCTGCCCATCCAGCAAAAACCCGCGCAAAAATGCGCCGAAATCCGGCGGGTTAGCCTCAATTTCACTCAGGCAGCGTGCTTCTGACGGCAAAGCCGCCACAGGGAAATTGCCGATATGACGCGGGTTGTGCGCCCTGATATGAGGCATGAGAGTCGTCACCCCCGACCTGACCGATCAAAAACATCGGGAAACGATTGGCGTGCAGTCTCAGGATCGATCACGAGCAAAGCATCATAACTGGCCGGGTCAAACGGGTCTTCGGCGGCAATGACCTCGCGTCCGAACAGCCAGCTCAGGCGTCCTGCATCCAGATTCCCCCGCTCAAAAGGTTGATCGCCGAAATGTTCCCACAGCGCCTCGAGAAAGGCTGCATCCGCGCGGCGATCCGGCGGCTTGCGATCACGGAACCGCTCTCGTTGAGTGATCGGCGTGACACCCTTTGGGTTGGCGCGACGGATGGTGAACTGGAAGTCTGTGCCGGGCAAACGCCCCGGAAAACCGCGATGTTTCAGCATATCCGCACCTCACCGTCCGAACCGTCGGAACGATGTTGAGCGCATTTCTCCGTTGGGAGTGGAATCCTCATGAGCATCTCCAAAACCGCATCAATCTGCATGAGCGGTGCAATGCCAGATGATAGCGCACGCGTCATCAGAATCCGTCCCAGATGCATTGGGAATGCTCCAATCGGTAAGACTCGAAGAACTGGGTGGCCTCGGGCGCAGAATTGCCAAATTCAACGGGGCGATCAGAAAACGAGATCACCACCCGCGCCGGTTCAAGCTGGTGCTTGTCGACATAGGGAACCGCAAGAACGTCACACAGATGGATCATGTCCGCCGAGGCCACATCATATCCGATCTTCCCGACGGTCGCGCCGATCTTCGGCGTGATGAACCGGAACCTGAGCCACAGCTCGCCAGGATTGTTGTCGAGTAACACATCGCTCAGCTCAACCGGCTGACCGGATGGCACCGGCAGGTTTTGCGCATGAGCGGCTGGCCCCGCGATAAAAACAAGCGCTCCCAATGCAAATGCGCGACCCCGGACCTGCCAAAGACAGGCTCCTCCGCCCGGGGCCGCACGCGCAAAGCCGCTGGCCCGCGCTATTCTATGCATGTGAACGCCATTCATTGCTTACAACGGAATATTGTCGTGCTTTTTCCAGGGGTTCTTCAGCTGCTTGTTCCGCAGGCTGGCGAAGGCCTTCGACACCCGGCGACGCGTCGACTGCGGCATGATCACCTCGTCGATAAAACCACGTTCAGCCGCGACAAACGGGTTAGCGAACCGGTCTTCGTAATCCTGCGCATGCTGCGCAATCTTGTCAGCATCGCCCAGATCGGCACGATGGATGATCTCGGTGGCACCTTTTGCGCCCATCACCGCAATCTCAGCGGTGGGCCAAGCATAATTGAAATCGCCACGCAGATGTTTTGACGCCATCACGTCATAGGCTCCGCCATAGGCCTTGCGTGTAATCACTGTCACCTTCGGCACGGTTGCTTCGCCATAGGCAAAGAGCAGCTTGGCCCCGTGTTTGATAACACCACCATATTCCTGCGAAGTCCCCGGCAAAAAGCCCGGCACATCAACAAAGGTCAGGATCGGAATTTCGAAGCAATCACAAAAACGCACAAACCGCGCAGCCTTACGACTGCTGTCGATATCCAGGCATCCGGCCAGAACCATCGGCTGATTGGCGACGATGCCAACGGTCTGCCCCTCAAGCCGGATGAACCCTGTGATGATGTTCTTAGCGTAGTCTTCCTGAATTTCGTAGAAATCGCCCTCATCTGCCACCTTGGTGATGAGTTCCTTCATGTCATAGGGCGTGTTCGGATTCTCTGGGATAAGCGTATCCAGCGAGGTTTCGATCCGGTCAGGTTCATCAAAGAAAGGGCGGACCGGCGGCTTTTCGCGGTTGTTCAGCGGCAGGAAGTCGACCAGACGACGCACTTCGGCCAGCGCTTCGACATCGTTCTCGAACGCCCCATCCGCCACCGAAGACTTCCTGGTATGGGTGGACGCGCCACCCAGTTCCTCAGCGGTCACGACCTCGTTGGTGACAGTTTTGACCACATCGGGGCCGGTCACAAACATGTACGAGCTGTCTTTGACCATAAAGATAAAGTCGGTCATTGCCGGGCTGTAAACCGCGCCGCCTGCACAAGGCCCCATGATCACGCTGATCTGGGGCACCACACCTGAGGCCATGATATTGCGCTGAAACACTTCGGCATAGCCCGCCAGCGAAGCCACGCCTTCCTGGATACGTGCGCCGCCCGAATCGTTGATACCGATCACAGGCGCACCGTTTTGCATCGCCATATCCATGATCTTGCAGATCTTCTGCGCATGCGTCTCGGACAGCGAGCCACCAAAGACGGTAAAGTCCTGCGAAAAGACATAGACCATGCGGCCGTTGATCGTTCCCCATCCCGTCACAACGCCATCACCTGCAGGCTTTTGGTTTTCCATACCAAAATCGGTACAGCGGTGACTGACGAACATGTCGAACTCTTCAAAACTGCCTTCATCGACCAGCAGCTCTATCCGTTCGCGCGCAGTCAGTTTGCCGCGGGCGTGCTGCGCATCAATACGCCGCTGGCCGCCACCCAGCCGTGCGGCTTCACGACGCTCTTCAAGCTCGGAAAGGATGTCCTTCATCACGATAGTCCTCTGTGAAATTTATCGGGACATTATAGACAGCGGTGATAGGTCCAAAGGCTTTTTCGGCAAATTTGCAAATTTCTGGCAACCATCAGGCAGAAAACTGCAAATCAGTTAATTAACACATTAATCCATCAATCTGATAGAAATTCCCGAAAGCAGCCCGTATGAGTGAACCATGCAGTTTAGTTCGCGCTCGATCGGGCAAACCCCACCTACAATCGCCACGCTGGTCCTGCTGTCAGGATTGTCGGCGCTGAACATGAATTTGTACCTGCCCAGCCTACCCCTTATGGCGGTCTATTTCGACGCAGACTATCGGGTGATGCAGCTCTCGATTGCACTATATCTGCTGGTGAACGCCGTGATGCAGATTCTGATTGGCCCGCTTGCCGACAAGGCCGGGCGGCGCCCCGTTCTGCTGTGGGGGTTGGCCCTGTTTCTGCTTGCTACGCTCGGCTGCATCTACGCCCCGAATGTCGAACTCTTTCTGTTCTTCAGAATGTGCCAGGCGGTCATCGTTGTCGGCATCGTCCTCAGCCGCGCCGCCGTGCGCGACATGTATGAACAGGATCAGGCCGCCTCCATGCTGGGCTATGTCACAATGGGCATGGCCGTTGTGCCAATGATTGGCCCCGCCATTGGCGGCCTGCTTGAGGAGAGCTTTGGCTGGAAAGCCAATTTCTGGCTGCCTTTTGCTTTCGCCGCGCTTACGCTTGCCTTGACCTACTCCGACTTTGGCGAAACCGCCGCAAAAAGCGGCAAGACGCTCATGCAGCAGTTCCGGGAATACCCTGCCTTGCTGACCTCGCCGCGGTTTTGGGGATATTCGCTGTCTTCGGCGCTGTCCTCTGGCGCATTCTTTGCCTATCTGGGCGGCGCTCCCTTTATTGGAACCGAAGTGTTTGGCCTGACCCCTGCCGAAGTTGGTTTCTATTTTGGGGCACCCGCCGTGGGGTACTTTTTCGGCAACTTTATCAGCGGTCGGTATTCGGCACGGTTCGGGGTCAATCGTATGGTTCTGTGGGGATGCTGGCTGAACGCATTGGGCGTGGCCATCTCGGCCGCCCTGTTCGCAGCGGGCTTTGGCACGGCGCTCAGCTTCTTTGGCTTTGTGACGGCTGTCGGCCTGGGCAACGGAATGTCGATCCCAAACGCAACCGCTGGGGCGCTGTCTGTGCGCCCCCACCTTGCCGGAACCGCATCCGGCCTGAGCGGTGCCATTATGTTGGGCGGCGGAGCGGCCCTCAGCGCGCTGGCTGGAGCATTACTGACCCGCGAAACAGGCGCAATGCCGTTGCTTTGGCTGATGCTCGCCACCGCGCTCCTGGCTATTGTTGCCATCAGCAGCGTCATCTGGCGCGAACGGCAACTGAACCTGTAGATCGCTTGCGCTCAGCAGTTTGCAAAGTTAGCCTACGAAATTAGGAAAACTGCAAAGAGTCATCATGGCCACCCAAAAACTCTATGCCGGCGCGAAACTGCGCGAAATGCGGACGCGCCTGACGCTGACGCAGAAAGAATTTGCTGCAAAATTAGGCGTTTCTCTGCCTTACCTCAACCAGATGGAAAACAACAATCGTCCGATTTCGACGACAGTTGTGCTGGCGCTGGCGCAGGAATTCGGAATGGACGTGACCGAGCTAAGCACCGGTGACAGCGAAAGGCTGGTCTCGGACATGCGCGAAGCGCTCGCCGATCCGGTGTTTGCGGACACCGTCCCACCGCTGGCTGATCTGCGACTTGCTGCATCCAATGCCCCGGCCCTTGCGCGGGCCTTTATCGAATTGCACAGAACCTATCGTCAGACCCATGAAAGACTGGCCTCTCTTGACGAGGCGCTGGGGCGCGAAGATGCCCATATGCAGGCCAGCCCCTGGGAAGAGGTGCGCGACTTTTTCCACTATTGCGACAACTACATTGATGCGGTTGACCGCGCGGCAGAACGGTTCGCTGCGCGGGCCGAAGAGCCGGGCGGCATCCGGCAAGCAGCGATCAGCAGCTTGTCTGAGAGAGGCATACAGGTCAGGTTTGACGATATGGAGACGATGCGCAGCTATGACGCTGACAGCAAAACACTGCGCCTGTCGTCGCGCGCTGCGCCTCAGACACAGGTTTTTCAGCTGCTGCTGCAGGTCGCCCTCATCAGTCAAGACAAGCTGCTTGAAGCGACGCTTGATTTTGCCCGTTTTCAGAGTGAGGAGGCTCGTTCGATCGCCAAAATCGGCCTCGCCAACTACTTCGCGGGTGCGTCCCTTATGCCCTACGCTGCTTTTCTTGAAGCCGCGCAAGAGGACCGGCACGATCTCGAGCTGCTTAGCAATCGCTTCGGCGCGTCTATCGAGCAGGTTGCACACCGTCTGTCGACCCTGCAACGGCCCGGAGCCAAAGGGATTCCGTTCTTCTTTGTCCGGGTGGATCAGGCTGGCACAATCACCAAACGTCACTCAGCCACACGGCTGCAATTCGCCCGCTTTGGTGGCGCATGCCCGCTATGGAACGTGCATCGTGCGTTTGAAACGCCCGGGCATTTCCTTTTGCAGCTGGCCGAAACACCCGACGGTGTAAGATACATTTCGATTGCCCGGGATATCTCAAAACCCGGCGGTTCATTCGGGGCACCGGTGCGGCGATATGCAATCGCACTGGGATGCGATGTGCGTCATGCCGAAGCGCTGGTCTATGCCGACAATCTGGATATCAGCAACGCCAGCGCCTATGAGCCCATCGGGATTTCCTGTCGCATCTGCGAGCGTCAGACCTGCCACCAGCGTTCTGTACCGCCGCTGGAGCGCCGCTTGACGATCGACACGCACACACGTGGCACATTACCCTATCAGGTGACCTGATGCGGCGGGCAGGCCAGCCCCGCCCGCAGGAAGCTGTCAGCTATTGGCAAGAATGGCCCAGATTTCATCCTTGAGCGAAGCCCGCTTTTTGCGCAGCTCAACCTCGGCCAGATCCTCCATTGGGGTCACGTTGGTTTCGGCCCGGTGCACCGCCCTGTTGACCTCATGATACGCGTCAGACAGGCGCGCGAAATGCGCGTTCGATTGCTTGAGCTGGCTCATGACATCAACTTTGTCCGGAAACTCCTCGGCCAGTTCGTGCGGGGTGTGAGACATTCCTGATCGCTCCTTGATCTATCGTTGCCTCTTAATTGCTACAGGCAATCCGACCCCTCATCTTTGATGCCGATCAAGCCCGCCAGGACCCAAAATAACAACCAACACGCAACGCACTGACCTAGCGCTGTGAAACGGCCCAGTTCGGATTAATCCATGGCTGCTCATTCGCCTTCGCCAGAGCATCTTTACCCAGAAGATGGTCAGAGATTTTCTCTCCCACCATAATCGACGGCGCGTTCAGATTGCCGTTGGTGATCTGAGGAAAGATCGAACTGTCAGCGACACGCAAACCATCAACGCCAATCACCCGACCCTCGGGATCAACCACCGCATTCTTGTCGTCCGCACGTCCCATCCGGCAGGTTCCGCAGGGGTGATACGCACTTTCGGCGTGTTCGGCGATGAAGTCGTTGAGCTCTTCATCTGTCTGGACCTGCGCGCCCGGCTGGATTTCCTTTCCGGCATAGGGTTTGAACGCGCCCTGCCCAAATATTTCGCGGCTCAGGCGAATGCAGGCGCGGAAATCTTCCCAGTCCTCTTCGTGGCTCATGTAGTTAAACTTGATGATCGGCGCATCCTGCGCCTTGGCCGACCGCAATGTAACCGCTCCGCGCGACGGCGAGCGCATGGGACCGACATGCGCCTGAAATCCATGACCCTCTGCGGCGGCTTGGCCGTCATAACGGACGGCGATCGGCAGGAAATGGTACTGAATATCGGGATATTCCACGCCCGGCTTAGACCGGATGAAAGCGGCGCTTTCGAACTGGTTCGACGCGCCCAGACCGGTTTTGGTAAATAGCCACTGCGCCCCGATCAACCCCTTGCTGATCAGGTTCCAGTGTTTGTAGAGCGTGATCGGTTGCAGGGATGCTTGCTGGATATACAGCTCCAGATGATCCTGCAGGTTGGCACCAACGCCCGGACGGTCGGCAACAGTATCGATCCCGTGTTCGGCCAGATGCGCGGCAGGGCCGATACCAGACATCATAAGCAGTTTTGGGGAGTTAATCGACGAGGCCGCGACCACCACCTCGCGTCGGGCGCGGATGATTTCGGTCTTGCCGCCCCGGATCAGTTCAACGCCGGTTGCGCGGCCGTCCTCAATGATAACGCGCGACGCAAGCCCGCGGACAATCTCGCAATTGTCGCGCTTCAGGGCGGGCTTGAGATAGGCATTGGCCGCCGACCAGCGCCGCCCTTTCCAGACGGTCTGCTCCATCGGGCCAAAGCCTTCCTGCTTTTCCCCATTGTAGTCACCGGTGACCTCATAGCCCGCCTGCCGCCCTGCATCGACAAAGGCCTGAAACAAGGGGTTGGCGCGCGGGCCGCGCGAGACATGCAGGGGGCCGTCGGTGCCGCGCCATGTCGGGTCGCCGCCATGGCCACCGTCATGCCATGTCTCCATGCGTTTGAAATAGGGCAGAACATCCGCGTAGGACCAGCCATCCGCGCCCATATCGGCCCAAGTGTCAAAATCGCGGGCGTGACCGCGTACATAAACCATGCCGTTGATCGAAGACGATCCACCAATCACCTTGCCTCTTGGGCATGCAAGCCTGCGGTTGTTCAAGTGCGGCTCAGGCTCGGACTGAAACCCCCAGTCGTATCGCGACATATTCATCGGATAGCTCAGCGCGGCAGGCATCTGAATGAACGGCCCAGCATCGGTACCGCCATATTCGATCACCAAAACCGAAGCCCCTGCCTCGCTCAGGCGATAGGCCATCGCACAGCCCGCAGAGCCCGCACCTACGATGACAAAATCTGCTTCCATTTCTTACGACTCCCGATCTCAGACGGTGGCGGCCAGTTGCGCACCCGATGGAATTATTCCTGATAGTTAAAGAGGTTACTCACCGCGTGGAAATCGCTGGCGGTCCTCTAGATTGTCCAGATTCATGTGGTTGCGCATATAGCGCTCTGACGCTTGCTGCAGCGGTTGGTAGTCCCATGGGTAATACCCGCCCTGCCGCAGCGCCTCGTAGACGACCCAACGCCGGGCCTGACTGGCGCGCACGTCAGCATCAAAACGATCCAGGTCCCAGCGGGCCTTGGACTTGGCGTTCAGAGTTTGCAGCGTGCCCGCATGTTCAGGCCGGTCAGCGAGGTTATTCAGCTCATGCGGATCAGCCTCAAGATCAAAAAGCTGATCCGGGTCAAGCGCACAGCGGTTATACTTCCACTTGCCATACCGCAGCGAAACCATGGGGGCATAAGACGCCTCAGCCGCATATTCCATCTTTACCGGCGCGGTCCGCTCTGTGCCATTCGCCAACGGCACAAGGTCTTCACCGTCTGTCCAGGGTGCGATTTCAGCCATATCCACGCCCGCAAGCGCACCGAGTGTCGGTGTCACATCGATCGTAGAAACCGGTACGTCAATACGACCAGCAGGCATGTTGGGGGCTGAGATCATTAACGGAACGCGTGCCGATCCCTCGTAGAAGTTCATTTTGAACCAAAGACCCCGTTCCCCCAACATATCCCCGTGATCCGAGACAAAGAGAATGATGGCTTCCTGCCGCGTGGTTTCCAACACCTCCAAAATCTCGCCAATCTTGTCGTCCAGATAAGAGATATTGGCGAAATAAGCGCGACGCGACTTGCGGATGTCTTCCTCGGTTATGTCAAAACTGCGCCAATCGTTTGCATCGAAAATACGCTTGGAATGCGGGTCTTGATTGTCATAGCCCAGATCAGAAACCTCGGGCAGAAGGCGCTCACAATCCTCGTACAAATCCCAGTACTTACGTCGTGCCACATATGGGTCATGGGGATGTGTGAAACTGACAGTCATGCTCCACGGACGTGCATCATTGCCGCGGGCCAGATCATAAAGCTTGGCTTTGGCATGATAAGCGACCTCGTCATCATACTCCATCTGATTGGAGATTTCAGCGACGCCCGCCCCCGTGACCGAGCCCATATTATGATACCACCAGTCGATCCGCTCACCTGGTTTGCGATAGTCAGGGGTCCAGCCAAAATCGGCTGGGTAAATGTCGGTTGTCAGACGGTCTTCAAACCCGTGCAACTGGTCGGGCCCGACAAAATGCATCTTACCCGAAAGGCAAGTGTAATATCCCGCGCGGCGCAGGTGGTGGGCATATGTCGGGATGTCGCTGCGAAACTCTGCAGCATTGTCGTAAACCCCCGTGCGCGACGGAAGCTGACCTGACATAAAACTAGCGCGACCCGGCGCACATAACGGCGAAGCGGTGTAGGCGTTGGCAAATCTTGTCGATCTCTCAGCCAGTTTCTTCAAATTCGGCGCGTGAAGCCAATTTGCAGGACCATCCGGAAAGAGGGTCCCGTTCAGCTGATCCACCATGAGGATCAGAATGTTAGGTTGTGTCATTTTTCAGCCTCAATTAACGTCGTCAAAACACGCATCGCGTGGTCAACAGCCAGTTGAGGTTCTTCCGGCGCACTAAGCGCAGCGCGGATGTAGAGACCATCAATAAGGGCAATCATATTTTCGGCAGCTTCGACCGGATCGTTTATGAGCGGGCGCAGTGCATCCACAAGGTTTGACCGAATACGCGCCTGGTAGATCTGCCAGAGGCGTAGTGCATCCTGATTGGTTTGCGCCAGCACATAGAAGGTCATCCAGGCCGCAATCACATCGGGGCTGAAACACGAGGGTGCAAAGCAGGCCCGAATGACCGCTTGGGCGCGTTCGGTCGGGGCCGCCACTTTCAGCTCGGCGCGCGCCTCATCTCCGAAATCGCTCAGGATCCGGCGCATAGCGGCCAAAAATATCTGATCCTTCCCGCCGAAATAGTGGTGCGCCAATGCGCTGGACATACCTGCGCGTTTGGCAATTTGACTGACGGTCACATCAAGGGATTTCTTCGAGCCCAGTTCGGCAATCGTTGCTTTGACGATTGCATCCCGCCGGATCGGCTCCATTCCGAGTTTTGGCATCGCCGCCCCCTCAACACAATCTAGTCTAAAGATGCTAAGAGGTTTTTATTGACTCGTCAATCAATAACACATCGACGGGCCTGATCTGTCTAGTCCAGCTTGGCGGCAACCGGGGGCTTCGTCAAGTTTCCCCGATTCAGCGCCGCTTCGCGCCACGCAATGAAGGTCACAGATGCAAGGATAACCGTGCCTCCTGCAATCACCCAAAGATCGATGCCCTCATGAAACACCACGACCCCAAGAATGGTCGCCCAAATCAACTGCAAAAAGGCGACGGGCTGTGTCACCGCAGCCGGCGCAGCCTGGAACGCCAATGTCATGAAGTAGTGCCCGGCGGTCGCAAAGCAGGCGACCAGAAAGAGCACGCCGATATCGCGCAGGCTGGGTGGCACCCAGACTGCAATGGCGAAAGGTATCAGAAATACGGTCGTCCAGATCGACAGATGAGCAACAACGACCGAAGGTCTGACATCTTTGACGACGGCCTTGGCCAAAAGATATGACCCCCCAAGTGTCAGCGACGTACCCAGCATCGCAATATGTCCGATCGAAACTTCTCGGAACCCAGGGCGCAGGATGATCATAACTCCGATCAATGCGACCAATACAGCTGCAATCCTGCGAAACGCAAGTTTCTCACCCAGGAATAGGGCGGCCCCGAGCGTCACATAAACCGGCGTCAGATAGTTCATCGCCGTGACTTCGGCCAATGGGATATGTGCCATCGCAAAGAACCACAGCATCACCGCAAAGGCGTGAACAACGCCGCGCAGCACAAAAAGCTTCAGATGGCGACCCGTCAGATGCGTGGCCATCAATACGCGCAGCGCCGGCAGCAGAAAAAGCAGGCCCAGCGCATAGCGTATGAAGGCAGCTTGAATGGGATCCATGGACGCGCCGAGGGATTTTACCAAGGCCGTCATCACCACAAAGGACAGCCCGGCGCAGAACATCCAGAACATGCCGATAAATGGGCGGGAGTGCTTATCGGTTGCAGCCATGTCATCGATTGAACACGGAAACGCCCGCGGGACAACCCTTCACATCGCAACTAACTTAGCCGCTATCGCCAACATGACGACGCCAATGATGACATCCAGCACTTGCCATGCGCGCGGACGTGCAAACACCGGCGACAAAATACTGGCCCCGTAGCCCAGTGAGAAAAAGAACACAAAGCTCGACGTTGCAGCGCCGATCCCAAAGCTGAGCCGATCCTCATATTGCGCCGAAATCGAACCGATCAGGACAACCGTATCCAGATAGACATGCGGATTGAGCCACGTGAACGCCAGTACGGTCAGCAGAACGGCCCGCATGCTCGAGCGCTGACCCTTCTCAACCGTCATCACCGCCCCGCCCTGCCAAGCTGCCCAGAAGCTGCGCAATCCGTACCACGTCAGAAAAAGCGCGCCCCCGTATCGCATCACGGTCTCAAACCATGGCGCGGCTTCTGCCAATGTTCCAAACCCGGCAACCCCAATCGCTATCAGGATCGCATCCGAGATGGCGCAAGTCAGGCACAGAACAAAGACATGTTCCCGACGCAGGCCCTGCCGCAACACAAACGCGTTTTGCGCACCGATGGCGAGGATAAGACTAAAGCCGAGGACGAAACCGGCGATAAGGGTGGTGGGCATGGCGACTCCTGTCGATTGCCATGTTGACTAAAGCGGCCCAGAGCATCTATCAAATTAAAGATATTTATCTGAATTAAGTTAAACTAATGCAACTTGATCCCCATCATCTTGCGGCCCTGTCCGCGATCCTGCGCCACGGCAGCTTTGAACTTGCCGCGGCCGAACTTGCGGTCACACCTTCGGCGATTTCCCAGCGTATCAGGGCGCTGGAAGACCGCATCGGAGTATCTCTGATCCAGCGCGGTGCACCCTGCGTCGGAACGCCTGCCGGGCTGCGGATCGCGCGCCATGCCGAGGATATCGGACTACTTGAGGCGCAGCTGGGCCGCGAACTGGCCATAGACCACAGCGCAGGTTCCGCCCGGGTCAAGATTGCGATACCCGCTGACAGTCTGGCCACATGGTTTATCGATGCGATGGCTCAGGTGGACGATATCTTTTTTGACCTTGTGGTCGATGATCAGGACCATTCTGCGGAATGGCTGCGACGCGGAGAAGTTAGCGCGGCGATTGCCGTAGGCGGTCAGACGGTACCGGGCTGCGATTCAATCCCACTTGGAACACTGCGGTATCTGGCGACGGCCAGCCCGGGTTTCATGGCAAAGTGGTTCCCTGACGGGGTGCAGGCGGCGTCTCTGAACCTTGCTCCTTGCCTGACCTTCAACCAGAAGGACAATCTGCAAAAGACGTGGATGACGCAGGAAATCGGCGACAGGATGTCTCCGCCAACACATTTTCTGCCCTCGACACAAGGGTTCGTTGACGCGGCCTGCGCAGGTTTGGGTTGGGGCATGAATCCCGAAGTGCTGGTGCGCCCGTTGATCCAGAGTGGGCATCTGCACGAGCTCATCCCCAACACCCCACTGGACGTAGAGCTGACCTGGCAGGTCGGTCGCATTCTGGCTCCATCGCTGGCCCCGCTAACCGGGGCTGTTAAAAGCGCCGCATCGCAGTGCCTGAGATCGGTTCCGTAGCTGAGAGATACGACCACAGCTCAGCGCCTTCGCAGATTGGTCTGCTGCTTAGTCTTGCTCCTCAGCCGCGTCCTGAGGTTGGACGACACGATAACAAGCAACAGCGGCCACCAGGCTGCACAGGATGATGAAGACAATCGCCAGCGCGACCTCATGCATATGCGCCACCGCCGCCAGTGCCGCTGAGATACCGACGGCCGACATCCGGCAGATACTCTTGATCGCCGCAGCCCCTTTTACGCGCTGCGACTTTGGGGCGACCTCAAGAAAATAAAGCTTTCTCGCGCTGCTGATGCCCGTCACAGCCACCGTTACGATAAACAGGGCCACGGCGTGAAGATGCACCCCGTGATCAAAGCCAAGGTAGTGCAACGAAATCAAAACAGCACCGGTCAGGGCCACCATCAGTGTCCCGGTGACCATCACGGCCCGGTGTGACCGCATATTCACAAGCTGCCACAGCGGGGCAGCAATCAGATACCCCGACGCCGAAGAAATGATCAGCGCCGTCAGCCCCCTGGCCGACGTATGATGCGCCTCAGCCGCGATCAGTGCAAAGAAGGGAACAGCCAGAGACACAACCACCAAGGGCAGACGCATCACCAAGTATTTGCGAAACCACGCCTCGTGAAACATGGCGCGAATATTGGCAATGTACTGACCGATTGAGAGATGCCCCAGATGGGGAGAGACATCTTTTGCCTTCTGATCCTTTCGAAGTTCTGCGATCGCCAGAATGGACAGACCAGAGAGTAAAAAGAACATCACCGCCGCAGCGATGACAGTGGAGTGGCGCGAAAAAGGCGGGTTCTCTTTGGTGATCTCGTGCAGAATAAGGGTCAGGGCAATCGCCCCCAGCCCCCCGGCGCCCAACTGCAGATAGCGCATCCACATTCGCGACTTGGACCCGACATGATCCCCCAGCAGATCAGAGAACATGAGGCTTTGGATTTCCTCGACCAGCCCGATAAAGAAAAAGGCAGCGATGAAAGCAGCTGCGATCATTGGCGTGCCGCCCAGCGCCGCGACGACCACAGCCATCAGCAGACAGGCACCAATGCAAAATTCGGTCAGCGCTATCGCACGCTTTTTCTGCTGCATCGCGGAAATGCGGGTGGCCAGAAACACATCAGCCAGCGTGCCGCCCACCTTGCGTACGGACACCAGCGCGCCCGCCAGAAACATCGGCATTTCAAGCGAAACGGCCAGAAAAGGCAGAACAACCGAAGGGCTGCCCATCGTCCAGGCGACCTGTGACAGGATGCTCTGCCCGGCCAAAACCGGCACGTTGCGCCGTTCGAGATTGCTGGAAGAATTGTCTGTCATCGTTAATCGCGGCCCGCGCATCTCTGCCCGGACAACGCTGTCTCTGCACCCGATTGCTGTTCGCTAACCAGCCTATAAGCCCGGGCCGTGGCGGCCAAGGATCAAGTTCACACAACAAAAAACCTGGCCTCATGGGCCGGGTTTTGTGCGTCAGGTCAGATGGCGCGGTCTAAAGCTGCGCCATAACCTCATCCGTTGCCTCAAAGTTTGTGGTAACGCGCTGGACGTCGTCATCGTCTTCCAGAGCGTCGACCAGCTTCATCAGCTTTTGCATGTCTTCGAGACCCAGCTCGGTCGTGGTGGTGGGCTTCCATACCAGCTTGGTCGATTCCGACTCGCCCAGCGCGGTCTCCAAAGCGTTGGACACCTCGTTCAGGTCCGTATCGGCACACCAGATGATATGGCCGTCTTCCGAGCTTTCGACATCTTCAGCACCCGCTTCGATGGCCGCTTCAAACAGCGTATCGGCGTCGCCTGCCGCTGCGGGATAAACCACCTCACCCTTGCGTTCGAACATAAAGCCGACAGATCCGGTTTCGCCCAGATTGCCGCCGTTCTTCGAGAAGGTCGAGCGCACGGTCGACGCGGTGCGGTTGCGGTTGTCGGTCATTGTTTCGACGATCACGGCCACACCGTTGGGGCCATAGCCCTCGTACCGGATTTCTTCGTAGTCGTCGCCTTCGCCTGCCACCGACTTTTTGATCGCGCGATCGATCACGTCCTTGGGGACGGAATTCGACTTGGCCTCTTTCACCGCCAAACGCAGGCGCGGGTTCTTGTCGGGATCGGGGTCGCCCATCTTGGCGGCCACGGTGATCTCTTTCGACAGTTTGGAAAACAGCTTGGACCGCGCGGCGTCCTGACGCCCCTTGCGGTGCTGGATGTTGGCCCATTTTGAGTGGCCTGCCATGATGCGTCCTCGTCTTCGTAATTGCGTATTTGGCGCTCATATAGACGTTTGCGGGGGGCAGGATCAAGAGATCGGCTTGTCCGCAGCCCCTTGGCAGGTATGGTGACCGCATGACGACAGACCAGATCATTCTTTTCGCTCTTTTCATCACAGTTTTTGGAATGCTGCTTTGGGGTCGGTTTCGATATGACCTTGTGGCCTTTGCCGCCCTCATGATTGGGGTCGTGCTGGGCGTAGTACCGGTTGAGAACGCCTTTGCAGGCTTCGGACACCCTGCAACCATCATCGTCGCGCTGGTGCTGGTCGTCTCAGCCGGTCTAGTAAGGTCAGGCGCGGTTTTTTTGATCACCCGAACGCTGGTCGACGCGTCGCGGGGATTGGGTGCCCATATCGCCCTGATGGGCGGTATCGGGGCGGTTCTCTCTGCGTTCATGAACAATGTCGCAGCCCTAGCCCTGCTGATGCCCGTCGACATCCAAACCGCGCGCAAGGCCGGGCGTTCGGTGGGTCTGTCGCTGATGCCGCTGAGCTTTGCCACCATTCTCGGAGGTATGGCGACACTGATCGGCACGCCCCCGAACATCATTATCGCATCGATCCGGGCTGAGACACTGGGCGAGCCTTTCCGCATGTTCGACTTTGCCCCGGTTGGCGGGTTGGCCGCGATTGCGGGGCTGGCGTTTGTCTCGTTGGTGGGCTGGCGGCTGATCCCCAATCGAGGTCCCCAGGCGGAAACCTCTGAGGTTCTGGCCGAATATATCGCCGAACTGACCATCCCACCGGAGTCCGCCCATATTGGCAAGCGGGTCGGCGAATTGTATGACGCAGCCGAAAAATCGGACGTTGCGATCATCGGTCTGATCCGCGATGGCAAGCGCCGCTATGGACGCTCTACTCATACCACCCTGCGCGAGGGCGACGCATTGGTTCTGGAGGCGCGGCCCGAGGCACTGGACGAATTCCGCTCGGCGCTGAACCTGCACTTTTCCGATACCCGCCGGCAGGAGGTTCTGACCGCTGAAGGCGAGGGTTTGGAGGTGATCGAGGTTGTGGCGACAGAAAGTGCCCGCATCACCGGTCGTACAGCGCAAGGGCTGGGTCTTGCCTGGCGGCAGAGCACGGTTCTGATGGGCATTTCGCGTCAGGGCCGTCGCATCACGGAACAGGTCCGCAAAACCGAGGTCGAACCGGGTGACATCCTGTTGCTGCTCTGCCCCCGTGACCGCAGCGCGGATGTGACCGACTGGCTGGGCTGCCTGCCTTTGGCAGAGCGCGGCCTGAACGTCACCGCCAATGACAAGGCGGGTCTGGCCATTGGTCTTTTTGCGGCAGCGGTGTTGGCGGCAAGCATCGGCCTGATCTACCTGCCCATCGCGCTTGGGCTGGTTGTGATCGCCTATGTCCTGACCAAGATCATGCCGATCAGCGAGATCTACAACCATATCGAATGGCCTGTTGTTGTGCTGCTGGGGTCGATGATCCCTTTGGGCAGCGCACTTGAAAGCTCGGGCGGGACCGAACTGATCGCGAACGCGCTGGTACAACTGACCAACGGCCTACCCGCTTGGGCGATTCTGACGGTGTTGATGGTGGTCACGATGACCTTGTCCGATGTCCTGAACAACACGGCCACGGCGATTGTCGCGGCCCCCGTTGGCATTCAGATGGCACGAACGCTGGACGTGTCACCGGACCCGTTCCTGATGACGGTGGCTGTAGCGGCCTCTGCCGCCTTCCTCACGCCGATTGGCCATAAGAACAACACGCTTGTGCTGGGGCCGGGCGGATATCGCTTTGGCGACTATTGGCGTATGGGGTTGCCGCTGGAGCTGCTGATCATCGCAGTCTCGATCCCCGCAATCCTTGTGTTCTGGCCGCTTTGAACGGTAAGGGCCCTCTATGAAACGCTTCCTGATCCTGCAACTGCGCCCCGAAACCGATGCGTCCGATGCTGAATTTGCCTCAATCCTGGACAAAACCGGCCTGTCGTCCGATCAGACCCACCGCATCCGGCTGGACTGTGAGGACCTGCCCGAAGGGCTCGACGTGACCCACTATGCTGGTGTCATCGTTGGCGGGGGGCCCGGCTGCGTCAGCGACGATCCGGCCACAAAATCTGCAACGGACGCTCGGATCGAGCAGGCTATCCTGGGTCTGATGCCCCAGATCACGGCACAGGATCATCCGTTTATGGGATGCTGCTATGGGCTGGGCATTCTGGCGGCGCATCTTGGTGGACAGGTCAGCAAGGCGCGATACGGCGAGCCGGTTGGCCCCTCGTTGTGCCAGCTAACTGATGATGGCGCACGTGATCCGCTGACAGCCGGGCTGCAGAGCGAATTCGACGCCTTTGTCGGCCATAAAGAGGCCGTGCAGGAATTGCCCGACGGTTGCGTACATCTGATTTCGTCAGTGCCCTGCCCGTTTCAGATGATCCGTTGGGGTCAGAACGTCTATGCCACGCAGTTCCATCCCGAAGCGGACGCCAAGGACTTTGAGCAGCGCATCAACATCTACAAAGATCACGGGTACTTTCCGCCAGAAGACGCCCAAACCCTGATTGATGCCTGCCACACTGCTGATGTTACGCAGCCCGCAGAGATTTTGCGCAGGTTCGCCCAACGCTATGGCTGACCCAACGATGCTGTTGCCTGTTGCTTTCTTCCTCGCTTAGGTTGGTCCGAACAACTTTGGGAGGAGTTTGTTCTTGGATCTGCTTATCAATGTCGGCCTGCCCGTGTCGCTGGCCATCATCATGCTGTCTTTGGGCGTCGGGCTAGAAGCCGCCGATTTCAGGCGTGTCATCAGCCGGCGCTTCCCGTTTGCAATTGGCGCGCTAAGCCAGATTGTCCTGCTGCCCATAGCGGCCTTTTTCGTAGTCACGATCTTTGCGCTGCCACCTGAAATCGCGGTTGGCTTTATGCTGCTCAGCTTTTGCCCCGGCGGCGTGACCAGCAATGTTCTGTCCAAATTTGCCAAAGCCGATGTCGCCTTGTCGGTCAGCCTGACTGCGGTGATCAGCCTGCTGTCTATCGTAACCGTTCCGATATTGGCGGCGTGGTCCATCAATCACTTCATGGGCGAAGACGCGCCAGAAGTCTCAATCAGCGGTCTGGCCATCGCGATGTTTCTGATCACCACACTGCCCGTAGCCATTGGCATTTGCATTCGCCACTTTGCAACCGGCTTTGCCAACAGGATCGAAGCGCCTTTGTCCAAATTCGCAACTGTCTTGTTTGTACTAATCGTTATCGCAGCCGTGGCCGGGAATTGGGCGCTGCTTGTAGAGAACTTTGGCAAGATGGGCATGGGGCTGCTTACACTGAATGTGGCGCTGCTGCTGATTGGCCTTGGTTTGGCACGGATGGCCAAGCTGTCATGGGCTGAGAGCAAAACGATCTCGATTGAGACCGGCATCCAGAACTCGACCCTGGGGATCACACTGGCCGCATTGATTACCGGCACTGAAACCGGGTTCAGCCCGCTGGCGTTGCCCGCTGCAGTGTATGGTGTGATGATGTATGCCGTCGCGATCCCGTTCCTTGCGTGGTTTCGCAGCCGCTGAAAGGACTGTTGATGACCGATAACACTGCGGATGCAATCGTCGTTGGTGGCGGGCTGGCGGGGCTGGCCGCCGCTGCCGAGCTTGGGGATCGCGGCAAAACGGTCATCCTTGTTGATCAGGAGCCGGAGCATTTTCTGGGCGGACAGGCGTTTTGGAGCCTTGGCGGGCTGTTCATGGTCGACACACCCGAACAGCGCCGAATGGGTATTCGGGACAGTCATGATCTGGCATTACGAGACTGGATGGGCAGCGCCCAATTCGACCGCGAGGACGACCATTGGCCCCGCAAATGGGCCGAGGCCTATGTCGAATTTGCAGCCGGTGAAATGCGCCCCTGGCTGCATGACATGGGGCTGCGCTGGTTCCCGGTTGTTGGTTGGGCCGAACGGGGCGGCTCTGACGCGCAGGGGCATGGCAATTCGGTCCCACGGTTTCACATCACATGGGGCACCGGGCCAGGCGTTCTGGAACATTTCGTGCGGCGCGTCCAAGAACATGCCGACGCCGGTCTGATCCAGCTGAGGCACCGCCATCAGGTCAGTCACATCATCATGCAAAACGGCGCGGCCAAAGGGGTCTCGGGCGAGGTTCTGGCGGGCGACCCCACCCAGCGCGGCGGCAAAACCAACCGCGATGAGGTGGGTGAATTCGAGTTCTACGCCCCCTCGGTGATCGTCACGTCGGGCGGGATCGGGGGCAACTTTGACATGGTGCGCAAGAACTGGCCCCGCGACCGGTTGGGAGAACCTCCAAAGGACATGGTGGCGGGCGTGCCCTTTCACGTCGATGGCCGTATGATCCCGATCAGTGAGAAAGCGGGCGGCCATGTCATCAATGGCGACCGCATGTGGCACTATACCGAAGGTGTGCGGAACTGGGATCCGATCTGGCCCGCGCATGGCATCCGTATCCTGCCCGGCCCAAGCTCGATGTGGTTTGATGCGCGCGGCAACCGGCTGAAGCCCCCATGTCTGCCGGGTTTCGACACGCTGGGAACGCTGCGCGAGATTCTGGCAACAGGATATGAATACAGCTGGTTTGTTCTGACCCAGAAGATCATCAAGAAGGAATTCGCCCTGTCCGGTTCCGAGCAGAACCCTGATTTCACATCAGGCAGTTGGATGGAGGTTATTCGTCAACGTGTCCTGTCCGGCTCAAAGGCGACTGAGCCTGTTGAGGCATTCAAGGCAAAAGGTGAGGATTTCGTAGTCGCGCGCACACTGACCGAGCTGGTCAGCGGTATGAACCAGCTGGGCGGCGGCCTGATCGACGAATCCCATCTGCGCGCGCAGATCGAGGCGCGGGACTCGCAAGTCGACAACCCATTTTCAAAAGACGCGCAGATGATGGCCATTCTTGCTGCGCGCAATTATCGCGGCGACAAACTGATCCGAACCGCCAAGCCGCACAAATTCCTAGACCCCTCCAGCGGCCCGCTGATAGCGGTGAAGCTGCACGTCCTGACCCGCAAGACACTGGGCGGCCTGCAAACCAATCTCGATAGCCAGATGATCGGAGCCGACGGTCAGGTCGTTCCAGGACTGTTCGCCGCAGGCGAGGTCGCAGGATTTGGTGGCGGCGGCTATCACGGCTACAACGCGCTTGAAGGCACATTCCTTGGCGGATGCATATTCTCTGGCCGCAATGCAGGCAGGTCACGCGCAGTCGCGTAGTGTCACCCTATTGCGCACGGGCGAATTGCACCAAGGGTTGCCCCGTTGCATCAAGAAATGTCAGCGTATCGCCGCGCAATACGTAGGTCGTAACGCTTTGCAATGAGCCGAAAAACTGGCGCTCGATCTCATCCAGCGCTGGTGGGCAAGCCATAAGCGTGGCGGCCATATTGTCGGGAAAGGTAATCTGGCTGCCCGAGATATCGGCCTGACCGCTGATACGATTGCACCCGCCCGAGCCGGAAAAGGCGCCATCTGTCGCAAATGAAATCGTGGGCGGCTTGTCCGTCTCAAGCGCGGCCCCCTGCAAGACAGTCGCAAACCAGTCGCTGTTTTCCAGCATGGCATCCTGATCCGCACGCACCAGCAGCAAATCAACAGACCGGCCTGCCCCATCGGTCAGAACCGGATAGGCCGTATCCGTGGTGAACAGCATATCCCGACCCTGATAGATAGTCCCCCGAACCACATAGCGCATGTCATCCCGGATTAGCGCATCATCATAAGTGATTTCGAAGTCAGCAGGAACGGCGCTCAGGGCATAGCGTTGCGCCGCCAGAACCACAGCAGATGCGTCAGCTTGCGACACATCCTGCAGCTCGACATAAAGCGTTGCGCCTGGTGGCACCGCAATACGTTCGCGATAGGTGGCAGATCCGTTGATCGCCCCTGCTACAGCTATGCTGCCCACAGTCATCAATGCAGAGGTGCCGGCGGCAATGACCCATATTTTGCTGGGCATGATAAATCCCCTTTTGCAAATCTCTCCTCTCAAGATCGTATGAACGGACGTGTTTGCAAGGGTTTGCCCCAATCGTCAGCGGATCAACGCCGGTCTTAGAGCGGCCAGATCAATGGGATCAGCAACGACGCCAGCAGACCGCAGGTCAGGTTCAGCGGGATACCGACCTTCATGAAATCAACGAAACGATACCCGCCCGGCCCGTAGACCATCATATTGGTCTGGTATCCAATCGGTGTTGCAAACGACGCCGACGCCGCCACCATGACCGCGATCACCAGAGGGCGCGGATCAATGCCCACGGCCTGCGCCAATCCGATTGCAATCGGCGTCACCACAACGGCGACCGCGTTGTTCGACACAAGCTCGGTCAGAACGGATGTCAGCAGATACACGGCCCAGACGATCAGGAACGGCGGCAACGTGCCCAAGCCGGGGGCCACGGCTTCTACAACCAGAGATACCGCGCCTGAGCTGTCAAGTGCAGCCCCGATGGCGAGCATCGCAAAGATCAACGCCAGCAGGCGCCCTTCGACAAAGGAAAACGCTTCATCCGCATCGATACATCGGGTCAGCAGAACAATCGCAACCGCCAAAACCGACAGAAGTAGAATTGGCGCGACACCAAGCGCTGCCAGAACAACAATCCCAATCAAAGCACTGATTGCTATAGGCGCGTGGCTGCGTCGAAACGCGCGGGCCGAGGGCTGAGACACGTCCACCATATCCATATCGGCCGCCAGTTTCTGGATGTCCGCCGGCGACCCCTCCAGCAGCAGGGTATCACCCACGCGCACGACTAGGTCATCCAGCTGACGCCCGATATTCTGGTTGCGACGATGCACCGCCAACACATAGACGCCGTACCGACGACGCAGCCGCAAGGCACCCAGCGTCCGGCCCACCATCCGGCATCCGGGGGTGATCAGAACCTCAACCGTTTTGGTTTCAACCGCCGAAACCTGATCGACACGCTTGAGCTCTTTGTTGCTCTGCAGGCTCAGCAGCTCGGTCATTTCCGTCCGCAAGACCACCCGGTCGCCCACTTTGAGCGTCACCCCTTTGAGGTTGCGCCGCAACGAGTCATCGCCCCGGATAACGTCGATCAGCCGCACTCCGGGACGTTTGAACAATTGCACGCCGGTGACTTCGCGACCAATCAGGTTGCTGTCCGGCGGAATGACCGCCTCGGTAAAGAATTTCATCTTGGACCGGTCGCTGAGCATTGAGGCCATGCTGTCGCGCGCCGGCAGCAGTCGCGGTGCGACAAAACGCAGATAGAACATGCCGTAGATCACCAGGGCGATGCCCAAAGGCGTGACTTCGAAAATCGTGAATGCGGCCATGCCCTGCGCGCGCGCCACACCGTCAACCAACAGGTTGGTCGATGTCCCGATCAGAGTGAGCGTTCCCCCCAAAATGGCGGCATAACTGAGCGGGATCAGCAGCTTTGATGCCGGAACATCCAGCGTCCGCGCGATCTGAACAAAGACCGGGATCATCACTACAACAACCGGCGTATTCGACACGACGGCAGAGGCTATGACCACAAATGCCATCAGCGTCGCGATTGCCACGCGCGGGCTGACCTGCGCCTGTTTCTGGGCGGTCGACGTAAAGGCGTCCAATGCCCCGGTGCGCACGAGGGCACCCATGATGATGAACATGGCCGCAATCGTCCACGGTGCAGGGTTTGACAGCACCGCCAATGCGCTCTGATACGGCAAGACCCCCGTCACCAGCATGACGGCAACACCACCTATTGCCACCACTTCGGTTGGATAAACTTCGCGCAGGAACATGATGAACATGCTCGCAACAACCACCAGCGCCAGTATTGCGCTGCCCGTTTCTGTCAATTGCAGGAAGTGCATTTGTGGTTTTCTGTCCGAACCCTAGCCTGGCAAAAGCGCCCAAGGAGCAGTGTCTCGCATAGAGCGCTGCAGGGCAAGCCTGGCGTATTGCGTCAGGGGGTCGCCTGTTCCAGTCGTCCGCCGACCCGTATCATACGCACCGATTTGGCGTGACCATCTCGGTCGTCGGTTTCGACGAACACACCGCTCAGTGTGGCTTCTCCGTTCGCCGGGGTAAACCGGGCCTTAGGCATCCCCGTGATAAAGCGGCGCATGGGTTCCTGTTTATCCATGCCAATGACGGAATCATAGTCGCCACACATCCCGGCATCGGTCAGATAGGCGGTCCCGCCCGGCAGGATTTGTGCATCCGCGGTTGGCACATGGGTGTGGGTTCCCACCACAAGGCTGGCGCGTTTGTCGCAGTAATGCCCCATGGCCATCTTTTCCGAGGTCGCCTCGCAATGCATATCAACGATGATTGCCTGCGCCTGCCCACCGCGCGGATGCGATTTAAGGATGGGTTCGATGGCCGAAAACGGATCGTCAAAGGGCCGTTTCATGAACACCTGGCCCAGAACCTGCACAACCAGAACCTTGCGCCCTCCGGGTGCGGTAAACAGGCGATGGCCGCGACCGGGAGCACCTTTTGCAAAATTCACCGGGCGCACGATGCGCTGTTCTTTCTCGATGAACTGCAGCATGTCTTTCTGGTCAAAGGCGTGATCGCCCAGCGTGACGCAGTCTGCGCCGGCCTCCAGCAGCGCTTTGGCATGATCACCGGTCAGCCCCATCCCGTTCGAGGCATTCTCGCCATTGACCACGACAAAATCCAACCGCCACTCGTCGCGCAGACGTGGCAAATGCTGCTGGATGGCCGCGCGCCCTGCGCGTCCCATCACATCACCCAGAAATAAAATCCTCATGCACGTCGTCCTATGGGCAGCTCGCGGCAATAACAAGGCGGAACCGTGCCAATACCGCGCCACCTGCCAGCCTTGCATTCGCAGGCTATGACGCCAAACTGTCTATTGGTCATATACTGTATTGGAGCCGATTTATGAGACATGTTGCAATTGCGTGTATTGCTGCGCTGACTGCCACCACAGCCTGGGCTGAAACCAAAACCACCATGGCAAACCCCGCTGCCACATTCTGCATCGAAAACGATGGTGAATATCAGATTCGCAAGAATACCGATGGCAGCGAATATGGTGTCTGCATTCTAAAGGACGGCACCGAGGTCGACGCCTGGGACTATCTGCGCAGTCATTTTGAGAACTAGCCCGTCAAAAGGTCAGAACCCGACTTTCGGTGATCACCATATCCAAAGGCTGATCGGTCGGCTCAAGCGGCAGGTTTTCCGCCTCTTGGGCGTCAAAGGCAAAACCAATGGCGAGCGTGGGGCGTTTGGCCCGCAGCCCCTCGAGCGTGCGATCATAGAAACCGCCCCCATACCCAAGCCTGCCGCCCTTGGTGTCAAAGGCAACCAGCGGCACGATCAGGATTTCCGGGTCAAAATAATCATCAACCACCGGCACCTGTGCGCCGAATGGTCCGTCTTTCAATGCGCCTTCGGGTGTCCAACGGGAAAAGCGTAAAGGCTGCCCCGCACTTTGGATGACGGGCACGCCAACGGGACCATAAGCTGCGGCCTCGGCCATTGCGGGCAGTGGGTCGATTTCCGTGCGGATCGGCATATAGCCTGACAAGGGCACCCCACGATGACCGGCCAGCACCTCGGACAAGCGCCCAGCCCCGGCGGGCTGGCGCGTGACGAACGCTTCCTTGCGCCGCGCGAATGCCGCTTTGCGCGCTGCTGCTTTTATCTCTGTCAAATCCGTCACAACAACACCACGCTTGCCAGCCCAAGAAAGATGAAAAAGCCCATGACATCGGTGGTGGTGGTCACAAACGTTCCTGAGGCCAGCGCCGGGTCAACGCCAAGCCGGTCCAACACCACCGGCACAACCGTGCCCGCAAACCCCGCGATGATCATATTCACAACCAGCGCCGATCCGATCACGACGCCCAGCATCGGGGAATCGAACCACATCATCCCAACCGTGCCCAGCACCACGGCAAAACAAAGCCCGTTGAGCAGACCAACCATCAACTCTCGCCGGATCACCCGGCTTACGTTCGAAGCCGTCAGGTCCCGCGTGGCCAACGCACGCACCGCGACCGTCAGAGACTGCGTACCTGCGTTCCCACCCATCGACGCCACAATCGGCATCAAGATCGCCAACGCAACCAGTTGATCGATGGCCCCTTCGAACTGTGAAATCACCAGCGACCCGCAGATCGCCGTACACAGGTTCACCGCCAGCCAGGGCAAACGCCGTTTACTGGTCGCGGCCACGCTGTCGGACAGCGAGCTTTCGTCGCTAACCCCGGCGAGGCGCAGCATGTCCTCTTCGTATTCTTCGTCCAAAACCACCATGGCATCATCTATTGTGATGACGCCCACCAGACGGCCATCGCCGTCGACCACGGGGGCCGAGATCAGATGATATTGATTGAAGGCATAGGCCACGTCCTCTTCATCCTGATCTACCGGGATGATGTGGAACTCTTCCTCAGCAATCTGCCGCAGCGGCACCTCTCGCCGCGCGGCCATCAGCTTGCCCAACATGACCTGCGCCACAGGTTTCAGGCGCGGATCAACCAGAATGACGTGGTAAAACTGCTCGGGCAGGTCATCATTGGCGCGCATAAAATCAATAGCCTGACCCACGGTCCAGTGGTCGGGCGACATGACCACCTCGCGCTGCATCAGACGACCGGCAGAGTTTTCGGGGTAAGACAGCGCCTGTTCCGCCGCGATACGCTCGGAATCCTCAAGCGCGTCAAGGATCGTCTCTTGCTGCGGCTCTTCGAGGTCCTCCAGCAGGTCAACGACATCATCGCTTTCCATGTCGCGGACGGCTTCGGCCAGCACGTCTGGCTTCAGCACGCCGATGACCTCTTCGCGCAACGCCTCGTCCAGCTCAGACAGGATATCGCCGTCAAATTCCTTGTCGTACAGGCGGATCAGGCGGGCGCGGTCATATGGGTTGATCTGCTCCAGCAAGTCAGCGATGTCCGCCGCATGCAGGGGCTCCATCAGCTCGATCAGCTTGGCACGATCATCGACGTCCACCGCATAGAGGATTGCTGCAACCGTTCGCCGGTCCAGCGCATAGGCGTCATCGTCCCGCGACTGGTCCGGTCTGACTTCGTCAGTGCCTGTCGTCATGCGCTGCCCCCTTTTTCTCGGTGATTGACCTCTAAATAGAAGAAGCAGCTACCGGAAAACAATGACAATGGACCAATTTACCCACATCTTTCCGCCGCATATGCTGCTATGCGGTCCCAAACAGGCGGAGAACAGGGCAGATGGCGCAAAAGACGCTTTTGACGGGGCGTATCCTCAGCTTTGACAGCTCACCTTTTGACGGGGAGCCAACCGGCGCGACCACAATACACGAGGCGCTGGTGATCGACGCTGGACGCATCACCGCAGTTGGCGCCGCAGCGGACCTGACCCGTGCCCATCCTGAAGCCAAGGTTAAGGCTTATGGGAATCATCTGATCATGGCGGGTTTTGTCGACCCGCATGTGCATTACCCCCAGACCGCCATGATCGCCAGTTGGGGCAAACGGCTGATCGACTGGCTGAACACCTATACGTTCCCGGAGGAAATGAAATTCGGATCACCCGAATATGCGTCTGAGATCGCCAATCGATACCTAGACCTGACTGCAGCCCATGGCACAACAACGATGTGCAGCTTTTGCACGATCCACCCGGAAAGCGTTGATGCGTTTTTCACGGCCGCCCAGCACCGCGGGCAACGGGTTGTGGCAGGCAAGACCTGTATGGACCGCAACGCGCCCGAGGGGCTACGGGACAGCGCTCAGAGCGGGTATGATCAATCCAAAGCGTTGTTGGAGAGATGGCACGGGGTTGGCCGGCTGTCTTACGCAATCACACCGCGCTTCTCGCCCACCTCAACACCAGATCAGTTGGAAGCAATGGGCGCGCTCTGGGCCGAGCACCCTGATTGTTTGATGCAAACGCATCTGAGCGAACAGACGGATGAGATCGAATGGGTGCGATCCCTGTTCCCCGATGCGCGCGACTATCTTGATACCTATGAGCAATTCGGCCTACTGGGCGAACGCGGCCTCTATGGCCACGTCATCCATCTGGAACCGCGCGAGCGTGACCGGCTGCGCGAGGTGGACGCGGCGCTGATCCATTGCCCGACCTCCAATACCTTTATCGGCTCGGGCCTGTTCGACATGAATGGTCTGATTGCGGATGGCCACCGGGTTGGGCTGGCGACGGATACCGGGGGCGGCTCCAGCTTTTCGATGTTGCGCACCATGGCTGCGGCTTATGAGGTCGGCCAGTTGCGCGGGCGCCCGCTGCATCCGGCGCAGTTGCTGTGGCTGGGCACAGTCGGATCAGCGCGGACGCTGCGGATGGACGATTGCATCGGCAACATCGCACCCGGCATGGAGGCGGATCTGGTTGTGCTGGATCTGGCCTCGACCCCCGCCATCGCCCAGCGCGAAGCCCATGCCGATACCCTGTGGGAGGCCGTGTTTCCCACAATCATGATGGGGGACGACCGCGCCATTGCCGATGTCTGGATCGGCGGGCGGGCGGTTGGGGGGCTCAAGCTGACTTAGCTCTGCAAGGCCATCGCCAGCCGGTTTTGATGTTCGATGGCCCGAGGCAGGTCAATTGTCGTGATCTGCCCATCTCGGACGATCTGCCTGCCTTCGACAAACACATGTTTGACCCCCGTCGGCCCCGCCAGCAGCAGCGCCGCAGGGTCCCAACTGCCGGCGCTTTCGACACAGCGCAAATCCCAGACCGCGATATCCGCACGTTTGCCCGGCTGCAATCGCCCACAATCCGAGCGGCCAAGCACATCTGCGCCGCCGCGCGTTGCGATCTCTAACGCCTCACGGGATGACATCGCATCGGCGCCCTGAGACACGCGTTGCAACAACAGTGCCTGCCGCGCTTCGGCAACCAGATTGCCACTGTCATTGCTCGCCGATCCATCGACGCCCAGCCCGACGGCCACGCCCTGATCCCGCATCGCCCTGACGGGCGCAATACCCGATCCCAAGCGGCAATTCGAACAGGGGCAATGGGCAACGCCGGTTCCGGTTCTGGCAAACAGATCAATCTCTTCTCCGTTCAGCTTCACGCAATGCGCGTGCCAGACATCTTCGCCGGTCCAGCCCAAATCCTCGGCATATTGTCCGGGGCGGCACCCAAACTGGGCCTCGGAATAGGCGATGTCCTCGTCATTTTCGGCCAGATGCGTGTGCAACATCACGCCTTTGTCGCGCGCCAGCAGCGCCGTATCCCGCATCAGATCGCGACTGACCGAGAACGGAGAGCACGGGGCCAGCCCCACCCGGCACATGGCCCCCTCGGACGGATCGTGAAAGGCATCCACGACGCGGATCATATCGTTGAGGATGTCCGCCTCGGTTTCGACCAGGCTTTCTGGGGGCAAGCCACCGTCGCTTTCGCCGATGCTCATCGCGCCGCGCGTAGGGTGAAAGCGCATTCCCAACTCTGCCGCCGCCGCAATGGTATCCTCCAGCCGCCCGCCATTTGGATAGAGATAGAGGTGATCGGAACTGAGCGTGCAGCCCGACAACGCCAGCTCGGCCAGCCCGATCTGCGCCGAGGTAAACATCTCATCCGGGCCAAAGCGGGACCAGATCGGATAAAGGGTCTTGAGCCATCCGAACAGCAATGCGTCCTGTCCGCCGGGCACCGCCCGTGTCAACGTCTGGTAAAGATGGTGGTGGGTGTTGACCAACCCGGGCGTCACCAGACATCCGCTGGCATCGTGAACCTCACCCTGCGTTGTCAGGTCGTGGCCGATGTCAACGATCTGACCGCCCCGGATCAGGATATCCGCCCCTGCAAGCTCTGACCGGGTGTCATCCATTGTCAGAACAATATCTGCGTTTTTGATAAGATGTTCGGGCATGTTTCGCGCTCCTGCATCTGCCCGCCTCATGCCGAAGTGCGAATACCGGTGGAAAACGGGCTCAAGAACCGGCCGAGCTGATGTTAGTCGCGCCGCAGAGCAACGACAATAGGGTTACCAGGCGCTGAGGATATGCAAGGCGGCGGCATGTATTTCGGGGTTCGCCGCAGCCAGTGCCCGGCCACCATGATGGGCTGACCCGCCCTGCCAGTCCGTGACCACCCCCCCGGCCGCCTCGATCAGCGCAATAGGGGCCTGAATGTCATAGGCGTTCAGCCCGGCCTCGATGACCAGATCAACTTGCCCTGCCGCCAGCAGCGCATAGGCATAACAGTCCATGCCATAGCGCGTCAGCTTAACATGCTGCGCGACCGACCGGAACGCCTGCGCTTCGGCCTCGGTCCCGACCTCGGGAAAGGTTGTGAAGAGGACAGCGTCGCTCAGGTTGCGCGTCTGACGTGTACGCAGTTCGGACCGGCCTTGAGGGCCGATGGAAAACGCCGCCCCACCATAACCGGCAAACCGCTCACCGATATAGGGTTGGTCGATCACGCCCATGATCGGCCCGCTGTCATCGGCAAGCGCGATCAACACGCCCCATGTGGGAGTGCCGCTGATGAAGCCGCGCGTCCCGTCGATGGGGTCCAGAACCCAGGTCCGTCCGCTGCTGCCATCGACCGCGCCAAACTCTTCCCCCAATATCCCGTCATCCGGGCAGTGTTCCGACAATACCGCGCGCATGGCCAGCTCGGCCTCGCGGTCGGCAGCGGTTACGGGATCAAACCCACCCGAAAGCTTATTGTCTGCCTTCAGATTGCTGTTCCGGAAAAAAGGAAGAATGGCCGCCCGCGCCGCGTCGGCCATTTTATTCGCAATCTCGAGGTCGTTCGACAGGATGTTCTGCATGCGCTACCCGTGCGCGCAGTTCACCACGCTGTCAAGCCAGATCAGGCCACGTCGCTGAGGACACGAGCCAGTTCAAACAGACGGCGGCGTTGATTCTCGGGAATCGCATAGTACGAGCGCACCAGATCCAAAGCTTCTTTGTCGCCCATCAGATCGGCTGGTACAGATTGCTTGTCCGAACCTTCCTTCTGAACCTCTTCGAGACCCTCAAAGAAAAAGCTGACCGGAACGTCGAGTGCTTCGGCAATGTCCCAAAGACGCGAAGCACTGATACGGTTGGCCCCCGTTTCGTATTTTTGGATTTGTTGAAACTTGATACCGACCTGCTGCGCCAACTGTTGTTGCGTCATTCCAATCAGCCAGCGGCGATGTCTGACGCGCTTGCCCACATGGACATCGACGTGATGGGTCATTGGTATTCTCCTCTAACTACACACACAACCGTCCGGGCCAGTCCGACTTCAATCGTGACCACCATGTTAGCGGCCAATCGATTAAGAACTCCCTAAATCGGTTGTGCCCCCCGAAACAGCACCATGCGCCAATATTGACGCTTTTGCGATTTTTTTCAAGAAGGTTGAGTAGGTAACAAACTACAAAGGTTTGTGGTTGTATGCGAGCAGGCAAGAACAGAATGTCTCCGTATTGGAAACAACGAGACGTCGAAGCTGCCATTGGCAGCAATTCCACAGAGATTGACAAACGCCCGCCACCCGTCACCTATGGCGTCAAGACGGAGAGAACTGATGCTGGCCTATAGAATTCAATCAGAGGGCACCCCCGCCCAACTGTGTGAAATTGAACGACCAATTCCGGGCGATGGAGAGGTTCGCGTGGCGATCCGCGCCTGCGGCCTGAATTTTGCAGATCTTCTGATGCAGAAAGGAACGTATCAGGATACGCCCGCCGCCCCGTTTACTCTTGGATTGGAAATCGCAGGTATTGTTGATGAAATTGGAAACAATGTCGCTAACTTAAAAGTTGGGGACCGTGTGGCGGTTTATTCGGGGCAAGGCGGATTGGCCCAGTATGGTGTCTTTGATGCCGCAAGAACGATTCCCCTGCCCGACTCAACCAGTTTCGAAGACGCTGCGGCGATTCAGATTGCATATTCCACCAGTCATATCGCGCTGGAACATCGCGCACGCCTGCAACCCGGGGAAACGCTGTTGGTCACGGGCGCCGCAGGGGGCGTTGGCCTGACAGCGGTAGAGATCGGCAAACTGATGGGGGCAACTGTCATTGCGCAGGCCCGCGGAGAGGACAAGCTGGCTGTGGCCAAAGCTGCCGGCGCGAATCATCTGATCGACGCCAACGAGGATCTGCGTGCCCGCGTCAAAGCTCTGGGCGGCGCAGACGTTGTTTACGACGCAATCGGCGGCGAGGTTTTCAAAGCCGCCTTCCGCGCCACAAACCCCGAAGGACGCATATTGCCCATAGGCTTTGCGGGCGGCGAGGTGCCACAAATCCCCGCCAATCATCTGCTAGTCAAAAACCTGACGGTGATTGGCGTCTATATCGGCGGCTACCTGACCTTCAGACCCGACATTGTGCGCAACAGCTTTGACACCCTCTTTCGCTGGCATGCAGAGGGGCGGATCAAGCCGCATATCAGCCATATCCTTCCGCTCAGCGATGTGGCGCAAGGCATGACGCTCTTGAGAGAGCGCAAATCGACCGGCAAGATCGTCATCACGCCCTGACAGGTGTCACCCGGCAACCGCCTTGAGAGACGGGCCGCCCAGCAGCAGGAAATTCTGCCGAACCAGCCCGGCTAGCGCTTCGACCACATCACCGCGGCCGGCGGCACCTCCGTAGAGGTTGATCATATGCCCCGGCAATTCGGGCAAAACGCCACCTGAGTCGATCTTCTCGAGATGCGCGGCCTCTGTGCCGTCCAGCATCGCATGAACCGCCAAGTCCGCGCTGACGGTGGCCTCGATGGTGCGGTCATTCTCGGTTTCGACCGACAGCTCCCAGGGGATACCGGCCTCATCCAGTGCGGCGATCACCTGCGGGCGGAACATGCACCGCCGCCCCAAGGCCAGCGGGATAGGCCGCTTGCGCCAGGCCGACCCGCCGGGTGCGCCAATCCAGCGCAGGGGCAGCTCGGCGACAATTTCCGCGCCATCGGCCACTGAGGCTTCGGTCGTCAGGATCAGATCACACTCGCCACGCTGAAACATTTCTTTCAATTGCATGGTGTAGGACGAAATCAGTTGCACCCTGACACGCGGGAAATCGGCGTTAAAGCGCTGCAGGACGCGGGGTATGACCGGATAGACAATGTCATGCGGAACCCCCAACACTACCTCTCCCTCAAAGGCTTGATCAGTCAGCTTCGAAATGACCTCGTCATTTAGTGCAACCATCCGCCTTGCATAAGCCAACAGCTGCTCGCCCGACGCCGTCAGCGCGATTGTTCTGCCGCTGCGATCCAACAGCTCAAGACCCAAAAGCTCTTCAAGCCGCTTGAGCTGCATCGACACCGCTGACTGCGTCAGATGCAAGAAACCCGCTGCACGGGTCACACCGCCATGGTCGGCAACGGCCACAAAGGAGCGCAGCGTGGTGATATCCAGATTTCGCATGTTCAAGAACCCTTATGGTTTCCGTCATAAACATTCATTTTCAAAATGTGACATGCTGCGCCATATAAATCAAGGAAGTTGATGAGAAGACGGAAAACCATCACGCAGCAAGGAAAGGACAACAATCATGACCCAAGTTGCACTCTCAAAACCCTGCGGGCGCAAGAGCACCTCAAAGCGCTTGCGTTTCTGGAACCTATTGGGACTTGCACGTCAGCGCCGTTCCCTTGCAGGGCTAGACGACCGGGCGCTGAGGGACATCGGCGTGACTCGGGCTGAGGCTGAGGCAGAGGCCGCCCGCTCGTTCTGGGACGCACCTGACAATTGGTACAAACGCTAGTTGAGTTTTACCACATGCGAGGATTTGACGGTTTGCCCGCCCAAACCGTCAAATTTACAGACGGAAATCGTCCAGTTTTGGGCGCAAAACCCTTGAAACATGTGCCTCTCTGCCCGATATTTGCAAAGAAATCAGTCCGCTTTTGTGGACAGATCAAAGAAATTTCGAAGGGAGACCCTTAATGGCACAATTCGACACAATCCGGACGGCCGCTGGCGCGCGCGCTGCCGAGATTGACGAGGGCCTGCGCGCCCACATGAACAAAGTCTACGGCACGATGTCCGTGGGCATGTTCATCACATTCCTCGCCGCTTGGGCGATTTCCGGTCTTGCGACAACCGCCGACCCGTCCGCCGCCGCGGCACAGTTGAGCGCAGATACCTATCTGACGTCGTTCGGCTATTCGATCTACGCATCGCCGCTGCGCTGGGTCATCATGTTCCTGCCACTGGCCTTTGTCTTCGGCTTTAGCGCAGGTATCAACCGCATGTCGGCCGCTGCTGCACAATTGGTGTTCTATGTATTCGCCGCTGTGATGGGCCTGTCGATCAGCTGGATCTTCATCGCCTTTACCGGCGAATCCATCATTCAGGTGTTCCTGATCACTTCGATCGCCTTTGCGGGCCTGTCGCTCTATGGTTACACAACCAAGAAAGACCTGTCCGGCATGGGGACGTTCCTGATCATGGGTCTGATCGGCCTGCTGGTTGCGATGGTCGTCAACATCTTCCTAGCCTCGTCGGCCATGGCGTTTGCGATCTCGGTCATCGGCGTTCTGATCTTTGCCGGTCTGACGGCCTATGACACGCAGAACATCAAGAACACCTACCTGCAAATGGCGCATTCGGGTGATCAGGAATGGCTGGGCAAAGCAGCCATCATGGGTGCTCTGAGCCTGTATCTGGACTTCATCAACATGTTCATGTTCCTGCTGCAGCTGCTTGGAAACCGCGAATAACACGGTTCAAAATTCAACACGAAGGGCGGGTCCGAAATGACCCGCCCTTTTTTGTTTGGAGAGACAGAAATGTCAGTACACGCGATCCCACCGGATCAGGCGCATCGGCTGCTGCCGCTGTTGCATCAGGTACACGATCTGCACCTGGCACATCACCCGGATCGCTACGCGGTGCTGCCGGATGATCCGCAAATGTCAGCGCATCTGAAATCCTGGCTATCGATGCCTGATGTATACGCTCTGGGGGTTGCCCGGGATGACCACCTGTTGGGGTATCTCATATATGAGATCGAGCGCAGAGCAGCGACCCCGTTCCGCGTATCCGAGACCCGCGCGATGATACATCATATCTGCGTAGATGCGGCGCATCGGAAGAAAGGCATCGGGCTATCGCTGCTGCACGAGGTGCGCAAAAGGGCCGTGGAGGCCGGGGCAGACGTTCTTGCCACAACGTATGCCGAGTTCAATACCGCCTCAGCAAAGCTTATGTCACGCGCGGGCCTCAGCCCGGTTATGCGGTTTGCTGAATGGCGAACAGATCAGTGACAGAAATAAAAAAGCCCCCGCGCAATCGCAGGGGCCAATCTCTGACTAAGTTGGTCGATCAGCTGCAGTTCAGCGGTACCGCGAAACCCGAGCTGCGCGAGGAATTGCCCCTGCGGTACACATCACCCGCCGGAAGGCAGCCTGTGAATCTTTCGGTCTCACTGCCGAAGATGGTCCCGATCGAGTTTTCCACTCTGACGCTGTCGGTGCGCGTGCGCAACACTCCAAACAAAGTGCCGTTCACGCTGACAGTGCTGAGATAAAGATTGGTGTTTGTATCCGACAGCTGTACCGCGCTGACATCGTTGCGTCCGCCATTCGAGATGGCAACGCCCGCAACTTTCGAAAGCTCGGTCTGGTCGCTGGCAACCTGAACGGTCGGAAGCTCGGCCAGCTCAGCCGGAACATTGGTCGCGGGGGGCAGGAATGCCACCGCCCCTTTTACGTCTGATACGGTACGCGGCTCGCCATCAATACCCGTGAACCCTACACCTTCGCGATTGAACGGGTCTTCGCAGGCTGAAAGTGTCAGGACGGCAAGTGCAGGCAACAAGATTTTTTTCATGACGGTCAACATTTTGTAGCGATTTGCTGAAGCGTAGCGGCAGGTGGCGTACAATTGCAAGCCACAGCCATGCAGAATGCCTCTGGGGCTGATGCGCCTCTGCAACGGACCATATTACGCGAGCATAGCCTCAACGCCGCGGACGCCATGAAAAAAGGGCTCTGCACCGGCAGAACCCTTTTGAAACAAAGTCTGTTACAGGGGGCAGATTACTTAATCTTGCCTTCCTTGTACTCGACATGCTTGCGAACAACCGGATCGTATTTACGAACGGTCATCTTCTCAGTCATGGTGCGCGCGTTCTTTTTGGTCACGTAGAAGTGGCCCGTGCCCGCGGTCGAGTTCAGACGGATCTTGATTGTCGTCGGCTTCGCCATGGTTATCTCCTGCGTCCGAAAAGGCAGGGGCCTTTCGGTTGAATTCCTATGAGCGTGCGCTTTTACCCGCTCGCACGCCTGAGTCAACCGGAATCGGCTGTGGATCGGCACAATTCGTACCGGTCCCCCGATCAGTCGCCTTCAGGCCGTTTGGCGCATCGCCAATCCCGTGATGGAAGGCGAACATATATGATATTTAGGTATCTCACTTATGCGCGGAGGGCCTGTAAGCCGGATCCTGTTCCGGGGTTACCCCCTTCGACGACCATTCATCTAGGCCGCGCATTACTGCGCAGCTCAAGCTGCCAACCCGGTCCCTCTTGGCCAAGGCAAGCCTAGCGGCGGTATCGGCTGACGCCGACCGGTCCGCGCGGGGACCCTATTTGGCATTGCTCCCGGTGGGGCTTGCCGTGCCGCCCCTGTCGCCAGGGGCGCGGTGGGCTCTTACCCCACCGTTTCACCCTTACCTTGATATTGCCGCAAGCGAACCTGTGACACGCAAGGCGGTTTGATTTCTGTGGCGCTTTCCGTCGGGTTACCCCGCCCGGGCGTTACCCGGCACCGTTGCCTTGTGGAGTCCGGACTTTCCTCTCGGGTTTGCACCCCAGCGGCCATCCGGCCCTCCGCGCGAGGGCTGGGTATGCTTTGAGTTGGGGCGCGTCAAGAGTGGATACACTCGAAAGAGACCAACGAAGTATGGATCAGGTTTCTTGCCCCGCAGCCCCAAGCGGCACGAAATCAGCAGGGTGCAGCGGGCCCTGGGCCCAGGGCCGATATCTGAGGCGAACGGATGCGAGCAGCGTCTCATCATCGGTATCAGCGGTGAAACCGGTTTCCTCCGCCAGCGTGCGAAACCTGTCTGCTGATAAATCTCGCGGTGGTGCGCCGCTCAGACGCTGTCGTGCAAGGTTCTGACGTTCCAGCCTTTGCCAGTCAAAACGGGGGCCGGGATCGGTTTTGCGGCCCGGCGCCATGTCTGAATGGCCGATGATACCTTCGGGGGGAATATTCCAGCGTATCATGAGGTGGGGCAGCAGCTCTTCGAGCCTTGCCATCTGCGGCTCGGCAAACGGGTGGTCCCCGCGATTGTCCAGTTCGATGCCAACCGAGCGGGAGTTGACATCGCCCTGCCCCCGCCACTCACCCGCACCGGCATGCCATGCGCGATCCGTCTCGCGCACCATTTGCCAACAGGTTCCGTCGGCGGCAATCAGGTAATGCGCTGACACTTCGGCGGCAGGATCACACAAGCGGTCAAGCGCGTCCTGCGCGGTTTGCATCGCGGTATAGTGGAGCACGATCAATCCAGGCATCTGCCCATCCCGCCGCGCGCCAAAGTTTGGCGAGGGGTGCCAGATCGGCTGCACCAGATCAGTTGCTGACGGCACTACGAAACGGAGTCGGGTCCCAAGCGCAGGCGTAACCGTCCCCATCCGGGTCCAGACCTTTGCGATCCCGCTGAGGCCCACCATTGGATAGAAAATCGATCTGAGCCTGATCAGATGACGGATATCTGGCGCAATTGCGCTGTGCCTTGGCCTGCAGGTTGAACCCCGCGCGGCTATAGACCTGCGCACCGACAGGGTTGTTGGTGCTGAGCGCATATTGCACGATGTTCGGCTGCCCGTCTGGCCCGCGTTCCGGCAGGGCTGTGGGGGCGACGACCTCATAGGTTTGCCGGTTTTGTTCAATCCGGGCCGCATCGTTTTCGATGCTGCGGCGGTTGGACACCGCGCCAAAGTCCTGCTCGTCCGAGATCCCAACATTGTTGGATGGCGTGACTGGGGCGACTGCCCCCGGCTGGCCCGATGTGGTGGCCAATGCAGCGGCGGTTTGATTGGCGATGTCGCTCGCGCTGTCACCGGTCGCGGATGGAAAGGCTTGGGCAGTACCGTCTGCGGGCAACGGCTGCTGAGACACGTCTGAGGGCGGCAGGATCAGGCTGCCCGTGGCACCCTGCCCCGCCAATTGCGCCTCGCGCTGCGCCTGATACTCGTAGGTGTTAAACCCGGTTCCCTCAACGGGGGCGACAGTATCACATGCCGCCATCACCCCAAGGGCAGGAATCAGAAGCATCTTGCGCATTTGGCTGCTCCGCTATGCGTTGTTTTATTGCTGCCCCGAGGCTTACCACCATTTCGCTGGCTTGGCCACAAACCCGGCGGCGGCTTCCAGCGCATAGGCGGTGTTGAGCAGATCGCCCTCTTCCCACGGGCGACCGATCAGTTGCAGCCCCAGCGGCAGCCCCTGCGCATCCAGCCCGGCCGGAACCGAAATACCGGGCAGCCCCGCCAGATTCACGGTCACGGTGAAGACGTCGTTCAAATACATTTGAACAGGATCGGCCTCGGTCATCTCACCCAACCCAAAAGAGGCAGACGGCGTGGCCGGGGTCAGGATCGCATCAACACCAGCGGCGAAGACATCTTCGAAGTCTTTCTTGATCAGGGTGCGGACCTTGCGGGCGCGGTTGTAATATGCGTCATAGAAGCCAGCGGACAGTACATAAGTGCCGATCATGACGCGGCGCTGAACCTCGTGACCAAAGCCTTCGGCGCGGGTCTTTTCGTACATCTCGGTAATGCCGTCGCCCTGCGCCAGCGTTGCGCGGCGACCGTACCGGACACCGTCATAGCGGGCGAGGTTCGAAGACGCCTCGGCCGGAGCGATCACATAATAGGCGGGCAGCGCGTATTTGGTATGTGGCAAAGAGATATCGACAATCTCGGCCCCTGCGGCCTTGAGCATCTCGGCGCCATCGGCCCAGAGCTTTTCGATCTCGGCCGGCATACCGTCCATGCGGTATTCCTTGGGGATACCGATCTTCTTGCCCTTGATGTCGCCGGTCAGCATCGCCTCAAAATTCGGGACGGCCAGTTCGGCACTGGTGGAATCCTTGGGGTCGTGGCCGCACATGGTTTCAAGCATGATGGCCGCGTCACGCACGTTTTTCGTCATCGGGCCGGCCTGATCCAGCGAGGAGGCAAAGGCGACGACACCCCAGCGCGAACAGCGGCCATAGGTCGGCTTGATACCCGTGATGCCCACAAAGGCAGCAGGCTGACGGATCGAACCGCCGGTATCTGTACCGGTCGCAGCCAGACACAGGTCAGCAGCCACAGCCGAAGCCGAGCCGCCGGACGAGCCGCCCGGCGTTAGTTGCGCGTCTTCGTTGCCGCGCCGCCACGGGCTGACCGCGTTGCCATAAACGGATGTTTCGTTGGACGAGCCCATGGCGAATTCGTCCATGTTCAGCTTACCCAACATCACGGCACCGGAATCGGCCAGTTGCTGCGACACGGTGGATTCGTATTCGGGCTTAAAACCTTCAAGGATCTTCGAGGCTGCCTGCGACGGCACACCCTTGGTGCAGAACAGATCCTTGATACCGATCGGCAGACCACACATCGATGGCGCATCGCCCGCCTTGATCCGTGCGTCTGCGGCCTTGGCACGCTCTAACGCGATCTCGGGCGTTTTGTGGACAAACGCGTTCAGCGCGTCGGCATCATCAATTGCCTTCAGGCAGGATTCGGTCAACTCGACCGAGGTCACGTCACCGGCCCGCAGCGCATCGCGGGCCTCGGCCAGACCCAGTTTGTTCAGATCGCTCATGTCTTACTCCACCACTTTGGGGACTGCGAAGAATCCTTCGCGGGCGTCGGGGGCGTTGGACAGCACTTTGTCCTGCTGATTGCCATCGGTGACCTGATCCTGACGCCGTTTCAGCCGCATCGGCGTGACCGAAACCATCGGCTCGACACCGTCGACATCCACTTCGTTCAGTTGCTCGATGAACCCAAGGATGGTGTTGAACTCAGATGCCAGCGCCGGCAGCGCGTCATCTTCGACCTTGATCCGGGCCAGTTTGGCCACCTTGGCGGCGGTGCTTTGGTCAATCGACATCGGCTTCCCTCATGTACGCTCAGAGGGGCATTTACCCGTCTGCCGCAGCAGTCGCAAGACCGCCGGTGCATGCGGTGCATTCCGCCACCGATTTTCGCGCCTCACCCCCCATTTTGCAGCTGACCTGCTCAAATCTGAATACCGGCTATGCAAAAAAGTAAACCAAATAGTTCACTTTTGCGATTGAATGGCGGCGCCCTCACCCCTTAATCAAGTGAACGGAACAGTTCAGTAAGGAGAACAGCCATGAAGTCCCCACTGGTCGCCCTTTCGCTTATCCTTGCAACCTTGTCCGCACCGGCGCTGGCTTTGGGTGTGCCCAATACCCACCTGACGCCATCGCTGACATTCCCTGATCAGCCGACTGGTCAGGTGTCGAAGGACAAAACCACCATCCGCAAGTGATCGGCTGGGAGTTGCAAGACGGCCGGGCCATGATCCCCCTCAGATGGCCCGGCCCATAATTTCACGACGACCGCTTCCGTCAACGCAAACGGGTTGCACCTGCTCTCTGGTTCATTTTTGATTGCAAACAGAAGTTCTGTCTGGGTCCGATGCCCGGATCAGAACAAAACAGATGCGCCTCGCAAGAACTGGAGCGACAGATGAGCAAGCGGATGCAACAGGTGCTGGATGCCATTGATGCGGCCAATGCAGCAGATCCCAAAACTGAAGAGGGGCAACCTGAAACGCTGCTCTATGGTCAGCGTATGACGGCTGAACTCGACCGCTTGTTCCCGGGTGCCTCTGAGGCGTTGCAGATCGCCGCGCGCGGTCAGCATGTTGAACGCTGGAAACTGGCCCGCACAGAATATCCCGAAGGACGGGCCGGATACCTGGCGTGGCGCAGGGCGCAGGGCGAACATCATGCGAAGGTTGTCACCGATCTGATGACCAAGGCAGGATATGAACCCGATCAGGTCGACGCAGCAGGCCGCATGCTGCGCAAACAGGGCATCAAGCGCGACGCCGAGGTGCAGGCGCTGGAGGACGTTATCTGCTTTGTATTCCTGAAATGGTACTTTCAGCCGTTTGCGGCAAAGCACTCGGCCGAAAAGATTCAAAGCATCGTCGAGAAAACGGCCCGTAAAATGTCTGATGACGGTCGGGCGCGCGTGCTGCAGGAATTCGACCTGCCCGAACATCTGGCCAGCGCATTCAACAGCTAGGGCCAGGGCCCACTGACCTCAGGCGCACCTAATCAATGGCTATGGGTGGCGCGCACGAATAAGTGCGCGGCGATAGACCTCGATCATCCAGCCCAACATGGTGGCATTCAACACATGCCACATAAAGTGGGTTCCCAAGGGCAGATGACCACACAGCGGTTCGTCCAGCGCCCGAAAGGTGATTGAAACGATCAGAATCGCGGCCCCGATACTCATTCCTTTGGCGATTTGAACGTCCCTTTTTCGCAGCAGGACGGCATAGATCAGAATCAAACAGGGCACCGGGGCATAAGCCGCCGACCCGCCAAGGCCCGGGATCAGTTGAAAGACAGGGATTGTCAGCGCGGCATATGGGATAAACGCCGCCACCAGCGCCAGCGAAACCCAAACCTTGAAGCCCCAGATATCCCGGTTGATCGCATAGATGTAGACCAGAATGAACATCAGGATCGGCGCAACATCCGCAATGGCGGCCCAGACGCGCGCATGCGTATGAAACAGAAAGCTGCCGATGCCGATAGCCATCAAGAGAGCAGTCAAAAGATTAGCCAGATGCATCCCCTGCCCGCGCAGGCGCATCCACATGACAATCGCCGCCAGAACAAACGCCGCGTTTGTGACCGCATTTACCGGCTCGGCCCAATAGGCAGCGGACAACCGCTCACAATAGCCATCAATTTCCTGCATCCACGTCATAGATTTTTACATAGCGGGTGTTACGCTGTTCAGAAATGTATTTCAGGAGGATCTGTTATGAATATCATCTGGTTGGGCCACGGCAGCTTTCGCATTGAAACCGAAGGTCAGGTCTTTCTCATCGATCCTTGGCTGACGGGAAACCCTTCGCTGCCTGAGGATCAGCATGACGCGGCCGTTGACGGCGCCACACATATCCTGCTGACACACACGCATTTTGACCACGTGGTTGATGTGCTGCCACTGGCAAAGCACATGAAAGTACCCGTCGTGGGCCAGTATGACCTGATGGGATACTGGGCCGAGGCAGAAGGGATCGAGACGGTGGGCTTTAACAAGGGCGGAACCGTGAACCTGAACGGCGTGATGGTGACGATGGTTCCAGCCTCCCACAGCTCGACTTTTTCGACGCCAGACGGCCTGCGGACCGGCGGAACAGAGGTCGGCTATATGATCGCGGTAGAGGGTCATATGGTCTATGTCTCAGGTGATACCGATATCATGGCCGACATGGACTGGATGGCAGATTACTATAAGCCCGATATCGGAATTCTGTCGGCGGGCGGCCATTTCACGATGGATATGAAGGGCGCGGCTTATGCGGCCAAGCGATACTTTAACTTCAAGACCATAATCCCCTGCCACTACAAAACATTTCCGGTTCTCGAACAGTCGGCGCAAACGCTGGCTGACGGGTTGCCAGGTGTTACCGTCATCGAACCAGAGGTGATGCAACCGATCACCATATGACCCGTCCGAGCGGGATGCGCCTCAGCGACGCTGCGCCGCAAAGAACGCTTTGAGCAGACTTGCCGAGGCATCAGCAGCGATCCCGTCATAGACTTCAGGGGTGTGATGCGCCTGTGGATGCGAAAACACCCGGGCCCCATGGGCCACCCCGCCTGATTTGGGATCTGACGCCCCGTAATAGATGCGCCGGATACGCGCCGCTGCCAGCGCGGCGGCGCACATGGCGCAGGGCTCCAGCGTGACGTAAAGATCGTGCTCCGGCAGCCGCTCTGACCCCAGTGCGGCGCAGGCCGACCGCAGGGCCAGCATTTCGGCATGAGCGGTAGGATCTTTCAACTCGCGCGTTCGATTGCCCGCAGACGCCACCACCTTGCCGTCTGCGGCGACGATGGCGGCACCCACCGGAACTTCACCCCGGTCGGCGGCGGCGCGCGCCTCTTGCAGCGCCAGATGCATATGCGATCTGAAAGTCATGCCCCTGACTGCCTCAGAAACCCGGCTTTCGCAAGTTGGCGCGATGCGCTATGGCCGGGGTATGAGCAAAACCACCCCTACCGGCGACCGGATCGCCAAAGTGCTGGCCCGCGCAGGTATCGCCTCGCGCCGCGAAGCGGAACGCATTATCGAAGCAGGCCGTGTGACGGTGAATGGCGCGGCGATCAACAGCCCGGCCCTGAACGTCACCGCCAAAGACAAGATCACCGTTGATGGTAAACCCGTTTCCGAACCGGAACCGGCGCGTCTGTGGCTGTATCACAAACCCGCAGGTCTTGTGACAACAACGCGTGACGAAAAAGGTCGCGCAACCATCTTCGACGAGCTGCCCGAGGATTTACCCCGGGTGATGAGCGTCGGGCGGCTCGACCTGAACTCGGAAGGTTTGCTGTTGCTAACCAATGACGGCGGCATCAAACGCAAACTTGAACTGCCCGCAACCGGCTGGCTGCGCAAATACCGGGTTCGGATCAATGGGCGCCCGAAAGAGGACGACTTTGCCCCTCTGCGCAAAGGGCTGGTGATAGACGGAGAGAAGTTTCAGCCCATGACCGTCTCGCTGGATCGGCAACAAGGCGCGAATGCATGGCTGACCGTTGGGCTACGTGAGGGCAAGAATCGCGAGATCCGGCGTGCCATGGAAGATATCGGTTTCAGCGTGAACCGGCTGCTCAGGGTGTCCTATGGCCCCTTTCAGCTGGGCAACTTGAAACCCGGCGAGGTCGAAGAGCTGCGGCGACGAGTGATCCGCGATCAGTTGGGGCTTGATGCCGAGGCAAATCCGCAGCCCACAGCCAAACGCCCCCAAAGGCCGCAAAGAAAACGGGCACCGAGCGGCAAGAAACCACGCAACTGACAACGCTTAGGCAACCTTCCCCCTAGCGTCCGGGCCGGGCATACACTAACTTTTCCTTGTCCATTGTGATTTGAGGAGCGCTATGTCCGGGTCGGGGGTGCAAAAACTCGCGTATGCTGCATTGATATTGCTGTTATTTGGCGTCTGTACCGGATTGCTGGGGGGCTTATAGACGCATGGCGAAACGATATGGCGGGAAATTCAGCCCCAGCGGCGGTGCCAGCACCAAAAACGTACCGCCCCAGCGCGGACAGTTCGATGGCGCGCGCGTAAATCCGGCGGGCGCCCGGGCCAATTTGCTGTTTCTGCCCGCCGTCCCACTGATATTTCTGTCGCTGAATGATGGGGCCGTCGGCCTGAGCCTTGGCCTTGTAGGCGCGGGGCTGCTGACCGCCGCGGCCTTGCTGCTGCGCGAAGGATTGCGCGCCGAGGCAGAGTATCATGCACGCCGAACTGCGCGCCGCCCGGCTTTTCCGCGCAAGATATTCTCCAGTGTGCTGACCGGGCTTGGGGCAGCGCTTGCCTCTTACCGGTCAGAGCTTGTGGATGCCGAAACCGCAGCGCAGGTCAGCCTGATCGCTCCGGCACTGTATGGCTTGGCGGCGACGGCGCTGCATTCCTGTGCCTTTGGCTTTGACCCGATGAAGGACAAAGGCATGGAGGGCATCGACACCTTCCAACAGGACCGCGTCGCCCGCGTGGTCGAGGACGCCGAGGCGCATCTGGATCAGATGCTAGACGCGGTCCAGCGCGCGGGCGATCGCAAGATCGAGACGCGCGTTGAGCAGTTTCAGACCACCGCTCGCGATTTGTTTCGCACGGTCGAGGAAGACCCACGTGATCTGGCAGGCGCACGTAAATTCCTGACCGTCTATTTACAGGGCGCCCGTGATGCGACGGTGAAATTCGCCGACGTTTATGCCCGTACACGGGATGCGCAGTCGCTGGCTGACTATGCGGCACTGCTGGATGATCTGGAGCAGAACTTTGCCGCCCGTACCCGTAAAATGCTTTTGGATGACCGTAGCGATCTAACGGTTGAAATTGACGTGCTGCGCGAAAGACTGCAGCGCGAAGGCGTCCGGTTGGACTGACCGGCCATATTGAACAAGGAACATCCCCATGTCCGATGAAATTAAGAACAAGGCGGTCGAGGCCGAAGCGCTGGTTCAGGAAATCACCGCTGTTACCCTGCCTGAACCCCAGCCCACAGTTGTCCCACTGGAAGAGGCTGATGAACCGGTCAGCGCCGAAATCCGCAAGCGGATGGATGAGATCGACATGGGCAACACCAATTCCATCGTCTCGTTCGGGTCTTCGGCACAGGCGGAACTGCAAGAGATCAGCCAGGCCATGCTGGCCGATGTGCGCAACAAGGATGTTGGCCCCGCCGGTGACAGTCTGCGCAACATCGTCACCACGATCCGTGGCTTTTCGGTCAGCGAACTGGACGTACGACGCGAACGCAGCTGGTGGGAGCGACTGCTGGGCAAGGCGGCACCGTTTGCCAAGTTCACCGCGCGGTTTGAAGATATTCAGTCACAGATCGATCGCATCACCGACGACCTGCTTGGACATGAGCATACGCTGCTGAAAGACATCAAGTCTCTGGATATGCTCTATGAAAAAACGCTCGGGTTCTATGATGAACTGGCGCTTTATATTGCGGCAGGTGAGGAGAAGTTGACCGAGCTGGACAGCCAAGAGATTCCCGAGAAAGAGGCCGATGTGCAGGCTGCGCCTGAGGATCAGCAGGTCATGAAGGCGCAAGAGCTGCGCGATTTGCGCGCCGCCCGTGATGATCTGGAACGCCGTGTGCATGACCTGAAGCTGACGCGACAGGTGACGATGCAGTCGCTGCCGTCAATCCGGTTGGTGCAAGAGAACGACAAATCTCTGGTGACCAAGATCAACTCAACGCTGGTCAACACGGTGCCACTTTGGGAAACACAATTGGCACAGGCGGTCACGATCCAACGCAGCGCCGAAGCTGCGGCGGCCGTGCGGGATGCAAATGATCTGACCAACGAGTTATTGACCGCCAACGCGGCCAACCTGCGCGAATCGAACAAGATGATCCGCGAAGAGATGGAGCGCGGTGTTTTTGACATCGAAGCTGTCAAACAGGCCAATGCCGATCTGATCGGAACGATCAACGAAAGCCTTGCCATCGCCGACGAGGGCAAAGCCAAACGTGCTGCGGCCGAACAAGAGCTGCAGAAAATGGAGGTCGAACTGCGCGATACGCTGGCGGCCGCCAAGGCCCGCAAAGACGGGATCGGCGACAATGCCGGTACCGCAGTTCCGGGCTAAGGGCGGACCGGACGTGCCGCTGCACAACATCAAGGCAAGCCGCGTTTTGGCTGGCCTGTCCCTCTTGGCGATTGCTAGTTGCGATGCGGCGCTGAGCCCTCGGCCACCAGCGGAGTCTGTGCAGGTTTCGGCCCCCGCACCTGCCAACGCCTATGTCGCGCCGTCTGCGGCAAGTGTTGATTTGGCCCGATATTACGAACGCGTGCAAAACAACCTGCTGACACGGGGTTTGTTGCGCACCGATGGCGGTGGCCCCGACACGCCTTATGATGCGGATGATCTGGCGCGAAACTTCGAAACAATTGCATTCTACAATGAATACTCGGGACCCGGAGTTGGCGCGGGAAGAACCCGAACCAGAGGGCAACTGAATCGGTGGTCCGGCCCAATTCGTATCCGGGCTGAGTTCGGCCCATCCGTTCCGCCACAGCTGCGGCAGGAAGACAGCGCGCGGATCTCGGCGTTTTCCTCTCGCCTGAACCGGCTGACCGGACACCCGATCTCAACCGTAAGTCGCAACGCCAATTTCCATGTCTTTGTCGCCGGACAGGATGACACGGACTATGTTCAGGCTCGCCTCAAGCAACTAGTGCCTAACATCAGCCAGAGCCAGCTTGATCTGTTCGAAGATTTGCCGCGCTCTTTCTATTGCTTCGTGTTCGCGTCCTCGACGGGCGGCTCGACCTATATCCGGGCGGTCGCGCTGGTGCGCGCTGAACATCCCGATCTGGTACGGCTCAGCTGTATCCATGAAGAAATTGCGCAAGGGGTGGGGCTGCCTAATGACAGCCCATCTGCCCGTCCGTCGATTTTCAACGACGATGACGAGTTCGCCCTACTGACCAGCCACGACGAGAAACTTCTCACAATGCTCTACGACCCCCGTCTCAAGCCCGGCATGACCGCCGATGAGGCACGGCCGGTCGTGCGGATCATTGCACGCGAATTGATGGGGCAGCCGCTCTAACCCCAAATACAGGAGAACCCCGATGGGAATTTTTGATTTTCTGACCGGAGAATTCATTGATGTCATTCACTGGGTCGATGACACCCGCGACACGATGGTCTGGCGGTTCGAACGCGAGGGGCACGAGATCAAATACGGTGCCAAGCTGACCGTGCGCGAGGGGCAGGCCGCCGTTTTTGTTCACGAAGGTCAGCTGGCGGATGTGTTCACCCCAGGTCTCTATATGCTTGAGACCAATAACATGCCGATCCTGACAACGTTGCAGCACTGGGATCATGGGTTCCAGTCTCCGTTCAAGTCAGAGGTCTACTTCGTCAACACGACCCGGTTCAACGATCTGAAATGGGGTACAAAAAACCCTATCATGCTGCGTGATCCGGAATTTGGGCCGACCCGCATTCGCGCCTTTGGCACCTATACCGTCCGTGTCAAAGATGCTGCGAAATTCCTGGTCGAGATTGTCGGTACCGATGGTGAATTCACCATGGACGAGATCAGTTTCCAGATCCGCAACATCATCGTGCAGGAATTCAGCCGCGTCATCGCGAGATCTGGCATTCCGGTGTTGGACATGGCCGCCAACACCGCCGATCTGGGCAAGCTGATCGCGGCAGAGGTATCGCCCGTGCTCGAGGGCTATGGGCTGGAAATGCCCGAATTCTACATTGAGAACATCTCACTTCCGCCTGCGGTCGAAGCTGCGCTGGACAAGCGCACCTCGATGGGGCTGGCGGGCGATCTGGGTAAATTCACCCAGTATTCGGCGGCCGAGGCGATGACGGCAGCAGCCAATAATCCCGGTCAGGGAGGCGGCATGGGTGCTGGCCTCGGGATGGGAATGGGTATGGCGATGGCACAGCAGATGTCAAACATGGCAGCGGGTCAGCCGTCAGGCCCGTGGGGCGGTGCGGCGCCCGCTGCCCCGCAACCGGCAGCACATGCGGCACCGCCGCCTCCGCCGCCTGTTGAGCATGTCTGGCACATCGCGGTTGATGGCCAAACCAGCGGGCCGTTTTCAAAGGCAAAGATGGGCCGCATGGCGACAGATGGCGAAATCACGCGCGATACGCATGTGTGGACGGCAGGTCAGGACGGTTGGAAAAAGGCCGAGGATGTGCAGGAACTGGCACAGCTGTTTACCATTCTGCCACCGCCGCCACCGGGCGCATAGCGCATCTGTTGATACGATTTACCCCGCCGTCAGAGAGAGCGATCCCGAGATGATCGAGACTGAACACCGTTTTCCTTGCGATCAATGCGGCGCAGACTATCGGTTCAACCCCGGTGATGGCACGTTAACCTGCGACCATTGCGGGCATTCTGAAGCGATCGGTGCCGGCCCCTGGGGCGGTGCAAGCCTGCGGGAACTGGATTTCGACGCAGCTCTTGCCGACCGTCTGCCCGAAGCCGAGCTGGAAGTGACCCGTGTTCTGAGCTGCCCGAACTGCGCAGCTCAGGTGGAGTTTGACCCCGACACCCATGCCGCCGAATGTCCGTTCTGCGCCACCCCGGTGGTGACCGACACCGGAGTGAACCGTCATATCAAACCCCGCGGCGTGTTGCCTTTTGCCTTGGACGAAAGGGCAGCCCACAAGGCCATGAGTGACTGGCTGGGTCGTCTTTGGTTTGCGCCCAACGGCCTGAAAGACTATGCCCGCAAAGGCCGCAAGATGCAGGGCATCTATGTGCCCTACTGGACCTTTGATGCGGATACCAAATCCAGCTATCACGGCGAGCGCGGCGTCGTCTATCATGAGACCAGAACCGTTACACGAGATGGCAAGCAAGTTCAGCAGCGGGTTGCCAAGGTTCGGTGGACCCCCAAGTCAGGGCGCGTGGAGCGCTTTTTTGACGATGTGCTTGTACTGGCCTCACAATCGCTTCCGAAACGGTACACCGATGCGCTGGAACCATGGGATTTACCTGCGCTGGAACCCTATCAGCCCGAATATCTAGCAGGGTTCCGGGCCGAGGCCTACACCGTTCAGCTGAATGAGGGGTATCAAGAGGCCCGCGCACATATGGCACGGGTGATCGAGCGGGATGTCCGGTTTGACATCGGCGGCGACAGACAACGCATCCACGCCCTGGAAACCGAGGTCAGAGACATCACTTTCAAACATATTCTGCTGCCGGTTTGGATGGCGGCCTACAAGTATCGCGGCCAGACCTATCGTTTTGTGGTGAATGGCCGAACCGGTCGGGTGCAGGGTGAACGGCCCTGGTCTGCAATCAAAATCGCCATCGCCGCTGTGCTGGGCGCGCTAGTCGCAGCCGGTATTGGCTATCTCATTGCGACGGGACAGCAATAGAGGTCGGATGCACGGCTCTTTTGTACTCTGTGCTCTTGAACATCCTGATCTTCGCCGCCATCCTGCCGCGCGGTGCAGAGGAGAGGCCAGCCGTGACGTTATCCGCCTTGAATATGCTCTTGGACCGGCGCCATTCCTGCCGTGCCTTTCAGAGTGATCCGGTGCCCAAAACCCAGATCGAGCAGATCATCGCCAGCGCCTCAAAGGTGCCAAGCTGGTGCAATGCGCAGCCTTGGCATCTGATTGTAACCAGCGGCCATGAGACAGACGCCTTCCGCAACGCTCTGATGCGTGAAGCTGCTCGTGGCTCTCACGAGCCCGATCTTCCCTTCCCCAGCACTTATTCCGGTGTTTACAAAGATCGCCGCCGCGCCTGCGGATGGGCGCTGTATAAGGCCGTTGGGGTCAAAAAGGGAGATCGCGAAGCATCGGCTAGGCAGATGATGCAGAATTTTGCGCTGTTCGGTGCCCCGCATTGCGCGATCCTGTCGAGCCCTGCTGAGTTGGGGTCCTATGGCGCGATGGACTGCGGCGGGTTTGTTACTGCCTTTGCGCTGGCTGCACAGGCCTTGGGAATCGCCAGCATCCCGCAGGCCGCAGTCGCCTCTTACAGTCCGTTTTTGCACCGTTACTTTCAAATACCCGACAACAGGTTGATATTGTGCGCGATTTCTTTTGGCTATCCTGATACAGAGCATCCTGCGAATGGTTTCAGAACCGAACGTGCGCCGTTGGATGAAATCGTCGACTGGCGCGGCTGAACGGGCGGCAAACACAAGGAGCTAGCGACAGAAGCATGCGCGCTTTGATCCAGAGAATTACCAGCGCGTCGGTCAAAGTCGACGGCGAGGTCATCGGACGTTCGGGTCGTGGAATGCTGATCCTAGTCTGCGCCATGAGTGGGGATGACGAAACCAATGCTGATCAGTTGGCGGTCAAGATCGCCAAACTTCGGATATTCAAGGATGATGGCGGCAAGATGAACCGATCGATCCTTGATATCGGCGGCTCGGCTTTGGTTGTAAGCCAGTTTACGCTGGCGGCTGATACCTCTCGGGGCAACCGTCCGGGTTTCGCAGAGGCCGCGCAACCGGAGATCGGCCAACATCTCTATAAAGTGTTCGCCGAGCGGCTGGCGGCGCAGGGCGTTGATGTCGAAACCGGGGAATTCGGAGCCGACATGGCAGTAGAGCTGATAAATGACGGGCCAGTCACGATTTGGATGGAGCGCTGATGACACAAGCAGAACAAGCGGTAGAAATCTGGAAAGCGGGCGTCGCCGCAGTGGATGGCTATCTCGCAACTCGTGTGGCTTTGGACACAGTGCTGCGACCCGATCACATCCTCGCAGTCGGGAAAGCCGCTGCAGCCATGGCAAGCGCTGCCCTGGAGCGTTTTGAGGATGTGCCTGCGCTGGTGGTTACCAAGGACGGTCACGGCAAGGGCCTGCCCCAGCATGCTGACCTGATTGAGGCCTCGCACCCGGTTCCCGACGAACGCAGCCTGATCGGCGGGCGCGCCCTGCGCAAAGCGGTCGAGGCGATGGAATCTGGATCCCATCTGCTCTTGCTGGTCTCGGGGGGCGCATCGTCGCTGGCTGAAGATCTGGTTCCGGGGAATGATCTGGGCAATCTCGCCGCGCTCAACCAACGGCTTTTGTCAGACGGGTTGGATATCGTTACGATGAACAGCGAACGGCGCAGGCTATCGCTGATCAAAGGCGGCGGCCTGCTGTCCGGCTTTTCAGGCGACCGGGTGACGGTTCTTGCAATATCAGACGTGCCGGGGGACGACGTGCGCGTGATTGGTTCCGGCATTGGCGCATTGCCGGATGCTCATGCGTTCGAGGGATCGGCTCGCATCATTGCTTCAAATGCACATGCTCGTGCAGCCGCTGCAGAGGCGACCCAAAGCAAGGGGCTAGTCGTTCTGGCCAATGAAGAAGCCTTGCACGCTGACTACCTGTCCGTTGCTGATCAGTTGGGCCCGCGTATTCGAGGTATGGCGCCGGGTGTCATGATCTTTGGTGGTGAGCCAACCGTCGTCCTGCCCGAAAGTCCGGGCAGTGGGGGACGCAACCAGGCGCTGGGTCTTGCCCTTGCCCGCGAAATCGCAGGCTGTCCCGGAATCACGGTCGTCGTGGGTGGGACAGACGGGACTGACGGCCCCACCTCTGCTGCCGGGGCTATCGTCAGTGGCTCGACCTGGGCCGCGGGCGCCGAATTGGCTCTGAAACATGCCGATAGCGGAAGTTTTCTGGACGACGCCGGAGCCCTTCTGACAACCGGGCCTACAGGAACCAACGTCATGGACCTTATCGTCGCCTTAAAACACTAGATCATCAAGATCAAAGAGCTGCCAATGAACTCCGTCAACTCACTTTGTGATATCGAAGAAATCCCTGATCTGGGTATCCGCATGTCCGACGGCTGCCGCCTGTCGGCACGGATATGGCGGCCCATTGATGCCGAACAATCCCCCGTTCCGGCCATTCTGGAGTACCTGCCCTATCGCAAACGCGACGGCACCACGGCGCGTGATGCGCTGACCCATCCGTGGTTCGCCAAGCGCGGCTATGCCTGCATCCGTGTCGACATACGCGGCAATGGCGACAGCGAAGGGCTGATGCGGGACGAATACACCCAGCAGGAACTGGACGACGCTGTCGAGGTTATCGCCTGGCTGGCCAACCAGACGTGGTGTACCGGCGCCGTTGGCATGATGGGGATCAGTTGGGGCGGCTTCAACTCGCTTCAGGTCGCGGCGATGCGTCCTGAACCTCTTAAAGCGATCATCACCTTGTGCTCGACCGCGGACCGGTACGCCGATGACATCCACTACAAAGGTGGCTGCCTGTTGAACGAAAATCTCGGCTGGGGCGCGACTATGTGGTCCTATTCCTCGCGCCCGGCAGACCCCGCCCTGCGTCCGAACTGGCGCGCACTATGGCTGGACAGGCTTGAGAATGAGCCCTTTCTGCCCTCGGTTTGGCTGCGGCATCAAACGCGCGATGACTACTGGCGCCACGGGTCGGTCTGCGAGGATTTTTCGGCCATTCAGGCTGCGACACTCGCCGTTGGCGGCTGGGGGGACTCGTACAAGAATACCGTTCCCCTTCTGGTCGAGCAGCTGGATGCGCCGGTGAAAGGCATCGTTGGCCCTTGGATTCACAAGTATCCGCATTTTGCCGTACCCGAACCCCGCATCGGCTTTCTGCAAGAGGCCTTGCGCTGGTGGGATCACTGGCTGAAGGGCATCGAAACAAGTGTCGCGCAAGACCCCGACTATCGCGCCTATCTGATGGATGGCGTGCGGCCGGCACGCTGGTACACGGAACGGCCCGGGCGGTGGATCGCTGAACCTGAGGGCGCAACATCGCATCTGCCCACCGTCACACTGGCGCTGACGGATAAGGGGCTGGGCGAGGCAGGTTCACTGACGGCCACGGTCCGCTCGCCGCATCATTGCGGGCTGGATGGCGGCGAGTATTGTGCCATCTGGCTGGGCCCGGACATGCCGGGGGACCAACGTGCTGACGACGCGCTGTCCGCCTGTTTTGACAGCGCCCCGCTGGATCAGGACATGGATATCATAGGTGCGCCGCGCGTTCGGCTACGTCTCAGCGCGGACAAAGCGCAGGCGCAGATTGCCGTCCGGCTGAACCACATCCACCCCGATGGCGCCTCAACCAGAGTGACCTACGGCGTGTTGAACCTGACGCATCGCAGCAGCCATGCTGCACCGTCCGAGCTAATGCCCGGCGAGTTGTATGATGTTGAACTGGATCTCGACCACATTGCCTATCGCGTTCCCAAGGGGCACCAGCTGCGCCTGGCTATCTCAAGTGCCTACTGGCCGTTGATCTGGCCTTCGCCTGAAACGGCGGAACTGTCGCTGGCATCCGGGCAGCTTGCAATTCCGCAACGCGAAACGGCAGTGTCGGACGAATGCTCTTTCGCCCCGCCCGATGCAGAAGAGCCATGGCAAATCAACACACTGCGTGGTCCCCAAAATGCACGCCGTGTGGAAACCGATATGTATTCCGGCATGATCAACGTTGTTGTGGAGGACGATTTCGGCCTCGTTGAGGACTGCAACCACGGTCTGATCAGCGGTGGTTCGGCACGCGAGGTCTGGTCGATCCACCCGGACGACCCCCTCAGCGCACGCGGAACCTGTCAATGGGTTCAGGAGCAGAAGCGTGACGACCTGCATCTGAGAACCGAGACCGATTGCGAGATGTGGTCAGACGCAAAGCATTTTTTTCTCTGCGCCACGATAAAATCGTTTGAAAATGACGCGCTGATCTTCTCAACCACAAAAGAAGACAAAGTTGCACGCACCCATATGTGACACAAGCCGACGGCTGAACCGGTCTTTTGACCTTGCCCGGTCGGCCAAAATGCGCCAACTTTGACGCAACGATCAACAAAAAACGCCTCGAAAGGCGCAATAAGTTTTCAATTCAGGGAGAATCCAGAATGAACGACCAACTCACTCACATGGCCGGACAGGTCACGGCCGGCAAACTGACCCGCCGTGAATTCATGGGCAAAGCGGCTGCATTGGGGGTGTCCGCCGCTGTGGCCAGTACGATGTTTGCCGAGGCCGCCCGCGCGGCAGGCCCCAAAAAAGGTGGCGACCTGAAATTCGGCATGCAGGGCGGTGAGTCAACCAACTCTCTGGACCCGGCGACCTATTCCAGCTCGGTTCCGTTTCTCAACGGCAAACAGTTCGGCGATCAACTGGTCGAGGTGGCTCCTGATGGCACCATCGAACCACGTATCGCAGAAAGCGTTGAAGGCAGCGCGGATGCCAAGGTCTGGACCTTCAAGCTGCGCAAAGGGGTCGAGTTCCACAACGGTAAGACCGTGACCAGCGAAGACGTTCTGAAGACCATGCAGCGTCATTCGAACGAAGATTCGAAATCCGGTGCTTTGGGTATCATGAAAGGCATCGAGGCGATGAAGGCCGATGGGGACAACTTTCAGGTCACCCTGACCGAGGCAAATGCCGATCTGCCTTATCTGCTGGCGGATTACCACCTGATCATCCAACCCGACGGCGGAATGGAGAACCCGGGCGCGGGCATCGGCACCGGCCCTTACAAGGTGGAAGTCGACGAACCGGGTGTACGCCACGTATTTACGAAGTTCGAAAATCACTGGAGCGACTACGGCAATTTCGACAGTGTCGAAGTAGTTGTTATCAACGATGCCACCGCCCGGACAGCCGCCCTGCAATCTGGTCAAGTGCATGCAATCAATCGGATCGAGCCCAAGGTCGCAGATCTGCTGGGCCGCGCGCCCAACCTGACGGTGCATTCGACAGCAGGTCGCGGTCACTATGTCTTTATCATGCACTGTGATACCGCACCTTTCGACAACAATGAACTTCGGCTGGCGCTGAAATACGCGATCAACCGCGAAGATATGGTGGACAAGGTTCTGCGCGGCTATGGCTCGATCGGGAATGATATGCCGATCAACTCTGCTTATCCGTTGTTTGATGAAACCATCGCGCAGCGCGAGTTCAGCATCGAAAAGGCCGCTGAGCACTATAAAAAGTCAGGTCACGACGGATCGCCGATCATTCTGCGCGTGGCAGATGGTGCCTTCCCTGGTGCCGTGGACGCCGCGTCGCTATTCCAGCAAACCGCCGCTCAGGCCGGTATCCCGCTGGAAATCAAGCGTGAACCCAATGATGGCTACTGGTCCGAGGTCTGGAACGTGCAACCGTTCTGTGCATCCTATTGGGGTGGCCGTCCAGTGCAGGATCAGATGTATGCAACCGCCTATCTGTCGACCGCAGACTGGAACGACACCCGCTTTAAGGTGCCGGCCTTCGACGACATGCTGTTCGCAGCGCGTGCCGAGCTGGATGCCGACAAACGCAAGGGCATCTACAGCCAGATGGGTCAGATGGTGCGCGACGAAGGTGGCCTGATCTGCCCGATGTTCAACGACTTTGTCGAAGGCATCAGCAACCAGCTGGACGGATGGGAAACCGATCCGACGCAAGAGCTGATGAACGGTCAGATTTCCCGCAAAATGTGGTTCGTCTGATACGGATTCAGATTTATGCATCCGATCATCAAACTGGTTTCCCAGCGCCTGGCGCTGGGAATCCTTCTGTTGTTTGGCGCTTCGGCGCTGATTTTTGGCCTGACCGAAGCCCTGCCCGGTGACGCCGCACAAGCCGTTCTGGGTCAGTCCGCAACCCCAGAGTCTCTGGCCAACCTGCGCGAGGAAATGGGCCTGAATCGTCCCGCCATGACCCGCTATTTCGAATGGCTGGGTGGCATCCTGCAGGGGGATCTGGGGCAGTCGCTGACCAACAAGCTCGACATTGCTGAATCGATCGGCAATCGCTTGGGTAACACTCTGTTTCTGGCATTCTGGGCGGCTATCGTCTCGGTCCCCCTTGCCATCTTCCTGGGCCTACTGGCCGTGCGCTACCGCAACCGCTGGCCCGACAAGCTGATCTCAGCGGTGACACTGACCACAATTTCGATCCCCGAATTCCTGATCGGCTATGTTCTGATCTATTTCGTGGCCGTAAAGCTTGGCATGTTCTCTCCGCTGGCGATGATGAACGACAGCATGACACTGGGGCAGAAGCTGAACTCGATCGCCCTACCCGTCATCGTTCTGACACTGGTGGTTCTGGCGCATATGATGCGCATGACCCGCGCCGCGATCCTGAACGTGATGCAATCTGCCTATGTCGAAACCGCCGAACTGAAAGGCCTGAGCAACTTCAAAGTCATCTACCGCCACGCTTTTCCCAACGCCATCGCACCAATTGTCAACGTGGTGATGATCAACCTAGCCTATCTGGTTGTGGGCGTTGTGGTGGTTGAGGTCGTCTTTGTCTATCCCGGCATGGGGCAGTACCTCGTCGACCATGTAACCAAACGAGACGTGCCCGTTGTTCTGGCCTGCGGTGTGATCTTTGCCGCGATATATATCGGATTGAACATGGTTGCAGATGTCGTTGCCATTCTGGCCAACCCAAGGCTGAGGCATCCGAAATGAAGAACATTCCTGTCTCTGCACTGATTGGACTGGGCTTCACCGGTTTGTATTTCTTCATCGCGATCTTCGCCCCTCTGCTTGCGCCCTATGGCATGGCAGAGGTCGTCGGCGACGTGTGGGAGCCCTCAAGCGCGGCATTCTGGCTGGGCACGGACAATATTGGCCGCGACCTGCTAAGCCGTATGATCTACGGCGGACGCACAACGATCTTTATCGCCACCGCCGCAACAATCCTCAGCTTTGTAACCGGCTCGGTTCTGGGTTTTCTGGCCGCTGTGCTGGGTGGATGGGCCGATCAGGTCATGTCGCGGACGGTTGACCTGATTATGTCGATCCCAACCCTGATCTTTGCGCTGGTGGTTCTGGCGATGGTGCCTGTCACCATTCCGGTTCTGATCGTCGTTATGGGTTTGCTAGATTCCACGCGTGTGTACCGGCTGGCCCGCGCGGTTGCCGTAGACATCGCTGTCATGGACTATGTCGAAGCCGCCAAGCTGCGTGGTGAAGGCCAAAGCTGGATCATCTTCCGGGAAATCCTGCCCAACGCCCTGTCGCCCTTGGTGGCCGAGCTGGGTCTGCGGTTCATCTTTATGGTTCTCTTTGTCTCGACCCTGTCCTTTCTGGGGCTGGGCGTTCAGCCACCCCTGGCGGATTGGGGCGGCATCGTTAAAGAGAACAAGGACGGTATCGTCTACGGCATCGGCGCGGCGCTGTACCCTGCGGTGGCCATCGCCACGCTGGCCATCTCGGTCAACCTTGTGGCGGACTGGGTCCTGAACCGCACCACATCGCTGAAAGGAGGCCGGGGATGAGCGATACCCTTCTCAAGGTCCGCGACCTCAAAATCGGCGCAACTGTTTATCCGCCGGGCGAAAAACCTCATGACATCGAAATCGTACACGGGGTCAGCTTTGACCTTGAGCGCGGCAAGGTACTGGGATTGATCGGCGAATCCGGCGCCGGGAAGTCCACCATCGGTCTGGCCTCAATGGCTTATGGTCGGGGCGGTGTGCAGATCACTGGTGGCGAAGTTTGGGTCAACGGGCGTGACATCCTGAAGGCTGCGCATGGGGATATCCGCAAGCTGCGCGGGGGTGAGGTGACTTATGTCTCGCAATCCGCTGCCGCCTCGTTCAACCCAGCCAAAAAGATCATGGATCAGGTGGTCGAGGCTGCGGTTGAACAGAAGAAGTTCAGCCGCAAGGACGCCGAAAAACGCGCGCGCACGCTGTTCGCCAAACTGGGGCTGCCTGACCCGGACAATATCGGCAACCGTTATCCACACCAGGTGTCCGGCGGTCAGTTGCAAAGGTGTATGACCGCGCTTGCGCTCTGCCCCGAACCTGACTTGGTTGTATTTGACGAACCCACCACCGCGCTGGACGTGACCACACAGATCGACGTTCTGATGGCAATTAAAGAAGCCATCGCAGATACCGGCGTTGCTGCGCTTTACATCACCCACGACCTTGCGGTCGTTGCGCAGGTCAGCGACGAGATCATGGTTCTGCGGATGGGAAACACGGTCGAGCATGGCACCACCGATCAGATCATCAACACCCCGAAAGAAGAGTATACTCAGGCCTTGGTCTCGGTCCGGTCAATTGAGCACGAGGAAAAGCAGCCAACATCCGAGCCTGTCCTCAGCGTCGAGGGTATCACGGCGCGCTATAAGGGGCTGAATTTCGACGTCCTGCACAATGTCAATGTGGAGTTGCATCCCGGGCAAACCCTGGCGGTTGTCGGCGAATCCGGATCCGGCAAATCGACATTGGCGCGCGTGATCACAGGGCTGCTCCCTGCAAAGGATGGCGAGATTACGTTTGCGGGCAGAAAGCTCAGCGCCGGCCTCGGCGGGCGCTCGCGCGAGGATTTGCGCGAGTTGCAGATGATCTACCAGATGGCCGATGTGGCCATGAACCCGCGACAGACCGTCGGCACGATCATCGGGCGGCCGCTGGAATTCTACTTCAAGATGCGCGGAGCTGAAAAACGCAAACGGATCATTGAGCTGCTGGATGAGATTGAACTGGGCGAGAAGTTCATTGATCGCTATCCCGCAGAGCTGTCCGGTGGTCAAAAACAACGTGTCTGCATTGCGCGGTCGCTGGCGGCCAAGCCCAAGATGATCATCTGTGATGAGGTCACCTCGGCGCTTGATCCTCTGGTCGCAGATGGCATCCTCAAACTTCTGCTGAACTTGCAGAAGATCGAGGATGTGGCCTATCTGTTCATCACCCACGATCTGGCGACCGTGCGCGCGATCAGTGACAGTATCGCGGTAATGTATCAGGGCCGCGTTGTGCGCTATGGTCCGAAGTCACAGGTCCTGAGCCCGCCGTTTGACGACTATACCGATCTACTGCTGAGTTCGGTGCCTGAAATGCATCTGGGCTGGCTGGAAGAGGTCGTGGCACATCGGAAAATGGAAAGCGCAGGAAACTAACAAAATGGCGGGCTTTTGCGCTCGCCGTTTTATGCCGGGTTGCCGAACCTTCGGGCATGTTCGGCCAGTATCGGACGCAGGTCTTCGCTGTACCGCATGCCGTGCAAGGTCTGCTGCAACACTCCGTCGCCATCAAACAGCAATAGGGTGACATGCTGCGCCCCATAACGATTGGCAAAGGCAGCACCATCATTCTGGGTGATATCAGCCACCAGATAGAGCAGATCTTCTTCATCCACCTGTTTCAACGCGCTGCGGGTTTCGCGCTGTAGCGCGGTACAGATCGGACATTGCGGATCGTGTACCTGAACCACCACAGGTTTGCCCTGACCAACGCGCGACAGGTCACGCTCGGCTTCCATCGCCCGAACCGAGCGCATCATGATGAATCCCCCTCCCCCCAGAACCGCTATGCCGATAGCCCCGTTCCGAGCGAGACGCAGGACATCACGGCGTGACGCGCTGGCAGATTGCGCGGTCTTCGCCTTTTGTATCTGGGCCTTCTTGCGTTTTGAGAGTTTTGCCATTGTTCCGCTGGTATATGATTTGCTTTGCCCGACAATATTCCGGGATCGGCTGCGGCATATTCACAATTTCGACATCGAAAATGACGTTTGTTTAGTCCCGAAATCTGTCGCTTTTGGCAAAGCTGTCACATGCGCTGGTGCCCAATAAAATGACCAGACCTAATAGAGAGGCCGATATGGATCGTAAACTGCTTCTTATCATTCTGGACGGCGTGCCATGGCGCAATTTCCGCCGCCTATTCGGCAATCTGGAAGGCTGGGTCGACAATGGTGACGCGCGGGTATGGAAACTAAGCGCCGTGCTGCCATCGACCTCGGCCAGTTGCTACGCATCGATCCATACAGGGGTCAGCCCTCAGGAACATGGTTGCACCGGAAATGGCAACATCTTCCGCCTGCACCACAAGGATGTGTTCAGTCAGGTGCGCGAAGGCGGTGGAGTAACCGGCGCTGTCACCCACAGTTACTGGTCCCAGTTCTTCAACCGCCACCCATTCGACCTGGTCCGTGACATTGAATATGACGAACCCGACAGCATGACGATCAACCATGGTCGTTTCCACAGCATGACGGGCTATGGCAAAACCAACCAGATGACGCCATCCGATGTCGACTTATTCGCAACCCTGACCAATCTGTGCCTGCGATTTGGATTGAACTACGGCATCCTTCACACCTGCACGTTGGACAGTATGGGTCACCGTTTCTATCACGACTGCGCGGAGATGGATCACGCCTGTTTCGTGATGGACGAGATGCTCGCCCCGTTCATCATACGCTGGCGACAACTGGGGTACGAAGTGATCGTGACAGCGGATCACGGTCAGGACGAACGCGGCCACCACGGTGGACGCGGCACGCTGCAACAAGAAACCGCGCTTTATTACTTCGGCGATGCCAAAGGCCCGGATGCAGAAGTTGTGATTGATCAGCTTCAACTGGCACCAACCATCTTGGCCCGGATGCAAGCGCCATTGGCCGACACGATGAAGGCTGCTCCGTTTCTGACATAAGGGCGATCCTAGTCGTAGGACCAGATGCCCTGCCCGAGTGCTTCGATCGCAACCGAAATCCGCTCAAAGCTATCTGCTGCCCGTTTTACAGTGGTGCGGGCACGCAGGTATCCGTGTACCAATCCGGCCTCGTTTACCCAATGCGCCTGCCCCCCCGCAGAAGCGATTTTCTGAACATATGCGGCACCATCGTCTCGTAACGGATCGCAATCAGCTGTTACAACAACGGTTGGTGGCAGGTTCGAGAAGTTGGTGTCTTGAAGCGGCGCAAAGGTTGGATCGTTTTGGGGAACGGAACCGCCGCCGTGGATTTTCTCATAAAACAAGACCTCATCACGTGTCAGAAGCGGAGCTTGTGCATGCTCTGTATATGATCCTTTGGAAGTATCCCCCCCGAGCCCCGGATAGATCAGAACCTGCCCCAAAATGCTGTCTGTCTGCTGTCTTGCATGATGCGCGACGGCGGCTGCCAGATTGCCGCCTGCGCTGTCGCCTGCAAGAACGATTGGATCGCCGAATTCCTCTAGCGCCCATGTAACCGCCGTCCAGCTGTCCTGAAACTGAGCCGGGTGTATATTTTCGGGGCACAGACGATAATCGATGGCCATGATCCGATACCCGGTCTGCGCACAAATTTCGGCGCAGACGTCATCATGGCTGTCCAGACCACCAACGACAAAACCTCCGCCATGGAGATAGATAACCGTTCGGGTTGGATCCCCGGCTGTGTAGAGGCGAACCGGCACACCATTGGCGGACCGGTCCTGAGTGTCTACGCCTTTCGGGCGCGGTTGAGCAAAGTCGCGGCACATCTTGTCGTAGACAGCCCGCTGATCTTCGATGGACCGCTCAACCGCATCGTCAGGATAGCTTTCGGTCGTTCGCCTTATGAACGCCCAGGTCTCTTCATCAATCAGACGCTCATAGTTCATGGCCCCTCCCGGTCAGTCAGCCCACTCCCATGGCCGGGTGAATGATCCCAGCACCTTACCGACATCGTCTTCGGACGCGCCGTTCGCGTCAAGCTGCGCAACAAGGCCACGTTTCTTATCATCGATGACCGAGACGACGCGCGCCGCAACCCCGGCCGTTTCCAGGGCGCTGTTGTAAATGCGCGTGATCGCCATCTTGCGCAGATCGGGCTTGAACACCTTGCCCACGGCCGTCTTGGGCAGTTCAGGCAGGATCGTGATATGTTTGGGCCGCGCGGCGCGTTCGTGAACATGCACCTTGCAGTACTCCATCAGCACTTCTTCGGTGGCCGAGGCGCCGTCGATCAGTTCGACAAAGGCGCAGGGCACCTCGCCTGAATGCGCATCGGGTTGACCAATCGCACCAGCGAAAGCGACGGCCTCATGCCCCAGCAACGCCTCTTCAATCTCAGCCGGGTCGATGTTGTGACCGCCGCGAATAATCAGGTCCTTGGCGCGGCCCGTAATCCACAGATACCCGTCCTCGTCGAACCGGCCCAGATCACCGGTGCGCAGATATTTGTCGTAGTGATAGAGGTTCGTGTTCTTATCGTCCTCGGTATAGGTGTGCCCGGCATAAACACCGGGGTTTGAGATGCAAATCTCACCGATCTGATCCGATGAACACTCGACAGGTCCATCGGGGCTGTCGCTGAGGATTTTGACATCTGTGTAGGGGAACGGGAGGCCGATCGAGCCGATCTTTTTCTCACCATCCACGGGGTTGCAGGACACCAGACAGGTCGCCTCGGTCAGGCCGTACCCCTCGACAATCGTCACACCGGTCGCCTCTTCAAACCGCCGGAACAGTTCAACCGGCAGAGGTGCTGAGCCTGAAAAGGCGGTTTTGACGCTGGAGATGTCAGCATCAACCGGGCGCTGCATCTTGGCAGAAATCGCAGTTGGCACCGTAATGATGAAGGACACTTTCCAGCGCTCGATCAGCTTCCAGAAATTGTCAAAGACGCCATCCCCACGATAGCCGGCCGGCGTTGGGAAAATCACATGCGCCCCGGATGAGACCGCCGCCATCACAATCACATGCACCGCAAAGACGTGGAACATCGGCAAGGGACACATGATGACATCGTTTTCATCAAACAACAGCGTGTTGCCCAGCCAGCCATTGTAGATCAGCCCAGAATACTTGTGCTGCGCCACCTTCGGCATGCCGGTGGTGCCGCCCGTATGGAAATAGCAGGCGACACGGTCCTCTTTGCTATCTTCAAAGGTCAGCGTGGCGGGGTGCTTTGCCAGTTCCTGACTGAAGGTCCGGTAATCGGCATGGGCAAGGTTTTCCTTGTCGCCCATCTTTGGCCGCAGCAAAGGTACTAGCCATGATTTCGGCGGCGTCAGATAACGGTTTAGGTCAATCTCGAGAATCGTGTTCACGCTGGGGGCGTGACGCACCGCTTCTTCAACCTTTTGGGCCACATCGGTTTTTGGAAAGGACTTGAGCGTAACCACCACTTTGGCCTTGGTTTCGCGCAGGATCGCTGCGATTTGCTCGGGTTCCAGCAGAGGGTTGATCGGGTTCACGATACCCGCCACCGCACCACCCATCATTGTGACCAGCGTTTCATTGCAATTGGGCAGCACATAGGCCACCACATCCTTTTCCCCGATCCCCAGAGAACGGAACAGGTTGGCCGCCTGATTCACCTTGCCCAGCAACTCGGACCAGGTCAGCGTCTCGGCCTTGTCTTTCGGCCCCGAAAGCAGCTGGAAAGAAATCGCTTTGTGGTTTGGATATCTCTCAGCCGTGCGCGTCAACAACTGATGGAAGGTGACAGGAACATCTCTGTCCTCCCACGTCATCTCCTGCTCGATCCGTATCTTGTCGTCCAAACCCACAAATGCCATCTGGCGCCTCCCCATTTATCTCCCATGTCGTGCACAGGCTATTGATAAGTTCCAAGATGGAAGCAAATCAACGCGCACGCAAGCAACGGCTTACCCGGCGGACCAGAGAAAATGTAGAATGACGCTGCGACGAATGGCGACCTGCCCGAACGTCACTTATTCAGCGGCGACACCGTCGGTGAATTGCAGCCGTGCCAGACGGGCATACAAACCATCCTGCGCCACAAGGTCTTCGTGGGTGCCCTGCGCCATAATCTGCCCGGCTTCCATCACGATGATACGGTCCGCTTTTTTCACGGTGGCCAACCGGTGTGCCACGATCAACGTAGTGCGACCGGCACGCATCTGATCCACCGCACCCTGCACAGCACGTTCGCTTTCCGCATCAAGGGCCGAGGTTGCCTCGTCCAGCAACAGCACTGGCGCATCCCGCAGGATGGCTCGGGCGATGGCGATCCGCTGTTTTTGTCCGCCGGACAACATCACACCGCGTTCGCCGACAAAACTGTCATATCCGTCCGGTAGGGCCGAGATGAACTCATGCGCCGCAGCGGCTTTGGCGGCCGCTTCAACCTGGGCATCCGTGGCATCAAGCCGACCAAACCGGATGTTTTCTCGCGCCGAGGCGGCAAAGATTACCGGATCTTGCGGAACCAACGCCATATGTGCCCTGAAATCATCCCGCTTCATGTCACGCAGATCGACACCATCCAGACTGATCTGACCCGCATCAGGGTCATAGAACCGCTGAAGCATCTGAATGACCGTTGTTTTCCCGGCGCCTGATGGGCCAACAAACGCAACCGTTTCACCGGGTTTCACCTGCAAGGTCATCTGCTCCAGTGCCTGGATATCCGGGCGCGAAGGATAGTGAAAGGTGACGTCCTCGAACCGGATATCGCCGCGCACAGGCAGCGACAATGACTTGGGGCTGGCAGAATCTCTGACCGTATCCTGAGCGTTCAACAGCTCGACCAGACGCTCCGTAGCGCCTGCCGCGCGCTGCAGCTCGCTCCAGATCTCGGAAAGCGCGGCTACCGACCCCGCCATGATGACCGAATATATCACGAACTGCACCAGAACGCCTTCGGTCATGACCCCGTCGCGCACATCATTCGCACCCATCCACAACACGCCTACGATGCCTGAGAACACCAGAAAGATCACGATGACCGTCAGGATTGCGCGGGTCTGGATACGTCTCAGCGAGACAAGGTATGACGTTTCCGTCATATCGCCGAACCGCTTGCGGCTGGCCTTTTCATGGGTGAAGGCCTGCACCGTCTGAACCGCGCCCAGAGCCTCGCCTGCATTGCCTGACGAGGCCGCGATCCAGTCCTGATTTTCGCGGCTGATGACGCGCAGACGGCGGCCCAGAACCAGTATCGGCACGACCACGGCTGGGATCAGCAGCAAAACCAAACCGGTCAGCTTGGCCGATGTCAGCAGCATCAGGATCAAACCGCCGATGAACATCAGCATATTGCGCAGAGCGATCGAAACCGAAGACCCCAAAACCGACTGGATCAGGGTTGTATCGGTGGTGATACGGCTGAGTACTTCGCCCGTCATGATACGCTCGTAGAACTCGGGGCTCATCCCGATCACGCGGTCGAACACAGCCTTTCGTATGTCCGCCACCACACGTTCGCCCAACCGGGTCACAAGGGCATATCGGATACCGGTTCCAATCGCCAGAACGGCAGCTATGCCCAGAGCGGCCGAGAAATACCAATCCAGAAGTTCACCATCTTCAATACGGAAATTATCGATCACGCGCCGTACCGCTAACGGCAGGGTCAGCGACATGCTGGCGGTCAGGATCAGCGCCAGCGTCGCGCCCAGCATCAGCAACCGATACGGTTTCATGAACGGCCAAAGCGCAGACAACACGCCCAGTTTTTTTGACCCCGCCCTTTCATCACTGGCCCCCGGGACCTGCGCGGTTTGTTGGCTGGCGGACTGAGAACTTGCCATAGCTGGCCCTTGCTTGGTGATCGGTACTAGGTCATCGCTTCTTGGCGGCACAGAGGCATCGGGTCAAGCGATGGCAATGCCATAGCATCCATTTCAGGTCTATTTGACGCAATCTCTGTTGAGCTGAACTGGAGCGGGTAGACGGAATCGAACCGACATAGCCTGCTTGGAAGGCAGGGGCTTTACCATTAAGCTATACCCGCTCAGCGTCTGGGCTGAGTAGTCCATGCGCCTGCGGTCGTCAAGCAGCGAAATCAATTCGATCCCGCTTTTTCTGCACCCCACAGCGGTGTCTTCAGATTAGTCTTGTGATGCACATGTTGAACCCTTCCCACAGCTACGGCACCGTCTGAACGCACGCGGTTTGATAAAACCGGGAAAAGTCCCGTTCACATTGCTTTGGCCTCGTCTATGAACGCCCGACGCCCTCTGTCGATCGGTGACCAATCACGCGCAATCGCTTAGGCATTCGAGTTTATCAACGCTGTTAAATTTCTGTCATGTAACAGCTCTACACACACCGCACGATTCACTTTGCGACAGCCAGGAGCCATCCATGAAAGACGTCGATCCCAACACCCTGTCCGCCGACGACTGGGACGAACTGCACTTCCCTCGCCCGGAAGAAAACGACTTTGACCGCGTTGTAGAAAGCGCCATTTCGCGGCGTGGTTTTCTGGCTGGCATCGTGGCCTTTGGCTCGGGCGCCGCAGCCATGGGGTCTGGCCTGCTGAATTCCACCTCGGCGCAAGCCGCTGAGGCGTCGCGCTTTGCGTTCACGCCGATTGCCGCTCAGACTGACGGGACCGTTCATGTGCCCGAAGGGTACGAGTGGAAGATGCTGATGCGCTGGGGTGACCCGCTGTTCTCAGACGCCGACGGGTATGATCTGACTGATGGCGGCCCCGTTGAGAACTCGGATAAGATCTTTGGCGAAAACACCGACGGGATGGAGACCTTCACATTCCAAGGCCATGAGTTGATCGCCATCAACCATGAGTACCCGAACCGCAAGATCAACCTGCCTGCTGCACAAGAAGGCGTTCCAGCCAGTGCGGATGACGTTCTGAAGTTCCAGAATATCCAGGGCGTCACAGTCATGGAAATCCAAGAAGGCCCAGACGGCTGGTCGGTTGTCAAAGACAGCCCCTTCAACCGCCGCATCCACCACAACACACCGATGAAAATCGTTGGTCCCGCAGCCGGTCACGACCTGCTGAAAACCGAGGCTGACCCGACCGGCACTTCTTCACTGGGTACCATGAACAACTGCGGCTCCGGCAAAACACCCTGGGGCACCTATCTGACCTGCGAAGAGAACTTTAACGGCTACTTCGGTTCCTCGAACGAAAATGCCAGCTACGACCAGAAGGTTGCGGATGGCATGAAGCGTTATGGCATCAAAGCTGAAAGCTGGAATGGCTATGAGCTGTTTGACCCGCGCTTTGACACCTCGAAAAACCCGAACGAGCCGCACCGCGCGGGCTGGATCGTAGAAATCGATCCGACCAAGCCGGACAGCACACCGGTCAAGCACACCGGCCTGGGCCGTTTCAAGCATGAGAATGCCGAAGTTGCGCTGGCCAAAGACGGGCGTGTGGTTGTCTACATGGGCGACGATGAGCGTGGCGAGTACCTGTACCGCTTTGTCTCAAACGGCACCTATCAGCCCGGCGCCGAGACCGAGGGTCTGCTGAACGACGGCACGCTGTATGTCGCCAAATTCAACGACGACATGAGCGGTCAGTGGCTGCCCTTGACGCCGGAAACCACCGGTATGGATGCCGCGGAAATCCTGATCTTTACCCGTATGGCCGCGTCGGCTGCGGGCGGCACCACCATGGACCGCCCGGAATGGGTGGCCTCCAGCCCCGTTGCGATTGAGGCGTATTGCTGCCTGACCAACAACAAGAACCGTGGCGTCAAGCCAAACGCTGGCGGCGATGACACCTCGGCCAATGGCCCCAACCCGCGCGACGCCAACAAATACGGCCAGATCGTGCGCTGGCGCCCGACGGATGAGGATCACGCAGCGGACGGCTTTGACTGGGACCTCTACGTGATGGCAGGCAACCCATCGGTGCATTCGGACGACCGCGCCGGATCGTCGAATGTGAACGAGGGCAACCTGTTCAACTCGCCCGACGGTATGGCCATCGACTCGACCGGTCTGGTCTGGATCCAGACGGACGGCAATGACGACAACGAAGAGGACTTTGCTGGCAACGGCAATAACCAGATGCTGGTTGGTGACCCGATCACGGGCGAGATCGTTCGCTTCATGACCGGCCCGAACGGCTGTGAAGTGACCGGTCTGGCATGGTCTACCGATCTGCGCACCATGTTTGTGGGCATCCAACACCCGGGCAGCAACTGGCCGGATGGTGGCACACCACGTTCATCGGTTATCGCGATCAAACGCACCGATAACGGCCTGGTCGGCTAACCTGCCTCATACACCTGAAACGCCCTGTCGCCATTGGCTGCAGGGCGTTTCTTTTTCTCAGATGTCCTGGCCGGGCGGCTCCAACGGCCCTCCGGGAGCCATGAGATGACGCTCGGACAGCCAGGGGTTCAACTCCAGCGCCCGAGACAGAGCAGCCCGAGCCTCATCAACTCTCTGCAGACCCAGCAATGTCAGTGCACGCCCGCTAATGGCCGCGACATGGTTGGGGGACAATTCAATGGCCTTGTCCAGGTCTCTCAAGGCAGCCTGGAGGTTCTGGCCCAGATAATTTGCAAAAGCGCGCTGGTTGTACCCTTCGGCGTATTGCGGGCAATAGGCGACAAGCTGATCAAAATCCGCGATGGCCCCCGACAAATCCCACGCGTCGCGCCGCGCCATACCGCGATCCAAGACCATCTGCGCCTTGTCATCGGGCGCGTCGGTCCACAATTCCCATAGCTGGCCGGATAGCTCGCGCGCCGCCCGCTCGTTGCCTGCGTCCTGAATCTGCGCGATCAGAGCATCAACGCCAGCCGAGTGATCCGGAGCCACCGGACAACCATCAGCATCGGCAACTGACGATGTCGCAAGACACAAAACCAAAGACGCGATGCAAAGTTTCATGCGGCAATGGTGATGCATCGCGCGTTCAGGTCAACCCATCCCCTCAAGACTGCCCGACACCCCGATCTCTTTGACCGCTTCCATCGCAACAAAGGTCGAGGTGCTGGCCACATGAGGAAGGGCCGAGATTTTTTCGGCCAGAACCGCGCGGTATTCAGACATTGATCCTGTGCGGACCTTCAAAAGATAGTCGAAGTTAGACGCGATCATATGCGCCTGCTCGATCTCGGGGATGCGGCGTACAGCGGTGTTGAATTCGCCCAGCGCCTTTTCGCGGGTGTCGGACAAGCGGACCTCAACAAAGGCCACATGATCCAGCCCCAGACGGATCGGGTCCAGCATGGCGCGGTATCCAGTTATGACGCCTTCGGCCTCCAGCCGTTTCAGCCGTGCCTGTGTTGGGGATTTCGACAATCCGATGCGGCGGGCCAGATCGGCCACGGAAATCCTGCCATCTTCGGCCAGAGTCGTCAGCAGGGCCCGATCGAACCGATCCAGACCGGGAAAGTCCTTTTGCATATCTACACCCCCTAAATTCAGGTCATTGGACCAGTGAATATCAAAATATAAGCGATTGTCCTGAAAAATCGCATGTATACTCCACAAAAGACCGGAGGATACATGTCGCGCACCCTACGCACCTTAATCGACAATCAGACCTATGCCGATCAATCGGCTGTGCTCGCCGAGCTTGTGACTTCAGCGGCGCTGACAGCGAATGACCGTCAGACCATCAGCGATGCCGCCGCGCAATTGGTGCGCGACATCCGGTCCAGCACTTCGCCCGGCCTGATGGAGGTGTTTCTGGCAGAATACGGGCTGTCGACAGACGAAGGCGTGGCCCTGATGTGTCTGGCCGAGGCCCTGCTGCGCGTGCCGGACGCCGACACAATCGACGCGTTGATCGAAGACAAGATCGCCCCATCAGATTGGGGCAAACATCTGGGGCAATCGTCGTCGTCACTGGTCAATGCGTCCACATGGGCGCTGATGCTGACCGGGCGGGTTCTGGACGACGACAAACCCTCGCCCGTCGGCGCATTGCGCGCCGCGATCAAGCGGTTGGGGGAGCCGGTGATCCGCACCGCAGTGGGCCGCGCCATGAAAGAGATGGGTCGCCAGTTTGTATTGGGGGAAACGATTCAGGCCGCCATGGCGCGCGCCAAAGGGATGGAAGACGACGGATACACCTATTCCTATGACATGCTGGGCGAAGCCGCCCGAACCGAGGCGGATGCCGCCCGGTATCACCTGTCATACTCGCGCGCCATCGCAGCGATTGCCGAGGCCTGCACCGATAGCGATATTCGCGCGAACCCCGGTATTTCGATCAAGCTGTCCGCCTTGCACCCCCGCTATGAGCTTGCTCAGGAACAAAGCGTCATGGACGAGTTGGTCCCCCGCCTGCGTTCGCTGGCGCTGTTGGCCAAATCCGCCGGGATGGGCTTGAACGTCGACGCGGAAGAGGCCGACCGCCTTTCGCTGTCGCTTCAAGTGATCGAAACGGTGATGGCCGAGCCCGCGCTGGCCGGTTGGGACGGGTTTGGCATCGTCGTTCAGGCCTATGGGCCACGTGCGGGACTGTTGCTGGACACACTCTATGACATGGCGCACCGGCATGACCGCAAGCTGATGGTGCGCCTGGTCAAGGGCGCCTATTGGGATACCGAAATCAAACGCGCGCAAGTGGACGGCGTCGACGGATTTCCGGTTTTTGCTCAAAAGGCGGCGACCGATGTGTCCTACATCGCCAGCGCGCGCAAGCTGCTGAACATGACAGACCGGATTTATCCGCAGTTTGCCACGCACAACGCACATACTGTCAGCGCAATTCTGCATATGGCCGGGGATCAGCCGTTTGAGTTCCAGCGCCTGCATGGAATGGGCGAGACGCTGCATCACCTGGTGATGGACAAACAGAACACCCGTTGCCGTATCTACGCTCCGGTTGGCGCGCATCGCGATCTGCTGGCCTATCTGGTGCGGCGCCTGCTGGAAAACGGTGCAAACTCATCTTTCGTGAACCAGATCGTCGACGAAGATGTCACGCCAGAGGAGGTTGCCGCCGATCCGTTTGCGGCTCTCGGCGCAGCTGTGAAACCGCTGCCTGCCGGGCCGGATCTGTTTCAGCCAGAGCGCGTGAACTCCAAAGGTTTCGATCTGCACCACACCCCAACGCTGGACATGATCGACGCGGCAAGAGACCGGTTTCGGGCGCATCATTGGTATGCACAGCCCCTACTGTCAGAGGACGCGCAGCCCGAAGAAGATCAGACCGTTATCAACCCCGCCCAGCCGCAGGACAGACCCGGCGCGGTGGCACCCGCCAGCCGCGCGGATGTAGAACTGGCGCTGGCCTCAGCCTCACCATGGCAGGCATCGGCGGCCGAGCGTAAACGGGTTTTGACAGCTGCGGCCGATCTCTATGAACAGAATTTCGGCGAGCTTTTCGCGCTGCTCGCCCGTGAGGCCGGAAAGTCGATACCAGACGTTGTGGCAGAGCTGCGCGAGGCAGTCGATTTCCTGCGCTACTATGCGGCGAACATACCTCAGGCCAAGCCCGCAGGTATCTTTACCTGTATCAGCCCCTGGAACTTTCCACTGGCAATCTACACCGGACAAATCTCAGCTGCACTTGCAACCGGCAATGCGGTATTGGCAAAACCCGCCCCGCAAACCCCGCTGATCGGGCATCGAGCGGTGCAGCTTTTGCATGAGGCGGGCGTGCCCCGTGATGCCCTGCAGTTTCTGCCGGGTGGTCCCGAAATTGGTGCCGCCCTGACCTCTGACCCGCGCGTTTCCGGGGTTGCGTTTACCGGCTCAACAGCGACTGCGCTGAAAATTCGCGTGGCGATGGCCGACAACCTGCGCCCGGGCACGCCGCTTATTGCCGAAACCGGCGGCCTTAACGCGATGATTGTCGACAGCACGGCCCTGCCTGAACAGGCGGTACAGTCGATCATCGAAAGCGCGTTTCAGTCGGCGGGTCAGCGGTGCTCAGCGCTGCGTTGCCTGTATCTTCAAGAGGATATCGCCGACGACGTACTGACCATGTTGCAGGGTGCGATGGATGCGCTGGAAATCGGCGACCCCTGGCTGCTTTCCACCGATTGCGGCCCCGTGATTGATCAGGAGGCGCTTCGGGGCATCAACGACTATGTGGCCGAAGCCCGCGCCGAAGGCCGCGTCCTCAAAGAGGGGCCGATCCCACCCGAAGGTAGTTTTGTGGCCCCGACATTGATCGAAGTCTCAGGCATTTCGGCGCTGCAACGCGAAGTCTTCGGTCCGGTGCTGCATGTCGCCCGCTTTCAGGCGCATGAGATCGACAAGGTGATCGCTGATATCAACGCCACCGGATATGGCCTGACCTTCGGCCTGCATACGCGCATCGATGACCGGGTGCAGCATGTGACCGAGGCTGTTCACGCAGGCAACATCTATGTCAACCGTAACCAGATCGGCGCGATTGTCGGCTCGCAACCCTTTGGGGGCGAAGGGTTATCTGGCACGGGCCCAAAGGCCGGCGGCCCAAACTATATGACGCGTTTCTGCGCCCCGGACCGGCAGGTCACGCGCGACACCTGGACAGAAAACGCCGAACTGCCCCCGGCAAGCGGGCAGCCAGCACCAATACGCACCCGGTCCCTGCCCGGCCCAACCGGTGAATCCAACAGGCTCAGCGAATATGCCCGGCCTCCGCTTCTGTGCCTCGGGCCCGGCCCCAAGGCGGCCGCGGCGCAGGCCGAGGCAATACGGGCCATCGGCGGAACAGCGATACAGGCAACAGGCGGGCTCGATCTGCATCGCCTTGAGAACCTGGCCGGTTTCTCGGGCGTTCTGTGGTGGGGGGAGGAAGAAGCCGGTCGCAACATCGAGCACCACCTGTCCCGCCGCGACGGTCCGATCCTGCCGTTAATCCCAGGTCTGCCGGACCGGGCCCGGGTGCTGGCTGAACGCCATGTCTGCGTTGACACGACCGCTGCTGGCGGCAACGCGGCCCTGTTGGGAGGTGCGGCGCAAGCGTGACTTGACGCTGGGCTGCGAAAGGCCCAGCGTCGCGCCATGTTTCCAATTCGTGATCATAACCCATCGGGGCGCACACCCTATGTCGTTTACGCCCTGATGGCAGCCAATATCGTGATCTTCCTGAGTTATATGGGGCTCATGGACGACCCGAGGCTGATCAATCGGTTCTATTTCGATTATGCGATCATTCCCGCCCGTATATCAGACGGCGTCGCGTATGAGACCTTGCTGACCTCGATGTTTCTGCATGGGGGCTGGATGCACCTGATCGGGAACATGCTGTTTCTCTGGATCTTTGGCGACAACCTCGAAGACGAGATGGGTCACCTGCCCTTTCTGTTGTTCTATACGGCAGCAGGCATTGGCGCGGGTCTGATCCACGTCGCCACAGCCCCAGCCTCGGTTGTCCCGACGATCGGGGCATCCGGTGCCATAGCAGGCGTCATGGGAGGGTATCTGCTGCTGTTTCCCAAGGCGCGCGTCGATATCCTGCTGATCCTGATTGTCTATATCCGCGTCTTTACGATTCCGGCCTTCATCATGCTTGGGATCTGGCTTGCGATTCAGTTCTTTGGCAGCCTTGCAAGCAACCCGGACGAAGGTGGGGTCGCCTATTGGGCGCATACAGGCGGGTTTGTGGTGGGGCTGATCTTGTGCGTACCGCTCTGGCTCAGACGCGGCGGGGTCGGTTTCTGGAACCGCACCCATGGCCATCCACCGCACCCTGAACACGAATACAAGCTGTCGTCGTCGCGCATTCCACGCATCCCACGCAAATAACGCTCGGTTGAGGTCTGATCACACAGGACCGGAGGCCGATTGCATCCAGCCTGCGTCATTTGTCAGAGCGTTCAGGGGCCGCGCCTCCGCTGAGATATGTGATCTCATGCGCGGCCTGCACAACCAGTGCGGCGCGTTCGGCAACGCGGTTGCTATCAAACCTGACCGTTGGACCAGAGACCGAAATACCCGCGCAGGGCTCACCCTTGTTGTCATAGATCGCCGCACCGGTGCAGGACATGCCCTCGTACCGCTCTTCCTGATCATGCGACCATCCCCGATCCCGCGTCAGGGCCAGATCCGTCCTCAGTGATGTTTCCGACGACAGGGTGTTTTCGGTAAACGCGATCCACTCGCTGGTCGCCAGTGTTCTTGCAAGAGCGGTCTCGGTCATGGCGGCCAGAATGGCCTTGCCTGTGCCCGACGCGTACATCGGCGTTCGGGCACCGGGCGGGAAAAACGCGCGGATCGGGTTCGAAGTTTCCACCTGGCCGATAAAAACCACATGCCCTGCATTTGGAACGGCAAGATTGGCCGTCTCTCCACTCTCTCGCATCAGACGCCTCAGGATTGGGCGGCCGATCTCAAGCACACTGTTGCGCAGCAAAAAGGAAACACCCGTCCGATAAGCTTCGACGCCGACCATCCATTCCTGACGGTCTTCATCGAAAGCAACGTAACCGTGTTTCTGCAAGGTCGTCAGAATACGGTGCGTTGTGGCCGTCGGCACATCCACCGCGCGCGCCAGATCGCTGAGCGAGGCGCGCTCAGAACCGGCAATCGAGGTCAATACGCCCAGCGCGCGATCCAACGACTGCATGGTTCCGGCAGAGCTTTCCTTAAACAGGGATTTGGGCCTGCCGCGCGGGCGCTTGGGCGTTTCCATTGCTGACTTCCCTTCTTTTTTCGCATTCCCGGGCAAGCCCTCTGCGCCACTCTTAGCGTCGAACATCAAAAATGAGAAACTGAGAGGTGTTTAGATTCAGCAGCTTACCCATTTAAATCCATAAATGAAAATATTTTTCAAGAAAATTGCACCTAACCGCCTGTCCAGCGACACTTGGACTGAAAGTGGAGGACAGAGTTATGTCAAATCAGAACCCGGTCTTTATCCCCGGCCCGACCAACATCCCCGATCGCCTGCGCCTTGCGATGCAGGTACAGACACAAGATCACCGCGCGCCCGACTTCATCGACACGTTCCTTCCGGTCCTTGAAGGCACCAAGAAGGTTTTTGGCACCACTGCGGGACAAGTGTTGGTCTTTCCCGCCAGCGGGACCGGAGGCTGGGAGGCCGCAATCACCAACACGCTCAGTCCGGGCGACAAAGTACTGGTTGCGCGTTACGGCGTATTCAGCCACCGCTGGATCGACTTGTGCCAGCGCCACGGGCTGAACGTTGAGATCATCGAATGCCCTTGGGGCGAGGGTGTGCCCACTGATCGTTTTCAGGCGATACTGGCAGCGGATACAGCCCAAGAAATCAACGCCGTATTAGTCACACATAATGAAACCGCCACGGGTGTACGCTCGGATATCGCAGCCGTGCGTCGCGCCATGGATGCCAGCACACATCCGGCGCTCTTGCTCGCGGATTGCGTCAGCTCTCTGGCCTCGATGCCGTTCGAGTTTGATCAATGGGGCGTCGATATCGCCGTGTCCGGATCACAAAAGGGACTGATGCTTATGACGGGTATGGCGATCCTGTGTGTCAGCCCCAAAGCCCTTGCGGCGATGGACGCGGCAAAACTGCCCCGGACCTTCTTTGATATCCAGGACATGATCGCCGCAAATGCCTCGGGCGGGTTTCCCTATACACCTCCGCTGCAACTGATCTATGGCCTGCGCGAAAGCCTCAAGATGCTGCACGAAGAGGGGCTGGACAATGTTTACGCCCGCCATGTTCGTCTGGCCGAGGGCGTACGCCGGGCCATTGACGCCTGGGGGCTGAAACTGGTGGCGCGCTCGCCCGAGCTATATTCGGATACGGTCAGCGCGATCTATGTGCCTGATGAATTCGACAGCAATACACTGACAGATCACGCGTTCAATGCTTATGGCGTGTCCTTTGGAGCCGGGCTGGGTCAGTTGGACGGCAAAGCCTTCCGCATAGGACATCTTGGAAGTTTGACCGATGTGATGGTCCTGTCGGGCCTTGCAACGATCGAGATGGCGATGGTTGACCTGAACTATCCCGTCAGGCTGGGCAGCGGTGTCGCAGCAGCGCAGGACTATTATCGCGCAACCAGGCCTCAAACTGCCAAGGTCGCGGCGTGAGGGCTTAAGAGCGATGTGCCCACTGTTATGCACAAAAAAGCGCGCCTCTGATTTTGGGCGCGCTTCTCAACATGGTCGGGGATCAGATGCCGGAGCTTATCCGCGGATCACCTTGGCAAAATTGTCAAAAATCGGCTCGTTGGCGCAGATCACCTCGCCATCCTCAAGTATGCTGCCCTCAGGGTTCAGCGCTTGAACAAAGCCGCCCGCTTCTTTCACGATGATGATCCCGGCGGCGAGATCCCAGGCGTTCAAACGGCGTTCCCAAAAGCCTTCGTACCGGCCCGCAGCCACGTAAGCCATGTCCAGAGCTGCAGCGCCCCAGCGGCGCACACCGGCACAGGCGGGCATCAGGCGCGCCAGATCCTGAAGTGTTGCCGGCAGGTCAGACCGGCCACCAAAGGGCAGACCAGTCGAAAAGATCGACTCGATCATGCGGTGACGGCCCGATACGCGGATACGCATATCATTCATCCACGCGCCTTCGCCCTTTTCGGCAAAGAACATCTCATCCTTTGCAGCGTCATAGATCACACCGGCAACGATTTTGCCTTTATGCTCTAGCGCGATGGACACCGCCCAATGCGGCAATCCGTGCAGAAAGTTGGTCGTGCCGTCCAGGGGGTCGACGATCCAGCGGCGGGTTGGGTCCTCGCCAGCAATCGCACCGCCCTCCTCGGCCAGCCAGCCATAGGTCGGACGCGCGCCCAGCAGTTCCTCTTTCAGAATTGCCTCAGCTGCAATGTCGGCCTTGGAGACAAAATCCCCCGCGCCTTTCATCGACACCTGAAGGTTCTCGACTTCGCGAAAATCCTTGACCAGAGAACGCCCCGCTTTGCGCGCGGCTTTGATCATGATGTTGAGATTTGCACTGCCAACCATTGTCCAAAGGCTCCTGTCCGGTCAAACCGCGCGTATACTGATGCAATGCGCCCTTGCCAAGAGGAATGATTTGCATAGCAGACCCGCGTTTCGCGCCTATTGCGATTGCAGCTTGCGCGCCTCGGTTCGGGCAAGTTTCACCAGTTCCTGAACAAAGGGTTTTTCCAGGTCCTCTGACCTGACTGCGGCATACAGGCGGCGGGTCACCCCTTCGGCGGTCAGCGGGCGCGTCACATAGTCCGAGTTGTACTTGACCTCTCGGACAACCCAGTCGGGCAAGACGGAAATCCCGCGGTTCGAAGCGACCAACAGCAATATGACAGCGGTAAGTTCCACTTGCCGGATCGTCGCGGGCTCGACCCGAGCCGGAATCAGCAGCTGACTGAAAACATCCAGCCGTGTCCGTTCGACCGGATAAGTGATCAGGGTTTGTCCGCGAAAATCATCCGCCTCGACATAGGGCTTGGCCGCCAGCGGATGCGAAGACGCGGCAACGAACACCGCATCGTAATCAAAGAGCTCGACAAACTCGACACCCGGCAAATCTTCGGGGTCGGACGACACCACCAGATCTACCTCTTCTTTTTGCAGGGCGGGCAAAGCGTCAAACGCCAGACCCGGACGGATATCAACATCCACATCCGGCCAGGATTTCCTGAACCCTTCCAGCACAGGGAACAACCATTCGAAACAGGCATGGCATTCGATCGCGATGTGCATACGGCCCGTCCGGCCGTCCCGAAGCGAAGAGAATTCATCCTGCATCGCCTCGACCTGGGGCAGGATTTGCTCGGCAAGGCGCAGCAGGCGCAGACCCGCAGCAGACAGCTTCATCGGCTTTGACCGACGCAAGAAAAGTTCGACACCGGCCTGATCTTCTAGCCCTTTGATCTGATGGCTCAGCGCGGATTGCGTGATGTTCAACTGATCCGCCGCACGCGCCAGACCGCCGCATTCGTGGATCGCTTTGACAGTACGAAGGTGCCGGAATTCGATATGCATCTTTCGAAACACTCATGTTGTTCTTGAGTAATATGAGTTTGTCTCACAATGGTGGACATGGCACAAGAGCCCTGCAGAAACCAGTGAGGCCACGATGTCTAAGCCTGAAATCTCATTCGAATTTTTCCCGCCGCAATCGCTTGAGGCCTCATTCCGCTTGTGGGACACGGTCCAGACATTGGCACCGCTGGACCCTCGTTTTGTCTCTGTCACTTATGGCGCAGGCGGCACCACCCGTGAACTGACGCGGGACGCGGTGGCCACCTTGCACAAATCCTCGGGCCTATCGGTTGCTGCACACCTGACCTGCGTAGAAGCCACCCGGCAAGAGACGCTGGCCATTGCCAAAACCTTTGCCGAAGCAGGCGTTAAGGACATTGTCGCGCTGCGGGGTGATCCGCCAAAGGGGCAAGGAGAATTCGTGCCGCATCCCGAAGGTTTCCCAAACTCGGTCGAGTTGATTTCTGCGCTGGCTGAAACCGGTAAATTCAATATCCGGGTTGGTGCATATCCCGATACACATCCCGAGGCGGCCAGCATGGGTGCGGATATCGAGTGGCTCAAGCGGAAACTGGATGCAGGTGCTGATGAGGCGTTGACCCAGTTTTTCTTTGAGGCCGAGACCTTCTTTCGGTTCCGGGATGCCTGTGAAAAAGCGGGCATCGACAAGCCAATTGTACCGGGCATTCTGCCCATCGAGAACTGGAAAGGCGCGCGCAACTTTGCCAAACGCTGCTGTGCCCGGATTCCGGAATGGGTTGAGCAGGCGTTTGAGAAAGCTGTACGCGATGATCGCGAAGATCTACTGGCCACGGCCCTATGTACTGAACTGTGTTCCGAACTGATCGAGGGCGGTGTGGACAAGCTGCATTTCTATACGCTCAACCGGCCGGAACTGACGCGGGATGTCTGCTTTGCGCTGGGGATCACACCCAAGACCGAATTGCAGAACGTCGCCTGATCTAGCCTTGAGATGTGTTGAACGTACCGGGCAGTGTCACCTCGAGAAGTTCGACATCTTGTGACGGGTCCGACAACCGGGTCTTCATACCCGGAGGAATGACAAATGCGTCCCCCTGCTCCAACCGATATGGATCGCGGCCTTCCCCCTCGAGAGTCACCGCGCCATTCATCACGAATGTAAAATGAATATCCGTGTCGTGGCTGGCCCAGACCGGATCGCCCTGCCCGCGCCGGACAACCTGAACCCCGGCGACACCCTTGGTGTTTTCCGCAATCGTCGTGTCGCGACAAATATAGCCCGGCAGGCGAAACGGAACCCAGGTGGCCTCCTTGGCCTGATTATACACAAATCGCTGGCCATCCCATTCGCGTTCCGGGCGGAAATGCGGGGTTGGCAGTTGCATGTCGTGATCAATCTCGGTGACATGTTCGGCAGGGACGCCGATCTCGATAACCTGAACGTTGTCAGAGGCTTCCAGCACTCGGTGGCGGATTTCCGGTGGCTGGATGAAACAGTCACCAGCCGTTAGGCGCATCTTGTCTCCCTGATCCTCGTAAACGACATCCACCCAGCCATGGATGCAAAAGATCAGCTGAAAACCAACCTTATGAAAATGCACCATATCTGGCACCGGCCCACCATCGGGGATGCGAATGTGGCTGGCAATGATCGAGCCTCCCAACCGGTCCGGCACCAGATCGCGATACTGCATCCCCGCACGCCCGATGATCCAAGGGGCCTGATCCTTCAACCGCCGGACCACAAATGAATGCACCGTTTCAGGAACCACCAGAGGCGGATTGCGTTCCTCAATTTCGACCCGTGTGCCGTTGGGCGCGACGAGGCTGCGTTGACCATCTGCGAAGGCATCCGGGTTTTCGGTCAGGATGCGCAACGTGCCCGGCCCCTCGGGCGCGTCTTTTTCAATCCGCAATCGCAGACCATAGCCCGAGAACACGGCCGTCCGCGGATCGTCTGCCGGATAAATCATGTCCATCCGCAGGCCCAACACCTTAGTATAAAACGGTATGTCGTCGCGCAGCTCTTTGGTCGACAGGCGGATCTCGGCTATGGTGTCGGTCATACTATTCTCCTCTGTGCGGGACAGTGGATGGGAGCGCCGGAATTTACAAGCCGCCAGCAGTCGTTCGCCCTCATTTCCATGTTCCCCCCGGATCAGAAATAGTTTAGCCTTAAACTAAATTTCATTCGGGAAGGTTTGCAATGTCCGATACACCCAACCTGCGGCAGGCCGCGCTTGATTATCACGCACATCCAAAACCCGGAAAACTGGAAATCAAAGCAACTAAGCCGATGGCCAACGGGCGCGATCTGGCCCGGGCCTATTCGCCCGGCGTCGCTGAGGCCAGCCTGGAGATTAAAAGTGATCCAGCCAATGCCGAGCTTTATACCTCGCGCGGGAACCTGGTCGCTGTTGTTTCGAACGGCACAGCGGTGCTGGGGCTTGGCAATATCGGTGCGCTGGCGTCGAAACCCGTCATGGAAGGCAAGGCGGTTCTGTTCAAAAAATTCGCAGGCATCGATTGCTTTGACATCGAGGTGAATCAGCCCGACCCCGAGAAACTGGCGGATATTGTCTGCGCGCTGGAGCCGACCTTTGGCGCCATCAATCTCGAAGACATCAAGGCACCGGATTGTTTCATCGTCGAAAAACTGTGCCGCGAGCGGATGAACATTCCTGTTTTTCATGACGATCAGCACGGCACGGCAATCGTCGTCGGCGCGGCAGCGAAGAATGCACTGCACGTCGCGGGTAAGAAGTTCGAGGACATCAAAATTGTCTCAACCGGAGGCGGCGCGGCTGGGATTGCCTGTCTGAACATGCTCGTCAAACTGGGGGTCAAGCGCGAGAATATCTGGCTCTGCGATATTGAGGGGCTGGTGTACGAGGGCCGGACCGAAGACATGAACCCGCATAAAAGCCAGTTTGCGCAGAAATCGGACCTGCGCACATTGGATGACGTGATCGGTGGCGCCGATCTGTTTCTGGGGCTTTCCGGCCCCAACGTGCTTAAACCTGAGATGGTTGAAAAAATGGCGGATCGGCCAATCATCTTTGCACTCGCCAACCCCACCCCCGAAATCCTGCCTCAAGCAGCACGCGAAGTTGCCCCCAACGCGATCATCGCCACCGGGCGCAGCGATTTTCCCAATCAGGTAAACAACGTCCTGTGCTTCCCCTTTATTTTCAGGGGCGCACTGGATGTTGGTGCGACCGAGATCAACGACGCAATGCAGATTGCCTGTGTAGACGGGATTGCTGAGATGGCCCGCGCCACAACCAGCGCCGAAGCGGCGGCGGCCTATAAAGGTGAGCAGCTGACATTTGGCCCCGACTATCTGATCCCCAAACCCTTTGATCCGCGCCTGGTTGGCGTTGTCTCTTCTTCAGTTGCCAAAGCCGCGATGGAAAGCGGCGTTGCCAAGCGGCCCATTGCCGATCTCGACGCCTATAAGGAACGCCTAAACGAAACGGTCTTTAAGTCCGCGCTTCTGATGCGTCCTGTTTTCGAGGCCGCCGCAGTCGCGTCCCGTCGGATCGTGTTTGCGGAGGGTGAAGACGAACGTGTTCTACGTGCCGCGCAGGCCATCCTTGAGGAAACCACCGAAACGCCGATTCTGATCGGCCGCCCAGAGGTGATCGAAGCGCGATGCGAGAAACTGGGGCTGGTCGTGCGCCCCGGCCAGGATTTCGAAATCGTCAACCCACACAATGATCCACGATATTATGAGTATTGGTCATCCTATCATCAGTTGATGGAGCGTCGCGGCGTAACGCCGGATCTGGCCAAGGCCATCCTACGGACGAACAACACAGCGATTGCCGCCATCATGGTGCACAGGGGAGATGCCGACAGCATGATCTGCGGCACGTTTGGCGAATATCGCTGGCATCTCAACTATGTTGAACAGGTTCTGAATGACGGTAACCTACGCCCGCACGGGGCGCTATCCCTGATGATCCTCGAAGATGGTCCGCTGTTCATTGCTGACACGCATGTGCGGCAATTGCCGACACCAGAGGAGCTGGCCGAAATCACCATCGGTGCCGCACGTCATGTCCGTCGCTTCGGACTTGAACCCAACATTGCATTCTGCTCGCAATCACAGTTCGGCAACCAGGCCGAGGGTTCAGGCAAGCGCCTGCGCGGCGCAATCTCGATTCTGGATCAGGAGCCGCGAAACTTCACCTATGAAGGCGAGATGAACCTTGATGTTGCGCTTGATCCGGAGCTCCGCGAACGGATTTTTCCCAGCTCGCGCCTGAAAGGATCTGCAAATGTTCTGATCTTTGCCCATGCGGATGCAGCCAGCGGCGTGCGAAACATACTCAAGATGAAAGCTGATGGTATCGAAGTCGGTCCCATCTTGATGGGCATGGGCAACAAGGCGCATATCGTCACCCCCTCGATCACTGCGCGCGGTCTTTTGAACATGGCAGCGATCGCGGGCACACCCGTCGCACACTACGGCTAGCACGACAACCAAAGGAGCGGTGAGCGTGTTGTCAATTCCCCTGGCCTCACGCGGACACAACTCTTCTGCGGAGAAGAGGCTATAACCACAATCCGAATCTACGACGCGCCAACCTTTGCATGATAAAGTTTGCAGATTTGCAAAAATTTCGCTCAGGTGAATATAGCCCTTAAAATATGATAGTTTGCAAAAATTTGCACCCAATAGAAGGTACATCTGCAAATATTTTGCGATAAACTGACGCGTCGATATTGCGACAGCTTGCCCCCAATCTTTTCGACGCCTAACACGAGGCGAGGAGATTTTGGGAGGAAACAGTCATGACGTATCAGGACGTGTACGAGAGCTGGAAAAAGGACCCGGATGCATTCTGGATGGAGGCCGCAAAAGGGATCGACTGGGTTCAGGCTCCGACCAAAGCTCTGTTCGACGAGAACGCCCCGCTCTACGAGTGGTTTTGCGATGCCAAGGTTAATACATGCTGGAACGCCGTCGACCGTCATGTTGAAAATGGACGCGGAGAGCAAACTGCCATCATCTATGACAGTCCAATCACGCATACCAAACGCGAAATCTCTTATGTCGAGCTGCGCAACCGAGTGGCAACGCTTGCCGGCGCCCTGCGCGCCAAGGGGATCAAAAAAGGAGACAGGGTCATCATCTATATGCCGATGATCCCCGAGGCTTTGGAAGCCATGCTGGCCTGTGCGCGGCTGGGCGCGGTCCATTCGGTGGTGTTTGGCGGCTTCGCCAGCAACGAGCTGGCCGTTCGCATCGACGATGCGAAACCCAAAGCGGTTATCGCCGCCTCCTGCGGAATGGAGCCCGGACGGGTTGTGCATTACAAACCGCTGCTGGATGGGGCTATTGAACTCGCCAGCCATAAACCCGATTTCTGTGTAATTTTCCAGCGTGAACAGGAGGTTGCGCAGCTGAATGAGGGACGCGACGTCAACTGGCACGGGTTCCAGTACGGTGTGGAACCGGCAGAATGTGTGCCCGTTTCCGGCAATGACCCCGCCTATATCCTATATACATCCGGCACAACCGGCGCCCCGAAAGGTGTTGTCCGTCCAACCGCAGGCCATCTGGTTGCTTTGAACTGGACGATGAAGAACATCTATAACGTCGAGCCGGGCGAGGTATTCTGGGCCGCCTCGGACGTCGGCTGGGTCGTCGGGCATTCCTATATCTGTTACGCCCCGTTGATCCACGGCAACACCACGATCGTTTTCGAAGGCAAACCCGTTGGCACACCTGATGCTGGCACCTTCTGGCGCGTGATTTCCGAGCATAATGTCAAAAGCTTTTTCACCGCCCCAACAGCGATCCGAGCGGTCAAGCGCGAGGACCCCAAGGGCGAGCTTTTGCAGAAATACGACCTCACCAGTCTCAAGGCGCTATATCTTGCCGGTGAACGTGCGGACCCCGACACCATCACCTGGGCACAGGACGCGCTAAAGGTTCCGGTAATTGACCACTGGTGGCAAACGGAAACCGGCTGGACGATTGCAGGCAATCCGCTAGGGATCGAAGAATTGCCGGTCAAGCTTGGATCACCGGCCAAGCCCATGCCAGGCTATGACGTTCAGATTCTGGATGAGGGCGGACACCCGATGAAACCCGGTGAACTGGGCGCGATTGCCATCAAACTGCCCCTGCCCCCCGGAACATTGCCCACGCTGTGGAATGCCGAGGAACGGTTCAGGAAATCGTATCTGGAGCAATTCCCCGGATATTATGAAACCGGCGATGCGGGCATGATTGATGAGGACGGATACCTTTACATCATGGCCCGCACCGATGACGTCATCAATGTAGCAGGCCACCGCCTGTCAACCGGCGCGATGGAAGAGGTTCTGGCCGCCCACCCCGACGTTGCCGAATGCGCCGTGATCGGCGTCTCGGACCAGCTGAAGGGACAAATGCCAGTGGGTTTCCTCTGCCTGAACGCGGGGGCAGACCGGGGCCACGCTGATGTGGTTCAGGAAGTTGTCAAAATGGTTCGGGACACAATAGGCCCCGTCGCAGCCTTCAAACTGGCTGTTGTTGTGGATCGGTTGCCCAAGACTCGGTCTGGCAAGATTTTGCGGGGCACCATGGTCTCAATCGCGGATGGCAAAGACTATAAAATGCCCGCAACGATCGACGACCCCGCCATTCTTGATGAGATTGCCGTCGCGCTCAAGACGATCGGCTACGCGCAATAGCCTCGCGCGCGTCGGGGTTGCAACCCGATACAGACCGCCTACTGTGCCCTCTATATCGGAGGGCACATGCAAAACAGCGATATCTGGCGCCTGAACGCCACCGAGCTAACCGTGCTGACAAGAACCGGCGATCTGAGCGCAGAGGCGGCAGTTCAAAGCGCAATCACCCGAATGCGCCAGATCAATCCGGCCCTGAACGCCGTTGTCGAAGATCTGAGCATTGAGGCGCTTGAGCGGGCACGCACTCTGGACCAAACCCGTGCCAAAGGCGCGGCCACGGGGCCGCTGCACGGTGTCCCGGTGACCATCAAGATCAACGTGGATCAAAAAGGCCACGCCACCACAAACGGTGTTGTCGCATTGAAAGATGTCATTGCGCCGGACGATGCCCCGGTTGTTACCAACCTGCAAAAGGCCGGTGCAATCGTGATCGGGCGCACGAATACGCCCGAGTTCTCTTTCCGGGCTGATACCGACAATCTGTTGCATGGTCGCACGTATAACCCGTGGGGCCGGCATATCTCGCCCGGTGGATCGTCGGGGGGTGCCGGCGCAGCGGTGATGGCGGGTATTGGCGCACTGGCGCATGGCAACGACATTGGCGGCAGCCTGCGCTTTCCGGCCGCGGCGAACGGAGCGGTTACGGTGAAACCGGGGCTGGGTCGCGTTCCCGCATGGAACCCCAGCCAAACGGTCGAAAGAGGTCTGCTGGCACAATCCATGTCAGTGCAAGGTCTGATCACCCGCTCAGCCGCCGATCTGCACCTTTCGATGCCCAGCCTGATCAAAGCCGATCCGCGTGACCCGTTTCATGTCGTACGACCGTGGCGGGGCGACACGCCCTCAGACCCGATCAAGGTCGCATTCACCAAGAACACCTTTGGATACGCCCTGCATCCGGAGGTCGACAAGGCGCTGGATACCGCAAGCGAGGCGCTGAGGGATGCGGGCTATCTGGTCGAAGAGGTCGAGCCGCCTGACGTGTTTGAATGTGGCCGCAATGGGTATCGCGCATTGATGGGCGAAGTATTCACGCTGATGAATAAGGATATCGAGGCGGTCGGCTCTCAGACAATCCGCGATATCTTCGGCGTGTATTTCCAGGAATTCCCGCCCCTTCTGGGCGACGAGCTGCTACACATGATGGCCCAACGCAGTCACTACGCGCGCGAATGGTCATTGTTCATGCAGGACTATCCGTTGCTGCTCTCGCCTTTCCTTCCGCAGCCGTTTTTCAGACCGGACCGGGATACAGAAGGCGCGGAAGGCGTGCATGAGGTATTGGGCTGCGCCGTCTATTCATATGCGATGAATTTCTTGGGCCTGCCCGCCGCTTGTGTGCCCGCGCGCCTGGCGGAGCTTACAACCGGCCCTCAGCCCATCAACATTCAGATCACAGGGCAGCAGTGGCACGAAGACATGACCGTGGATGCTGCACTGGCGATCGAGCAACGGGTGGGGGCAATGGCACCAACCCTGTGGCAGAAGATGGACCTCGTCGGGTAGGGCTTCAAACCGGCTTACCGTCTGGAAACGAAAAGACCCCGGGATTTTGTACCCGGGGCCAACCTACTAAAATATGCCCGAATTCCTATGACGAGCGTAGCACCACCCACCCTCGCCAGCGCGAAAACTGCGCAATCATTTCGAAAACGCCATTTGGTGGCCACTCACTCCCACCTCAGCGTGTTCTCCGGGCAAGAGTAGATTAACCTCTAACTCGCGCGAGACGTGTGAACTGGTTCACATAACCCGCCAGAAACGTAGTTTTCTGCAAGAAATCAGGTGAATTGCTCGGAAATCAGGCGCTCTTCCAGCCCATGACCGGGGTCAAAGAGTATCCGATGCTGAACCTTAGGCTCGGATCTTATTTCAACCCAATCAATGTCTGGAAAAGAAATCGAATCCGCATCTGCCATCACCGGGCGCTTGTCCGCCTCCAACACGTCAAAACGCACCGGGGCTGTCTTGGGCAACAAAGCGCCCCGCCAACGTCGCGGGCGAAACGCGGCAATGGCCGTCAGCGCCAGCACGTCAGACCCGATCGGCAGGATCGGTCCGTGCGCCGAATAGTTGTAGGCCGTGGATCCTGCTGGTGTCGATAGCAGTGCGCCATCGCAGACCAGCTCTGCCAGACGTACCCGACCATCGACGCTTATTCTTAGGCGTGCGGCCTGGGGCCCCGCGCGCAGCAGCGACACCTCGTTGATGGCCAACGCCTTGTGGATTTTGCCCGACTGATCCATCGCGGTCATTGCCAGCGGATTGATCACTTCTTCTTCGGCGGCAACCAAACGCTCCATCAGATCGGCGTCGTCATATTTGTTCATCAGGAATCCGATAGTGCCCCGGTTCATGCCATAGACCGGAACATTGAGATGCTGCGTATTATGCAGCGTACGCAGCATGAAGCCATCACCGCCCAGGGCGACAATGACGTCAGCATCTCTGGGCGCAGCATTTCCATGTTGTTTTACAAGCCTTTCGCGCGCGGCTTGTGCCACGTCCACGTCACTAGCGAGAAAAGCGATTCTTCTTGTCATATTCTGCGTTTCCGGTGCTGCGCATTTGGTTCCGAAACAAACATACCTTTCCGCAATAGACCAGACTTGACGCCGCAGCGGGCCAATTCGTCGCTTTAAAGTCTTTCTCACCGCTCTCGTTTCCGATAGGAAATCCGCAAAACTGTCCCACAGCCATGCGGAGCGCTCATGAACGTCAACCTACGCGACACCGGTTTTTTCACGCAGTCTCTTGCGGATCGTGACCCTGAACTGTTCGGCTCAATCACCTCCGAGCTGGGCCGCCAGCGCGATGAGATCGAGCTGATTGCCTCGGAAAACATCGTCTCGGCCGCTGTGATGCAGGCGCAGGGTTCGGTGATGACCAACAAATACGCCGAAGGCTATCCCGGACGGCGCTACTATGGCGGCTGCCAGTTTGTCGACATCGCCGAAAATCTGGCCATCGACCGGGCCAAGCAACTGTTCGGCTGTGGTTTCGCCAATGTACAGCCGAACTCGGGCTCTCAGGCCAACCAGGGCGTGTTTCAGGCGCTGATCAAACCCGGTGACACCATTCTGGGCATGAGCCTGGATGCCGGTGGCCACCTGACTCACGGTGCCCGCCCGAACCAGTCGGGCAAGTGGTTCAACGCCGTGCAATATGGCGTCCGCCAGCAGGACAACATGCTGGACTATGATCAGGTCGAGGCGCTGGCGAAGGAACACCAGCCCAAGCTGATCATCGCAGGTGGTTCGGCCATCCCGCGCCAGATCGACTTTGCCCGCATGCGCGAGATCGCCGATATGGTCGGCGCCTATCTGCACGTGGACATGGCGCATTTCGCCGGTCTGGTGGCCGCAGGCGAACACCCCAGCCCGTTCCCGCATGCGCATGTGGCGACGACCACCACACACAAGACCCTGCGCGGTCCGCGTGGGGGTATGATCCTGACCAATGATGAAGATATCGCTAAGAAAGTGAATTCAGCAATCTTCCCCGGCATCCAGGGCGGCCCGCTGATGCATGTGATCGCGGCCAAGGCTGTGGCCTTTGGCGAGGCGCTGCGCCCCGAGTTCAAGAGCTATATCCAGCAGGTTGTGACCAACGCGCAGGCGTTGTCGGATCAGTTGATCAAGGGCGGTCTCGATACCGTGACCCACGGCACCGACACCCATGTGGTGCTGGTCGATCTGCGGCCCAAAGGCGTTAAGGGCAACGTGACCGAGAAGGCCCTGGGCCGGGCGCATATCACCTGCAACAAGAACGGCGTGCCGTTTGACCCCGAGAAGCCGACGATCACATCGGGCATCCGTCTGGGCTCACCGGCTGGCACCACCCGCGGCTTTGGCGAGCCCGAGTTCCGCCAGATCGCCGACTGGATCATCGAGGTCGTCGACGGCCTCGCCGCCAACGGCGAAGACGGCAACAGCACCGTCGAGGCCAAGGTCAAAGCCGAGGTTCAAAACCTCTGCACCAAATTCCCCATATATCCTAACCTGTAGAACGCGGGTTACGAACAAAGAACGGCGCCCCACAAGGGCGCCGTTTTCATTTCCAGATGCTCCCACCCCTTTTTAAGCATCAGAGATGCCAAAAGCATTGGGCGTGGCACTGCGCCCACAGGGCGCAGAGCGGTTCTGACTAGACCTCAGAAGTTGGGTCTTTCAGAACATCTTCCAGTAGCTTCTCATTTCGCGCCTCTTCAATACGATTGATACGGTCTTCGGCAGAACGGCTGTCAAAGCGGTATTTCACAACGTTGATCAGGCTCAGCGTCAACAAGACGATGCCCATGCCCCAGTAACCTTTGGTTGCCAACGGCACATCGGTGGACAGATAAAGCGAGATTGCAAGCAGTGCATAGGCCACAGCAACACCGGCACCGTTCAGCATCAGAATAAAGCCATTGTCATTTCTATGTGTCATTTGAATTCTCCGTTTTTTCTATGAGTTGAAGGCAAGGTTCAATTGTGTGGTTTTGTCTTGAGCCGGGCCAAAACATCAGCTGCGGTCGAACGTGTCTTGGGGCCATATCCGGCCTCTTCCATCCGCTCGGCGATTTTGGAATGATCCAGCCCGGCGTCTATCTCGCGCAGAATTTCCGACTGCTCGAAGGGATCATCCTGTTGCATGACGCGGCTGATCAGCGACTCGGCCTCGTCGATGGGGCTTTCGCCACCCAGATGACGGTTCAGTCGCATCTGAAGCCCCTGCTCTCTTTTCACTGCGCGGGCAGAGATCGCGCCCTGTTTGAGGTCCAGAATACGTCGGCTTGCAGCTTCGACGGTCTGACGCAGTTGCAGGATCCGCGCATCGAGGCGATTGATGGTTTGCAATCGCAGGTCGCGTTCGTTTTCCAGATCGGCGACTGCCTGCGCAGCGCTTTGAGCCATGTCCTCACGCCCGTCTTCAAGCGCTTGCCCTGCGCGCATCATCAGATCGTCTATGCGACCTTGCAGAATTTCAACCTGTCTGACCTCGTTTCGTTGTCTTTGAATCAAGCTGGCCAGCGTCAGTTTCGCAGCTTTCAGGTTTTGATCTGCCTCACGGATTTTCTGATCAATCAACTCGATCGAGAACGTATCGCGAAGACGATCTTCTGCGCGGGCATTTGCGCCGTTTATCAGGGTCTTCAAAGTGCCAAACATGCCTTCCTCCATCTATGAACATCGTTCATATATGGGGTGTAGACAAAATTTGAACGCCGCTCAACTTATTTTTGAACATTGTTCATGAAACTATTTGTTTCCAATTTGGAACAAAACCTGAGCGATCATCCGTTCGATCTGCTCTGGGGGCACGCCTGATATGCGATTTTCCAACCCCAGCGTGACGATCCCATGTACCGATGAGAACAGCGCCCGGGTCATCAGCTCCAGCTCTTGCGCATCATAATCCGGAAAAAGCTGGCTGACCGGTTCGGCAATATAATTAAACAGATCCGTCAGCGCCTGACGGTACCAGTCCGGAACCGGGCCATCTGCGGACATTTGCAGATCAAACAATGCGCGCCAGAGATTGGTATTGTCCGCCGCAAAATGCAGATACGCGACACTCATGACAATCAGGCGCTGCACCGGCTCTTCGTTGTCGTCGAACGCATCGCCGACCGCCTGCCCCAGTCTTCTGAAGGTCCGTCCATTCACGGTCAGGACAATAGCGTTCAGATCGTCGAATACATTATATATTGCGCCCAGCGCGCATCCGGCGTCTTTGGCCAGATCACGGGCGCGAAGATCGGAAAGACCGTTCTTCGCAATACGGAGCTCTGCTGCTTCGGTTAGTTTTTCGCGCAATTGCTCGCGCCGAATCTGGGACTTGGTTGACATTGCGCTCTCGGGTTTGAACTGTGTTCACAACCAAGCGCATATGACAAAAGCGGTTCTCAGATCAACCCGCGCCACCTGAGAAAGACTAGTATCAGCGTCGTCAATGCCAGAAGACTGAACGCCAGGCTGCCCAGCACCCCAAGGAACCAGCCCCATCGACGGTCCGCCAGATTGATCGCATTCAAATGCGCCTGTACATCCTGCGAGGCTTGGTTCAACAGCCTGTTGTCAAGCGTCAGGCGCAGCTTAGGGTGTTCTGACAGTTGTTCCGCCCCTGCCAGCAGCAAAGCCTGCCGGTATACACGGCGCGGCAATCGTCGTTTCGCGCGCCGTACAGATGCGTCCAGAGTCTTGTCGCGCACCCCCAGCTTCTTGCGCAACAAAAGTATCGTCTGCGCAATTTCGGTCTGAAGATCGGTTTCCTGTGCCATGGGCGCCTCCTGAACCGACTATGTAACCCCGTCGGCTATTGCCGACAATGGGGCTGGCTGTTCAACGCGACGGCAGGTATCACAGCGTCATGCTGAATATGATCACACACGGCGAACCGACCGACCGCCCGCCCCTGCTTATCGCGCATGGCCTGTATGGTTCGGGACGCAACTGGGGTGTCATCGCGCGCAGATTGTCTGATGAACGTCAGGTGATCGCCGTAGATATGCGCAATCATGGACACAGCCTGTGGGACAGGTCCCACGACTATCCTCGTCTGGCGCGTGATCTGGCAGAAGTTGTTGAAGCCATCGGGCATCCGGCCGATGTCATTGGCCATTCGATGGGCGGAAAGGCGGCGATGGTGCTGGCGTTACAGCATGGTACGCTGGTCAACAAACTGGTCGTCGCCGATATCGCGCCGGTGGCCTATGGCCACAGCCAAATACAGTATATCGAGGCGATGCGCGCCGTAGATATGTCAACTCTTGAACGGCGCTCGGACGCAGAACAGCAATTGGCAGCGCTGGGTGTCGAGAGAGCCCTGCAGAGCTTCTTTACACAATCCCTGAACGTCACCGAAAAGCAGTGGCTGCTCAACCTTGATGCGCTGGCGGAAGAAATGCCCAAAATCATGGGGTTCCCCGACATTGACGCGGTTTGGGAAGGCGCGGCCCTGTTTTTGTCCGGCGGTGCGTCTGACTATGTACTGCCCGAACACAGAGACAGGATTCGCGCCCTATTCCCACAGGCACGCTTTGCCAAGATACCCGGCGCGGGGCATTGGCTGCATGCAGAAAAACCGCGTGAATTCGAGGCCGCTGTCAGAGCCTTTCTGAACGCCTGAACGTCAGGCTGACCGCGAATACAGGCGCTTTGCAACGATCCACGACACAGGCGCGGCGACCACGAATCCGGCAGCTGCTGCAGCGATGATTGTGGATGCTGAAACCAGCCCCGCCGATAAAACGGCGATAACGGCCGAGCCTGCCAGGGCGGTTGAGATCAAAGAATACAGTACAGCTGCGAGGCGTATCATGGCCAGATGTCCCATTGTTTGACGTCCGGCCCCGACAATAAGGTGCTGGCCTGTGCAGAGCTTTGATTTGCATCAGTTTCAAGCCACTCAATGCTCACGGAATGCCCGCGACATACTGTCCACCACCGGTTTGGCGATGTAGGCTGCAAAGGTGCGTTCCTCAGTCTGAATCATAATCTCGGCGGGCATACCCGGTGTGGGTACAAAACCCCGAACGCGCCCCAGCTCATCTGACGTCAGCGAAATGCGAGCCAGATAGACCTCCTGTGGAATCCCCCCGGCCTCTTCCAGCAGGGAATCGGCGGAAACATAATAGACCTCGCCGCTTAGCACCGGCGTCGTGCGCTGATTCAGAGCCACCAGCCGCACGGTTGCATCCTGCCCGGTCACAACACTGTCGATCTCGGTCCGGGGAATCTGAGCTTCGATGATCAAGGGCGCATCAGCAGGCAGGATTTCCGCGATCGGCTCACCGGTTTCGATAACGCCGCCGGGCGTGTGATAGTGCAGGCGCACCACCGTTCCGGTGACAGGCGCGCGCACCACGGCCCGGTCCAGAACACTGCGGGCCTGACGGGCCTTTTCGCGGACACTTTCTAGGTCAGCTTCGATCACGCCCAATTCATCCAGCGCCGCCTCTCGATAGGCCGAACGCGTGCGTGAGATTTGTTCCTCGTACTTCAAGAGCATCTGATTAACCTCTGCCGTTTCGGCCTGAAGTCGGGCAAGCTGACCTTCTGCCTCGGCCTGAACACGGCGGATCGTGTTCAGATCACCTTTGCGGACCAAGCCTTTCTCAAACAGCGATTTCTTGGTGTCATATTCTTCCTGAAGGATATCTTGCCGCCGCTCCATGCTGGTCAATTGCGCCTCAAAGCCCGATGCCCTGATCTTGAGCGCCTCCATGTTGCGTTCGAGCAGGGCGATGTCGTTCAACAGCGTCTTCCGCGACACCTCAAAGCTCAACTTCTGATTGTCCAATATGGTCATAACCTCAACATCGTCCGACGCGGCGATCAGCGCGGGGGAAAAGGATAATCTGTCCTGCTCGCCATACTCGGCCAACAAGCGTTCGACCATGGCCTGCAGGCGTATCTTTCGAATGAACAGCTCGCGTTCATTGGCCTCGGCCGAGGTCTGATCGAGTGTCATCAATATCTGCCCAGACTGCACGGTCTCACCTTCGGACACCAAGATATCCTCGATGATCCCACCTTCGAGGTGTTGAACAATCTTGTTGCGCCCGGTGGCCACAAAACTGCCCTGAGCGATCACCGCAGCGGCCAGCGGTGCCCGAAAGGACCAGACGCCAAACCCGCCAAAGCAGAGGATCAGAAGGACAAGACCCAGAACGATCAGCCTGTTAATCGATCTCGGAACCTCAGAGTACCAAACAGCGGGATTCTCAACCCGAACCAGTTCGCTCATCACTCTCCTCCCCTTAACCTTACAACTCGGGCTGCTGGCGCGGCCCGTTCAGTTGCTGCAGCACCTGTTCGCGCTGCCCAAACAGCGCCACACGCCCATCCGTCAGCAGCATGATCTTATCGACCACATTCAACAACGTCGGTTTCTGCGTGATGACCACAACGGTGATTTTATTGTCTTTTGCCTGCTCAATCGCCCGCGCCAATGCCTTGTCACCGGCGACATCCAGGTTGGAGTTCGGCTCGTCCAGAACCACCATCTGCGGATTGCCAAAAAACGCACGCGCCAGAGCGATGCGCTGTTTCTGCCCACCTGACAGCGGCGAACCATCGGCGGCAACCACCGTCTCATAACCCTGCGGAAGGGTGGCGATCATATTGTGTACATCAGCCAGCACCGCCGCGTCGTGAATCTGTTCATCGGTCGCATCGGCCCGCATACGGCCGATATTGTCCTTGATCGTTCCGGGAAACAGCTGCACGTCCTGCGGCAGATAGCCGATGCTTTCGCCAAACTGGCGCGGGTCCCAGTTGCGGATATCCATCAGATCAAGGCGCACACTGCCCGACGTCGGCAGGATCGACCCAACCAGCGTTTTGCCGAGCGTGGTTTTTCCCGCCCCGGAATTGCCAATGATCGCAAGGGTTTCCCCGGGGTTCAGCGAGAATGAGATACCGTTCAATACAACCCGCTTTGTGCCCCCCGGTACATATAGCAAGCGTTCGACATCCAGCCGCCCTTCGGGTTGCGGCAGGCGCAGTTTTTCGAATTGAAGGGCAGAATTGGCCAACAGGGATTTGATGCGGTCAAACGCGCCGCGGGTCAGCAAAAAGCTGTTCCAGCCCTCAATTGACCCCTCGATGGGGGCAAAGGCGCGGCCTGCGATGATCGAGGCGGCAATGACCATCCCTCCGGTGATCTCGCCCTGCAAGGCCAGAAATGCGCCCCAGCCCAGAATGCCAATCTGGGTCAGCAAACGCACCGCGCGCGAAATCGCGGCAAAGATCACGTTGCGATCCTGTGCCCTGACCTGCCATGTCAGCGATTGCGCCGTGTCGCGGCCCCAGATACGGACGGCCTCGGGGATCATCGCCAGCGCGTTGATGATCTGGCTGTTGCGCGACATCGAATCCAGATGCTGGTTGGCCAGAGATTGCGCCCGGTTGGCCTTGGCAAAGGGCTTGGCGGTCATTTTCTGGTTAATCAGCGCAATGATCATCAGCAGCAGCGCCGTCACCACCACAATCATCCCAAGCTGAGGATGAACCAGAAAGATCATCAAGATAAAGAGCGGCGCAAAGGGCACGTCCAAAAAGGAAATCAACGTCCCCGACACCAGAAACCCGCGCACCTGCTGCAGGTCGCCCAGCGTCTGATATTCCCGCCCGTTTCCATGCAGCGAGGCATGGGCTGCCGCGCTCAGGACCGGAGCCCCGAGACGGGCGGCCACTTCTACGGCAGTTCGCATCAACATGAACCGCCGCACCGCGTCAAAGATCGATTGAAAAATCACCGCACCGGCAACAATCGCGGTCAGCATGACCAGCGTATCCAGCGAACGGCTTGTCAGAACCCGGTCGCTGATTTGAAACAGATAAATCGGGATCGCCAGAATAAGGATATTGGTCGCACAGGTCAGCACCAGCACAAAGGCCAGGTTGCGCCAGATCGCGCGCATCGACACGCGCAATGTCTTCTGGAAATCCTCGGGCGGCGTGCGCTTGTGAAAGGTTTGGGGTGGCCCTTTGCCGTCTCCGCCGCCTGAATCAGAGCGGGTCAACGGCTGATTTGCCTTGGCCTCGATAGTGGTGCCTATGCGATCCGTTCCACCCGACTGCGACGAGGGGGTCTTCCGCGCAGTCGGCTGTTCAACGGGTTCCGGATCGAGGTCATCGGCATCGGCCACCCCTTTGTCGCTGCCCGCACTCTGGGAATTGGGTACGGGCTGCGGCTGCTCGCGCCGAAGAGGAGGTTCGGCGCATGGTCGTTCATGTTCGTCCTGCTGCTCACCCCGTACGCGGGCAGCTTCTTCGGGCTGCATCGCAATCTGTTCTTCGCCGTCGGCCGCTGATGCGGGCTCTGTCTGACCGTTTTCTTCGCACAGCCCGGTCGGGCTGCAGTCGGGTTCCGGCAAACGCATATCCCTGCTCAGCCTCAATGTGGACATCTCCAAATCTGTGTCCCCCGCACCCTTAGGCGCAACCTGATCATCAGGGTTCAGAGTCAGCCGTCCCCCACCGCCATACCGATCCAAAGGGCTGGCAAAGCGGGTGCGGCGCGACGTAAACACGATCGACATAACTAAACTTTCCGGTCACTCGTTAAGTACTGGGAAATCAGGCCAGCATGGATTGCAGGCCATCTGAGGCGTTCGCCAATTCGGCAGGCGTCAATTCGATCGCCGGCATGGACCCGGTTTGACCGGATGCGCCCACCGCCTCTTCCAGAAGAATGGCGATGGCGTCGTTGGTAAGTTCGGGGTTTTCTTCGTTGTCCGGCAGATCAAGCAGGCTGGCCTGATGCAGCAACAGATCGGAATAGGTTCCCTGACCCGCCATGACCGTCGAATCCACACCGATTTTGGTAATATTCGCCGCGTTCAGCATCGCGTTGCTGCCTGCAATCACCTCGGTCTGGGCGGCATGCGGCCCCGCCAGATGCACATCATCCTGATCGGCCAGCATCGTGGTCTGTTCAATGATGTTGATCTGCAGCAGATCACCGTCGATCTTCAGCACGCGCATCTGTTCCGTGCCCGCGAACATGGGATCGTTCAGCAGCGCCTCTTCCAGCGCGGCCATGTCCATCTCGGCAAGGTCCATCGCTTCGGCCAGATCATCATACAGCTCTTCCGACGTGTCCTCGCCCATGGTTGTCAGTGAGGCCTGGTTCATGACCAGATTGTCATCTCCACCACCTGCGCCCCCGGACAGGCCGCCGGTCACGACATCATCATCCATCAGAACAAGGGTCTGATACAGCATGTCGATCGAGACCATGTCCCCACCGATCATGATAAGGTCATAATAGCTGCCCAACTGGATCAGGTCCGAGACGTTGACCATCTCGTTGTCGCCCATGGCATAGAGTGTCGAAGCGGCTGAAATCTCGGTCTCGATATGGTCGATATCCGTGGCGTCAATCGTCTGCTGAATGAAATTCGCGACGACAAGATCGCCATGTATCCAATCCACGGTCAGGAACGAGGGCTGCGCGCTGCCTTCGGTGCTTTCCGCAAGCCAGGGCGCGGGCGCGGCTTCGACCTCGATCTGCGCCGATTGGACTATGCTGGTGCCCGACCCGCTGCCGGTATTGCCCTGATCCATATCCAAGACGATGGCAACCTGAGACACCATTGTCAGGCTGATCGCCTGCCCGCCAACGGCAATGTAAGGCGCATCTACCCAGGCAACTGTGGCCCCGACCGCGTTGACCGCCAGATTGCCGCCGACAATCACCACGTGGCCATCATCAAATTCGGGGTCTTCCGACTGGTCCCATTCATCCGGCAGCAGCCCGGCCTCTTCGGTCTCTTCCACCTCGTCGGGCTGGTGATAATCTGGCAGCAGGTCTTCCCAGACGGGGGCTTCGTCGACATGCTCGCCATTTACAATCACACCCATGGCGTCGTCGCCGTGGAACTGATGGATCGTGACGCCATCAACCTCGGAATTCATCGGAGCCTGCATCTGCTCGGCCAGCTCTTCAACGTAGTCACCCGACAAATAGTCGGAAATCGCCAAAGAGGGCGCGGACATCGCATGCAGTGACAATGCCATATCCAGCGTTGCCTCGGCCTGAGCCATCAGGACATTTGCATCCCGAAAGTCACCTTCGCCAACGGCGTCGTTGTCACTCAGCCGCAGGGCCTGGAAAGTATAGGTGACTGCGGAACCCAGCACCTCGCCCTGCGGCTCGGGTTGCAGAATGACAAGCTGAGGAGCCACCGCGAACCCCAGCTGACCATCGGGCAAAACCTGCTGGGGGATGCCCGGCGTGCCCAGGGTGATGATCGTCTCATCGGTCGGCCCGCCATAATAGGGTGGCAGACCCGGCTCGGCTGGTGGTGCTTTGAAACGGAAAGGCAGCGGGTCATAGTCGCCGGGATCAAGATCCAGATCCGCCTTGACCCGGATGATGGTGGGATCGTCCAGCTCATCAATTTCCGCCTTGCGCCTGAGCGCCGTGAACTCTTCGTACTGATCCCTCAGGCGGGCTTGTTCAATCGTCAGGTTAAAAGTACCAACAAAATGCGCAATCGTTTCCGTAACACTGTCGAGTGACATACCTACTATCCCTCTCACCCCGCCCGGCAGCAAATTTCCGGTTTGGGTTTAGCTGGGCCGAGGCCGCAAATCGCGGCCCCGGCATTCTTGTGAAACATGAGGGGCCGAAAATGCGGCCCCTCGCGATATTGGCTTACACGTCGGTGTCTTCGCTCGAATATGTCGAGGTCATCGACCCGCCAACCATGGTCGTATCGACCGAGTTGCCAAGCACGTTGGCACCCATAACGATCGACTGGTTGAAGGCTGACGTATCCACAACTGCGGCTGCCGATGCGTAGGATTCGCCGGTCACGATGCCATCGCCACCATTGTTTGAACCCCACATGCCGCCATTGCCACCGGCACCGCCGTCACCCGAGTAGGCACCTGCCGCGCTGCCACCGGTGATCGTGCCACCCATGGTATCGCCCGACATCGCCGTACCCATGGCCGAGCCGCTGGTACCGCCGCTTGCAGCAGCTGCGCCGCCGGCGCCACCCGCACCCGAGGTGGCCGCGCCCGTTGCGCTGCCCGTCCCGGTCGAGGTTGCGTCATTGTCGTTCGCGGCGTCTCCGCCATAGCCGGCAATAGCTTCGGCCAGGCTGTCTGCGGACCCATTGGTGTCTGCATCTGCAAACACATCAGCCGCACCACCTGCGCCACCTTCGCTGTCGGCCTCGGTCGAACCCGTGCCGGTACCTGTCGAGGTGGCGGTTGGGCTTACAGACCCACCTGCACCACCCGCGCCTTCTGCGGCAGAGGTACCCGAGCCGGAACCGCTGGCCGCACCATTGGCAGCGTTCGAGCCACCTGCGCCACCCGCAGCCTCAGAGGTTTGCGGATTGCTGGCCGCGCCGTTTACGTCGCCGGGGCTTTGGGTGATGTTCGGACCACTTGCCGACTGATCGCCCACACCCTGTGCGCCCGAGTTCGCAGCCGAGCTGCCGCCGGAACCTGCGCCGCCAGAACCTGGGCCGCCGCTTCCTGCACCACCCGATCCGGCACCGCCGCTTCCTGCGCCACCCGATCCGGCACCGCCGGTTCCCGGGTTGTTGCCCGAAGTTCCGCCACCACCGGTATCAGCATCTGCGTTTCCGGCGTTCAGACCGGGTCCACCACCGATTTCCTGGTTCAGCGCAGCAATCGCCGCTTCGACCATACCCGAGAAGCCACCCGAGCCGTCACCACCGGTTCCGGCACCGCCGTTGCCTGCACCGCCAGCTCCGGTTCCGCCAGAGCCCTGACCGCCAGTACCGCTACCACCAGTACCATCTGCACCGCTGCCAGCTACGCTGCCTGCTGCACCTGCGGCACCGTTGCTGCCAGCAGTTGCATCATTGGCTTCGTTGTTGCCCGAGCTGTTGTTCGAGGCAGAACCGGTATTCGCCGATTCAGCACCACCACCATTGGCACCCGATGCACCGCTTTCGTTGCCAGCCAGACCAAGACCTGCCCCGATCGAGGCAGAAGTGTTATCTCCACCATCTGCAGAGCCTTCGGCATTGGCGCCCGACAAGCCCAGACCAAGACCCATGCCAAAGGATTCAGCGTTACCGCCGTTTCCGCCTGTGCCCTGACCGTTGGCATTCGAACTGCCGGAATTTGTGGCTTCAGAAGTGCTGTTTGCATTGCCGCCATTACCGGCATTGCTTTCACCGCTTGCTTCTGCGCCTGACAGGCCCAGACCAAGGCTGGTGTTGTTTGCATCACCAGAGCTGGCGCCATCGCCACCCTGCGCGGCCGCACCGGCGTTACCGGTATGCCCACCCAGCGCGAAGGCGTTGCTGCCATGGGTCTCAGCTGCTGCTGAGCCACCATAACTGGTGCCGCCAGCACCCGAGTCACCACCATTCGCAGAAGACCCGATACCCTCTTCGGCATGGGCAGTTCCGCCATTTGCATTGCCGTTCTGATAGAAGCCGGCATTGTTGGATACGGTTGGTGAATCCAGGGTGTCATCATCGCTCAGGTTCGCCAGCTGGCTGTTGACTGATGACATATCATTGCCGGGACCGTTCAATGAGATGTCCAGGTTCAGATCATCGCCGGGATCGTAGTTTACGTCACCACCGGCCGTAATCACATCACCAATCGTTGCGGAATCCCCGATATCCAGATCAACCTGATCGTCGTCCCGCGGAATCCACTCGCCACCTCCAAAGTCGATATTGATCGCGTTGTTGTTGGAGTTCGAATTGCTGTCGTCACCGCCATTGGTGTTTTGCTGCTGCTGGCCCTGCTGTTGGGCCTGACCCTGAGCCTGTTCTTGGCCCTGCTCATTCTCGACATTCGTCGCCTGAGCCTGCGCCTGGTTTTGCTCATCCTGGTTGTTGTTGGTATTTTCGACGGCCTGTTCCTGCTGCTGCGCGTTCAGGTTGGCCTCGATTTCCGCTTCATCAATCTGAACCTCGGTATCTACGTCAGCGTCGAGGTTCTCGACATTAATTTCATCAACGGTCGTAACATTTGTATTATTCGTATTGCGTCGCATAACAATTATCCATTTTAGATGCGCCAGACCGCCATTCATCTACAAAGCGATATTCGGCGCGGTTGAAACAGAATTTGCGCACCCATGCTCCAAACGGGCATGCATGCGGCCTTGATCATTTGCTTTTGTCTATGCGCCCCCTTTCTCGGCCAAGCCGACTCAGTGACCGCTCGAAATTCGCGAAGTATGCGGATGGTGGTCACGTCAGGTACAATTGCGCTTCGTGAATAGAAGCAGCGCCATGGTTGCAGCAGTTACCCTTGCTGCATAGCTGGCCGAAGGTACTATAAATGAGTAAGTGCTTTTGTTTAATGGATATTTTTAAAACTTCAGCAGTTATCAGACGAAAATACAGCGCGTCTGACCACCTCCTGAATCGGCGATTGGAAAATCCATTTCTTTCCGACTGTTAAGCGGACATCGAAAACAAAGACCTAACCGAAAGTTCTAAATTCAACGCGTTTCAAGAAACAATATGTTGATGAAATTCGAACTTTCGGATATGATCGATCCTAATTTTTTAAAGTTATTACCAGTTTCACACCGGGCAAAAAGCACCCATTAGCGGATGCAAAAAACGGTGAGTTTTTTTATTTTGGGGGAAGGAAAATGTCTGTTTTAGAGAAAGACAGGAATTCATGTGCCTCAGGTTCTTCCGAAGATTTTGCGATCATATTCATCGGGCGTGAGCTGTTCTACTCAAATCAAACCCTAAAAAGCGTTCACAACGAATTTGGAGTGACCGCCCGCCGCGTGGACAGTCTTGGGCCACAGCTAGCCGCACCAAACGCCGGAAAGGTCCTTGTCGTCGATCAGATGCTGCTTGAAGATCTGGTAAGCCGTCCATCCGAGTATGAACAGGCGGCATCCTCGGGATGCCTGGTGTTTGCCTATCGCAAGGACGAGGCGGCCCGATTCCTGTTTGAGCACTGGGATCGCTCTCGTTTTGGCGACATCGGATACCTGCCGATGAACGTGGCTCCGGATGTCTGGCGCGCAATTCTGCGACTAGTGATGCATGAAGAGCTGTATCTTCCAAGCTTTCTGGCTGATTGTCTTCCCTGCGCAAAGAACAGGACCAACCATCAGGCCGAATCCCCACATGATGCGCCGGCTAAAGAAGAAAATCCGCTTTATTCCAAGCTCACCCGTCGTGAGAAACAGGTTCTGCGGCTGGTCTCTTTAGGTGAAAGCAACAAGGCCATCGCGTCAAAGCTGGGCATAACCGAGCATACAGTCAAGCTGCACATGCATAACGTGTCTGGGAAAATCGGCGTCAGCAACCGAACCGCCGCGGCACATTTCTATTTCGAAGCGGCCCCGGCCGAAGCGCCGCAGACCCCTCTTGACTGACGGGCCTGAAACAAAGTTCGACCGCCTGATCCTGCTGGTCGGGCGGTTGAACTATATGTGGACCAATACGGAAAGCCTGCTGATCCATCTGATCGCTGGCCTGAGCTGCACCAGCAAGGATGTCGCCGTTATTATCTTTTTGACCCTCAACACCACCCGCGCCCGCATCGACCTGGTCGAGCGTCTGGCGAAAATGGAGGGACGATCCCCCGATATCCGCGACAAGATCCTTGAACATACCCAGCGCCTGACGAAACTGTCTGGCGTTCGGAACAAATACAACCACTGTATCTATTCCTTCGATCAGGAAAGCGGCAATCCGAAAACCATCCTAATGCGCATTGCGGATCGCAAAACCGATATCAAACTGGGGCGGGAAGACACGGTGGATGACACCGCTCTGCAAGAGATCGAGCGGGTGGTCGCCCAGCTTTCAAAAGCCAATCAGGATATTTGGCGCCTGATAGCGCAGCTTGGATACCCTGTGTAGTCAACTCATGGTGCGGGCGGTGGGACTCGAACCCACACGGCGCTAAGGCCTTCGGATTTTAAGTCCGATATGTCTACCATTCCATCACGCCCGCGAGACAACAAAAACCGCCGTCAGCAGCATCGTCGCGCTCTGGGAAAATGCTTACAACCTACTGCCTCGATTGGAAAGGCGGTTATAAGCAAACACCCCCTTCTGCCCAGACGCCTGATTTTGGTCTGGTGCAGCAAGTCCGGTGAAAAGTCTAAAATTTCACTGAGATGTAGGTGAAGTACTTCACTGTACGTTGTTCGACACCTCTCTAATACACAAGCTGCAATGTCGTATTTAGGAGAATGACAAAGATGGCGACGACGAAACAGATCGAAGCAGCGGCAAAGAAGATGCAGGCTTCGATGACCAACATGAAGAAAGCACAGGAAAACCTGGATAAGGCCAATCGCGACATGGCCAAATACGACACGATCATCAAGAGCGGCGATTTATCCAAAATGGGATCTGCGACCGTTGAGCTGTCCAAAATCATGATCAAGATCGGCGACCTTCATAAGAAGGTGCATGATGCCAAAAAGAAATTCGACGAAGATCTCAAAGCGTTCTCCAAAGTGGCGCCAAAGTAACCATGACCGCGCAGCCCTCGAGGCTGATGGCGGAAAGGAAGAGACGCTCAAACATCAATGACCAATGCATGGGGTTGGTCATTGATCTTCAACACATCCTTCCGGAAACCAAACCCGCAGAACGATCCCACAGCGGAGATATGATGCCTACGCAGAGCGATCACCCCCTTGATCATGCTCAAAAAGCCGCTTTCGCGCAGAACATGTGTTAGGATCAAAACTGTACCTCGCTATAATGAAAAGGATCTGGTGTGCCTTCTCGCCGAATCAAACCAGTCTATTTTGCGATCGCGATGCTGCCGGTTTGTATTTTTGGAATGCACGGGCTGATCCAAAAGTACATGGTGGCAAGTGAACTAGATGTCCCGGTCGCCATTGTTCTTGACGAGCGCGCATGGCTGGAGGCGGTTGGCCGATTTCGGTTTCTGGCCGCATCCTGGTTCTTTGTGGCGCTCGCCTTTCTGCCGGTGGCAGTCCTAATTCGAAACCTCGCGCGCCCGATGGAGCGTCAGAGCAGAATAGTGGCTGTTGCTATTGTCCTGTCGATTATCCTCTTGGCGATCGTGCCGACCACGCAGCAGTTTTTAGAGTCCGGCAGTCCGAGAATTTACCATCAGGTTGGGCGGGCTGTTTTTGAGACCGCTCTCTCTCATGGTACATTGCCGGGATGTTTTGGTCCTGATGACAGGTGGCTGTTGGGGCACTGCGGCGACCTACCTGTCTTCACTCTGTTCAAACGGGTTCTGGACATCGTCAACGCAGCGGCGGGACTCGCGATTGGATCACTGATCGTCGGAATGATCCTTTGCCTCGGCTCAACCGAGAGCGATGACATCGAGGAAAATGCAGCAGAGCTGGCACGGAACCTGCGGCAGATGCGGCAACAATTATACCTCTCCAGTCTCATCCTGACCTTTGGCATGTTTTTTGCGGCAAGCTGGATGTATTGGCCTCTGCCGCTGATTTCCGACGCAGACAAAGCCGCCTACAGTTCGCTGGTGAACGCATCAGGTCTGTTTACGGGCACTTATTTTTGCCTCCTGATGCTGAGCTATTTTCTGCCTGTTGCGGTCATTCTGGATGGCAAGATCACGAGCCTCGCCATTTCGGTCAGCCAGTCAGATGATGTTCCCGCGGATTTCGACCTTGACGACTGGAGGTCGTCGCACAAGCTGGCCGAAGGAACAGGTGACATGATCCGTGCTGGGGTGGCCCTGATCGCACCAATTCTGGTGTCCTTCGCCGGCGGCGTGTCGCCGCTCCCCGGATGAGCGCGATCAGATAGGCTGAGTTCGGTCCCGCAGATGTCGATGATCTGGCACTTATGCACCCCGTTGTTAAGGGCCGCGCTTCCCCGGTTTGCGCATTCGAAAACAGCATCGGCTTTCTTCATCACTGCCCGTAACGCATCCCTTCGACGGTATTGGTTGCGTTTCACACAATGTATCAGACCTGCACTTCGCGGACAGGGTCTTGCCCGTTCGAACCTTTCGACGCCTGCTGAACACGCCGGATACGTCCGGAATGCTTTTGATCACCGGCGTCCGACATCACGAAGATGATGTCATGTTCCTCTTCCTGCGATGACCAATAGCTCAGCCTCAGAGAAGCGCATGACAAAGACCTCCTATAGGCCGGCAGATACCAGCGTTGAGTAGGTCCAGGTTAAGAAGAATTCTGATCAAAAAATCCCGGCCCATCGAGCCTGCTGTTTGCTGCGAGCCCCAAATCAATGGCTGACGGCACTCACAGTATGCGGACTTAGTGGACGTTCAACCGTTTAGCTTTCCTTCTAAATTGTACTCTGGAAGTCTGGAAAGGGCAGATTTTAGCGCATCACCCCACCCCTCTGAAATAGTTCGAAAGTAGTGATCGTCGGTTGCGAACCTTGATCGCGTACCACTTTCAAGGCTGTCTTCATCGTAGAGAAGCAAGTCAAGCGGGGCTCCAACAGATAGATTGGCCTTGATTGTAGAGTCGAAACTCACGAGCAAGAGTTTTACCGTTTCCGGAAAGCTCATTTCAGGATCATAGGCGCGCACCAGAATTGGACGACCGTATTTTGTCTCTCCGATCTGAAAGAACGGGGTATCGTCGCCCGCCTCTATAAAGTTGCCTTCAGGGTAGATCAGAAACAGGCGAGAGGAACCGCCCTTGATCTGGCCTCCAAGAATAAGTGTCGCATGAAAAGCGCTGTCAGCCTGCTGACCGGATTGGGCATGCTCCTCAATGACGTCGTTCAACGTAGCGGCAACCAGTTGCGCGACTTGAAACATTGTCGGCGCTTCCAGGATGGACGGTGCACGATCTGCGGGCGCTTTTGTTCGCTCTTCCAGCAGGCTTATGGTGGCCTGAGTGGTTGCCAGGTTTCCAGCCGTTAGGATTGTGATCGACCGGTCCCCTTCGATTGTCCAGTTGAACATCTTGTTGAAGGTCGAAACATTGTCGACACCAGCATTCGTGCGCGTATCGGACATGAACACCAGTCCGCGGTTCAGCCGCATGCCCACAGCATAGGTCATTAAGTTCTCCGTTACTGCTGTGCGACTTGCAACTGCACTGTCAATTGCTCGCCCGCTGTCCCAATTCTGTTTCCTATTACCGGGGCAGCTTGAGCATAGTCCAGACCAGTTGCGACACGTACGTATCGATCGTCAGGTGAAATCCCGTTTGAAACGTCAAACCCGACCCAGCCAAGCCCGTCCAAATGCACCTCGGCCCAGGCATGGGTCGCGTCCTGTAGTTCCGTTTCGTTCATCATCAGGTAACCTGATACATAGCGTGCCGGCATTCCGATCTGTCGTGCACAAGCAATAAAAACATGCGTATGGTCCTGACACACGCCGCACCCGGCGCTGAGAGCGTCTTCTGCGCTCCAACCTGGTTGCGAACTTCCAATTTCGTAGGCGACCAGAGTTCGAACGCTTTCAGACAGGGCATGCATCTGCTCCAGCGGTTCACCTTTGGGCAATGCACCAATCACATCCGCGACCCCTTTCCCCGGCGTTGTCTGCAGCGTGCTCCTTCTGAATAACCACAACGGCATCGACCCTTCGTGACGCCCTAGAACGCCATGTGTGTCTTCCGCCTCAACAACGCCTTCGGAAATCAACGAGATGCTTTGGGTATTAGCTTCAAAACTGATCAATTCCACCGTGTTGCGATGATAGTCTTCAAATGTGAGTTCTTTGCGCCCGCCGGTGATTTGGGTGCTCCAACTCACAATGTTCTGATTGCGAAATGACTTTGGTGTCTTCCTCAATTGCTGCAACCCGAAGGGAACCGGGGCGTCGAAGTCGTATCGTGTCTCATGTCGAATGTGCAGTTTCATTTGGCTACTCGTAGAACCGGTAATCAATCTCGATTTGACGGCTTAAGTTGCCGAGATCGGTCAGAAAATCCTCAATGTACTCATGGAGACCGAATTCAAAGATATCAGAGATATTCTGATCCAGGTATTTCTCGTAGAGGGCAGCTGACGCTTGGCAGGAAGGTCCGGCAAAGCCATAGTCTTTCTTCAGGTAAGACAGGTTTTCTTGAAGCTTTCTGCAGCAAAAGTGCAGGCTGCGTGGCATGCGTTGATCCAGGATCAGGAACCGGGCAATATCTGACGGTCGTGTTTTCTCGCCATGGGTCATTCGATACCCCCCGCCTGCGCCGACCGAACGGAGTATGCTTTCCCACTGGATGTTGTCCAATGACGAGCCGACCGAGAAGGCTGTGGGCAGAAGAACATAGTATTTCACGTCCAGGATGCGCCCAGTGTTGTCGGCCCGCTCGACAAACGTGCCAATGCGGGTGAAGTCGAAAATATCATTGCGCAGCATTGTTCCCAATGTTGCACCACGGACCAATGCAGCCTGTTGCCGAATAAGCTCTAGCGTCGCAGGCAGGTCCCGCTCATTCACACGCCGCTTCATCGCCTCATCAATCTGCATCCAGGTAGAGTTTACCGCACTCCAGACATCATGGGTCAGCGCCGTCCGAACAAGGCGCGCGTTGTCTCTTGCTTGCTTTAAGACTGATTTGATCGAGGACGGGTTATCAGAATCACGTAGAACCCAATCCACAGCGTTGTCTTTTGAAATTTCATCATACTTGCTGAAATACCCATTTAGAACTCCGGCTGTTTTCAGAACCGAGCCCCATTCCTCGACGGAGTTCTTGGTGCGGGTCAACGCCATCCTCTGACCTGTTTCCAGCAGCCTGGTCGTATTTTCCGCTCGCTCTAGGTACCGGGACATCCAGAACAACCCACCAGCAGTTTTTCCCAGCATGGTCAGTCCTCCAGAACCCAGGTGTCTTTGGTCCCACCGCCCTGGCTCGAATTTACGACCAGCGACCCTTTCTTCAGCGCCACACGGGTCAATCCGCCAGGGGTTATCTTGATCCCCTCCGGGGACACCAAAACGAACGGTCGTAGATCGACATGTCTGGGCGCAAGTCCCGAACGCGCGAAGATCGGAACAGTCGAGAGTGATAACGTCGGCTGAGCAATATAGTTCGCAGGCCGCGATTTGAGCTTATCCCGGAAAGCCGAAATCTCTTTTTTGCTGGCAGTCGGGCCGATCAGCATCCCGTAGCCGCCAGACCCGTGCACTTCCTTCACAACAAGCTCGGCAAGATTATCCAATACATAAGACAAAGAATCGGGGTCACTGCACCGCCAGGTAGGAACATTCTGGAGCAGAGGCTTCTCACCTGTGTAGAACTCAACGATCTCAGGCATGTAGGAATAGATAGCCTTGTCATCAGCAATACCCGTTCCGGGTGCGTTGGCGATCGTGATGCCGCCTGCGCGATAAACGTCCAGAATGCCTGGTACGCCCAATGCGCTATCGGGATTGAAGTTCAGCGGATCCAAGAAGTCATCATCAACCCGGCGATAAAGCACGTCGATGGGAGTATAGCCTCTGGTGGTGCGCATGCAGACGCGTCCGTCGACAACCCGAAGGTCGTGACCTTCGACCAATTCCACGGCCATCTGGTCAGCAAGAAACGCATGTTCGTAGTACGCCGAATTATAGATACCGGGGGTTAACACCGCGACAGTGGGTTCTCCGTCCGCGCAAGCTGGTGCACAGGCCGCAAGTGACCGTCGCAGACTACGGGGGTAATCTGAAACATTCCGAACATTAGTTGCGCTAAAAAGCTCCGGGAACATCTTTAGCATCGTTTCCCGGTTCTCCAGCATATAGCTGACCCCGGATGGCGTACGGGCGTTGTCTTCCAGGACGAAAAACTCGTCTGGGCCGGTTCGCACCAGATCAACGCCGACAATGTGAGTATAAACCTGACCGGGGGGTGAGACACCAAGCATCTGCGGCAGGAACGCTTCGTTTCCGGCAATCATCTCAGCCGGCACGCGCCCGGCGCGGACAATTTCCTGACGGTGGTAGATGTCGTGGAGAAAAGCGTTGATCGATCGTACTCGCTGTTCGATACCGCGCTCCAGCCGCTGCCATTCGCGCGCTGAAATTACTCGTGGTACGATATCAAACGGGATCAGACGTTCCTCGGCCTCGGCTTTGCCGTAGACGTTAAAAGTTATTCCCGTCAGCCTGAAAACCTCTTCGGCTTCGCGCTGTTTGGCCCTCAATCGAGATGCATCCTCAGCGTTGAACCAACGGCCTATTTCTTCATAAGGACCTCTGAGTGATCCATCGCCGTTGAACATTTCATCAAAATACTCACCCATACTATAAGTCTCACGATCAACTCAAAATTTTCAAGTAGTTAAACCTTATTTAGCTGGAGCCCTAAGTTGAAACGCCTAAAATTCAAACTTGTGAAGTGATATGATAGTCACCAAACGCAAAGCTAATGGCGTATTCAGTTGATGTCACATTCGTTGAATTGCACTGAGCAGCGCCTGATTTTTTGTTGCATCAGAACGTCCACTTTAGGGCTCAGATCCGACCTCGGATGCACTGCAGGATGTCGTGATATGGTGATCTGTCAACGTTGAGTTGTCGTTGTAGGAGGGCATGGCGGATCGGAGTCTCAGTCATGGAAACACCAAACCTACCAGCCATTCGCGCACTTCGTTCGGCATGGAACAAAGGCCGCATCGTCGTCCAGAAGCGACTGTTGAAACCAAAGCATGTCTGGGCGATCCGGGTGCGACTTGAACTGGCCAAAAAACCACCGTGATCTTGCTCTGTTCAACATGACGATCGACAGCAAGCTTCGCGGTTGTGACTTGGTGAAGATGAAAACTGTTGACGTTATGGCATCCGACCAGCTTAAGGAACGGGCGTCAGTGTTGCAGAGCAAGACCCAGAAACCCGTTCGGTTCGAGATATCAGAGGGGACACGCGCGTCTGTCGAGAAGTGGATGGAGGACGAGCTTAGGGTCGGCTCCGAATATATATGGCCGGCTAGGTCCCACGAGCACCTGCACATTTCAACACGCCAATACGCAAGGATTGTCAGTGACTGGGTCACTTCAATAGACCTCGAAGCAAGCGCCTACGGTACGCATTCGATGAGAGGAACTAAGTACACTCCAATCAACAAGAAAACCGGAAATTTGCGTGCAGTTCAGGTATTGCTTGGTCACACAAAGATAGATAGCACAGTCAGATACCGAGGCGCTGAACTTGAAGATGCCCTTACGATTGCGGAGGCCATTGAAATCTAAGGATTTGGGCCGTCCGCGCGGGCGGCATTTGCGGTCATTGCCCACGTAGCCCGTCGCTGCAATGCAGTTTCCACAAAACGGCCTAGGGTAGAGAGTTGAGCGAGGCGCGCCTCTCACGCCTCGACTAGCGCGATGGCATTATCGAGGACTTACGCCGTTTGCCCATCCGGTCCATGCGCAGTTCGGAGGACCGGGCGACTTCATCGTCGGAAGCTGCATACCCAAAGGCAGCCAAGTCCTCTTCCGGTGTCGGATAGCGATGATCTGCCTTGTTCCATGACCATGGGGCCACATTACCAACCTCCAAATAAGCACCGTATCGCAGCGCCAGCAGAATGTGCGCGGCGTGGCCGAGGCAGGTATGACAGTTTTGGATTCTTTCCTGGCCGGCTCCTACCGGTGCAGCACCATGATCAGCCCGCTGAAAGAGACCGATATCGATGTCTTCATGGTCTTGTCCGTCAAGCACTATGAGAATACCGACCATCCACGTTCATGTAGTTCACGAGGGGCTGGAACGGATAGATTCCAATCTCAGATTGGGCGAGAAAACGGCGATGAGAGGCTTGCTGATCCGTCCTCAACGACTGGGAATGAAAGGTCTGCCTCGATCTACCCACCATGCATTTCGTTGTCAGACACGTCGGAGCCGGAGTTTCTGATAAACTTCGCGAACAGTTTCGTGAAAAGTTGTCAAAGAATAACTCAAGCCGGATCAGAAATTACCGTAAATCATTATTTAAAAACATAAAATAATTCACCCACCTCACAGATTTCGTGAGTATTTCTCATTCTTATACAGGGTATTCGGACCAAGAATTTCCAATACATCGATGCATCCGCACTTGGTTGAACAGCGGAGAGGCCACAGTCTCGGTCTGATCTCCGCAGCAACCAAATATCAAGCGGAGATCACCCATGCTTTCCGAACTACTTGCAAGCCTGCGCGCTAGATTGTTGACGACCTCGTCACTGGCCCAGGAAACTGTTCGCGACGGACAGACACTGACCAACGGCTTTTTCCAAAGTACCGTTGTCGATAACACGCCGGCTTTCGTTCTGAACAACGACCTTTCCCGGTTTCTGAACTTCGGCGAGGTCGAAACCAATGGCGCACCGTCCGCCGTATCGGTCGAAGCCGAGGGGGCTCTGGTCTTCAACTTCCGCACAGGCAGCATCGAGGCTAACGGCCCAGACGCCACGGGCATTGAAGTGATCGACGGCCCCAGCGCAGACATTCGCAACTTCGGCAGCATTGCGGGCGAGTTGAACGGTGTTGAATTCAGCAGTCCAAATAGCTCGGGCACGCTCGACAACTTCCGTGGCGGTGTCATTTCGTCCGACAGCCGCGCGGTCGAGATCGAAGGCGAAGGTATCAGCGTTCGTAACTTTGGCGACATTGTCGGCACCGACGATCAGCGCAACGGTACTATCTACACCAACGCGACAGCGGAAGATGTCAGAATTTCAAACTTCACTGGCGGTACAATTGACGCAGGCGAAGGCAACGACGGCACGGGCATTTCGTTCCAGGTTGGCGACGAAGTGGGTGACCTGGTGTCGAACTCCGTCTTCAACGGATTTGGTGCCACCATTCAAGGACGTGGCCAAGCGGCCTCGAACACCGGCAGCGCGGGCGACGGCATCCGCATCAACAACGGCGCAGAAGGCACAGTGTCTGACACGGACATCGTGAACTCGGGCCTCATCTCGTCGGAAAGCAACAACGGCACAGCGGCAGGTATCCGTATCGCCGATGGCGCCGCAGCCGAAGGTCGTATCCTGAACACACCCACCGGTGTGATCGAAGGGGTGCGCAATGGTCTGTATATCGGCGAAGCCGAGCATGATCTCGATGTCCTGAACTTCGGGACAATACAGTCGGACAGCCGCGCGGTGAACATCGATGGGACCGGCGTTGATCTGACCAACTCGGGCAATATTCTCGGAACAGACGACCAACGCAACGGCACTGTTTATGCCGATGGTACGGCAGATGACTTCAGTGTGCGCAACCTTGCCAGCGGAACAATCGATGCCGGTGAAGGCAACCAAGGTTCCGGCTTTGGAGCCGAGATTGGTGGGGCCGCAGATGGTGCCAACACGTTCGCACTGGACAATGACGGGGTCATTCAGGGCCGTGGCAATGCGCCAGCGGGCAACAACCTCGCCGGCGACGGCGTACGGATTGGTAATGTCGGCAATACGGGAACAACCGATGCCACAATCACCAACTCGGGCGAGATTCTGTCCGAAGGTGCCAATGGAACGGTCGCAGGTGTTCGTATCATCAACGGCGTCAACTTCCAGGGCGAGCTGTCCAACTCAGGCTTGATCGCTGGGGTTCAAAACGGTGTTTACTTCGGGACAGGCGACCACACTGGCGGCTCGTTCGTGAACGAAGCAGGCGGCGTTGTATCCTCGGACAGCCGCGCGCTGAACATCGACGGTGAAGGGCTGGACGTTGTGAACTCCGGTACGATCCTCGGCACTGGCGATCAGCGTAACGGCACGGTTTATGCGGATGGTACAGCCGACAACTACACCTTCACCAACACCGGTATTGTAGATGCCGGGCTGGGCAACAACGGCTCCGCAGTATCGTTGCAAACCGGCGACGTGGATGACGATGTCGTATCCGCCGCTGTCTTCAACGAAGGTATCCTGCAAGGTCGCGGTGACGCGGTCGAAGGCAACACTGTCGGAGACGGCCTGCGCCTCTTCAGCAACCAGGAAGACGCAAGCTTTGCGGGTCTGGTGCAGAACGAGGGCGTTATCGCCGGGTCCGAGGACAGCGACGCCGCAGCGGGTATCCGCATCGATGGTGGCCTGAACATGCTAGGGGCGATCCTGAACGAAGGTGAAATCACCGGTACAGTAAACGCCATTGACGCAACCGAAGCGGGCGACGTCACATTCGTCAACAATGACGACGGAGTGGTGAACGGCAACGTGCTGCTGGGCGCCGGAGAAGACATTGTTGTCGACCTTGGTCAAATCAACGGTGTTCTCGACGGTGGTGCAGGCGATGACGTTCTGATTGCCGGACAAGGCGACAATGTGATCGTCGGCGGCCTTGGCAATGACTTCATCGAAGGTGGCGAAGGCACCGACACGGCGGATTTCTCCGATCAGGACGTCGCTGTGACCGTGAACCTTGGGACCAGCGGAAACGGAAGCGCCACCCGCGAAACCGGGTTCACGGTTTCTGTCGAAAATGTTGCGGTCGGTGCATCTTTGCAACCCACCGAAAGCATCAACGACGCGGCCGGATTTGTAGCAGAAGCCCTTGCCGGGAACCTGTACTACAACATCCACACCTCGGACTTCCCGAGTGGTGAAATCCGTGGTCAGTTTGAAGTTATCAGCGATGAGGGCGACGGGCATGCACGTGTCATCGAACTGGTGGCGACACTTGACGCAAGCCAGGAACCCGGTCTCACCTCCGACAGTGATGCGACAGGTACCGCGACACTGACCATCTCGATCGATGAAGCCACCGGCCAGGTTGTCTATTCTTCGGAATTGACCGTGACGGGCCTCAACGAAGCAGACCTGCAAACTCCGGTTCCGGGTGTCGTGTCGGCTATCCACCTGCACAACGCACCTGCCGGGATCAACGGTCCCATCGCGCAGGACACGCTGGTGGACGCTGGTGCAACCATTGACGCAGATGCCCCCGCGGGTGTGTCTGGTCTGGATGTCATCGACGAAGTGGTCGAGACCGACATCCTGAGCTCGATCGAGAACGTGATCGGGTCAGACGATGGCGACATCATCATCGGGTCCAATGCCGACAACACCTTGTCGGGTGAAGACGGTGATGACCTGCTGAACGGTGGCCAAGGGGACGACCTGCTGCTTGGCGGCGAAGGCTCTGACACCTTCACCTTCGAAGGGTTGTTCGGCAACGACACGGTGGGCGACTTTGAAGTTGGCGTGGACCGGTTGGACTTCTCCGACTTCGGCCCGGATTTCGCCGAGAACCTTGTTGTGTCGCAAGACGGCGACGACACCCTGCTGACCTTCTCCTCGGACGCCTCCGTGCGCCTCGAAGGGGTCAACAGCAGCGACTTCACCGACGACGACTTCATCGCCTGATCAAAACACACCGAGGTGGCGGCACATGTCGCCACCTCTTCACGCTGAAAAGAGATCACCCAAATGTTTCAGAAAAAATCCACCGTCAAATCCGCATGGGGCAAGCTGCGCAGCGGCTTTGTCGCCATCGGCTTCTTCAGCATGATCCTGAACCTGCTGATGTTGGCCGGCCCTCTCTACATGTTGCAAGTCTATGATCGCGTTTTGACCAGCCAGAACATGGACACTCTCATTGCCCTCAGCATCCTGCTGGGCGGTGTTTTCCTGGTCACCGGTCTTCTGGACCTGATCCGCATGCGTATCCTCAGCCGCCTTGGCGCGCGGTTCGAACTTGAGATTGGCGCGCCGATCCTGCAGGCCGCGATCCGCCGCCGGGTTCAAGGCAAGGCCAATGGCGACAACCCCACCGCCGATGTGAACGGGATGCGAGACTTCATTTCGGGCCCCACGCTAGTTGCATTTTTCGACGCACCATGGATCCCGCTTTACCTGGGTGTGCTCTATATCCTGCACCCCTATCTTGGCGCCCTTGGCCTTGCCGGCGCGCTGTTCCTGACACTCATGGCCCTGATCAACAACGCGCGCTCTGCAGATGTGATGCAAGACGCGGCCCAAGCGCGCGCCAGGTCCGACAGTTTGTTCACCTCTAGTGAGCAGAACGCAGAGCTTGTCCACGCGATGGGTATGACTGGTGATCTCGCCCGGCGTTGGACAGCTCTGCAACATAATGCGCATCACCTGAAATCCCGTGTGTCTGACCGGCTGGCCAGCTTCTCGGTGATGTCCAAGACGACCCGCATGGTCCTGCAATCGGGCATGTTGGGGTTGGGGGCCGCCCTTGCCATCAGCGGTCAAGCCACCGCCGGTGTGATGATTGCCGCCACCATCGTGTTGGCCCGCGCACTGGCCCCCATCGACCAACTGATCGGTCAATGGCGCACCTTTCTGGCCGCCCGTGGATCGTACAAGACTCTGCGCGCCCTCTCTGAGGCCTACCCCGAGCCACCCAAGCGATTGGCACTGCCGCGTCCGCAAATCTCGCTGAACACGGCCATCGCACAGGCGGGCCCGCCCTTGGCGCAAAACGCCACCATCGGGGGGATCGAGTTTACCCTGTCGGCTGGCGATGTTTTGGCAGTGATCGGTCATAGCGGGTCCGGCAAGTCGACGCTGGCAAAGATGCTGGCCGGGATCTGGACACCGCAACGCGGAGCCATTCGTCTGGACGGTACCCCCATGGCCAAGTGGGATCCCGAAGAGCTGGGACAATTGGTGGGCTACCTGCCGCAAGACGTCCATCTGTTCGATGGAACTATTCGCGAAAACATTGCACGGTTTTCAACGTCGATCGACGACAGCAAGGTACTGGCGGCAGCCGTCGCTGCCGATGTGCATGGTCTGATCAGCAGCCTGCCCGATGGCTATGCGACCGAGATCGGCAATGGCTTCCATCTGTCCGGCGGTCAACGTCAGCGGATCGCACTTGCACGCGCGCTCTATGATGACCCGTTCATTCTGGTGCTGGACGAGCCGAACTCGGACCTGGATGCCCAGGGCGAAGCGGCGCTGCGCAACGCCATTCGTGGCGCCAGTGCACGCGGCGCTGTGACCTTCGTGATGACGCATCGCCCCAGCACATTGGAAGCCGTCAACAAGGTTCTGACACTCAACAAAGGCACGCAAACGGGCTTCGGCGACAAGGAAGACATCTTGCGTCCGCGTCAACAGGGGACACGCGTAGCCCAGACGGCTGCCGCACAGCTGGCCGCCCGTCGCCCACAAGAACCCGCTGTGAAAGGAGCAGCACAATGACAACCGCACTCACCCCCGCCCGCAATACCGGCGTTCTGCGCCTTGAAGACTACAACCGCGTTCAACCCAAGGCCTCCGGCGCTGGCATTACCGGCTTTGTGATCTTTGGATTGCTGGCCGTCATCAGCTTCCTCGGCGGTGCCGCCTACTGGGCAACCGCGTCCAAGCTGGATGGCGCTGTTGTGGCCCAGGCGAGTTTTGTGGTCGAAGGCAACCGCAAGACGGTCGAGCATCTGGATGGCGGCATCGTCAGCAGTATTCTCGTCAGCAACGGCGACCTGGTCGAAGCGGGCCAGACCCTTTTGGAATTGGACAGCACCGACCTGGGCGTCGATCTCGACGTGATCGAAAGCCAACTCAGCGATCTGTCGGTGCGCCGTGCGCGGCTGATGGCCCAACTGCAGGACGCCGATACATTTGATCAGGCGGCTGTTGCGCAGATGATGCGCGTCGAACTGGACCCCGCAACGTGGGCCACGGCATTCACGACCCAGAAGCTGTTGTTCGATTCAGAACGCCGGTCGCGCGACGCCGAAGAGGCGCTGACAGCACAACGCATCGCCAATCTTGAGGATCAAGTGAGCGGTCTGCAATCGCAACGCGCCTCCAACACCCGGCAGTTGGACATCACGCGGCAAGAGCTGGGCAACCTGCAGACCTTGCTGGACAAAGGGCTTGTCGCCGCGGCCCGCGTGAATGCGCGCCGGGTCGAAGTTGAGCGCCTGATTGGCGTGGACGCGGCCCTCTTGACCCAAGAGGCACAGGCCCGCAACCAGATCAGCGAGTTGCATCTGGCGAGCATCGGTGCACGCACCCTGCGGGACGAGGCCGCCTCGACCGAACTGGCGCAGATCGACGCCTCACTTGCCACGCTCGAGCCGCAGTTTGTCGGTGCCTCGGAACGGCTAAAGCGCGTGGCAATTACTGCGCCCGTCAGCGGCCGTGTGGTCGAGATGACGGTGTTCACCGCAGGCGGCGTCGTCCGTCCGGGGGCACCCATTCTGGACATCGTGCCGATTGACCAACCGCTGGTGGTTGAGGCGAGGGTGAACACGGCCGACATCGAAAAGCTCTATATCGGTCAGTCCACGCGCGTGCGTCTGTCAGCCTTTGATCAGGGCGATGTGCCCGAGGCAGAGGGCCGCATCATCGACATCTCCGCCGACAGTCTCGAAGACGAGCGCACCGGAGACTACTACTACACCGCGCGTGTCAAACTGGATGACGTCCAATCCCAGGAGGTGGCGGCACTGGATCTGGTGCCGGGTATGCCTGCCGACCTGTTCGTGAACACGGGCGAACGCACGGCCCTCAGCTACCTGACCCAACCGCTGAGCGACCGGTTGGCCCGCACCTTTATCGAGTAGGAAAAAGACGCGTCACGCCACAAAATTTGGCGTGACGCCTTTGGGGGGGGTTTCCTGGATATAGGTCCCGATCTTGGCAAGCAGAGGTTTTCTGGGGCAATTCAATCGCGACGCCGCACCGAGGTTGCGAAGATTTCCGGGGGCTTCGAACGGGATGAAGGACAACGGCCAATTGTCCTTGCGGAACTGCTCGGCAGCCAGGGCAGAGACAATAGTACAATCGTCCGAATGGCAGATATGTCGACAGATAGTCTCGAAACGCAGGGCGGTCAGGTCGAATTTTTTGGGAGCGCGCGCCGACTGGTCGGGTGTTGGTAACCGTTCTTCAAGTTCGTATCCAAACGAATGCGGGAGCCGAATGAAATCATGTACCGGCACGTCTTCAGGCCGGATGGATCGCAGGGGTGCCAGAGGGTGGCCCTCATTAACCGCTAAATACAAAGGTTCTTCCCAGATTGACGTGAATTCGAGCGTCGGATTGTGATTTAGTTTCGCCACCAAAGCTACATCCAGACTGTGATCCTCGACCATCTTCAACATGTTCTGCGGCAGGTCTTCGATCATGGTGACCCGCATTCGTGGAAAGAGAGCGCTGAACAGGTTTGAGAAATAGTCCGTTAGATACGGCGCCAGCGTCGGGGTCAGGCCGATGCTAAAGGGCACTGCTTCGGGGTCTCGAAACTCGGTTGCCGTATCTTTGATCCGTTGCGCACTGATCAGCATCTCTTCTGCAATTTTTACGATGCGTTGACCACAGGCAGTCGGTCTTACCTCGCCGCTGAGTCGGAGGAAAAGATCGGTACCCAGCTCTTTCTCAAGTTTCTTGATCTGGTTTGACAGAGCAGGCTGTGAAACGTTGCAATACTCCGCAGCGACGCTGAAGTTGCCACACTTCGCAACTGCGGCGACATATTCCAAATCTCGTAAGTTCATTACTTTTCGCAATATCTGTGTGTTTTTCTTCTATAGAACCTTTCTCGCGATGGAAAGAACGGTCCGCAGGCGCGAACCGTACGGTGTTGGAATACCGCATGGCCGACACACGATCGGAAAACAGGCATATGGCTGCTTAGGCTGCTTGTCTGATATTTCTGTGGCCACTAGGTTCGCCCGCTAAGCAGTTTGCACACGCCGTGGAAGATCAGGCTGACCCAGCCCCTTGATCCGGGCCGTTTGGATGTAGAATCCGTTCCTGTTTCTTTCTCGTGTTTAGGTTGCGGTCAAGGCCTGCTGAGCGGAGCCGTTGCGTAGCTCAAGC